>NZ_JASJEV010000009.1 GCF_030067675.1 Chelatococcus albus | reverse complement strand
TTCTCGAACTTGTCCTCGAGCTCGATCTCCTTGGCGACGGTGACGCCGTCCTTGGTGATGCGGGGGGCGCCGAACGATTTCTCGATGACGACGTTGCGCCCCTTGGGGCCGAGCGTCACCTTGACCGCACTGGCGAGGATGTCGACACCGCGCAGCATCTTCTCGCGCGCGTCGGCCGAAAACTTCACTTCCTTGGCAGCCATGTTCGTCACTCCCTGTCAGGCGTGAGACCGAAAGCCTTCCGATCAGGCGGCCCTTTTCTTCGCCTCCACATTCTCGAGAACACCCAGGATGTCGGACTCCTTCATGATGAGGAGCTCCTGACCATCGATCTTCACCTCGGTGCCCGACCATTTGCCGAAGAGCACGCGATCGCCCTTCTTGACGTCGAGGGCAACGAGCTTGCCCTTCTCGTCGCGCGTGCCGGGGCCGACGGCGACGACTTCGCCTTCCTGGGGCTTCTCCTTGGCGGTATCAGGGATGATGATGCCGCCCTTGGTCTTCTCTTCGCTTTCCAGGCGGCGGACGACCACGCGGTCATGCAAGGGACGGAATTTCATCGCGAACCTCCCGCAGCATTGTTTCCTCGCATCGGCCCGACCCGGCACGCTCTGGTGGACGGCGTGTTCCCGGCTCGCGCGCGAGATATGAAGCCAAAAAACGCTCTCAAGAGCGAGACCGGAAAATCTTAGCACTCTCGCGGCGAGAGTGCTAAGAGGCAGGACAGTTGTCAGCAGTGTGGCGAGAGCGCTGCTAATCAATTGAAATTAAACAGAAAATTCATATTTGTGAATTGATGATGGGCGGGTCCTTCACTCACAATTCCCGGAAGGGAGAGGAGGGATCATGGTCTCGAAGGACTTCATTCGGCAGCTCGCCGGCTACGGCCTGACGACGGCGACGATTCTCTACAGGCTGCCGGACCATCCGATGCTGCTGCAGACCTACATCTGGCAGGAATATGACATCGCGCCGGATTTCCCGGAGCTGCACCGCTTCCTCGACTTCTGGCGGCGCACACTCGATGGACCGCTGCACTCCGTGACGGTGGCCCATTGCGAGCTGATCAGGCCGGTCGAGTTCCGCACGGTGAGCGGCGTCATCACATTGCACTGAGACGATCGTGGCCCCCCGTTGCGCAGTTGCCTCGCGGGGGGGAACAATCATGCCGCACACGGGCTGAACCGCCCGTGCGACGTTCTGGGCTCGGCGCGCCGCGCCATGACCCCGCCCGACGCCCAGCAGAACAGAGGCGGACTTGGCCCGCCCGCGCGGCTGGGCTATGGAAGGCGGCCTTGCATCACGCGCGTCTTCCAGCTCCCATCGTGCCGAACGCCGCCCGCACGTCCGCCGTCCTCATCGCGCTCGCGGCCGGCGAGGACGAGCGCCTGACCGTTCGCGAGATCGTGGAGGCGTTGCGGCAACAGGCCTTCGCCCTGCTCGTGGTGGTGCTGGCCCTGCCCAACTGCCTGCCCATGCCGCCGCCCATTCCGCTCATCAGCGGCATCCTGCTGGCCTTCGTCGCGCTACAGATCGTGCTTCGCCGGGCGACTCCCTGGCTGCCGCGCCGGCTTCTCGACAAATCGGTGGCACGGGCGGAGGTCGCCAGCGCCGTTGGCCGGGCTCTGCCGGCGCTGCGCCGCCTGGAGCGCTGGTCGAAGCCCCGCCTTCGCGTTTTCGAGACCGCTCTCGGCATGCGCCTCGTGGGGGTTGTGCTGCTCGTCGTGGCCCTCGGTCTGCTCGTGGCGGCGCCCTTTGTCGGGCAGATCCCGCTCGGGCTCGCGGCCTGTCTCATCGGCCTCGGCCTCGTCGAGCGGGATGGTGTGGTGGTGATTGCCGGGTTCCTCGTCGGCGCGGCGGGCATCAGCCTGAGCCTCGGCTTTGTCGTCGCGCTCGTGAGCGGGCTTGAGGCGATTCTCTGAATATCCCACGGGGCTGCGCGACGACGAGCGCGCCGCGGGCGCGACCGGGGCCTGTCACTACGCGACGGCGGTGCCGCCCGTATCCTTCGGCTCGTCGGAGGCCATGGCGAGCATGCGGTCGATCTCCTCCGCCGGAACAGGCTTGGAGAACAGATAGCCCTGCAACTCGTGGCAGCCGAGGGCCTGCAGGAACTGGTGCTGCTCGCGCGTTTCCACGCCTTCGGCCGTGACGGTGAGCCCGAGGGCTCGGCCGAGATGGACGATCGAATGCACGAGGATCGCCGACTCGCCCGTCGTCTCCATGCTCTCTAGGAACGAGCGGTCGATCTTGATCTTGTCGATGGCGAAGCGGCGCAGATAGATGAGGCTCGAATAACCCGTGCCGAAATCGTCGAGCGCGAGGCGTATGCCGAGCGCGCGCAGCTCCATCATCGCCTCTTCCGCCGCATCGGCATCGTCGACGACCACCCCCTCCGTCAGTTCGAGCTCCAGGCGCGTGGGGTCGATCCCCGATTCCGTCACGATGCGCATGACGCTGCGCACAAAGTCCCGATGACGGAACTGGATGGCCGAGACGTTGACGGCGACGCGCAGGTTGGGCCAGCGCTTCGCATCCTCGCAGGCCCGGCGCAGCACCCATTCTCCCAAGGGGATAATGAGGCCGCGCTCCTCCGCGACCGAGATGAACCGGTTTGGTGTGATCAGCCCCTGGCGCGGATGCGGCCAGCGCACCAGCGCCTCGACGCCGACGATCGTCTCCCCGTCGGCGGACATCTGCGGCTGGTAGTGAAGGGTGAGGCCGTCATTGGCGATGGCGTTGCGCAGGTCGTCCTCGACGATCTTGCGCAGGCGCAGGGCCTCGTCCATCTGCCGCTCGAAGAAGCTGTAGCGATTCCGGCCCTCGTTCTTCGCCTGGTAGAGGGCCGTATCGGCGAGGCGCATCAATGCCTCGCGCTCGATGCCATTGCGCGGGCTCAGCGCGATGCCGATGGAGACGCCGATGGTCACCGGACCCGCCGCGAGCTCGAAGGGCCGAGTGAGAGCGTCGAGGATGCGCCGGGCGAGCGCCTCGGCGTCGCGGGCGTCCTTCAGCTCCGTCTGGATGATCGAGAATTCGTCCCCGCCGAAGCGCGACAGCGTATCGGCACCGCGCAGGAGATCGGACAGTCGCCGCGCGACCAGGCGGATGAGCTCGTCGCCGGCCTCGTGACCGTAGGTGTCGTTCACGTCCTTGAAGCGGTCGAGGTCCAGGAACATGACGGCGAGCCCTTCGCCATTGCGCCGGATGCGGGCGAGTTCCTGGTCGAGCCGCTCCGCGAAGAGCAGGCGGTTGGGCAGGCCCGAGAGCGGATCGTGGCCCGCGAGCCGCTGCGCCTCGTCCTGGCTGCGGGCGAGATCGACGGCGACGCGCTGCACATGGGCGAAGATCAGGAGCGAGAAGATCATCGCCGCCAGAACCACGAGCAGGATCGTGGGCACGAAGCGCTCGCGAACGAGATCGCCCGGCCGTTCCGGCTCCCACGCCAGGAAGGCCACGTTGCGGCCCCTCGTGTCGCGCAGCGGCAGGGAGACCGAGCCCTCGGCGACAGGAGGGGTGACGATGGACAGGTGCCCGATGGAATGGCGCGCAGCCAACCGATCGAGAAATCCCTGGTCGAGGTGCAGATAGGCGACAGCGGTCAGCCGCTGTCCGACCGGGACGGCCACCACGGCATAGGCGGCGCCCTGATCATAGACGAGCTGGGAGGCACCAGTCTCGCTGATCCATGCGGCGGGGGGATCTTGCGGGCCTTCGCCGGCCGGCGTCAGCCGGAGCCGCCCTTCGAGGTCGGAGATGGTCGGTTGCAAAAGAGACAGCCGAGCGGCGAACCCGTCCTGCGCGACCTCGGCGCCGTCGTCGAAACCCGTGACGAAATCCCCCTCGCGGGTCACGACGAAGACACCATCGAAGCCGAACAGGCGCGCACCGCGCTCGCACAGCACCTTGTGCAGGCGCGCCGCGGCACTGGTTTCCCGGGCGGCTGCGGCGACATCCTCGGAACGTGCAAGCTCACCGAGATGGCGCTGCGCCTGGCTCATCTCCTCCGCCAGCGCATTGGCAATCTGGTTCCGCTGTCGCTCGCCGGCCATCTCGTTCGCGCCGTCGCTGGTCCAGAGCATCGTCGCGATGACGAGAACGAGGGTGCCCGCCAGGATCGCCGCCATCGGCCAGACGAGGCGCGAGGCGAGTGAGGTCGAGGTGCGTGAGCCGAAGACGGACAAGACCGGCATGACCTTGCGTTGGCGCAGGTGGATGCCGGACTGTGGGTGATCTTCCTTTATATCAGGTTTCCCGGGCCAGCCGCCTTTCGGGCGTGCCGGGTGCGGAATCAGGCGGAGGGCCCGTAGGGCGGGCGCGGGATCGCCATGTGGGCGGCGCGCAGTGCCGCCGACCAGCGCTCCCTGAGGTCGCTGAAGTAGGGTTCGCTCGCCTCGATGCGATGGACGATCTCGGCCTTCTGGGCATCGCGCCGGACGACGACGAGGTCGATCGGCAGGCCGACGCCGATGTTCGAACGCATGGTTGAATCCATCGAGATGAGGCCGATCTTCAGCGCGTCGAAAAGATTGGTCTCGAAGGTGACCGCGCGATCGAGGATGGGCTTGCCATACTTGTGTTCGCCGATCTGCAGGAAGGGCGCATCCATGCCGCATTCGATGAAATTGCCGGCGGAGTAGATCATGAAGAGCCGCATCGGCCCGTCCTTGATCTGCCCGCCGAGGAGGAAGGACACGTCAAAACCGACGCGCGCCTCCTCCAGGGCCTGCCCCATCGTCCGCCGGAGGTTGAGGATGGCCCGGCCCACGAGTTGCGCGGCGCGAAAGACCGTCGGGGCGTCGTCCAGTTTCTCGAGCTCGCCCGTCTCCCCATTCGGGATCCCCTCGGTGAGCAGGCTGATCACCGACTGCGACAGGGACAGGTTGCCGGCCGAGGCAAGCGCGAGGATGCGCTCGCCCGGCTCCTCGAAGAGGTGCAGCTTGCGAAAGGTGGAGACGTTATCGAGGCCGGCGTTGGTGCGCGTGTCGGCGATCATCACCAGCCCGTCCTGAACCAGGATGCCCGCGCAATAGGTCATCGTCGCCAGCCTCCACCCATTGGCCTGCTCGCCGCCCGGACATTCTCGGCCGAACCGGCCTCCGCCCCCGATGGTCAGGCTCCAAGCGCGAGGGTTTGGCGCATGCCACGCGCCATTTCAAGCCTGCGTCTGCCACGCGGCCTGCTCGATGCGCAGGGAGACCGAGAGGGCCTCCGCACCGCCGCCCGTGCGGGCGCCGCGCACGGGGGCCGCTCCGAGGTAATCAAGCCCGATCGCGACGCGGACATGGGCATCCGTCGGGCTGATGCCGTTGGCGGCGTCGAATCCCACCCAGCCGAGGGCGGGCACGTAGGCCTCGGCCCAGGCGTGGCCCGCCTCCTGCACGACCACGCCGTCTCCGCGCAGGAAATAGCCTGAGACATAGCGGGCAGGAATGCCGAGATGGCGGCAGGCGGCGAGGAAGACGTGAGTCAGATCCTGGCAGACGCCGCGGCGCAGGGCGAAGGCCTCGGCGGCCGTCGTTGCGGCGTGGGTCGGTTCGGTGTCGAAGGTCATCTCACGGTGGATGGCTTCGAGCAGGTGATGAAGAAGCGCCAGGCGGTCCCTCGTTCCGCGGCTGGCGGCAGCATCGGCGAAGGCGCACAGCGCCTCGTCCGGCGCCGTGAGCGGCGTCTCGCGCAGGAAGACAGTCTCGGGGAAACGTTCCACGGCGCCGCGGACGACGCCGTGGGTGTCAAGCATCTCGACCTCGCCCTCGACCCTGACGCCGAGGCTGTCGAGCGTGCCTTCCGCCGACAGCACGTGCAGCCGGTTGCCAAGCGCATCCTCCCCCGGCGACAGGCGGGCAGCGCCATCGACTTCCACGCGCCAGGCGAGGATGTGTTGTCCGTCGTGGGCGCGCGGCGTCAGGCGCAGCGTCTGGATGACGGCCTTCACCGGGCGGTCGTAGTGATAGGCGGTGACGTGGGCGATGCGGATGCGCATGGTGGCAGCCGCCCTCCGGCTCAGGGCATGAGATATTGCTCGGCGATGGTGACGCCGAGCCTGTTGTTGTCGGCGATGAAGCCCGAGATGAACTCGTGCAGACCGGACTGGAAGACATCCTCCATGCGCGTGCCGGTCAGGCGCGCCAGGGTCGTGCTCGCGACACGCTGGCTCGCGCCGCGCATGCCGTAGGCCTCGGCGATGAGGTCGAGGTGGCGCACGAGCGTCTCGTAACAGCTCGTGAGCGAGCGTGGCATCTGCCGGTTGAGGATGAGGAGATCGGCCACGAGCCAGGGCTTGACGCTCTCGCGATAGACCCAGTGATAGGCAGTGAGCGCCGAGACCTCGCGCAGGATGGTGGTCCACTGGAAGTAGTCGAGGCTGCCGCCGACCTGCTCGGTCGCGGGAAGCAGGACATGGTATTTCACGTCGAGAATCCGGGCGGTGTTATCCGCCCGCTCGATGGCGGTACCGAGGCGCGTGAACCAATAGGCGTCGTTGCGCAGCATGGTGCGATGCGATGAGCCTTCGAAGGCGAGGGAAACGGCCTTCACCCACTCGAGGAAACGGGCGAATTCCTCGCGGTCCATGGCCTTCGCGTCGAACCGCCGCAGCTCCAGCCACGCATCGTTGATGGCCTCCCACATCTCGATGGTCAGGGCCGTGCGCACCGCACGCGCATTGTTGCGCGCCACCGACAGGCAGTTTCGAATGGAAGAGGGATTGGTCGGGCTGAAGGCGAGGAAATCGCGCACCGTATATTCGTTCGCGCCGTCGTAGAGCGCGTAGAAGCCGGCGGCGCAGCCGGAGGAGGCGACGGCGCTTTCCCATTCATTGCCGGGGCGGCCGTAGCTCGCGGGCAAGGCAGTGAGCCTCGTGGTGGCGTCGAGGATGCGCGCGAGAAAATCGGCACGCTCGAGGTAGCGCGCGGTCCAGAACAGATGGTCGGCGGTGCGCGAGAGCATCGGTCACCCGTCGTTCGCGGTCGGGAAGGAGCGGAGGTCGGCGATCCCCTCAGGCATCGAGCACCCACGTGTCCTTCGTGCCGCCGCCCTGGCTCGAGTTGACGACGAGCGAACCCTCCTTCAGCGCCACGCGGGTCAGGCCTCCCGGCACGACGCGGCAGCCGTCCGCCCCGGTAAGGACGAAGGGGCGCAGGTCGACATGCCGGGGTGCCATGCCCTCGGCTACGAAGGTCGGGCAGGTGGATAGCGCCAGTGTCGGTTGGGCGATGAAGCCGTCCGGAGCGTGCCGCAGCTTGCGCCGGAACTGCTCGCGCTCCTGCCGGCTCGCATGCGGGCCGATGAGCATGCCGTAGCCGCCCGAGCCGTTGACCTCCTTGACCACGAGCTCGTCCAGGCGGTCGAGAACATAGGCGAGAGCTTCCCTTTCCCGGCAGCGCCAGGTCGGGACATTCTTCAGGATGGGCTCCTCGCCTGTGAAGAAGCGCACGATCTCCGGCATGTAGCTGTAGACGGCCTTGTCGTCCGCGACCCCGGTGCCGACCGCATTGGCCAGGGTGACGTTGCCGGCCTCGTAGGCGCTCATCAGGCCCGCGACGCCGAGCACGGAATCCGGCCGGAACACGAGGGGATCGAGGAAGTCGTCGTCGATGCGGCGGTAGATCACGTCGACGCGCTTCGCGCCTTCCGTCGTGCGCATGCAGACGACATCGTCGCGCACGAAGAGGTCCGGCCCCTCGACGAGCTCGACCCCGAGTTTGTCGGCAAGGAAGGAATGCTCGTAGAAGGCCGAGTTGTACTGGCCGGGGGTCAGGAGCACGACCGTCGGATCACGCCCTGCGCCAGCCGGAGCGACCGACCGCAGGCTCGCGAGAAGGGCGTCCGGATAGTCCTCCACCGGGGCGACGCGGTGCTCCTCGAAGAGCTCCGGGAACAGCCGCAGCATCACTTCCCGGTTCTCGAGCATGTACGAGACCCCCGAGGGTGTGCGGACGTTGTCCTCGAGCACATAGAAGGTGTCGGCGTCGACCCGCACCACGTCGATGCCGGCGATATGGGCGTAGATGTCGTGGGGCACCTTAACGCCCGCCATCTCGAGGCGGAAGCAGGGATTGCGGTAGACGAGATCCTCCGGCAGGACGCCGGCCCGCAGGCACTCGCGCGGGCCGTAGATATCGGCAAGGAAGCGGTTGAGGGCGGTCACGCGCTGCTTGAGGCCGCGTTCGAGAATCTCCCACTCGCGTTTGAGCAGCACCCGCGGAATGATGTCGAAGGGGATGAGGCGCTCGCTCGCCTCCACCTCGCCGTAGACCGCGAACGTGATGCCGATACGCCGGAAGAAGAGTTCCGCCTGGCTGCGGCGCGTGTCCAGGAGATGCCTCGGCGTCGTTTCCAGCCATCGCTTCAGGGTTACGTAGGCCTCGCGCACCTCCGTGGCCCCTGGGACACCCGTCATCTCGTCGAAGGCTGTCGCCATGGCCGCTCCCCCTTTCGCCGTCCTGCCTGCGGCTTGCCTGCGAGTGTGCCGCAAGCCGCGTGCCAACGGAACGGGGTGGGTGAACATCGCCCCGGCGACGGGGCATGGGACGATTTTGCGCAAAGGCCGGGCAACCTGCCGCGCCCTTGGGCGCTTCGGGCGCGTTCAGAGGAGGCGCAGGCCGCGGAAGCTCGCGTGGCCCTGGCGGCCGACGACGATGTGGTCGTGCAGCTCGATGCCGAGCGGCTTCGCGATCTCGGCGATCTCGCGCGTCATGCGGATGTCGGCCGACGACGGTGTCGGATCGCCGGAAGGGTGGTTGTGCACAAGGATCAGGGCGGTCGCCGAGAGCTCCAGGGCACGCTTGACGACCTCGCGGGGATAGACCGGGGCATGGTCGACCGTGCCGGTCTGTTGCACTTCGTCGGCAATGAGCGCGTTGCGCTTGTCGAGGAACAGGATGCGGAACTGTTCCTTGTCGGCGAAGGCCATCACCGTGCGGCAATAGTCGATGACCGCGGTCCAGGACGAGAGCACGGGACGCGCGGCGATGGCGCCCTTGGCCAGCCGACGTGCGGCGGCCTCCACCACCTTGAGGTCGCTCACCACGCTCTCGCCGATGCCGTCCACCTCGGCCAGGCGATCGGCGGGGGCGGCCAGGACCTCGGCAAAGGAACCGAAGCGCTTCAGCAGCGCCTTGGCGAGAGGCTTGACGTCCCGTCGGGGGATCGACCGGAAGAGCAGGAGCTCCAGCAACTCGTAGTCGGGCAGGGCATCGCCTCCGGCCTCCCGGAAGCGGGCGCGAAGGCGATTGCGATGGCCGTGATAGTGCGGCTCCTGCCGCGCCCCGGCGTCGGCCCGATCGCCCATGGGCTTTCAGGCGGTCCGGTTGAAGGGGGGCTGATCGAGCCCCTTCGGCGACAGGGTGAAGATCTCGACGCCTGTCTCCGTCACGCCGACGGTGTGTTCGTACTGGGCGGTCAGCGAGCGGTCACGCGTCACGGCCGTCCAGCCGTCGGACAGGACCTTCACGTGCGGGCGGCCGAGATTGATCATCGGCTCGACGGTGAAGAACATGCCGGGCCTGAGTTCCACGCCCTCGCCGCGGCGGCCGAAGTGCAGGATGCTCGGCTGTTCGTGGAAGTGGCGCCCGAGGCCGTGGCCGCAGAAGTCGCGCACCACGGAGCAGCGCTCGGCTTCGGCATATTCCTGGATGGCGGCGCCGATGTCTCCGGTCGTGGCGCCCGGTTTGATGGCGGCGATGCCGCGCATCATCGATTCATAGGTCACATCCAGAAGGCGCTGGGCCCGGCGCGGGATCTCCCCCACGGCGTAGGTGCGGCTCGAGTCGCCGTGCCAGCCGTCGACGATAAAGGTCACGTCGATATTGACGATGTCCCCCTCGCGCAGCGGCTTGTCGTTGGGCTGCCCGTGGCAGACGACATGATTGATCGAGGTGCAGCACGAGTAGCGGTAGCCGCGATACATCAAGGTTGCCGGATAGGCACCGTGGTCCATGCCGAAGGTGAAGACGAGATCGTCGATCGCCTGCGTGCTGACACCGGGGCGGACATGCTCGACGAGCATGTCCAGGCACTCGGCCGTCAACCGCCCGGCACGGCGCATGCCCTCAAAACCTTCAGGGCCATAGATCGTGATGTCGTTGGCCCTGCGAGGGGCAAGTGCTGTGTCGAGGTCGATCATCGGATGCTGGTCTGGGACGCGCCGCGCCCGCTCCGTTCTGCGCTCAATCTATGCGACCCGTCGCCGGGTGCAAGGACGGTGACGCGAATGGCCGACCGATCGGGCGGTGTTGCTCGCTAAAGTTGCAATCATCCCAGTGACAATACGGAAATATTCCAACTTAACGCCTTGTTAGCAACTAATGCGTGTAAATCTCTCTCAAAGGGCGTTGTCATGCACATGATGCAACGACTGATAGCCAGAACGGAAGGCGCGGCCGCCATCGAGTTCGCCTTCGTGGCCCCCGCCTTCGTCCTTATTCTATGCGGGCTCCTGTTCTACGGCCTCTATTTCGGCGTGGCGCACGGCGTGCAGCAGCTGGCGGCCGAGGCGGCACGGGCTTCCGTCGCCGGCATGAGCGCAAGCGAGCGTTCGACCCTTGCCCGCCAGCAGGTGATGGCGACGATCGGAAGCTATCCCTTTCTCAAGGCGGACCACGTCACGGTGGACGCCGCGCCCGACCCCGCTGACCCGAACCGCTTCGCGGTGACCGTGCGTTACGATGCCTCGCATCTCGGGCTCGCGGGCTTCGGCGGGATATTGCCCATCCCCTCCGATCAGATCGTCAAGACTGCCGTCGTGCGGCGCGGAGGCTTCTAGACCAAGGGCGGTGCACATGGCCCGGACACTGGCGTCCTTCCTGTCCAGCTCCTGGTGCAGGTTCCGCGAAGATCGCCGCGGTGGGGTCGCCATCATCGGCGCGGCCGCGATCGTCGCGCTGCTCGGCATGGCAGCCATCGTGGCGGATGTGGGCAACGCCTATACAACGCGGCGCAGGGCCCAGGCCGCCGCCGATATCGCTGCGATGGTCGCCGCCAGCAACCTCGCCAATGCCACGGGCCTCGCGCGCTCGTCCCTGACGGACAACGGCTTTGACGACGTGCAGGAGCTCATCGTCCAGCCCGGGGTCTACACGCCCGACCCGAGCCTGCCGTCGAGCGGCCGCTTCGTGCCGGGCGGAGGGGCGGCGGCCAATGCCGCTCGCGTGCGGTTCAGGACCTCGGCCCCGATCCTGCTCGGTCGCGTCGTCTCCGGTTCAGACAGTTTCCCGATCAGTGTCGAGGCGACAGCCGCGACCTCCCAGATGGCCGCCTTCTCGATCGGCAGCCGCCTCGCGAGCCTGAACGGGGGCCTCCTCAACAGTCTCCTCGGCGCGCTGCTCGGGACCAATGTCGCGCTTACCGTCATGGATTACGAAGCGCTCGCAACCGCGCGCATCGACGCGCTGCGCTTCCTCGACGCGTTGCGCATCCAGGCGCGCGTGTCCGCGGGCACGTACAGGGATGTGCTCACCGGATCGGTCTCGGTCGCCGACGCGCTCAAGGCTTCGGCCAATGCGCTCAACGGCGGGGCCGATCCGCGCGCGCGGTCGGTGCTCCAGCTCCTCGGCAACAGTGGCGCGCTGGCTTCGGCTACTCTGGCCACGTCGAAGCTCCTCGACATCGGCCCCTATGCCGGCAACGCCATCGGCGATGCCCCGCCCTTCGAGGCGAGCGTGTCGGCGCTCAACATGCTGATGGCTCTGGCGCAGCTCGCCAACGGAAGCCGCCAGGCGAACGCCAGCCTGGCGCTGAACCTGCCCGGCATCGCCTCCGTACAGCTTCAGCTCTCCATCGGCGAGCGACCGCAGGGCAGGTCATGGTTCGCCGTCGGGCCGACCGGCACAACCGTGCACACGGCCCAGACGCGCCTCTACCTGAAGATCGGGCTCGTCGGCTCGGGCATCCTGCCACCCGTCGTCAACGTGCCGGTCCATGTCGATGTCGCGGCTGCCGATGCGCGCCTCGCGAGCATCACCTGCGGCACTCAGGCTACGGACATCAGGGTCGGCATTGCGGCCAGGCCCGGTGTCGTCGATGCCTGGATCGGCGACGTGACGCCGGCGCAGATGAAGAATTTCACGACGCCCGTGTCCGCCAACCAGGCGGTGCTCGTTGACGTCGCCGGAATGATCCGCGTCAAGGGCCGGGCGCATGTGGTGATGAGCAATCTGCGCGAGGAGATCCTGCTCTTCCAGAAGGCCGACATCGACCAGCACAGGGCGAAGACCGTTCAGACGCGCGACTACACGAGTTCGCTCGTCTCGGGCCTCGTCAGCGACCTGCAGCTCGACGCCGAGGTTCCCGGCTCCAATCTGCTCGGCCCGCTCTTCAACTCCAATCTGGTCAAGGGAGCCCTCAAGACACTGCTCACGGGCGCGACGCCGACGCTCGACACGCTCCTCGGCGGGGTTCTCAACGCGTTCGGCCTGCGCCTCGGCGAGGCGGATGTGTGGGTCGAGGGCGTGCGCTGCGACGGAGCGGTGCTGGTCAACTGAGGCGGCCGCCACGCCTGGTCTGGCCATGCGGGCGCCGTGCGTGTATGGATCCGCCTTCGACGACGATCCTCCGACGCGCATGGCCGATTTCCCCACGCACGACACAAAGCCCTTTGGCGCTTTCGCCCCTTCGCCCCTCGGCCGTCGGGCGATCGCCGTGACGCGGGCGATGCCCGACAGCTGGCTCGGAAAGCGCTTCGCCTTTGCCGTGCGGCAGATCGTCATCGGCGCCCTCGACGGTGCTCCGCTCGACGTCGAGACACTCGGGGCCAGGATGCGGCTCTATCCCTACAACAATGTCTGTGAGAAGCGCGTCCTCTTCACACCGCAGTATTTCGACGTCACCGAGCGCGAAACTCTGGCGCAGCGCATCCGTCCCGGTTTCGTTTTCGTCGACATCGGCGCCAACATCGGTGCCTACACGCTCTTCGTCGCCGCAAAGGCGGGCTCCAGTGCGCGGATTCTCGCCGTCGAGCCGCAGCCTGACATCTTCGAGCGGCTGATCTTCAACATCCGGCTCAACCCCTTCGGTACCGTCAAGGCCGTGGCCTGCGCCGTCGCCGACAAGGTGGGCGAGCTCACCATGTTCCTCGACCCCGCCAACAAGGGCGAGTCGAGCGTCAAGATCGTCGGATCGAGCGGAACAACGGCGCTGCGGGTGCCCGCGACGACGCTCCTCGCACTCGCCCAGAGCGAGGGCTTGACCCATATCGACGCCGCCAAGCTCGACGTGGAGGGCGCCGAGGACCTCATCCTCGAGCCGTTCCTGCGCACGGCGCCAGAGAGCCTGTTCCCGAAGCTGCTCATCGTCGAGGACGGCAGCGGGCGCTGGCAGGTCGATCTGCCGGCTCTGCTCACAGACAAGGGCTACCGGCTCATCAAGAAGACGCGCCTCAACTTCATCTTCGAGCGCGCTTGAAAAAGCAGCGGTCCGGGGCCGTTACCGCCGCTCGTATGGCACACCGGGGCAGCCGCACGGCTCCTCCCTGCGGCCGTGGGAGGCCGAGGCGGCAGTCAGGGCTTCGGCGTGGCCGTGGCATCCTTGGCCATCTCAAGACATTCAAGGACCTCGACGCAGCTCGGCAGAGCGTCCGAGGTCGTGAGGCTCAGAGGTCGTGAGGCTCACGCACTCGCGGCGGTCGGCGGCCTTGTAGGTCGCCCATCGCTTCCCGAGCTCGGCGCGAGCGTCGTTCTCATCCTTCATGCAGCTGTCGAAGGTGCCCTTGTCGCCGGGATCCTGGGCTGCCGCACCGCGGCAACTCTTTTCGACGGCGAGCCTCGGAACCTTGGCGCTCTGGGCCGAGGCCACGCCGGGCGCGGCGATGAGCAGGGCGAAGGCCAGGCGAAGGATCATGGCGGCACCCCTCGTACAAACACGGCCGAAGGCGAACGTCCTTCATCGTTCAGCCGCAGGCTGCCACGGAACCGGGTCGGGGGAAGGCGTTATGGGTATCCGGGGAAGGGGGGCCAAGACCGTGCGTCGGTTCCGTGCCCGCCCCCATGAGCCAGCGGCCTCACACCAAGAGCGGAACGAGACACGTCGCCTCGATCGCCTCGGGCGTGACCTGGCAAGCCACGGCCATGGCCTCGACCCCGCGGGCCCGGGCGCGGGCAAAGGCCGCCGCATAAGTGGGGTCGATGTCGCGGGCGAGGTCGAAGCGCTCCGCTTCCATCTGGATCACGAAGAGCATCGCCGCGCGGTTGCCTGCCTCGACCATGTCGCCGAGCTCTTCCAGATGCTTGGCACCGCGCGCCGTCACCGAATCCGGGAACTCGGCGAGGCCGGGCCTGCGCATCAGATGGACGTTCTTCACCTCGACGTAGCAGGGCGGGCGGTCGTCGCTCTCGAGCAGGATATCGACGCGGCTCGCCCTGCCGTACTTCACCTCGCGCCGCAGCCGCTCGTAGCCCGCGAGCGTCGGCAGGAGGCCCGCGGCGATCGCTTCCGCAGCGAGTCCATTCGGATGGGCAGTATTGATGCCCACCATCTGGAGCCCGCGCCAGCCGAAGTCGACTTCGGCAATCTCCCAGGAATGCGCGAGCTTGCGCGCCGGGTTCGACGAGCGGGACAGGAACACGCGATTGCCCGGGGCGGTCAGGCCGAGCATGGATCCCGGATTGGCGCAATGAACGGTGATCTCCTCGCCCGTCGGCAGCGCCACGTCGGCAAGGAAGCGCTTGTAGCGGCGAACAAGGCGGCCTTCGACGAGCGGGGAGGGGAAGCGCATGGGCGGTCCGATCGAGAGAACGGTCCGACGTAGCAGGGGACAGGTGCTCCCTCAACCCGGCGAAGGCGCTTGAGGGGCGGCGCGCTTGACGGTAAAGGCCGATCAAGGAGAGCCCCATGGCCGACGCCGCAGCAACCGCACCCGTCACCGCCGCCCTCCTCGTCATCGGCGACGAGATTCTCTCGGGGCGCACCAAGGACAGGAACATCGGCTACATTGCCGACTATCTCACCGCGATCGGCATCGACCTCAAGGAGGTCCGCGTCGTGCCGGACGAGGAGGACGAGATCGTCGCGGCCGTGAACGCATTGCGGCAGCGCTACACCTATCTCTTCACCACGGGCGGTATCGGCCCGACCCACGACGACATCACCGCCGACAGTGTCGCCAAGGCCTTCGGCGTGCCGATCGACGAGGATCCGCGCGCCATCGCCATGCTGCTTGAGCGGATCAGGCCGGAGGACCTCAACGCGGCGCGCCGGCGCATGGCGCGCATTCCGCACGGCGCCGAGCTGGTGGCGAACAGCGTGTCGAAGGCGCCGGGCTTCTGGATCGGCAATGTCATCGTCATGGCCGGCGTGCCCGCCATCATGCAGGCGATGCTCGACGAGGTGGCGCCGAAGCTGAAGACCGGTGTGAAGATGCAGTCCGTCTCGATCCGCGCCGATGCCAAGGAAGGCGACATCGCGATTCCGCTCGGCGAGATCGCCAAGGCGCATCCGGACGTGATCATCGGCAGCTATCCGTTCAACGACGAGCGCGGCTTCAATACGAACGTCGTCGTCCGCGCGCGCGACGAGGCGAAGCTGCGGGCGGCCCAGGCGGCCGTCGAGGCCATGCTCGCGGCCTGGCACGGACGCGCGGCATAGATCCCGATGATCCTGGGCAGAGGCGATCCGCGATCGGCAACGTGATCAATTCCAACAAGCCAGAGGGGGATGGGACGGCAGACCGGCTTCCGCCCTTCCTCATCCCGCTCTGAGGAACAGAGGTTCGAGCATGGTTCCCCCATCCCAGAAAGCCTTTCCCGTTTCGTGGGATCAGTTCCACCGCGATGCGCGGGCGCTCGCCTGGCGCATCCACAGCGAGGGGCCGTTCGAGGCCATCGTCTGCATCACGCGCGGCGGGCTCGTGCCTGCCGCCATCGTGGCGCGCGAGCTTGAGATCCGGCTCATCGAGAGCGTGTGCATCGCGAGCTACCACGACTACAAGAATCAGGGCGAGCTTGTCGTGCTCAAGGGCATCGACGAGAAGATCAAGGCGCTCGGCGATGGCACCGGCAAGGGGGTCCTCGTCGTGGACGACCTCGTCGACACGGGCAAGACGGCGCGCATCGTGCGCGAGATGCTGCCGAATGCCCATTTCGCCACGGTTTACGCCAAGCCGCAGGGCCGGCCCATGGTTGACACCTTCGTCACCGAGGTGTCGCAGGACACCTGGATCTATTTCCCCTGGGACATGGGGCTCACCTTCCAGCCGCCGATCCGCGAGGGCGTGGCTGGCTGAGGCGGCGTGCCTTGATCGGGCCGACGACCTCGTTGACGACGGGCACGCCGTCGACGGTGGTCACGCCCGGTTCGCAGGGGCCTTCGCGCCAGTTGATCTTGACGGCGAGGAGGTTGCCGACGCGCGTGATGCCGATGCCGACGCAACGCGGGTCGTTGCGCAGGCTTTCGCGCAGCTTGTCCTTGGTCCGCCGGACGCGCTCGAGCTCGGTCGCCATGCCGAGAATCTAAGCCTCGTGCCTAACGCCGGCAACGCGAGGCCGAGGGCTCCGAGCACCCGATCGATCGGATTGGCGTAGGTGAGGCCGCGGCCGTTGCTGCCGCCGGTGGTGCTGCCGGCGAAGAGGAGCCCGCATCCGTGCCCTCTCTCGTCGACGATGAGGGAGCCGGAATCGCCGCCGCGGCTGAAAACGCCGTCGGTGCCCTCGATCTCGATCTGGTCGTCGAAGACGAGGCGGCCCGAATCGTAGTCGACCCTGACGTCGTCGACCTCGATGGCGGTGACGATGCCGCGTGTCAGTCCGGTCGTGCGGCCGAGCTTGGCGACGGGCGTGCCGGGGAGGAGCGGCTCCTCGCGTGCGCCGTTCACCTTGCCGAATCCGGTGAGCGTCGTGGCGTCGAAGGCGACGTCCGCATCGATCGTGGCGACGGCCGCATCGACGATATTCGTGCTCTCGCGGTTCAGCGCCACGAAATGCAGGAGCGCGCCGACCCGATCATTCGCGCGGCTGCCGCCGTCGGCTGCTCCCGGTTGCAGCACCGCGTCGCCTATGCGTCCGCGATCCTCGTCGGCGAGGACATGGTTGTTGCCGAGGATGACTGTGGCGCCCGTCTTGCGCTCGGTGGCGAAGGCACCGAGCGTGCCAGCGGTTACGGCGAAATGGCCGATGGAGGCGCCGATGACGAGCGGCCGCCGCCGCGCCCTCAGCCAGGCGGCGCCACCCGCACGGGCGAAGCTGCGGATCGAGCCGACGTAGCGCACCTCGACCTCCTCGTGCGCCATGGAGCGCATCTCCTCGACAAGGCGGGCGGTGGCGGCGTTGCGTTGTTGGACGCGCACCGCGAGGAGCCCACCCGGCGCGATCCCCAGCGCGATGGGCGCGACTTCGCGCAGCGGCAGGCGGCGGGGCTCGGCCGCCCGCCTCTTCTGCTCAAGCTCGAAACTGCGCAGGAGCAGGGGGCGCAACACCCTCGCGATGATTTCGCGTTTGAGCGCGCGCACGGACTCGATCTCCATCACGGGCCTCCGTCGATGCGAATCGAACGTCCCTCATGATGGCCGACCGGACGGCACACGGTACCCCGATCGATGCGGGGCCTCTGCGACGACGCTGCGATGCGTCTCGCGCCATGCCCGCTCGCCGGGCCGGAGGGTCAGACGAACAGCAAGCCCGGCAACATGGCGGCGAGGCCGAACATCATCACGTAGGCCATGCGGTTCAGCTGCAGTGCGCGCCGGATATCGTCCACGGTCGCCTCGGCGCGGCCATCACCCATCCAGAAGTCCTCGACGAGCGTGCTGCCGTAGACACGCGGCCCGGCGAGGCGCAGCCCGAGCGCGCCCGCCATGGCTGCTTCCGGCCAGCCGGCATTCGGGGAACGGTGGTGCCGTGCGTCGCGTCGCACGGCCCGCCAGGCGGCGGCGGCGTCGGCGCCCGGCGTGACGATCGCCGCGGCGACGACAAGCAATGCGGTGAGGCGCGAGGCCGGCAGGTTGACGAGATCGTCGAGACGGGCAGAAGCCCACCCGAAGGCGCGGTGACGCTCGGTCTTGTGGCCGATCATGCTGTCGGCGGTGTTGATCGCCTTGTAGAGCACGATGCCGGGCAGGCCGGCCACACCGAGCCAGAAGGCAGGCGCCACCACACCGTCGGAGAAGTTCTCCGCGAGGCTCTCGATAGCGGCGCGGCAGACGCCTGCCTCGTCGAGCGTCTCGGGATTGCGCCCGACGATCATCGAGACGGCCCGGCGTCCGCCGGCCAGTCCTTCCTTCTCGAGGCCGGCGGCCACCGCCTCGACGTGCTCGCGCAGGCTGCGCTGGGCGAGGAGGCTCGCCGCGAGAAGCGCGACGAGGAGGATGCCGAAGGGCAGGACGTCCATCGTCGCTTGCAGGACCCATGCCGTGCCGCCGGCAATGGCGATGAGCACAATGAGCGCGAGAACGCCCTTCGTTCGCCGGGCCTGCGGCGGGTCTTCGTCACGGTTGAGCCCGCGGTCGAGGCATGCGATCAGGCTACCCATCCACGTGACCGGATGGCCGACAGCGCGAAACAGCGCCTTCGGATAGCCCACGGCAGCTTCGTAGGCGAGCGCGAGGCTCAGGAGAAGGAACGACGAGAGGCCCATGAAGCGCGCCCCTAGCACGGTCGAGCCCGGCGGCCCACCCTTCGTTCGGAGGGGGACGATCGTCCTCCACGGCGGGGATCTCGGCGCCGCCCGCGCGGCCTTTCCGCTGGCTCCCGAACCCTGGCTTGATCTCTCGACCGGCATCAACCCGGTTCCCTTTCCGCTTCCCGACATCGCGCCCGAGCTGTGGCAACGCCTGCCGGACAGGGGCGAGCAGGCCCTGCTGGAGGCCGCGGCCGCGCGCGCCTATGCGGCAGGCCGGGAGGCGCAGGTCGTCGCTGCGCCGGGCACCCAGGCGCTCATCCAGTTGTTGCCGCGCCTGCGCCCGCCCGGCCGCGTCGCCGTGCTCGGCCCGACCTATGCCGAGCATGCGTATCGCTGGCAGGCGGACGGCCACGCTGTGACGGTGGTCTCGCGGTTCGAGGACCTCGCTGCCGCGGATGTCGCCGTCGTCGTCAACCCCAACAATCCGGACGGGCGCACGATATCGGCCGACGACCTCATGGCGCTGGCGCGGCGCCTTGCCGAGCGCGACGGGCTTCTCGTCGTGGACGAGGCTTTCGCCGATGTCGCTCCTGCTGGCACGAGCCTTCTGCCTCGGCTCGGCGCGGGAGCACCGCCAACCGTGGTGCTGCGCTCCTTCGGCAAGTTCTTCGGTCTTGCGGGCGTGCGCCTCGGCTTCGCGGTGACGGGCGACGTGCCGCTCGCGGACGGTCTGCGCCAGATGATCGGCCCCTGGGCGGTTTCCGGCCCGACGCTCGCCGTCGGCACCCGGGCGCTCGGGGACGGCGACTGGCAGGCAAACACGCGATTCCGGCTCGCCTGCGACGCCCTGCGGCTCGACGCGATGCTTGCCGAAGCTGGCCTTCCCGTGCGCGGCGGCACCACGCTGTTCCGCCTCGTCGAGACGGAGCACGCGCAGGCCTGGTTCGAGCATCTCGGACGGGCAGGCATCCTCGTCCGGCGTTTCGGGGAGGATCACCGGCACCTGCGCTTCGGGCTTCCGGGAACGGAGGCCGGGTGGCGACGGCTGGCTGCAGCATTGGGCTGCTCGCCCTGACCTTGGCGCACCGCGCTGGGTCCGAACCCGCGCGTAGCCGTCCGGCAGGTGAAGGGCGAGCGCCCCGGCCGGAGCGGAGAGCGCCGGAGGACGGAACATCGCCCTCCGAGCGGCGTTGATGTCGCGGCGGTCACGCGGCCTCGCCCGCGCGCCGCGCCGATGTGGCGGACGTCGAAAGCCTGTGGATCAGCGACGTCTTCCGGGCGATGTGCCGCGAATCTCGGCCGCAGAGGCGCTGATTTGGTCTTTTCAAGCCGACCCGCGGCATGCGACGCTGACGACATGTCACGGTCATGTGAAGAGGCTAGGGAGCCGTCATCGACAGCGAGGGTTGAGCGGTGTTGGATTTCGACCTGACGGAAAGCAAGGCGCGCGACAGCAGCTATTTCGCGATGGGGGCCCTGCTGGGTGCCGTAGCCCTGGTGGCGACAGTCTGCGCGCTGCTTCTGTGAAGGGCGCCCTGCTCGAATTGGCGACATGGGCGGCTGACGCGGTCGCCCTCGTCCGCTCGCCGGTGCGCCGGGGCGGCGCACGTCTCGTCTTCGGTCTTGCCGGCTGGGTCAGGGCTGCGGGCGCTGTCCAGCCTGTCCTTCCCGGTTCCTCGTTCCGGTAGAACCTCATGAAGCTTTATCGCTATCTCACGGGTCCCGACGACGCGAGCTTCTGTCATCGCGTCACCGAAGCCCTCAACCGCGGCTGGCAGCTGTACGGATCGCCCACGCTCACCTATGACCCGGAAGCCAGGCGGGGCATCTGCGGTCAGGTGATCGTCAAGGAGGTCGAAGGGGCAGAGTATTCGCCGGACCTCGATCTCGCCAAGCAATAGGCTGTCAATCGGCAGGGCGCGCCGTCGCGCCCGGTTTGCCGCGGGAAGACGGCGCCCGTGCGCTCCGCCGCTTGTCGCGCGTTTCGGTGGAACGTCCGCTTGCCGGCTTGCGCAGGTCTGCCCTTTGGGCAAGACAAGAGGCCGCGCGCTGCGGCGGCCTCGTGGCGAAACTGGTAGACGCACCGAACTTAAAATTCGGGACCTTCGGGTGTGCGGGTTCGATCCCCGCCGAGGCCACCACCGGTTCTCCCCATGTCAGGGCTGATGGGCCAGCCGCGTCCTGGCGCGGTGATGCGCGAGCGCGGCTTGCGCGGACCTGCCGCCTGTCGCGACCGGCCGATCGGTCGCGCCGCTTCCCCAATTCGTGAAGGCTGCGGCCGTAACGCGGGATCGCGTTTGGTCGTAAGAACCTCGTGACCGCGGGTGGGCCGCGGGTCCCGAGCGTTCGGCCGATCTCGAGCGAGGATGCCATGCTTTCACGACGCGCGATCCTGCTCGCCGGGACGGCGGCAGTCGGAGCGGGAGCCATGATCAGACTGTTCGGCGGGACGTCTCAGGCGACGTCCAAGGACAAGGCGTTCGAGGTCAATCTCTCCGACGCCGAATGGCGCGCGAGGCTGACGCCCGAGCAATATGCCGTGCTGCGCACGCACGGCACGGAGCGGGCGGGGTCGAGCCCGCTCGGTCGTGAGAAGCGCCCAGGCATTTTTCATTGCGCCGGCTGCGACCAGCCGCTGTTCTCGTCGGAGGCGAAGTTCGACAGCGGCACCGGATGGCCGAGCTTCTTCAGGCCGCTCGACGGTGCGGTGGGCACGACCATCGACCGCAGCTTGTTCATGACCCGCACCGAGGTGCATTGCAGCCGCTGTGGCGGACATCTGGGCCATGTCTTCGAGGACGGCCCACCGCCAACCGGCCTGCGCTACTGCATGAACGGCGTGGCGCTGAAGTTCGTGCCGGCGACTACCTGACGCTGGAGGCGCGCCGATGCGGGTGCCGACCCTCGGGTGGAGGCTCATGCGGCCTGGGCCACCGCGCGACAGGCCTTGGCGCAGCGCGTCGCGGCGCCGGCGCAGCGCCGGCAGGCCTCGTGATCGCGCTTGCCGCATTCTTCCGCGCAGCGCTCGCAGGCCTCGGCGCAGAGCGCGCACAGCTTCGCCGACAGGTCGCTGTCGGCCGACAGCGGTTCCTGGCAGGCGCCGCAGATCGCTATGCAGTCGCGGCAGGTGCGCACGCAGGCCACCATATCCTCGCGGCCGGCGCAGGCGTCGAGGCAGAAGGCGCAGGCCGAAAGGCAGGCGGAGCAGGCATCGATGCAATCCTGGTGGCGCGGACCGGCAGTGGTGGCATGCGCGTACATGGGCCCTCTCCCGGATTGGTCCTGACGAACCGGTAACGCAGCCCCCGCGGGCGGGTTCCGCCCTCTCTCGACCATGCGCGCGAATGCGCCTATGGCTGGAGGGAGGCGCCGCCGAAAGGGGACAGGGATGACCGACGCGCAGCATCTTGCCCGACGTATTCGCCAGGGTCGAGGGATGGAGGCGGCGGACCTCGTCATCAAGAACGTCCGCCTCCTCGATCTGGTGACGGGGGCGATCGTTGCCACCGACATCGCCGTCTGCGGCGACACGATCGTCGGCACCTACGGCACATATCGGGGGCGACGCGAGATCGACGGCGGCGGTCGCTTCGCCGTGCCAGGCTTCATCGACACGCACTGCCACGTCGAATCGTCCCTGGTCACGCCGCACGAGTTCGATCGCTGCGTGCTGCCGCACGGCGTCACGACGGCCATCTGCGATCCGCACGAAATGGCGAACGTGCTCGGCGCGCCGGCCTTCGACTTCTTCCTTGCCTCGGCCGAGCGCACGATCATGGACCTGCGCGTGCAGCTGTCGAGCTGTGTGCCGGCAACGGCGCTGGAGACGGCGGGTGCACGCCTCGAGGCGGCAGACCTGGTGCCCTACCGCAATCATCCCAAGGTGATCGGCCTCGCCGAGTTCATGAACTTTCCCGGCGTGCTCGGCGGCGACGCCGGCTGCCTCGCCAAGCTTGAAGCCTTCCTGCCCGGCCATGTGGACGGGCACGCTCCTCTCCTGCGCGGCCTCGACCTCAACGGCTATTGCGCCGCCGGCATCCGCACCGAGCACGAGGCGACGAGCGCCGAGGAGGCGCTGGAAAAGATCCGCAAGGGCATGACCGTGCTGATCCGCGAAGGCTCCGTCTCCAAGGACCTTCATGCGCTCGCACCGCTGCTCACTGTCGAGACCTCGCCCTTCCTCGCGTTCTGCACGGATGATCGCAATCCTCTCGACATCGCGGAGGAGGGGCACCTCGACTACCTCATCCGCACGGCGATCGCCCTCGGCGCGCCGCCGCTCGCTGCCTATCGCGCGGCCTCGCTGACGGCCGCCACCGCCTTCGGCCTGAGGGACCGGGGCATTGTCGCGCCGGGCAAGCGGGCGGACATCGTGCTCCTCGACGACCTGGAAGCCTGCGCCGTGTCGCAGGTGGTCTCGGCCGGGCGCATCGTGGACGAGGCGCTGTTCGCCGCGCGCGAGCCCGTCGCGGCCATCGGTCTCGACAGCATGAAGGCTGCGCGCGTCGCGGCTTCCGACTTCCGAATCCCGGGTGGCGAGGGCACCCTTCCGGTCATGGGAGTGGTACCGGGCAAGATCATCACCACCCGGCAGGACCTCGCACTACCCCTGCGCGACTGCGCCCGCACGGTCGACGTGGAGCAGGATGTCGCCAAGGTTGCCGTCGTCGCCCGCCACGGGGTCAACCGGAACATCGGCCGCGGCTTCGTCAAGGGCTTCGGCATGAAGCGCGGCGCCATCGCCTCCTCCGTCGGGCACGACAGCCACAACATCTGCGTCGTCGGCATGAACGACGCGGACATGGCGGTGGCGGTGAACCGGCTCGGCGAGATCCGTGGCGGCTTCGTCGTGGTCGAGGGCGGCGCGGTGCGGGCCGAACTGCCGCTGCCCGTCGCCGGCTTGATGAGCGACCGCTCTTACGAGGAGGTGCGCATGGGCCTCGTGCCGCTGCGCGCCGCCGCCCGCGGTCTGGGCGTGACGCTTGCCGAGCCCTTCCTGCAGGTCGCCTTCCTGCCCCTGCCCGTGATCCCCCACCTGAAGATCACGGATTTCGGGGTGGTGGACGTGGACCGGATGGAGCTCGTCTGAGCGGACAGGGGCCGCGGCCGGGGCAAGTCGCGCGGTCCTTCGCCGTGCCACTCCGAGAGCCTTACTCAGCGAGAGCAGGCTCGCGCCGTCAATGATAGGGATCGGCCGCGTCCCGAAGGCCGTCGCCCATGAAGTTGAAGGCGAGGACGACGATCACCACCGGCACGATCGGCCACAAGAGCCAGGGGTGCAGGTTCACGGCGGCGAGGTTCTGCGCCTCGTTGAGCAGCACGCCCCAGCTCGTGATCGGCGGGCGCAGGCCGAGGCCGAGGAAGGAGAGCGCTGTTTCACCGAGGATCATCGAGGGGATCGACAGGGTCGCCGAGGCGATGAGGTGGCTCATGAAGTTCGGGATGAGGTGGCGCCCGATGATGCGTGCCCGTGAGGCGCCCATGAGCTCGGCCGCCTTGACGAATTCCTCCGCGCGCAGCGCGAGCAGCTTCGAGCGGACCGCGCGTGCCAGCCCCGGCCAGTCGAGAAGGCCGAGGATGATGGTGATGCCGAAGAAGACGAGGAGCGGGCTCCAGTTGGGCGGCAGTGCCGCCGACAGGGCGAGCCACAGCGGCAGCTCGGGCAGCGAGCGCAGGATCTCGATGAGACGCTGCACGGCATGATCCACCCAGCCGCCAAGGTAGCCGGCGATGCCACCGAAGAAGAGGCCGAGCGTGAAGGAAACCGCAATGCCCACGAGACCGATGGTGAGCGAGATGCGCGCCCCGTAGACGATGCGCGAGAAGATGTCGCGGCCGAGCCGGTCCGTGCCCATGAGGAACAGCGTACCCCCCTCCGGCGGGCAGAAGAGGTGGCGGTCGGTCTCGACGAGGCCCCAGAAGCGATAGGGCGTGCCGCGGCAGAAGAAGCGGATCGGCTGCGGTTTCGTCTCGTCGACGACGTAGTCGCGCCGGAAGGTCTCAAGATTGAAGGTGAAGGAATAGGGATAGACGAAGGGCCCGACGAAGGCCCCGCCATGGACGAGGTGCACCCGCTGCGGCGGGGCATAGAGGAAATTGCCGTTGCGCTGGCTCTGGCCGTAGGGGGCGATGAGCTCGACGAAAGGCACGGCGAGATAGAAGGCGAGGAGCACCACCGCCGAGACGACGGCGAGCCGGTGGCGCCTGAACTTCCACCAGATGAGGGTCAGCGACGAAGCCTGGTAATAGCGCTCGTCGTCGCGGCCCATGGGTTCGCTGGCGCCCGGGTCGAAGGGCGCGCTGTCGACATAGCGGCCGTTGCGGGGAGGCAGGGCGTCGACGTTCATGAGGCCCTCACCGCTGCCCGAGCCGGATGCGCGGGTCGAGCCACGCGAGCATCAGGTCGGAAATGAGCATGCCCACGACCGTGAGCAGCGCCACGAACATCAGGATGAAACCGGCGAGGAACTGGTCCTGCGATTTCAGCGCCGCGAGCAGGATCGGCCCGACCGTGGGCAGGCTCAGCACGAGCGACACCAGCACCGACCCTGAGACGAGGTGCGGCAGGAGGTTGCCGATGTCGGCAATGAACGGGTTGAGCGCCATGCGGAAGGGATATTTGAGCAGCGCCCTCGTCGGCGGCACGCCCTTCGCCTTCGCGGTAATGTAATACTGCTTGCCGAGTTCGTCGAGCAGGTTGGCGCGCATGCGCCGGATCATCGCCGCGGTGCCGGCGAGCCCGATGACGATGGTCGGCACGATGAGGTGCTGCAGGAGCGAGACGAACTTGCCCCAGCTCCACGGCGCATTGGCGTATTGTGCGTCGAAGAGCCCACCGATGGAAATGCCGAACCAGCGATTGAAGTAATAGAGCAGGATGAGCGCAAGCAGGAAGTTCGGCGTGGCGAGGCCGATGTAGCCGATGAAGGTGGCGACATAGTCGCCCCAGGAATACTGGCGCGTCGCCGAATAGATGGCGATCGGGATCGACATCAGGTGGACGAAGACGACGACGGCGAGGTTGACGAGCAACGTCAGCCACAGGGCGTCGCCGACCACGTCGCGGACCGGCTTGTCGTATTCGAAGGACCAGCCCCAGTCGCCCTGCAGCAGGCCGGAAAAGCCGGCCGGACCCGGCCATATGCCGATCCACACGAGGTATTGCTCCCAGGCGGGCCTGTCGAGGCCGTATTGCTTGATCAGGAACTCGGCCTTGGCGGCGGAGGCTGCCTCGCCCTGCGCCCTCAGCTCGGCGATCTGGTTCGAGAGAAAGTCGCCCGGCGGCAGCTTGATGATGAGGAAGACGAGGGCGCTGATGACGAGGAGCGTCATCGCCATCGTGACGAGTCGGCGGGCGAGGAAGCCGATCATTGCACGCTCGCCACGCGCCGGTCGGCGCGGTCCCAGAAGACTTCGTCGATGCGGTAGATGCCGCCGAGCGCCGTCGGCTCCCAGCTGTAGATCGGGTTCCCGGCGAGATTGGTGAGCCCCTGGCGCACCACGACGGGCTGGATGGCGCCGGCCACGGTGCCGATGCTCCACTGGTTCTCCGCGTGCAGCGCCAGCATCTGGCGCCAGATGGCGGCCTTCTCGCCCTCCTCGTCGGAAGCGAGCCACTCCTCGTAGAGCTTCATGAGCTTAAGCGGGTTCTGCATGTCGCAGGCTTCGCCCACCCGGCCCTGCGTCTCCACATACTGGCCCCATTTCGGCCAGGCGTAGTTGTCCTGCCGCACGGGGGCGAGCTCGGCCGGCGGCATGGCCGGGGTCGGCATGGCGTTGTCAAGGCCGGTCGAGGCCACCATCACGGGCAGGCCGGCGTAGGCGCGGTTGCGGAGCACGGTGATGTCCTGCGGCTTGATGAAGAGCTTGACGCCGATCTCGCGCCAGAACTCGGTGATGAGCTGCAGGGCGTCGATCGCCATGGCCGCTTCGCCGTTCACCTCGACGACGATCTCGAGCGGCCGCCCGTCGGGCAGCAGCCGCGTGCCGTCGCCGTCGCGCTGCGTCAGCCCGATCTCGTCGAGGAGCCTGCCCGCCTCGGCCGGGTCGTAGGTGCCGAAGCGATTCCGGAAGGAAGGCTCGAACAGGCGCGAGCCCTCACGCACGGTATTGTTGCCCTCCATGCCGAGGCCGAAGAACAGCGCGTTGTTGATGGTGCGCCGGTCGATGCCGAGGGAGAGCGCCCGGCGGAAGCGGACGTCCCGGTTGAGCTTGCGCCAGACCGGGTCGGTCACGGTCAGGTTGGGATAGAGGGCGACTTCCGAGCCGCGCGCGATGGGCCAGAGCATCGTCTTGTAGCCCTTGGCCCTCTCCCCTTCCTTGAGCACGGGGATGTCGGCCATGGTCAGGCCGCGGGCGAGGAAGTCGACCTCGCCGGCATTGGCCTTGGCCGCCATCAGACCGCCGGAGGCGACGTCGATGACGATCCGGTCGATATAGGGAAGCTGCTGCCCCGCGGCGTCGACGCGGTGATAGTAGGGGTTGCGCTCGAAGACGAAGCGGCTCGCGGGGGCGGCATTCATCACCTTCCAGGCCTGCAGCGTCGGCAGGTCCGGGTTGGAGTTCTCGAACATGTCGTCGAGGCGGTTGTGCAGGGCCGCCCAGGACTTGAGCTTGGCCCGTGCCGCCGCCTGCGCCAGCGACGCCGGATCGGTATATTTCGCGTGGAAGGCCTTCATGTAGTGCGCCGGGCGGTAGATGAAGGGGTCGCGCGGCGCGGCGAGCATCGGCAGGAAGCGAGGATTGGGCTTCGACCACGAGTAGCGGACGGTGAACTCGTCGAGCACGTCGAAACGTGGGCGCTCGCCATCGACGATGAGGAAATCGGGTGGCCCCTGCGGGCTCAGGTGCTTGTTCAGCGCCACGTCCTCCCACCAGTAGCGGAGGTCCTCGGCGGTGAAGGCGCGGCCGTCCGACCAGCGGTGCCCGGGGCGGATGTGCAGGGTGAAGACGCGCTCCTCCTCGACATCGACCCGTTCCAGAAGATCGGGCTTCAGGTCGAGGTTCTCATCGTAGCCGACGAGACGCGTGTAAGCGTAGACGGAAACATAGCGGATGTCGCGCGCCTTGCCCACGAGGGTCACCATCTCGCCGCCGGGCGTGCCGATGCGCTTGCCGCGCTCGGCGAGATCGACGACGAGGGGCCGCGCCGGTACCCGCTCCGCGACCGGCGGCAGCGCTCCCTTCGCCACCTGCTCGGCGAAGAAGGGGGTCTCGCGATAGGCCGGCGCCTGCGCGGCAGCGGGAAGGGCGGCGAGGACAATGACCGCGAGCGCGGCTCCAAAGATCGCCGCACGGCGGATCGGACGGTGGTGCCCGGCGCCGGTTCGGCGCACCGGGTGCGGCGGGCTCATGCGCGGCAGCACGCTCATCACGCCGCCTCCCGGGCATGACCGGCCGCTATGCGCACGCGATGGCCGGGCTCGACCTCGCGCATGACACCGGCGCTGCCTGCGACGAGCCGATAGGGCTCCGGCCAGTCGGAGGGATCGGAGAAGCGGTCGCTGCGCAGCTTGTCGAAATCCAGCGGATGGTCGAGATCCGGGCTCGGAACGGCGGCGAGGAGCGCCTGCGTGTAGGGATGCCGCGGGTTCCTGAACAGCGTCGCCTTCGGTGCCTCCTCGACGATGTAGCCGCGGCACATGACGGCAATGGTGTCAGCGATGTAATCGACGACCGCGAGATTGTGGGAGACGAAGAGGTAGGACAGGCCGAGAGCCGCCTGCAGGTCCTTGAGCAGGTTGAGGATCTGCGCCTGCACCGAGACGTCGAGCGCCGACACGGGCTCGTCGCAGAGCAGGACGCGCGGCGACAGGGCGAGCGCCCGGGCGATGCCGAGCCGCTGGCGCTGTCCGCCGGAGAAGGAGTGCGGATAGCGGCGCAGGTGGCGCTTGTCGAGACCGACGAGCTCGATGAGCATCTTCGCCTTGGCGAAACGCTCCTCCGGGGTGCCGAGCTCGTGGATGACGAGCGGCTCGGTGAGGATCTCGTAGACCGTCATGCGCGGGTTGAGCGACGAGAACGGATCCTGGAACACGAACTGCACCGCGCGCCGGTAGGCGAACAGGTCGTCGCCGTCGAGGCCGTGCACGTCGCGCGGGCCCGTGCCGTCGTCGAAGAGCACGCGGCCGGTGTCCGGCGCCATCGCGCGCATGATGATCTTAGAGACGGTCGTCTTGCCGCAGCCGGATTCGCCGACGAGGCCGAGCGTCTTGCCCGGGGCCAAGGTCAGGCTGACGTTGTTCACGGCCTTCACGTGGTGGGTCTGGCCGAGGAACCAGCCCGAGCGCAGCGTGTAGCGCTTGGACAGGCCCTCCGCCTGCAGCACCGGCCCGGCCGGCTTCGGACGATGCAGCTTCGGCGTGGCCGCGATGATGCCGGCGCTCGCCACCTCGCGCAGAGGCGTCAGCCGCTCGCCCGGCGCCATGCCGAAGCGGGGTACGGCGTGCATGAGCGCCTTGAGGTAGGGGTGCCGTGGATCGTGGAAGATCTCCTTGCGCGAGCCCGTCTCCATGATGCGGCCGCGATACATGACGACCACATCGTCGGCCATGTTGGCCACGACGCCGAGATCGTGCGTGATCAGGAGGATGGCCATCCCCGTCTCGGCCTGGAGCGAGCGCATGAGGTCGAGGATCTGGGCCTGCGTCGTCACGTCGAGGGCGGTCGTCGGCTCGTCGGCGATGAGCAGCGCCGGGCGGCAGATGAGTGCCATGGCGATCATGGCGCGCTGGCGCATGCCGCCCGACAGCTCGAAGGGATAGGTCACGAAGGCGCGCTTGGGATCGGGAAAGCCGACGTGCGCGAACACCTCCTCCGCCGCGGCGCGTTCCTCCTCCGGTGACACCTTGCGGTGCAGGCGAAGCGCCTCGATCACCTGGTTGCCGATGGTGTGCAGCGGCGACAGCGAGGTCATCGGCTCCTGGAAGATCATGGCGATACGGCCGCCGCGCAGGGCCCGCATTGGCGCGCCGTCCGCGGCGAGCGCCGCGATGTCGGTGGGGCCGCGGCCGTTCGCCGGATCGTCGAAGAGGATGGCGCCGCCGGCGATGCGCGCCGCCTTCGGCAGGATGCGCAGGATCGCCTGCGCCGTGACGGATTTGCCCGACCCGGACTCGCCGACGAGCGCCACCGTGCGTCCACGCGGAATGTCGAACGAGATGCCGTCGACCGCACGGAAGGTGCCGCCGTCGCTCGCGAAATCCACCACGAGGTCGCGGATCGAAAGAAGCGGCTTGCCCGCCGTCGCCCCTGCCGTCACGGTCGGTGTCCCCTTTGCACCGAGTGGCGAAACATTAGACGATTACGAGGTGATGACGCCATATTTTGCAAGCCGTCGCGCGGGCCCTCGCGTCGATCGTCTCCGGTCATGACGAGAATCTGATGATGGCCTGACGGCGCCGAGCCCGTACCGCGCGCGTCCCCTCCGGGCGTGCCCGGGACGACCCTCCGCACCGCACCGGCCCTGGTCGCGCCGGGGCCGTGAACAGATGCGGGTGCAGCGGCTAGGCCGGACCATCGACGCCGCTTCCCGCCGACGGAGCGGCAAAGACCTCGCGTGCCGCATGGATGCGAACCCCTGCGTGCCGGCAGAGACGCTCGATCAGGCGCTCGCAGAACGACCAGATCGCCTCGTCATGGACGAGATGGTGGGTGAGGAGACCGATCGGCTCGAGAGTATCGTCGGCACGGCGGCGGGCCGCGATCGCCCGGACCAGCCCGTCGAGCAGCATGTCCTCGGCGACGAGGCTGCGGCTACCGTGCCAGTCGACCGGATCGAGATGCGTGTTCACCTGGATGAGCCCTGGGGCGGCCTCGGTTGCCGGCCGGTCGCGGAAGGTGGACAGCCCGCAGAAGCCGAGCGCAGGCAGTTCGGCGACGAGTGCCGGCGCGATGCGGTTCCAGGGCGGCACGAAGATGGGCAAGAGCCGGGCTCCGAAACGCTCGCGCGCGGTGGCGAGCGCCCGCTCGGCATCGGCGACCAGCGCGGCCGTCGGCCGATGGGCGCCGAACTCCGCCTTCTTCTCGTCTGCCGGGGCATGGTTGCGGTGGGAGAGGCCGTGCACCAGCGGGCTCGCCAGAGGTTCGTCGGCCAGCCGCTCCGCCAATGCCCGCGTCGCAGCGGCGGGGATCGCGGCGAGCGCCACCGGCGCGGCGTGACGGCGGGCGAGGGTCAGGAGACGGTCGAGGGCCGGCGTCGGCGCCGTCGCGTCGTCGTCGCGCCACCAGAAGGCGAGCGTGTCGCCGGACGCCACCGCCGTGGCCAGCGCATCGTCGAGGCGGCGCCACGCGCTCTCCGCGCTGTTCGCGGCGAGGGCGGGCGCGGCCAGGCCTCCCCGCCGCCTCGCGAATTCCTCGACGAGGCGAACCGTCGTCGCGAGCCCGCCGCAGTCGATCGCCGTCGCCTCGGGTGGAGGCAGGGCGAGGGCCGCACGCACGGCGCGGGCGAGATTGCCGGCGGTCAGCTCGCCCTGCGGCAGGACGGTGACGAGGCCGTGGCTCGCCAGACGGTCGGCGCGCAGCCGCTGCTCGGTCTCGTTGCCTTCCTCGAAGGGTACGAGCACCGCTTTCACGCCGGTGCCGAAGAGGTCAACGACGGTGTTGTAGCCCGCCTGGCTCACCGAGACGGCCGAGCGGCCGACGAGAAGGGGAAAATCCGGGCGGGCGCGCTCGACGACGAGGTTGTCCGTGGCGCGCGCCGCGACGGCGGCGAAATCCGCCTGGACCACGCCTGCGCCGAGGAGAAGGCGCCAGCGCTTCTCGCGCACGAGGCGCGCCGCCTCCGCCGCGGCGCGGTAGAGCGGCAGGGCGGCGGCGCTGCCCCCGCCTGAAACGACGATCTCGTCGCGGCCGTCGCCGGCGGGTTCGTCGTCCTCTGGCGCCGGCTCGCCGACGTAGCCCGTGTAGCGCAGGAGCGGGGCAAGGGTCGCATCGAGCGGCCAGGAGGCCTCGAGCGGCAATATGGCCGGATCGCCGTGCACGAGCACGCCGTCGTAGTGGCGGAACAGGCGCCGGTGCGCCTCGGCGATGCGTTCGGGCTTGGCCGGCGCGACCAGCACGTCGCGCACGGAAGCGAGGGTGACCGGGCGCGGTCGGCAGGCCTCCGCCGCGGCGAGGAGGGCCATGAACTCGTCCGCGAGCATCCGCCGCCCGAAGGGGAAGAGTTCGGTGACCATCACGTCCGGTCGCATCCGGGCGAAGATGGCCGTGAGCTCGCGGCGGCGTTCGGCGAGGAGCGCGGAGGAGGCCGGACGACCGTCCTCGTCGAGGAGTGTCGAGAAGGCTGTGCCGGCGGAGCGCACAGGCGGCAGCTGCACGAAGCGCAGCCGTCCGGTGCGTACGAGCGGCGCCGGCATGCCGCCGGACACGAGCGTCACGTCGTGGCCTGCCGCGGCGAGCGCGCGGGCGATCGCCGCCGCGCGGGCGAGATGGCCGACGCCGAGCAGATGCGTGACGGTGATGAGGACACTCAGGCTCATGCCGTCGGCTCCTCGGCGAGGAGCGGCAGAAGCGCGCGCCGCAGGATCGCTGCGGCGCCCGCCACGGTGCGCTCTTCCGCAATGAAGCGTCGCGCGGCCGCGGCCATCGCCTCCCGCCGTGCCGGCGCGGCGAGGAGTCCGCGCACGGCATCGGCGAAGACGGCGGCATTGCCTGGCTCGACGAGAAGCCCCGTCTCCCCGTCGCGCAATGCGTCGGCGACGCCGCCGAAGTGGCCGGCCACGACGGGGCAGCCGCAGGCCTGTGCCTCGAGGAAGGCCATGCCGTAGGCTTCGTTGACGGCCGGCCACAGGAAGAGGTCGGCCCCCGCATAGAGGCGCGCGAGCACGGCCTCCTCTCCCACCAGTCCGCGGAAGGTCACGCGCCCGGCCAGGGGGGCGAAGAGAGCTTCCACCTCCGACCGCGCCTCGCCGTCGCCCACGATGGTGAGATGCCATGCCAGATCCGCAAGGCTGGCGAGGCTCTCGGCGAGCAGGCGATAGCTCGCGAGCTTGTCGCCCCGCCGCATCATGGCGACGGTGAGGAGGTGGGCGCCCCCTGTGGGCGGCCGTCCGGCGCCGGCGGCATGGCAGGGCCAGTCGATGAAGGGCGGCAGGGCGACGAGGCTCTGGCGCGCCGGGCGCGCTGCTTCGAGGGCCGGCCGGTCGGCCTCCGTCATGACGAAGATCACGTCCGCGGCATCGAGCGCAGCCTCGGCCGCCTGGTTGGCGATGGCCCAGGGGCCGCGCGCGCGCTTGGCCGCGCGCGACCCTTCCGCCACCACGTAGGGGATGGCGAGCGCGCGCGCGACGCGCGGCCCGATCCAGTCCGGGGCCTTGTAATAGACGTGGTAGGTGAACCACAGCCGCGGCCGCGCCTCGGGCGCGAGCGCGCGATAGACGGCAACGAGCCGCTCCGCTTCGGCGCGGCCCTCGGCCGCCAGATGCTCCTGCGCCACGGCATCGCCGACGAGGTCAAGCGTGCGCAGGTGGCTCGCGAGGCCCGGCACGAAGCCGGCCTGCGTCAGGGCCTGCATCAGGAGCTGCGCCATGCGGCGGTCGCCCGAGGGCGAGGGGTGGTCGGGCGCCTTCAGCGGCGCGTAGAAGGCGATGGGGAAGCCGCCGCTCACGGGGCCGTCGCCTCCGCGGGCTCCCGGTACCCGTCCGCGAGCGGCATCTGCCCGAGCGAGTGGCGCAGCCGTGCCTCGATGAGGTCGAGGCCGGCGTCGATGGAAAAGGCCTCGCGCAGCCGCGCGTGCGCGGCCCGGCCGAGGGCGGCGCGCCGTGCGGGCTCGCGGGCGATGAGATTGAGGGCGTTGGCGAGGGCCTCCCAGTCGCCGGGCGACACGAGCACGCCCTCGCGGCCATCCCGCACGAATTCCGGAATGCCGGCGAAATCGCTCGCCACGATGGCGAGTTCCTGGCTCGCCGCCTCCATGACCACGTTCGGCAGACCGTCCTGGTCGCCCGAGCGGGCGCGCTTGGCCGGCAGCACGAAGACGTCCGCCTCGCGCATCAGCGCGATCACCTCGGGCTGGGCCTTGGCGCCGAGGAACGCGACCTTGCCGGCGACGCCGGCTGCCTCGGCCTGCCTCTTCAGCGCGCCCAGCATCTCGCCGCCGCCGATATGGGCGAAGCGCCAGTTGAGGTCCTCAGGCAGCGCGGCGAGGGCGTTGAGCAGGTCGTCGAAGCCCTTCTTCGCCACTGCCCGGCCCACCGAGACGATGCGCACGGGATCGGCCGGGTCCGAGCCGTCGCGCGCCGGCCGCTGCGGGGGGCTGGGAAAGCGCGACAGGTCGAGCCCGTGATAGGCGAGGGCCACGCGCGCAGGGTCCGCCGGCGGGGCGAGCATGGCGAGATGCGCGTGGCCGGCGGCCGTGCAGGTGACGCCCCAGGCGGCTTCCGCGATCTTCTCGCGCTTCTCCCAGTCGGGCGTCGTCCAGATGTCCTTGGCATGGGCCGAGAAGGACCAGGCGAGCCCGCGCAGGATGGCGGCATAGCGCACCACCGACGCCGGCGTGTGCAGATAATGCACATGCAGGTGGCGCACGCCGGCGGGCAGCTCCCGCGCCATCACGCAGGCCTGACCGAGCCGGCGCCCGCGGTTCGGAGTGGGGTCGCGCTTCAGATCCTGCAGGAAGATGCGGATAAGCCGGCGGAACCCCGGCTGGCGCAGGCTCCACAGGAGGCCGCGCAGGACGCGCAGGGGCTCCTGGTAGAGATACTCCGGAAGATAGGTGGGGCGCGCCCGGATGCGCTCGTGCATCGGATGCACGACGCGCTCGGTCGGGTGGCGAAGCGACCAGATGTCGAGGGGCAGCCCGCGCTCCTCGAGCGCCAGGATCTCCTGCGCGATGAAGGTTTCCGACAGGCGCGGATAGCCCTTCACCACGACGGCGATGCGGCCGATGTCGGAACGAGGACCGGTCACACGTTTCTCTCAGCCATGCTCATCATCCGCGGATGGTCGACAGCGGTGGGCCGCCAACGGGCAGCGAGGACGCGCGCTCACTCTGCGGCCTCACTTATGGCGATGCGGCGGGGGCGCTCGGCCAGCCAGCCGGCGAAACGCCGTTGGATGACGTCGAGCCCGTCGAGGAGACCCGGCACGATGACCTGCGAGGGGCGCTTCTGCGCCGGCAATGCCCGCAGGGCCGCCGCCATGCGGGCCGGATCGCGCTCGGCCTCGTCGTCGACGAGCATGCGCACGAGGCCCAGGCGCTCGGCGTGCATGGCCCGGATGTATTGTTCGAGCCGCGGGCTCGTGCGCGGCACGATCAGGGCCGGCTTGTCGAGCGACAGCACCTCGCAGAAGGTGTTGTAGCCGCCCATGGCCACCACCGCCGTGGCCCGGTTCATGAGATATTCGAGCTTGGTGTCGAAGGCGATGGCGTCGAGCTTCGGGTGCCGGGCGATGCGCTCGGCGAAGCTGCGCCGCCGGTCGCGGTTGATGAAGGGGCCGAAGACGATCACGGCCGGCAGGTCGAGACCGGCATCGGTCTCGTAGGCGGAGATCACCCAGTCGATCAGGTCGTCTCCGTCGCCGCCGCCGCCCGTCGTCAGCAGGATGAAGGGGCCCTTGGTACTCTTGGGATAGCGCATGAACCCGGGCTCCTGCGGCAGGCTGCGCCGCAGGTAGCCGGTATAGGCGATGCGCTGTCGGACCTCTCCAGGCAGGGCGAGGCCCGACAGCGGCTCGTAGATCTCCCTGAGACCGTAGACCCAGGTCTCGTCGTAATAGGCGGCGAGGGCGTCGACCGCGCCCTTGCGCTCCCACTCGGGCACGAGCAGCGCCGGCTCGTCCATGACGTCCCGCACGCCGAGCACGATGCGCGTGCCCCGCTCCTTCAGCCGCTCGAGCGCCGGCACGATCTCGCCGCGAAAGCCGGTCGGCTCCTTGTCGACGATGACGAGGTCCGGGCCGAAGGTGTCGGCCGTCTGCTGGATGATGGCCGCCCGCAGGCCGACCGCCTCGTCGAGCTCGACGTTGAGGTTGAGGCTGCGATAGTCACCGTTCGGCAGCTTCACCACGCCGGGCACGCGCACGTAGTCGACGCCGGAGCCGAACTCGAAATTGCCGATGACCGGCGAGCCGGAGATGATGACGACGGATACCCCGGGCCGGTCCGTCACCAGCGCGTTGGCGATGGCGCGCGAACGGCGCAGATGCCCCAGCCCGAACGTGTCGTGGCTGTAGATGAGCACCCGCGCGCTCTCCGACCCGCCGCCGGCCGATCCCGCCCCCTCTACCCTCGTCGCTGCCGCCATAGGCAGGCTCCTGGCAACCGTGCCCCCAAGGAAATGGGCAAGGAGGTGCCGCGATCGTGAACCCCCTCACCCACGCCATATGGATCGCTGGGCCGGCAGAATGGTACCCATCGCCGGAGCAGCCGATCCGAAATCCAGTAGCTGTACCCTGACCGTCACCGATGTGCGCCACCACCGCTGCACGGGATCCGCGGCAGGGTGGCCCACCGGAGCGGCGGGTTATGGAGCGTTCCCGCGTGCTCGTCTATCTTCTAGCATGCCGATTTGGGGACGCATCCCCTTTCTGGCAGGCGCCGTGATCCGGTCCCGGCCTGGCGCCAAGAGCTGGAACGGCCGCGGTCGGACAAGGAGAAAGGCTTGGAGAAGAGCCTCTTTCGCTACATCTGGCGACACACGCGGCGCGAACAGCTGGTGATCTTTGCCGCGGTCCTCGCGTCGCTGCCGTTCTATTTCTGGTCCCTCGACCTGCCCAAGCGCATCGTCAACGAAGCGATTCAAGGCGGCGCGTTCAAGGACGGCCGGGCGACGGCGACCTTTCTCGAGATCGGCGCGACCCCTCCAGCCCTTTTCGGGGGCGGGCCGCGCGTCACCTTCTTCGAAGGCTTCACGGTCGGCCAGCTCGGCCTCCTGTTCGGCCTGTCGACGTTGTTCCTGGTGCTCGTCCTCGTCAATGGCGCCTTCAAATACTGGATCAATGTGGCGAAAGGAGCACTGGGGGAGCGCATGCTGCGGCGCATGCGCTTCGATCTCTTCTCGCTGACATTCAGATTCCCGCCCGAGACGCTGCGCACGGTCAAGGCGTCAGAGACGGCAACCATCATCAAGGACGAGGTCGAGCCCATCGGCGGCTTCATCGGCGATGCCTTCATCCAGCCGATGTTCCTTGGCACGCAGGCCGCGACCGCGATGCTCTTCATCCTGCTGCAGAATGTCTGGCTCGGCATCATCGCGGCCTCGATCGTCGGCATCCAGTTCGTCGTCATCCCGCGCCTCAGGCGCGTACAGCTGCGTCTCGGCAAGGAGCGGCAGATCGCCTCACGCAAGCTTGCAGGCCGCGTCGGCGAGATCGTCGACGGCATGGAGGCCGTGCACGTGCACGACGCCACGGCCTGGGAGAAGGCCGAGATCGGCGAGCGGCTCTTCCACCTCTTCGATCTGCGCTTCCGCATCTACAAGTGGAAGTTCGCGGTCAAGTTCCTGAACAACCTGCTCGCGCAGATCACGCCGTTCTTCTTCTACTCGGTCGGCGGCTATTTCGCGCTCAAGGGCAAGCTCGACATCGGCCAGCTTGTCGCCGTCATCGCCGCCTATCGCGAGCTGCCGCCGCCGCTCAAGGAACTGATCGACTGGGATCAGCAGCGCCTCGACGTGCAGATCAAGTACGATCAGATCACGCAGCAGTTCGCGCCCGAGCGCCTCATTCCCGAGGAGGTCTTCGCCGGCGCCGAAGCCGATGCCGAGCCGCTGCGGGGCCCGCTCGTGGTCAAGGACCTGCGGGTCATGGACAGCCACGGCTCGCCGCTGGTCGAGGGCGCGTCCTTCGCCTGGGACCTGCCGGCGCGGATCGCCCTCGTCGGGGACGGGGGCGGCGGCCCGAGCGTGCTGGCGCGGGTGCTGGCGCGGCGGATCGACGATTTCACCGGCCAGATCTCGATCGGCGGGCGGGATCTGAGGCGCCTGCCGGAAGCGGTGACGGGCCGTCGTCTCACCTATGCGGGTGTCGATCCGATCCTCTTTCCGGGGACCCTGCGGGACAACCTCGTCTATGGGCTGCGCCACAGGCCGGTGCGCCCCGGGGCCGCTGGGGACGACGCGGAACAGCGCCGGCGCCGGCTCGAGGCCTCGCGCACCGGCAACCCCGAGGCGAGCCCGGACGACGAATGGATCGACTACGCCGCCCTGGGCCTTGAGGGTGCGGACGAGCTCGATCACCGGCTGCTCGAGGAGCTGGCGCTCGTCGGCATGCGCGATGACGTCTATCGTTTCGGCCTGTCGGGCCGGGTCGATCCGGCGCGCTATCCGCATCTCGCGGAAAAGCTCGTCGAGGCCCGCGGCCTCCTGCGCGCCAAGCTTGCCGACCGCGACATGCGCCAGCTGGTCGAGCCCTTCGATCCCGCGCGCTACAACAACCAGGCGACGATCGGCGAGAACCTCCTGTTCGGCGCGTCGGTGGGCGGCGCCTTTGCGGGGCGGGCTCGCGCCGTCAATCCGCTGGTGCGGCGCGTGCTCGACGCCGAGGACCTCACCGACGAACTCGTGCGCATGGGGGGCGACATCGCGCAGACGATGACGGAGATCTTCCGCGGCCTGCCGCCGGGGCACCCGCTGTTCGAGCAATTCTCCTTCATCGCGGCGGACGACCTGCCCGAATACGAGGACATCGTGCGTCGCTGGGCAACGCGGCGGGCGTCGGGCCTGACCCGCGAGGACCGCAACCGCCTCCTCGTCCTGCCGCTCGACTATGTCGAGCCGCGGCATCGCCTCGGGCTCATCGACGACGTGCTGAAGGCGCGTATCGTGGAGGCGCGGATGCGCTTCCGCCGCGAGCTGCGCGGCACACTCTGGGAGCAGGAGGTCGAGCTCTACGACGCCGAGCGCGTGTGCGGCGCCGCGCCGCTCCGGGACAATCTCCTCTTCGGACGCGTGGCGCACGGCATCGCGGATGCGCGCGAACGGGTGACCAAGGTCGCCGGCGAGGTGATTTCCGAACTCGGCATGCGCGACGACATCGCCCGGGTGGGGCTCGACTTCCAGGTCGGGCCGGGCGGACGTCTGCTCACGGCCCAGCAGCGCGCCAGCGTCGCGCTCGTGCGTTGCCTGGTGAAACAACCGGACATCCTCGTGCTCGACGGCGCCCTCGCGTCCTACGGCGACGCGCAGGCGGCAAGCCTCCTCGCCACGATCACCGAGGCCTACCGCGGCCGCAGTCTGGTGGCCGTCCTGCGCGACGAGGCGCAGGCGGCCGACTTCGATATCCTCGTGCGCTTCACGGGCCCCCGACCGCAGCAGGTCCGCGGGCCGCTGGCGCCCGCCGCCGAGGGCGGCGAGGCGGGTGTCGGCGCCGGCACGGTCCAGCAACCTCTGCGTGATAGCGACAAGGCAACAACAGAACCGGAGTTTGAGAGGCAGACGCCATGACGCTCGACACCGAAGTCCAGTCCCTGCGGCAGGTGCCGATGTTCAAGGACATCGACCCCGCGCGCCTGAAGCTCCTCGCCTTCACCAGCGAGCGCGTGACCTTCGCGCCGGGACAGCGCTTCTTCTCCCAGGGCGACCTTTCGGACGCCGCCTACGTCATTCTCGAAGGCCGCGCGCACGTGATGCTCGAGGCCCCGACGGGCGTCATCAAGGTCGCAGAGCTCGGCCGCAACGATCTCGTTGGCGAGATGGGCATCCTGTCCGAGACGCCGCGCTCCGCCACCGTGCTCGCCGATACGGACATCATCGCGCTGCGCATCGACAAGCGCGTGTTTCTCGAGCTGCTCGGCCAATTCCCGCAGATGTCCATCGCTGTCATGCGCGAGCTCGCCAAGCGCCTGGAGCGCACCAACGCGCAACTCGCTGGCCGCGCTTCCTGAGCCGGGCCCGGTCCGCTCCGCCCCCGCAGCTCACGCGGCATCACGATTGCCCGATGGCTGCTGTCGCTTGCACCGTCGCGCGGTAGATTGGCCTCGCAATTCGCGCCGAGTGGACGGACTGGATGACGCTCTCGCAACTGCAGGACAGCCGCGGCGCGCGTCTCGCGGGCAGGCTCTTCGGCCGCTTCGGCCGCCTGCCGGCACGCGTCCAGGCCATCGTCGATGGCGAGACACAGGCGGCCGAGATCCTGTCGGCCTGGCTCGTCTTCGGCATCGTGCTGCTGCTCGGCCTCCTCTATCTCCTGACGCCGAAGGCGCTCGACGCCGTCAGTGAGCTGCGCCCGGTACCGATCGCAGTCTCCATCGGCCTGATGCTCGGCATGCTGCGCCTGACGCTCGCGCACACCGGCCGCATGCACGGCATCGCCGTCACCTTGTTCACCGTGGCGGATTTCGCGCTTCTCTACGGCCTCATCTGGACCTTCCATCTGCAGTACTGGCAACCTCCCGCGTTCTCGCTCAAGGCGCCGAGCTTCCTTTTCACATTCCTTCTCATCGCCGTGCGCACGCTGCGCTTCGAGCCGCGCGTCGTCGTCATGGCCGGGCTGACTGCCGCGATCGGCTGGGCCGTGATGGCATGGCTCGTCTTCACCGATGCGCGTTCCGCCGTGACCCGCGACTTCGTCGTCTACATGACCTCGAACGCGATGCTCATCGGCGCCGAGGTTGAGAAGATCGTCGCGATCCTCCTCTTCACCGCCGTGCTCACCCTGTCGATCGCGCGGGCGCGGCGGGCGCTGCTCACGGCCGCCATCGGCCACACCGTCACCGAAGATCTGTCGCGCTTCTTCGACCCGGAGATCGCCGAGCGCATCACGCGTGCCGAGGAGCTTGCCCCCGGGCGCGGCGAGACCCGCGCGGGGGCTATCCTGATGACCGACATCCGCGGCTTCACGACACTTGCCGCCCGTCTGCCGCCGAGCGAGGTCATCCGCCTCCTCGTCGCCTACCAGCGCCGCATGACAGCCGTGATCACGGCGCACGGCGGCACCATCGACAAGTTCCTTGGAGACGGCATCCTCGCGACCTTCGGCTGCGCCCACGAGAGCGCGGCCGCAGCCGCCCAGGCCCTGCAGGCGATGCTCGACCTCGACGCCGAGGCCGAGCGCTTCGCCGCCGAGCTTGCGGCCGAGGGCAGGGAGCCGGTCGAGATCGGTATCGCCGTCGCCGCCGGCCAAGTGATCTTCGGGACTGTCGGCGATGGGGACCGGCTGGAATTCACGGTGATCGGCGAGCCGGTGAACCGCGTCACCAAGCTTGAGAAGCACAATCGCCGGCTCGGTGCCCGCGCCGTCACCGACAGGAACACCTTCACCCTTGCAGAGGCGCAGGGCTTTGCCGGCGCGGCCCTATTTGCGGCAGCGCCCGGCGAGCAGGTGCCGGGCATCGAAGAGCCCCTCGATCTGGTCTATCTTCCGCGCCGGGATGGCGGCCGGAGCAGAGCCGACGGCGCGGCGCTCGAAGGGGGGCGACCGGCGTGACCGAGACGGCGGAACGCCACGAGGACAGGGCGGTGTCGGCAGCCGGGCGAGCGGGCCTGCGCATCGACCGCCAGCGCCTGCGCCTCGCCTCGGGTCTCGTGCTCTTCGCCTTCGCGGCGACCCATTTTCTCAACCATGCGCTCGGGCTCGTCGACGTCACGTGGATGGATGCTGCGCAGGCCGTCCGGCGTGCCTTCTGGCGCTCTCCGCCCGGCACCGTGCTGCTCTACGGCGCGCTCGTCCTCCACGTCGGGCTCGGCCTGTTCAAGCTCGTCCGGCGCAACACCTGGCGCATGCCGCTGTGGGAGGCTCTGCAGATCGGCCTCGGTCTGCTCATCCCGGTGTGGCTCATGCAGCATGTGGTCGCCACGCGTGGCATGAACCTCGCCTTTGGCATCGACGATACCTATACGCGCGAGCTGCGCATCCTCTGGCCGTCGACCGCGCTGCAACAGACGCTCCTGCTCTACATCGTCTGGCTGCACGGCTGCATCGGCATTCACCACTGGCTCAACACCAAGTCGTGGTACGAGCGTTGGGCGCCCTGGCTGCTCGGCCTTGCCGTGCTCGTGCCGGTGACGGCCACGGCCGGCTGGATCGAGGCGGCACGGCGTCTGGAGGAGTTCGAGTTCGAGGCCCCAGCCTGGACGCGCGAGCAATTCTTCGCCGCCCAAGGCATGATCAACCGCGGCCATGTCCTGCTCATCGCCCTGGCGTTGGCGACGGTGCTCGCCATCGCGGCGCGTCGCGTGGTCACGCGGCTCGGGGGCGGCTTTCTCGTGCGCTACGCAGGGGGAAGGGTCGTCCGCGCCCGTCCCGGTCCGACGCTCCTCGAGATCAGTCGGGCGAACGGCATTCCGCACGCCTCGGTCTGCGGCGGCCGGGGGCGCTGCACCACCTGCCGTGTGCTGGTGACCGACGGCGCTGACCAGTTCCCGGCGGCCGAAGGGGCCGAGGCGGCGGCACTCGCGCGCATCAGCGCGCCCGAAGGCGTGCGCCTCGCCTGCCAGATCAGGCCGCAACGTGACGTGACGGTGCGCAAGCTCGTGCCCGTTGTGCCAGCGGAGCCGACCGGGCGCGCCCGCGACCCCTATCGCTGGGGCGTCGAGCGACGCGTGACGGTGATGTTCGCGGACCTGCGCGCCTTCACGACGCTCGCGGAACAGCTCTATCCCTACGACTCCGTGTTCCTGCTCAACCGCTATTTCGAGGTGATGGGGGAGATCATTCGCGGCAGCGGCGGGATGGTCGACAAGTTCCTGGGCGACGGCATCATGGCCCTCTTCGGCGTCGATCCGGCCCCAGGGGCCGGCAGCCGTGACGCCATCGTCGCTGCGCGCGCCATGCAGGCGGCGCTTGCCGAGCTCAACGCCGAGTTCGCCATGACCCTGCCGCAGCCCCTGCGGATGGGAATCGGCATCCACACCGGCCCTGCGGTCCTCGGCCGTGTCGGGTCGGCCGCTGCCGGGGGAACCGATGCCGCGCTCACTGCCCTCGGCGACACGGTCAATATCGCAAGCCGGCTCGAGACCTTGACGAAGGACTATGGCTCCCTCGCCGTCGTGTCCGAGGCGACACTCAAGGGGTCGGGCTTTGCGCTGCCCGGCTGCGACGTGCACGAGATCGCCGTGCGCGGCCGCAGGGAGCGGATCCATGTCTATGTCGTGCCGGATTTCGCGCTCCTCGCGGAGGCGCCTGCGAAGAAGGTCGTCAGCACCTGACGAGGAGCCACTCGTCCGTTTCCGGGACTTCGCGTCGCGGGTCGAGGCTGGCGGCATCGTCCGTGCGCCATTCGGCGCCGGCGCTTGTCACGGCGTGGGCGCCCCAGCCGCGGAAGGGTGCAAGAGCAGCCGCCGTCCTGCGTATGATCTCATTGGCGTCGAGGCCGCGGCCGGCGGCGAGGATCCCCGGATGCAGGGACAGAAGGACCGCCGCCTCCGATCGGTCCATGAGCGGGCCGAGATGGGGCAGGAGATCGTATTCCGCCCCTTCGATGTCGATCTTGACGAAGCGCCGACCGTCGCACGGCAGCAGGGCCGCCAGTTCGGCCGGCGTGATCGTCTCGGCCGACCAGGTCGTGGGCGCGCCGGCGAGGAGCAGGCTCGACATCGAATCACCGGGCTTGCGTCGGGCACCGAAGGTCACGGTGCCGGCATGGGGATGGATGGCGCGGTCGATCACCGTGATGCGCTCGGCGAGCGTCGGATTGGCGGCGAGATTGCGCGCGAGCTGATCGAGCGCCGCCGGATCCGCCTCCACGGCGAAGACGCGCGCGCCAAGGGCTGCGGCATAGAGCGCGGTCGGCCCGACCCAGGCACCGAGGTCGACGAAGACGGTGTCGCCATCGAGCCAGCGATCGAGCACGGCCAGGGTGCCGGGTTCCCAGAGGCCGGCGGCGACGCGGTCCCAATAGGTCGGCTGGTCATCGGCGACCGCGAGGGCGACAGCGCCCATCTTGACCTCTCGTGCACCCAAGGCGAGCCTCCTCCTGCGGAACACGAGAGATAGGCCCTGCTCCGGCGCGGGGCGAGGGGGCGGTCATGGATCTGGGCGCGCGGCTGCGGGGCAAGCGGTTGTTCGTCACCGGCGCCTCGGGCGGTCTCGGCGCCCATTTCGCCACGCTCGCCGCGCGCCACGGCGCCGCCGTCGTGGTCGGCGCCCGCCGGCGCGCACGGCTCGACGCATTGGTGGCAGACCTCGGCGGGCTCGGCGCGGCGGCCGCCGTCGCCGTCGATCTCGATGTGGCGGACGAGGTCTCCGTTGCCGCAGCCCTCAGCGCGGCCGAGGATGCCGTCGGGCCCCTGGACGTCGTGGTGAACAACGCTGGCATCGGCGGGGAAGGACGTGCGGCCGTCGAGACCGCGGCGAGCGACTTCGATGCCGTGATGGCGACGAACCTGCGGGGCGTCTGGCTCGTGGCGACCGAGGCCGCGCGACGCTGGCGCGCGGCGGGAAGGGGCGGAACGATCGTCAACATCGCCTCGATCCTCGGGCTGCGGGTCGCAGGCCACGTGGCGCCCTACTGTGTGTCGAAGGCGGGCGTCGTGCAGATGACCAAGACGCTGGCGCTCGAGTGGGCGCGGCACGGCATCCGCGTCAACGCGCTCGCCCCGGGCTACATCGAGACCGACATCAACGCCGGCTTCCTGGCGAGCGAGGCGGGCCAGGCGCTCCTCAAGCGCATCCCCATGCGCCGCGCCGGCACGCCGGACGACCTCGACGGCCCCTTTCTTCTGCTAGCGACCGATGCTTCCGCCTGGATGACCGGCTCCGTGGTGACCGTCGACGGCGGTCATCTCGTGTCGTCGCTGTGACGGGGGAGTTCGGGGACAAGCGCTCCGATGGAGGTGACACGCCATGGACTTCACCATCTCTCCCGAGGTCGACGACTTGCGAGCCCGCATCGCCGACTTCGTCGAGCGCGAGCTCATCCCGCTCGAGCCGCATCCGGCGAGCTACGACGAACACGAGAATATCCGTCTCGAACTGCTCGACGAGTTGCGGGACAAGGCGAGGGCCGAGGGCCTGTGGTGCCTGCAGCTTTCGCCGGAGTGGGGCGGGCAGGGCCTCGGCAAGGTCGGCATGGCGGCCTGCTACGAGGCGATGAACCGCTCGCTCTTCGGCCCCGTGGTCTTCAACTGCGCCGCCCCGGACGATGGCAACATGATGCTGCTGGAGGCGGTTGGTACCGAGGCGCAGAAGGAGCGCTGGCTGAGGCCACTGGCCGAGGGGGCCGTGCGCTCCGCCTTCGCCATGACCGAGCCGCATCCCGGCGGGGGCTCGGATCCCACGATGATCCGCACGCGGGCGGAGCGGCGCGGCGACGCCTACGTCGTGCACGGCCGCAAGTGGTTCATCACCGGGGCCGAGGAGGCGGCGCATTTCATCCTGATCGCCCGCACCTCCGACGACGCGCGCCGCGGCCTTACTGCCTTCCTGTTCCACAGGGATGACCCCGGCTGGCGCATTCTGCGGCGCATCGCGATCATGGGCCCGGAGGAGCACGGCGGCCATTGCGAGCTGGAATTCGACGGCCTGCGGATCCCGGCCGAGAACGTGCTTCTCGGCGACGGCGATGGCCTGAAGGTAACGCAGATCCGCCTCGGCCCGGCGCGGCTCACCCATTGCATGCGATGGCTCGGACTTGCCAAGCGCTGCGTGGAGATCGCGCAGGCCTATGTCGCCGAGCGCCAGAGCTTCGGCGTGCGGCTCGCCGACCGCGAGAGCGTGCAGATGATGCTCGGCCGGCTCGCCATGAACATCGAGATCGGCCGCCTGCTCGTCATGAAGGCCTCCTGGGAACTCGACCGCGGGGGCTTCGCCCGCAGCGAGATCTCCATGGCGAAGATCCACGTCGCCGACACGCTGCACGAGGCTGCAGACGTCGCCATCCAGCTCAACGGCGCCCGCGGCTATTCCAAGGACACTGTGCTCGAATGGATCTACCGCTACGCCCGTCAGGCGCGGCTCGTGGACGGTGCGAGCGAGGTGCACCGCATGGTGCTCAACCGCTTCCTGAACGAGCGTGGCCGCGACTTCTGGTCCTGGCCGGTAGCGGAAGGGTGAGCGCGCCGGCGGGTTCGCGTCGCTGCCGGTCGGGTCGCAGCGGGCGCCTTGCAGAACCTGCCGGCCGGCCGGGGCAAGTCGTCATGCGCAAGGCGCATCGCCCGTTTCGCCGGCGGCGGCTTGAGCACGGGGGAGGGAGCATACATTCTGTGCTCTGCATACAGGGATGACGGGGTGAAACGCATGCTGCTCGGCGTGATCGCGGACGACTTCACGGGGGCGAGCGACATCGCCAACACCCTGGCCAAGGGCCTGCCCGGCAGCGGCGGTCTCGCGACCACCCAGTTCCTCGGCGTTCCCTCCCGCCCCGCCGCGGTCGATTGCGAGGCAGGAGTCGTCTCGCTCAAGAGCCGGTCGATCCCGGTGGCCGAGGCGGTCGCCCAGTCGCTGGCCGCGCTCGCCTGGCTGCGGGCTCAGGGCTGCCGGCAGATCGTCTTCAAATACTGCTCGACCTTCGACTCGACGCCGGCGGGCAACATCGGCCCGGTGGGCGAGGCGCTGGCGAAGGCTCTCGGGGCGCAAGGGGTCGTCGCCTGCCCGGCCTTTCCGACGACGGGGCGGACGGTCTACCGCGGCCATCTCTTTGTCGGCGACCGGCTCCTCAACGAGTCGGGCCTGGAGCACCACCCGCTCAATCCCATGACCGATGCCGACATCCGCCGCTGGCTGGCGCGCCAGTGCGAGGAGCCGGTCGGCCTCGTCGACTGGGGCACGGTGCGTCGCGGGAGCGACGCGATCCGCGCCGCGCTCGCGGCCGCGGCCACACGCGGCGAACGGCTCGTGATCGTCGACGCGCTTTCGGACGAGGACCTCGTCGCCATCGGCGCCGCCTCTGCCGAGGCGCCGCTCGTCACCGGCGGTTCGGGGATCGCGCTCGGCCTGCCGCAGAACTTCATCGCAGCGGGGCTCGCGAGCGGCCGGCGCCCCGCGTTCATCGGCGTGGGCGGGCCGGAGGCGATCCTCGCCGGATCCTGCTCGCGCGCGACCCTCGCCCAGATCGAGCGGCACCGCGCCGGTCATCCGGTCCTCCCCATCGACGTCGATGCCGTGATGGCCGGGCGCGTCGCGGTTGCCGACCTCGTGGCCTTCGTCCGCGGGCACGCGGGCAGGGCGCCCCTCGTCTTCTCCTCGGCATCGCCCGAGAAGGTGGCCAGGTTACAGGCGGCGCATGGCCGCGAGGCCGTGGCAACGAGGCTCGACGGGCTCTTCGCCGAGACGGCACGAGCCCTCGTCGCCGGCGGTATCCGCCGCCTCGTCGTTGCCGGCGGCGAGACGTCCGGGGCGGTCGTCTCGGCGCTCGGGCTCGATGCGCTCGCCATCGGCCCGGAGATCGATCCGGGCGTGCCGGCGCTCGTCGCCGACGGCGAGAAGCCGCTGGCGCTGGCGCTGAAGTCCGGCAACTTCGGGGCGGAAGATTTCTTCTCGAAGGCGCTCGCCGTGCTGGGCGGCGCGCCGGCGCGCGGAGAGGCCGCATGAGCGGGGCGGCGAGCGAAGCGCGCACGCGCGAGACGATCGTGCGTTTCGCGCGCTCGATGTTCGAGCGGGGTTTCACCGTCGGCTCCTCGGGCAACATCAGCGCCGCGGTGGAAGACGGGCTGCTCGTCACGCCGACGAATGCCTGCCTCGGCTTCCTCGACCCCGCGCGCATCGCCAAGCTCGATCGGGACGGGCGGCACATCGCCGGCGACCCGCCCTCGAAGGAGGTCTTCCTGCATCGCGCCTTCTACGAGACGCGGCCGGGCACCGGCGCCGTGGTGCACCTGCATTCGACCTATGCCACGGCGATCTCCTGCCTCGCCGACACCGATCCGGACGACTGCATTCCTCCGCTCACGCCCTATGTCGTCATGCGCGTCGGGCGCGTGAAGCTGCTGCCCTACGTGCGTCCCGGCGACCCGCGCATGGGCCACATGATCCGCGCGCTGGGCGGCAGCCACGCCGCCGTCCTCCTCGCCAACCACGGCCCCGTGGTGGCGGGCAAGGACGTGGAGACGGCCGTCTACGCTGCCGAGGAACTGGAGGAGACGGCGAAACTCGTCCTCGTCCTGCGCGGTCAGCCGGCGCGGCGCCTCGATGCGGCGCAAATCGAGGAACTGGAGCGTGTCTTCAGCCCGCCGCGCTAGGCAGACCGCAGCACCTCCGGCTTGGCCGACGGCCGGCGCGCCGGAACCACCGCCCACTCCCGATCGACGGACGCCCCATGCCGAGCTTCTCCGCAAACATCGCCTTCCTCTTCGCCGACCGGCCGTTTCTCGACCGCATCGACGCGGCGAAGGCGGCGGGCTTCGACAAGGTCGAATGCCACTTTCCCTACGAGTTCCCGATTCCCGTCCTGAGGGAGCGGCTTGCGCGGGCGGGCGTTGCCATGACGGGTCTCAACACGGCGCCGGGCGACGTGGCGCGCGGCGAGTGGGGGCTTGCCGGCATGCCAGGGCGCGAGGCCGATTTCGCGGTGCACTGGAGCGACGCACTCGCCTATGCGCAGGCGCTGGGCACGGGGAAGATCCACGTCATGGCCGGCGTGGTTGCGCCGGAGGCCCGGGCGGCGGCGCTCGACACCTATGTGGCGAACATCCGCCGGGCGGCGCGCGAGGCCGCGGCGGCGGGCGTCACCATCCTGCTCGAGCCGCTCAACGTGCGCGACAAGCCGGACTATCTCGTGTCGCGCTCGGACGAGATCGCCGACCTCATCGCCCGCGTCGGCGAGGCTAACGTGAAGCTCCTCTTCGATGTCTACCATGTGCAGATCATGGAGGGAGACCTGATCCGCCGCCTGGAAAGGCACCGGGATGTCATCGGCCACGTGCAGATCGCCGCCGTTCCTTCCCGCCACGAGCCGGACGAGGGCGAGGTCGCCTACCGCGCGATCTTCGACGCGCTGGAGGCGATCGGCTATCACGAGCCCATCGGCCTCGAATACAGGCCGCGCGGCCGCACGGAGGACGGGCTCGGCTGGATGAGGGCCCTCGGAGTGGCGTGAGAGAGCCCGCTGCGGCGGTGAACTCTCCCGCATTCCGATGTCTCGCCGTCAGGCCGCCTTCGCCGGCTCGTCATTGAGGTGGCAGGTCGAGAAGCGCCCGGGCGCGACCTCCTTCAGCATGGGCTTCTCTGCCTTGCAGCGGGGCATGGCGAAGGGGCAGCGCGGATGGAAATGGCAGCCCGACGGCGGGTGGAGCGGCGAGGGCAGCTCGCCCTTGAGCGCCGAGAAGGTCTTCTTCTTCGGCTCGAGCCGCGGCACCTCGGCGAGGAGGGCCTGGGTGTAGGGGTGGTTCGGCTTGCGGAAGAGCTCTTCCGCCGGCGCGAGCTCGACGATGCGGCCGAGGTACATCACGGCGACACGGTCGGCGATGTGCTCCACCACGCCGAGGTCGTGGCTGACGAAGAGATAGGTGAGGCCGAGCTCCTCGCGCAGCTTCATGAACAGGTTGAGCACCTGCGCCTGGATCGACACGTCGAGGGCCGCCGTCGATTCGTCGCAGACCACGACCTTGGGATTGACCGCGAGCGCCCGGGCAATGCCGATGCGCGCCCGCTGGCCGCCCGAGAACTGGTGCGGATAGCGCTTGCGCGTCGCCGGATCGAGGCCGACGCGCGTCATGACCTCGCAGACGTAGGCATCGACGTCGCGGCGCGTGACGAGGCCGTGCACCACCGGCGCCTCGCCGATGATGTCGACGACGCGCAGGCGGGGGTTGAGCGAGGCCATCGGGTCCTGGAAGACCATCTGCACGGCGAGCTCCGCCGCCCGCCGCTCGCGGCCGTGCAGGGTGGCGGTGTCGGCACCCTTGTAGCGGACCGTGCCCTCGCTCGGCGGATAGATGCCGGCGACGACGCGTCCGAGGGTGGACTTGCCGCAGCCCGACTCGCCGACGAGGCCGACGACCTCGCCCTCGGCGATCTCAAGGTCGATGCCGTCGACGGCGCGCACGACCTGGGCTTCGAGCCGCGAGCCGAGGAGCCGGGCGATCTTCTGGGCGGTGTCGAGCGGCTTGACGAAGCGCTTCGACACGCCTTCGAGCGACAGGATGGGAGTGGTCACGCGGCGGCCTCCGCGGTCACGAGCGGGTGGAAGCAACGGTGCATGCGCGCCGTGCCGAAGGCGACGACCGGCGGGTCGTTGCGGCATCCGGCGTCGGCGCGCGCGCAGCGCGGGGCGAAGGCGCAGCCGGGTGGCAGCTTGGCGAGGGAGGGCGTCATGCCCGGGATCTGCGAGAGCGGCACGCCGCGCCGGTTGCGGCTCGGCACGGAACCGATGAGCCCGGCGGTGTAGGGGTGGGCCGGGTTCTCCAGCACGTCGGCGACGCTGCCCTGCTCGACGATGCGCCCGGCGTACATGACGGCGACGCGGTCGGCGAGGCCGGCGACCACCGACAGGTCGTGCGTCACCCAGACGAGCGCGGTGCCCGCCTCCTGGGCGAGTGTCTGCACCTCGGACAGGATCTGGGCCTGGATGGTGACGTCGAGGGCGGTCGTCGGCTCGTCCGCCACCAGGAGGGCAGGCCGGTGCAGGAGGGCGATCGCGATGGCCACGCGCTGGCGCATGCCGCCGGAGAACTGGTGCGGATAGGAGGCGAGGCGCTCGTCGGGCGAGGGGATGCCGACCTTGGCCAGCGCGTCGCGCGCCTTGGCGCGCGCGGCCTTGTGCGACACCTTCTCGTGGGCGGTGATCGCCTCGATCATCTGGGTGTCGACACGCAGCACCGGATTGAGCGTCGTCATCGGATCCTGGAAGATCATGGCGAGCCGCTTGCCCCTCAGGCGCCGCAGCTGCGCCTCGCGCATCCGCGTCAGATCCTCGCCTTCGAGCAGGATGGAGCCCGAGGCGATGCGCCCGGGGGCGTCGATGAGACCCAGAATGGCAAGCCCGGTCACCGACTTGCCGGAGCCCGATTCGCCAACGAGGCCGAGCACCTCGCCGCGATCGACGTGGAAGCTCACGCCATTGATGGCCGTGAGCACCCCGTCGCGGGTGGCGAACTCGACGACGAGGTCGCGGACTTCGAGGATGGGTTGGGATGTCATGTGAGATCTCCCGTCGCGGTGCGATCGGCCGCGTGCAGCATCACCGCGACAGCCTCGGGTTCAGCACGTCGCGCAGGCGGTCGCCCACCAGGTTGATGGCGACGATGGCGAGGACGAGCGCGACGCCGGGGAAGGTCGAGATCCAGTACTTGCCCGAGAGCAGGTAGTCGTAGCCCTTGGCGATCAGCATGCCGAGGGAGGGCTCCGTCACCGGCACGCCGACGCCGAGGAAGGACAGCGTCGATTCAAGCGCGATGGAATGGGCCACCTGCACCGTCGCCACGACGATGAGCGGCGGCAGGCAGTTCGGCAGGAGATGCCGGAAGACGACCCGGTTCTTCGGCAGGGCGAGGCAGCGCGCCGCCTCGATATATTCGCGCCGGCGCTCGACGAGGGCCGAGCCGCGCACCGTGCGGGCGTAATAGGCCCATTGCACGATGACGAGGGCGATGACCACCTTGTCGACGCCGCGGCCGAAGACGGCGAGCAGCACGAGGGCGACGAGGATCGCCGGGAAGGAGAGCTGCAGGTCCACGACGCGCATGACGAGGGTGTCGACGCGCCCGCCGGCATAGGCCGCGACGACGCCGATCGAGGCACCGAGGGCGCAGGCGATGACGGTGGAGACGGCCCCAACGCCGAGCGAGATCCTGAGCCCGTAGAGGATGCCCGAGAGCATGTCGCGCCCCTGCTCGTCCGTGCCGAGCCAGAAGGTATAGCCGGCCAGGCTCTTGGCGCCGGGCGCGAGCGTTCCGTCCATGATGTCGAGCTGCGACAGGTCGTAGGGGTTCTGCGGCGCGATGAAGGGCGCGAGCAGGGCGAGAAGCACCATGGCGAGGAGCGTCACGAGGCCGGCGACGGCCAGGGGGCTCTCGAAGAAGGCCGCGACGTGCCGTGCGAGCAGGCTCTCGCCCTTGTCCGGCGTGGCGGCCACGGCGGCCTCGGCGGCCAAGGTTGTGGTTTCGGCGTGATCGCTCATCTCAGGCCTCCGACAGGCGCACGCGCGGGTCGATCGCGGCGTAGATGAGATCGACGACGAGGTTGATCACCACGAAGATCACCACCGTCATCATGAGGTAGGCGACGATCACCGGCCGGTCGAGGCGCGAGATCGAGTCGATCAGGAGCTTGCCCATGCCCGGATAGGCGAAGACCGTCTCGGTCACCACGGCGAAGGCGATCATCGAGCCGAGCTCGAGGCCGAGCACCGTCACCACGGGAATGAGGATGTTCTTGAGCACGTGCACGCCGATGACGCGCGCCTGGCTCAGGCCCTTGGCGCGGGCGAAGCGCACGTAGTCCTGCAGCATGACCTCGCGCGCGCCGGCACGGGTGAGGCGGATGACGAGCGCCATCTTGTAGAGGGCGAGGTTCAACGCCGGCAAGAGCAGGTGCTGCAAGCCGTCGACGGTGAGAAAGCTGACCGGCAGGCCGAGGATCTCCACCGTCTGGCCGCGGCCGCCGGCCGGCAGCCAGCCGAGGACGACCGAGAAGAGGAGCACGAGCATCAGGCCCTGCCAGAAGTTCGGCAGGCTGAAGCCGAGGATGGAGCCGGCCATGACCGAATGGCCGCCGAGGGAGTTCGGCTTCAGGCCGGCGTAGAGGCCGAGCGGAATGCCGACGCCCACCGCAATGACGAGCGCCGTCATGGCGAGCTCGAAGGTGGCGGGCAGGCGCTTGAGGATGAGCTGCACCGCCGGCTCGTTGTAGACGAAGGAGCGCCCGAGGTCGCCGTGCAGTGCGTTCCAGACGAAGAGGCCATATTGCTCGTAGAGCGGCCGGTCGAGGCCGAGGCGGCGGGTGATGGCCTCGATCTCCTGCTGGTCGGCCTGCGGGCTCGCCAGGATGTCGACCGGGTTGCCCACGGCATAGACGGCGACGAAGACGAGCGTCGCCATCACGGCGATGACAAGCGCGGACTGGCCGAGGCGCCGGATGATGTAGACGAGCATGACGCGTGCTTTCCGATGACGGCACGGGCGAGCGGCGCTCGCCAGTGCCTCTTGCGACTACCGTCGACTGTTGGGCCTTCAGGTTGCGGTCTTGCGCCGATCGCTCGGCCCGGTCGCGGGCGCGATGCGCGGCACCGGTCTTTCCCCGCGTGCGGGGCGCGCGCCGGGCGGAAGCCCGCCAGAGCGGAGGCGCTGCCTGGGCCGGACGCCCGCTCCCCGCTCTTCGGCCGGCGGGGAGGGGAGCCGGCCCATCCCACGAGCCTCGGCCCCGGGTCACTGCGGCGCGACGCCGCTGCCTGCGGGGCTTCGACGCGTGAAGGGACGACGCGGGTGCGGCCTTGCGGGAGCGGGTTCCGCAAGACCGCACCGCGATCCTCAGCCGCTCATTTCGACGACTTGACCTCGGTCGCCATCGTGTACTGGTCGACGCGCGGCGCATAGATGAGGCCCTTCTTGAAGGCCCACGGCGTCACCTCGAAGTGCAGCGGAATGATGCCCGCGTCCTTCTCGAGCACGTCGGAGGCCTTGTGCAGGAGCGCCTCGCGCTTCTTGTCGTCGATGGTGCTCTTGGCCTCGGTGACGAGGGCATCGAGCTCCTTGTTGGAGTAGCGGCCGTAGTTGGTGTTGCCGGCCCCGGTCTCCTTGTTGGGTGTCATGACGAGCGCCGTGAGGGGGTTCGACATCTCGCCCGAATCGGCGCCCCAGCCAGCGAGATAGGCCGAGAACTCGTGCTTGTTGCGCTTGCCGAAGAAGGTCGAGGCCGTCATCGAATCGACGGTCGTCTTGACGCCGATGCGCGTGAACATCTGGGCCACCGCCTGCGCCACCTTCTCGTCGTTGATGTAGCGGTCGTTCGGGCTGCCGAGCACGAGCTCGAAGCCGTTCGGGTAGCCCGCCTCGGCGAGGAGCTTCTTGGCGCCGTCCGGGTCGAAGGCCACGGGCTTGGCATCCTTGCGCGTGCCGAAGAGCGGATGGGGCAGAAGCTCGCCCGCCGGCTGGGCGACGCGGCCCATGATGCGCTCGACGATGGCCTCGCGGTTGATCGACTTCGACAGGGCGAGGCGGACGCGCGGGTCCTTGAAGGGGTTCTTCTCCGCTCCCTTCACCCCCGGCGTCGGCTCGGCGAAGCTGTCGAGATGGATGTAGATGACGCGGTTCGACAGGCCCATGGCCACCGTGAAGCCGCTCTCCTTGATCTTGGCGAAGTCCTGGATCGGCGGGTTCTCGATCAGGTCGACGTCACCGGCGAGGAGGGCGGCGACGCGCGGGCCGGCGCTGGTGATCGGGCGCATGGTCACCCGCTTCCACTCGGGCTTCGTGCCCCAGTAGTCCTCGTTGCGCTCGAGCACGACATGGGTGCCGCGGGTATATTCGACGAGCCTGTAGGCGCCCGTGCCGATGGCCTTTTCGGGGCTGTTGAAGTCGGAGGACTTCGGCACGGTGCCGAGGTTCTCGCAAGCCGTCTTGCCCCACTTGACGTTCTCGCCGCCGAAGACCTTGGCGGAGAGGATGCCGATCGTCGTCATGTTCGTCGGCAGCAGGGGCTGCGGCGTCGTGGTCTTGATGCGGACCGTCAGGGGATCGGGCGTCTCCACCGTCTCGAAGCCACGGGTGAAGACCGTGAAGGACGAGGGCGAGTTCTCGACGGTGGGCACGCGGCAGAGCGTGTAGACGAAGTCTGTCGCCGTGAAGGGCGTGCCGTTCGAGAACTTGACGTTCGGCCGGAGCTTGAACTCCCAGGTCGTGTCGTCAACGGCCTTCCACGATTCGGCGAGGGCAGGCACGAGCTTCTGGTTCTGGTCGGTGGTGACCAGGCCCTCGAAGATGTGCCGGCGCAGCGCGTTGTTCTGGCCAACGTTGTGGAAATGCGGGTCGATCGAGGTCGCCTCCGAGGCGACGCCGATCTTCAGCTCCTGCGCGGAGGCCGCGCCTGCCGCGAGCGGCAGCAGCGCCAGCGCCACGGTGCCCAGTTTCTTCATCCCATTCCCCTTCAGACGTTCTTGCGTGGAGCGGAGCTGGCCCGATCGCGTGCATCGGCCCCCTGCCGCTCCCTCTCGACTGATCGGAGCCGGTGTCGAGGCCGGAAACGCTTCCACCTCGGCCAATCCTGCCCCGGCGCCGGGATGCAAAGCACCGCGCCCGGCGCAGGTCACCACTGTGCGTCGGGCGCGGCACTTCGCTTGATCGGCTGGGGCACAACGCTATTATGCCGATTGATCATTGTCACGATCCAACAACATAACCTCACGACATACCGCTATGCTCGATCCGGATAGTCTGGGTCAGGCGCGCTCGACCCGGCCGAGCCTGCGTGAACTCGAAGTCCTCCATGCCGTCGTGCTGACGCGCAAGACGACTGCCGCGGCCCAGCGGCTAGGCGTGTCGCAGCCGGCCGTGTCGCGCACCATTGCCTCGCTCGAGGCGAGACTCGGCCGCATCCTGTTCGAGCGCGACGGCGGGCGCCTGGTGCCGACCGCCGATGCCCTGTCGCTCGATGCGGAGGCAGCGCCCATCCTCGCCGCGATCGCGCGGCTCGAGAACTGGCCGCATGCGCCGCACGCCGGCGGCCTCCTGCGGGTCTCGGCGGCGCCCACCATCGCCCACAGCTTTCTCGCGCCCTTCATCGCGCGCTTTGCGGCGCTCGAGCCCGAGACGCGCGTGCTCATGGAGATCGGGCGTGGCGCGGACGTCGTGGCGGCGGTGGCCGACGGCAGCGTCGACCTCGGCATCGGCCTCGTCGAATCCTCCTTTGCCCATGCGGGCGTGCGCCCGGACGTCTTCTGCGTGTCGATCGCCCATTGCGCCCTGTGGGCCGGGCATCCGCTAGCCGAGCGGGCGTTGATCCGGCCCGCCGACCTCGCCGGGGAGCCGATGATCGCGGTGACGCGGCGCTTCTCCTCGCGCGCCCAGCTCGACCGCGCCTTCGCCGATGCCGGCATCGAGCCGCGCATCGTCGCCGAGGCGACGACCTCCACCTTCGTGGCCGAGCTGGTGCGCGCCCGCGTCGGCCTCACCATCATCAATCCCTTCCCGCTCGCCCTGGTCGAGGAGGGCGACCTAGTCTTCCGGCCGTTCGACCCGGCCATCGCCTACGAGACGGCGTTCTTCCTGCCGTCGACGGGCGCGAGCCTGCCGGCCGCCCGGCGCTTCGCCGACCTCATCCGCGCAGAACAGCCGGACAACCCCTACGTCACGGTGATCCGCTGACGGTCCCTCCGGAGCCTTGCATGACCACTGCCGCCATCACGGACATCCTGTCCGCGCTCGTGTCGTTCGACACGACGAGCCGCAATTCCAATCTCGCCCTCATTGCCTGGATGGAGCAGTACCTCGCCCGTCACGGCGTGGCGTCGGAGCGGATCTACGATTCGACCGGAAGCAAGGCGAACCTCTGGGCGACGATCGGCCCCGCGGACGTGCCGGGCTACGTCCTGTCGGGCCATACCGACGTCGTGCCCGTCGACGGGCAGGAGTGGACGAACGATCCCTTCACGCTCACCGAGCGCGACGGGCGCCTCTACGGTCGCGGCGCCTGCGACATGAAGGGTTTCCTCGCCGTCTGCCTCGCCATGGTGCCGCAGATGCGGGCGGGCGGGCTCGCGGCGCCCATCCACCTCGCCTTCTCCTACGACGAGGAGGTGGGCTGCGTCGGCGTGCGGGGCCTCCTCGAGAGGCTCTCCCGTCAGCCGGTGAAGCCGCGCGCCGCCTTCATCGGCGAGCCCACCTCCATGCAGGTCGTGCTCGGCCACAAGGGCAAGCGCAGCGTCAAGGTGCACGTGCGCGGGCGCGGTTGCCATTCCTCGCTCGCGCCGCAGGGCGTCAACGCGGTTGAGTGGGGCGCCCGCCTCGTCGCCAGGATCCGCGACATCGCCGATGAGTTCGCCGCGGGCGGCGCGCGCGACGCACTCTACGACGTGCCCTTCACCACGGCCCACGTCGGCGTGCTCACCGGGGGCACCGCACTCAACATCGTGGCCGACTCCTGCGAGATCCTGTTCGAGGTGCGCTCGGTCGGGGCGGACGATCCTGATGCGATCGTCAACCGCATCATCGCCCATGCCCGCGAGGAGCTCGAGCCACGCATGCGAGCGGTTGCCCCGGAGGCGGGCTTCGACTTCGATGTCTATGCCGGCTTTCCCGGTCTCGATACGGCACCGGACGCCGAGGTGACGACGCTTGCCAAGGCGCTCGCCGGCCGCAACGACCACGCCAAGGTGGCCTACGGCACGGAGGCCGGGCTTTTCGACGCCATGGCCGGCATCCCCTCGATCATCGTCGGTCCCGGCTCGATCGGGGAAGCGCACAAGCCGGACGAGTTCATCGAGGTTGCGGAGCTCGAGCGCTGCGCCGCCTTCGTCGGGCGGCTCATCGAGCACTGCCGGGCGCGCTGACCGCGCGGAATACGGTGCCCGGAGCCCGCGCAGGCAGGCTCCGGGGCAAGGGTCACTTCATGGTGCAGTCCTTGGCGTAGACGTCGCCGTAGTCCTTGAACACGGTCTTGACCGGCGCCGTCTCGAACTTGCCGTCGGCGCGCTTCTCCACCTTCACCAGATAGAAATCCTGTTTCGGGAACTGGTTGCTGTTGAAGGCGAACTTGCCGCGCACCGAGGCGAATTTCGCGGTCTTCAGCGCCTCGCCGAGCCTGGCCTTGTCCTTCAGGTCGCCGCCGGTCGCCTTGATCGCCGCATCGATGAGGAGGGCGGCGTCGTAGCTGTTGGCGGCGTACATGGCCGGCACGTAGCCGTATTCCTTCTCGAAGGCGCCGACGAAGGCCTTGCTTTGGGCATTGTCGAGACCGGGCGCCCATTGAGCGCCGGAGAAGAGGCCCACGGCCGCATCCTGTGTCGCCGGCAGCGTCGTCTCGTCCACGGTGAAGGCGGAGAGGAAGGGCACGTTGCCGGCAAGCCCCGCCTGCTTGTACTGCTTGACGAGATTGACGCCCATGCCGCCGGGCATGAAGGCGAAGACGGCGTCAGGCTTGGCCGCGGCGATCTTGGCGAGTTCGGCCGAGAAGTCGAGCTGGTTGAGGGGCGTATAGACCTCGTCCACCACCTCGCCCTTGAAGTAGCGCTTGAAACCGGCGAGCGAATCCTTGCCGGCCTGATAGTTCGGCGCGAGCAGGAAGACGCGCTTGTAGCCCTGGTCCTGCGCGTGCTGGCCGAGAACTTCGTGGTTCTGGTCGTTCTGGTAGGCGGTCGAGAAGAAATAGGGGCTGCAGGCCTTGCCGGCGGCGGGTGAGGGGCCGGCGTTGGTGCCGATGAAGAAGGTCTGGGACTCGACCACCGGCTTGTGCACGGCCATGAGCACGTTGGAGAAGACGACGCCGACCACGAAGTCGACCTTGTCGCGCTCGATGAGGCCCTTGACCTTGTTGACGGCCACGTCCGGCTTCAGCTCGTCGTCGACCACGACGACCTCCGCCTCGAGCCCGCCGAGCTTGCCCCCGAGCGACTTCACGCCCAGGGCGAAGCCGTCGCGCAGGTGCTGGCCGAGCACGGCGGAGGGACCCGACAGGGTCGAGACGACCCCGATCTTCACCTTGCCCGGCGTCTGGGCCACGGCGAGCCCCGTGCTGGCGAGAAGCGCGGCAGTGAGGCCGGCGCCGAAGAGACCGGCGGTCTTGATACCAGCGGACTTGGCGCCAGCGGACTTGGCGCCAGCGGACTTGGCGAGACGTGTCATCGAGGCTCCTCCCTGGAGGCGCGGACCGGCTGAAATCTTGTTGCGCCGAAACCCGCACCCGAATGGCGAAAATAATTTAGGCTTGAAATATCTCGGTTGTGAAGGCCCTCGCCGGGCGGTGCGGGGGGATCGGCCTCCCATGGCATCCGCTGAGCCCTCCCCGTTATCCCGGGGCCGAGCGGCGCGAGGGGCCCGGGACCCGGAACCGATGCGGGTGATCGGGAAGGCGCGGCGCCCGCCGCGCCCCTCAGGCGCCGGAGAGATCGGCGAGCCGCCGCGTCATTGCCGAGGCCGGATCGGCCAGGGCGGCGATGACCGTGAAGTGATTGGCGCCGGGAACCGCCTCCCAGCGCGCCGCGGTGCCTGCGGCGCCCCAGGTCTCGGCGATGGTGCGGCTCTGGCGCAGATATTCGCCGCTCTCGGCGCCGCCGACGACGGCATCGAGCGTGCGCCCGGCGGGCGCCGGCCAGAGGAGGGGGCTCCATCGCCGCGCCTCGGCCTCGTCCATGCCGAGCGCGCTGTTGATGCTCGTGCCGAGGAGCGGCGGAAGGTCGAAGAGGCCGGAGATCGCGTAGGCGGCCGTGACGGTTCCCGCCGGCAGATCAGGTGCGATCGCGGGCCAGTCGGTCGCCAGCATGCAGGCGGCGAGGTGCCCGCCGGCGGAATGGCCGGCGACGACGAGGGGGCGCTGCAGCCGGCGCCGGAGGAAGGCGCAGGCCGCGCGCATCTCGGCCACGATGTCGCCGATGCGCACCTGCGGGCAGAGGTCGTAGCTCGGCACGGCGACCGGGATGCCGTACGCGACGAGGCCCTGCGCCATGTGGCTGAAGAAGGAGCGGTCGAGCGCCTGCCAGTAGCCCCCGTGGATGAACACCACGACGGCGCGGCCCCTGTCCCCGGCCGGCAGGAAGAGGTCGAGCCGGCAGCGCTCGCCCGCGCCGTAGGCGAGACCGAGCTCGGCCGTCGCGCCGGCGCGGAAGGCGGCGGCATCGCGCGCCCAGCCCTCGATGATGCCGGGATGCTCCGGCACACGGGCGCGGTTGTTGTACTCGGCCTCGTAGTCGATCGCGCTCATCGCCTCCTCCTTGGCCTCCTCCTCCTCGGCCGCCCCGTCGCGAGTCGTCAGGGGGCGGGCGCGCGGCCGCGCCCGACGCCGACATAGGTGAAGCCGCGCTTCGTCATGTCCTCGGGCCGGTAGATATTGCGCAGGTCGACGACCACGGGTGTCTTCAGGAGGCGCTTGACGCGGTCGAGGTCGAGGGCGCGGAAGGCGTCCCACTCGGTGACGATGACGAGGGCGTCGGCGCCCTCGACGCAGGCATAGGCGTCGGTGCAGTAGGTCACGCCGTCGAGCAGCGTCTTCGCCTGCGTCATGCCCTCGGGGTCGTAGGCCTTGACGCTGGCGCCGACGTCCTGCAGCGCCGTGATGATGGAGAGCGAGGGCGCCTCGCGCATGTCGTCGGTGTTGGGCTTGAAGGTGAGGCCGAGCACCGCCACCGTCTTGCCGCGCACAGTGCCGCCGCAGGCGGCGATGACCTTGCGCGCCATGGCGCGCTTGCGCTGGTCGTTGACCGCCGCCACAGTCTCGACGATGCGCACGGGCGTGCCGGCGTCCTGCGCCGTCTTGATCAGCGCCAGCGTGTCCTTGGGGAAGCAGGAGCCGCCGAAGCCCGGCCCAGCGTGCAGGAACTTCGCGCCAATGCGGTTGTCGAGGCCGATGCCGCGGGCCACCTCCTGCACGTCGGCGCCCACCTGCTCACACAGGTCGGCAATCTCGTTGATGAACGTGATCTTCGTGGCGAGGAAGGCGTTGCCGGCATATTTGATCACCTCGGCCGTGCGCCGGCCGGTGAAGAGGAGCGGCGCCTGGTTGAGGTAAAGCGGCCGGTAGATCTCGGCCATCACCTCGCGGGCGCGCGGGTCGTCCGTGCCGATGACGATGCGGTCGGGGCGCTTGAAGTCGGAAATGGCGGCGCCCTCGCGCAGGAACTCCGGGTTGGAGACCACGGCGAAATTGGCGCCGGGCCGGGTCTCGCGCAGGATGCGCTCGACCTCGTCGCCTGTGCCGACCGGCACCGTCGACTTGGTGACGACGACCGTGTAGCCGTCCATCACGGCGGCGATCTCGCGCGCCGCCTGGTAGACGTAGGAGAGGTCGGCGTGGCCGTCGCCGCGGCGCGACGGCGTGCCCACGGCGATGAACACGGCGTCCGCTCCCCGCACCGCCTCCGTGAGGTCGGTGGCGAAGGTGAGCCGCCCCTCGCGCATGTTCTTGGCGACGAGCTCGGACAGGCCGGGCTCGTAGATCGGGATCTCGCCGCGCTCGAGGGCGGCGATCTTGGCCGGGTCCTTGTCGATGCAGGCCACCACATGGCCGAAATCGGCGAAACAGGCTCCGGAGACGAGGCCGACGTAGCCCGAGCCGATCATCGCGACGCGCATGGGGGATTCCGTTCGAGGACGACGAGAAGGCCCATGGCTTTAGCCGCCGGAGGAGGCGCGGGCAAGGCGGGGCCTGTTCCGCAAGGGAGGACTGCGACGGCCCGCCGAGCGGCGGGGACGGCACGAGGCAGGCTCCGCCAGCGCCTTCGTCTCCGCCGCCTGTTTGGCGCGGAGGGCTCGCGGCGGGGCGGGCGCCGGCTGTCCGGCGGTGCCGCATGCGGGCATGCATGAGAGGGGCCGGGGGTGCGGCTCCCGCCCGCGGTGCTTGAGGCTTGCTCCGTGAACGCTCTGGCGGGCGGGGTGCGTTCACCCCCCCGTCCGTCCGGCCACCGCTCCCGCTGTCGTCAAGCGGTCGCACTCCTGCCGACCCCGCCCCGGGATACCTGAGGATGGTTTTCGCGCGAACCTCTTCCCGTCACCCCGGAAGCCCCGTGAGCGGCTGTCCGGGGCCCAGAAACGATCCCGGCGGAGAATGAGCGCGGCGGATGTCGTGCCTTGCCGACGCGCGGCATCGGTTGAACTGCCGTCCGGGCCCGGGCCGCGGGCGCCCCGGGATGGCAGCGCCCTGCGCCCGTGCCGCGACGATTGCGGGACAGGCGGCACGGACAAGGCGACGCAGGGGCGAGCTGGCCTTTGACAGGCGCGGCGGCAAGCGGCACAAGCCCGCCGCACGGCAATGCCGATCGAGGGTGGCGATGGACGATCCGGTTCTGGTGGAAGTGACGCGCGGAGCGCTGGTGGAATCGCGCCATCGGGGCACGGTTGCGGTCGTCGATGCAGACGGCGGGCTCGTGCTCGCCCTCGGCGACGTGGAGCAGCGCGTGTTCCCGCGCTCCGCCGTCAAGGCGATCCAGGCCCTGCCGCTCGTCGAGACGGGCGCGGCGGATCGCTATGGCATCACCGAGGAGGAGATCGCGCTCGCCTGCGCCTCGCATTCGGGCGAGCCGCGCCATGCCGAGACGGCAGCCCGCATGCTGACGAAGCTCGGCCGCGACTTCGCCTGTCTCGAATGCGGGGCGCACTGGCCCATGGGGGCGGAGGCGAGCCAGGCGCTCGCCCGCAGCGGCGCGACGCCGACGGCCCTGCATAACAACTGTTCGGGCAAGCACGCCGGCTTCATCTGCGTCGCCTGCGCGCTCGACGTCGATCCCTCGGGCTACGTGGAGCCCGCCCACGCCGTGCAGCGCGAGGTGCGTGCGGCCATGGAGGCGCTGACCGGAGCCGCCCACGGCGAGGACGTGCGCGGCACGGACGGCTGCTCGATCCCGACCTATGCCGTGCCGCTCCGGGCGCTGGCGCTCGCCTTCGCCCGCTTCGGCAGCGGACGAGGGCTCGCTCCCGCGCGGGCCGCGGCTGCTGCACGCATCCGTGCTGCGGTGGCGGCGCATCCCTTCATGGTCGCCGGCACCGGCCGCTTCGACACCCTGCTCATGGAGGCGCTCGGCACGCGTGCCTTCGTCAAGGTGGGGGCGGAAGGCGTCTACTGCGCCTCCCTGCCCGAGCTCGGCCTTGGGATCGCGCTCAAATGCGACGACGGGGCGGGCCGCGCGGCGGAGGTCGTGATGGCGGCGCTGACGGCGCGCTTCCTGCCGCTGTCCGGCGAGGAGGGAGCGGTTGTCGAGAGCCTCGCCCGCCCGCAGTTGAACAATTGGAACGGGCGGCATGTCGGCGGCCTGCGCCCTGCGGCGGCCCTCGGCTGAGCGGATTCGCGCGCCCGATCGTGATTTGCCCTTCCGCGTGTTGCGGTATCCCATTGATGCGAGGCGATCTCGATTGGGGGTGCACATGCGGCACGGAACGACGCTCGTCTTGACCTTCATGCTCTTCGCGGCGGCTCCCTCTGCCGCCGAAGCCTACGGGGCGTTGGCCGTCGACTATGCGCAAGGTACGCGCTTCGGCTTCTCCCGCAATCAGCCGACGGAACAGAAGGCTCGGGAGGTGGCGCTCGGCGGTTGCGGGGCCGGATGCACCGTGATCGTGACGTTCCGCAAGAGCTGCGCGGCTTATGCCGCCGATCAGACGACGGGTAGCCCGGCCGAGGCGCTCGTGAAGGGGCCCGCCGCCGCGGCCGTGCGGGACCAGGCGCTGAGCGACTGCCGCAAACGCGGCGGCCGGCAGTGCAGCCTTCGGGTCTGGGGCTGCGACTGAGGAATGTGCCGCGCGCCGCGCCGGCGGCGGGGCGGGAGTCCTACAGCCCCAGGAGGCGCGCAATTTCGTCGGCGGCGAGCGTCGGCGCCAGGCGACCGGCGGCGACCTCTGCCTCGAGCGCCGGCACGCGGGCACGCACGCCCGGGTCCGAGCGCAGCCGCGCGTGCAGGCGATCCTCCACCATGGCCCACATCCACTTGACCTCCTGCGCGCGGCGCTTGGCGGCGAGCTCGCCGGTGGCGGTCAGGCGCTTGCGATGGCTCTCGACCTGCTCCCACAAGAGGTCGAGCCCTTCGTTGGCGAGGCCCGAGACGGTGATCACCGGCGGCGTCCAGGAGGCGGAGGCCGGCGTGAGGATATGGAGGGCCGCCTTGTAGTCGGCGGCTGCCGCCCGGGCGCGGGCGGCGCCCTCGCCGTCGGCCTTGTTGACGGCGATCAGATCCGCGAGCTCGAGGATGCCCTTCTTGATGCCCTGCAGTTCGTCGCCGGCACCCGGCAGCATGAGCACGAGGAAGAAATCGGTGAGGTCGGCGACCGCCGTCTCCGACTGGCCGACGCCGACTGTCTCGACGAGGATGACGTCGAAGCCGGCCGCCTCGCACAGGAGCATGGTCTCGCGCGTCTTGGCGGCGACGCCGCCGAGCGTGCCCGACGACGGCGAGGGGCGGATGAAGGCGTTCGGGTCGGCCGCGAGGCGGGCCATGCGCGTCTTGTCGCCGAGGATCGAACCGCCCGAGCGCGTCGAGGAGGGGTCGACGGCGAGCACGGCGACCTTGTGGCCGCGCGCGGTCAGGTTGGAGCCGAGCGTGTCGATGGTCGTCGACTTGCCGACGCCCGGCACGCCCGTGATGCCGACCCGGGCGGCTCCGCCCGTGAACGGCAGGACCTGCTGCAGGAGGGCCCGCGCCTTGGCCTTGTGGTCCGCGCGCTTCGACTCGACGAGGGTGATGGCGCGTGCGAGCGCCGCCCGGTCTCCGGCCCGCAGGCGCTCGGCCATGGCCTCGACGTCGGGCAGGGGTGCAGCGGGAATCGCGTGGGCTCGGGTCGTCATGACAGGGGCACTTAGAGCATTCTTCGACAACGTGGGGAACGGGTGGCGAAAGGCCAAGGGCCCGCGCACCCGCAGCCTCCACCGCCCCGGGCCGATTGACGCGCCGCGGCGGAGTGGCCAAGGTTCCTGCCCGGGTCCGTAGCTGAGCGGTGAGGGCATGAGGCGAATGGTGCTGCGTCCGATGGCTCTGATCGCCGGCCTTGCGGCGCTCGCCCTGGCCGGATGTGCCGGCGGGCCGCCGGAAACCGGGGCGCTCGTGCCGCTGTCCGCCGCGGCGCCGACCAACGCCGGCAGGCCCGTGCCGATCCTCGTCGCCACCACCCGCCAGGAAACGGCCGCGGCCGACAAGCCGGGCGAGATGTTCTCGGGCGAGCGCGCGCAGAAGCTCGGCTTCGCCGCGGTCACCGTGGCGATCCCGCCGACGCACAAACCCGGCAAGATCGAGTGGCCGCAGGTCGCGCCGGGCGATCCGGCCAGGAACTTCGTGACGCTCGAGCGCAACTATCTGACAGAAGGCGGGTTCAAGGCAGCCCTGCACCGCAGCGCATCCTCCCGCGCGGTGGGAGCGCGCGACGTCCTGCTCTTCATTCACGGCTACAACAACCGCTTCGACGAGGCGGTCTACCGCTATGCCCAGATCGTCCATGATTCGGGCTTCGCGGGCACGCCGGTGCTCTTCACCTGGGCGTCGCGCGGCAGCCTGCTCGGCTACGGTTACGACGAGGATTCCGCCACCGCCGCGCGCGACCGGCTGGAAGAGACGCTGCGCATCCTCGCCGCCGACCCGGCCGTGGCGCGCATCAACGTGCTTGCCCATTCCATGGGCAACTGGGTGACGCTCGAGGCCCTCAGGCAGGCCAAGATCGCTGGCCACCCGACCTTCAACGGCAAGCTCGGCGACGTCATCATGGCCGCGCCGGATGTCGACGTGGACGTGTTCAAGTCGCAGATGCGCCGTCTCGGCAAGCCGGCGAAGCCCTTCTACCTGATGATCTCGAAGGACGACCGGGCGCTTGCCATGTCGAGCCGGCTGCGCGCCGGCAAGACGCGGCTCGGCGAGTACGACGACAGCGCCACCCTGTCGGAGCTCGGCATCATCGCCTTCGACCTGACGAAGGTCGATTCGAGTGACCCGACCGGCCACGGCAAGTTCGCCCAGGCGCCGCAGATCGTGCAGCTCATCGGCGCGCGCCTCAACGCGGGCGACCAGCTCAACGACAAGGGCCCGACGCTCGGCGACCGCTTGATCACGCTCGGCTCGAGCTTCGGCGGCACGGTGATGAACGCCGCCGATCTCGTCATCAGCGCGCCGGGGGACGTGCTCGGCGGCGTCGGTGGGGCCCTCAAGTAGGCGGGCGCGGACGGCCTCACCTTTGCCCAGATCTTGAGGGCGTTAGGAAGCCTTCACCACCGCCTGCTAGGCGGGCCTTCTCGCCAAGACTGCCGCCATGCCATTCGATCGCGCTCACACACGCCGTGCCGCCCTTCGTCTGCTTGCCCTCAACGGCGGCGCCCTCCTGCTCGCCGGCTGCGGCGGCGGGTCCGCGGCGACGGGCGGTCTCGGCCGCGCCGTCGGCGGCGAGGCGGACCCGTCGATCCTCGCCGTGACCACGCGCAAGCCCGTGCGCGGGGCCGAGGAGCGGCCGTGGTTCGGCAACGAGCGCAGCGGCGCCACGCGTGCCGTGCGCGTGCGCTTCGACCCGCCGCCGCGTTCGCTCGTCGGGCGGGCCGCCGCCTCGGTCACGGGACGGTGGAGCGTCAAGCGCCTGGAAACGCTCGGCGACACCGATCCGGTCGCCGCCATCTCCTCGCTGGTCGCGGGCGGCGATGTCCTCATCTACGTGCATGGCTACAACCAGACCTTCGAGACCGCCGTCACCGACGGCGCGGACCTCGCCGACGCCATCGGCTTCCGTGGCACGACGATCGCCTTCTCCTGGCCGTCCAAGGAGGGGCTGCTCGACTACGGCTACGACCGGGAGAGCGCGCTGTGGTCGCGCGACGCCTTCCAGGACCTCATCGAGGCGCTGGTGCGCAATGCCATGGTCGGGCGCGTGCACATCGTGGCCCACAGCATGGGCACGCTGCTCACGCTCGAGACGCTCCGCCAGCTCTGGTCGGCGAGCGGCAGCGCCGATGTCGCCGCGCGGTTCGGCGCCATCGTCCTCGCCGCGCCGGACATCGATGTCGATCTGTTCGCCGCGAGCCTGCAGCGCATCGGGCCGCTCGTGAAGCACCTGACGGTGATCAGCGCCACGAACGACCGCGCGCTCGCCGTCTCGCGCCAGCTCGCCGGGGGCGTCACGCGCACGGGCGCCGCCGACCGCGCCACGCTCGAGGCGCTCGGCGTCAAGGTGGCGGATGCCTCCGACTACGGCTGGGGCATCCTGCGCCACGACCTCTTCCTGTCGAACAGGGACGTGCGCGGCGTCATCAAGCGGGCCATCGAGCTCGGCGGCTGAAACGGGCTTCCGGCGTCTCCCGGGGTCGACACTCCCGCCGCACGCGCGGCGGGCCTGGGGCTCGCGAACAGGCCTCCGTGACACAGGTATTCGAGCGTCGTCCCCACGCATATTGACCTAAATCAAGTGCCTTATTTTACCGTTTCGAATTTGTGAGATCGTAACCTTGAGTTAAGTCCGCGTTCCTAGTTTTGCCCCGAATATGGGCAGGGGCAGAGCAAAAAATGCGCATCAAGGAGAAGTTGTTCTCGATCGTCGGCATCATGGGGTTTTCTGTGCTCATGGTCGTCACGGCATCAATTTACAGCATCGTCCAGTATGGTACCCGCATGGACGAAGCAGATCGCTTGGCGCGATCGACCCTCTACGCCGAACGTCTGAACCGCCTCGTGACAGGGGCCGTCATGGATTCGCGCGGCATCTACGCGGCGCCGTCGAAAGAGGCTGCGAAAGTCTTCGGCGAGCGGCTGCAACGCTACCTGAACGAGATGGATGAGCTTCTCGTCATCTGGCGGCCGCTCATCTCACCCGGTCGCCGCGCCGAGTTCGAGGAGATCCACCGCCTCGCCGGCGCCTTCAAGGAGGCGCGGCTGGAGCTCGTCCGGCTCGGCACGCAGGTGGGCCCGGCCGCCGCCAACGAGAAGGGCAACAACGAGGCCAACCGGGCGAACCGCAAGGCCTTTCAGGAGAAGATCGAGGCCTTCGAGGCTGTGACCCAGGCCGAGTTCGCGACCCTGCAGGCGGAGGCAAACCGCTTCAAGCCGCTGATGATGACGCTCGTCATCGGCGCGGCGATCGTCGGCACGCTGATCGGCTTCGCCATCGCAGGATGGGTCGGGACGCGCTTCCTGAGCCGCCCCCTGCAGCAGGCCTCGGAGGCACTGAAGCGCATGGCGGCGGGCGACCTCGACATCGCCATCGTCAACCGGCGCTCGGGCGACGAGATCGAGGACATCTGGCACGCCACGTCCGAGCTGCGCGACGCGCTGCGCGAGGCCGAGCGGCTGAAGGCGGAAGAACGCGCCATGGCCGCCGAACGCGTCTCCCGCGCCGAATCGATGGCCGACGTCGTGAGCAAGGTGAGCGGGGTCGTGGAGGCGGCCGCGCGCGGCGACTTCAATGCGCGCGTCGCCGTGGAGGGGATCGAGGTCGATCTCCTGCAGCTCGTCGCCGGCATCAACGAGATCAACGCCGTCGTCGACCGGGCGACGGTGGAGTTCGCCGACGTGCTGGCGGCGATCGCCCGCGGCGACCTGACCCGTACGATCACAACCAACTACTCCGGCCGCTTCGGCGAGCTGCGCGATGCCATCAACGACACCATCCAGCGCCTTTCGGTGACCGTCGACACGATCAAGCAGACGACGGCGGAGGTGTCGGCCGCCGCCAGCGAGATCAAGACGGGTGCGGGCGACCTCTCGCAGCGCACCGAGGGCCAGGCCTCCTCCCTGGAGGAGACGGCGGCGACGACCGAGGAGCTGACCGCTTCGGTGAAGGCGAGCGCCCAGTCGTCGCGGCAGGCGGTCGATCTTGCCCACGGTGCCCAGCAGGTCGCGGAAGAGGGCGGCGAGATCGTCCAGCACGCCATCGACGCGATGGGGCGGATCGAGCAGGCTTCGCGCAAGATCTCGGAGATCATCACGGTCATCGACGGCATCGCCTTCCAAACGAACCTGCTGGCGCTCAACGCAGCGGTCGAGGCGGCGCGCGCCGGCGAGCAGGGCAAGGGCTTCGCCGTGGTGGCGGCGGAGGTGCGCACGCTCGCCCAGCGCTCCGGTGACGCCGCCAAGGAGATCACGGATCTCATCAACTCCAGCACCGCCGAGGTGGCGGAGGGGGTGCGGCTCGTGCATGCGGCGGGCGACGTGCTCGCCAAGATCGTCGAGGCGGCGGGCAAGGTTTCCCAGACCGTGACCGAGATCTCGTCGGCCACAGGCGAGCAGGCGAACGGCATCGAGGAAATGAGCCAGGCGGTCGCCCATATGGACGAGATGACGCAGCAGAACGCCGCTCTCGCCGAGGAGAGCGCCGCCGCCGCGGCCATGCTCGCGAGCCAGATCGAGCGCCTCAACGAGCTCGTTGCGGCCTTCCGCACGCGGCGCGGCGCGGCGCCCGCGGCCGCAGCACCGGGCAAGGCGGGCGCGAGGCCGGCTGCAAAGGCTGGGGCCAAGACCGCCGACCGCACGGACTGGTGGAGCACCGCCGCCTGAGGCGGCCCGCGCCCCCGGCGCGACATCGTCGGACGAAGGCAGCGCCGCCGCTCTCGCAGGGGAGCGGCGGCGTTTCCATGCGCGGCTCCGGGGGGGACGTTTGGGCCGCCCGCGGCGGCGTCATCGCGGTTTCGCCATATCCTGCACTCAAACCGATACCGCCTCGCCGGTGCGGCCGGCTGTTCCCTTGTCTCGTCGATCGCCGACAGGGGAGTGCCGGGCCGTGAAGAAGAGAATCTTCGGCGCGTTGCTCGCCGGCTGTGCCGTCGTCCTCCCCCTCGCCTTGCCGGTAGCCGCGCAGCAGGTCGAGACACCCGCCGTGCTCTATGGGCAGCTTCTCGAAGACGTGCAGATGAAGCGCATCTTCCCCGACGGGAAGCCCTTCGTCGACGCCGTGCCGAAGGCCCCCCGGCGATCATCGTCGACCGCTACAACGAGGAGCGGAGCCGGCCGGGCTTCGACCTTGCCGCCTCGTCGCCCGCCATTTCACCACGCGGCGCACCGCCGAGAGCGACTACCGCTCCGACCCCGGCCGCGACGTCTGCAGCCATATCGACGCGCTGCGGCCGGTCCTCGAGCGCAAGCCGGACGATGCCGAGCCGCTGTCGTCGCTCCTGCCCCTGCCGGGGCCCTATATCGTCCCGGGCGGGCGCTTCCGCGAGATCTACCATTGGGATTCCTACTTCACCATGCTGGGCCGCGAGGAGAGCGGGCGCCACGAGCTGGCGCCGAGCATGGTCGAGAATTTCGCGACCCTCATCACGCGCTACGGCCATGTGCCCAACGGCATCCGCAGCTGCTATCTGAGCCGCTCGCAGCCACCCTTCTTCGCCGCCATGGTGGAACTCGTCGCAGGCGACCACAGCGACCGCGCGGCGACACTCGCCACCTGCCTGCCGGCACTTGCACGCGAATATGCCTTCTGGATGGAGGGGGCGGACACGGGCCAGCAGCGGGATGCGCCGAACGGCTGGGCGCCGCTGCAGTGGATCGCCGTGAAGGGCCTGCGCGACTACGGCGAGGAGGATCTCGCCCGGGTGATCGCGCAGCGCTTCGCGACCAGGGTCGTCGTCGCCTTTCGCGCCACCGGCAAGCTCATGGAGAAATACAACGTCGTGGACGACAAGCTCGCCACCGGCGGCGGGGAATATCCGACGCCGGACGGCTTCGGCTGGACCAACGGGGTCTTGCGCAAGCTCCTCGCGCTCTACCCGGACGCCGTTACCCCGCGCGAGGCGGTCGCCGGCCGCGTCGGGCGCGCCGCGAACGACAACCTTCCGGCCGGACGGGTCGGGCAGCCGACGGCACGCTAGGAGAGCCGCCGCGCGGGCCCACTATTCCGCCGCCGCCTTGGGGCCGTAGCCGAGGCGGGCGCTGAGGTCCTGCAGCAGCTTCTCGGCCGCCTCGGCGATGACCGTGCCGGGCGGGAAGATGGCCGAGGCGCCGGCGGCGTGGAGCGCCTCGAAGTCCTGCGGCGGCACGACGCCTCCGACGACGATCATGATGTCGGGCCGGCCCTGCTTCTCGAGCTCCGCCTTGAGCTCGGGCACGAGGGTCAGGTGGCCGGCGGCGAGCGAGGAGACGCCGACGATGTGCACGTCGTTCTCCACCGCCTGGCGCGCGGCTTCCGCCGGCGTGGCGAAGAGGGGGCCGATGTCGACGTCGAAACCGAGGTCGGCGAAGGCCGAGGCGATCACCTTCTGGCCGCGGTCGTGCCCGTCCTGCCCCATCTTGGCGACGAGGATGCGCGGCCGCCGGCCGTCGTCGTGCTCGAAGGCCTCGACCAGGGCGAGCACGCGCTCCACCGCATCGCTCATCTGCCCCACCTCCCGCTTGTAGACGCCCGAGATGGCCTTGATCTCGGCGCGGTGACGGCCCCAGACCTTCTCGAGCGCGCCCGAGATCTCGCCAACGGTCGCCTTGGCGCGGGCGGCGTCGACAGCGAGGGCGAGGAGGTTGCCCTTGCCCTTGCCTGCAGCCTCCGTCAGCGCCGCCAGCGCCGTCTCGACGGCTGTGCCGTCGCGCTCGGCCTTCAGGCGCTTCAGCTTCTCGATCTGGGCCGCGCGCACGGCGGAATTGTCCACCTTCAGCACGTCTATGGGCGGCTCGTTCTCAGGGCGGAACTTGTTGACGCCGATGACCGACTGCTGGCCGGAATCGATGCGCGCCTGCGTCTTGGCGGCGGCCTCCTCGATCCTGAGCTTGGGGATGCCGGCCTCGATGGCCTTGGCCATGCCGCCGAGCTTCTCCACCTCCTCGATATGGGCCCAGGCCCGGGCGGCGAGCTCGGCGGTGAGCTTCTCGACGTAGTAGGATCCGCCCCAGGGGTCGATGATGCGGGTCGTGCCGCTCTCGTGCTGCAGGAAGAGCTGCGTGTTGCGGGCGATGCGGGCGGAGAAGTCGGTCGGCAGCGCCAGCGCCTCGTCGAGGGCGTTGGTGTGGAGCGACTGGGTGTGCCCCTGCGTCGCCGCCATGGCCTCGATGCAGGTGCGCGTGACGTTGTTGAACACGTCCTGCGCCGTGAGCGACCAGCCCGAGGTCTGGCAGTGTGTGCGCAGGGGCAGGGACTTGTCGCTCTTCGGGTTGAAGCCCTTGACGAGCTTCGCCCACAGGAGGCGCGCGGCTCGCAGCTTCGCCACCTCCATGAAGAAGTTCATGCCGATGGCCCAGAAGAAGGAGAGGCGCGGCGCGAACTGGTCGATGGTGAGCCCGGCTGAAAGGCCGGCACGGATGTATTCCACGCCGTCGGCGAGCGTGTATGCGAGCTCGAGGTCCTGCGTCGCGCCCGCCTCCTGCATGTGGTAGCCGGAGATCGAGATCGAGTTGAACTTCGGCATATGCGCCGAGGTATAGGCGAAGATGTCGGAGATGATCCGCATCGAGCCCTTGGGCGGATAGATATAGGTGTTCCGCACCATGAACTCTTTGAGGATGTCGTTCTGGATCGTGCCGGAGAGCTTTTCCGGCGGCACGCCCTGCTCCTCGGCGGCGACGATGTAGAGCGCCAGCACCGGCAGGACGGCGCCGTTCATGGTCATCGACACGCTCATCTGGTCGAGGGGGATGCCCGCGAAGAGCGTGCGCATGTCGTAGATGGAATCGATCGCCACCCCCGCCATGCCGACGTCGCCGGCGACGCGGGGGTGATCGCTGTCGTAGCCGCGGTGGGTGGCGAGATCGAAGGCGACGGAGAGGCCCTTCTGCCCGGCGGCGAGGTTGCGCCGGTAGAAGGCGTTGGAATCCTCGGCCGTCGAGAAGCCGGCATATTGCCGGATCGTCCACGGCTGGTTGACGTACATCGTCGGATAGGGCCCGCGCAGATAGGGCGGCAGGCCGGGCAAGGTGTCGAGGAAATCGAGGCCGTCCCGGTCGCGGGCATCGTAGAGCGGCTTGACCGCGATGCCCTCGGGCGTCACCCACGGCTCGGCGCCGGCGATTGCTGTGGTCGGTCCTGCGCTGGCCTGGCCCGTGGCAAAGTCCACGGTCGAGAAATCCGGGATACGGCTCATGGGGTTGCGCGCGCTCGCGGTTCGACGATCCGATAACGCGCGAAATGTAAGCCCTCGGGCGGGGCGCCGCCATCGTCTATTCGGCCGATCGCCGACCGGGGCTTTGCGCACGGCCCCCCGCACGACGAAGGGGCCGGCATGGCCGGCCCCCGGGAGCTGCCGATCGACCGGACGGGGGCGCTCAGGCGGCCTGCTTGTGCGCCGTCCAGCGGCCCGAGCAGCCGAGGAGGCCGAGGCGCCAGGATCCGGCCCCCGACGTGCGCTGCAGCTTGCCCGTGGCGTTGACCTTGGCAAGGCCCTTGACGATGCCGAGGTCGACCGCGCCGTCCGCGGCCACCTGGCCCGAGACGGCCGGCGGTTTGGCGCCGGGCTCGGGGATATAGCGCACCTGACCGTCGTCGATGGCGATCGCATAGCGGTAGGATGCGTCGCAGATCCCCGAGTCCGTGACCATCTGCACCGACCAGCGCCCGTCGAAGCTGGAAGACGCCTGCGCGCCGGCCGGGGTTCCCGTCGCGCCTGCGGCGCCAATGCCGAGCGCCAGCGCCGTCACGATCACAATCCTCATGCGTCTCTCTCGTTTGCATGGGACCGGGGCACGCCCCCCCCCCGCGACGAAGGTCGCAATCCTCCGCCTGATCCGCCCGGTCATGCCAATTTCCACGTCGGAGAGTGCCAAAACGGCACAAATCTTCCGATGCAAGACGGCCTATTTGCCTATTGCATGCGCGATGACAAATGAAAATTTCTCAATACGTAGAATGATACCGGGAACAGCGATTGGCATGACGCTGATGCGGTTCACATATAGGCTCGTCGTGTGGCAGCAATATGCTGAAAAGCTTGTGAAACCGATATCGGCATGCGGCATATTGGCATCGCGGGGACAGGCGGCCGTTCAGTGGGTGTGGTGGCTGGCCTCGCGGCCCGGCTCCGCGGACGGCGGACGCCCCTCGGTCCGGCGTCCTATCCCGTCGCCGCTTCGCGCTGCGCCGTCTCGAGGATGCCCAGGAGATCGCAGCCGACGAAGATGAAACGGCCCACTCCGCTCGCCTTCAACGCCTCCTCGAGCTCGCCGGGGCGGCCGGCGAGATAGAGGACGGGGGCGGGCACGAGCGAGCGCAGCCGTTCGGCGGCGGCGACCGCCTCGGCGGCATAGATCTCGTCCGAGGAGCACAGGCAGGCGATGCGGGCACCGGACGCGGCGCAGGCTTTGGCCAGGGCGTCGAGGGACGAGAAGCCGTCGTTGGTCACGGCCTCGATGCCGCCGGCCTCGAAGAAGTTCTTGGCGAAGGTCGCGCGGGCCGTGAAGGCGGCGATCGGCCCGAGATTGGCGAGGAATACCCTTGGGCGTGCGCCGGTGGCGGCAAGATGCGCATCGGAGGCGTCGCGCAGGCGTTCGAACGGCTCGGCCGCGCGGAGAGAGGGGAGGGGATCGACGGTGAAGCCCCCGGCAATGGGCGCACCGGCCGCGATGTCGGCAAGGCTCGCACCCTCGCGGGCGGCGTCAAGGATGGCGGCGAAGGCCGCGCCGCTGCCCTCGGCCGGCAGGGCGAGCGGCTTGCCCGCAGGCGGCGGGGGCGGCGTCGCGGGCTGCAGCACGGTCACGGGCGCTTCCCTGATGTCCGGGAACTCGCTCGTACCCGTGATCGGGTCCTTGCGACGGGCGACCGCGGCCTCGCGCTCGGCCCGCACCTTCGCGATCCTGTCCTGCACGAGGCCCGCCCGCAGGGCCTCGACCATGCCGCCGGCCCCCTCGATCGCCTGGAACAGGGCCCAGGCGCGGTGCGCGAGCTCGTCCGTCAGCGCCTCGATCCCGCCGGCGCCGGCGGCGGGATCCGCCACGCGCCACAGGTTCGATTCCTCGATCAGGATGAGCTGCGTATTGCGCGCGATGCGGCGCGCGAAGGCGTCGGGCAGGCCGAGCGCGGCAGTGAAGGGCGTCACGGTCACGCTGTCGGCGCCGCCGAGCCCGGCGGAGAAGACGGCGACCGTCGCGCGCAGCATGTTGACCCAGGGGTCGCGCTTCGTCGTTGTGCGCCAGGCCGTCTCGGCGTGCAGGCGGATGGGTCTGGGCGCAAGGCCGCAGGCCTCCTCGACCCGGGCCCAGAGGCGCCGCAGGGCGCGGAACTTGGCGATGGTCAGGAACTCGTCCGCATCGGCGACGAGGAGGAAGGCGATGGCGTCGCGCGCCGCCGCGAGCCCGTGGCCGTGCGCCTCGAGCGCCCGGAGATAGGCGAGCGCGGTCGCGAGCACGGCGGCAAGCTCCTGCGCCTCCGAGGCGCCGGCCTCGTGATAGGGCCGCCCGTCGGCGAGGAAGGCGCGGCCGCCAAAGCCGCGCGCGGCAAGGGCGGCGAGCGTGTCGGCCGAGCGGCGGGCGACCGTGCCCCAGTCCGCCGACATCCGCCCCCCGGCGGCGAGCGCGCCGATCGGATCGAGGCCGAGATCGACGTCGAGCCGCGCGAGGTCGTGCCCCCGCCGCTCGCACAGGGCGAGGAAGAGGGCCGCCGCGCCGCGGCCCATGCCGCCGGCGTCGAGGCGGGTGTGGACGAGATCGAGCATGGCCCCGGCGAGCGCGCGCTCGAGATCCGCCGCTGTCCGCGCCGCGAGGCCGAAGCCGCGCGCAGCGGGTGCGCCGGCGAAGACGAGGGCGAGCCCGCTCGCCCCACCCTCGAGGTCGGCGAGGGCGAGCGCATTGGCCTCGCCCGGGTCGGGATGGTCGAGGCGCTGCACGACGCTCCAGGGCGCGATGCCGGCCGCCGCGCCAAGGGCACGCGGCCGTGCGCCCTCGGCCTTGGCGTAGAGCGGCTCGATGCGGATGCCGTCATAGGTGCGCGAGACGAGTTTCCTGTCGAAGTCGGCGCCTTTCAGCACCTTCTCGACGAGCGCCATCCACTGGTCGCGTGTGGCTTGAGGGAATTCGGCGGCGAGCGGCAGATCCGTCATGGCAGGCGATGACCCTCGGCGTTCCTCACGGCGTCTTCTTGCGCCGCACCATGCCACGCGGGACGCGGCACAGCCACCATCTCTTCGTTGGACGAATGCCCAACCCGCCGTGCGCGAACGACCGCACCCCGGGGCGGCGGCCCGCGGGCCCCATCTGGCGCCGTTCAGACGGCGGGCGCCCAGTCCAGCCGCTCGACGCCCGCGGTGCCGAGGGCGGCGAGCGCGTCCGCCACGCGCACGCCGGCGACGACACGCTCGGGGCCGAGGTCGGCGAGGGGCGCGAGCACGAAGGCACGCTCCAGCATGTGCGGGTGGGGCAGGTGCAGTCCCGGCTCGTCGATGCTCAGGTCGCCGTAGGTGAGAATGTCGATATCGAGGACGCGCGGGCCCCAGCGCTCCCGCCGCACGCGACCGGTCTTCTGCTCGATGGCGAGGGCGGCAGCGAGGAGGTCGCGGGGCGTGAGCGTCGTCGCAACCGCCACGCACATGTTGACGAAGAACGGCTGGTCCGTGACGCCCCACGGCGCGGTCTTGTAATAGGCGGAGCGGCGCGTCACCGAGACGCCGGGCGTGGCGTGCAGGGCGGCGACGGCGCAATCGAGCTGGAAGCGCAGGTCGCCCATGTTGGAGCCGAGCCCCAGGACGGCCTCCACGGCGACGGTCTCCGCAGCGCTGGGATCAGTCACGGGCAGGCCTCTCGCGGGATCGTTCGATGGTGATCGCCACCGTGCGGAAGACGGCGTTGATGGGAGCGTTCGGCTTCTCCACCGTCACCTCGACGCTGGCGACGATGGGGAAGCGGCCGAGGATCGCCTCCGCCACGGCGCCGGCGGCAGCCTCGATGAGGTTGTAGTGCCGCTCGGAGAAGGCGGCGACGGCAACGTCCACCATGGTGGCGTAGCAGACGGAATCGGCGAGGCGGTCCGAGCGCATGGCGGCGGCGAGGTCGAGCTTCGCCGTCAGGTCGAGGACGAAACGCTGTCCGAGGCTGCGTTCCTCGGCCATGATGCCGTGGTTGGCGCGCACGGTCAGGCCGTGGACGGTGATGCGATCGCTCATGATCGGGCGTTCCCTATGGCCGCGGCGACAGCGAAGGCCTGCACGTGGGCGGCGACGTCGTGCACGCGGATGATCTCGCATCCCGCCGCGACGGCGGCGAGATGGGTGGCGAGGGTGCCCGGCAGCCGCTCCTCCGGCGTCGAGGGCACGACGGCGTTGATGAAGGATTTTCGCGAGGCGCCGACGAGGATCGGCTGGTGAAAGCGTGCGCGCAGCTCGGCGAGATGAGCGATGACGACGAGGTTCTGTCGCGGCGTCTTGCCGAAGCCGATGCCCGGATCGAGCACGAGGCTCGCCTCGCCGATGCCGGCCCTCGCGGCGATCGCCAGGGTGCGCTCGAAGAAGGCGACCATGTCGGCGAGGATGTCGATGTCGGCGTCGACCGTGGCGCGGTTGTGCATGGCGATGACGGCGGCGCCGTGGTCGGCCGCCACGCGCGCCATGTCCGGGTCGCCCTGCAGGCCCTGGATGTCATTGACGATCACCGCACCCCGGGCAAGGGCGGCGGCGGCGGTGCTCGCCTTGTAGGTATCGACCGAGATCGGCAGGGCAAGCTGCGCCCTGATGCCCTCGAGCACGGGCAGGAGGCGCGCCTGCTCCTCCTCGGCGGAGACCGGCGCGTGGCCGGGGCGCGTCGATTCCGCGCCGATGTCGATGACATGCGCGCCTTCGGCGGCAAGCGCCGCCGCGCGCGCGACGGCCGCCTCCACAGAAGCGGCGCGACTGCCACCGAAGAAGGAATCAGGCGTGACGTTGACGATGCCCATCACGCAGGTGGGTGAGAGCGCCAGCGAGCCGTCCCGCCAGTAGAGTCTCGGCATGTTCATCGCCGCGTCGCGTGCCGCGCCGCCACGAGTCTGTCAACAGGGCGTGGCGTCGCTGCCGACGCGGCTTGCCCCGGGCCGGGATGGCCGTGGTCCGGTTCTCGTGCGAACCTCCTCCCTGGCACCCCGGAAGCCGCGAAGCGGCTGTCCGGGGCCCAGAGACGATCCCGGTGCAGGCAAGGGCGCGGCGGGCGCCGTGCGTTCTGGTTCACCCGCATCGGTTCTCGATCCCGGGCTCACGCCTGCGGTGTGCCCCGGGATGACGGTGGTGGTTTTCGCGTGAACTCTGACTGTCGCCCCGGAAGCTGCAAAGGATGCCGGAGGCAGGGGAGATGCGGCGCGTCAGTAGCTCATCATCGGCGGCAGCGTCCTGGCGTTTTCGATCCATTTCGCCACCGCCTTCTCCCCGGGAAGCAGGCGCACGAGCCTGCGCTTGTCGTTCGCCTCGGCCATCGCCTTCGTCAGGTTGCCGACGTTGCGGTGCCTCAGCTCCTTGACCGTGTCCACCCCCGCCGCCTCAAGAAGCTCGGCATATTCCTCGGCCACCCCCCTGATGCGCATCAGGTCAGCCATGTTGGCCCATTTGAGGATCTTGCTTTCCTCGATGCCGCTCGCTGCGGCGAGCTCCTTGCGCCCCTTGGCGTCCTTGGCGCGTTCGAGGAGCGCCCCGGTCGTCCTGATGCCGACCTTCCTGAGCTTCTCCGCCATCACCGGGCCAATCCCCTCGATGGATGCGATTGGGTAGGACGACATGCCTGCTTCTCCCCTGAGGTCGTTGCGCTGCGGCGGGCACATCGGTCTCCCGCCGTTACCCCCTGGGCGCGGCCTTTCCCGGTCTCTTGCGCCCGAGTTCCCCTGTCTCCCTTCGTCGCTCCCGCCCGGTTGGAGCGATCCGCCCGGACGGTGCGCCGATCTTCAGTCGGATCGATCCAAGGCTGGGCCGGGGGCCTGCGGCTTCCGGACCGGGACGGCGGCACGCCGCCCCGGGAAGAGGCGAGGGCCGCCTGCCTCACACGAACTGCGACAGCCCCGGCACCGCGCCCACGATGGGGCCGACGACGTCCTCACCCGCCTTCTCGCGGGCATAGGCGAAAAGGGCCTTGCCGAGCGGCTGCATCTGGCCCATCGACACGCCCGCGCTGGTGAGCTGGCCGGCGAGGCCCATGATGCCGCCGGCATTGCCCATCAATCCGCCGATCATGCCGGCGAGGCCGTTGCCGCCCGATCCGCCCTGCGCCTCGGCGATGGTGGCTTCGGCTCCCGGCAGGGCGGCGACGAGCTGACCAACCTCGGCCGCCGGGCCCTCCTTCTGCAGGAAGGCGAGCACGATGCCGACCGCCTTGCGGGCGACCGCAGCATCGAGCCCGGCGCTCTCGGTGATCCGCGCGATCAGTTCGTCCATCAATTCCTCCTCGTGAAACGAGCCGCCATTCTTCCCGGCTGCCCCCGTCAAAATCAAGCGGCGCCCATGATCACGATACCGCGTCCGAGGGTGCCCCGCCTACCGCAGACGGTTATAGAAAGGGCGCTGCCGATCACCTATAAGCCGAAAGGAGGGCGGCGCGGCCCGCGCCGCCGGGCATGACGACCAGGCGGGACAGGCGAGCATGGCTGAAGACGGCAGGATCCTCATCGGCAAGAGCACCAAGCCCGAGTATCTGACGCTCCGGCTCGCGAACCGCCACGGCCTCGTCACGGGCGCCACCGGTACCGGCAAGACCGTGACCCTGCAGGTCCTGGCGGAAGGCTTCTCGAATGCCGGCGTGCCGGTCTTCGCCGCCGACATCAAGGGCGACCTGTCGGGGCTCGCCGAGGCGGGCGAGGGCAAGGCGCCCTTCGTCAAGCGAGCCGAGGAGATCGGTGTCGACTACGTGCCGGACCGCTTTCCCGTCGTCTTCTGGGATCTTTTCGGCGAGCAGGGCCATCGCGTGCGCGCCACGGTCTCGGAGATGGGGCCGCTGCTGCTCGCGCGCCTCCTCGACCTCAACGACACGCAGGAAGGCGTGCTCAACATCGCCTTCCGCATCGCCGACGAGCAGGGCCTGCTGCTCCTCGACCTGAAGGACCTGCGCGCGCTCCTCGCCCATGTCGCCGAGAACGCGGCGACGCTCACCGCGAAATACGGCAATGTGTCCGCGGCCTCCGTCGGAGCCATCCAGCGGCAGCTCCTCGTCCTTGAGAACCAGAAGGGGGAGGAGTTCTTCGGCGAGCCGGCGCTCGACATCGCCGACCTGATGCGCACCGACCGCGACGGCCGCGGCATTGTCAACATCCTTGCCGCGGACAGGCTGATGAACAATCCGCGGCTCTACGCCACCTTCCTCCTGTGGTTGCTGTCGGAAATGTTCGAGGCCCTGCCCGAGGTGGGCGATCTAGACAAGCCGAAGCTCGTCTTCTTCTTCGACGAGGCGCATCTGCTCTTCAACGATGCGCCGAAGGCGCTCGTGGAGGCGGTGGAGCGCGTCGTGCGCCTCATCCGCTCCAAGGGCGTCGGCGTCTATTTCGTCACGCAGAACCCGCTCGACGTGCCGGACACGGTGCTCGCCCAGCTCGGCAACCGGGTGCAGCACGCGTTGCGCGCCTTCACGCCCCGCGACCAGAAGGCCGTGCGCGCCGCCGCCGAGACCTTTCGCCAGAACCCGGCCTTCAGCACCGAGAAGGCGATCACCGAGCTCGGTGTCGGCGAGGCCCTGGTTTCGACCCTGGAGGGCAAGGGGGCTCCCTCCATGGTGGAGCGCACCCTGATCGCGCCGCCCTCCGGCCGCGTCGGCCCCGTGTCGCCGCAGGAGCGAGCCGCGCTCGTCGCGGCGAGCCCGGTGCGCGGCAAGTACGACGAGGCCATCGACCGCGAATCCGCCTACGAGGTGCTGCAGAAGCGCAGCGCGCAAGGGGCCGAGGCGGGGCAGGCGGCGCAGCAGGCGAGCGCCGGCTCCGGCGGCATCCTCGACACGCTCGGCGGCGTGCTGGGCGGCGTGCTCGGCGGCGGCGCGCCGCCCTCCGGCCGCGGCGGGCGCCGCACCGTCACCATCACCGAGCGCGTCATCACCAACGTCGCCTCCTCGGCGGCGCGCACCATCGGCGCGCAGCTCGGCCGCGCCATCCTGCGCGGCGTGCTCGGTTCGATGACGCGCCGGTGACGAGGCCCTGATCCTCCCATGGGCGATGCCGATCGCCCACAAGTCGCCGTCGGCCGCCCGCCGACGGCCTTCACGATCGCAATGCGGAGCCTTCCCATGTCCACCGACCTCGACCGCGTCCTCGCCCGCATCGACGCCGACCTCGACGGCTCGCTCGAGCGCCTGTTCACGTGGCTGCGCATTCCCTCGGTCTCGACGGACAAGGCCTATGCCGCTGACTGCCGCCGCGCGGGCGAGTGGCTGGCGCGGGAGCTCGCCGGCCTCGGTTTCGAGGCGGGCCTGCGCGAGACGCCCGGGCATCCGATCGTGCTCGGCCACGCCCCGCGGGAGGGCGCGCCGCACGCCATGTTCTACGGCCATTACGACGTGCAGCCGGTCGATCCGCTGAACCTGTGGGAGACGCCCCCCTTCGAGCCGCGCATCGCCGATCTCGGCGACGGCCGCAAGGCGATCGTGGCGCGCGGCGCCTGCGACGACAAAGGCCAGGTGATGACCTTCGTCGAGGCCTGCCGCGCCTGGAAGGCGGTGACGGGCGTGCTGCCCATCGGCCTCACCATGCTCGTCGAGGGGGCGGAGGAGGACGGCTCCAAGCACCTGCCGGAGTTCGTGGAGGCGAACAGGGCCGAGCTGAAGGACCGCTACGGCACCTGCGTCGCCCTCGTCTGCGACACCGGCATGTGGGACCGCCGGACCCCGGCGATCACCGTATCGCTGCGCGGCATGGTCTACGAGGAGATCATCGTGCGATGCGCCGACCGGGACCTGCACTCCGGCCTGTTCGGCGGCGCGGCGCGCAACCCGGTGCACGTGCTCGCCCGCATCATCGCCGACATCCACGACGAGAACGGCCGCATCACCATCCCGCATTTCTACGACGGAGTGCCCGAGACGCCGCCCGAGGTGCTCGACCAGTGGAAGGCGCTCAACCTGACGGCGGAGGAATTCCTAGGCGGCGTCGGCCTCAAATATCCGGCGGGCGAGAAGGACCGCATGCTCATCGAGCAGATCCAGTCGCGCCCCACCTGCGACGTCAACGGCATCATCGGCGGCTACACCGGCGAAGGCACGAAGACGGTCATCGCGGGCGAGGCAAGCTGCAAGATCTCCTTCCGCCTCGTCGGGGATCAGGACCCCAAGGCGATCAGCGCCAATTTCGAGGCCTTCGTGCGCGAGCGCATCCCGGCGGACTGCTCGGTGGAGTTCATCCGCCACAAGGGCTCGCGCGCACTCGCGCTGCCCTACGACATGAAGGACCTCAGGCGGGCGCAGGCGGCGCTGGAGGAGGAGTGGAAGGTCGCTCCCGTCACCATCGGCTCCGGCGGCTCGATCCCGATCGTCGGCGATTTCAAGCGCACGCTCGGCCTCGACACGCTCCTCGTCGGCTTCGGCCTCGACGACGACCGGGTGCATTCGCCCAACGAGAAGTACGATCTCACGAGCTTCCACAAGGGCATCCGCAGCTGGGCGCGCATCCTCGCCGCGCTGGCGGCCTGACGGCCCGGCCAACCATCAGGCGCCGAGCGCCGCGAGGTCGCGCAGCACGGCCCGCGGCGCAAGCCCCGGATATTCCTCCGGGGCGCCGGCGCGGTTGACCCACAGGGCCGCGAAGCCGAAGGCCGCGGCGCCCGCCACGTCCCAGCGGTTGGAGGAGACGAAGGCGATCGTGTCTGCCGGACCGAAGGCATCCACGGCGAGGCGGTAGACGCGGTAGTCGGGCTTGAAAACCTGCACGGCATCGGCGGAGAGGACGGCATCGAGCCGGTCGGCGATCCCGGCCGAGGTGACAGCCTCGGCAAGCATCGTCGCCTCGCCGTTGGAGAGGATGGCGGTGCGCAGGCCCCGCCCGCGCAGGCGGGCAAGCATGACGGGCACCTCCGGATAGACGTCGAGCCGGCGGTAGGCGTCGAGGAGCTCGGGTCTGAGCCGCGGATCGACCCCGGGGAAGCGGGCAAAGGCGAAATCGAGGGCCTGGGCGGTCAGGGCCCGGAAGTTCTCCCACTGGCCGGCGAGCGTCAGCACCCAGGTGTATTCGAGCTGCTTGGCGCGCCACAGATCCGAGAAGCGCTGCGCCTCGGGCCCGACCTCGGCGGCGTGGCGCATCACGGCAGCGTGGACATCGAACAGCGTGCCGTAGGCGTCGAAGACCACTGTGCCGATGCCGGCGCCGAGATCGTCGAGGAGGGGCATCGCAAGCCTCCGACGTGCGAAGCGATGTGGCCGCGGCCGCGCGCCGCTCGCGGCAGTGTCGGCGGTGGGGCGAGCCGGCGCAAGGCGGCGCCCATCACGTCGGCGCCGCCGCCGCATCACGCAATTTCATGACACCCCTGCGACCGTGGCCGTTGACGGCGGGGTTGCGGAGGCATTCGATGCGTCACGAGTTCTGACCAATTCGGGAGGCCGGCATGGCTTGGTATTCGCAGACCTGGACCTGGTTCGAGGGCAAATGGCTCGACGGCAACCCGGCGCTCATGGGCCCGCGCAGCCATGCCTTCTGGCTCGCCTCCTCGGTCTTCGACGGGGCGCGCGTCTTCGAGGGCGTCATGCCCGACATGGACCTGCACGCCGCCCGCGTGAACCGCTCGGCCAGGACGCTCGGCCTGCTGCCCACCATGGAGGCGGAGGCGATCGTCGAGCTCACGCGCGAGGGGGCGCGCAAGTTCGGCCCGGACGCCGCGCTCTACGTCAAGCCGATGTACTGGGCGGAGGCCGATGGCCTCGGCACCATCGCGCCCGACCCCAACTCGACGCGCTTCTGCCTGTGCCTGTTCGAGGCGCCGATGCCCGTGCCGGGCGGCTTCTCGGTGACGAAGGGCGCCTTCCGCCGCCCGACGCTCGAGACCATGCCGACGGATTCCAAGAGCGGCTGCCTCTATCCCAACAATGCGCGCGTCCTCCTCGAGGCGCGCTCGCGCGGCTTCGACAACGCGCTCGTGCTCGACATGCTCGGCAATGTTGCCGAGACGGCGACCTCCAACGTCTTCATGGCGAAGGACGGAGCGGTGTTCACCCCGGCGCCGAACGGCACCTTCCTCAACGGCATCACGCGCCAGCGCGTCATCCGCCTGCTGCGGGACGCGGGCGTCACCGTCAACGAGGCGACGCTGCGCTACGAGGATTTCGAGACGGCGGACGAGATCTTCATCTCCGGCAACTATTCGAAGGTGATGCCGGTCCTGAAGATCGACGGGCGCGAGCTGCAGCCCGGGCCGTTCTACCGCAAGGCGCGCGAACTCTACTGGGCCTTCGCCCACGACAAGGCGGGCAAGGCTGCGGCCTGACGGGTCCCGGCAGGTCGCGCGGGGGAAACGCAGCCGGCATTTCGGGCACCTTCGCGCCGCATGCCGGGGCTGCGCCGCCACGCGTTCCGGTTCACCCGCACCGGTTCTGGTTCGCGGGCTCGGGCTCCGCCCGCTCCGGGATGACCGGGGGGCTGTGCGAACCACCGGCTGTCACCCGAGAAGCCGCGTCGGCGGCCGTCTGGCCCGGCCGGTTCGCGTGGCTTCCGGAGCTGTGGCGGGAAGGGTAGTGTGCTCCACTGCGCACGCTCGCCACATCTCGGGAAAGGTCATGCCGCTGAAGACCCGCCTCACCGAACGCCTCGGCCTCGCCCATCCTGTCGTCTCGGCGCCCATGGCGGGGGCGGGGGGCGGCGCGCTCGCCGCCGCCGTCTCGGCTGCCGGCGGCCTCGGCCTCATCGGCGGCGGCTACGGCGACGCCGAATGGCTCGAGCGCGAGTTCGCTGCCGCCGGTAACCAGCGCGTCGGCTGCGGCTTCATCACCTGGTCCATGGCCAGGGCGCCCGCGCTCCTCGACCTCGCGCTGGCGCACCGGCCGGCGGCCCTGATGCTCTCCTTCGGCGACCCGCGACCCTTCGCGGGCCGCATCAGGGAAGCGCGGGCCATGCTCGTCTGCCAGGTGCAGACCATGCGCCACGTGCGCGAGGCGCTGGAGGCAGGTGCCGAGATCATCGTGGCGCAGGGCAGCGAGGCGGGTGGCCACGGCGCCAGGCGTGCCACCCTGACGCTCGTGCCTGAGGTGGCCGACCTTCTCGCGCGCGAAAGCCCGCAGACGCTACTGCTCGCCGCCGGGGGCATCGCCGACGGGCGGGGCCTCGCCGCGGCACTGATGCTCGGCGCCGACGGCGTGCTCATGGGGTCGCGCTTCTGGGCGAGCCGTGAGGCGCTGGTGCACCCGAACCTGCAGGCGGCAGCCGTGGCGGCGGACGGCGACCACACCGTGCGCACCTCCACCATCGACATCGCCCGCAGGCTCGACTGGCCGAAGCCCTTCGACATCCGCGTGCTCGTCAACGGCTTCGTCGCGCGTTGGCACGGTCGCGAGGCCGAACTCGCCGCCGCCATCGAGGAGGAGGCGCCGCGCTATGCCGCCGCCTCGGCGTCCGGCGACGCGGAAGGGGCAGGCATCGTCGTCGGCGAGGCGACGGGCCTCATCGCCGACGTGCCGCCGGCCGGCGAGATCGTCACGCGCATCGTCGCCGAGGCGGAGGCGCTGCTCGCCCGCCGGGCTCCGGCCTTCGTGGCGCCGTCCTGACGATCCACAGCCGTCATCGCACCGTCGCAGACCGGTCGCGCCAGCGTCATGGGCGATGGCTGAGAAGGAGCCCTCTCATCCTCAAGGGGGCTTTTCATGCGTTTCGTCTCCGCCACCCTCGCCGCCGCCGCGCTCGCCGGCGTTCTGGCGACGCCGGCCCATGCCGACCAGGAATTCCCGGCGACGCTCGCCGGCCATGCGATCCTGCCCGCCGCGAGCTTCCTCGATGCGCCGGCCGATGCGCCCGCCGACCTCAAGGTCTCGGGCAAGTTCGCCGCTCCGGGCGGCCGCCGCGTCGATGCGGTCGGTTCGGTGCCGGGCATGGACGGCGTGCGGCCGACGGGCCTTTCCTTCCCCTTCAAGGGCCAGCCGCTGCAGGGCTTCTCCGGCATCAAGACCGTGGGCGACGGCACCTTCTGGGTCATCACCGACAACGGCTTCGGCGCCAAGGCCAACTCGCCGGACTCGATGCTCATGCTCAACCGCTTCCGCATCGATTGGCAGAAGGGCGCGGTCGAGCGCGTGGAAGGCATCTTCCTGCACGATCCCGACAGGAAGGTTCCCTTCCGCATCGCCAATGAGGGCACCGAGAAGCGCTACCTTACCGGCGCCGACCTCGACATCGAATCCTTCCAGATCGTCGGCGACAAGATCTGGATCGGCGAGGAATTCGGCCCCTTCCTCGTCCGCGCCGACAGGACCGGCAAGATCGAGGCCGTCGTCGAGACCAGGGTGGACGGCAAGCCGGTGCGCTCGCCCGACCATCCGGCCGTGACGACGCCCGCGACCCCGGACGGCAAGGTCGCGTTCAACCTGCGCCGGTCGAAGGGCTACGAGGGCATGGCCGCCTCGAAGGACGGCAAGTTCCTCTATGCACTGCTCGAAGGCCCGCTGTGGGATGCCGAGAAGGGCGCTTACGAGGGCGAGAAGGGCAAGGAATATCTGCGCATCGTCGAGTTCGACGTCGCCAGGGGCGACTGGTCGGGCCGCCACTGGACATATCCGCTCGAACAGAACGGCCACGCCATCGGCGACTTCAACATGATCGACGCCACGACCGGCCTCATCATCGAGCGCGACAATGCCGAAGGCTCCGCGGACAAGGCCTGCCCGGCCGGCGAGAAGCGCCCCGACTGCTTCGAGGCGCCGGCGAAGTTCAAGCGCGTCTACAAGATCGAATTGACCGATGCCAACGCCGGTGGGGCCGTGCGCAAGATCGGCCACATCGACCTCATGAAGATCAGGGATCCGAACGGCAAGGCGCGCCAGGGCGGTCGGGAAGGCCTCTTCGACTTCCCCTTCTTCACCATCGAGAATGTGGACGTCGTCGACGAGCGCCACATCGTCGTCGGCAACGACAACAACCTGCCCTTCTCGGCCGGCCGCGTGCCCAACAAGGCCGACGACAACGAGTTCGTCCTCCTCGAGGTCGCCGATCTCCTGAAGGCGCGCTGAGGCGAGGCCGCGGGGCATCCGACATCGGGCGCGGCGGCCCGCCGCCGCCGCGCCCTTGCCTGCACCGGGATCGTTTCTGGGCCCCGGACAGCCGCTGCCACGGCTTTTCCAGGGGGACGGTGGGTTCGCGCGGGAACCCCATGGCATCCCGTTCCCGCCGTCACAGCCCGCGCAGCGGCACCTTGAGCAGCTTGAGCCCGGCCGCGAGCGTCAGCCCATAGGCGAGGGCGCCGAGCGCGCCGAGGAGGGCGAGAAGGCTCTCGTCCCGCCAGCGGGGCAGGGTGATCAGCGGGGCGGCGAGCGCAGGCTCGGCGACGAGGGTGACGACCGCGAGCAGGACGCAGGCTCCCGCCACGGCGGCAAGCGAGCGCATGAGGCGGGGGCTCGGCACCGTCCAGTCGCGCCGGTAGGCGAGCAGGTAGAGAAGCAGCAGGTTGACCCACGCTCCGGCGGCCGTGGCGAAGGCGAGGCCCGGCGCCCCGAGCCGGCCGGCGAGCGCGATCTTCAGCAGCACGTTGACGGCGATCGCCGTCAGCGACACGACCATCGGCGTCCGCGTGTCGCCGCGGGCCTGGAAGCTCGCCACCATCGAACGGATGAGGACGACCGCCGGCAGGCCCGTGGCATAGGCCGCGAGCACGGCGCCCGCCGCCCCGGCGTCTGCGGCCGAGAAGGCGCCGCGGCCGAAGAGCGCGCGCATGATGAGGTCCGGCACCAGGAGGAAGGCGACGGCGCAGGGGGCGGCGAGTGCGAGCGTGAGCGCGAAGGCGCGGTTCTGCGCCCCATGCGCCCCGGCGGCGTCGCCCACCGCGAGGCGGCGGCTCATCTCCGGCAGCAGCACGGTGCCGGCGGCAATGCCGATGACGCCGAGCGGGAGCTGGTAGAGCCGGTCGGCGTAATAGATGGAGGCCATGGCGCCCGTCGGCAGGAGCGAGGCGATGATCGTGTCGGCGAACATGGCGATCTGCACGCCCGCCGAGCCGATGGTGGCCGGCACCAATGCCTTGAAGAAGGCCCGCATGTCGGCATCGAGGCGCGGGCGCGCGAGCCGCGGCGCGACGCCCGCAGCGCAGGCATCGGCCAGGACGAGGGCGAGCTGCAGGATGCCAGACACCGTCACGCCCCAGGCGGCCGCATGGCCGGCGTCCGGGAAGAGGAAGGCGACCGCGAGCGCCACGAGCATCGACAGATTGAGCAGGATCGGCGCCCCGGCCGCGGCGGCGAAACGGTCGACGGCATTGAGCACGCCTGAGACCAGCGTCGTCAGCGTGATGAAGAGGAGATAGGGGAAGGTGATGCGCGTCAGCGTGACGGCGAGGGCGAACTTTTCCGACTCGTCCGAGAAGCCGGGGGCGAGCACGCGCACGAGCCAGGGCATGCCGGCGAGGGCGAGCGCCGCGAGCGCGAGCTGGACGATGAGCATCAATGTCCAGACGCGGTCGGCGAAGAGCCGTGCCGCTTCCGCCCCGGCCGTTTCCCGGATGCGGGCATAGGCGGGGATGAAGGCGGCGTTGAAGGCGCCCTCGCCGAAGATGGCGCGGAAGTGGTTCGGCAGCTTGAAGGCGACGACGAAGGCGTCGGCAACGAGGCCGGCGCCCATGACGGCGGCCATCACCACGTCGCGGAAGAAGCCGGTGACGCGCGACAGGAGCGTGAATCCGCCGACGGAGAGGAGCTTGCGCAGCATCAGGTGGACCGCGCCCTGAGCTGGTCGCGGATCAGCGGGCGCGGCGTCCCGTCCTCGGGGCCGATGCGCTCGGCCACGAGATAGAGCGGCCGGCGCTTCACCTCGGCGAAGATGCGCCCGACATATTCGCCGATCATGCCGAGCGACATGAGCTGGATGCCGGCGAAGAACATCACGGAGACGATGAGCGAGGGATAGCCCGGCAGGTCCGTGCCGAAGAGGAGCGTGCGCACGAGGAAGTAGAGCGCCGTGACGATGGAGGCGAGCGAGATCATGAGGCCGACGTAGGTCCACACCCGCAGCGGCACCGTCGAGAAGGAGGTGATGCCGTCAAAGGCGAAGCGCAGGAGCTTGCGGAAGCTCCATTTCGTCGTGCCGTGCGCGCGTTCAGCGACCGTGTAGGGCACGCCGATCGCCGGATAGCCGATCCAGGCGTAGAGACCCTTGGAGAAACGCGCCCGCTCGCCCATGGCCTTGAGCGCCTCCACGCCCTTGCGGTCGATGAGGCGGAAGTCGCCCGCCCCCTCTGGCAGGGCCGTCTCGCCGAAGGCGCGGAACAGGCGGTAGAACAGGCGGGCGAAGCCGCGCTTCACCGCGCTCTCCGTCTCCCGGCTCGTGCGCTGGGCATAGACCATGACGTAACCCTCGCGCCATTTGGTGACGAAGGTCTCGATCAGTTCCGGCGGGTGCTGCAGGTCGGCGTCGATGAGAACGACGGCCCGGCCCCGCGCGTGGTCGAGCCCCGCGGCGATGGCGATCTCCTTGCCGAAATTCCGGCTGAAGGAGACGGCGCCGATGCGCGGCTCTAGCGCGTGACGCTCGCGGATGCGCGCGAGCGTCGCGTCACCGCTGCCGTCGTCGACGAACAGGATCTCCCAATCCGGCGTGATGCGCTCCAGCACCGTCGCCAGGCGATCGCACAGGAGCCCGATGTTCGCCGCTTCGTTGAACACCGGTACCACGACCGAAAGCTCGATCTCGCGCGCCCGCCCCTTGTCCATCTCAGTCATGCTTGTCCGCGCGGTGCATCCCGCGCCCCGAATCCCGCGTCATCAAGACCCGAGTTTTCTGCGCTGCTCAAGCGCGATAGGGTCGCGCCCTCGCCATTTCAAGCCCTTCGGACCGCCCCGTGCTCGCCGCCCGCCATCCCTTCGTTCTCTGCGCCGACGATTTCGCGCTGACGCCGGGCGTGAGCCGCGCCATTCTCGCGCTTGCGGAGGCCGGGCGCCTCACGGCGACGGGCGCCATGACAAACCGGTCCCACTGGCCCGATTTTGCGCCGGCGCTCAAGGCGCTCGACGGGCGCATCGCGGCGGGGGTGCACGTCAACCTGACGCTGGGTGCGCCGCTCGGGCCGATGCCGCGGCTGGCGCCGGCTGGCATGCTGCCGCCCTTCGGCCGGCTGGCGCGGCTCGCCTTCACGGGCGGCCTGCCGAAGGCGGAGATCGAAGCCGAGATCGCGCGCCAGCTCGACGCCTTCGAGGAGGCCTTCGGCCGCCCGCCCGACTTCGTCGACGGCCACCAGCACGTGCAGGTGCTGCCCGGCGTGCGCGGAGCCCTCCTCGCCGTGCTCGCGCGCCGGGGCCTCGCCGGCTGCCTGTGGCTGCGCAATTCCGGCGACCGCCCGGCGGCCATCGTCCGGCGCGGCATCGCCCTGCGCAAGGCGCTCGTCATCGCGGGGCTCGCCACGGGCTTCGCGGCCGCGGCGCGGCGGGCGGGCTTTGCCACCAACGCCGGCTTTGCCGGGGTGAGTGCCTTCGACCCCCACCGCGACTTCGGCGCGGACTTCGCCCGTTTCCTCGTCGCGCCGGGCGCGCGCCATCTCGTCATGTGCCACCCGGGGGAGGCGGAGGACGCCGAACTCGCCGCCATCGACCCCGTGGTCGAGACCCGCCCGCAGGAATTCGCCTTCCTGCGCTCCGGCCGCTTTCCCGACCTGTGCGCCGCTGCCGGTGCCGGGATCGTCCGCCGGTGGCCGGAGGCGCCTGCTGCAGCCGGCGGCGAAACGTTCGAAGGATAGGCAATTTTTAAGTTTCTGTCGTAATTCTCGCCGCCCAGATTCGAGCCAGTTCGTTTCCGCCGTCCTCGTGTCTGGGGTTGTCCCATGCCGGCATTTGTGATGCGCCAAGCAGGTCGTCGGAACGCTCGGCTATCCCTGCGCGCGAAGGTTGTGGGCGGCACCGTTCTCTTCGTCGCCCTCGTGCTCGCGAGCCTCGTCGTGGCGCTCGGCGTCTACAATCAAAGCCGCCGGCTCGCCGACTTCGACGAGAAGATGCGGCTCGCCGTCGGCATCATCGCCTCGCCCATGGCCATGGCCATCGCCCGGGCCGACGATCAGCTCGCGCGCGAGTTCTTCAGCATCCTCGTGGCCGATCCCGATTTCGAGATCGGGCTCGTTCTCGACCGACACGGCGAGGTGATGGCGAGCCTCGCGGGGTCCGCGGCGGGCGCGGACCGCTGGCGGCCGGGCGACGTCGTCCGGGCTCTCGGCGTGCGCCTGGGCGAGATGCCGCGGCTCAGCGAGACGCGCATCGTCGACGACGCGACCGGTACCGTCACCTTCGTGCCCCTCGCCTTGTCCGGCAAGGAAGGGTCGAGCCAGGTCGGCCTGATGGCCGTCCGCTATTCCCGCAAGCGCACCATGCAGCGCGCGGAAGGCGAGCTCATCGTCACCGTGGCCGCCGGCCTCGCGCTCTGCGCCTTCGTCGCCGGCTTCCTCTGGTTCCTCATCGCCCGGGCGACGCGCGCCGTGCCGCGGCTCACCGAGGCGACCAAGCGGCTCGCCGCCGGCGACCTCGCAGTCGAGGTCCCGGGGCTCGACCAGCGCGACGAGATCGGCGAGCTCGCGCACGCGGTCGCCTATTTCAAGGATCAATTGATCGAGCGGCGGTCGCTGCTCGATACCCAGCACAAGGAGGTGAAGGCCCGCGACGAACGGCAGTGCCGCCTCGACGCCTCGATCGCCGAGTTCCGCGCCGGCATGGGGGAGGCGCTGTCGAGCGTGAGCGAGAACACCGTGCGCATGGTGCATGCGGCGGAGGCGCTGTCGGGCATCGCCGCCGACGCCGCCGACGACGCGCAGACTGCAGTCTCGGCCTCCACCATCGCTGCGCGCAACGTCAAGGTGGTGGCCCACGCCTCCGAGGAGCTCGGCCGTGCCATCAGTGAGATCGAGGTTCAGATCGGCCGCACGCGCGAGGCGGTGACGGATGCCAGCACCGCCACACGCATGAGCGCCGAGGCCATCACGGAGCTCGACGCCGTCGCCAAGGACATCGGCGAGGTGGTGGATCTCATCAGCCGCATCGCCGAGCACACCAACCTGCTCGCCCTCAACGCCACCATCGAGGCGGCGCGGGCGGGCGAAGCGGGGCGCGGCTTCGCTGTCGTGGCGGCGGAAGTGAAGGCCCTGTCGGGCCAGACCGCCCGGGCCACCGAGCGCATCGGGGCGCAGGTGGCCGGAATCCAGCAATCCGCCGAGGCGGCCATGCGGGCGGTCGGCGGCATCCAGGCGCGGATGAGCGCGATCGAGAGCTTCACCACCGGCATTGCCGCGGCCGTGCAGCAGCAGGTTGGCGCCACCAACGACATCGCGGCGAGCGTGTCGGAGGCCGCCAACGGCACCGACGACGCGACCGCCGCGACCCAGCGCCTGGCGGCGGCGGTCGGCGACACCGACCGCTCGGCCAGCGAAGTGCATCAGGCCGCGGCCGACGTCGAGCAGCAGACCCGGGCGCTGCGCGCGCGCATCGACAGCTTCCTCGCCGCGGTCGCGCAGGGTTGAGTTCCGGCGAGGGCGGCGCCTCTCCCGGGCGCTCGCCCGGTCAGGCCGCTCCCGCCTCCGCCCGGACCGGCGTCGGCGCAGGCGCAGGAAAGGCCTCCACATAGACCATGTGTTCCGCGAGGCGCCTGCCGTTCCACCTGAGGAGGCGGTAGGCCGGCGGCTCCAGGGTGATGCGGGCGGGGCCGGGCCGGTCGAGCGCGAGTGCTGCCTGATGCGCGGCGCCGGGCGTCACGAGGCAGGGCCGGCCGCCGAAGGTGCTGCTCATCGGCCGGTGATGATGGCCGCAGACGAGGGCGAGGATCTGTGGATTGGCAGCGACGATGCTCTCGAACGCCGCCGCCCCCTCGTGCAATCGGATGCGATCCATGAAGGGCACGCCGCAGTCGAAGGGCGGGTGATGCAGGAAGAGGAGCGTCGGCTGCACGGGCGCGGCGGCCAGCGTGTCCTCGAGCCAGGCGAGCCGCTCGGCGCACAGGGCGCCGGCGCTCAGGCCGGGGACCACGCTGTCGAGGCCGAGGAGGCGCACCGGCCAGTCCTCCACCACGTAGTGGAGGAAACCGGTCTCCGGCAGGTGGCCCGCGCCCGGCGGCAGATGCCGCCGCAGGTGCCGGCGCATGAGGGCGCGGTCGTCGTGGTTGCCGGGCACCACATAGGCGGGCATCGACAGGCGAGCCATGAGGGCCGCGGCACGCGCATATTCCGCGGCCTCGCCGCGGTCGACGACGTCGCCGGTGATCAGCACCACGTCCGGCCGGGGCTCCAGCGCGGCCACGGCGTGGACGATGCGCTCGGCGAAGGCGTGGGTGTCGACGAGGCCGTAGGCGCGGTGCGCGTCGGTCGCGATGTGGAGGTCGGTGATCTGGGCGATGAGCATGGCAACGGGCGCAACGGGCGAGGCCGTGCCCTATGCGACCGTGGCGTGACGCCGCGATGACAGAAGCCGGAGGCGGGTGGCCGGCTGGCGCCCCGTCACTCCGGGCGCCAGCCGTAGAGCCAATCGTAGCGGGCCACCATGCCCTCCGGTCCGAGGCGGCGGATCACCGCGTCGCGGGCCATGCTCAGCGGCCAGGCGAGGTGATAGGCGCGGGCGTTGCTGCGGGCGCCCTCCTGCACGCGCTGGGCGCGCGGCCGGCGCGCCGCTTCGTAGAGCGCGAGCGCCGCCGGCACGTCCCCGGGGCGGGCAGCGAGCTCGCGGGCAAGCACGCTCGCATCCTCGATGGCGAGCGCGCCGCCCTGGGCGAGGAAGGGCAGGACCGGATGGGCGGCGTCGCCAAGCAGCGTGGCGCGCCCCCGGCTCCAGCGGCGCGAGGCAGGAAGGTCGTAGAGCGACCAGACCAGCCACTCGGGCGCCGTGGCGAGGAGGCCGCGCAGCGGCTCCGCTGCCTTGCGGAACCGGTGGAGGAGCTGGTCGCGCTCGCCGGGCGAGGCCCAGCCGTCGAGCGGCTTGTCGCCGCGCAGCACCGCGACGATGTTGAGCTTGCGGCCGCCGGAGACGGGATAGTGCACGACATGCGCCTCCGGGCCGAGCCACAGGCCCGTCTCGTTCGCGTCGCGGAACGCGGCGGGGGCCGCCGCGCGCGCGATCGTGGTGCGCCAGGCGGCGTAGCCGCGGTACTGCGGCGCGCGCCCGTCGCCGAGTGCCGGACGCACGGCGGACCAGACACCGTCCGCGCCGACCACCAGCGAGGCGGGCAGCACATCCTGCCCGTTGCTCGCGGTCGCAATGCCGACGAGAGCCTGGCCGTTCTCCTCGCGCAGGCTCTCGACCCGGCGGCCCACGAGCAGGCGCAGGTTGGGCAGGGAGCGGGCGGCGTCGAGCAGGATGGTGTGCAGGTCGGCCCGATGGATGACCCAGTAGGGCGCGCCGTAGCGTTCCCGCATGTGCCGCCCCAGCGCGATGCCGCCGATGGTCCGGCCGCTGCCGACGGCGCGGATGACGACGCGATCCGGCTCGACCGCCTGGCGGGCGAGCGCCGGGCCGAGGCCGAGGTCGATCAGCACGCGGCTCGCGTTGGGGGAGAGCTGGATGCCGGCGCCCGCTTCCTCGAGCGCGGTGCGGCGCTCGAGCACCGTGACGGCAACGCCGCGGCGGGCGAGCGACAGGGCGGCCGTCAGCCCGCCGATACCGGCGCCCGCAACGACCGCCGGCTCAGTCCCGAGCATCATGGCGGGTCCGCTCGCCGCTCAGGCTGCGGCGGCGTTCGAGGGGCCCTGCCACAGGCAGGCGGCGGGCTCGGCCGTGCCGGGCTTCAGCTCCGCCTTGTAGCGGTAGAGCGTCGAGCAGTAGGGGCAGATGATCTCGTCTTCATCGCCCATGTCGAGGAAGACGTGCGGGTGGTCGAACGGCGGCGTCGCCCCGATGCACATGAATTCCCTAGCGCCGACGTGGATGACGGCGACGCCCGGATCGTTGTGGAAGTGCGGAACGGTCTTTTCGGCCATCGCTGGCGATCCCTGGCTTGACGCGACCTCGTGCGAATTGCGGCGCACCATAGTCGCTCGCGCCCGCCTCGCCAACCGCGCGCATCGCCGCGACCACGGCCGTCACGGGGACGGTTCACACCTTCCCGGTCCCTGGTCTAGTTTGCGGGCGGCAACCACGGGTTCTTCATGCACTTCTTCGATTCCGACGGCGTCCGCATCGCCTATGTCGACCTGCCCGCGCACGCGGGCGAGGGCAGGCCCATCCTCCTCATCCACGGCTTCGGCTCGACGCACGCGGTCAACTGGGTCAACACCCTGTGGACGACCACGCTCGGGCACGCGGGCTTTCGCGTCATCGCCTTCGACAACCGCGGCCACGGCGAGAGCGACAAGCTCTACGATCCGGCGGCCTACGATTCCAACCTCATGGCGGAGGATGCGCGCCGGCTCCTCGACCATCTCGGCATCGACCGCGCCGCCGTCATGGGCTATTCCATGGGCGCGCGCATCACGGCGCATCTGGCGCTCGCCCATCCGGAGCGGGTGCGCGCGGTGATCCTCGGCGGGCTCGGGTTCCATCTCGTCGAAGGGGTGGGGCTGCCGCTCGGCATCGCCGACGCCATGGAGGCGCCCTCGCTCGACGTCCTGACCGATCCGATGCAGCGCATGTTCCGTGCCTTTGCCGATCAGACCAGGGCCGACCGCCGCGCCCTCGCCGCCTGCATTCGCGGCTCGCGCCAGACGCTGACACGCGACGAGGTGGCGCGGATCGCGGCGCCGACGCTGGTCGCCGTCGGCACGAAGGACAAGATCGCCGGGTCGCCGCAGGCGCTTGCCGCCCTGATGCCGAATGCGCGCGCCCTCGACATTCCCGACAAGGATCACAATCCGGCCGTGGGCGACCGCGTCTTCAAGCACGCCGCGGTGGCCTTCCTGAACGAAGCGGTGTGACGGCGCGGGCCGGCGAGACGGGCGAGGAGGGCGAGGGCACGATGAACGAGACGACACCGCCGCGCGGCCGGGCCCGGGACCGGGCCGTCTTCACTGGTGCGGCGGGCAACCGCCTCGTCGCCACCGTGGCGGGCGAGGGGCCGCGCGTCGCCCTTCTCCTGCACGGCGGCGGGCAGACGCGCCACGCCTGGGCCGAAACCGCAGAGCGGCTCGCGGCGGCCGGCTGGACGGCGATCGCCCTCGACCAGCGCGGTCATGGCGAGAGCGAGTGGCCGGCGGAGGGCGCCTATGCCTTTCCCGATTACGCCGGGGACGCGGCGGCGGTGGCGCGGACCGTGGCGGCCGAGCGCGGCACGCGGCCCGTCGCCATCGGCGCCTCGCTCGGCGGCATCGCTTCGCTGCTCGCGCTCGGAGCGGGGGCGGTCTTTTCCGGCCTCGTGCTTGTCGACATCGTGCCGCAGATGGATCCGCGCGGCGTCGCCCATGTCCAGGGCTTCATGCGCGCCCGCGCACGGGAGGGTTTTGCCTCGGTCGAAGAGGCGGCGGACGCGGTCGCGGCCTATCTGCCGCACCGGCCACGGCCGCGCTCGCTCGAGGGCTTGCGCAAGAACCTCAGGCTCGACCCGGACGGCCGCTGGCGCTGGCACTGGGACCCGCGCTTCCTCGACGGGCCGCGCAGCGTCAATACGGACTGGGCGGCGGTGGGAGAGGCGCTGCACGAGGCCGCCCGCAACCTTGCCGTTCCTTCGCTCCTCGTGCGCGGCGGTTCGAGCGAACTCGTCTCGGAGGCCGCCGCCCGCGCCTTCCTGGAGATGGCGCCGGCCACCGAATTCGCCGACATCGCCGAGGCGCGGCACATGGTGGCGGGCGACCGCAACGACGCCTTCGCCGCAGCCATCCTCGACTTCCTGGCCCGCCGCTTTGCCTGAGCGGCGGCCCCGAAAAGGCGAGTCGCGCGAATCGCTTGCCGCCGGTTCCTGCGATCTTGAATCGCCTTGTTGAGAAAGTGATTCAGTTGAGAAAGTGATTCAACGCGGCCGCGTGTCGGGCCGCGGGCGATCGCCGCCGTCCCGCGCTCCGTTCAGAGTTCGATTCAAGTTCCTCGCCGGCCGATTCAAGGGCCTGAGGGCCTGATTCAAGCCTGCCGGCCAAGTATCTGGTGATGCGGAGAAAGACGGTCCGCCGCGATGGTCCCGCGCAGGCGCGGCAGGATGCGGTTGACGAGGAGGGGGGCAAGACCGCGGGTGTCGGTTGAGGCGAGGGGATGCCAGCGCATGGCGGCGATCTCGGCGGCCGGCCGCGGATCGCCCGACACCGCCGCGAGGAAGCTGTCGGCGTCCACGTGGGTATCGGGCTCGTTGGCGGCCACCTCGACGAAGCGGCCGAGCGGACGTGTGCGCCCGGCATCGAGGGCCAGCCCCAGTTCCTCCTTCAGTTCGCGGGCGAGTGCGTCGATGGGCGCTTCGCCCGGCTCGATCTTGCCGCCGGGCTGCATGAAGACTTCCGTGCCGCGCTTGCGCACGAGCAGGATGCGGTTGTCGCCGTCGAGGATGACGGCCACGGCAATGCGCAGGACGTGCGGCACGGTTCAGGCGCCCCGGAAGACCGGCTCGCGCCTGGCGAGGAAGGCGGCGCGTCCTTCGGCATAGTCGGCGCTGTCGAAACAGGCGTCGGCGAGGGCGGCGAGCTCCGCCGCGTCGGTTGCGCCCGGGAGCGCGGCGGCCGTGGCGATGGCCCTCTTGGCGGCGCGGATGGTGAGCGGCGCGTTCGCCGCGATGGTGCGGGCGAGCGCGTAGACCTCCTTCTCGAGCGCGGGGTCGGCCACGACACGCTGCACGAGGCCGAGGGTTCTCGCCTCCGCCGCATCGACGCGCCTGGCGGTGAAGAAGAGGTCCTTGGCCGCCGCCACGCCCACCGCGGCCACGATCATGCTCATGGCCGCCGGCGGATAGCCGACCCCGAGCCGCGCCGCGGGTATGCCGAAGAGCGTGCCTTCGGCGGCGAGCCGCAGGTCGCAGGCGAGGGCGAGACCCATGCCGCCGCCGAGGCAGAAGCGGCGGATCATGGCGATGACGGGCAGGCGGCAGGCGGCGAGGGCCGCGAAGGCCGCCTCGTTCGCCGCCTCGTAGGCGCGCCCGCCGGCGGCGGATGCCCGCACCGTCTCGAACTCGGCGATGTCGGCGCCGGAGGCGAAGGGTGTGTCTCCCGCCCCGCGCAGGACGAGGACGCGCACGCCCTCCGTCGCTTCGACCGTGCGGACGAGCGCCGGCAGCGCCTCCCACATGGCAAAATCGAGCGCGTTGCGTTTCTCGGCATTGGCGATGGCGAGGGTGGCGACGGGACCGTCGACGGCGAGGGTGAGTCTGGGGGTAGGGCTTGGGAGCGTGGCGACCATGAGGGAGATGGCGTGGTGGGGCTGGCATTTTGCGCCGGGGGCGCCTAGCTGTGATAGCATCATTGACCGAGCCGCGCGCTGGGGTGAAGGGCGAACGGCGGATGAGCGAGGGAACTTCCCATGGCGACCGGACAGCTCAAGGCGCATGAACGCACACACCACCGTCTCGACAAGGTCGACCCGGTCTGGTCGCGCCTGCGCCAGGAGGCGGAGGAGGTGGTCGCCCGGGAGCCGGAGCTCGCGGGCTTCGTGCTCGCCACGATCCTCAATCACGACACGCTCGAGTCGGCGGTCATCCACCGGATCGCCGGCCGCCTCGACCATGACGTGATCCCGGCCGAGCTCATCGCCCAGGCATTCATGGCGGCCGTGGCGGACGACGCGAGCATCGGCGAGGCCTTCCGCGCCGACATCGTGGCCGTGGCCGACCGCGATCCGGCCTGCGTGCGCCTCATCGAGCCGGTGCTCTATTTCAAGGGCTTCCACGCCATCCAGACCTACCGGCTCGCCAACTGGCTGTGGCGCAAGGGTCGCAAGGACTTCGCGCTGTACCTGCAGAGCCGCTCCTCCGAGGTGTTCCAGACCGACATCAACCCGGCGGCGCGCATCGGCCGGGGCATCTTCCTCGACCACGCGACGGGGGTCGTCATCGGCCAGACCGCGGTTGTCGAGGATAACGTTTCGATCCTGCAGGGCGTGACGCTCGGCGGCACGGGCAAGGAGCGGGGCGACCGCCATCCCAAGATCCGCCACGGCGTTCTCATCGGCGCCGGCGCCAAGATTCTCGGCAATATCGAAGTGGGCCACTGCGCCCGCGTGGCGGCGGGTTCCGTCGTCCTCCAGCCGGTGCCGCACAACACCACGGTCGCCGGCGTGCCCGCCCGCGTGGTGGGTGCGGCCGGTTGCGCCGAGCCAGCGCGCAGCATGGATCAGATCCTCGCCGAGAAGAGCGAGGATTAGTCGCCGCCAGCCCTTGCCCGTCGATCCTCCGCATGGCAAGGGCGGGGGTGACGACGAACAAGAGAGAGGCTGCGGCCATGGACAAGACCGAGCTCGCCAAGGTCGAGCGCTACCTGCGCCGGACCTTTGCCAACAATTCCATCCGCGTCGTGCCGCGGCCGCGCAAGACGGATTCGGCCGAAGTCTACGTGGGCGAGGAGTTCCTCGGGGTGCTGTTCCTCGACGACGAGGACGGAGACAAGTCCTACAACTTCCAGATGGCCATCCTCGACACCGACCTCGAGGACTGATCGAGCGGCGAAGGCGGGGATCCGGCCCGGCCGGAAGGTGCCCGCCCGCTCACGGCGAGATCGCGGCGACGGCGCGCTCGGCGCCGTGCGCAAGGCGCCGCCATTGGGCGAGCAGAGCCGGGTCGAAGCGCAGCTCGACATCGAGCCGGCCGACACGCAACGTCGAGACGCAGGTCGCGGGCGTCGCACCGGTCGATATGCTCCCGCAGCGGGCGGAAAAGGCCCGTTCGTCCGGCGGGGCGATGAAGAACTCCTCCCCCTGATAGGGTGAGCCCTCCCGGAAGCGGCGGCGCAGCAGGCCGCCGGGGCCTGCCTCGACCGCCGGGGCCAGGAAGCGGGCATGGCGGCGTGTCCCCTCGTCCGGCCCGGCAAGGAGCCGCCCGGCCGGGACAAGGCCGAGGAGCACCTTGCCGCCGAGCGGTCCGGCCGGGCCGCCATCCGCGCGCGACGGCGCCCCATTCGGCCAGGGAAGAACGAGATCGAGCCGGTGGACCGGTCCGCCTCCTGCCGGCATCGTGGCACGCAGCCAGGCGGCGGGCACGGCGAGGGCCAGATCGCCGAGGCGAAGGGACACGGTCGCCGCAGGTGGCAAGGGCTGCTCGCGCGCGAGCCGGCCGCTCGCGGCAAGGCCAAGGGCGGCGATCAGCGAACAGGCGATGAGCCCGAGCACCAGGCGATCGGCCGGACGGGCGTACCCGGGCGCGGCCGGCGCCGGAACGGCCGTCGTTGCGCTTTGCATCGATCGCCCCCGTGGGTCGCAGGTGGCCGCCCGAGGGGCGGCACCGATTAAGCATGATTGCAGGATCCGGCTTAACCGCCCGTTAAGCATGCGGCACACTGGCCCGGCGTGGGGAGTGGAGTGACACGCCAGATGAATCCAGCCGCCGTCGATGCCCTGCGGGCGCTGCTGCTCGGCTTTGCTTTTGCCGGTCTCATGGCCAGCTGCTTCGAGCTCTTCACCGAGCGCCGGGCGAGCTTCCGCCTGCTGCGGGCGGGTGGCGTCGCGGCCATGGTCTGCGTGCCGGTGGTGGTCTTCTGCGGCCCGTTCATCATCCTGCGCAACATGATGCACGCCCGCCAGCGCCTGGACGGGCCGGCAGTGCAGCACTTCGTCTTCGTGATGCTGGCGACGCTGTTCGCCTCGCTCTGGAGCCTGATGAGCGGGCGTGTCGTGCTCGACCTGGCGCTGCGCTTCATCGGTCATTGACGGCCTCGCGCGACGCCGGGACTTGACGGGACCTGTCGGGACCGGCCTCCTCCGTCACGAGGACAGTGACGGGAGGATGCGTGATGCCGCTCTACAGTCTCGACGACGTTCGGCCGGAAGTTCCGGCGGACGGGCGCTTCTGGGTCGCGCCGGACGCTCATGTGATCGGCCGGGTGCGGCTCGGGGAGGACGTCGGGATCTGGTTCGGGGCGGTGCTGCGCGGCGACAACGAGCTCGTCGACGTGGGCGCCCGCACCAACATCCAGGAGGGCGCCATGCTGCATACCGATCTCGGCTTTCCGCTGACGATCGGGGAGGGATGCACGATCGGCCACCATGCCATCCTGCACGGCTGCACGCTCGGGGCCAACACGCTCATCGGCATGGGCGCGACCGTGCTCAACGGCGCCAGGATCGGGGCGAATTGCCTCGTCGGTGCCAATGCACTCGTCACCGAAGGCAAGGAATTCCCCGACCATTCGCTCATTGTCGGGGCGCCGGCACGGGCGGTGCGTTCGCTCGACGCGGCGGCTGCCGAGCGCCTGAAGCTCTCGGCGATGGGCTACGTCGCCAACTGGCAGCGCTACGCCAGGGGCCTGAAGTGCATCGCCGACTGAGGCAGGATCCGGCTCAGGGGGCGGTCGCCGTCGCCGTCGCGGTGGCGGGAGCGCCAAGCGAAACCCACTGGTTCGGGTTCTCCTGCGACTGACGCTTGAGGAAGCGATAGCCCGTCTGCGTCCAGGGCAGGATCGACTGGCGCTTGTTGTCGAGGATGAGATCGCCGCGGTCGGTCTTGACCGTCAGCACCGCGTGACCTTCGCCCTCGAGGTCGCGGACGACGGTGACGAGCAGGGCCTGACGCGGGAGGCCAGCCTGCATGAGGAGCCTGCGTTTCATGAGGACATAGTCCTCGCAGTCGCCCTTGCCGTCGGTGGAGTAGTCCCAGGACTCGGCCACGCCCCAGTGCTCGTCGTCCGTGACCGGTTCGATGGAGCGGTTCACGCTGGCATTGATCGAGGTGATCGTGCGCCAGAGGCGCTGCGTCAGCACGATGTTCACCTTGGGAAGGCTGCCGACGCGGCAGTCCTCCGCGTTCTTGCGGCAGAAATCCAACCACCCGACCGGCACCGATGCCTGACCGGTTTCGCTGGCTGTCTGACCGGGGGGCAACTCCGGCGGCAGGGCCGCTGTCTGCTCCTCGGCGCGGGCTGGAAAATACGCAAGCGCCCCCGCGAGCGCCAGCGTAACGCACACTCGTCCGGCCACCAGATCGTCCCCTGTGGCGTTAACCTCTTCTTTACCATTTCATGAAGATCGGGGGACGAGCAAGTATGTTCATGTCGCGTTCACCATGAATGCAAAAGAGCGTTAACGGCCCGCGCTTTGTTGTTGCGTGCGCGGCGGCGTTCGTCTGCGCCTCGCCAGAAGAAGCGCGGGGCCGACCAGTAGATCGGCCCCGCAGCGAAGCCCGGTCGTGGGGACGGTGGGTGGGGACGTGACCGGGGTTCGCGAACTGTCCGGGGATCGCCTCCTCAGCGGGCGGCAGTGGCCGTCTCGGAGCCGACGCGGCCGAGCGATACCCAGCCCGCCGCGATCTGGCTCTCGCGCTTGATGTAGACGTAGCCGGTGCTCGTCCACGGCAGGATGGTGTCGCGCTTGTTGTCGAGGATGAAGTCGCCACGGTCCGTGCGCACCATCAGCACGGCGTGACCGGCCCGCTGCTCGTCGAGCACGACCGTCATGAGGAGAGCCCGGCGCGGGAAGCCGGCGGCGGCGAGCTTCCTGCGCTTGAGCAGGGCGAAGTCCTCGCAGTCGCCCTTGCCGTCATCGGGAAAGTCCCAGCTTTCCACGACGCCGAAGTGCTCCTCGTCCGTCACCGGCTCGATGGCGGCATTGACCTCGTTGTTGATGGCCTGAAGCTGTTTCCAGGCCGCGGGCGTGAGGCGGATGCGATCCGGCTCGGTGCTGTCGACATCGCATTCCCCCGCGTGACGCCGGCAGAAGTCGATCCATCCGATCGGAGAGCGTGCCACGTCGCCGGGCATCACGGGCGCGCTGGCCACCGGCAGGACGTTCGCCGCCCAGGCGCCGCCAGCCATCACCATTGCGGCGGCCACAGCCGCCACGCGAAATTCATGTGATGCAATGCGAACCATGTGTGTTCCCCTGTCCGCCGGGGATCACATTCGCATGGTCCATTTTGCGTCGACTGAAGTTCAATTCGACAATTTGATGTATATACCGCGTGTTAATTCTTGTAAAAAACAAGCAAAATGAAGAATAATTGAGTTGCGTAAAATTCGATCCTTTCCGGCAAGGCGGAGCAGCTCCCCGGCCTTGCCCGGTGACCGTGGGCGGCCGAAGGGCGACCCCGGCGTCCGGAGCCGACGCAGGCGCAGACAAGGTCGCCACCGATGCCGTGCGTTCCCCATCTCCCGCACCGGATCTGAAACTGCCGCCGGGGCTGCCCCCAAGGGGCGGGCGCTTCAGAGCACGCGGCTGCGGGACGGCAGGGAGAGGCGGGGCCGGACTGCCCGGCCGCTCGATGACGGCGACCTTGCCCTCGCAGGCGTGATCTTCGGGGGAGGGGGCTGACCGGCGATGAAGCCCGGCCGCGGGGCCGCGATCAGAGTTCGATCGCTTCGCTGAACTCGTCGTCCGTGAGCGGCGTCTGGAACTCGACGGCGATACCACCCTCGAAGCGGCGCACAACCTTGGCGGGCGTGCGGCCGACGACCACCGCGGTGCCGATGGTCGGGCGCAGCGTCGAGGACAGGGCCGCGCCCGACAGCGACACGTCGATGATGCGCACGGCGTGCTCGCTGCCGTCCGGCAGGCGGAGAAGCGCGATGGCCTTGCGCGGCACGATGCGCTCGTGGCGGCGGTCTTCCGGCAGGCCGAGGGCGTGGCGGTTGGCGAGCCATGTGAGCTGGTTCGCGAGCTTGTCGCGCTTGCGCAGGGGCGCGGCGATGGTCATCGCGAAGCCGTTCTCGATGTGGCGCACGATCTCGCCCTCGATGCGGCCGATGTGCTCCAGGTAGACGATGACGCGCTCGCCGATCTCGCCCCGCATCGGCGCGATGAGAGAGACGCCGCCGGGGGACATGTCGATGGTCTGGCAGGGATATTCCTGCCGATTGCTCAGCATGTAGCGCCCGAGCAGGGCCACCTTGACGCGCGCATGCCGCCGCCGCTCCAAGGGGCGGGCGCTCGGCACCTGGTTATGACGCTGCTGGGGCTGCATCTGGGGCGCGTCGAACTCGCAATCCGCGACGGTCGGCAACGGGCAATGTTCCGGGGGCAGACTACCCGGCGGAGATTAATGCTGCCTTAGCACGACATCTCAGTGCCTGCCGCCCGGCAGAATAACGAGATTGAGGCGGTGCGGCCGGGTGTCGACGTCGGCGCCCAGCGGGGCGCCGTCGGGCTCGCGGCCGGCAGGCCAGATGATGCGCTGGGAGGTCGTGCTCAGCATTCCGATGCGGTCGAAGCCGAGCCAGGTGGGCACGACCTGCGGCGAGAGCGCACCGAGCACGCGCGCGTGGCTCTTGCCGTGATGGCGCAGCGGCAGGAGCAGCAGCTCCAGTTCGATCGTCTCGCCGCCTACGGTGGTGCCGGTCACGCCGCCGACGACACCCGCCGATTCGTCGAGGACGACATTGACGAGCCGCGCGATCTCCAGCTGATCGGCGCCTCCCCAGAGCGAGGCGAGGCGGCGATATTTCAGCTCGCTGCCGAAGAGCGCGCACAGGCGCGTCCCCGCGAGCCGGAAGGTGACGGTGCCGTGGGCCGCCACCTCGAGGATGAAGGTGTCGGCCAGGACATGGCGGATGGCGCCGGGCTCGATCTCGCCGCGCTCCGGTGCCATGCGCTCGCCCCGGAGCTTGTCCCAATACGAGAAGAGAATGCGCGTCGTCGCGTGTTTCATCGTAGCGTCCAGCCCATCCGGGGACAGGGTGCCTGCCGCCCCCCGTCCGGTTTCGATCCACAACCGTGCCCGAATGGCGATGTCGGATCGAAAGCCGCGGTTCCCGCGCTGCCCGTCGCATGCGGCGTGCCAGTGCCCGTCGACTGACCAACGCCCCTGCTGGCCGTCAGTTCCGTTAGGGTTAACGAAGGGTTGACGTTGCCGCGACAATCGTTTCCTGCGAGCGTGTCCCCGCCACGGTTTCAGCCATCCGCCTTCGCTCCTTCGGCAGGGTGGCTCGTGACAGTCGACAGGGGGGTGAAGACGTGACCAGGAGCCGCTCGTCGAGCGGCGTCGGGCAGACCGGCGGGTCCCATGCAGGCCGGCCGGGCTTCACCGGACAGGGGAGGGCGCCCGGCGCTCTCCCCTTTTTCTTGTCCACGACTGTCCGTTTGCCGCGGCAACGGCTTGCGCCGCCCGTCGGGCTCGTCATCCTCGTGGCATGAGCTTCGAACCCCTTCCGCCGCGGTCGCCGCGCGAGCCGATGTTCAATGCGCCGACCGTGCTTGTGATCCTGATCGCGGTTCTGGTGCTGATTCATGTCGGACGGATCTTCCTCGGCGAGGAGGCGGATTTCCGCCTCGTCCTCGATTTCGGCTTCATTCCCGCGCGGTTCCTCGTGGGCCTCGATCCCGAGTGGCTGGCGGCGGTTGCGGAACACATCGCAGAGGAGGATGGCGAGGGGGCCGGGCAGCGGCTGATCCTCGCGCGCATCGTGCTAGGACCGGGAGACTGGAAGCCATGGACGCTCCTCACCTACGCCTTCCTGCACGGCTCCTGGCTGCACCTGGCCTTCAACAGCCTGTGGCTGCTCGCCTTCGGCAGCCCCGTGGCGCGCCGCTTCGGGCCAGCGCGCTTTCTCCTGCTCTTCGCCGTCTGCGCGGTGGCGGGCGCCGCGGCGCATCTCGTCAGCCACCCCTACGACCTCCTGCCGGTGGTCGGAGCCTCCGGCGCGATATCGGGTTGCATGGCGGCGGCCGTGCGCTTCGCCTTCCAGCCGTCGCGGCCGTTGTCGATGTTGCACCACGAGCGCGATGCGGCGGACATGCAGCCGGCGCCGCCGCTCGGCGTCATCGTGCGTGACAGGCGCGCGGCGACCTTCCTCGTCGTCTGGTTCGCGACGAACATCGCCCTCGGCCTCGGGAGCGTGCCGGGTCCCGAGGGCGTGAGCATCGCCTGGGAAGCGCATGTGGGCGGCTTCCTGGCCGGGCTCGTGCTCTTCCGGCTGTTCGATCCGGTCCCGCGGTCACCTGCAACGAAAGTCTAGGTCCATTCGGCGGGAGCGCTTGCGGGCGGGAGCGCTATTCCCCACAATCGGCCGGAGCTGTTCGCTGGCGGGCGTGCCGCTCCGCGGCGAATGGTCCGAGCTCGCAAGGGGCTCGTCGCAAAGGCACTCATGGGGAAACCGATGACCGTCGCCCATATCCTCGCGACGAAGGGTCGCGACGTCGTCACCATCCAACCTCACAGGACGCTCGCGGAGGCCGCCCGGCTTCTGGCGGAACGGCGCATCGGCGCCGTGGTCGTAGCCGGGGCCGATCGCACGGTGCTCGGCATCCTGTCCGAGCGCGACATCGTGCGCATGCTCGCGGCGCATGGCGCGTCCGTGCTGGACGATCCGGTGTCGCGCCACATGACGAGCAAGGTCATGATGTGCTCGCCCTCGTCCGACATCAACGAGGTCATGGGCATGATGACCGAGGGGCGCTTCCGCCATCTGCCGGTGATCGAGGACGGCAAGCTCGCGGGGATCGTCTCGATCGGCGACGTCGTGAAGCATCGCCTCGCAGAGATCGAGGCGGAACATCGGGCCATGCGCGAGTACATCACCATGGCCTGAGCCGAAACGGCTCAGGCCGGCACGGTCTGCTGCGCGATGAGCTCGCGCAGCTCGCCGAGCGCCTTCTCGGCGGCTTCCTCGCCGAGCGCGATGATCTCGTCCGCGCGATGGAAGTCGAAGAGGCCGATGCGGCCGAGCTTGGGCGAGATCATCACATCGGGCGGGTCGCCGGCGAGCCGCGACCGGGCGATGCGATCCTGGGTGATGTTGAAGGCATCCATCATCACCGTGCCGATGCCGGGCGCTCCGTCCGAGCGCCGGCCGAAGCGCAGCATCCGCCGCCCGAAGAGGCCGCCCTGCGCGCCGGACTGGCCCGCCTCCTCGCCCTCCTCGTCGTCCGGGCCGTGTGCGGGAATGACCGTGCCGCGTCCGCGGACGTCGCCGTTCAGATTGACGCAGACGACAATCTCGGCGCCGTGCGCGCGCGCCGCCGTCACGGGAATGGGATTGACGAGCGCGCCGTCCATCAGCCAGCGGCCGCCGAACTTCACGGCGTCGAAGATGCCGGGCAGGGCGTAGGAGGCGCGCAGGGCCTCGACCATGGGGCCCCGCGTCAGCCAGATCTCGTGGCCGGTGCCGAGCTCCGTCGCGATGCCGACGAGGCGCGTGGGCAAGGATTCGATGCGCAGCGTGCCGAGATGTTGCTCGAGCAGCCGCCGCAGGCGATCGCCGCCGAGCAGGCCCGAGCCGTTCAGATGGAAGTCCATCAGGCCGACGACGCGCCGCTTGTTGAGAGCGCGGGCGAATTCCTCGAGCTCGTCGAGCTTGTCGGCGGCGAAGCAGCCTCCGACGACCGCGCCGATCGATGTGCCGGCGATGACGTCCGGCGCGAGGCCCTCGCGTTCCAGCACGCGCAACACGCCGATGTGCGACCAGCCGCGCGCGGCGCCGCCGCCGAGCGCAAGGCCGATCTTCGCGCGGGGTGGGGCGGCGGACTGCGGCGGCTGCGCCTCCTCGCCCGTCACGGCGCCCCCGCCGAGGCCGATCGCCCGCAAGGTGATGCCGTCCAGCATGTTCCGTCCCTCCGCCGGTCAGCCCTCCAAGATTGCCAGCATCCTCTTACGATGGGGTGAATGCGCCGGAATTGCGATGGCAGGATGTCGGCCGGATTACTCCGAGAGCGTTAGGGCGAGATCCGCGGCCGGCGCCCGTCCGGTCGGCACGACCCTGTAGAAACAGGACCGGCGGCCCGTATGGCAGCAGCCGCCGTCGCCGCCGACGCGCACCTTGAGCCACACAGCATCTTGATCGCAGTCGACCCGCATCTCGACCACGCTCTGCAGCTGCCCCGACGTGTCACCCTTGTGCCACAGCGTCTGGCGCGAGCGCGACCAGTACCAGGCCTCGCCGGTCTCGATGGTCCTCGCCAGCGCCTCGGCATTCATGTGCGCGACCATCAGAAGCTCGCCGGTGTCGGCGTCGGTCGTCACGCAGGTGACGAGCCCTGCGGCGTCGAAGGCGGGCATCAGCCGCCGGCCTTCCTCCACCTCGTGCTTCGCGCCGCGGGGGGCGAAGGCTTCGCATTTGTCACACATGGGTCGTCCAAGGGCGGTTGTCCAAGGGGCCGGCGGTGATCGCGGTCTCTCGCGGGCACCCGGCCGCATGGGACGCTCAGCGCGCGCCGCGCAGCAGGGTCATGAAGCGCACCTGCTCGGCCGGGTCCGACTTGAACACGCCGCTGAACTGGGTCGTCACCGTGGAGACGCCCTGCTTCTGCACGCCGCGCATCGACATGCACATGTGCTCGGCCTCGAGCATCACGGCGACGCCACGCGGCTGCAGCGCCTCTTCGATGGTGGCCAGGATCTGGGCGCTCAAGGCCTCCTGCGTCTGCAGGCGCCGGGCGAAGACGTCGACGACGCGCGCGAGTTTCGACAGCCCGACGACGCCCTTGGTCGGGTAGTAGGCGATATGCGCCATGCCGACGAAGGGCACCATGTGGTGTTCGCAGTGCGAGAAGAAGGGGATGTCGCGCAGGAGCACGATGTCGTCGTAGCCCTCGACCTCCTCGAAGACGCGGTCGAGCACATAGTGCGGATCGTGGCGATAGCCGCGGTAGAGCTCCTCGTAGGCCTTCACCACGCGCTTGGGGGTTTCGCGCAAGCCCTCCCGGTTGGGATCGTCGCCGGCCCACAGGATGAGCGTGCGCACCGCCGCCTCCGCTTCCTCACGGCTCGGACGGGTCAGAAGGGGCTTGTCGGCGTCGGCCTCGGCCACGCGCGCGGACAAGGACTTAACCACGGCTTCCATGTGGTGCCTCCCGCTTGGAGCCTGACGGCTCGAAGGATTCTCTCGCATCTACGCGTCCTGGACTACGACGGGGCAAAAAGAAACTCCCATCCGCGGCGCCAGGCCGCACGGTCCGCGGTACGCCCTGTCGCGCAGGTCAGGCCGAACAACGGGCTCACGGGCGATGATCGCGGGCCTTCCCGCGTTGCGCCCAACATGCCTATATAGGTGAAGCGGTGACCGCCGCAATGCAGCTCGCCGCATGGTCGCGTGTGCACCGATGCTGAACGACATCTACAATCGTAAAATCCTGGAATTGGCCGCCAATATTCCGCGTCTCGGCCGCCTCAGCGCGCCGGATGCCAGCGCGACCGCCCATTCCAAGCTCTGCGGCTCCACCGTGACCATCGACATCGCCATGAACGGGGATGTCGTGACCGATTTCGCCCATGAGGTCCGTGCCTGCGCCCTCGGCCAGGCTTCGTCGTCGATCATGGCGCGCCATGTCATCGGCTCCACGGCGGCCGAATTGCGCGACGTGCGGCAGACGATGCTGCGCATGCTCAAGGACAATGGACCTCCGCCCGAAGGCAAGTGGGCGGATCTGGCCGTGCTCGAGCCGGTGCGCGACTTCAAGGCACGCCACGCCTCCACCATGCTGACGTTCGATGCCGTGGTCGATGCGCTCGGTATGATCGACGCGCAGCGCCAAATCCGCTCCGGCACGACCGGCTAGGATCGCCCCATGTCCAGCCGTGGGGAGAGGTTCGCATCCTTCTGAAGGGCGGGCTGTCCCGAGGAGGCGCCGGCGGGGCGCGTCGCTCCGGCTCCGGCCCTGCCTGTGCGATTCAGTCGGAATCGACGAGGGCGCGGCGCGTCTCGACCCGCGCCCTCGTGAAGGCATCGATGAAGGCGGGTTTCGTGCGCAGGACGGCGGCGATCGCCCGACCCGCTTGCCGGCCGGCTTCGATGTCGCTCGGGAAATGCACGCCGCAGAGGGCGCGGCTCTGAGCGTAGAGGGCTGCGCGTGCCATGATCGCCTCGCGCTTCTCCGGCAGCATGTCGGCCAGCACGAGCCCATAGAGTTCGCCGAGCGCGGCGTGGCTCGACGGATACGAGCCGCTGTCGGGCCGTTTCACGCAGGTTTCGACCTCCGCGCTGATGCGGAAAGGGCGCGGGCGGCGCCAGATGTCCTTGACCGTGGCGAGGATCGCCTCCTCGTCCTCCGCCAGCTTGTCGAACAGGGCCTTGGTCGCCGGCAGATTCTTGCCCGCGAAGGAGGGGCCCAGCAGATCCGCGAAGCGGAAGATCGTCTGCTTGCGATCCTTGCGGGCACGTTCGATGCTTTCGGGCGTGCGCCCGCGTTGCAGGGCAAGGACGGTGTCGAGATCCACCGCGGCCTCGGCCGACCCGGCCGCCGGCGGCGGCGGCAGGAGGCGCACGAGATCGATCTCATCCGGAGCCACGAAATGGGCGGCCCGATCGCCCTGCGGCTCGCGCGCCCCGGCGGGCCAGGCCGCGACGAGGACGAGCGCAACGAGTGCGGCTGCGCGCAGCAGGGTCACGACGCCACCGGTCCGGACAGGAAGGGGCTGCCGGTGCTCACCAGCGCGTCTTGAAGGAATAGGCGGCGCTCAGGCCGAAGGAGAACTGGTCGCGCGAGCCGAAGGCGCGGGTGATCGGGCTGTCCGCGGCGTCGCCGACCAGGCGGTCGTAGCCGCCGTGGACCGTCGTGGTCCACTCCTCCGACCAGGCATAGGAGAGGGCCGCCGAGGCGCCCAGCGACTTGACGCCGCCGTTGGCCTTGAAGGGGATCACGCGCCCGTTGACGGCTGCCTCGCGGGCGCTGACCCCGAACATCGTGTCCATGTAGTTGCTGTCGCCGAGCGCCAGCCGCGGGCCGCCGGACAGGGTGAAGCGGTCGAAGCGGTGGATGAGGTCGATCGCCGCATTGCCGACGAATCCGTCGTGGCCGTTGATGCCGTGGCGGATCTCCATGCGCGCGCGCAGGTTGTCGACCGGGTAATATTCGACGAAGACGCCCGGCTCGACCGACCAGTCGATCTTGTCGAGGCCGTAGAGCCGGCGGTCGTCGCTGAGATAGCGGCCGGTGGAATAGCGCGCCACGGGGCCGATCCGGAAGCCGCCGGCGTCGAGGAGCGCGAAGCCGAAGCCGTCGTCCGGCGCGCTGAAGCGCCACGGAGCGCCGACACGCTGGATGTTGAGGCCGCCGCTCGGGAAGACGCCGTAGCGGTCGGAGCCCTCGAAACGGGGCAGGACCTTGCCACCCGCCCGCAGCGTGACGATCCACTCGTTAGTGGGCGGGGCCTGGGGAGACAGCGGCTGCGTCGTGAAGAACGGGTCGGCGGCCTGCGCGCCCGATCCGAGAAGGGCGATGGCTGCAAGAGCCACGGCAGATGCGACGCGAGACACCACGGACACTCCCTCGTTCCTCGTGCGAGCTTGATCCCACATGGTTAACGCATCGCTATGACGCATCACCGAAGCTGCGGACCGCCCGCAGGAGCGACTGGCCGAGAACGCCGACGCGCGCCATATGTGGCTCATCGACGAAGGTGAGATTGTGGCCGGAACGCCCCAAAAATCGCTGGCCGTGTGGATAGCCCATATTCTCATCCGTGGCTACCAACTCACGGTTTCGGCCTTCGTCGGCCGACAATGCAGGCATTGGCCGTCCTGTTCGTCCTATACGGACGAGGCGATGCAGCGGCACGGTTTCTGGGCCGGGGGGTGGATGGGGGTGGCGCGCATCTGCCGCTGCAACCCCTGGGGCACGGCGGGCATCGATCTCGTGCCGGAGGCGTTGCCGCCCGGAAGCGGCTGGTATAAGCCGTGGACTTACGGACGCTGGCGCGGCGTGAACGCGCCGGCTTTCCAGTGCGAGGCCGTCGAACCGGACGGCGACCGAGCCTCCTGAATCCTGAACCTGTCCGTTCGGCCAGACGCTTACCTGCCTCAGTTCGCAGGAGTGAGCGGGGAGATTTTTGTTGATGATCACTCTCACCTTTCCCGATGGCGCCCAGCGTCAGTATGCCCGCGGCATCTCGGGCCGCGACGTCGCCGAAAGCATCGCCAAGTCGCTCGCCAAGCGCACGGTCGCCATGGCCATCGACGGTACCGTGCAGGACCTCGGCGACTCGATCGCCCACGATGCCCGGATCGAATTCCTGACGCGGGACGATCCGCGCGCGCTCGAGCTCATCCGCCACGACTGTGCCCACGTGCTCGCCGAGGCGGTGCAGACGCTCTTTCCGGGCACGCAGGTGACCATCGGGCCCGTCATCGAGAACGGCTTCTACTACGACTTCTTTCGTAATGAGCCCTTCACGCCCGACGACTTCGCGGCGATCGAGAAGAAGATGCGGGAGATCATCGCCCGTGACGCGCCCTTCACCAAGGAGGTGTGGAGCCGCGAGGAGGCGCGCGCCTATTTCGAGAAGAAGGGCGAGGCCTTCAAGGTGGAGCTCGTCGACTCGATTCCGGAGGGGCAGGACCTCAAGGTCTACCGCCAGGGCGAGTGGCTCGACCTGTGTCGCGGGCCGCACATGACCTCGACCGGCAAGGTCGGCAACGCCTTCAAGCTCATGAAGGTGGCGGGGGCCTATTGGCGCGGCGACGCCAAGAAGCCGATGCTCACCCGCATCTATGGCACCGCCTGGGCGACGCAGGAACAGCTCGACGCCTATCTCAAGCAGCTGGAGGAGGCCGAGAAGCGCGACCATCGCCGCCTCGGCCGGGAGATGGACCTCTTCCACTTCCAGGAGGAAGGGCCCGGCGTCGTCTTCTGGCATCCCAAGGGCTGGACGCTGTTCCAGCAGCTCATCGCCTACATGCGCCGCAGGCTCGAGGGCGACTATGCCGAGGTCAATGCGCCCCAGATCCTCGACAAGGTGCTGTGGGAGACCTCCGGGCACTGGGACTGGTACCGCGAGAACATGTTCGCGGCGCAGTCGGCCGGCGACGAGGCCGAGGACAAGCGCTGGTTCGCGCTCAAGCCAATGAACTGCCCCGGCCACGTGCAGATCTTCAAGCACGGCCTCAAGAGCTACCGCGACCTGCCGCTCAGGCTCGCCGAGTTCGGCGTCGTGCACCGCTACGAGCCGTCGGGCGCCATGCACGGCCTCATGCGGGTGCGCGGCTTCACCCAGGACGACGCGCATATCTTCTGCACCGAGGAGCAGCTCGCCGAAGAGTGCCTGAAGATCAATGACCTGATCCTGTCGACCTACGCCGACTTCGGCTTCGACGACATCGTGGTCAAGCTCTCCACCCGGCCGGCCAAGCGCGTCGGCACGGACGAGATGTGGGACCACGCCGAGGACGTGATGCGCCGCGTGCTTGCCGAGATCGCGGCGCGTTCGGGCAATCGGATCAAGACCGACATCAATCAGGGCGAGGGGGCCTTCTACGGGCCGAAGTTCGAATATGTGCTGCGCGACGCCATCGGGCGCGACTGGCAGTGCGGTACGACGCAGGTGGACTTCAACCTGCCGGAGCGCTTCGGCGCCTTCTATGTCGACCACGACGGCCAGAAGAAGACCCCGGTCATGGTGCACCGCGCCATCTGCGGCTCGATGGAGCGCTTCACGGGCATCCTGATCGAGCATTTCGGCGGGCATTTCCCGCTCTGGCTTGCGCCGCTGCAGATGGTCGTCGCCACCATCACGTCCGAGGGCGACGCCTACGCGGCCGAGGTCGTGGCAGCGGCGCGCAAGGCAGGCCTCCGGGTCGAGGCGGATCTGCGCAACGAGAAGATCACCTACAAGGTGCGCGAGCATTCGCTCGCCAAGGTGCCGGTGCTTCTCGTCGTGGGCAGAAAGGAGGCCGCCGAGCGGACGGTTTCGATCCGCCGTCTCGGCTCGCAGGAGCAGACATCGATGGGCCTCGAGGCGGCGCTCGCCGCCTTCGCGGAGGAGGCGGTGCCACCGGATCAGCGGCGCAGCGCCGCGTTGCGGGCGGTGGCCTGAGCAAATCCGACGCGCGACGATCGCACACGCGGGGCTCCGGCCCCGCGTTTGTCCTTGTGCGCCGACGGTGCGGCCGTGCCACTCAGCGGGCCACGACCTCGATGTCGCGGTCGTTGCCGCTCTCGACCTTGAACTCGCGCGTGTAGACCTGCCCCTCGTGGCGGGCGATCACGACATAGTCGCCCTCGGCCAGGACCAGGGAGGGAAAGGCGCCGATGGCCTCGCGGATCACGTCGCCGCCCGGCGTCAGCACGGAGAAGGCCGTGCCGGCGAAGGCCTCGCCCCCCGGCAGGCGCACGAGCTTGAGGGTCACGGTCGCGGCGCGATGGTTGAGGGTGGCGTCGGTGATCTTGCCAGCCTCGACCTTGAGATCGGCGCGCTGGCTTGCGTTGGTATCGCCGTAGTTCGAGACGACGTGATAGGTGCCCTCGGGCAGGCGCAGGAGCTCTCCGGCCTTGGCATTGGCGACGACGAGCCGCCCCTCGGAATAGGAGCCGACCGGCACGTACACGGAGAAGGTGAGCCTCGACGCCGGGATGGGGGTTCCACTGATCGCGCCGCCGACCCTGAGGCCGCCGGCGCTCACGGTCAGCCGGTCGAGCAGGTTGCCGCGCAGGACAAGGCGCTTCGTGGCGCTGGCGAAGCCGTAGGCGACGTGCACGATGTAATTGCCGGTGGGCAGGGAGAAGACAGGCAGAGGCTCGTTCGACCGCGCGACGAGGGTCGGGGCGGCGTTGTCGCCGCGGTCGGCATAGACGCGCCAGACGAGGCCGGACCGGATGAACTTGCCCTCGCCCGCGAAGACGGCGCCCAATGAAAGGGCCGCCTCCTGCGCAGCCGCGCCACTGCCCCCCGTCGCCGGCAGCGAGGGAAGGGGCGCCGCCGGTTTCGCGGGCGTCTGGGCGTCAGCCGCAGACGCCGCCGTGAAGAGGGCAACCGTGACCGCGGCGACGCGGCGCAGAGCGAGCTTCATCGTTCGTCGTTCTCAACCATGGGCAGGCGCGGCCGCTGATGCTCCCGATCCACGGGCGACGAGCAGTTGCACGCCGGCCGCTTCAGCTTCGCCTCGTTTCGCCCCCATCCTGTCTACTCAATGTTCTCGGCGCAGGGAAACAGGGCACCGTTCAAAAAGGGTCTCTCGAGCACTTCCCGATTCAATTGAATCGGGAAGTGCGTCTATCTTTTTGAGAATAGAGCATTTTCGCTGGCGCGGGCCTCCGGTTCTTCGCCAAACCGGCGTCCACTTCGGCGGAAAATGCTCTAGCGCGTGCGGGTCTGCAGGGCCACGCCGTTCTCCTCGCGAGCGATCAGGTCGGACATCGCGGCGACGAGGTTATTGACCGACAATGGCCGGAAGGTGAAATGCACCCGGTGCCTGCCCGGGGGCACCTCGACGCCGCGGAAGAGCAGATTGACGCGCCGGATGGGGCGCGACTCGCCGTCCACCACCGCCTCCCAACCCGGATAGTAGATGTCGTGCAGCACCAGCATGGCGCGACGGTCGGTCTCGACGTCGATGACGACGGCGTTGCGGCGGTAGCCGCGGATGCGCACCTGGCCGGTGGCGGGCTCGGGCGCCGTCGTCTGGTCGCGCAGGCCGTAATCGCCCCGCAGTTCCTCGGCATCGGCCTCGTCGATCAGCGCCTCGCCGTTGCGGTCGAACTCCGGCAGCTCGTCCTCCTGCAGCACGCTCTCGCTGTCGACCGCGATGAGCCGCGTCGCGAGATAGGCGCGGGGTGCGGTCGGCGTCAGCCGGTAGATCCACATGGACCCGGCGCCATAGAGGAGATTGGCGTTCGTCAGGCGCGGGAAGTGGCGCGGCAGCCGCTCGATCGGCCGGTCGAGCACGAGATATTCGAGCCCGAGCAGGGTGGCGAGCCGGCAACGGTAACCGCGGAAGGTGCCGGGGAAATGGCGCAGATTGGGATCGGCGGCGTTCTCGCCCGGCCCGACGGCGCGCTCGTAGTCGGCAAGGCGCAGGGGGTTGTAGCCGATCGTGTCCTCGAGGCCGAAGACCATGGAGGCATTCTGCCAGGCGCCGCCGAGGCCCAGGATCTCGATGCGCGGGCGCTCGCCGCGGGCGTGCCGGCCGTCGAGCTCCGTCTTCAGGATCTGCAGGCCGCGGAGCTGCTCGGCGGGCAGTTCCTCGAAGACGGCATAGCGCTGCGCCGGCTCGGCGTTCAGCGCGGAGGCGGCATTGCGGCCGACGAGTTCGACCCCGGTGCCGAGCACGAAGAGGCAGGCGGCGGCTGTGCGCCACGCCGGGCGGCGCGCTCCCTGGACGAGGACCGCGGCGGCGAGGACGGCGAGCGCGAGGCCGAGCCCCATGTCGCGGGCCGCGCGCGCGAGCTCGCCGGCGGTGACCGCGAAGCTTGCGCCGGCGGCCACGGCGGCGATGGCCAGAGCGATGGCGGCGGAGGTGAGCAGGGCCCCGGAGACGGCACCGCGCGCCGTCGGGCGGCCCGGCAGGCCGTGGCGCAGGTAGCGATGGACGAGATAGCCCACCGCCATCGCGACGGCGAAATTGATCAGAAAGGTCGCGTCGGCCGGCCGGCGGTAGAGGTCGACGCCGGGGACATGATCGAACAGCAGTTCGAAGACCGGCGTGTAGCGGCCGAGCGCGTAGACGAGGGCGGTGAGGCCGACGATGAGGAAGAAGCGGAAGTCGCGCGCAAACAGCCGCCCGCCGGCGATCCCGTGCCAGAGCAGGAGCAGGGCAGGCGGCGTGCCGACGAAGAGATAGTTGACGGCGCGGTCCGTCCACGACCCTTCCGCCAGCGTCGAGGGGCCGGGGCCCCAGTAGTCGTAGGTCGTGTCGAGAGAGCCGAAGACGTTGCCGAACAGCAGGGTCGCGAGGCTCGACGGCGGCAGCGAGCCCATGGCGGCGACGCCGAAGCCGATCGCCGGCCGGTTCGATTCCATCAGGAGCTGGATGGTGAGGAGGGCAGGCACGGCCAGGATGACCGCGCCCGTGGCCGCCATGACGGCGAGAAGCGGCAGGCGCGAGCGCAGGAAGGCGAGCGGCGCGCCGGAGCTGAACGTCTGGTGGAGGCCCGCGCCGATCAGCGTGAGGCAGCACAGGAAGGCCACCTGGTCGCGCCCGACCGCCATGAGCGCCGCCGTCACGGCGAAGAGCACGCCGCGCAGATAGGACCGCCGCGCGAGCGCGCTTTCGAGGAACAGGAGCGCCAGGGGGAAGAAGCCGTAGGAGAAGATCATCCCCGTGTGCTGCAGCCGCGCCGCCGCCGAGCCGCCGAGGATGTAGATCATCGCCGCCACGACCGCGCCCGCCGGGTGCCAGCCGCGCCGGCGGAACAGGCCGAGGACGCCCGCGGCCCCGGGCAGGAAATGGGCGAGCACCACGAGATCGAACAGATGCATCGACGGCGTGGGCACGAGCCAGCCGAAGAGGAGCATCGTCGGGGTGAAGAGGAGCGACTGCGGATCGGCCACAGCCGGAAACCCGCTGAAATGATAAGGGTTCCACAGCGGCCACTCGCCGTTCGCGAGGGAGGCGCCGAGGTAGCGCAGCATGGGATAGAAGTGGTTCTTCGAATCCCACGGCACGACGCTGTCGGTCAGGAGCCACATGCTGGCCGCCGCCGCCCAGAAGAGGATGACGGCGAAACCGGCCGCGAGCGTTCGCCGCGGCGTCCAGGCTGAAGAGCAGGGAAGATCTGAGGCCGGAGAATTCGCCGTCATGGTCGTCGGGGCCACCGGGACACGCAACTGCGACGGAGGGTGGTTTGCCGGCTGCGGGCGGGCATGGCGCCCGTCCCGCCCCGATGCGACGGCAGGGGTGAGGGGCGGTGGGCCGCGAGCACGCGCAACAGGTCCGCGCGCCCGTCACGGGCGGCCGCACGGCCTGTCCAACGCATGGCCCGCATGACCACGGCGCATCCCCATCCTTCGGGCGGCAGGGCCGCCCACCCCGCTGAAACGCCGGGCTCACAAGGGAGTGCCGGGCACAGACGTGGAGCATCTGCTCCAGCCATCGACATTAGCGCACCATGCGCGCAGGACAAGCGCGGTGCGGTGCGACGGTTGAAGGAGCCTGCCGCGCCTGCTCTAACGGAAACCAGATGACCACATGATGAACATCGTCACGGGTCGCCCCTGCCACCTCTCCTCGCAATGACCGACATGCTCGACCTCCTGCGTACACGCCGCTCCGTGCCCTCCCCGATGCTCGGCGCGCCCGCCCCTTCGGGTGCCGAGCTCGAGGCGCTTCTTTCCATCGCATCGCGGGTGCCGGATCACGGCAAGCTGGCGCCCTGGCGCTTCATCCTCATCGAGGGCGACGCCCGCCACCGCATCGGCCAGGTGATCGCCGGCGCATTCGCGGCGGACAATCCGGATGCCTCCGGCGAGCGCCTTGCGGCGGAGCGCAAGCGCCTCGCCCATGCGCCGCTGGTCATCGCCGTGGTGTCGCGCGCCAGGCCGCACGTGAAGATCCCGGAGTGGGAGCAGATCCTCTCTGCCGGCGCCGTGTGCATGAACCTCGTCGTGGCGGCGAACGCCGCCGGCTATGCGACGAGCTGGCTCACCGAGTGGTACGCCTTCGACCGGCGCGTGCTCGACGCCCTCGGGCTCGAGCCCCATGAGCGCATCGCCGGCTTCATCCACGTGGGCACAGCGACGGAGAAGCCGAGCGACCGCCCGCGTCCGGCGCTCGCCGACATCGTCACGCGGTACGAGGGCTGACGTCGCGGCGGCCGCCGTTCCGGCATGTCCAGAAATGCGATAGACGAGACCCGCCCGCGAGCGCGTCCGGAGACCCCGACCCGTGTTCTACGACACCGCGAAGAACGACCACGGCCTGCCGCACGACCCCTTCAAGGCGCTCGTCGTGCCGCGCCCGATCGGATGGATCACGTCGATGGGAGCGGACGGAGCGGTCAATCTGGCGCCCTACAGCTTCTTCAATGCCTTCTCGACGCGGCCGCCGATCGTCGGCTTCTCCAGCGAGGGGCGGAAGGATTCCGTCTCGCTCGTCGATGAGACGCGCGAGTTCGTCTGCAACATCGCGACCTACGACCTCCGGGACGCGATGAACGCGACCTCCGCGCCGCTGCCGCGCGGGACGAGCGAGTTCGAAGCAGCCGGCCTTGCCATGGAGCCGTCGCGGCTGGTGCGGCCGCCGCGCGTCCGTGGCATCGCCGCGGCTCTCGAATGCCGCCACCTGCGCACCATCCAGCTCGAGGACATCGACGGTCGCGCGGTCGACCGGTGGCTCGTCCTCGGCCAGGTGATTGGCATCTTTATCGACGACCGCTTCCTCAAGGATGGCGTCGTCGACACGCCGGCGATGCAGCCCATCGCCCGCCTCGGCTACAAGGACTACTCCGTCGTCGACGAGGTGTTCTCGCTGACGCGGCCGGCCGGCGGCTGAGGCGGCGCGGCGCCACGGGGACGCGGCCAGCACCCGCCGCGCCTCTGCCCTTCGGTTCGCGTTCTCGTGGGCGACGCACAGGCGGTGAACGCCCGTCGTGCTTCACTGCGGGAAGCACGGCCCGTCGCAACCGCTCCCTCTCCCCCGCACCTTCCGTTCCCCTGCCTGTCCCGCGAAGCGGCCGATCGGTCGGCCTTGTCGATCCGGCGGAACTGGCCGATGGTACCATCGTAGCCAGCCGATGCCGCTTCCCGGCGATCGACGGGCCCGTTCGAGTGCAGGAGGGGGAAAACTCGTCGCGATTCGTCGATACAGTTGGGTTAGCATTCGACCGTCGGCAAGGAGCCCGCGCGGCTCAACCGAAGGGAGACATCCTCATGGCGTTCGGCCGTCGCGTTTTCCTGGCTCTCGTCCCCGTCATCGCCTTCACCGCAGCCCCGCCCGAGGCATCCGCCCAGAACGCCCAGCCGCAGCCGGCGCCCGCCGTCACCGTCGCCACCGCCGAGCAGCGGCCGGTGACCGGCGGCCTCACCTTCACCGGCCGCGTCGTCGCCGTCGACAAGGTCGACATCCGGGCGCGGGTGCCCGGCTTTCTGAAGGATCGCAAGTTCCAGGAGGGCATGGACGTCAAGGCGGGCGACCTGCTCTTCGACATCGAGCCCGACACCTACGAGGCGCAGGTCGCCCAGCGCAAGGCCGACCTCGCCAGCGCCGAGGCACAGGCCGAGAACGCCAAGGTGCAGCTGCAGCGCGCCGAGCAGCTCATGAAGACGCAGAACATCTCCGAGGCCGTGCTCGACGACCGGCGCGCCCAGGCGCGCGTCACCGCCGCCGCCGTGCTGCAGGCGCAGGCGGCGCTGACGCAGGCGGAGATCAACCTCGGCTACACGCGCATCACCGCGCCGATCTCGGGCCGCATCGGCCTGTCCACCTTCACCGTCGGGGCGCTCGTCGGGCCGGAATCGGGGGCGCTCGCCACCGTCGTCAGCCAGGATCCGATCTATGTCACCTTTCCCGTGAGCCAGCGCCAGATCCTCGACGTGCGCGAACAGGCCAAGAAGCAGGGCGACGATCCCTCCAGGGCCGTCATCCGCCTCACGCTCGCGAATGGCGAGAGCTACCCGCAGGCAGGCCAGATCGATTTCGCCGACGTCAGCGTCAACCAGACGACCGACACGCTGACGATCCGCGCCCGGTTTCCCAATCCCGACCGGGTGCTGGTCGACGGGCAGTTCGTGCGCGTGCGCGCCGAGGCGGAGCAGCCGCGGCTCGCCATCGTCATCCCCCAGCGCGCCGTTCTCAACGACCAGAGCGGTGCCTATGTCTACACTGTGAGCCCCGACAGCAAGGCCGTCGTCACGCGCGTCAGGCTCGGCCCGCAGCAGGGAGCCGATGTCGTCGCGGAGGAAGGGCTCAAGGCAGGCGACAAAGTCATCGTCGACGGCATCCAGAGGGTGCGACCGGGCGCGCCCGTCGACGCCGCTCCCGTCACTGCCCAGCCGGCGCGGGGGTGAGCCATGCTGTCATCCATCTTCGTCGACCGGCCGCGGCTGGCGCTCGTCATCTCCATCGTCATCACGCTCGCGGGCCTCATCGCGCTCACGCGCATCCCGATCGCGCAGTTTCCCGACATCGTGCCGCCACAGGTGCAGGTGACGGCCGCCTACCCCGGCGCGGGCGCCGACGTCGTCGAGTCGACGGTGGCGCAGCCGATCGAGTCGCAGATGAACGGCGTCGACAACATGCTCTACATGAAGTCGACGAGTGGCAATGACGGCAGCTACACGCTGACCGTCACCTTCGCGGTCGGCACCAATCCCGACATCAACACCGTGAACGTGCAGAACCGCGTGAGCCTCGCCGAGTCGAAGCTGCCGGAGGATGTGCGCCGCCAGGGGCTGACGGTGCGCAAGCAGTCGCCGGCCCTGCTGCAGCTCGTGGCGCTCTATTCGCCGGACGGCAGCTACGACGAGCTGTTCCTCACCAACTACACGATCATCAACGTCCTCGACACGCTGGCGCGCGTGCCGGGCGTCGGTCAGGCGCTGATCTTCGGCTCGCAGAACTACAGCATGCGCGTCTGGTTCCAGACCGACACGCTGACGAGTTTCGGGCTGACGCCGAGCGACGTGGTGCAGGCCATCCAGAAACAGAACGCGCAGGCCGCCGTCGGTCGCCTCGGCGCGCCGCCCATGCCGGACGACCAGCAGCTGCAGCTTACGCTGAAGACGCAGGGGCGGCTCGAGACGGTCGAGGAATTCGCCAACATCGTTATCCGTTCGAACCCCGATGGCTCGACGGTGAAGGTGCGCGACGTGGCGCGCGTGGAGGTGAGCGCGCAGTCGAGCGACGTCGCCGACCGCTTCAACGGCAAGCCCGCGGCGGTGATCGGTATCTACCAGGCGCCGGGCAGCAACGCCATCGAGACGGCTGACCGCATCCGCTCCACCCTCGAACGGCTGAAGATGCGCTTCCCGAAGGGCATCGACTACAAGATCACCTACGACACCACGACCTTCGTGAAGAGCACGATCAACGAGGTCGAGCACACGCTCGTCGAGGCCTTCGTCCTCGTCATCCTCGTCGTGTTCATCTTCCTCGGCAACGCGCGCGCCACGCTCATCCCGATGATCGCCGTGCCCGTTGCCCTGGTCGGCACCTTCGCGGTGCTGCTGGCGCTCGGCTTCTCGGCCAACACGGTGTCGCTGTTCGCGATGATCCTCGCCATCGGCATCGTGGTCGACGACGCCATCGTCGTCGTCGAGAACGTCGAGCGCGTCATGCACGAGACGGGGCTGCCGGCGCCGGAGGCGACCAAGATCGCCATGAAGGAGATCACGGCGCCCATCGTGGCGATCACGCTGGTGCTCCTCTCCGTCTTCGTGCCGGTGGCCTTCATTCCCGGCATCACCGGCCAGCTCTACCAGCAGTTCGCCGTGACGGTGTCGGTCGCCATGGTGATCTCGGCCGTGAACGCGCTGTCCCTCAGCCCGGCGCTCTGCGCCCTGCTGCTCAAGCCGACGCACGCGGGGTCGGGGCCCGTCGGCCGCGTCGTGGGCCGGGTCATGGGCCGCGTGTCGCAGGCCATCGACAGCGTGCGCGACGGCTATGGGCACGTGGTGGCGATGCTCGTGCGGCGGGCGGCCGTCGGGCTCCTCTTCGTCGCCATCGCGGTCGGCCTGACCTATGTCATCGGCAAGCGCGTGCCGACCGGCTTCCTGCCGGAGGAGGACCAGGGGGCCTTCTTCGTCCAGGTGAAGCTGCCGGAGGGGGCCGCGGTCGCCCGCTCCAAGGAGGTGGCCGTGCGCGTGGAGGAGATCCTGCGCGCCTCGCCCGCCGTGCAGGATGTCACCACCATCGTCGGCTACAGCATGCTCGACGGGCTGAACCAGTCGAACAGCGCCTTCCTCGTGGCGCTGCTCAAGCCTTTCGAGGAGCGCGAGGCGGCGGGCACCGACGCCAAGTCGCTCATCGCCGAGCTGAGGCGGGAATCGCTGTCCATCCGCGAGGCGCTGGTCATCCCCTTCAACCTGCCGCCCATCATCGGCCTCGGGACGGCCGGCGGTTTCGAGTACCAGCTCGAGGCCCTCGCAGGGCAGTCGCCGCAGGATCTCGCCGCGACGATGCGCGGACTGGTCGTCACCGCCAACCAGCAGCCCGAACTTGCCGGCGTGTTCAGCACCTATGCGGCCGACACGCCGCTCGTCTTCCTCAACATCGACCGCGAGAAGGCGCAGACCCTTGGCGTCCAGGTGAACGACATCTTCACCGCGTTGCAGGCCTCCCTCGGCGGGCTCTACGTCAACGACTTCAACCTCTTCGGCCGCACCTGGCAGGTGATCATCCAGGGCGAGGCGAAGGACAGGCGGGAGGTCGAGGACATCTACCGCATCAACGTGCGCAACGCCTCGGGCACGATGGTGCCGCTCAGCGCGCTGGCGAGCGCCGAGACCATCCTCGGCCCGCAGTTCATCCAGCGCTACAACAACGTCCGCAGCCTGACCATCAACGGCGGCCCGGCGCCGGGCCGTTCCTCCGGAGACGCCATCGCCGCCATGGAGCGCATCTCGGCGACGACGCTGCCGAACGGCTACACCTACGAGTGGACGGGCACGGCACTGCAGGAGAAGGAGGCGGCAGGCCAGACCGGCATCATCCTCGCGCTGGCGGTGGTCTTCGCCTATCTCTTCCTGGTCGGTCTCTACGAGAGTTTCTCGATTCCCATCGGCGTCCTGCTGTCGGTGACGGTCGGCGTGACTGGCGCCATTTTCTTCCTGTGGCTCCTCGACCTGCCGAACGACATCTACGCCCAGATCGGCATCGTCGTGCTCATTGCGCTCGCGGCGAAGAACGGCATCCTGATCGTCGAGTTTGCCAAGGAGCAGCGCGAGAAGGGCGTGCCGGTGCGGGAGGCGGCGGAGCAGGGGGCACGCCTGCGCTTCCGCGCCGTGATGATGACGAGCTTCGCCTTCATTCTCGGCCTCGTGCCGCTCGTCACCGCCACAGGAGCCGCCGCGCTCAGCCGGCGCGGCGTCGGCACTGCCGTCTTCGGCGGCATGCTCTTCGCCTCGCTTCTCGGGATCTTCGTCATTCCGACGCTCTACGTCGTCATCCAGGCAACGCGCGAGCGCCTGAAGGGCGCGCCGCCCGTGGCGCCTGTGCCGGCGGCCGCAGCTTCCGCTCAGCCGGCGGCGCACGAGGTGCAGGCGGAATAGCGCCCGAAGGCGCACCGGCGGCCGCGCCTGCGGCCGCCCGGGTGCTCTTCGCCGACGGTTCCGGGGGAAGCCCGGCCCGTCAGGCGACGCCCGCGGCCCTGGCGCGGGCGAGCACGCGCTCGGCGCGCGTCAGGTGCGGCCGGTCGAGCATTTCCCCGTCGATGGAGAGCACGCCCGCATCCGGGTTCTCGGCGAAGGCCACGGTGATGGCGCGGGCGCGCGCGACCGCCTCCGGCGAGGGGGTGAAGATGGTGTTGATGACTGGCACCTGCGCGGGATGGATGGCCATCTTGGCCGTGAAGCCGTCGCGGCGGGCGGCCTCGCACTCGGCCGCGAGCCCGGCCTCGTCGCGGAAGTTGGTGAAGACCGAATCGATCGCCTCGACCTCTGCGGCCGCCGCGCCGAGAAGCGTCAGGCTGCGGGCGAGGCGATAGGGATCGGCGTAGGTGCCGTCCGGATTGCGGTTGGTCTCCGCGCCGAGATCGGCCGACAGGTCCTCGCCGCCCCAGGTGAGGCCGACGAGGCGGTGGCTCGCGCCGGCGTAGGTGCCGAGGGCGAAGACCCCCTTCGCGGTCTCGGTGGCGATGGCGAGGATGCGCGTGGCGCCGTCCGGCAGGACGAATTCCGCCTCGCGCACGGCGATCTTGGCGGCGAGGTGGCTGACGTCGACGCCGCCGTTCGCCTTGGGCAGCACGATGCCGTGGGGCCTGCCGATCATGACCGCGTCGAGATCGTCGTCGGTGAGGCCGGTCGTGAGGCCGTTGACGCGGACGAAGAGGCGGGGGCCGGCACCGCCCGCCGCCGTGTCGCGCAGGAAGGCGGCGGTCGTCGCACGCGCCTCGGCCTTGGCGCCGAGGGCAACCGAATCCTCGAGGTCGACGATGAGCGCGTCGGCGCCGCTCGCCAGCGCCTTGTCGAGCTTCCTGCGGCTGTCGCCCGGGACGAAGAGAAGGGAGCGCATGGGGATCAGGCCGCCGGACGCTTGCGCATGAAGGCCTGGCGCCGGCACTCGGCGACGAGCGTGCCGTCCTGCTTGTAGGCGCGGTGGATGAAGTCGACGATGCCGGCGTCCGGCCGCGACTTCGACTCCCGCGTGGCGACCACTTCCGTCGTCACGTTCACCGTGTCGCCCTCGAAGAGGGGAGCGGGGAACTTCACGTCCGTCATGCCGAGATTGGCGATGGTGGTGCCGACCGTCGTGTCGTTGACCGAGATGCCGATCATGAGGCCGAGCGTGAAGAGCGAATTCATGAGCGGCCGGCCCCATTCCGTCTCGGTCGCGCAGAAATGGGCGTCGATGTGCAGTGGCTGGGGGTTCAGTGTCATGTTGGAGAACAGCATGTTGTCCATCTGCGTCACGGTGCGCGTGAGGCGGTGATGGAACACGTGGCCGACGGTGAAATCCTCGAAGTAAAGGCCGCCGCGGGGGTGGGGCTTGGCATGCGAGGGCACCGTCATGGTCGTTCTCTCTCCCGGAGACTCAAGGCTCTTAGGGCTTCATTTACCATAATCGGCGCACCTTCGAAGGCGAGAGAAGGATCGGTGCGGGTGTGCCCAGACCGGTTTCCCAGGGTGGCCGATGTTCCTGTTCACGACGCCTGCGACACGCGAAACCGCGCCCGCCGCCGCGACGCCGGTGGTCAACGCCATTCGGCAGGGGGCGGACCGCACGGGCGTCGAGTTCGACTACCTTCTCAGGACGGCGCAGCGTGAGTCGGCGCTTGATCCCTCGGCCAAGGCCAAGACCTCCTCGGCCTCCGGCCTGTTTCAGTTCATCGAGCAGACCTGGCTCGGCATCGTCAAGGGCGAGGGTGCCAAGCACGGGCTCTCCGGCTATGCCGGCGCTATCGCGGAGCGCGGGAACGGCGGCTTCACCGTGGACGACCCGGTCGTGAAGCAGGAGATCCTGGCGCTGCGCAGCGATCCACAGATCGCGGCGGTCATGGCCGGCGCGCTGGCGCAGCGCAACCGCGAGGCGCTGTCCGCAACCCTGGGGCGCGAACCCAGCGCCGGCGATCTCTATGTGGCGCATGTGCTCGGCGCCCGCGGCGCGGCCGATCTCATCCGCACGGCGCAGACGGCGCCGACGCAATCGGCCGCCGCGCTCTTTCCGGAGGCCGCGAGCGCCAACAGGGCGATCTTCTACGACAAGTCCGGCCGCGCGCGCGGCGCCGGCGAGGTCTATGCCGCGCTTGCCGCGAGCCACGCCGCCATGGGCAATCCCATCGCGGTCGCCATGCCTCCGGCTTCGGCCGCGCCACCTTCCGGCCCCTTCACGGTCGCGCGCGCGGACGGTCCGGCCATGCATGGGCTGTTTCGCACCGAGGGGCGGCGCGGCCCCGTCTCCGAGGCCGTGACGCGGCTCTGGTCGGCCGAGGCTGCGCGCTCCAAGCGGCCGGAGGCGCCCGGTGCCAGGGCCACATTGTCCTTCTTCCCGCGGTCGGACGACGGCGGGGCACGCATCGCCGCCCTCACACCCGCGGCGCCCGAGGAGAGCCTCGAGGATGGCCCGCCCAGGCTCGTCGATGCGCCGCTGCCGCCGCCGCGGCCCGCCGAGCTCGGCGGGTCGGCGAAGGCGGCGCGGGCCGATGGGACGGCGGCGCGCAGCCCGCTCGACCTGCGCAGCTTCATGACCACGCGGCGCTCGACATGATCGTCCGCCGCTATCTCCTCTGGGCCCGCACGGCCACCGCGACGCAGCGCGCGCAGGGCACGAGCGCGCTCGCACGGGCCTATCTGCAGGCGGAGCTGTCGCCGGAGGATCGCCGCGAGGCGGAAACGGCGCTGCTGGCCGCCCTGGACGATCCATCCCCCCTCGTGCGGCGGGCGATGGCGGTAGCCCTTTGCGACGCGCCCGACGCGCCGCGGGCGCTCGTCGTCGGTCTCGCCGGAGATCAGAGCGACATCGCCGCGCTCGTGCTCGCCCGGTCCCCGGTGCTCACCGACGCGGATCTCGTCGATTGCGCCGCCGTCGGCGACGCCCTGGCGCAGACGGCGATCGCGCTGCGCGCCGAGCTGTCGGCGCCGGTCGCCGCGGCGCTCGCGGAGGTGGGAGCGCCCGAGGCACTGGTGGCCCTTGCCGGCAATCCCGGAGCCTCCATTCCGGCATCCGCCCTGCGCCGCATGCTCGAGCGCCACGGCGAGGATGGCGACCTGCGCGAGGCGCTCCTGGCGCGAAGGGACCTGTCGGCCGCTACACGCCAGACAATCGCCGGCCTCGTGGCGGGGCGCCTGTCGGCCTTCGTCACCGGCTGCGGCTGGCTGTCCCCCCAGCGCAGCGAGCGGGTCTGCCGCGAAGCGAAGGAGCGGGCAGCCTTGGCCCTCGCCGCCCGCCTGGACGAGGCAGATACCGCCGCCTTCGCCGCCGACCTGTGCCGAAGCGGCGAGCTCACGCTCGCGCTCCTCCTCAGGGCGGTGCTGAGCGGCGCCGTGCCCTTTGCCGAAGCCTGCTTCGCCCTGCTCGCCGACCTGCCGCTCGCGCGGGTCGGGGGGCTCATCCACGACCGCAGGGGGGCGGGTTTTCCTGCACTCTACCGGCGCGCGGGGCTGCCGCGATCCTATCTGCCGGTGTTCCGCTCTGCGTTCGCAGCGGCGCGTGACATCGGCCATGGCCCCGGGGGCGAGCGGCCGGCGCTGTCACGCGCCGCGCTCGCGCGCGTCGTCGCGGAGTGCGAGATGCTGCCTGCGGCCGAAGCTGCGCCGATCACGGCCTTGCTGCGCCGGTTCGAGGCGGAGGCGGCGCGCGAGGAGGCGCAGCGGCTCGCGGACGCGCTCGCCGACGATGCGGCGCTCGCCGTCATCATCGAGCACCATCCCGAGGCGCTCGCCGACATGTGGGACGAGCCGCGCGCGCTCGCCGCCTGACGGGGGCGGGAGGGCTGCCCGGCGCCAGCCTCAATAGCCGAACTGCTCGCGCAGGATGCGCTCGTCCAGGCTGTGGCCGGGATCATGCAGCATGACGAGCTCGACACTGCGATCCATGGCGATGTCGACGCGCGACACGGAGCGGAACTCGGTGTGGTCGGCCACCGCGCTCACCGGCCGCTTGTCGGCCTCGAGGACGTCGATGCGCACGCGCGCGTGGTCGGGCAGGAGCGCCCCGCGCCAGCGCCGCGGCCGGAAGGCGGAAATCGGCGTCAGCGCCAGAAGGGGCGCATTGAGGGGCAGGATCGGGCCGTTGGCCGAGAGATTGTAGGCCGTGGAGCCCGCCGGCGTGGCGACGAGGATGCCGTCGGCCACGAGCTCCGACAGGCGCGCCTTGCCGTCGACGCTGATGCGCAGCTTCGCCGCCTGGTAGGTTTGCCGCAGCATCGAGACTTCGTTGATGGCGCGGGCCTGGTGCGTCGCGCCGTGCGCATCGTGCGCGATCATGAGCAGCGGATGCACCACGCTCCGGTGCGCCTGCTCCAGTCGCTCGACGAGATTGTCGTCCTCGAACTCGTTCATGAGGAAGCCGACCGAACCGCGGTTCATGCCGTAGATCGGCTTGGCCGTCCCCATGAAGTGGTGAAGCGTCTGCAGCATGAGGCCGTCGCCGCCCAACGCCACGACGACGTCCGCGGTGTCCGGGTCGTGGTTGCCGTAACGGGCGACCAGCGTCGCCAGGGCTTCGTCGGCTTCCGGCGCGCCGCTGGACACGAAGGCGATGGAGGAGAAGCGGCGGGCCATAGGCACTCGTTCGTACTGGCTTCGGGCGTGCTTGACCGGCAGGATGCCGCGGATCCGGCCCTCATCGAGGGATTCCCGCGACGGGAGAGGGAGACATAGCATGGAGCAGGCGCTCGTCGTCTATACCACCTTTCCGGACGAGGCCTCGGCTGAATCGGTGGCGCGCGGGCTCGTCGCCGGCAAGCTCGCCGCCTGCGTCAATATGATCCCGGGCATGACCTCGCTCTATGCCTGGCGGGGCGCGATCGAGACGGGCCGAGAGGTCGTCGCCCTGATCAAGACACGCGAGGGCCTCGCGGAGGCCGTGCGCGCCGCCGTCAAGGCCGCGCATCCCTACGAGACGCCGGTCATTCTCTTCCTGCCGGCGAGCGGCGGCGATGCGGATACGCTCGCCTGGCTCTTCGCCGAGACCGGCGGCGGGCCGGCGGAGCGTGCGCAGCCGGCTCAGCGGGGCGCAAAAGCCGCAGCAAGCGCATCGACCGCGCGGCGCACCTCCTCCGGCTCGAAGGCGGCGAAGCCGAGGAGAAGCCCGGCATCGCGCGGCGGGCCGACGAAATAGCGCGAGAGGGCGGGGGCCGTGACGCCGGCTGCGGCCGCCAGACGTGACAACTCGCCGTCATCCCCGGTGAGCCTCGCCGACGGACGGGCGATCACATGCATGCCGGTGGTCTGCGGCTCGACCGCGAGAAGGCTGCCGAGGGCCTCGCGCACAGCGCCGAGGAGGGCGTCCTGACGGGCCGCGTAGATGCGACGGGTGCGGCGAATGTGCTGGGCGAAGAGCCCCTCGGCCATGAAGGCGGCGAGAGCCGGTTGGGTGTGGAAGGAGGCGCGGGGCCCAAAGGCGGCGAGCGTCGCCTCGAAACGCCCGAGGAGGCTGCCGGGCACGACGAGGTACCCGAGCCGCAGACCGGGCGAGAACACCTTGGAGAACGTGCCGACATAGATCACGCGTTCGTCGGCATCGAGGGCGGCGAGGGCCTCGATCGGTCGGCCGGCGTATCGGTATTCGCTGTCGTAATCGTCCTCGATGATCACGGCATCCGTCGCCTCGGCCCAGTCGAGGAGGCGCAGGCGCCGGGCGAGCGGCAGCGTGTGGCCAAGGGGAAACTGGCGCGAGGGGGTGACGACGGCAACCCGCGGCGGCGGCGCGGCCGCCTCCAGCACATCGAGCGCGAGGCCCCTGCTGTCGGACGGGATGGCGAGGCGCCTGAGGCCGTGGGCCGCGAGCATGGTTCTCAGCGGCACGTAGCTAGGGTCCTCGATCGCGACCGGATCGCCCCGCCGGGTCAGGGCCCGCAGGGTAAGCTCGATGCCGTCGCCGGCGCCCGCCGTGACGATGATCCGGTCGGGCGAGGCGGACACGCCGCGCCATTCCGTGAGATGATCCGCGATCGCGCGGCGCAGGGCGGGATGCCCGGTTGGCGGCTGGCCGCCGAGCACGGAGCCGTCGGCCTGCCGCCAGCTTCGCGCGACGAGTTTTGCCCAGTCGGCAAGCGGGAACAGGCGCATGTCCGGTCCCAGCGAGCCGAAGGGAAGCGGGAGGGCGGGCGTCGGCCAGGGCTCTCGCCCCGGAGGCGGATGTTGCGGCCGGGGCTTCCGCCGGCCGTCCCGCCTGTCCCGCGGACTCGCATGCAGGCTCTCCTCCGGAATGTCGCTGACATAGATGCCCGATCCGTGCCGTCCCTGCAGGTAGCCTTCGCTCGCGAGCTGCTCGTAGGCGGCGACCACGGTCGACCGCGACAGGGCGAGGTCGGCGGCGAGCGCCCGCGTCGACGGCAGGCGCGCGCCGCGGCAGACCCGCCCTTCGAGGATGAGGGCCCGGATCTGCTCGTAGAGCTGGCGGTAGGCCGGTGTGCCGGACGACGGATCGAGGGAGAGCGGCAGAACAGCGGCCTTGGGCATCGGACTAAAGTGGACTGGTCGACGTGGCAGAATGTGGATGTTCAAAATAGTCCACTCTCTCGTGAATGTCGCGTCCGCCGACAATCCAGGAGGAGGACGCATGGCCGCCGTCTCGATCACCCGCCCCCTCGCCGCGCATCGCGCGCGATGGGAGGAGCTCTATGCCGGTTATGCCGCCTTCTACGCCGTGGAACAGACGCCGGCGATGCGCGAACACGTGTGGGGCTGGATCCATGATCCCGCCCACGAGGTGAAGGCCTTTCTCGCCCTCGACGCCGACGGTCGGCCGGTCGGTCTCGCCCATTTCCGCCCCTTCGCGCGTCCCCTGGCGGCTGCGGTCGGCGGCTTTCTCGACGACCTCTTCGTCGACCCGGCGGCGCGCGGCAGCGGCGCCGCGGATGCGCTGATCGCCGCCGTGGCGGACGAGGGCCGCGCGCGGCTGGAGCGTGATTCGCTGGTTCACGGCGGAGGACAACTACCGCGCCCGCGCCGTCTACGACCGACGGGCGGTGCGCACGAAATGGCTCACCTATGAGATCAAGCTCGTCTGACGCGCGCCTCGACGAGGCGCTCATCCGCCGGAGACGACCATGAGCCTGCGAACGAATGCCGGCGGCCAGCCCATCGGCGCCCCCGTGCCGGGCTGGAGCCCGCGCCCGCTGCCGCCGCGCACGCCCATGGTGGGTCGCCATTGCCGCGTCGAGCCGCTCGACGTCGCGCGCCACGGGGCCGAGCTCTATGAGGCGATGGCCGAGGACACGGCCGGCCGCAACTGGACCTATCTCTCCGTCGACGCCTTTGCCGATTTCGCCGCCTACGAGGCGTGGCTCGCGCGGATGGCGGCAGGCAGCGATCCCATGTTCCACGCCATCGTCGACGCGACGTCGGGCAAGGCCGTGGGAGTTGCCTCCTACCTGCGAATCGACGCGGCGGCGGGCTCGATCGAGGTGGGCCACATCAACTTCTCGCCGCGGCTGCAGCGCAGGCCGGCGGCGACGGAAGCCATGTTCCTCATGATGCGGCGGGTGTTCGACGAGCTCGCCTACCGCCGCTACGAGTGGAAGTGCGACAGCCTCAACGCGCCGTCGCGCGCCGCCGCGGCGCGGCTTGGCTTCACCTTCGAGGGCATTTTCCGCCAGGCCCTCGTCTACAAGGGCCGCAACCGCGACACCGCGTGGTTCTCCGTCATCGACGGGGAATGGCCGGCCCTGAAGGCGGCCTTCGAACGCTGGCTCGCGCCGGACAATTTCGACGAGGCCGGGCGGCAGCGGTCGAGGCTCTCGGACCTGACGCGGGCCGCCCTCGCGGGGGCCGGCGCCTGACCGCTCGCGGCTGCAAATCCTCTGAAGGCGCGCCGCTTCACTGCGTCGCGCGCTGCGCGATCGCCTCGGCGAGGTCCTCGTATTCCTGGCAGGTCGTGCCGCAGACGGTGGCGAGCCGCCGCAGGTAGCCGCGGGCCTCGTCGAGCCGGTTCATGTCAACGTGCCACTCGCCATAATATTCCAGCGCGCCGCGGTGGTCGGGGTCGATGGCCAGCGCCGCCTCGTAATGCCTGCGCGCCTCTTCCATGCGCCCGAGCTTGCGGTTGGCGTAACCCAGGTAGTTCTGCACGTCGGGGGAATTGTCCCTGTCGAGCGCGGCGAGCGCCCTCAGGCCGTCCTCGTAGCGCCCGCCCTGAATGGAACTCACCGCCACGCGGTAGCCGTCGCGCCAGTCGGACGACTGCTGCCCACGCTTCTTCTTCTGGCTCGGCTGCTTCTGGACGTCGCTCTTGTCCTGCGCGGCCGGCGGGGCGGGTGGCGGTTCGGAGCCGGCGGCCAAGACGGGCGTACCCAGGACGGGCGTGCCGACGCCCAGCGCCAGGATGAGGGCGGCGGGGGCGGCAAGGGCGATCAGGCGGACCATTCGTCTTCTCCTCGCGCATTGCTCCGGCCGGCGGGCACCGCGGCTTCGGCGCAACGCGTGCGACCCTATCAACCCTTCGGCCCGCCGTCTCATCCTTCACGAGCCTGTGACCCGCGCCCCGCAGACGGGGCTGAGGCCCGGCTCATGCCTTGCCGCTCTTGCCCTTGCTCCGCACGGTCAGCGCATCCTCGTGCGCGCCGCCGACGGTGAGCGGCTCGATCGACGCGACGGGATCGCTCGCGGGGAAGCTCTCCATCAAGGCCTCGTCGAGCGCCTCATCGAGATGGGCCTTCTCGTTCTGCGCCGTGCGCTTCTTGTCGTCCGCCTTGCCGCGCGCCTTCGCCCGCGCGCCCTTGCCGGTTGCGTTCATGGCGTCACTCCGCGTCGATCCGGCTCCGGAACGCTCGTCACATCCGTCCCGCACATGAAGATAGTCGCCGGAAGCCGCGAGGGCCATGGGCGCCTCGCCCCATCGCGACCGCGAGAAGGAGCGCACGATGGTGTCGGCGGCTTCGACTTGCCGGTGCCCGGCGTGATAGACTTGCAGGCAGAATGGGTTGGATATGCAGTGTTTCCGTGGAGGCGCCGCAGTCTGCCCCGCGAGGCCGGCGCGGAACTCGGCGGGAAGGCGGGCGTTGTCCCGGGAGACGCTGCAGAGGGAGGCGAAGATGCAGACCACCCACGCACCGGCCCCGCTCATCGCCAGCGATCGCATCGAGGGGACACCTGTGCGCCGGCCCGACGGCAGCCGCATCGGGCGCATCGAACGGCTCATGATCGACAAGCGTACGGGCCAGGTGGCCTATGCCGTCATGAGCTTCGGCGGCTTCCTGGGCATCGGCGAGGACTATCATGCCCTGCCCTGGGGGGCGTTGAAGTACAATGTCGAGCTCGACGCCTATGAACTCGACATCACCGAGGAGCAGCTGCGCAACGCGCCGAACTTCCCCGGTGACGAGAACTTCAACTGGTCCGACAGGGACTGGGGGCAGCGCGTGCACGACCATTACCAGGTGCCGCCCTACTGGGGCTATTGAGCGGCCAAATCGCCGCAGGCACACCGGCCGAGCGACCATATTTTCGACACCCTGAGCGGTGAGGGGAGGGTGTCCTTGCGTCATGCCGGAGAACCATGAGATGCGAGACGGCGATGCCTTCGCGCGGGCACGCATCCGAATTGTCCGCCTGCCCGGGTGGCAGGTCGGGCTCATTGCCGCAGTGGCCGTCGCGCTCGTGCTGACGCTGGCGCTCGTCGCCGTCGGCGCCTTCCTCGTCATCCTGCCGATCGTGCTCGTCGCCGGCCTCCTGTGGCGCTTCCTGGCGCGGACAGGATGGTTCGGTCGCCGGCGCCGGACCGCGCGCGGGCCGACGACGATCGAGGGCGACTATGTCGTCGTGCAGCCGGAGGCGCTGGAGCGGCGCGACCATCCCCGGCAATGAAGCGCTTCAGAGGCTCTGCCGCAGGCGTTCGATCTCTTCGATCCGGCGCCGCGCCTCGGGCCACAGCCGCTCCGTGACAGCGGCGACCAGCGCCTCGACGAGCGCGAGGAGCGCCACGTTCGAGTCCCAGTTCGACGGTGCCTCGATGCGGGCCGAGAGGATGTGCGTCGCCGAACGCGCCACGGGCGACAGCCACTGGTCGGTGACGAGCACCACCTTGCCGCCGCGGCGGGCCACCTCGGCCGCGAGCGCCACCATGTTCTCCTGGTAACGGCGCACGTCGAAGACGACAAGCACGTCGTGGCGGGCGATGTCGAGCAGCTGGTCGCGGCGCGTGTCGGCCTGGCCGCTCAGATGCACGACGCCGGGGCGCAGGATGCGCAGGTGCGCGGCCATGTAGGCGGCGAGCGCATCGGTGAAGCGCCCGCCGACGAGATGCACCCGCCGCTTGCGGTCGGCGATGAGCGCCGTCGCCGCCTCGAATTCCTGATCCGGCAGATGGGCGAAGGTCTCGGAGAGATTGGCGCGCAGCGCCGCGGCGAAACGGCCGAGGCGATCGCCGCGCGCCCCCGGGGGCTCGGGGCTCGCCTTCATCAGCGGCGTCTTGAGCTGCGCCTCGAGCTCCTCGCGCAGGGCGCGCTGGAAGTCGGGATAGCCGACGAACCCGAGCCGCGAGACGAAACGCAGGACGCTCGGCGCGCTGACCCCGGCCCGGGCGGCGAATTCGGCGACGGTCTCCAGTCCCGCCATGGGATAGTGGGCGAGGAGGGCATGGGCGGCGCGCTTCTCGCTCGCCGTGAAGCTCTCGAGATTGCCGCGGATGCGTTCGGCGATCGTGTGCTCGTCGTCTGCCATGGGTTGCGCCCGTCTGCCTGCGATTCGTGCGCCTGCCGCTTTTGAAACATGCGTTTCAGAATTGACATGATCCTGCGCTCAGGTTCTGACTATAACAGAACCGCGACGTGGGGCAGCCGGCGGGGCCGGCTTTCGGGAGAGAGCGGATGCTGGCCGGGCCGAGCCACCCGTTCATCGCGCAGGCGGAGGCCATCGCCGTCGAGAATGCGGCGGGGCGGGGCCGGCTTCTCCTTGTCTGCGACCATGCCGTGAAGGATCTGCCGGCGGTGTTCGGCGACCTCGGCCTCGATGCGGACGCCCGCGCGAGCCACATCGCCTGGGATCCTGGTGCCCTGCCGGTCTCCCGCGGCATCGCGGCCGCCATGGACGCCCCCCTCGTCTTTCCGCGCGTCTCGCGCCTCGTCATCGACTGCAACCGCTCGCCGGATGCACCCGACTCGATCGTGACGCTGAGCGAGAACACGGTCATCGCCGCCAATGACGGCCTTGGCGACGAGGCTCGGCTCGCAAGGGTGGGCGCCATCTACTCCCCTTTCCACGCGGCGGTGGATGCATTGATCGATACCCGCCTCACCCGGCGACTGCCCACGGCCGTCGTCGCGGTGCACAGCTTCACGCCCGTCTACCGCGGCAAGGCCCGGCCCTGGCACGTCGGCATCCTGTCGAACCGCGACCGGCGGCTCGCCGACCATCTGATCGCCGGGCTCGGCGCGGAGGCAGATCTCGTCGTGGGGGACAACGAGCCCTACTCGCCCGCGGACCGCGTCTACCACACGCTGGAGCGCCACGCGGAAGCGCGCGGCCTGCCCTGCGTCATGATTGAACTCCGCAACGATCTCATCGCCACGCCCGCGACCCAGGCAGCCTGGGCGCGGCATCTCGTCCGCCATCTCGAAAGCGGGTGCGCCGAGCTCTTCGGCCCGCCCGCCTGATCACCGCGTGAACCGAGGGCCGTCCGCAATCGCAAGCCAAGGAGGGGAACCGATGGCGACGCAGGACAAGCAAGGGTCGGTGACCTACACGAAAGTCGATCACGCCTATTTCGAGAAGCGCGGCCTGAAGCGCTACGCCGGCGTGTGGTCGCTGTGGGCGCTCGGCGTCGGCGCCGTGATCTCGGGCCATTACTCGGGCTGGAACCTCGGCCTCGGCCAGGGCGGCTGGGGCGGCATGCTCATCGCCACCGCCATCATCATGGTGATGTATCTCGGCCTCACCTATTCCATCGCCGAGATGAGCCCGGCGCTGCCGCATACGGGCGGCGCCTACTCCTTCGCACGCACGGCCATGGGGCCGTGGGGCGGCTTCCTCACCGGGCTCGCCGAGAATGTCGAATATGTGCTGACGCCCGCCGTCATCGTCTTCTTCATCGGCTCCTACATGACCGGCATCTTCGAGACGCCGGCCGCCTTGCAGCCCCTGTGGTGGATCGGCTTCTACGCCGTCTTCCTTGCCCTCAACATCCACGGGGTTGAGCTGTCCTTCCGCGTCACCGTCGTCGTCACGCTGCTCGCGCTCGGCTGCCTCGTGCTGTTCTGGGCGAGCGCGCTGCCCAACATCGGCTTCGGCCGCTGGGCGCTCGACATCGGCGCGGACGGCGCCGCGCTGCCGCAGGGCGGCGGGCCCTTCCTGCCCCTTGGCTGGGGCGGCGTGCTCGCCACCCTGCCTTTCGCCGTGTGGCTCTTCCTCGCCATCGAGCAGCTGCCGCTCGCGGCGGAGGAATCGGTCGATCCCAAGCGCGACATGCCGCGCGGCATCATCGCCGGCATGTTCACGCTCATCGTCTCGGCCTTCATGATCGTGTGGCTCAACCCCTCGGTGGCCGGGGTCGGCTCGGCGGCGCTCGCCAAGTCGGGCGAGCCGCTGCTCGACGGCTTCCGCGCCATTTTCGGCACCGGCCTCGCCAAGGTGCTGGCGCTCGTCGCCGTCATCGGCCTCATCGCGAGCTTCCACACCATCATCTTCGCCAAGGGACGGCAGATCTACTCGCTGTCGCGGGCAGGCTACTTCCCGACGCCGCTCTCCGTGACACACGGGGCGCGCAAGACGCCGCATGTCGCCATGATCACCGGGGCGGTGCTCGCTCTCGCGGTCATGCTGACCGTGTGGTTCTCGGTCGGCGCCGACCGGGGGGCCGCCATCATCGGCGGCACGCTCCTCAACATGGCGGTGTTCGGCGCCATGTTCTCCTACATCATGCAGGCGCTCGCCTTCATCCTTCTGCGCCAGAAGCTGCCGCACATCGAGCGGCCCTATGTGAGCCCGCTCGGCGTGCCGGGCGCCATCCTGACCATCGCGATCGCGGCGCTGACCGTCTACTTCCAGCTCCTCGATCCGGTCTACCGGGCCGGCGTCATCGCGGTCGCCGTCTGGTTCGCCGTCGGCGTCGTCTATTTCGCGATCCACGCGCGGCACCACATGATCCTCTCGCCCGAGGAGGAATTCGCCATGGAGCACCGCGAGGAGGCCGAGCGCCGCCGTGCCGCGGAGGCGGGCATGGCCTGACGCTCAGCGCCTTGACGACACTGCGGCGGACCGCCGGGCCCGCCGCCTTCCAGCGCCAACACCACGGGATCGCCGATGTCCGGAAACCTAACCTTCGAAGCCCTGCAGCAGGCGGTTGCCGCCGGCGAGATCGACACGGTGGTCGTTGCCTTCCCCGACATGGTCGGGCAGCTCGTCGGCAAGCGCTTCCAGGCCGAATATTTCTTGGAATCCGCGCATGCGGAGACTCACGCCTGCAACTACCTGCTCGCCAACGACATCGACATGGAGCCCGTGCCCGGCTACGCCGCCGCGAGCTGGAGCCAAGGTTACGGTGACTTCGTGCTGAAGCCCGACATGGCGACGCTGCGGCGCATTCCCTGGCTATCCGGCACGGCGCTGGTGCTCGCCGACGTGCTCGACCACCACACCCACGCGGAGGTGCCGCATTCGCCGCGCTCCGTGCTCAAGCGCCAGCTCGCCCGGATCGAGCGGCTCGGGATGAAGGCCTTCTTCGCCTCCGAGCTCGAGTTCTACCTCTTCGACGAGAGCTACGAGGCGATCCACGCCAAGGGTTATCGCGACCCGAAGACGGCGGGCTACTACATCGAGGACTACCACGTCTTCCAGACGACGAAGGAGGAGCCCGTGATGCGGGCGATCCGCACCGGGCTGCAGGGGGCGGGCATTCCCGTCGAGAATTCCAAGGGCGAGTGGGGCCCCGGCCAGGAGGAGATCAACGTCCGCTACGCCGAGGCGCTGGAGATGGCGGACCGCCACGTCATCCTGAAGAACGGCATCAAGGAGATGGCCCACGCGGCGGGCAGGGCGGTGACCTTCATGGCCAAGTGGCGCTACGACCTCGCCGGCTCGTCGAGCCACGTGCATGCCTCGCTGTGGGACACGGCCGGCAGGACGCCGCTCTTCGCCGATCCGAAGGGCGAGCTCGGCATGTCGGCGCTCATGCGCCACTATCTCGCCGGGCAGCTCGCGCATGCGCGCGACATCACCTATTTCCTCGCCCCCTTCATCAATTCCTACAAGCGTTTCCAGGTCGGCACCTTCGCCCCGACGCGGGCGATCTGGAGCAACGACAACCGCACGGCGGGCTTCCGCCTGTGCGGGGAGGGGACAAGGGCGATCCGCGTCGAGTGCCGCATCGGCGGGGCCGATCTCAACCCCTACCTCGCCTTCGCCGCGCTCCTTGCAGCCGGCCTCGCCGGCATCGAGGAAAAGCTCGCCCTCGAGCCCGCCTTCGTCGGTGACGCCTATCACGGCAAGTTCCTGCGCGAGATCCCCAAGACCCTGCGCGAGGCGACCGAGACGCTGCGCCAGTCGAAGATGCTGCGCGAGGCTTTCGGCGACGCCGTCGTCGACCACTACGTGCATGCTGCCGAATGGGAGCAGTTCGAATACGACCGCCGCGTCACGGACTGGGAGCTCAAGCGCGGCTTCGAGCGGGCGTGAGCGGCACCGGGATCAGGGAGGCCGTCGAAGGACGGCATCGCTGCAATGCGAGGGCTCCGTTTGTCTCGTGGCCCAAGGACATGAGCGTCAGATGAGAGGAAGCGAATGAGCGACATGATCCGCTGCGTCTCGCCGGTGGACGGGCGCGTCTATGCGGAGCGGCCCGTGGCGCGCGAGGCTGAGATCGACGGCGCCATCGGACGGGCGCGGGGGGCCCAGCGCGGCTGGCGGCGCGTTCCGGTCGCCGAACGGGCGCGCTGCTGCGCGGCTGCGGTCGAGGCCATGCTCGCCATGCGCGAGGAGATCGTGCCCGAGCTCGCCTGGCAGATGGGGCGCCCGGTGCGTTACGGCGCGGGCGAACTGCGCGGCTTCGAGGAGCGCGCCCGCCACATGATCGCCATCGCGGAAAAGGCGCTCGCCCCCATCGATCCTGGACCGAAGGACAAGTTCAGGCGCTGGATCGCGCGCGAGCCGCTCGGCCTCGTGCTGGTCGTGGCGCCGTGGAACTATCCCTATCTCACTGCCGTCAATTCGGTCGTGCCGGCGCTCATGGCCGGCAATGCCGTCATCCTGAAGCACGCGGCGCAGACGATCCTCGTGGGCGAGCGCTTCCAGAAGGCGTTTGATGCCGCGGGGCTGCCGCCGGGCCTCTTCCAGACGCTCGCGCTCACCCATGACCAGACGGCGCGGATCATCGCCGCGGGCCGTGTCGACCAGGTGAACTTCACCGGCTCGGTCGCCGGCGGCCGGGCGATGGAGGCGGCCGCGGCCGGGACCTTCACGGCGCTCGGCCTCGAGCTCGGCGGCAAGGACCCTGCCTATGTGCGCGCGGACGCCGACATGGGGCAGGCGGTCGAAAACCTCGTCGACGGGGCCTTCTTCAACTCCGGCCAGTCCTGCTGCGGCATCGAGCGCATCTACGTGCACCGGGACGTCTACGAGCCCTTCGTCGACGGTTTCGTCGCGCTGACGAAGGGCTACATTCTCGGCGATCCGCTGGAGGAGGCGACGACGCTCGGGCCGATGGTCAGGGCCGAGGCGGCGGCCTTCTGCCGGAATCAGGTGGCGGAGGCGGTGCGGGCCGGTGCGCGCGCCCTCGTCGATCCCGCCCACTTCCCGAGGGACGCGGCGGGGACGCCCTACATGGCGCCGCAGGTCGTCGTCGAGGTGAACCACCAGATGTCGCTCATGCGCGAGGAGAGCTTCGGCCCGGTGGTCGGCATCATGCCCGTCTCGGGCGACGAGGAGGCGATCAACCTCATGAACGACAGTCCCTACGGGCTCACCGCCTCGATCTGGACGGCGGATGCGGAGGCTGCGGCGCGCATCGGCGACGAGATCGAGACCGGCACGGTCTTCATGAACCGCTGCGACTATCTCGACCCGGCCCTCGCCTGGACGGGGGTGAAGGATACCGGCCGCGGCGCCACCCTGTCGCGCATCGGCTACGAGACGCTGACGCGGCCGAAGTCCTTCCATCTCCGAACCGCCTTCTGACCCGCACGAGCCGCCGGCGAAGCCCGGCTATGCCGGGTGCGGCACCGGCCGGCGCCGGGCAAACGCCCTTCACCGACGAGAACACGAGTCCCGCCATGATGCTGACCGCCAACTGGAACTATCCCACTGCCGTGCGCTTCGGCCCCGGCCGCATCGCCGAGCTGCCCGATGCCTGCCGTGCCGCCGGCATGGCGAAGCCGCTCCTCGTCACCGACCCCGGCCTCTCGGGCCTGCCCATGATTGGCGAGGCGGTCGCGCGCTGCCGGGCCGCGGGGCTCGCGGTCGCGGTCTACGACAAGGTGCAGCCGAACCCGGTGGAAGCGAACGTGACGGAGGGCATCGCCGTGCTGCGCGCGGGCGGCCACGACGGCGTCATCGCCTTCGGCGGCGGCTCGGCGCTCGACTGCGGCAAGGTCATCGCCTTCATGGCCGGGCAGACCCGCCCGATGTGGGACTTCGAGGACATCGGCGACTGGTGGACGCGGGCAGACCCGGACGGCATCGCCCCCGTCGTCGCCGTGCCGACGACGGCGGGCACGGGCTCGGAGGTGGGGCGGGCCGGCGTCATCACCAATGTGGAGACGCATACCAAGAAGGTCATCTTCCACCCGAAGATGATGCCGAAGGTGGTGATCTGCGATCCGGAGCTGACGATCGGCCTGCCGCCGGCGGTGACGGCCGGAACGGGCATGGACGCGCTCGCCCACTGCCTCGAGGCCTATTGTGCGCCGGGCTTCCACCCGCTCGCCGACGGCGTGGCGGCGGAGGGCGTGCGACTCGTCAAGGCCTTCCTCCCGCGCGCCGTCGCGCACGGGGCGGACATCGAGGCGCGGGCGCAGATGATGGCCGCGGCCGCCATGGGGGCCACGGCCTTCCAGAAGGGGCTTGGCGCCGTCCACTCGCTGTCGCACCCGGTCGGCGCGCTCTACGGCACGCACCACGGCATGACGAACGCCGTCTTCATGCCCTATGTGCTGGCCTTCAACCGCCCGGCCATTGAGGAGAGGATCGTGCGCCTCGCCGCCTATTGCGGCCTCGAGCCGAGTTTCGACGCCTTCCTGCAATGGGTGCTCGACCTGCGCCGCGACATCGGCGTGCCCCACACGCTGGCGGGCCTCGGCGTCGACGGGGCGAAGGCCGCGCTCATCGCCGGGATGGCGATCGCCGACCCGACGGCCGGCGGCAATCCCGTGCCCCTGACCGGGGAGGGCGCCGCCGCCATCTTCGAGGCCGCGCTCGCCGGGCGCCTGTAGTCCGTCGTCGGCCGGTGCAAGGCTGGGAAGGGCAGAGCTGAGGGCCGCGTCCGTGGTTCCCGCGCGTCCTCCCTTGCACAGGTGGCGGATCGCTGTTAGCGGGAGAGCAGCAGCTTGCGCCGCACGGCGCCGCGCCGGTTTAGCTCAGCTGGTAGAGCAACCGCCTTGTAAGCGGTAGGTCGGGGGTTCGAGTCCCTCAACCGGCACCATCGATGAGCTTGTCCAACCCGGACACATGGGTTGCAGAACGTACCTAAGACATGGGTGACAACCTCGGGCCGAACGGGTTGTCGAGG
>NZ_JASJEV010000008.1 GCF_030067675.1 Chelatococcus albus | reverse complement strand
CTCGTTGAACCTGCTCTTCTTCACGTCCGTCTCCTGAGGTGACGGACTCTCATTCAAATCGAGGGATCAGGAAGGGGCAGGTCATCGGTCGAACGGTGTGGCGGCAGATGAAGCGAGACGGTGAAGACGTCGCGCGCTGCACGGTGGCGCAACTGATGAAGGGGATGGGTCTTCGCGGGGCCGTCCGCGGAAAGATCCCGAAGACGACCATCAGCGACAAGGTCACACCTTGCCCGCGCGATCTCGTCAATCGGCAGTTCCGGGCACCGGCTCCGAACCAGCTTTGGGTCTCCGACTTCACCTACGTCGCGACCTGGACGGGGTTTGTCTACGGGGCCTTCGTGATCGACGCCTTCGCCCGCCGCATCGTCGGCTGGCGGGCGAGCCGCACGGTGCACGCCACCGTCGTCCTCGATGCCCTCGACCAGGCCCTCCACGCCCGCCGTCCGGGGCCAGGTGAGGGCCTCGTCCATCACAGCGACCGGTGCTGGCAATACCTGTCAATCCGCTACACCGAGCGCCTCGCCGATGCCGGTGTCGTCCCCACGGTCGGCAGCGTCGGGAACTCCTACGACAACGCCCTCGCCGAGACCATCAACGGCCTCTACAAGGCCGAGGTGATCCACCGACGAGGACCGTGGCGCTCCTTCGAGGCGGTCGAGTACGCCACGCTGGAATGGGTCGACTGGTTCAACAATCGCCGGCTGCTGGAGCCCATCGGCAACATCCCGCCGGCCGAGGCCGAGGAACGCTACTACGCCATGACGGAAGAGACGGCCATGGCGGCGTGACTCAAACGAAACTGCCTTCGGCAAACCCGGCCCGGCTCAAACCCGGCGCGGTTCACTTCTCTGACGGAAGGGCCATCTGCTGCGGGCGGCCCGGTGCGCTACACGCCTCTTGAGACTAGCATCTGCCGCGGGAATGGTCAGTATTGCTGCCGCGATTGCTCTGAAATTGTTCTTGACCAAATGGTCAAACTCTTCTTTGCTCAGGTTCTAAACTGCGAAAACGCAGGGGGAACACATGCCGAGCCGGTCCGAGATCCGCCCTGGGCGGATGCCGCCCGAAGTGCATCCGCAGGCCTTCGCCGATCTGCATCCGCCGCTCGACGGCCACGAGGTCAGGGTCGCCGCCGACCGCTGCCTGTTCTGCTACGACGCGCCCTGCGTAAGCGCCTGCCCGACGGGCATCGACATCCCGATGTTCATCCGCCAGCTCGCCACAGGCCAGCCACTCGTGGCGGCGCGCACCATCCTGGACGCGAACATCATGGGCGGCATGTGCGCCCGCGTCTGCCCGACGGAGACGCTGTGCGAAGAGGCCTGCGTGCGCAATGCCGCCGAGGGCAAGCCGGTGGAGATCGGCCGTCTGCAACGCGCCGCGACCGACGCCATGCTGGAGACGGGACGCCAGCCCTTCCGGCGCGGGGCGCCGACCGGCCGGCGCGTCGCCGTGGTCGGCGCCGGGCCGGCAGGCCTTGCCTGTGCCCACAAGCTCGCCGTGCTCGGCCACGCGGTCGTCGTCTTCGAGGCGCGCGCCAAGGCCGGCGGACTCAACGAATACGGCATCGCCGCCTACAAGGCGACGGACGACATCGCCCGGCGCGAGGTGGAGTGGATCCTCGGCATCGGCGGCATCGAGCTGCGCACCGGTGCGCGCCTCGGCCGCGACGTGACGCTCGCCGGGCTGCGCGAGGAGTTCGACGCCGTCTTCCTCGGTCTCGGCCTCGGCGCCACCAACGCCCTCGGGCTCGATGAGGGTGGGCTCGCCGGCGTCGAGGATGCGCTCGCCTTCATCGAGCGGCTGCGCCAGGCATACGATCTGTCGGGGCTGCCCGTCGGGCGCCGCGTCGTCGTCATCGGCGGCGGCATGACGGCGATCGACGCCGCCGTGCAGGCCAGGAAGCTCGGCGCCGAGGAGGTGACGATCGTCTATCGCCGCGGCCCGGAGGCCATGGGCGCGAGCCGCTACGAGCAGGAGCTGGCGCAGACGGCGGGCTGCACCATCCGCCACTGGGCGCGGCCCGCCGCGCTCTCGGGCGAGGGCGGGGTGCTCGCCGCCGTCACCTTCGCCGTGACGCAGCTCGCGGACGGGCGCCTCGTCGACACGGGCGAGACCTTCACCCTCGCCGCCGACCAGCTGCTCAAGGCCATCGGCCAGACCTTTGTGGCGGGCGACGTGCGCGAGGCCGGCGGCCTTCTCGACATGGCGGGCGGGCGCATCGTCGTCGACGCGGAGCGGCGCACGTCGCTTCCCGGTGTCTGGGCGGGGGGCGACTGCGTCGCCGGCGGCCGCGATCTCACCGTCGTCGCCGTCGAGGACGGCAAGCGCGCCGCCCTGTCCATCGACCGCACGCTGCGGGCGGCGATGCGCGAGGCGGCGGAATAGCCGCCCGCAGCCGTCCCGTCCCGAGAAACCCGAGTGATCGCGAGGGCCGGACCCGCGCCGGCCGGGCAAGGCCGAGGAGACAGACCAATGGCCGATCTCAGCGTCGATTTCGTGGGCATCAAGGCGCCGAACCCGTTCTGGCTTGCCTCCGCCCCGCCCACCGACAAGGCCTACAACGTGGAGCGCGCCTTCCGCGAGGGCTGGGGCGGCGTCGTCTGGAAGACGCTCGGCGAGGACCCTCCCGTCGTCAACGTCTCGGGCCCGCGCTACGGCGCCATCCACGGGCCGGACCGGCGCGTCATCGGCTTCAACAACATCGAGCTGATCACCGACAGGCCGCTCGAGGTCAACCTGCGCGAGATCAAGGAGGTCAAGCGCCGCTGGCCCGACCGGGCCATGGTCGTCTCCCTCATGGTCCCCTGCGAGGAGGCGAGCTGGAAGGCGATCCTCAAACGCGTGGAGGAGACGGAGGCCGACGGCATCGAGCTCAACTTCGGCTGTCCGCACGGCATGTCCGAGCGCGGCATGGGCTCGGCGGTGGGCCAGGTGCCGGACTACGTCGAGATGGTGGCGCGCTGGTGCAAGACGCACACGCGCATGCCGGTCATCGTCAAGCTGACGCCGAACATCACCGACGTGCGCAAGCCGGCGGAAGCGGCCAGACGCGGTGGCGCCGACGCGGTGTCGCTCATCAACACCATCAATTCCATCATGGGCGTCGACTTGGACCGCATGGCGCCCGCGCCCAACACCGACGGCAAGGGCACGCACGGGGGCATGTGCGGCCCGGCGGTGAAGCCCATCGCCCTCAACATGGTGGCCGAGATCGCGCGCTTCCCCGCGACGCGCGGCCTGCCCATCTCCGGCATTGGCGGCATCGAGACCTGGCGCGACGCTGCCGAGTTCATGGCTCTGGGCGCCGGCACCGTGCAGGTGTGCACGGCGGCGATGGTCTACGGCTTCCGCATCGTGCACGAGATGATGACGGGGCTCGAAGCCTTCATGGACGAGCGCGGCTATGCGCGGCTTGGCGATTTCGTCGGCGCCGCCGTGCCCAACGTTACCGACTGGCAGTACCTCAACCTCGACTACGCCGTGAAGGCGCGCATCGACCAGGACCTGTGCATCAAGTGCGGCCGTTGCCACATCGCTTGCGAGGACACCTCGCACCAGGCGATCACGGCGACGAAGGACGGCGTGCGCCATTTCGAGGTGATCGACGAGGAATGCGTCGGCTGCAACCTCTGCGCCTCCGTCTGCCCGATCGAGGGCTGCATCACCATGGAGCCGCTGGTGAACGCGGTCGACCGGCGCACGGGCCGCTTCGTCGACGGCTCCTACCGCAACTGGACGCAGCATCCCAACAATCCGCGCGCGCAGGTGGCGGCCGAATGATGCGGGGCGGTTGCATGAAGCGGCCGAGGGGCGCCGGTGATGGGCCGCAGCAGGGCGGTGCCGGCAGGGCGATCGCGTGTGCTGAACGAGATTCGACCAGCTCCGCCCAACCTCCCCCCGTCATCCCGGAAGCCGCGAAGCGGCTGTCCGGGATCCAGAGCCGATGCCAGTGGAGACCAAGGCGCGGCGGTTCGCGTGCCTTCTGGATCAACCGCATCGGTTCTGGATCCCGGCCCCCTCGCTGCGCTCGGCCCTGGGATGACAATGGGTGTGTCCCGCGTGAACATCGGCCTGTCGCCGGGGGAGCGGCGCAACCGGGCGCTCGCGGCCAACGCAACGGTCCCGCGCGCGCTGTGCACCCTCGCCCCGGGGCCGGCCCGCGCCCCCTAGTCCCCACCGCGCGGCAGGACGCCGTCGAGGAGGAGACGGGAGACCGCACGCAAGGTCTCGTCGTGGAAGGTCTCGTCGGAGAGGTCGCGGCCGGTCAGCGCCTGGATCTGCGCGGCGAAATCGGCGTAGTGCTGCGTCGTCGCCCAGATGGCGAAGATGAGGTGGCGCGGCGCCACGGGGGCGAGGCGCCCCTGCGCCGTCCAGGCGGCGATGACCTCGGCCTTCTGCGCGACGAGGGCGGCGAGCGGCCCTTCGAGCACGGGTTTGAGATGCGGCGCCCCCTGCAGGATCTCCATGGCGAAGAGGCGGGAGGCCGTCGGGTGGCTGCGCGACAGGGCGAGCTTGCGGGCGATGTAGTCCTCCAGCGCCTTGCGCGGATCCTGCGTCACGTCGAGCTCGCGCAGGGGATCGAGCCACATGTCGAGCACGCGGCGGAGCGCGGCGACGTAGAGCTCTTCCTTCGTGCGGAAATAATAGAGAAGGTTCGTCTTCGACATGCCCACGGCGGCGGCGATCCGCTCGACGCGCGCGCCGTGGAAGCCATAGCGGGCGAAGACGTCCACGGCTGTATCCAGGATGCGCGCGGCCTTCGCCTCGCCGGCGCGCGTCTTGCGCGGCGCGGGCGCCTTGCGGGGCGTGGTCTTCGCCATGGCGTCGGGATCGGTCACGTCGGTCATCCGCTCTTCGGGCGCGTTCTCGGGCACGGGTGCGGTCGAAACGGGCAGGGCGGCGAACGTCCGCTGCCGGGCGCCGCAGCTGCCCGGCGCGGTGCGGGACGCCGCCCGCCCCGCCACTCATGGCACATGCATTGCTTGGACCAAAGGGTCAAAATTTATGCGCCAAGGCGCGCCGGGCGCTCTTGCGCGACGACGGTCCGTTGCGGAGGCTAGGCATGCGCATCGAAGGCTCGGCGGGAACAGGCGGCATGGCGGCAACCTCGAACGGGGTGCAGGTGATCGACATCGCCGGGCTCACCTTGACCTTCGACACGGCCGACGGCCCCGTCTACGCCCTGTCGAACGTCGACCTGACGATCTCGGAAGGCGAGTTCGTCTCCTTCATCGGCCCCTCGGGCTGCGGCAAGACCACGCTTCTGCGTGTCATCGCCGACCTCGAGCGGCCGACGGGTGGCCACATCCGTGTCAACGGCGTTTCGCCGGAGGAGGCGCGGCTGCGGCGCGACTACGGCTACGTCTTCCAGTCGCCGGCGCTCTATCCCTGGCGCACCATCGAGAAGAACGTCATGCTGCCGCTCGAGATCTTCGGCCTGCCCAAGGCCGAACGGCGCGAGCGGGCGCGCACTTTCCTCGAACTCGTCAATCTCAAGGGCTTCGAGCGCAAGTTCCCCTGGCAGCTCTCCGGCGGCATGCAGCAGCGCGCCTCCATCGCGCGCGCGCTCTCGTTCGATCCCAGGCTCCTCCTGATGGACGAGCCCTTCGGCGCGCTCGACGAGATCGTGCGCGACCATCTCAACGAGCAGCTTCTGCGTCTGTGGGGCAAGACGGGCAAGACGGTGCTCTTCGTCACCCATTCCATTCCGGAGGCGGTGTTCCTGTCGACGAAGATCGTGGTCATGTCGCCACGGCCGGGCCGCATCATCGACGTCATCGACTGCGACCTGCCGCGCGAGCGCACGCTCGACATCCGCGAGACACCAGCCTTTCTCGCCATCGCCCACCGCGTGCGCGATGGCCTCAGGGCAGGGCACTCCTATGAGGATTGAGCCGCAGGCCATGCGGGGCGCCACGCGCTGCCAGCCCGAGGGGGCGTCATGACCGCCGAGGCCCTGCCCGCGCCGCGCGCCGCGGCGCGACCGCTCTCCCGAATCTTCGCCGGCGCGGCGGGGCCGGTCGCCGTCGTCGTGTTGGCGCTCCTGGCAGTCTGGTACGTCGCGGCCGTCCTTGCCAACTGGAGCCTCGTCGCCGAGGCCTTCGCCCGCGGCGGCATCCCGGCCACGTTCGGGGACGTGCTCGCCGGCACGCTCGGTGGCGAGCGGCCGGTGCTGCCGGCGCCGCACCAGATCCTCGCCGAACTGTGGAAGACGGTTGTCGACACGCCGGTCACCTCTCGCCGCAGCCTCGTCCTGCACGGGTGGGTGACGCTGTCCTCCACGCTTCTCGGCTTCGCCATCGGCGCGCTCACGGGCATCGTGCTCGCCGTCGCCATCGTGCACCTACGCATGCTGGAAAAGAGCCTGATGCCCTGGATCATCTCCTCCCAGACGGTGCCGATCCTGGCGATCGCGCCGATCATCATCGTCGTTCTCGGTTCGATCGGCATCCGCGGCGTGCTGCCGAAATCGATCATTTCGGCCTATCTGTGCTTCTTCCCAGTCACTATCGGCATGGTGAAGGGGCTGACCTCGCCCGATGTGCTGCAGCGGGACCTGATGCGCACCTATTCGGCGAGCGTGGCCGACACGCTCTGGAAGCTGCGCCTGCCGGCCTCCGTGCCCTATCTCTTCGCGAGCCTGAAAGTCGCTGTGGCGATCAGCCTCGTCGGTGCCATCGTGGCGGAACTGCCGACCGGGGCGCAGGCCGGGCTCGGCGCGCGGCTGCTCGCCGGTTCCTACTACGGCCAGACGATCCAGATCTGGGCGGCGCTCTTTGCCGCGGCCATCCTCGCCGCCGCGCTCGTCGCCGTCGTCGGCATGGTCGAGCGCCTCGTGCTCCGGGCGATGGGAGCGCGGCGATGACGGCGACGCTTCTTCTCCTGGCGGCGGTCTTTGCCGGGGCGGCCGCGGCCCTCGGCCATGTCCACCGGCCGGGTGTCGCGGGCGAGGCAGGCCTTGCCTTCTGGCTCGCCACCGCTGGGCTGTGGCTGCTCGCGACCGTCGCCGTGAGCCGGCTCGCGCGGCTCGAACCGCGCGCACCGGCAGCGCGGCGCGTCGTCGACGCCGCCGTGCCGCTCGCCTTCGGCGCCTTCCTCTTCTTCCTGTGGGAGGTGATCGTGGTCGGGGCGGGCGTGCCGGCTGTGCTCATGCCGGCGCCGTCCGCCATCGCTGCGAAATTCGTGGCGTCGCTGCCCACCCTCGGCGCCGACTTCGTGCAGACCTTCGTCAAGTCGGTGCTGTCGGGCTACGCCATCGGTTGCACTGCGGGCTTCCTCACGGCGATCGTCGCCGACCGCGTGCCCTTCTTGAAGCGCGGCCTCCTGCCCCTCGGCAATTTCGTCTCGGCGCTGCCCGTGGTCGGCATCGCGCCCATCATGGTGATGTGGTTCGGCTTCGACTGGCCGTCGAAGGCGGCCGTCGTCGTGGTCATGACCTTCTTCCCCATGCTCGTGAACACGGTGGCGGGGCTTTCCGCTGCCGGGCCGCTTGAGCGGGACCTGATGCGCTCCTACGCGGCGGGCTACTGGACAACGCTTCTCAAGCTGCGCCTGCCGGCGGCGCTGCCCTTCGTCTTCAACGCGCTCAAGATCAATTCGACGCTCGCTCTCATCGGCGCCATCGTCGCCGAGTTCTTCGGCACGCCCGTGGTCGGCATGGGCTTCCGCATCTCGATCGAGGTGGCGCGGCTGGCGCTCGACATGGTCTGGGCCGAGATCGCGCTGGCGGCCATCGCCGGCTCGCTCTTCTACGCTCTGGTGGCGCTCGCCGAGCGCGGCGCCACCTTCTGGCATCCGTCGTACCGACAATAGCCGAAGGGGAACGGTGCGGCGTCAGTGGAGGTGGACATGAAGGCCAGCATTCGTCGTAACCGGTTCCGTCGCGCGACCATGGTCCTCGCCGGTGCGCTCGCCCTCACAGGCGGCGCGGCAGAGGCGGCCGAGAAGGTGACCCTGCAGCTCAAATGGGTCACCCAGGCCCAGTTCATGGGCTACTACGTCGCCAAGGACAAAGGCTTCTACAAGGAGGCCGGGCTCGACGTGACGATCAACCCCGGCGGGCCGGACATCGCCCCGCCGCAGGTCATCGCCGGCGGCGGCGCTGACGTCATCGTCGACTGGATGCCCTCCGCGCTCGCCTCGCGCGAGAAGGGCGTGCCGCTCGTCAACATCGCCCAGCCCTTCAAGAAGTCGGGCATGATGCTGACCTGCCGGGCCGAGACGGGCATCAAGACGCCGGCCGACCTCAAGGGCAAGACGCTCGGTGTCTGGTTCTCCGGCAACGAATATCCCTTCCTCGCCTGGATGGCGAAGCTCGGCCTCAAGACCGACGGCTCGGCGGGTGGCGTGAAGGTGCTGAAGCAGGGCTTCAACGTCGATCCGCTCATCCAGAAGCAGGCCGACTGCATCTCGACGATGACCTACAACGAGTATTGGCAGGTCATCGATGCGGGCTTCAAGCCCGATCAGCTCGTCGTCTTCAAATACGAGGACCAGGGCGTCGCGACCCTCGAGGACGGGCTCTACGTGCTCGAGGCAAAGCTGAAGGACCCCGCCTTCGTCGCCAGGATGGCGAAATTCGTCAAAGCCACGATGAAGGGCTGGGATTACGCCCGCCAGAACTTCGCGGAAGCCGCCAAGATCGTGCTCGACAATGACGCAAGCGGCGCCCAGACCGAGAAGCACCAGACGCGTATGGCCGGCGAGATCGCCAAGCTACTCGACGTGAAGGGCGGCGCGCTCGACCCGGCCGACTACGAGCGCACGGTGACGACCCTCCTCTCCGCCGGCGGCGATGCGCCGGTGATCACCAGGAAGCCGGAGGGCGCCTGGAGCGCGGCGGTGACCGACGCGGCGAAGTGAGGCGGCGCGGCCGTGGCCGCCTCGCCCCGTCCGGGCGGGCCGCCGCGGGCAATGCTCACCGTCATCCCGGGGCGGGCGTGGCCCGAGCCCGGGATCCAGAACCGATGTACCGCGACGGGAAGGCGGGGAGCCCGTTGTGCCCATTTCGCGGCGCGGATCGTTTCCGGATCGAGGACGGCCGCTCCGCGGCTTCCGGGATGACGCTGGGGAAGCGGCCGGGTGGCGATCGCGCCGCGGCCGCAAGAGGCTCGGGCAGATAGAGGCTCGGACAAGAACAGGAGGACCCCATGGCGATACTCATCCGCGGCGGCACGGTGGTGAACCACGACCACGCGCGGCGGGCCGACGTGCTCGTCGATGGCGAAACCATCGTGGCGGTTGCCGAGACGATCGACGCGCCGGCGGGGGCGGAGGTCGTCGATGCCGGCGGCACATACGTCATGCCCGGCGGCATCGATCCGCACACGCACATGGAGTTTCCCTTCATGGGCACCGTGTCGGCGGACGATTTCGAATGGGGCACCAAGGCGGCCCTCTCCGGCGGCACGACAATGATTGTCGACTTCTGCATCCCCGCGCCCGGCCAGTCGATGCTCGCCGCCTACCAGGACTGGCGGCACAAGGCCGAGAAGGCGGCCGCCGACTATGGCTTCCACATGGCGGTGACCTCCTGGTCGCGGGAGGTGTGGGAGGAGATGGAAACCGTCGTCAGGACCTACGGCATCAACACCTTCAAGCATTTCATGGCCTACAAGGGCGCCCTGATGGTCAACGACGACGAGCTCTACCACTCGTTCCGCCGCTGCGCCGAACTGGGCGCGATGCCCCTCGTCCACGCCGAGAACGGCGACGTGGTGTTCCGCCTGCAGCAGCACTATCTCGAACAGGGCGTGACGGGGCCCGAAGGCCACGCCTACTCGCGCCCGCCGGAGGTGGAAGGCGAGGCGACGAACCGCGCCATCATGATCGCCGACATGGCGGGCAGCCCCCTCTACGTGGTGCATACCTCCTGCCGCCCGGCGCACGAGGCCATCGCCCGCGCCCGCGCCGCCGGCAAGCGCGTCTACGGCGAGCCTCTGATCCAGCATCTCGTCCTCGACGAGGACGAGTACCGCAATCGTGACTGGGACCACGCCGCGCGCCGCGTCATGTCCCCGCCCTTCCGCCCCCGGGAGCACCAGGCGAGCCTGTGGGCGGGCTTGCAGTCGGGCTCGCTGCAGGTGGTGGCGACCGACCACTGCTCCTTCACCTCAGAGCAGAAGCGCATGGGGCGCGGCGACTTCACCCGGATCCCGAACGGCACCGGCGGGCTCGAGGACCGCATGCCCGTGCTGTGGACGGCCGGCGTCAACACCGGCCGCCTGACGCGGGAGGAATTCGTCGCCGCGACCTCCGCCAACATCGCCCGCATCCTCAACATCTATCCGAAGAAGGGGGCGGTGGCCGCGGGCTCCGACGCCGACATCGTTATCTGGGACCCGCGCGCGACCAAGACCATCTCGGCGACGCGGCAGGTCAGCCGCATCGACTACAACGTCTTCGAGGGCTTTTCCTGCACGGGCCTGCCCGTTGTCACGCTGTCGCGCGGCAGGATCGCATGGAAGGAGGGTGACCTGCGGGCCGAGCGCGGCGAGGGCCGCTACGTCGCCCGCGATCCCTTCCCGGCCGTGCACGTTGCCAATTCCACCTGGCGCGAGCTCAACGCCCCGCGGGCCGTCGAGCGCGCGGAGGTGACGCCCTAGCGAGACGCGACCGGCTTGCGTGAAAGCCGGTCGCCCGCGTCATGGCCGGCCTCGCCCCGGCCATCCCATGCGCCGAACGCCGTCAATGAGGCCCGGATTTCCAGGACATCGATCATGACCCCCAACCTCCAGATCAATCCCCAGCGGCTGTGGGACAGCCTGATGGAGACGGCGAAGATCGGCGGCACGCCGAAGGGCGGCATCTGCCGCCTGACGCTCACCGATCACGACCGACGGGTGCGCGACTGGTTCAGGGCCGAGTGCGAGACGCTCGGCTGCACGGTCACCGTCGACGAGGTCGGCAACATGTTCGCGGTCCGGCCTGGCAGGCGCGCCGATGTCCTGCCCGTCGCCATGGGCAGCCACCTCGATACCCAGCCGACGGGCGGCAAGTTCGACGGCGTGCTTGGCGTGCTCGGCGGGCTCGAAGTCCTGCGCACGCTCAACGACACCGGCTACGAGACCAACGCGCCGCTCATGCTCGTCAACTGGACGAACGAGGAGGGCTCGCGCTTCGCCCCCGCCATGCTCGCCTCCGGCGTCTATGCCGGGGTCTTCGACCGCGCCTTTGCCGACAGCCGGCAGGACCGCGACGGCGTCACCTTCGGCGAGGCGCTGGAGGCCATCGGCTATCGCGGCGAGGCGAAGGCGGGCTCGGTGAAGTTCGGCGCCATGTTCGAGCTCCACATCGAGCAGGGACCGATCCTCGAGGCGGAGGAGAAGGCCATCGGCGTCGTGCAGGGCGTGCAGGGCATGCGCTGGTACGAGGTGAACCTCACCGGCCGCGAGGCCCACACGGGCTCGACGCCCATGACCCTGCGCCGCAACGCCCTCGTCGGGGCGGCAAGGCTCGTCGAGCGCGTCGACCGCATCGCCCACGCGCATGCGCCGTCAGCGGTGGGCACGGTCGGGCTCATGGAGGTCAAGCCCAATTCGCGCAACGTCATTCCCGGCCACGTCTTCTTCACGGTGGACTTCCGGCATCCGAACGACGCCGTGCTCGACGAGATGGAGAAGGCGTTCTTCGCCGCCGTCGAGGAGGTCGCCTCCGCCCTGAAGCTTGAAAGCGACGCCGGGAAGATCTGGGAATCGCCCGCCGTGCGGTTTGACGCCGACTGCATTGCCGCGGTGCGCAGCGCCACCGAGCGGGCGGGCCTGCCGGCGCGCGACATGGTCTCGGGAGCGGGCCACGATGCCGCCTATATCGCTCGCGTGGCGCCGACGACCATGATCTTCGTGCCCTGTGCGGGAGGCTTGAGCCACAACGAGGAGGAATCGACGAGCTTCGACGAATGCGCCGCCGGCGCGCAGGTGCTCCTCGGCGCCGTGCTCGATTACGACCGTCGCTTCGCCGACGGGGCGGCCTGACCGCCGCCGCCCGTCACGTGGCCGCTCCGCTCATCCCTGCATGGCGAGGTGATGCAGGGCGATGCCGCTCGTTGTCGCCACGTTGAGGGAATCGAAGCCCGCGGCCATGGGGATGCGCACGCTGCGCGTTCGCGCCAGCAGCGCCTCGGGCAGGCCCGGCCCCTCGGCGCCGAGGAGGAGCGCCACGCGCCCGGGCCTCGGGAGGTCCGAGAGCCTTTCCCGGCCGCGTGGGCTCAGCGCCACGGCCTCGAAGCCATGACGGGCGAGGAGATCGACAAGGCCATCCCCATTGCCCTCGCGGGCGAAGGGGACGATGAGGCTCGCCCCGACCGAGACGCGGATCGCCTTGCGGTAGAGCGGGTCGCAGGAGGTCTCGTCGATGAGCACTGCATCGGCGCCGAAGGCGGCGGCATTGCGGAATATGCCGCCCATGTTGTCGTGGTTGGCGATGCCGACGAGGGCCACGACGAGGGCGTGCGGCCCGAGCCCGGCGAGGAGCGCCTCGGCCGTCGGCTCCTCGCCCCGGAGCCCGATGGCGAGCACGCCGCGGTGGATGTGGAAGCCGACGATCGCATCCATCACCCCCTGCGAGGCGACATAGACGGGCACGCCGGCCGGCACCTGCGCGAGTTCGTCGGCGAGGTGACCAAGGCGCTTCTCCGCGACGAGCAGGCTTTCGAGGGCGAAGCGCCGGCGCGAGAGGAGGTGGCGCAGCACCACCTCGCCCTCGGCGATGAAGCGCCGCCCGTGCCCAACCAGATCGCGCTCGCGCACGGCGACGTAACGTGCCACGCGCGGATCGGCGGGATCGTCGACGGGGACGAACTGGGGCATGCGGTCTACGCCTGTGTCTCCAACTCCTCGCGCAGCATTTCGAGCGTCAGCCATTGCTCCTCGGCAGCCTCGAGCTCCGCTTGCGTCTTGGCGAGGAGGGCTGTCGCCTTGGCGAAGCGGTCGGGATCGCGGGCGTAGAGCTCGTGATCGGCGAGGATGGCGTTGAGCTTTGCAACGTCGGCGGTGAGCTTCTCGATGCGCGCCGGCAGGGTCTCCAGCGCATGTTTCTCCGTGAAGCTCAGGCGCCGCCTCTTCGGCTCCGCCGTCCCGGGCGGCGGGCTGCCCGTGGCCCGCTCGCGCTCCTTCGGTCTTGGCTGCTTCGCCGCCGCCGTGCGCGCCTCGACGCCGCGGCCGCGCTGGGCGAGCATGTCGCTGTAGCCGCCGGCATATTCGACCCAGCGGCCGTCGCCCTCGGCCATGATGGTGGAGGTCACGGTGCGGTCAAGGAAATCGCGGTCGTGACTGACGAGCAGCACCGTGCCGGGATAGTCGGCGATCATCTCCTGCAGGAGATCGAGAGTTTCGAGGTCGAGGTCGTTCGTCGGCTCGTCGAGGACGAGCAGGTTGGAGGGCTGGGCCAGGGCGCGGGCTAGCATGAGGCGCCCGCGCTCGCCGCCCGAGAGCGTGCCGACAGGCGAGTTCTGCTGCTCGGGGGCGAAGAGAAAGTCCTTCATGTAGCTGACGACGTGCTTCGCCGCCCCGCCGACGAAGACGGTGTCGCCGCGCCCGCCGGTCAGCGCCTCGCGCAGCGATACCGCCGGGTCGAGGGCGGCGCGCCGCTGGTCGAGCGTCACCATCTGGAGATTGGCGCCGAGGCGCACCGTGCCGGCGTCCGGCCCGAGCGCCCCGGTGAGGAGGTTGAGGAGCGTCGTCTTGCCGGCCCCGTTCGGGCCGACGAGGCCGATGCGGTCGCCGCGCCGGATGCGGATCGAAAAGTCCCTGACGACGGGCGCTCCGCCGAAACTCTTCGAGACGCCCCTGGTCTCGACGACGAGCGTGCCCGACGTCTCGCCCTCGGTGACGGTGAGCTTGACGGCGCCCGCAGCCCGCCGCTCCTCGCGCCGTTCGCGGCGCATGGCGTCGAGCAGGGCGAGCCGTCGCTGGTTGCGCTTGCGCCGGGCGGTCACGCCGTAGCGCACCCAGTCCTCCTCTGCGGCAATCTTGCGGTCGAGCTTCTGACGGTCGCGCTCCTCCTCGGCGAGGAGCGCGTCCCGCCAGCCCTCGAAGGCGGCAAAACCCTGCTCGAGCCGGCGCGTCGTGCCGCGGTCGAGCCACAGCGTCGCGCGCGACAGGTTCTCGAGGAAGCGCCGGTCGTGGCTGATGAGGACGAGGGCCGAGCGCAGCGCCCTCAGTTCGCCTTCCAGCCACTCGATGGCCGGCAGGTCGAGATGGTTGGTCGGCTCGTCGAGAAGGAGGATGTCGGGCTCAGGCGCGAGCACGCGCGCGAGCGCCGCCCGCCGCGCCTCGCCGCCGGAGAGCGTCTGCGGGTCCTCCTTCCCGTGGAGGCCGAGGGCTTCAAGGAGATAGCGGGCGCGGTAGGGGTCGTCGCCGGGCGCGAGCCCCGCCTCGACATAGGCGAGAGTCGTGGCGAAGCCCGAAAGGTCGGGCTCCTGCGGCATGTAGCGCACGGTCGCTCCCGGCTGCAGAAAGCGCGTGCCGCCGTCGGCCTCGATCTCGCCCGCGGCGATCTTGAGGAGCGTCGACTTGCCCGAGCCGTTGCGGCCGACGAGGCCGAGCCGCTCGCCCGGCGAAACCGAGAGCTCGGCCCCGTCGAGGAGCGGCGTCGCGCCGATCGTGAGCCGGATGTCCTGCAGGAGAAGAAGGGGAGGCGCCATGACGGCGACCTATCGCATTTTGACGCGCGGGGGAACCGCCGGGTCAGCCGTGCCGATGGGCGAAAGGTTGGCGTGCAAACACCGGCTGTCATCCTGGAAGCCGCGCGAGCGGCCGTCGCGCCGCGGCTTCCGCCGTGAGCGGGAGGCTGGATGGCAGGCCTCGGCCGGCAGCCGGGAGCGGGCGGTCGATGATCGCGAGCGTGGCGCCGGCCGCGTCCCAGACCGTCAGGTACAGGCGGTCGGGCGGGGCGAGAAGGCGCTCCCGGCGGTAGCGGATGGCGGAAGTGGCGAAGGGCACGAGCTTGCCGCCAGCGAGGCGGATGAAGCGCTTGTCGGCGAGCCGCGCCATCAGGCGCTCGGCCTCGAGCGACAGGAGGCCGCCGGCGAACCCGGACAGACCGAGGACGACGGCGCGGTCGATCAGGGGATCTCGCCCGCGCTCGGACAGGATGCCGAAGAGGTCGACGCAGACGCGGCCGATGCCGTGCGGACACTGCCGGTGCGCCGCCCCGGCCGCGTCCCCCGCCATGGCCATGACGCGCGCGGCGAGGAGGGCCGGGGGCGCATGGTCTCGTAGATCGGGCAGGAAGCGCATCGTGGGTTCCGCGCGTGGAAGGAGAGCCGGGTGGACGGGCGTGCAGCGAGGCAGTAGAGTGAAGCTTGTTCAATATCCAGGATAATGTATACATTATAATGGACGAGCGCAACGCCCCTCCCATCGGTCCCGTCATTCAGCAGCACCGCAAGGCGCGGGGGCTGACGCTGGAGCAGCTCGCCCAGCACTCCGGCGTGTCGAAATCGATGCTGTCGCAGATAGAGCGGGGCCAGGCGAACCCGACGTTCGCGGTGCTGTGGAGCCTGACGCGGGCGTTGCGTATCGACTTCGCCCGGCTCGTCGACAACGGCAGTTCGCACGAGGCCGCGCAGATCGAGCGTGTCGGGCTGACCGGCATTCCCGAGATCCGCACGCCGGACGGGCTCGGCCGCCTGAGAATCCTGAGCCCGCCGCAGCTCGCCGGCGCGACGGAATGGTACGAGCTGCACCTCGAACCCGGTGGCGTCATCGACAGCGCCGCCCATGCCCCCGGCGCGGCCGAGCACCTCACCGCCCTCGACGGCCCGCTCGCCGTGACGAGCGGGAGCGCGACCGCGCGCATCGAGGCGGGTGAGACGGCGCGCTATCCGGCCGACGTGCCGCACCGCATCGAAAACCCGGCGCAGGCGCCCGCCCGCGGTCTTCTCGTCGTCCTCTTCCGCTGACGGAGGGCCGTTGCCGTGACCTGCGCCGCCCGCTACCGCCGCGGCGCGGCGTAGTCGAGCGGGATCTCGGTCGTCGACTTGATCTCTTCCATGGCGAACATGGAGGTGACGTCGGTCAGCTCGATGCGGGCGATGAGCCGCTTGTAGAGCGCGTCGTAGGCCCTGATGTCGGGCACGACGGCGCGCAGCAGATAGTCGATCTCGCCGCTCAGGCGATGCACGTCGACGATCTCGGGAATGTCGGCGACGGCCGCGTGGAAGCGGTCGAGCCAGGCCGCCGTGTGCTGGCTCGTGCGCACGGCGATGAACACCGTAACGCCGACGTTGAGCTTGTCGCGGTCGAGGATGGCGACCCGCCGCCGGATGACGCCCGCCTCCTCGAGCCGCTGGATGCGCCGCCAGCAGGGCGTCGGCGACAGACCGGCGCGCTCGGCGAGCTCGGCGATGGAGAGCGTCGCATCGCCCTGAAGGGCGGCGAGGATGCGCCTGTCGAAAGTGTCGATGCCCGGAAAGCTCTCCCGTGCCGGCCCGCCCATGTGCCTGCCTCGAATTGGTCTGCCCGTGATGACCTACATTCTAGATCACGGTGCTCAATATATAGCAAAGTATAGAATATCATTCTCAATCTACGCAAGGACGAGGCATGGAAAGCAAACCGCTTCCCGCGTCCTTCGCTATGCTCGGTCCCGGATCGATCGGCGGCGCACGGCCCGTGGGTGCGCCGCGTCGCGCTGCCCGTTCACGACTGCCGGGTTTCCGATGAACGCTCACGTGCCGATGCCCACCGCCGTCTCCTGCCCGCGCAGCTGGCTCGCCGAGGCGGTCGCCAGGATCGAGGCGGATTTCAACCGCTCCGCCGATACCCATCTCATCCGCCTCGACCTGCCGAGGGCGCCGGGCGTCACGCTCTACCTCAAGGACGAGTCGAGCCACCCGACGGGCAGCCTGAAGCACCGGCTGGCGCGCTCGCTCTTCCTTTACGCCCTGTGCAACGGCTGGATCGGCCCGCAGACGACGATCATCGAGGCCTCGAGCGGTTCCACCGCCGTGTCGGAGGCCTATTTCGCGCGCCTCCTCGGCCTGCGCTTCATCGCGGTCATGCCGCGCTCGACCTCGCCGCAGAAGATCGCGGCCATCGCCTTCCACGGCGGCGAGAGCCATCTCGTCGAGAATCCGAAGGCGGTCTACGAGGAGGCGCGGCGCCTCGCGCGCGAGACCGGCGGACACTACATCGACCAGTTCACCTATGCCGAGCGCGCCACCGACTGGCGCGGCAACAACAACATCGCCCAATCGATCTTCGCGCAGATGGCGCTGGAGCCCGATCCCGTTCCGGCCTGGATCGTCTGCGGCGCAGGCACCGGCGGCACCTCCGCCACGCTCGGCCGCTACATCCGCTACCAGCGCCATGCGACGCGGCTCTGCGTCGCCGACCCGGAGGGATCGGTCTTCCACCGGCACTATGCCGACCGCTCCGTGCGCGAGCTCGATGGCTGCGCCTCCTGCATCGAGGGCATAGGCCGGCCGCGCGTCGAGCCGTCCTTCATCCCCGAAGTGGTCGACCGCATGGTCGCCGTGCCGGATGCGGCGAGCATCGCCGCCATGCAGGTGATCAGCGAGCTTCTGGGCAAGGGCGTCGGCGGCTCCACCGGCACCAATATCGTCGCCTGCGCGCACATCATTGCCGAGATGGTGGCGCGCGGGGAGAAGGGCTCGATCGTGACCCTCCTGTGCGATTCCGGCGAGCGCTACCGCTCCACCTACTATGACCCGGCCTGGCTCGCGGCGCGCGGCCTCGACGTCGCGCCCTGGCGCGAGAAGCTCACGCGCCTCTTCGCCGAGGGCACGCCCCTCGCCTGACCCACGACGGCCGTCGTTGCGGCATCATGCTTGTGGCGCAGGGCGAACCGTCCGCGAGCGGGCTAGCTGCGCCGCGCGGCGCCACTAGAGTGCGCCGCCACCGCAACGGGAGAAGGGAAGGAAACGATGAGGCTCCAGGGCAAGACCGCGCTCGTGACGGGCGCCGCCTCCGGCTTCGGCAAGGGCATCACCGAGACTTTCGCGCGCGAGGGCGCGCGCGTCGCCATCGTCGACCTCAACGAGACGGCGGCCGGCGCCGTGGTGAAGGAGATCGGCAACGGAGCGATCGCGCTGCGCTGCGACGTGTCGCAGGCGGCCGAGGTCGAGGCCGCGGTGGCGGCAACGCTGAAGGCCTTCGGCCACCTCGACATCGTGGTCAACAACGCCGGCGTGAGCCACCGCAACCAGCCCATGCTCGACGTGAGCGAGGCGGAGTTCGACCGCGTCTTCGCCGTCAACGTCAAATCGATCTATCTCATGGCGCGGGCCACGATTCCGCATTTCCGCGCCCGCGGTGGTGGCGTCATGCTCAACGTGGGCTCGACCGCCGGACTGAGGCCGCGGCCCGGTCTCGCCTGGTACAACGCCAGCAAGGGCGCGGTGAACCTTCTATCGAAGTCCATGGCCGTCGAGCTCGCGCCCGACAACATCCGCGTCAACGCGCTGGCTCCGGTTGCGGGCGACACGCCGCTGCTCGCCACCTTCATGGGCGAGGACACGCCCGAGAAGCGCGCCGCCTTCAAGGCCACGATCCCGCTCGGCCGCCTGTCGACGCCGCAGGACATCGCCAATGCGGCGCTCTACCTCTGCTCGGACGAGGCCAACTTCATCACGGGCGTGGTGCTCGAGGTCGACGGCGGCCGCTGCATCTGAGCCGCCTCACACCATCCTGATCACGGGGGCGCCGAGCGCGTCGCGCAGCGCCTTCGGATCGACGGAGAAGATGGCGAAGGGCGTGCCCGCCGCCGCCCAGACGACGTCGTGGGCGAGGAGATCCTCGTCGATGAAGGTGTCGAGCTTCGTCGCGTGGCCGAAGGGCGGGATGCCGCCGATGGCGAAGCTCGTCAGTGTACGCACCTTGTCGGCGTCCGGGCGGCGGAGCGCCTCGCCGATGGTGGCGGCGACGCCCTTCTCGTTCACGCGGTTCCTGCCGGAGACGAGCAGGAGATAGGGCTTGCCCGTCTCCCGGCCCTCGAACACCAGCGACTTGACGATCTGCGCCACAGCGCAGCCGCAGGCGGCCGCGGCTTCCTCCGCCGTGCGCGTCGACTGCAGCATCTCGCGCACGCTGACAGCGAGCCCGAGGTCGTGGGCGGCCTGCTGGACCTTCATGGCGCTCGGCGGCAGGGCAATCGTCATCGGGTTTCCTTCTTCTCGATGCGGGGCGCCTTCTTGATTCGCGCCGCCCCGGTCCTCATTCTCTCAACGGTGTTCCGCGGTGTCGCACGGCCGGGTGCTCCGGGCGCGCCCGAGGCATTCGGGCGGGGGCCCGCCGCGCCCGGACAGCATGGCCAACCTGAGCGGGGATGCAACATGGCCACGACCTCCGCATCGCGTCCGCCGCCCGCGGCCAACGACCTGCGCAGCGCCATCCGGCGCGCGCGTCTGGAAGACGCCGGGCGCACGGACGTGGTCACCGATCTGCGCGCGGCGGAACTGGCCAGGCTCGAAGAGCTTGCCGAGCGGCTGGACCCCGTCTTCGCTGCCGTGCCCGGCGACATCGACCTCTTCGACCATGGCATCGTGCCCGGCGAACGGCCGCGGCTCTATGTCGATCTTCTCGCCTTCGTGGAGATGGAGCGCGATCGGCACGGCTACCGCCTCCTCGTCGACACGCGCCACGGCCGGCAGCTGATGGCCGCGAGCGACGACCCGGAGGTGATCGTCGCCGCCGTCACGGACTATGTCGCCCGCCGCCTCGTCGAGCGCGAGAAGGCGCTCGCGGCCGGGCGCCGGGCGCAGGTCGCGAGAGGCTCGCGACCGCACCCAGCGGCGGGCGCCGATCCGGACCACCGCTACGGCGAGGGCGACATGCTCTTCGCCACGGTCATGGGCGCGCTCGCCGGTGCTGCCGCGTTCTATGCCGCGGTCTGGTGGCGACTGCTGCCGTGAGCAGGCTTCAGCTGTCGAGCGCCATCTCGCCGAGGTCGCCGATCGTCTTCCCGTCCGGGAGGAGGCCGCGCGTGCGCACCTTGATGGCGGAGCGGGTGCCGTCCGGTTCGATCGACACGAGATGATAGCCGGCGCGATGCGTGAAGGCGCCGCGCACGGCCGAGGCCGAGGGCGCGCCGAGCACCGGCACGTCGCCCTCCGGCCCGCGCAGCTTGATGAGGGAGGTGCGGTGGTTGTGCCCGTGCAGCACGATCTCGGCGCCGACCCGGCCGATGGCCCGCTCGAAGGCCTCGGCGTCGGTGAGCTGGCGGCCGATCTTGGCGCCGCCGCGATAGGGCGGGTGGTGCAGCATGACGACGCGGCAGAGCTTCTCCTCGCGCAGGGCGGCGAGCAGTTCCTCCATGCGCGCCACCTGCTCCGGCCCCAGCGTGCCGCTCGCCACGAAGGGCAGGGTCGGCACGGCCGAGGACAGCCCGACGAAGGCGATGCCGTCGCGCCGGCGGACGTAGGGAAAATGGCTCTGGGCCGCGCCGTCGCCGGTCATCCAGGCGCCGAGGCTCGCGCCGAGCGGCTTGAGCGAGCCGCGCACATAGGCGTCATGATTGCCGGGGACGAAGCTCACCCGCTCCGGGGGGCCGAGGCGTTCTAGAAAGGCGCGCGCCACGGGAAATTCGGCGGTGAGCCCGATGTTGGCGACGTCGCCGGTAAAGGCGATGTGGTCCGGCTCCTGGGCCGCGAGATCGGCAAGGATGCGGTCGAGCACGCCCATGTCGTGCGTGCTCTTGCGGCCGCGACGCCAGTTGACGTAGCCCGTCAGGCGCTTGCTCATCAGCTCGCGCATGCGCGGCTGTGGCAGCGGGCCGATATGCGGGTCGGAGAGATGGGCGACGAGTACCATGGGCGCCCGCAAGAGAGCATCATGCGGGGGCGGACGCAATATGCCCGCCCGCGGGTCCGGCGGACCGTGGCGCGCGGTGCCTCGTCAGGACGACTGGGATCGCCCCCGGGTGCCGCGCCGCCGTGAGCGCGGCCGAGGCTCTGTCCCAAATGCGCGTCAGTACTGCGCGTGGGGAATGAGTTCCGAGACGAGATGCGAATCCTCGAGCTTGAGGGCAGGCCGCCAGACATAGCCCGAGGCGCGCGACAGGCGGGAGAGGATGAAGGTGAGGAGCATCGCTGTGTTATCCTTTCGTCGGATGCCCCTAGGTGAGCCCGCATTGAGGCAAAGCTGCGACGGATGGGCCGAGCGCATGCAGTGCGGCCATGCACACAGTGCATGAATGCTGCCCTTGTTTGGGCGGGCAACAGGCGTTTCGGCGAGTGATGGCGAGGAGGGTTGCGTCATGAGCTGGGCGGAGCGGGCGATCAATGCTGTGTCGATGCCGGTCGTGCGCCGCGTCATGCATTTTTATTGGCGCTTCGCCCGCGGCATGACGCTGGGCGTGCGGGCGGCGGTGCTGGACGACGCCGAGCGGGTTCTGCTCATCCGCCACACCTACACGAAGGGCTGGCATCTGCCAGGCGGCGGCGTGGAGGTCGGCGAGACGATGCTCGACGCCTTGAAGCGCGAGCTTCGGGAGGAGGTGCACGTACGCCTCACTGGCGAGCCGGTGCTGCACGGCCTGTTCTTCAATCCGCAGGGTTCGCGGCGGGACCACGTCGCGGTCTATGTCGTCAGGGATTTCGAGCAGCTTCGGCCGAAGCTGCCGGACCACGAGATCGCCGAGATCGGCTTCTTCCCCCTCGAAGGCCTGCCGGAGGGCACGACGCGCGGCACCCGCGCCCGTCTCATCGAGATCATCGACGAGGAGCCGGTGTCACCGGTGTGGTGAGGCCGGGGGGCGGAGCTGCCGCCCGGGGGGCGCGCCTCGCTCAGGCCGCCTTCGGCAGGAGGCCGCGGTCGTGCGGCGCGTCGAGATCGAGCTCGGGCCCGAGCGGCACGATTCCCGTCGGATTGATGGTCCTGTGGCTCTCGTAATAGTGCCGCTTGATATGGGTGAAGTTCACCGTCTCGGCGACGCCCGGCACCTGATAGAGCTCGCGCAGGTAGTGCGACAGGTGCCGGTAGTCGGCGATGCGCTTCAGGTTGCACTTGAAGTGGCCGACGTAGACGGCGTCGAAGCGCACGAGTGTGGTGAACAGCCGCCAGTCGGCCTCCGTCAGGCGCTCGCCAGCGAGGTAGCGCCGGTGCGACAGGAGGTCGTCGAGGTGGTCGAGCGCCGCGAAGAGGGCGGTGACGGCTTCCTCGTAGGCTGCCTGCGTCGTGGCGAAGCCCGCCTTGTACACGCCGTTGTTCACGCTGTCGTAGACGAAGGCGTTGATGCGGTCGATCTCCGGGCGCAGCGCCTCGGGATAGAAGTCCTCCCGCGCGTCCGTGAAGACGGCGAAGGCCGCGTTGAACATGCGGATGATTTCCGACGATTCGTTGCTGACGATGGTGCCGCGCTGCTTGTCCCACAGCACCGGCACGGTGACACGGCCGGTATAGCGCGGGTCGGCCTTCACGTAGATGTCGGCGAGACGCCGAGCGCTGTTCACCGTGTCCGGGATGGTGCCCTCGCTGTCGCCGAAGACCCACCCCTCGCCGCCCATGAGGGGATCGACAACGGAGAGTGACACGACCTCCTCGAGCTTCTTGAGCTTGCGGAAGATCAGTGTGCGGTGCGCCCAGGGGCAGGCTAGCGACACGTAGAGATGGTAGCGCCCGGCTTCCGCCTTGAAGCCGCCTTCGCCGCTCGGCCCGGGTGACCCGTCGGCGGTGACCCAGTTGCGGAAGGCGGATTCCTTGCGCACGAAGCGCCCACCCGCGCTGTTGGTGTCGTACCACCGATCCTGCCAGACACCGTCTACGAGAAGTCCCATGGTCCATCCCTTTGGCTGCGGGGGAGGGCCGTGCCACATCTCCCCTCCGCTTCTCGATCTAGGTGCGCCCGGGCGCGGGCAAAACCCGGCAAGCGTGAGTTTGCGCCCATGCCTGCGCCGGCGGGGAGGCCGCACGCCGGCCCTTCGCCGCCGATTCTGCCCGTGCTGCGCGATTCGCGTTAACGTCGCAATCAGAAGGCCTGGGTACTGTGGTGCCATGCAGCGCGACCAGCTTTCCCCCGTCAGCGGCGAGTTCATCGACAGGGCACGCGAGACGGCGTTCCAGGCGGAGCGCCTGCCCGAGACCATGCGTCACGGCCGCCTGCTGCTGTTGTGGTCGGTGGGGCTCAACACGCTCTTCTTCCTGAGCGACTGGCGCTTCTTCGGCGAGCCGCACTTCTGGGTCGCCATTCCCGCGCGCGCCGTCGTCGTGGCGATCTCGCTGCTGTGCTTCGTCGCGCTGCACCGGGCCCGTGACTTTCCACGGGCGCAGGCCGCGCTCGTCACGTGGGAATGGATCAACGGCGCGGCGGTCGCCGTGCTCGTCACCTCCCGCAGCGACATCGCGCTCTTCGTCGTCGTCATGCTGCCGGCGATCTACTACATCGTGGTGCCGACCTCATTCCGCTGGACCGTGCTCGGCGGCGGTGGCTGCGGTGTGATGCTGCTCGTCGGCTATCTCGCGCCCGTGCCCTATTCGTCGACGACGCTAGGGCTGGTCCTCGCCATGCTGATGCTCAACCTCGCCCTGCTTCTGGTGGTGGTGCGGTCGAACCGCCTGCGCCGCCTCGAATGGGCGGCCACGCAGGCGGAGCGGCGGGCCAAGGACGAGCTGGCGGAGAGCCGCCGCATGGTCGAGAAGATGCTCATGGCCGTGCCCGTCCCGCTCCTCGTCACGGCGCGGGCGGACGGGCGCCTCATGATGGTCAACGATGCAGGTCTCGCCTACTTCGGCGGCGATCCGGACAAGCTCGGCATCAAGTCGGTCGAGGAACTCTACGTCGATCCGGCACGGCGGATGGACCTCATCAACGCGCTGGCGCGCGACGGGCGCGTCAGCGGTTTCGAGACAGCGGTGCGCCTTGCCGACGGGTCCGTGCGCGACGTGCTGGTGGCCGCCACCGCCCTCGATGTCGGTGGCACGCCCTGCGTCATCGCCGGCGTCGTCGACATCACCAACCGCAAGGCCATGGAGCTCAACCTGGAGCGTCTGGCGACGACGGATCCCCTGACGGGCCTCGCCAACCGGTCGCGCTTCTTCGCGCTTGCGGCGCGCGAGATCGAGCGCGCCAGGCGCTACGGCCGGCCGCTCGCCGTGCTCATGGTCGACATGGACCATTTCAAGCGCATCAACGACACCTGGGGCCACGAGGTCGGCGACCTCGTGCTGCGTGCCTTCGCAGATCTCTGCCGTCGCACCCTGCGGGACAGCGACGTCGTCGCCCGCTTCGGCGGCGAGGAATTCGTGCTCCTGCTGCCGGAGGCCGATCGCGCCAGCGCGCTCGCCGTGGCCGACCGGCTGCGCATCGGTGCGGAGAGCCTCGCGCCCGCCGGCGCGCCACCATCACTGCGCGTCACCGTGAGCATCGGGCTGTCGGCGATCCACGCGGGCGAAACCGCGCCAGACGCGGCGCTCGTGCGCGCCGATCGGGCCCTCTACGCCGCCAAGAAGCACGGGCGCAACCGCGTCGAGGAATACGACCCGGCCCTGCTCGACGACGTGGCCTGAGCTGCGGGCTCCCTCAGGTTCCCGGCGCCTCGTGATGCGGCACGAAGAGGCGGCCGCTCTCGGCCCACAGCACGACGAGCACGGCGACCGCGCTCAACGCGAGATAGCCGAGGGACAGCGGCACCACCGTGCCGTCGAAGGCCTGGCCCACGACCATGCCGAGGCTGGTGCCCAGGAGGATCGTGTAGAAGCCGATGAAGGAGGACGCGGTTCCGGCGACGGCGCCGAGCGGCTCCATCGCCATGCTGTTGAAGTTCGGCATGATCAGGCCGAAGAGGAACTGGGCGGCGGCGAGCAGGAAGCCGAAGAGGAGGAGCGGTGGCGCGCCGTCGAAGGCGAAGGCCGCGACGCACAGCACCGCCGACACCGCCGCGAAGCCACACAGGCCGGCATGCGACAGGCGGCGCATGCCCAGCCGCCGTACGAGGCGGGCGTTGACGAAGGAAGCCACGCCCATCACGGCCGCGATCACGGCGAAGGCCGCCGGAAACCAGGGGCCGAGCCTGAAGACGCTCGTTTCGAAAATCTGCTGCGCCGAGCTGATATAGGCCATGAGGCAGCCCATCATCAGCGCCACCGCCGTGGAATATCCGAGGCTCGCCCGGTCGTTGACGCTCATGCGGATGGCAGCGGCGATGGCGCGCGGGGACAGGGCGCGTCGGTATTCGGGATGCAGCGTCTCCGGCATGCGCAGGCCGAACCACGCCGCCACCACGAGCGCGAGCGTCAGCATGCAGGCGAAGATCAGGCGCCAGCTGCCGGCGAGCAGGATGAGGCTGCCCATCACCGGTGCCACGATCGGCACCGTGATGAAGACGATCATGGTGAGCGACATGACGCGCGCCATCTCGCGCCCCTCGTAGCGGTCGCGCACGATAGCGACGGCGAGCACGCGGGCGGCGGCCGCGCCCATGCCCTGCACCGCGCGCGCCGTGAGCAGCATCGGGAAGGTCCAGGCGATCATGGCGAGCGCGGTGCCGGCGGCGAAGACGGCGAGGCCGAGCATCAGCACCGGCCGGCGCCCGATGCTGTCCGACAGCGGGCCGTAGACGAGCTGCATGAGGCCGAAGCCCATCATGTAGCTCGTGACGACAAGCTGCAGCTCGTTGTCGTCGGCGATGCCGAAGCCCGCCTGGATCGGACCGAAGGCCGGCAGGAGATTGTCGATCGACAGGGCCGTCAGCCCCATCATCAGGCCGATGAGGGCGACGAACTCGCCGAAGCTCGGCGCCCGCGGCGACCGTGCGAGAGGCTGGTGCATAACCGTCCAACTTTCACTGACGTTCGGCCGCACGGCGGAAAATGCAAAATGCCCGCCGACGAGGCGGGCGCGACCGTCCGGTAACCGATTCGTATGGCAACGGATTTTTCTACTTTTACGCGATCGGCGGTGTCGCGCAGCCCTCCTCGAAGCATCCCCGCCATGCCGTGGACGCAGCGCGGGGAGCGTGCTAGAGGCGAGGCCGCTTCACGACGCGCAGCGGGCGGGAACATCCTTGCTGGTCAGGCACACGGAACGACGACGAATGAGCCGCGCCCCGATTGCGCGTGGCCGCGCTCGCGCCTGAGACTAGGGGCGGGCCGCAGGCAGCGGTCGGGCCGCGCGTGACCGCCCGACAGCCGCCAGCCCCCATGCGAAAGTCCCCGTCGTCGCCATGACCGACCTCAAGCTCACCATTCGCCGCGAGCTCCCTGCCGACTCGGCCGCCATCGAACGCCTGCACGAACGCGCCTTCGGCCCCGGCCGCTTCGCGCGCACGGCCTTTCGCCTGCGCGAGGGCGTCGACCATGTGGCGGACCTGTCCTTCACTGCGCTCGTCGGCACGCTCATCGTCGGCTCGGTGCGCGTCGCGCCGATCCGGGCGGGGAGCCTGCCGGCGCTGGTCCTTGGGCCGCTCACGGTGGAGCCCGCCTTCATGGACCGCGGCATCGGCGCGGCCCTCATGCGCGCCTCCATTGAGGCGGCGCGCGCCGCGGGGCACAAGCTCATCCTCCTCGTCGGCGACGAGCCCTACTATGCGCGCTTCGGCTTCCGCCCCGTGCCGCAGGGTCGGCTGGAGCTGCCGGGGCCGGTGGACCCGCGCCGCTTCCTCTACCTTGAACTCGAAGCGGGCGCCCTCGACGGCGCGAAGGGGCCGGTGCTCGCCGACGCGGGTGCCGGTCGCTGAGGCGGCAGGCGCCGACGGGGAGGGTTCCTAGTTGCGTTGCGACCTCCGGCCGCCTTCCACGCTCCAGGCCAGGAGCACGCTGCCCGCGAGAACCGCGAGGCCGGCGAAGCCGAGGCCGAGCGGGAAGATGGCGACGCCGCGCACCACGGCGCTGTCCGACGGGCGGATGCCGATCCAGTCCGCGCCGGCGAAGCGCGAGCCGGAGCGCATGGCCAGCAGGCGCGGCACGGTCACGCTGGTTCCGGCCTCGACGCGGCGTACCGAGCCGCCGGTCGCCCCGGCCAGGGGCGCCAGGCGCTCGGTGTCGCTGAACACGTCCGCGAGCTCGCGCGGGTTCTCCGGGCCGATGTTGACGAAGGCCGTGAGGCTGCCGCTCTGCAGGCGGTAGAGGCCCAGCTCGCGCGCCGGCGTCACGGCGCTGAAGAGGCCCGGCCGCGTCGCCTCGAGCGCGAGCGAGGACTGCGTCCCGCTCGGCGCGACGAGCGTGACGGGGGCGGGATTGTCGCCCATCGTCTGCCGCTCGACGACGATGTCGCGGCCGCGGGCGCTGGCGCGCAGCGCCTCCTCCTCGAGCTCGGGCTCCTTCATGAGCCAGTGGGCGAGCCGGCGCAGCAGGTCGAGATGCGGGCCGCCATTGCGGAAACCGCGTGCCCACAGCCAGGCGTGGTCCGACAGGAGCATGGCGATGCGCCCCTTCTCCTCGCGCACGAGCACGAGCAGCGGCCGGTCCTGCACGCCGCTCATCACCGCGGTGCCGGTCTGCACGCGCGCGCCGAGAAGGCGCAGCCACTCGCCCCACGCCGGCGGGTTCTGCTCGCTGCCGGGCAATTCCCGCGTCACCGGGTGGCGCTCCCCGGGGGCAGTGATGCGCGCCTGATAGGGCTCCTCCAGGATGCGGCCGTCGGGGGCCGCCGGCAGGATCGCGCCGAGGGAGGTGCGCGCCAGGCTCAGCGAGCCGGCGAACTCGGGCCCCGCCGCCACCATGAGGGCGCCGCCCTCGCGCACGTAACGCACGATGTTGTCGTAGTAGACCGAGGGCAGCACGCTCTGGTTGGCGTAGCGGTCGAAGATGATGAGGTCGAACTCCTTGATCTTCTGCTGGAAGAGCTCGCGCGTCGGGAAGGCGATGAGCGACAGCTCGTTGATCGGCGTGCCGTCCTGCTTCTCCGGCGGGCGCAGGATGGTGAAATGCACGAGGTCGACGTTGGCGTCCGATTTGAGGAGGTTGCGCCAGGTCCGCTCGCCGGCGTGCGGCTCTCCCGAGACGAGCAGCACGCGCAGCTTCTCGCGGATGCCCTCGATGGTCACGACCGCCCGGTTGTTGGCCGTGGTGAGCTCGCCGGGGAGGGGATCGACCTCGATCTCGACGACGGTCGGGCCGCCGTGCTCGATGTGCACCGGCAGTGAGATCGGCCGTCCCGTCGCGACGTCGAGCGTGCGCAGCATCTGGCCGTCGCGGCGCAGGACGAGCCGGGCACGGCCGTCGCCGCCCCGCTCGGCGACCTCGACCCTGATGGTCTGGTCCTTGCCCACGAGGCCGAAGCGCGGCGCCTCGACAAGGGCGATGCGCCGGTCGCGCTCGTCGCGGCTGCCGGTGACCAGGGCATGCAGCGGCGCCTTGAAGCCGAGCGCGGCCACGTCCTTCGGGATGTCATGCACGACGCCGTCGGTGAGCATGATCACACCGGCGATGCGCTCCGCCGGCACGTCCGCCAGGGCCTCGGCAAGCGCCGCGAAGGCCCTCGTTCCGTCCCCTCCGCCTTCGCTGTCGGTCACGTCCACGAAGCGGGGCTCAACGTTGCCGAACGTCGCGAGGCGGCGTTCGAGTTCGGCGCGCACGGCGTCGGTCTGGGCACGGCGCGGCCCAAGCGTCTGCGAGGTCGATCGGTCGACGACGACCGCCACGATGTCCTTCACTCTCTCCCGATCCTCGCGCAGCAGCGAGGGGTTGGCGAGGGCGGCGACGAGGCAGGCGAGCGCGAGCGCGCGCAAGAACGCCGGCGCGCCGCGAGCGAGGAAGGCGACGACGGCCGCAAGCCCGGCGAGAGCGGCAAGGCCCCAGAGGATCTCGGTCGCCACGAGGGGAGAGAAGCCGATCGACAGCATCGCCCCCTCCTATTGTCCGAGCCGCTCGAGCAGCGCCGGCACGTGCACCTGGTCGGCCTTGTAGTTGCCGGTCAGCGCGTACATGACGGTGTTGATGCCGCCGCGGAAGGCGAACTCGCGCTGGCGCGGGTCGCCGCCGAGCGTCGGATAGAGCGGCTCGCCGCGCGGACCCACGGCCCAGGCGGCGGCGAGGTCGTTCGACGTGATGATGACAGGCGTCACGCCGTCGCCGGCGCGTGCCGGTCGGCGCTCGCCCTCCGGCACGGGCGGCAGCGCCTCCACCCAGGTCTGGCCCGTGGCATAGCGTCCGACGAGATTGTCGATGAGATAGAAGGCCTTGGTCAGCACGTGGTCATGCGGCACGGGCTCCAGCTCGGGGATGTCGAGCGTGGCGAGCATGCGCCGCAACTGCTGACCCTCCGGCGTCTGGGCGCCGCCGGGCCTGAGGGAGATGGCGTCACGCGTGTCGAAGATCACCGTGCCGCCGTTCTTCATGTAGGCATCGAGGCGGCGCAGCGCCGCGTCCGAGGGCAGGGGGCGCCCGGCCACCACCGGCCAGTAGAGCAACGGATAGAAGGCGAGTTCGTCCCGCGCCGGGTCGACGCCGATCGGTTCGCCGGGTTCGAGGGCCGTGCGGGCGCTGAGCGCCTGGCTCAGGCCGGCGAGCCCCGCGCGGCTGATGGCATCCACCTGCGCGTCGCCGGTCACCACATAGGCGAGGCGCGTCACCAGGGCGGAATCGATGTCCTCGCGGCGGAGAGGCGGCAGATCGTCCGCCGCGCGCGCCGCCTCCGGCGGGCCGGCGAGCGCCACGGCGAGGAGGGCGAGACCGGCGATGCCGCCGCGCGTCACCTTGCGCGTCAGGGCGGCGAGATGGCCGCCGAGGGCAAGCGCGAGCAGGGTGTCGAGCGCGAGGAGGACGAGCGCTGCGACGAGCAGCGGGGCGCGCAGGTCGATGCTCTGCGCCGCCGCGATCGGCGCCAGCGCAGCACCCAGGGGAGCGAAGTCGATCGCACTCGGACGATCCTCAGCGGCAAGCGCGTTTACCGCGACGAGGGATTCGTTCGGCCCGTAGAAGCCGGGCGGGTGCTCCTCGCTGGCGCGACCGGAGAAGCTGCGGGCGACGGGCTTGGCGGTGGCCGGCGGCGTGCGGAAGGCGCCGAAGCCGTCGAGCGTGCGCTGCGGCGCCACCGTCTCGGTGCGCGCGCTGCCGTTGCCGTCCGCCACCTCCGCCGGCTTGCCGGCGAGGGCGACGACGCGGCGCAGCATGTCGACGAAGACGCCCGAAAGGGGCAGGCTCGACCAGGTGGGATCGGCGGTGACGTGGAAGAGCACGACAAGGCCGCTGCCGCGTCGCTCCGCCGTCACCACGGGCGTGCCGTCGGCGAGCGCCGCCCAGGTCTTGTCGGCGAGCGTGCCGTCGGGCTCGGCGAGGATCTGCCGGCGCACGCTGATCTCGCCCGGCGTGGCAAGTCCGGCGAAGGGGCTCTCGGCCGGGAAGGGGGCGAGCGTCTTCGGCGTCTCCCAGGAGAGCGTGCCGCCGAGGCTGCGCCCGCCGCGCCGCAGGCGCACCGGCACCAGCGCATCATTGGCGGCGGCGAGTCGTGTGCCCGCGAAGCGGATGAGCACGCCCCCCTCCTCGACGAAGCGCGTGACGCGCTGCAGCGTCTCGCGATCGAGAGCGCCGACGTCGGCGAGCACGAGCACGGAGGTCGTCTCGTCGAGCAGCGTCTCCACGGCTTCCGCCACGCCGCCGCGCGGCTCGCGCAGGTCGGCAAAGGGCAAAAGGGCGCGCGCCACGTAGTAGGTCGGCGAGAGCAGCGGCTGAGCGGTATCCGCCGTTGCGCCGGAGACGAGGCCGACGCGCCGACGCTTGCCCTTGTCGTCGAGCAGCCAGACGGCGCCGGCCGAATTCTCATCGGCGACCTCGATGCGTGCTGCCGCATTGCGCATTTCGACCGGCAGCACGAAGCGTGCGGACGCCTCGGTCGCACTGCCGGCAAAGGAAAAGCGCGTCTCCGCGAGCGGCAGCCCCTTGAGGTCGACCGCACGCAGGGTGCCGACATCGCGGCCGTTCGCCTCCGGGCGCAGGACGCGCACGTCGAGGCCGCCGGCTGTGTTCTCCGCGCCGGCAAGGGTAAGCGGCTCCGCCCGCGGCCGCTTGTGCACGGTGACCGGGTGTTCACCCTTGAGGGCGGCGAGCTCGGTGACGAAGCCGGCGCCATCACCGAAGCTCACGCCATCGCTCACCCAGACGATCTCGGCGTCTGGCTGCGCGGCGAGGAAGCGGCCAATGGCGGGGAGGTGGGCGCGCCGGTCGGGCGCGTGGGGCGATGGCGCGACGGCGCGCAGCCGCTCGAGCGCCGTCCCCGGATCGAGGAGGGCGATATCGCCGGCCCGCTCGCCCGTGGCGACGAGCGCGACGGCGCGTCCGTCGCGCTGGGCGGACCCGATATGGTCGGCGACGAGGGCCACTCGCTCGCGCCAGTCGCGGGCGGAGGCGAAGCCGGAATCGAGGACGAGGAGCAGCGGGCCGTCCCGGCGCGCATCGGCGACGCGCGGGTTCCAGACCGGCCCCGCGGCGGCGAGAATGAGCAGGGAAGCGACGAGGAGGCGCAGCAGCACCAGCCACCAAGGCGTGCGCGCCGGTGTCTGCCGCCTTGGCAGGATGTCGGCGAGGATGCGCAGCGGTGGGAAGGCGATGCGCCGAGGCTGCGGCGGCGTCACGCGCAGGAGGAGCCAGATCGCGGGCAGCGCCGCAAGCGCCAGGAGCACGAGGGGAGCGGCGAAACCGAGGGGGAGGCCAGCCAGCATGGCGTCATCCTCCCGCAGCCATGGCGACGGGACCGCGGCCGCCGCGGGCGGCCGAGATCAGCGTCATGACGCGCAGCACCGCCTCGCTCGCCGGGCGATCGGTGTGGTGTACCGTCAGCGTCCAGCCCCGCCGGGTGAGCACGGCGGCGAAGGCCTCGCGATGGGCGGCGATGCGCAGGCGGTAGTCCGCACCCCAGGCGCCGGCGTCGCCGACGCGCAGGCGCGTTCCGGTCTCGACGTCCTCGAGCTCGGCCTGGCCCGTGAAGGGAAAGGTCTCCTCCACCGGATCGACGACCATGATGCAATGGCCGCGCGCGCCACGCGCCGACAGGGCCTCCACCGTGGCCGTGAGTTCGCCGATCGGCATGAGGAAGTCGCTGACGAGGATCGCCTCGTTCGTCGGCGGCAGCGGCTCGCGCGGCGGCAGGTCGGCGGCAAGGCCTGCCTCGTGGCCGGCGAGCGCCTCGGCGAGGCGTTCGACGATGCTGTGCGAGGCGCGCGGCGGCATGGCGCCGAGATGGCCGACGCGCTCGCCACCCTCGACGAGCATCTCCGCCAGGGCGAAGCCGACGACGAGTGCACGTTCCACCTTGGGCACCTCGGCAAGCGAAGAGACGTAGCCCATGGAGGCCGAGCGGTCGATCCACAGCCACACGGTCTGCGCCGCCTCCCACTCGCGCTGGCGCACGTAGAGCCGGTCGTCGTGGGCCGAGCGGCGCCAGTCGATGCGCGCGGCCGCCTCGCCCGGCGTATAGGGGCGGAACTGCCAGAAGCTCTCGCCGGGGCCGGCCCGGCGGCGCCCGTGGATGCCGTGCGCCACCGCTCCCGCCACCCGCCTCGCCTCGAGCACGATACGCGGCAGGCGCGCCGCGAGCCGCAGCGCGCCGTCCGTCTCGCGCCGGCCCGGGGTCCGGTCGGTCGGGGGTAGTACCCGGACACGGGCCATGGTGGCGACCCTCAGTCCAGCCTCTCGACGAGGCGCTGGATCACCCCGGAGATGCTGTGGCCGTCCGCCCGCGCGGCGAATGTGAGCGCCATGCGGTGCTTGAGCACGGGGTCGGCGAGCCGCGCCACGTCGTCAATCGAGGGGGCGAGGCGGCCTTCGATGAGGGCGCGGGCGCGCACGGCGAGCATCAGCGCCTGGCTCGCGCGCGGGCCAGGACCCCAGGCGAGCTTGTCCGTGACCTCGCGCGGGCCTTCCCCATGCCGCCCGGAACGCACTAGGTCGAGGATGGCCTCGACCACGCTCTCGCCCACCGGCAGGCGGCGCACGAGGCGCTGGGCGTTCATGAGCTGCTCCGCCGTCATGGCGGCGGCGGGCCTCCTCTCCTCCGCGCCCGTCGTCTCGATGAGGATGCGCCGCTCGGCGGCACGGTCCGGATAGCCGATGTCGATCTCGAGGAGGAAGCGGTCGAGCTGGGCCTCGGGCAGGGGATAGGTGCCTTCCTGCTCGATGGGGTTCTGCGTTGCAAGCACATGGAAGGGGCGCGGCAGGTCGTGCCGCTCGCCGGCAACCGTGACGTGATGCTCCTGCATGGCCTGCAGCAGGGCCGATTGGGTGCGCGGGCTCGCGCGGTTGATCTCGTCGGCCATCAGGAGCTGGGCGAAGATCGGCCCGCGCACGAAGCGGAAGCTGCGGCGGCGGTCTGCCGTCTCGTCCAGGATTTCGGTGCCGAGGATGTCGGAGGGCATGAGGTCGGGCGTGAACTGCACGCGCCGCGCGTCGAGGCCGAGCACCGTGCCCATCGCCTCCACGAGCTTCGTCTTGGCGAGGCCGGGCACACTGACGAGCAGGCCGTGCCCGCCCGAAAGGACGGTGACGAGCGCGAGCTCCACCACCCGCTCCTGCCCGAAGATGACGGTGCCGATCGCCTCGCGCGCCTTGGCGATGCTCTCCAGCGCCGCCTCGGCTGCGCTGACGACGGCGTCGTCGAGCGCCGTCGGGGTGTTGGCCACCGCAGACCCGGCCGTGCTCATGGTCATGCGCGACTCTCCTTCCGCCCCTGCGTCAGTGTGCCTATGGTCCTATGTCTTCATCAAGGCCAACGGCTGCAAGAAGCCGCGAGAATCCGCAAGGCCGCGGGCGGCCGCTCGCCTTTCCATGTCGCCGGGGCATAACTAGATCACGGCGGGCGGTGCCGAATCGGGCATTGGGCAGAGGCGGATCGCCGCAGGAGCGTGGGGCGCGAGCGCAGGATGCAGCACGGCGCGGACGGAAGCAGGGCGGCGGGGCGCGCGACGGCAGACGCTTCCCCGCCCGGGCTCGAGCGGCTCTTCGCCTCGCTCGGCGGGACCGCCGGCGGCCCGGCGACGCCGCGGCCGGTCGAGCGCTGGAATCCACCCTATTGCGGCGACATCGACATGAGGGTCGCCGCCGACGGTACCTGGTTCTACAGCGGCACGCCGATCCGCCGGCCGGCGCTCGTCAAGCTCTTCGCCTCCATCCTGCGCAAGGACCCGGAGCGATACGTGCTGGTAACGCCGGTGGAATGCGTCGGCATTCACGTGGCGGACGTGCCCTTCCTCGCCGTCGAGATGGCCGTGACCGAGGCAGGCGGTGCGCGCACGCTGCATTTCCGCACCAACGTCGACGACGTGGTCGCAGCCGGAAGCGATCATCCCCTGCGCTTTGCCACGGCGGAGGACGGGGGATTGATGCCCTACGTGCACGTGCGCGGCGGCCTCTGGGCCCGCCTCACGCGGGCGCTCACCCACGACCTCGTGGCACTCGGCGAGGAGCGGATGATGGGAGGGGCGAACCAGTTCGGCGTCGCGAGCGGTGATGCCTTCTTCGTCATGGCGCCCGCGAGCGAGGTGAGCGAATGAACGCGGACGTTCTCGACCGCGAGGGCCTGGTCGACCGCGCCGTGGCGCGGCTGCGCCGCGAGGCACCGCACATCGGCGCGCCCGACCCGCGTGCGCGCGGCGACCACGATCTGCAGACCGAGCCCTGGCCAGCGCCGCCGGACGACCGCCTCACGCCAGCGGCCGTGCTCGTGCCCATCGTGGCCCGCGAGCCGGAGGTGAGCATCCTGCTCACCGTGCGCTCGGCCGCCCTGCGCCAGCATTCGGCGCAAATCGCCTTTCCGGGCGGGAAGATGGACGCGGGCGACGCCTCGCCGCTCGCGACGGCGCTGCGCGAGGCCGAGGAGGAGATCGGCCTCGAGCGCCGCTTCGTCCGTCCGCTCGGCTATCTCGACACCTACCTGTCGCGCACGGGCTTCCGCATCGTGCCGATCGTCGGCCTCGTCGATCCCGGTTTTCACCTCACGCTCAACCGGCATGAGGTGGACGACACCTTCGAGGTGCCTCTCGGCTTCCTCATGGACACCGCCAATCACCAGCGCCACGCGCGCGAATGGCAGGGCACGCTGCGCCACTATTATGCAATGCCCTACGGCGATCGCTATATATGGGGCGTGACGGCCGGCATCATCCGGAATCTCTACGAAAGGCTCTTTGGGCCATGACGCGGGCGCTGTTCGAGGAACTGGTGCTGTTCCTGGCGCCTTTCGTGATCTTCGCCCTCTACCTCGTCCTGCGCCGGCGCAATCCCTTCGCCAAGGCGCATTGGAACGGGCAGGTGCCGTGGCTCGCGATCGCCGGCCTTCTCGTCGTGATAGCCGGGCTCGTCTATACCGGACTCGTCGCCGAGCGCCGCACCGGTGCCTATGTGCCGCCGCATCTCGAAAACGGGAAGCTCGTTCCCGGGCAGTTCAAATGACCCTGGCGGAGGATCGTGTCCGCGCGCTGGTCGCGCGTCCTGCCCTCGCGAGGCTGCTCGCCGTGCTCGACGGCGAGGGCGAGGAGGTGCGGGTGGTCGGCGGCGCCGTGCGCAATGCCCTCATTGATCGCCCGGTGAGCGATGTCGACTGCGCTACCACCGCCCTGCCGCAGGAGGTCGTGCGACGGGCGCGGAGCGCTGGCTTCAAGACGGTGCCGACGGGCGTCGACCACGGTACCGTCACCGTCCTCGTCGAGGGCACGCCTTTCGAGGTGACGACCCTGCGCGTGGACGTTGAGACGGACGGGCGCCGCGCCCGCGTCGAATACGGGCGCGACTTCGCGGCCGACGCACGCCGGCGCGACTTCACCATGAACGCCCTCTATGCGGACCGCGAGGGGCGGATTCACGATCCGGTCGGCGGCTTGGCCGACCTTGCGGCCGGGCGCGTGCGCTTCATCGGCGATGCCGCCGCACGCATCCGCGAGGATTACTTGCGCATCCTGCGCTTCTTCCGCTTCCACGCCGACTATGCCAAGGGCCCGCTCGACCCCGAGGGTCTCGCCGCGACGGTGCGCGAGCGGGATGGCCTCGACCAGCTGTCGCGCGAGCGCGTGCGGACGGAACTCCTGAAGCTCATCGCGGCACGGCGGGCGGTCGAGACGGTCGCGGCGCTTGCCGACGCCGGCCTCCTGCAGCGCATCCTCGGTGACGTCGGCGAACTGGGGCGCCTCGCCCGCGTCGCCGAGGCCGAGGCGCGGGCGGGCTCCGCGCGCGACCCCTTGCTGCGCCTCGCGGCGCTCGCGGTGCGCACGGCAGAGAATGCGGAGGCCCTCAAGGAGCGGCTGCGCCTCTCGAACGCGGAGTATCGGCGCCTCGCGGCGATCGGCCGCCTGCTGCCGCACCTGCACGGGAGCGGCGAGGCGCTCGACGCGCGGGCGGTGCGCCGTCTCGCCGTCGGTCACGGCCTGCTGGCCCTGTCCGACACGCTTGCGATCCTCGACGGAGAGCCGCTTCCGCGGCTCACGCCGGAAGGGAGCGCCCTGCTAGCCCGCTTCCGGCAGGGCGCGGAGGCTCCACCGGTCTTTCCGCTCGGCGGAGCAGACGTCGTGGCGACCGGGGTGCCGAAGGGACCGCGCGTCGGCCGCATCCTCGCCGAAGCCGAAGCCCGCTGGCTCGACGCCGACTGCCCGCGGGATCGGGCAGTGCTGGCTGGCATCCTGGCCGAGGCGATCGCGGCCGTGACGGGCAAGACGGGGCACAAGGCGGCGGGCTGACGCCCGCCCGTGCGGCCGTCTTCCCCCGCAGCGCACGACTCGCATCGGCCCCGGCGGGAAGCTACAGTTGGCGGGCATTCAATCGTTTCGGGGGCAGATGCCATGTCCCGCGCCCCGCATCGCCCGATCGACCTCGCAAGGCGGCTCGCCGCCCGCCGCGACGCCGCCGCGGCCCGGCGGCGAGAGGGCGAGACCGGTGCCCTGTGGCGCCGCGAGACCTTCACCCTGCCGCGCGAGGAGGCACGGGAAAAGGCGCGCGAGTGGTTCGCGCGCTTTCCCAAGGCCGCGTACATGACCGAGGTGGAGAGCTGGCGAGAGCGCGACGACGGCCTCATCGAGTTCACCATGCGCCGCCTGCCGAGCGCCGATTAGAGGCCGTCCCCGGAGCCGGAACGGCAACGATACATGGCCCCATGATCCCGCCGGCCTTCGACCTGATCGGCGCAATCGGCCGCACAACCACCTTCGCTCGTCGTCTTCCCGGGCCTGTCCCCGGGGATCTCGATCGGAAGGGCGTCGCTCCTGACCGACAGGAATGGCCGGGGCAGGCCCGGCCATGAGAAGGAAGACGTGTGGGCGATCCGGCGAGACCGGAAAGGGGCGCTTGTCCTAGGGATCGCACATCTTCGGGCGTGACGGGCATTGCGCCCGCGACCCCTTGTTTCTCGGCGCTCAGCCGACCCGGCGCAGTTCCTCGTCCTCTTCTTCCTCTTTTTTCTCCGCCTCATGGTCCTCGTCATCGAGGTCGTCCTGCGCAACGCCGATCAGGCAGGCCGCCGGAAGGACGGCGGTGCGGAAGTTGTCCTCGTCTTCCGCGTACCAGACGCAGGAGACGCCCCCGATCGCGATCTCCGCCACGGTCAGGGTCGGACCGCCGGACTTGAGCATGACGACATCGCCGATCTCGAAGCTCATCTCGTCCTCCTCAGGCTGTGGCCCGCAACCGCGCGGGCAAGCGCGAGGAGGATTAGCAGCCGGTTGTGACAGGCGTGATGAGCGCCGGCTAAGGCTTCCGCCCGCCAGGTGGCCTACGGCCAGCGCACGGTCGGCGGCAGGGACGAGAGGATCGATTCGACGTTGCCGCCCGTCTTGAGCCCGAAGATGGTGCCGCGGTCGTAAAGGAGGTTGAACTCCACGTAGCGCCCGCGGCGGATCTGCTGCTCCTCGCGCTCGGCCTCCGTCCAGGGGGTGGCGAAGTTGGCGCGCACGATGCGCGGATAGGCGTCGAGGAAGGCCTCGCCCACGCTCTTCGTGAAGGCGAGGTCGGCGGCGAAGTCGTTCGACCAGTGATAGTCGTAGAAGATGCCGCCGATGCCGCGCGGCTCGTTGCGGTGCTTCAGGAAGAAATACTCGTCGCACCACGCCTTGTAGCGGTCGTAGGGCGCGACCGCCTCGTGCGCGGCGCAGGCGGCGTGCATGGCGGCGTGGAAGGTCCTGGCGTCGGGGTCGTCCTGGCTGCGGCGCCGCTCAAGCATGGGGGTGAGGTCCGCCCCGCCGCCGAACCAGGGCTTCGTCGTCACGACGAAGCGCGTGTTCATATGCACGGTCGGCACGTGCGGGTTCCACGGATGGGCGATGAGCGAGATGCCCGAGGCCCAGAAGCGCGGATCGGCGTCCGAGCCGGGGATCTGGCCGCGGAATTCGGGGGCGAACTCGCCGAAGACGGTGGAGACGTGCACGCCCACCTTCTCGAAGACGCGGCCGCGCATGACACCCATGACGCCCCCGCCGCCGGGCGCGCCCGTGTGGTCGGTGCGCTGCCAGGGCCTGCGCTCGAAGCGCCCCGGACTCTCCGCACCGGGGAAGAAGGGGCCCGGCGCCTCGTCCTCGAGCGTCTCGAAGGCGGCGCAGATACGGTCGCGCAGGGTCTCGAACCACTCGCGCGCGTCTGTCTTCCAGCGGGGGAGGTCAGCGGGCTCGGTCACGGGGCTGCATCCTGGTCCGGTTGCGATCGCGCCGAGGCTTACGGGGTTCGCCCCGGTGCGGGCAAGGCACCGCCCGCTGCCGCAAGGGCGGCAGATTGGCGCGCGGATGGCGGTGCCCCGAGGGGCTCAGGCCGGAAACCCGTCCGTCTGCCTGAGCGCCTCGCCGAGGATCATGGCGGCTGAGACCGCCACGTTGAGGGAGCGCAGGCCCGGCCGCATGGGCACGTGGATGCGCGCGTCGGCCGCGGCGTGGACTTCATCGGGGACGCCTGCCGACTCGCGGCCCATGAGGATCACGTCGCCGGGTGCGAAGCGAAAGTGCGTGTAGGGCAGGGTGGCCTTCGTCGTTGCGAGCACCAGGCGCCGGCCGGCCTGCCGGCGCCAGCCGTCGAAGGCGCGCCAGGAGGCGTGGCGCGTAATCTTCACGTCATCCAGGTAGTCCATTCCCGCGCGCCTGAAGGCCCGATCGGAGACTGGAAAGCCCGCCGGCTCGATGATCTCGGCGGCGATGCCGAGACAGGCACACAGGCGCAGCATCGTGCCCGCATTCTGCGGGATGTCGGGCTGGAAAAGCGCAAGATGGAGCAACTCGGCCGGGCTTCCCATCTTCATTTCGTCCGAATTCGTTCCGATTCTGGCAGGCTTCATCGATTCGTTCCGGATCGGGCGCCGCCGCGGCATGCGGCATTGCTGGCCCAGGTCATGTCGTGAGGCCATAACTCGAGGAATTTGCCGTGCTTTCGCACGTGATCGACCGTCTGTTGAGTCCTGCCGAGCGTCGCATAGACGTCTTCACCCCTTTCGACGACCGGCTGACACCGCCGCGCAGCGTGCTGCGCTTCGTCTGGCACTATCTGAAGCCGGCGCGCGCTTGGCTCGTGCTCATCCTCCTGAGCTCCCTCGCCATCGCGCTCGCCGAATCCGGCCTGATGCTCATCGTCGGCTGGCTGGTGGACCAGCTCTCCGCGGCCTCGCCGGAGCACTTCGCACGCGACAACCTCACCATGCTCGTGGGCGGCGCGCTCCTGCTCGTCGTCGGCCTGCCGCTCCTGCACGGCCTCAATGAAGTCTGCGTCAACCAGATCTTCTCGCCGTGCCTGACCAACCAGATCCGCTGGCGCACCCATCTCTACACGCTCGGCCATTCGCTCTCCTACTTCCAGGGCGATTTCGCCGGGCGTCTCGCCAACCGCATCGTGCAGGTGGGGCCGGCGGTGCGCGACATCGCGCTCGGCATCGTCGACAACCTCTGGTTCGTCTTCGTCTATGCCGCCACCGCGATCGCCATCTTCGGCTCGACGGACATCCTCATGGCCCTGCCCGTGGTCGTGTGGCTTGCGCTCTACGTCGCGCTCCTCGCCTATTTCGTGCCGCGGGCGCAGGTGCGCGCCGAGGCGGTGGCCGAGCGCCGCTCGACGCTCGTCGGCCGCATCGTCGACACCTATACGAACATCCTGACCGTCAAGCTCTTCGCCCGGCAGGACGCCGAGCGTTCGGCCGTGCACGGCGCGATTGCCGAGCATACGGCGAGCTACCTGAGGCAGATGCGGCTGATGACGGGCGTGGCCGTCACGCTCTCCACGCTGAATGCGGCCCTCTTCGTCGTATCTGTGGGCGTCGCGATCCTGCTCTGGTCGCGCGGCGAGATGAGCACGGGCGCGATCGCCGCGGCACTCGGCCTCGTCCTGCGCATCACCGCCATGTCCGGCTGGGTGATGCACGTGGTGCGTGACGTGTTCGAAAACATCGGCGTGGTGCAGGAAAGCATGGAGACGATCGTGCATCCGCACGGCGTCGTCGATGCGCCGAACGCGCGGCCCCTCGTCGTGTGCAGGGGCGAGATCCGCTTCGAGAAGGTGGGCTTCCACTACGGCAAGCAGTCCTCGGTCATCGCGGGGCTCGACCTCGTGGTCCGGCCCGGCGAGAAGATCGGCCTCGTCGGGCCGAGCGGCGCCGGCAAGTCCACGCTCGTCAACCTCCTTCTGCGCCTCTACGACCTCGAGCAGGGCCGCATCCTCGTCGACGGGCAGGACATCGCCCAGGTGACGCAGGATTCGCTGCGCTCGCAGATCGCGGTGGTGACGCAGGACACCTCGCTCCTGCACCGCTCCATCCGTGACAACATCCGCTACGGACGATCGGATGCCACGGAGGAGGACATCGCCCGGGCGGCCGGGCTCGCTGCCGCCCACGGCTTCATCCTCGGCCTCGAGGATCATCGCGGCCGACGCGGCTATGATTCGCAGGTGGGCGAGCGCGGCGTGAAGCTCTCCGGCGGTCAGCGCCAGCGCATCGCCATCGCCCGTGTGCTCTTGAAGGACGCGCCGATCCTCATCCTCGACGAGGCGACCTCGGCGCTCGACTCGGAGGCGGAGGCGGCGATCCAGGAGCAGCTCGGCCGCCTGATGGCCGGCAAGACGGTGATCGCCATCGCCCATCGCCTGTCGACGATCGCTGCGCTCGACCGCCTCGTCGTCATGGACAAGGGGCGCATCGTCGAGCAGGGGACCCACGCCGAGCTCGTGGCCGCCGGCAGCCTCTATGCCCGCCTGTGGCAGCGCCAGTCCGGCGGTTTCCTGGGCGAGGCGGAGCCGGGCGTGGCGCGGGACATCCGCGCCGGGGCTCTCACCCGCTGACGAGCCGCGTCCGAGGCCGTCAGACGCCGGTTGCGGGCCGGCCGGGCGGGCGCGCCCGGCCGGCGATCGGCCTATGGACATGGTTCTGGAACCATGCCAAAGAGCCGCCGCGCGGCGACGCCGGGTCGCATTGCGGCCTTGCGCGCCGCTGTGCTTGTTGCGCCGATCGTGCGTCGCGCCGGCCCGCCTCTCGCCCCGCCCGGGGCGTTTTTCACGGCAGCGAGCGCGCGGGGCCCGGGTCGTAGCGCCTTGGGTTTCAGGAAGGTTCTTGGATATCAAGGCCTTGGGTTCGAAAGACTGGGGAGCCAACGTGGCTGAGATCGCTACCGCCGAGCCGACCCGGCGAGATTTCCTGTTCATCGCGACCGGCGCCGTCGGGGCCGTCGGCGTCGCCGCCGTCGCCTGGCCCTTCATCAATCAGATGAACCCCGACGCGCAGACCATCGCGGCCGGCGCTCCGGTCGAGGTGGACCTGTCGCCGATCGCCGAGGGGCAGATCGTCAAGCTCTTCTGGCGCGGCAAGCTCATCTTCGTCCGCCACCGGACGAAGAAGGAGATCGAGGAGGCCGAGAAGGTCGACGTCGCCTCGCTGCCCGATCCCCAGCCCGACTCGGCGCGCGTGAAGGACGGCCACGCCCAGTGGCTCGTGGTCTATGGCAACTGCACCCACCTCGGCTGCGTGCCGCTCGGCAACCAGGGGGCCTATGACGGCTGGCTCTGCCCCTGCCACGGTTCCGTGTTCGACACCTCGGGGCGCATCCGCCAGGGGCCGGCGCCGACCAACCTGCCGATCCCGCCCTACGCCTTCCTGAACGACAGCAAGATTCGGATCGGCTGAGGCAGCTCGACGCCGCCCCAACGGAACCCGCGCAACATCAGGCGACCCAGCAATGAGCGGACATTCGACCTACGTTCCGAAAAGCCCGGTCATGAAGTGGTTCGAGAGCCGGCTGCCCCTCTTCGGCCTCATCCACTCGTCCTTCGTGGCCTATCCGACGCCCCGGAACCTGAACTACCTCTGGACCTTCGGCGGCATCCTGTCCTTCATGCTGGTGGCGCAGATCGTGACGGGCATCGTCCTCGTCATGCACTACACGCCGCATGCGACCATGGCCTTCTCTTCCGTCGAGCACATCATGCGCGACGTGAATTACGGCTGGCTCCTGCGCTATCTGCACGCCAACGGCGCGTCGATGTTCTTCATCGCCGTCTACATCCACATGTTCCGCGGCATGTACTACGGCTCCTACAAGGCGCCGCGCGAGGTGCTGTGGATCCTCGGCGTCATCATCTTCCTGCTGATGATGGCCACGGCATTCATGGGCTACGTTCTGCCGTGGGGGCAGATGAGCTTCTGGGGCGCCACCGTCATCACCAACCTGTTCTCGGCGCTGCCCATCGTCGGTGAGCCGATCGTCACCTGGCTGTGGGGTGGCTATTCCGTCGACAACCCGACGCTCAACCGCTTCTTCTCGCTGCACTACCTGCTGCCGTTCATGATCGCGGGCGTCGTCGCCCTGCACGTGTGGGCGCTGCACGTCGTCGGTCAGAACAACCCGACGGGCGTCGATATCAAGAACCCGGCGAAGGACGCCGTGCCCTTCACGCCCTATGCGACCGTGAAGGATGCCTTCGGCCTCGTCTGCTTCCTCGTGGTCTTCGCCTGGTTCGTGTTCTACGTGCCGAACTACCTCGGCCACGCGGACAACTACACCGAGGCCAATCCGGCGGTGACGCCGGCGCACATCGTGCCGGAATGGTACTTCCTGCCATTCTACGCCATCCTGCGCGCCATCCCGAACAAGCTGATGGGCGTCATCGCCATGTTCAGCTCGATCGCGGTGCTCGTCTTCCTGCCCTGGCTCGACACCTCGAAGGTGCGCTCGGCGGTCTACCGTCCGCTGTTCAAGCAGTTCTTCTGGGTCTTCGTCGCGGTCTGCGTCGGCCTCGGCTATCTCGGCGCCATGCCGCCGGAGGGCGGCTACGTGATCGCCGCGCGCGTGCTCACCGCCTACTACTTCATCCACTTCCTCGTCATCCTGCCGCTTCTCGGCCTCTTCGAGACGCCGAGGCCGGTGCCGGCCTCCATCGCGGATGCGGTGCTCGCCAAGCACGGCGGCGGGGCGGCCGCGGCGGTCGCCATGGGCGCGGCGTCCGCGCCGAGCAAGAAGTGAGACGGATCGGGGCAGGGGAACTGACGAAATGAAGAAGACGACCCTCCTCATCGCCGGTGCTCTGGCGGCCACCCTCGCCGCCTTCGCTCCGGCGCACGCCTCCGGCACGGAGAAGCCGCCGCGCGTCTCGTGGAGCTTTGCCGGCCCGTTCGGCACCTTCGACCGTGCGCAGCTGCAGCGCGGCTTCAAGGTCTACCGCGAGGTCTGCTCGAGCTGCCACGCCATGAGCCGCGTCGCCTTCCGCAACCTTGCGGAGCCCGGCGGCCCCGGCTTCTCGGAAGCCCAGATCAAGGCGCTCGCTGCCGAGTACAAGATCAAGGACGGGCCGAATGATCAGGGCGAGATGTTCGAGCGGCCCGGCCGGCCGGCGGACCGCTTCCCGGCGCCTTTCCCGAATGAGAACGCCGCCCGCGCCGCCAATGGCGGCGCCTATCCGCCGGACTTCTCGGTGCTCGCCAAGGCGCGCACCTACGAGCGCGGCTTCCCCTGGTTCCTGTTCGACATCGTCACCCAGTACCAGGAGCAGGGTCCGGACTACATCCACGCGCTGCTGACTGGCTATGCCGATCCGCCGCAGGGTTTCCCCCTGCAGCCGGGGCAGAGCTACAACAAATACATGGCTGGCAACGCCATCGCGATGCCGAAGCCGCTGTCCGACGGCCAGGTGGAATATCCGAAGGGGCCCGATGGCAAGCCGGCCGCGCCCGAGACGGTTGATCAGTACGCCAAGGATGTGACCGCCTTCATGATGTGGGCCGCCGAGCCGCATCTCGAGGCGCGCAAGGCCATGGGCTTCAAGGTCATCCTCTTCCTCATCGTCTTCGCCGGCCTGCTCTACTTCACGAAGAAGAAGATCTGGGCGCGCGTGCACGACGAGGCGCACGCCTGACCGGCTGACGGCATAATCCGGGATCGACGTCCAAAGGGCCCCTCGCAGGGGCCCTTTGTCTTTGGTGCAGGTCCTTCGCCGCGGTGTCATGCGCATGCCGCGTTGACACCGGCCGCCGCCTTCTGCGGGATGGGGGGAGGAGGGGAGCATGGCCAAAGCTGTTCTCGGCATCATCGGCGGTTCGGGGGTCTACGACCTGCCCGGTCTCGAGGACGTGCGCGAAGAGCGGATCGCGAGCCCGTGGGGCGAACCGTCGGATGCGCTCCGCTTCGGTCGCATCGGCTCGGCCCAGGTCGTCTTCCTGCCGAGGCACGGGCGCGGCCATCGCCTGTCGCCGTCCGACATCGACTACCGTGCCAACATCGACGCCCTGAAACGAGCGGGCGTCACCGACCTCGTGTCCCTGTCGGCCTGTGGCTCCTTCAGGGAGGACCTCGCGCCGGGCGCATTCGTGCTCGCCGACCAGTTTGTCGACCGCACACATCGGCGGCAGGGCTCCTTCTTCGGCCGCGGCTGCGTCGCCCACGTCTCCATGGCCCATCCCGTGGGCCCGCGCCTCGCCGCCCGGCTCGTGGCCGCAGCCGAGGCGGAGGGCATCAGGCATCAGGCGGGCGGAACCTATGTCTGCATCGAGGGGCCGCAGTTCTCCTCCCGCGCCGAATCGCTCGGCTACCGGGCAGCCGGCTACGACGTCATCGGCATGACCGCGATGCCGGAGGCCAAGCTGGCGCGCGAGGCCGAGATGACCTATGCGGCCGTCGCCATGGTGACCGACTACGACTGCTGGCACGATGAGCACGGACCCGTGGACGTCGCAGCCGTCGTCGACATGCTCGAGCGGAACGTGGAGAAGGCGCAGCGCCTCCTCGCCCGGCTGGCCCGCGATTTTCCCGCCGAGCACGAGCCCTGTCCGGTCGGGTCCGATCGCGCCCTCGACGGGGCCATCATGACGGCACCCGAGATGCGCGACCCGAGGATCCTCGCGCGCCTCGACGCGGTCGCGGGCCGGGTGCTCGGACGGCCTTGACGGAGGGCCCCGCGGTCTGCCGAATGCGGCCCGGGTACACGGGAAGCGGCAGAGCGAGGCGAGGCATGGACGAGCGGCTGTTGACGGACCTGAAGAGCACGATCCGCTCGATTCCGGACTATCCGAGGCCGGGGGTGATTTTCCGCGACATCACGACCCTGCTCGGCAATGCGCGCGCCTTCCGCCGGGTGGTGGACAAGCTGGTGCAGCCCTGGCCCGGGTCCAAGATCGACAAGGTGGCGGGCATCGAGGCGCGCGGCTTCATCCTCGGCGGTGCGGTGGCACACCAGCTCTCGGCCGGCTTCGTGCCCATCCGCAAGAAGGGCAAGCTGCCGCACGAGACGGTGCGCATCGTCTATTCGCTGGAATACGGTGTCGACGAGATGGAGATGCACCGGGATGCGATTGCGCCGGGTGACCGCGTCATCCTCGTCGACGATCTCATCGCCACCGGCGGCACGGCGGGAGGGGCCGTGCAGCTCCTGCGCAAGATGGGGGCGGAAGTCGTCGCCGCCGTCTTCGTCATCGACCTTCCGGAACTCGGCGGGGCGCAGAAGCTGCGCGAGATGGGTGTGACGGTCCGCACTCTCATCGCCTTCGAGGGGCACTGAGCGACGCCCGCGCCGGCGGCCTACGACCGCCTCTCCCAGAAGGCCCGGCCGGTGAACTCGAAGACCCGCTCGCCGCGCTGATTCTCGGCCGTATTGTGGTGGGTGACGATGCCCCACTGCGGGCGCGTGAGGGACGGTCGCGCGGAGACGATCTCGGTGCGGTAGCGGAGCGTGTCGCCGGCATAGACCGGCTTCGACCACTTGAGGTCGCTGAACCCGGGGGAGGGGCCGAGGCGGGCCGAGGGGCGGCCCGTGGCGGCGGCCGCGCGCATCTGCCGCTCCGCATGGCCGGCCATCAGCTTCATCCACACCGCCGCTGTATGCCAGCCGGAGGCGCAGAGCGCACCGAAGTGGCTCTCCCTCGCCGCTTCCGCATCGGTGTGGAAGGGCTGGGGATCGAAGGCCTGCGCGAAGCGTACGATCTCCTCGGCGGTGAAGTGATAGGCACCGAGATCGGTAACGTTGCCCGGCGCAAGGTCCTCGAGGAAAGGCGTGGGCCCGATGTCCTGCGGCTCGGACGCGGCGGCGGGCATGGAAGCAGCGGCCTGCATCGGCCCCCTTCCGCTCGGTGGATAGGACGGCGCGGCGCCGCGGCGCCCGAACATGATCCAGTTCGTCTGGGTCATGAGTGGGTCCTCACCGCCGTTCATCAGGTCGAAGCGGAAGCGCACGAGACCCATCTGGGGCCGGCTCTCCGACGCGCGAGCCTCCAGGATCGTGCGGCGCACGGAGAGCCTGTCGCCCGGCTTCAGCGGCTTGAGCCAGCGCACTTCCTCGATGCCGGGCGAGCCCATGGAGGCGGCATCGAGGATGAAGTCATCGGCGGCCATGCGCATGAGGAGGGCGCAGGAGTGCCAGCCCGAGCCGATGAGCGTGCCAAGGAAGCTCTCCTTGGCCGCCTCCGGGTCGACGTGCATCGGCTGGGGGTCGAACTCGCGCGCGAAGGCGATGATCTCCTCCTGGTCGACGCGACGTGCGCCGAAGGTCGTCACGGTGCCGGGCGAGAAATCCTCGAAGTAGATGGTCGGCATGGGGCGCGGGCTCTAGGATGCAGGCACATCACGGTCGTCGACGGCAATAGCACGGCTGCAGCCGTCTGGCGTCCCGCATCGGTGCATAGCTCGATCTGTGCATCTACACGAAATGCGCGGCCAGTGCACCCGTTCAGGTCGGGAAGCTGCCGGCTGCCTGGTGCGCGAGACGGATGGGTTCGGGCAATCGGAACTTCGGCGCGCAGCGCAGCACGAGCGCGACCGCTGTGGCGAGATCGACGAGATGGCCGGGCGAGATGAACACGGGCTTGGTGCCTGCGCGCGTGCGCAGCGCCATGCCGATGATCTCGCCGTTGTCGACGAGGGGGGCGGCCGCGCCCCGCTCGGGGCCGAGCGGCCCGTGACGACCGCAGAGAAGCGTCTTGCCGCAGCCGACCGTGGGCCGCGCGAGCCACAGCCCCATGTGGCTCGCGATGCCGATGCGGCGCGGGTGGGCGATGCCCATGCCGTCGAAAAGGAAGACGTCGGGCTCGCTTTCCAGTCGGGCGAAGGCCTCCGCCAGCACCGGTCCCTCGCGGAAGCTCAGGAGGCCCGGCACGTAAGGGAAGGGCGTGGCCGCGCTCGCGCAGGCCGTTTCCACCACGCGGAAGTCGGGAAAGGTTGCCACCACCACGGCCGCGTGCGACAGGCCGTTCTTCACGCTCACGTCGACGCCGGCAACGAGGCGCACGGCGTCGAGGTCGATCGGGCGGTCGGCGATGATCTCACGCCGCAGCTCCTGCTGCAGCGCGATCGCCTCAGTGGGGGTGAGCGACCAGTCGTGGCGGCGGTGGATCAGCATGTCCGCCCCACGTGCCGGCTCAGTTGGCGAAGCGGAAGTGCATCACGTCGCCGTCGGCGACGGTGTACTCCTTGCCTTCGAGGCGCAGCTTGCCGCTGTCGCGTGCGCCGCTTTCGCCCTTGAGCGAGATATAGTCGCCGTAGGCGATGGTCTCGGCCCGGATGAAGCCCTTCTCGAAGTCGGTGTGGATGACGCCGGCGGCCTGCGGCGCCTTGGTGCCCTTCGTGATGGTCCAGGCGCGCGCCTCCTTGGGCCCCACGGTGAAGTAGGTGATAAGGCCCAGCAGATCGTAGCCGGCGCGGATGACGCGGTTGAGGCCGGGCTCCTCGAGGCCGATCGCCTCGAGATAGTCTTTCTGCTCCTCCAGCGGCAGGACGGCGATCTCGCTCTCGATCTTGGCCGAGACGACGACGGCCTTGGCGCCCTCGGCGGCGGCGCGCTCGAAGACCTTGGCGGAGAATTCGTTGCCGCTCTGGGCGGAGGCCTCGTCCACGTTGCAGACGTAGAGCACGGGTTTTGCGGTCATCAGGCCGAGCATGGCGAAGGCGCGCTCCTCCTCCGGCTTGCGCTCGACGAGGCGGGCCGGCTGGCCCTCGCGCAGGAGCAGGAGGGCGCGGTTGACGAGATCGAGGTTCTCCTTCGCCTCCTTGTCGCCGCCGCGGGCCTTCTTCTCGAGCGCAGGCACGCGCTTCTCCAGGCTTTCGAGATCGGCGAGCATGAGCTCGGTCTCGATCGTCTCGATGTCGGCGATGGGATCGACCTTGCCCTCGACATGGGTCACGTCGCCGTCCTCGAAACAGCGCACCACGTGGGCAATGGCGTCCACCTCGCGGATGTTGGCGAGGAACTGGTTGCCGAGGCCCTCACCCTTGGAGGCGCCGCGCACGAGGCCGGCGATGTCGACGAAGGTGAGGCGCGTCGGAATGATGGCGGCCGAGCCGGCGATACCGGCGAGCGCCTCGAGGCGCGGGTCGGGGACGGCGACGTCGCCCACGTTCGGCTCGATGGTGCAGAACGGATAGTTCGCCGCCTGCGCGGCCGCCGTCTGCGTCAGCGCATTGAACAGGGTCGACTTGCCGACGTTCGGCAGGCCGACGATGCCGCACTTGAAACCCATGCTCCTACTCCTTCGCGCGTTCGCCAACGCGCTTCACATCCGTCCAGCCGCGCCCTTCCATGGCGAGATGCACCTTGTTCTGGAAGGTCGAATCGTCGCCCTTGGCGAGGAGGGGTGCGAAATCCGCCACGGCGCGGCACAGGTCCTCGACCCACGGCTCCTCGCTGCGCCCGAAGTCGTTCAGGACATAGGCGTGCACCAGTGCCTTGTCACCCGGATGGCCGATGCCGAGGCGCGCGCGGCGATAGTCATTGCCGACCTGGGCGGTGATCGAGCGCAGGCCGTTATGGCCGGCATTGCCGCCCCCGGTCTTCATGCGCAGCTTCGCGGGTGGCAGGTCGAGCTCGTCGTGGAACACGACGATGTCGGTGAGCGGGATCTTGAAGAAGCGCGCAGCTTCCGACACGGCCCGGCCGGACTCGTTCATGTAGGTCTGCGGCAGGAGCAGGAGCGCACGCTCGCCGCCGATCGTCGCCTCGCTCACGAGGCCCTGGAATCGCTGGCGCCAGGGTGCGGCATTGTGGGCGCGGGCAATCGCCTCCACGGCCATGAAGCCGATGTTGTGGCGGTTGCGGGCGTAGCGCGCCCCGGGATTGCCGAGCCCGACGAGGAGGAGCATGGGACCAATCTCAGGTAACGGCGACAACAGTGCGTTCCGATCTCATTCGATCGGAAGGCGCGTCCAACTCTCCAATGGAAGAGCATTTTCTCCGCCGACGCGTGTCCACATCGGCGGACAATGCTCTGGAGCGGGATGAGGACCAGTGGGCGCCGGTTTTCCGTCCCATTCCGCTCAAACTTATAAAGCTCGACCCAGAAACATCTGGATCGAGCCCTGGAGGCCGGCGCGTCCCGGCCGGCCGGAAGTGAAAGCCGCGTCGCGACGCGGCTTCCCGCAAGACGCGCGCGGCGCTTACTTCTTCTCTTCGGCGGCCGGAGTGGCCTCGGCGGCTTCGCCGGCTTCGGCTGCCTCAGCGGCGAGCTTCGACGGGGCGGCGATGGTCGCCACCGTGAAGTCCTTCTCCTGCGTCGTCGCCTGCGCGCCGGCGGGCAGCTTCACGCCGTCGAGATGGATCGACGCGCCGATGTCGAGGCCCTTCAGATCCACCTCGACGAATTCGGGGATGGCGTCCACCGGCACGGAGAGCTCGATGGCGTGATGCACGATGTTGAGCACGCCGCCGCGCTTGATGCCGGGCGAGGCTTCCTGGTTGACGAAGTGCACGGGCACCTCGACCGCCACCTTGGCGTCCCTGGCGACGCGCAGGAAGTCGATGTGGACGGGGGTGTCCTTCACCGGGTCGAGCTGGTAGTCGCGCGGGATGACCCGCGTCTTCTTGCCGTCGACCTCGATCTCGAACACCGTCGTGAGGAAGTGGCCGGCGAAGATGAGCTGCTTCGTCTGGTTGAAGTCGAGCGCGATCGGCTGGGCGGCTTCACCCGCGCCGTAGATGACGGCGGGAACCTTGCCGGCGCGACGGGCGGCACGGGCGGCCCCCTTGCCGACCCGGTCGCGCGCCTCGGCCTTGAGCTGCTTGGCGGCGGTCATGACGTAGATCCTTCGTTGCTTCGGAACGCCGACGGCCGCGCTCGCGCGCGGCCCTTGGCTTCCTGGCCGCATCGCTGCGGCCCGTTCTTGCGAGAAGCGCGCCCGTGCCTCCAGGGGTGTCTGGCGGGCGCGCGCGTGCCTTTAGCAGCAATGCCGCCGTTGCGCAACGCGAGGCTGCCGCGGACTCAGGCAGGCACGAGGCCGCGGCGCGCGTCGCGACTGCGCAGCCAGTAGACGAAGGGCAGGGCAAGCAGCACCATCCATGCCTTGCCGATCACCTGCCCGAGGAGGAATTCGAGGCTGCCGAAGGCGACGTAGAGAAAGACCATGCTGTCGACGACGAGGCCGACGAGGCTCGACAGCAGGACGGCGGTGACGAAGCGGCGGCGCTGCAGGGGCGTGTAGACGGCGAAGTCCGCGAGCTCCGAGAGCAGGAAGGCGAGCGCCGACGCCACCACGATCGTGGGCGGCGCGAGAAGGGCCGAGAGCGCCGCCCCGGCCGCGATCGCCGCGAGCGCTGCCTTGGCGCCGAGCCGGCGCTGCACCAGGTCGCGCAGCACGAGCGCCACGCCGATCATCAACACGCCGCTCGGCGCCATGATGCCCGGCGCCACGGGAATGAGGCACGGACCGTTCGGTACGCAGGTCGTGCCGGCATTGCCAATGAGCCAGTTCGCCGCCGGAATGGTCAGGCCAAAGAAGAACAGCGCCAGAAAGCCCTCGAACAGACGCTGGCGTGACGTGTCAGTCATTCACTCCTCCCGGATGACGATCGGCCCTGGCCGCCGACCAGCGTCGCCAGCCTGCGGCGCGCAGCTCGCAGGCGGGGCAGGTGCCGCAGCCGTAGCCCCAGTCGTGCCGCCCGGTACGATCGCCAAGATAGCACGTATGTGTGTGCTCGATGACGAGATCGAGAAAGGACTGCCCCCCGATCTCCTCCGCGAGCGCGAAGGTCGCAGCCTTGTCGCGCCACATGAGCGGAGTGTGCAGGACGAAGCGGCTCTCCATGCCGAGGTTGAGCGCCGCCTGCATGGCCTTCACCGTGTCGTCGCGGTAGTCAGGATAGCCGGAATAGTCGGTCTCGCAGACGCCGAGCACGAGGTGCTTGCAGCCGCGCCGGTAGGCGAGGGCTGCGGCGAAGGCCATGAAGATCAGGTTGCGGCCGGGCACGAAGGTGGTGGGCAGGCCGTTCTCGCCCATGGCGATCGCGACCTCGCGTGTCATGGCCGTGTCCGAGATCGCGCCGAGCACGCCGAGGGGCACCAGATGGTCCTCGCCGAGCCGGCCGTCCCCGAGCGCCCCGGGGCGGGCGAGAAGGTTGCGGATGGTGGCGCGGCAGTCGAGCTCGACGCGATGGCGCTGCCCGTAGTCGAAGCCGACCGTCTCGACACGGCCGAAGCGGCGGAGCGCCCAGCCGAGACAGACGGTGGAATCCTGCCCGCCAGAGAAGAGCACGAGGGCCCGGTCCGTATCGAGCGCCGCCATCACCTCGGCTCCCCGTTCGGCTCCGTTCAGTCGAACAGGCTCGAGACGCTGGTCTCGCTCGCGGTTCGTGCGATGGCCTCGCCCATGAGCGGCGCGATGGTGATGGCCCGGATGTTGGGGGCGACCTTCACCGCCTCGGTGGGCTGGATCGAGTCAGTGATCACCATTTCCTTGAGCTTGGAGGAGGTGATGCGCGCCACCGCGCCGCCCGAGAGCACCCCGTGCGTGCAGTAGGCGTAGACTTCCTTCGCGCCCTTGGCGAGCAGGGCTTCGGCGGCATTGCAGAGCGTGCCGCCCGAATCGACGATGTCGTCGACAAGGATGCAGGTGCGCCCCTCGATGTTGCCGATGATGTTCATCACCTCCGACTCGCCGGGGCGCTCGCGCCGCTTGTCGACGATCGCGAGGGGGGCGTCGATGCGCTTGGCGAGCGCGCGCGCGCGCACCACGCCGCCGACGTCCGGCGAGACGACCATGACGTTGTCGAGGTCCATCCGCTCCTTGATGTCGCGCACCATCACGGGAGCGGCGAACAGGTTGTCGGTCGGAATGTCGAAGAAGCCCTGGATCTGGCCGGCGTGGAGATCGAGGGTCAGCACGCGGTCGACACCGGCGTGGGTGATGAGATTGGCGACGAGCTTGGCCGAGATGGGCGTACGTCCGGTGGCGCGCCGGTCCTGGCGGGCATAGCCGAAGTATGGGATCACCGCGGTGATGCGGCGCGCCGAGGAGCGGCGCAGCGCATCCGTGATGATCAGGAGCTCCATCAGGTGGTCGTTTGCCGGAAAGGACGTCGACTGGATGACGAAGACGTCCTCGCCGCGCACGTTCTCCTGCAGGTCGACGAAGATCTCCATGTCGGCGAAACGCTTGACCTGGCAGGTGGCCAGCGGAGCCTCGAGATAGCTCGCGATCGCCTCGGCGAGGGGGCGGTTGGAGTTGCCCGCGACGAGCTTGATCGAGGGTTTCATCCGTCGGGATCCCGTTCTTGACGCATCACTGGGTTGGGCGAGGGGCCTCCGGGAGACGACGGCGCCACGCACGCAGCACGACCTTCGGCCGCGCGGCTCTTAGCAGCCGCGGCCGCGGCGAACAATATGCGTCAAGCGCTTATCCCGCCTGTGTGTCGCGGCGAGGTCACGCCTGCCGCGACGGCAGGTCCAGCGGGGGAGGGGCGGGCCGCAATCGCGGTCTCATTCCGCCGTGGCGAAGCCGAGCCCCGTCGCCGTATCCTCCGCGCTTGCCGTCGCAACCGGTGCTGCGCTCGATCGGCCGCTCTGCGAGAGGAAGCCCGCTATGGCGTTCATGCTCTCGGAGGCGACCTTGGCGACGGCGCCCTGGTCGACGCCGCTCCACGGGTCGGTGCCGGCGGGGGTCTTGGCGACGCTCGTGCCTTCGAGCCGCTGGGCGCGCCGCTTCGTCTCGTCGAAGACGTCCCAGACGAAGGTGAGCGCTGTGGCGCCGTTCTCCGTCGTGTAGGCCGTCAGGTAGCCCTTCACACGATAGCGGGCGTTACCCTTGTCCGAGACGAGCTCGACCCGGCGGGCCGAGGCTTCGTCGACGAGGGCACTGGCGAGCCTGGTCATCACCGGCTCGGGAGCCCCCTCGATGCTCTCGACGGCGACGGGCACGCCCGGCGCCTCGATGCGCTTGCCGGCCAGGCCCGCGCCGCTCACACCGCCTTCTTGGCAGCCGGCGAGAGCGAGGCTGCAAAGAGCCGCCGCGAGCATCGGCCGCCCGGCCGTCCTTCCTTCAAACATGACGCCTCCCGCTTGTGCTTGTGTGGTTGCGGGCATCCTGCGGCGTCGAGTTGTACTGTCAGCGCAGCTGAAGGTCCAGATCAGGCAGATTGAGTGCTTCCGCCCCGTTCTCCGTGACGAGATAAGTACGGCCGAGGCACATGGCCGTCTCGCTGTCCGAATCCATCAGGATCATGTGGGCGAACATCACCATGCCGGGCACGAGCACCCAGTCGTTGTCCTCGTAGAACATCGGCCAGTCCATCCACGACGGCGTGAATTTCGCCCCGAGCGAATAGCCGCAGGCGTTGAGCCGGTGGCCGGCGAGGCCGTGGGCGTCGAAGACGCGGGCATGTGCGGCGAAGACGTCGCCCGCCGTCCGGCCAGGACGCAGGGCCTCCTGGCAGGCGAGGAGGGCCTCGCGCGCCGCGCGGTGGTAGGAGAGGTGTTGCGGGCGCGGCTCGCCGACGACGACCGTGCGCATTGCCGCCACGTGGTAGTGGCGATAGGCGCCGGCGAGCTCGAGCGTGATCTGGTCGTTGGCCGCGAGGCGGCGGCGGCCGGCCTTGTAGCGGCAAAGCAGCGCGTCGACGCCCGAGCCGATGATGAACTCGTTGCCCGGATAGTCGCCTCCGCCGGCGAAGATGGCGTTGTGCTGGGCGGCGAGGATGTCGCCCTCGTCGGCGCCGGCGCGGATCAGGTCGAGCGCGGCGCGATCCGCCGCATCGGCGAGCTCGGCCGCCTTGCGCACGTAGACGAGCTCCTCCGACGACTTCACGGCGCGCAGGCGCGTGACGATGTTCGAGGCGTCGGTGAGCGTGGCGAAGCCGTCGAAGGCCGCTTCGAGCTTCTTTCCGTTCGCGGCGACAAGGCCGTAGGCCTCGTATTCGACGCCGAGCCGCTTGCCCGCGAGGCCGAGGTCGGCGGCGAGCGCCTTCAGGTCGCGGGCCGGATCGGCATTGCGCCCGTCCTTCCAGACGCGGATGTCGGCGATGTTGGACGTGTGCTGCGCCTGCCGAAGGTCGGCCGAGCGGGTCAGCAGGGCTGCACGCCCGTCCGCCGTCACCACGAGGCACTGGAAGAAACAGAAGCCGAAGGTGTCGTAACCCGTGAGCCAGTACATCGATTCCTGCTGGAAGAGCAGCAGGCCGTCGAGGCCCTGCTCGGCCATGGCGAGCTGCAGCGCGCTCCGGCGACGGGCGAATTCGGCGGGGGAGAAATGCAAGGCCATGAGGACCTCCGGAACCTCGGAACGGGCGACGAGGAGGCATTCAAGCGAATTGGCGACACGTTATCAACATTTTGCTTGTGTTGCCCCTGTGCGGCCTGATCGCCGAACAGAATTCGGCCGTGCGCAGCCCTCAAGGGCGCCATTTTGATCGACTGCCACCCCGAGCGGAGATTTATTGTGCTCATTCGCCTCGCGTGGGCCTATGGGATTGCTCCTCATGTCGCGCCTCGTCGTAGGATTGGCCTTTCTGACCGGCTTTCTCGCGCTCTCCGTCATGGCCATGGCGCAAGCGGGCGGCGGGGGCATGGACAATGACATGGGCTTCCTCGCCGGCCTGGCCGGCCATCTCGAGCGGGCAGCGCAGGCGCTGATCAGCGTGCTCGCCGTCCTGCCGGACGTGCCGCGGGATCTCGCGCGCGTCCTCTACGCCATCACCCTCTCGGCCCCAAGTTGGCTCGCCCATCCGGCGCTGCCGTTCCTCGTGACGGCGGCCATCGCCGCCCTCGTGCTCGCCGTGCCGCACCTTCTGCGCTACTTCGGTGGCGCCACGCTCGCGCGCTGGCTCGCGGCGGAGACGCGCTTCGGCAGGACCTGGCGGCTCATCGCTTTCGATCTCGCGGCCTTCGCCCTGTCGGTCGCCGTTGCGGCGGTGCTCGTCAACCTCGTGTTCCAGCGCCAGTTCCTTATCGGCAAGCTGGCCGTGACCCTCGTCGGGGCGGCCGTGCGCTGGCGCCTGTCGATGCTCGTGCCGGAGATCCTGCTGCGGCCGGATCATCCGGAGCTGCGCCTTGTCCCGACGGACGATGCTCGGGCGCGCCTTGCCATGCGCGTCGCAGGCGCGGTGCTCGCCCTCGGCATTCTCTTCATCACCACGGTGCCGGTGCTGCTCGCCGGTGGCCTCGGCATGCGCCAGGCGCAGGCGATGGCGCTCGTCGTCGGCACGGTGATGGCGGCGGGCGGCGTCTTCGGCGTGCATCGCTTCTTCGCCGGCGCGCACGGCTGGCGGCGCCTGCTGCCGGCGGCGGGGCACACCATCGTGCTCTTCGTCTGGCTTGCCTGGACCGCGGGCGTCATCATGCTCGACTTCGCCGTCTACAACGGCCTCGTCTGGTCGCTCGGCATCGTCGCGGCGACCGCGGCCGCCGACCGTCTGCTCGCCCACGCGGCCCATCCGCCGACCGCCGCGGCGGAGCGCGCGGACGCAGGGGAGGCCGAGGAAGCGCCGGCCGGACATCCCGCCCCGGCGGAGACGACGCGCGTCCACCTGATCATCTCGCTGCGGCGCATGGTGCTCGCAGTCGCGGGCACCGTCGTCGCGGTGCTCGTCGCCCGTCTCTGGCTCGTCGACATCCTGGAGGTGGTGGACCGGGCCGCGTGGGCGCGTGTGCGCGAGGCGGCGGTGACCGCGCTGGGCGTGCTTGTCGCCGGCTATCTCGCCTACGAAGCCCTGCGGGTCTGGACGCGGGCGAAGTTCGGTCCGCATCTCGGCGAGGCCGCACTGCCCGGCGCGGGCGACGACGAGCATCTCGCGCCGGCCTCGCGCCTGTCGAGCGTGATGCCGCTCCTGCAGGGCGTCTTCGGCGTCATGATCATCGCCGCGGCGGTCCTTCTCGCCCTCTCGCATCTCGGCATCAACATTACCCCGCTCATCGCGGGCGCCGGCATCTTCGGCCTCGCCATCAGCTTCGGCTCGCAGGCGCTGGTGCGCGACATCGTCTCGGGCGTGTTCTACATGGCCGACGACGCCTTCCGCGTCGGGGAATATATTGAGGCTGGCAAGTACAAGGGCACGGTGGAGAAGATCGCCATCCGCTCCGTGCGCCTCAGGCACCAGAACGGCCAGATCCACACGATCCCCTACGGCCAGCTCGGCGCGGTGACGAACTACAGCCGCGACTTCTCGACCATCAAGTTCAACCTGCGCCTCGCCCGCGACACGGACGTCGAGAAGGTGCGCAAGATCACCAAGAAGATCGGCCAGGAGATGCTGCAGGACCCGGAGATCGGCAAGGAATTCATCCAGCAGCTCAAGATGCAGGGCGTGGCCGACGTCCAGGAGAACGCCCTCGTCTGCCGCTTCAAGTTCACCGTGCGGCCGGGCAAGCCCACGCTCGTGCAGCGCGAGGCGCTGAAGCGCCTCTACCGGGCCTTCACCGACCAGGGCGTCGCCTTCGCCTCGACCGCCGTCGTCGTTCAGTCGCGCGGCGGCACGCCCGTCGAGATGTCCGCCGCGGCGGCGATGGCGGCGGGCATGACCGCTACCGCGTCTCCCGCCGCGCCGGAAGCCGAGGCCAAGGCTTCGTAACGGTATGGGCCTCGCAGTGGCAGGAGCGCGATGCCGCACCCCTTGACCCGCGCGGCCCGTGGGGTCACGTCTCGGCCATGAGCAGCAAGAAGGCAAACGACGAAGAACCGAAGAACGAGCGTTTCGACGAGCGGCCGGACGAGCTGTTCGAGGACGACCCGGATGGCGAGGCGGAGCGCGAGGCGGCCTCCGGCATCGATCTCGGGCTCGACGACGAGGCGCAGCCGGCCTCCGTGCGCGCCGGCGTCGCCGTCATCCGCCGTTTCTGGAAGACGCTGCCGAACGGCCCCGGCGTCTACCGCATGGTCGACGCCGTGGGCGACGTGCTCTACGTCGGCAAGGCGAAGAGCCTGAAGAAGCGCGTCGCCGGCTACCTGCGCGGCATCGGCCACGGGGGCCTGCGCACCATGCGCATGATCGCCGAGACGGCGGGCATGGAATTCGTCACCACCCAGACGGAGACCGAGGCGCTGCTGCTCGAGGCGAACCTAATCAAGCAGCTGCGCCCGCGCTACAACGTACTGTTGCGGGACGACAAGTCCTTCCCCTACATCCTGCTGACAGGCGACCATCCGGCGCCGCAGATCGCCAAGCATCGCGGTGCCCGCACGCGCAAGGGCGACTATTACGGCCCCTTTGCCAATGCCGGGGCGGTGACGCGCACCATCAACGCGCTCGAACGCGCCTTCCTGCTGCGCTCCTGCTCCGACAGCTATTACGAGAACCGCACGCGCCCCTGCCTCCTCCACCAGATCAAGCGCTGCTCCGCACCGTGCACGGGCGAGATCTCGCTCGCCGACTATGCCAAGCTCGTCGACGAGGCGCGCGCCTTCCTCTCCGGCCGCTCCACGGCGGTGAAGAAGATGCTCGCCGACGAAATGCAGAAGGCGTCCGAAGAGCTCGAATTCGAGCGCGCCGCGCGCTACCGCGACCGTCTCGCGGCATTGTCGGCCGTGCAGTCGACGCAGGACATCAACCCCCAGACGGTGGAGGAGGCCGACGTCTTCGCCCTCGACGAGCAGGCGGGGCAGTTCTGCGTGCAGGTGTTCTTCTTCCGCAACTACCAGAACTGGGGCAACCGCGCCTACTTCCCGAGGGCAGACAAGTCGCTTACGGCCGGCGAGGTGCTCGGCGCCTTCATCGCCCAGTTCTATGACGACAAGCCTTGCCCGCGTCTCGTCCTCCTCTCGCACGAGGTCGACGAGCAGGCCCTGCTGCAGGACGCCCTCTCGGCCCAGGCCGGACATCGCGTCGAGCTCGCCGCGCCGAAGCGCGGCGAAAAGCGCGACCTCGTGGCCCACGCGGAGAAGAACGCGCGCGAGGCGCTGGGGCGCAGGCTCGCCGACACCTCCTCGCAGCGCAAGCTCCTCTCCGCGCTGGCCCAGGCCTTCGGCCTGCCGCGGGCGCCCAGGCGCATCGAGGTCTACGACAACTCCCACATCATGGGCACGAACGCGGTCGGCGGCATGATCGTGGCCGGGGAGGCTGGCTTCATGAAGGCGCACTACCGCACCTTCAACATCCGCTCCGAAGATCTGACTCCCGGCGATGACTACGGCATGATGCGCGAGGTGCTGCAGCGCCGCTTCTCCCGGCTGCTGAAGGAGGCGCCCAAGGAGGCGGCGAAGGAGATGCCCTCCGCGGTGCCCGTGCCGGCGGAGGAGGCGGCCGGCGAGGCGGTCGGGGAGGAGACGGAGGCTCTGGACACCGAGGGCTTCCCGGCCTGGCCCGACCTCGTCCTCATCGACGGCGGGCGTGGCCAGCTCGATGCGGCACGCCAGGCGCTCGCCGACATCGGCGTCGCGGACGTTACCCTCGTCGGCATCGCCAAGGGGCGCGACCGCGACGCCGGCCGCGAGACATTCTTCGTGCCGGGGCGCGAGCCCTTCAAGCTCCCCCCGCGCGACCCCGCCCTCTATTTCGTGCAGCGCCTGCGCGACGAGGCGCACCGTTTCGCCATTGGCACCCACCGGGCCCGGCGCAAGCGCGAGATGACGAAGAACCCGCTCGACGAGATCCCCGGCATCGGGCCGAGCCGCAAGCGCGCGCTCCTCCTGCATTTCGGCACCGCCAAGGCGGTGTCGCGCGCCTCGCTCGAGGACCTCCAGCGCGTGCCCGGCGTCAATGCGGCGACGGCGAAGGCTGTCTACGCCTTCTTCCACGACCGGGCGTGACGAATCGCGACCCCGGTAGACCCTGCGCACCGAAGTTCAGGGCCGGACGACGCAGCCCATCCCTGCGGCAGGACGAAGCGGGGCCGCTCTCGCGCGGCCGGGTGCGGCGAATCGTAAGAATGCAAGGACTGGGGTTCGGAGAATGTTCATGCCCATCCGATAGCACCGACGCACGACACTCACGGCGTTCCGCGGAAGGAGGCATCGAATGCGGGGATCGACAACAAGGCTGCTCGTGGCTGCGGCTCTCGCGGCCGGGCTCGTATCGAGCGCCGAGGCGCAGGAGAGCTCGGCCGACCGGGTCGAGATGGATGCCGCAGCCGGTCGCACGCACGGGTTGGGCAAGGCCCTCGAAGCGGCAGCCGGCACGCCTGCCGCCGGCGTTCTCTCGGCAGTGGCTGCAGGCACACCCGGCCCGGGCTTCGGCGCCGCCGTTTCCGAGGCCGCGCGGTCGAAGTCGCATGGTGCGAACAGCCGAGGGGAAACCGCCTCCGCGGCCGCCGGCGGCGGGGGTGAGGCGGGTCGTGGTGGCGGCAGCGGCTCCGGCGGTGGTGGAAGCGGCAACAGCGGTAACGGCGGCGGCGGTGGCGGTAACGGCGGTGGCAACGGCGGCGGCGGTGGCGGTAACGGCGGCGGCGGCGGCAACGGCGGTGGCGGCAATGGAGGCGGCGGCGGGAATGGCCGGTAGGCCGGTCCCACGCGATCGGCTGATCGGTGCCGCACCTGAACGGTCGCAGACGGTTCCGGAGGAAGCCGCACCGCGTGATGCCGCGCGGGGCGGCCCGTGGCCCGTCTGCTCCGCCGATGGCGCGGTCGCGGGCCTCAGTCGCAGGTGATGGGGTAGGCGACGACCCGAATGGGGGCCTTCTCCCAGGGGCGTTGCAGCAACAGGCGCACGTCGCCGTTGTGGCGGCCGGAGATGGTGACGACAAAACGCACCTTGGGCGCGGCCTCCGCGGCCTGTTCCCCGGGGCGCGACGGATCGCCGCGAAGCACCGTCCGCGCGGTCACGAGGCCGAGGCGCGGGTCGATTCGCACGCGCCAGCTGTAGCCGCCGACGCCTTCGCGCGGGCCGATGATGGCGATCTCGTCGCCCGGGCAGGCGCGGACCGGCTGTTCCTGCACCATGTCCACCATGCGCCGTCATATAGCAGACCGGGCTGCCCTCGGCGCAGTGCAAATCGACGGGAGCCGCGCGGCAACCAAGGCATCGGCGCCGCGAGGAGAGGCCGGCCCTGCGCGGTGCGGTGCCGGCACCCACCGCGGTCCTGCCGCGACCGCCGCGGCGGTTGACGCTGAGGCGCGGCGCATGTTTCCTCCCCACTCGACATGAGCTTGACCTCTTCCATGTGGCGCACGCGGGCGTTCAACCTGCCCAACATTCTGACCTACGGCCGGATCCTCGCCGTCCCGGCCGTGGTCGTCTGCCTCTTCTGGCCGCAGGACACCTGGACTCGCTGGATCGCGCTCGCCATCTACGTAGCCGCCGCCGTCACCGACTATCTCGACGGCTGGCTGGCGCGGGCCTGGTCACAGCAATCGGCGCTCGGCCGGATGCTCGATCCGATCGCTGACAAGCTGCTCGTCGCCGCCAGCCTGCTGATGCTCGTGTCGGACGGGACGATCCGTGGCTGGTCACTGTGGGCGGCGATCATCATCCTCTGCCGCGAGATCCTGGTCTCGGGTCTGCGCGAATTTCTGGCGGAGCTGCGTGTCGGCGTGCCCGTGAGCAAGGTGGCGAAGTGGAAGACGACGCTGCAGCTCGTCGCCATCGGTTTCCTGGTCGCCGGCCCCGCGGGCGAGAAGCTGTTGCCCGGCACCATCGACATCGGCATCGTGCTCCTGTGGGTGGCCGCCGTGCTGACGCTCTATACCGGCTGGGACTACATGCGGGCGGGCATCCGCCATCTTCTCGACGAGGACACGCACAGGCCATGAGGCTCGTCTATTTCGCCTGGGTCCGCGAGCGTATCGGCAAGAGCGAGGAAGAGGTGGTCCTGCCGGAGGGGATCGCGACGGTCGCCGACCTCGCCGGCTGGCTGCGGACGCGCGGCGAGGAATATGCCCACGCCTTCGAGAACCCGGCCGTCGTGCGCGCGGCGGTCGACCGTCATCACGTGAAGCCGGATGCGCCGATCGCCGGTGCCCGCGAGATCGCCTTCTTCCCGCCGATGACGGGCGGGTGATATCCTGCCGCCGGTCGCCCCGCGCGCCCGTGTGATCGCCGCGCCGCCCGGGGAGAGCCGCCGTCGGATGGGTCCAATGCCGACCATTCGCATCCAGCGCGAGGATTTCGATGCCGCCACGGAGGCTGCGGCGCTCACGCGCGGGCAGACGGAGGTCGGCGCCGTCGTGACCTTCACGGGCCTGTGCCGTGCCGAGGCCGGGCGCCTGGCGGCGCTCGAACTCGAGCACTACCCCGGCATGGCGGAGGAGGAGGTGGCGCGTGTCGTCGCCGAGGCCGAGGCGCGTTGGCCACTCGAGGGTGTGACGGTGATCCACCGCTACGGCCGCATCGCGCCTGGCGAGCAGATCGTGCTCGTGGTGACCGCTTCCACCCACCGCCAGGCGGCCTTCGAAGCCGCTTCCTTCCTCATGGACTATCTGAAGACGCGCGCGCCCTTCTGGAAGAAGGAGCACCATGCCGACGGCAGCGCCGGCGAATGGGTGGCCGCGAAGGACGCGGATGATGAAGCGCTGGCACGCTGGCAGCCCTCCGCGCCGCGGGCCGCGGAATAATCCGGGCGCCTTGCCCTTCTCACCGTTCGGGCCGGCGCAGTGACGGGCCGCGCCCGTCTGCGAGGCCGATGTCCCTGCGCCTGTGCTCGCTCAGCATCTCCTCGTCGATGACGCCGGCGGTTCGCGCCGGCGACGGAAGGAAGCGCCCGATGAGATCGCGCCAGCGCAGGCCGTTTCGCGCACGCCGCAGGGCCGGTGTCGCGCCGTTGTGTATGCAGGTGCCGGTCGCCGGAGCCATGGCGTCGTACTCGGCCTCTCGGAGGCCGCTCCTTGTTGTCGGATATGGCCGGAACATGCGTCACTTTCGGCTTGCCGGCCAACCGAACCTCGATCATCATCCATAAATCAGACTTATGTATCAGCGATGCAGACCCTTCCTCCCCTGGCGGCCGTCCGCGTCTTCGAGGCGGCGGCGCGGCACCTGAGCTTCACGAGGGCGGCACAGGAGCTCGGCATGACCCAAGCCGCCGTCAGCTACCAGATCAAGCTGCTCGAGGAGCGCCTCGGCGCGCCGCTCTTCCTGCGCCGGCCGCGTCAGGTGGCCTTGTCCGAGGTTGGCAAGCGCCTGGCGCCGGCGGTGAGCTAGGCCTTCGACATCATGCGTGCGGCCTTCGCCGCGACGCGCGAGCGCGCGGAGGGCATTCTCAGCATCACGGCCGTGCAGACCTTCGCGGCCAACTGGCTCGTGCCGCGGCTCGGCTCCTTCCAGCTTGCCCATCCGCATCTCGCGGTCCGCCTGGACACATCGATGCGCCTCGCGGATTTCGCGCGCGAGGAATTCGACGTCGGTATCCGGGCGGGCGACGGGGAGTGGCCGGGGCTCGTGGCCCACCGCCTGCTGGTTGTTGAGTTCACGCCGATGCTGAGCCCGCGGCTCGCCGCAAGCATCGGCGGCGTGACCAAACCGGCCGACCTTCTTCGCCTGCCGCTGCTCGATCCGAGCGATCCGTGGTGGGTGGTGTGGTTCGCCAGGGCCGGCGTGCCGGATCCGGGGCTCGGGTCGCGCCCGGCCAATCGCTTCGGCACCCAGGTCCTCGAGGCGGGCGCAGCCGTGGCCGGGCAGGGCGTTGCCATCCTGACGCCGGCCTTCTTCAGGGCGGAGCTCGACAGCGGCCGGCTGATCCAGCCCTTCGACCTCGTCGGCCGCGACGAGGGCGCCTACTGGCTCGTCTATCCGTCAGCACGTCGCAACGTGCCGAAGATTCGCGCCTTCCGCGAGTGGCTCATGGCAGAGGTCGCCGCCTGCAGCCCGGGCGGAGCGTGAGGCCGGGCGGCCTCGCCGCCGTCGGGCCCCCGAAGATCACCCAGGTCTTGAAGTCGTCGGAGAAAGTCTCGAAACGGTATTCGATCCCGGCCTCGGCGAAGATGACCTCGCCCGGGCCGAAGGGCCGGCGTTCGCCGCCCTTGAAGAAGGTGCCCCGCCCGGAGACCACGACATAGAGCTCGTCCTGGCTGTGCGGCTGCTGCGGGGCGTGGCCGCCCGGCGCGTGGAGCTCGACGGACATGGTGCCGTGGCGGAGAACGCCGGCCAAGGTCTTGCCGGAGGCAGACAGGGCTGCCTCTGCCGCCGCGACGCTCTGGAGCCAGGTCACGCGCATTTGCCCTTTGCGAGGGGCGGTGGGAGCGGCGGCCGCAGCCGGCCGCCGCGCCTCCCTTTGGGCGACGCCGCTCTCAGGCCGCCTTCGCCTTGGGCTGCACCTCGGCCATGTAGTCCTCCATGAGGACCTTCGTCATGTTGCCGGGCTGGAAGGTGTAGGGCCCGATCTCGGCCACGGGCGTCACCTCGGCGGCCGTGCCGGTGATGAAGCACTCGTTGAAGCCCTCGAGTTCCGCCGGCAGGATCGTGCGCTCCTGCACCTCGAAGCCGCGGCGCCTGGCGAGATCGATTACCGTGCGGCGCGTGATGCCGTCGAGGAAGCAGTCGGGCGTCGGCGTGTGAATGACACCGTCGCGGATGAAGAAGACGTTGGCGCCCGTGCACTCGGCCACGTGGCCGCGCCAGTCGAGCATCAGGGCGTCGGAATAGCCCTTGCGCTCGGCCTTGTGCTTGGAGATCGTGCAGATCATGTAGAGCCCGGCCGCCTTGGCCTTGCAGGGGATCGTCGCCGGATCGGGGCGGCGATACTCGGCCATGTCGAGGCGGATGCCTTTCAGCCGTTGGGCCGGGTCGAAGTAGCTCGGCCACTCCCAGGTCGCGATGGCGAGATGGATCTTGTTGTGCTGGGCCGAGACGCCCATCATCTCCGAGCCACGCCAGGCGATCGGACGCACGTAGGCGTCCTTCTGCCCGTTCTTCTCGAGCACGAGGCGCTTGGCGGCGTCGATCTCCGCGACGCTGTAGGGAATCTCGAAGTCGAGAATCTCAGCCGAGGTTCTCAGGCGCTCGGAATGCTCGGTGGATTTGAAGATCTCGCCGCCGTAGGCACGCTCGCCTTCGAAGACGGCGGAGGCATAATGCAGGCCGTGGGAGAGTACGTGGAGAGTCGCATCCGTCCAGGGCACGAGCTTGCCGTCGTACCAGATGACGCCATCGCGCTGATCGAACGGTGCAACAGACATGGGAATCTCCTGATGGCCACAAGGGCGGCGGCCCTGGTTCTTCCTTACAAAAACTACCGCCGCAGGCTCGTTGAAGTTCATTCCTTTCGCGAGCCGGGCTTGACGAGTAACAATCGGCCTGAGATATGTCAATAAGGCTGACATAACGGAGATGCAGCAGCTGATGGCGACCTTGCCGCAGGCCTTCGCGGAGACGTCCGCCACCACCGGATCCGATGCAACCGACAGCGGGCCGGCCTGGGACGTGATCGAACTTCTGTTCTTCGCCTATCGCGACTTCGTCAGCGATCCCGACCGCATCCTCGGCGACTACGGCTTCGGCCGCGCGCACCACCGGGTGCTGCACTTCGTCAACCGTCAGCCCGGCCTCACCATTGCGGAACTCCTCGACATCCTGCGCATCACCAAGCAGAGCCTCAACCGCGTGCTCAAGGAGCTCGTGGAGAAGGGTTTCATCGAGCAGCGTGCCGGCGTCGCCGACCGCCGTCAGCGGCTTCTCTTCCCCACCGCCAAGGGGCGCGAGCTCGCGGTCGCTCTCGCCGGCCTGCAGACCGAGCGCGTGACGCGCGCGCTGGCCGACGCTGGCCCGGAGGCGCGCGATGCAGCCCTGCGCTTCCTTTTTGCCATGATCGATCCCGACGATCGCACGCACGTGGCGCGCCTCGTCTGGAACGACGCGACGACGGTGCCCCGGTGAGTGCGCTGAAGCCGAAGACGGCGCTGCCCGACGACGCGCCGCATGTGCTCGTCGTCGATGACGACCGGCGCCTGCGCGATCTCCTCGCCCGCTACCTCGGTGACAACGGCTATCGCGTGACCACGGCGGCGAACGCGGCCGAGGCCGAGGCGAAGCTCGAGCACATGGTCTTCGACCTGATCGTGCTCGACGTGATGATGCCAGGCGAGAGCGGCTTCGATTTCGCCCGCCGCCTGCGCCGGACATCGCACGTCCCCATCCTCATGCTGACCGCGCGCACCGACACGGCCGACCGCGTGCAGGGCCTCGAGATCGGCGCCGACGACTATCTTCCCAAGCCCTTCGAGCCGCGCGAGCTCCTGCTGCGCATCGGCAACATCCTCAAGCGCTCGAACGGCAACGGTCAGAACGACGCCAAGGTCGCGCCCGAGGCGGTGCGCTTCGGCGCCTTTCTCTTCCGCCTCGATCGCGGCGAACTGCGCCGCGGCGACGAGATCGTGCGCATCACCGATCGCGAACGGGAGATCCTGACCGTGCTCGCGAGCCGCGCGGGAGAGCAGGTTCCGCGCGAGGATCTTGCCGGGCAGGGCGGGGCGGCGCAGGGCGCCGCCGCCAACGAGCGCACGGTGGACGTGCAGATCAACCGCCTGCGCCGTAAGATCGAGCAGGACCCCGGAAACCCGATGTTCCTGCAGACGGTGCGGGGCATCGGTTATCGCCTGTTGATCGACGGCTGACGGACGGACGGTGTGGGCAAGACGACGTGGAGCGTGATCGATCGGCCGAAGGCGGCGTTCGATCGGGTCATGCGCTGGTTCGGCAGCTTCCTGCCGAAGGGGCTCTACGCGCGCTCGCTCATCATCATCATTGCGCCGATGGTCATCCTGCAGTCGGTGATCGCCTATGTCTTCATGGAGCGGCACTGGCAGCTCGTGACCCGCCGGCTGTCGTCCGCGGTGACGGCCGACATCGCCGCCGTGATCGACATCTACGAGAGCTATCCACAGGATGCGGACATCGCGACGCTGTCGCGCATCGCCGGCGACCGGCTGGGCCTCGACGTGGACATCCTGCCCGAGGCCTCTCTGCCGCCGCCCGGGCCGAAACCCTTCTTCTCCATCCTCGACGGGGTGCTTTCGGAGGAGATCCGCAAGCAGGTGGGCCGACCCTTCTGGATCGACACGGTGGGGCGCTCGAATCTCGTCGAGATCCGTATCCTGCTCGACAAGGGGGTGATGCGCGTCATTGCCCGCCGCAGCCTCGCCTATGCCTCCAACTCCCACATCTTCCTGGTCTGGATGGTGAGCACCTCGCTCATCCTGCTCGGCATCGCCATTGCTTTCCTGCGCAACCAGATCAAGCCGATCCTGCGCCTCGCCGACGCGGCGGAGGCCTTCGGCAAGGGCCGCGAGATCGACTACCGCCCGCGCGGTGCCAGCGAGGTGCGGCGCGCCGGTCTTGCCTTCCTGGAAATGAAGCGGCGCGTCGAGCGCGCCATGGAGCAGCGCACGACGATGCTCAATGGCGTCAGCCACGATCTGCGCACCATCCTGACACGCTTCAAGCTGTCGCTGGCGCTTCTCGAGGAGACGCCGGAGCTCGACGACCTGCGCAAGGACGTCGACGAGATGACGCGCATGCTCGAGGCCTATCTCGCCTTCGCGCGCGGCGACGCGGGCGAGCAGGCGGCCCCCACGGACATGCAGCATCTCCTCGATGACGTGAAGGCCGACGTCGAGCGTCAGGGATATGCGACCGAGGTCGAGATGGTGGGCGATCCCGTCATCACCGTGCGCCCGGACGCCTTCCGGCGCCTCCTCCTCAACCTCGTCTCCAATGCCGCGCGCCATGGCGAGCACATCGCCGTGACCGCGACCCGCGAGACGCGCTGGTTCACAGTGACCGTCGACGACGACGGCCCCGGTGTGCCCTCCGAGCTGCGCGAGGAGGTATTCAAGCCCTTCGTGCGCCTCGATGAGGCGCGCAACGTCGACGAGGGAGGGACCGGCCTGGGCCTCGCCATCGCCCGCGACATCGCCCGCTCGCACGGCGGCGACGTCACCTTGTCGGACAGCCCGCTCGGGGGCCTGCGCGCCACCGTGCGCGTGCCGGTGTAAGGCCTCGCCGGCGGCTCGCGCCGCTCAGGCCGGCCCGACCCGGGCGGCCAGCACCTTGTCGATGCGTGGACCGTCGAGGTCGATGACCTCAAAGCGCCAGCCCTGTTCCTCGAAGGCCTCGCCCACCTGCGGCAGGCTCTTGAGCACGGCGAGCACGAAGCCGGCGAGCGTATGATAGTCGCGCTCGTGCGGCAGCTTGAGCTGCAGGAGCTCCGCCATCTCGTCGGCCGGCATGGCGCCGCTGAGCAGGTAGGAACCGTCCTGGCGCATCACGACATGCGGTTCGCCCGGTCCCACGCCGGCGGCGAAGGCGCCGGCGATGCTCACGAGCAGGTCGGCCGGGGTGACGATGCCTTCGAAATTGCCGTACTCGTCGTGGACGAGCGCCATCGGAACCGGCGATGCCTTCAGTCGTTCCAGGACGTCGAGGGCGTCCAGCGTGTCGATGACCACGGGCGCCTCGCGCACGACATCGCGGATGTTCGGCGTGGTGCCGGCGAGATAGGCGTCGAGCACGTCCTTCGCCTGGACGATACCGACGACGTTCTCCTCGCGCCCGTCCACCGCGGGCAGGCGCGAATGACCGCTTTCGAGAATGGTCTTGCGGATCGTCTCGTCGTCGTCGCCGAGGTCGATCCAGTCTACCTCGCGCCGCGGCGTCATGACGGCGCGCACCGAGCGATCGGCGAGGCGCATGACGCCGGCAATCATGCGCCGCTCCTCGGGTTCGAGCACGCCGGCCGACTCGGCCTCCGCCACGAGGGTGCGCAGTTCCTCCTCCGTGACGGCGGCGGCGCCGTCGCCGCTGCGGCCGAGGAGGCGCAGGAGGCCGTGCTGCGAGGCGCTGAGCACCCACACGAGCGGCGCGCACAGGCGTGCGAGCACGGCCATGGCCGGGGCGACCGCGGCAGCGATGCCCTCGGCATTCCGCAGGGCGAGCTGCTTGGGGACGAGTTCGCCGACGACGAGCGACAGATAGGTGATGAGGGTGACCACGGCGCCGAAGGCGAGTAGCTCGGCCACGTTGGCGGCAAGGCCTGCGGTCGCGAGCCAGGCGGCAAGGCGTCCGGCGAGGGGCGCCCCCGAGAAGGCACCCGCGAGGATGCCGACGAGGGTGATGCCGATCTGCACGGTGGACAGGAAACGCCCGGGATCGGCGGCGAGGGCGAGCGCCGTCGCGGCACCCCGGCGTCCCTGGTCCGCAAGGGCCTTCAGCCGTGCGGTTCGCGCCGAGACGACAGCGAGCTCCGACATGGCGAGAAGGCCGTTCACCAGGATGAGGACGGCAACAACCAACAGTTCGACGGTGAGCATGGTTCCCCGCTCATACCACGCCGGGCAGCCGCTGCGACAGCGGCACTGCCAAATCAGTACAGTGCCAGGTCAGTACAGGCGGCCGCCGTCGGGGACCGGCGCCGTCGGCGCCACGAGCATGACCTCACCCTTCGCGTCCGGCACGCCCAGCGTCAGGACCTCCGACATCATGGGGCCGATCTGCCGCGGCGGGAAATTGACCGCCGCAAGCACCTGCCGGCCGACGAGCGCCTCCGGCGTGTAGTTCTTCGTGATCTGCGCCGATGACTTCTTGCGACCGATCTCGGGGCCGAAGTCGATGACGAGCTTGATCGCCGGCTTGCGCGCCTCGGGAAATGGTGCAGCCTCGACGATCGTGCCGACGCGCACGTCAACCTTCAGGAAATCGTCGAAGGAAATGTGTTGGTTCGGCGCGGCGGTATCCAGCATGGGGCGATCTCCGGTCTCGGCATCGTGTCGTCTTCGATCGGACGCATTCAGCTACCGGAGAAGGCCGCGGCGGTCGAGGGGCGAGGCTGTAGCCCACGCTCAGATCGCGGGGGCGTAGTCCTCGCCGTCCTCGTCGTGACGGGTGGTGTCGCGCGCCCGCTCGCGGAAGCGCCGGCGCGCCTCGCGCGGGCCTTCGCAGACGAGCCGGGCCACGGCCCGCAACGGCGCCGTGAGGCGATGGATGTCCTCGGCGCAGACGAGGAGCCTCTCGCCGCGCCGCAGTTCCCGGTCGAGCCGCGCCATCGTCCTGGCGAGACCGACATCATCATCCTCGAACCAGGTGTCGAGCACACGGGCGAAGACGCAGACGGCGCCCTGCAGGCGCAGGGCGCCCATGCTGCCCTCCGTGCCGATATTGGCGGCGGCGAGCATGTAGCGTTGTGAATTGAGCGCCACGCGGTTGAAGGCGGCGAGCGCCAGCGGATCGGTGCGCAGGGCGCGCGCGATGCGCTTCAGCGCCGGCTTGTAGGGAGTGAGCGCATCGATGCGCCGCATCATCACGTCGAAGAGACGGTCCCGCGGCGGCTCCTCGGCGAGTTCCTCGCTCGTGCCTTCGAGCACCTTGCGGTCGATCATGCGCGAGAACAGGGCAAGGATCGCGCCCTTCGACGGCACGTGATCCCGCAGCTCGGCGAGGCTCATGCCCGCCTCCCGCGCCACGTCGCCGATCTCGATCTCGCGCCAGGGCCGCTCGGCGGCGAGGCGCATCAGGGCATCGACGATCCTCTCGCGCGGGTCGGCCGTCGGTTGTTCCTCCTGCTTGGAGGCGGGCTTGGAGGCGGGCTTGCGGACCATGGTCGATCTCCGCGTCGCGAACGGCACCGATCACAAGATAATGGCTTGCACGGTGCCTTGAAGGGCGAACCCGCGGGTGCCGGCCGTTTTCTTTGCCCGTCCGGTCAGCCGGACAGCTCCTGCGCACGCTTCCTGGCCGCCGCAACCGCCTTCACCATCAGCGGCTCCAGGGCGTTGTTCATGAGCACGTCGAGCGCTGCCGCGGTCGTGCCGCCCGGGGACGTGACGTTCTGGCGCAGTTTCGCCGCCGGCAGGTCACTCTGATGCAGGAGCTCCCCCGCGCCGGTGACGGTGGCACGCGCGAGCCTGATGGCGAGATCCTCCGGCAGGCCGGCAGCGGCACCGGCCTTCGCCAGGCACTCGGTCAGATAGAAGACATAGGCCGGACCGGAGCCGGAGACGGCGGTCACCGCGTCGATCAGGTGCTCGCTCGAAAGCCATTCCACCGTGCCGACGCCGGAGAGGAGCGCATCCGCCATGGCGCGCTCGGCCTGGCTGGTCTCGCGGCTGGCGACGGCGGCGGTGACGCCGCGGCGCACGGAGGCAGGCAGGTTCGGCATGGCGCGCACGACCGCGCGCGCCTGCGGCAGTCGGGCCTTGAGATTGGCGATGGTCTTGCCGGCGAGGATCGAGACGACCACGGTTCCGGCGCCGGCGAGGCGGGCGATCTCGGGCGCTGCGGCGTCGAGCGACTGCGGCTTGATGGCGAGGACGAGCGCCTCCGGCGGGGAGATCTCGGCATGGGGCGGATTGAGACGGATGCCCGTTCTGTCCGCGAGCGCCGCGATGTCTGCGGAGGGGTGCGGGTCAAGGATCGTGATGCCCGGCCCCGCCATGCCGGTCGCGAGCCAGCCGTCCAGCATGGCGCTGCCCATCTTGCCGGCGCCGACGAGAACGAGAGTGGAGGGCAACGCTGCTACCATCGGAATGACCTCGGTTTCACACTTGGAACACCTCCCGACGTCCACGATTCGGCAGGCGTCTGCACCATACTAGGATTGGAGCGTCTCGGCCGGCACAGTGAAGCCGCAGCCTGCGGGAGCAGGTATCCGTCCGCCTTGCGCAGGCGATGGGCGGGGCGGACGAAAGGCGTGGGAGCCGCCTCTGCCCCGCAGCGCGCTCAAGCCTCGCCTTCTGTCTCGAACAGCACGCTGTCCAGGGCCTCGCGCGCGCTCTTGCCGGCCCAGAGTACGAACTGGAAGGCCTGATAGTAGCGCTCGCAGGCATCGGTCGCCGTCTTCAGGAGCATCTCGCACTGGCCGCGGGTGGGCTCAGCCCCGCCGGCGAGAAGCAGCGCGTGGCGGTACATTACCACGTTCTCGGCGCTCCAGAGATCGAAGTGACCGACCCACAACTGCTCGTTGATGAGCGCGACGAGCTTGAGCATGTCGCCTTGGCGCCGCTCCGGCACCTTGATGTCAAAGGCGCAGGCGATGTGCACCGCCTCCACCTCCTCGATCCAGGTGAAGGCAACATGATACTCGGCCCAGCTTCCGGCGATCGAGATCGACATTTCGTCGTCCTCGGCGCGGTCGAAGGTCCAGTCGTTGAGTGATGCGAGTCGTTCGAGCATATCGAGCGGGTGCTCGCTGCGCTCGATCTCGAATTCGACGTGGGCCATGCCGATCCCCCGGCTCGCTCGGGTTCGAAACGACCTCGCGCGCCTGGGGTGCGCGAGATCTCGGGACGCGACGCAAACACGGTCGACGCGACCACACCCGGAGCACGCAGAAGAACGCTCCGATCGAGCTTCGGGCACACCCGCCAATACTGCGCAAAACCACCGAAGGCTCGCAGCAGACGGCGAATCACCTGTCTCTTCGACTATAGCTCGCGCGAGTCACGTCGCACAGAACACGTCGCGACCGTCCGGGATTCGGCGTCGGCTCACAACCGCGGCGCGTGGCCTGTCCACAAGCCAAAGGTGCAAAGGCGGCAATTGGACAAGGCGGCGCGTCACTCGCCCTGGGCCGACGCGCTCGCGTCGAGCTTCGCCTCGAGCGCGGCGAGGCGCTCGGCGAGGCGCTCGTTCTCGTCCCGCGCGGCGATCGCCATCTCGCGAACGGCCTCGAACTCCTCGCGCGAGACGACATCCATGCTGCGCAGCACGCGCTCCATCTGGGCGCGCACGATGGTCTCCACTTCGCGGCGAGCACCCTGCGCCATGCCGGCGGCATCCGTCACCAGGCGCGCGATGTCGTCGAAGAAGCGGCCGGTCGTCTGCGTCATGGCGAAACCCTCATCCCTCGGCGCCGTCGGAGCGGCGGGCGAGCCGTCTATAGCATCGGGCGGCCCGGGTCGCAGCCCGGCGCAGGTGCCTGCGCCATCGTGTCGTCGTTGCCCCACGGCCAGGAAGCGGGGATGACGAAGCGGTAATGACGCGGGGGGGCGGCGCCCGCTTGACGCCCGCGCAGGCTTGCGGACAGTGGCGACACCGCCAGAGGAGACCGAATGCCGCTCTTTGCCATTCCCTTCCCGATGATCGATCCGGTGATCGTCACCATCGGGCCCTTCGCGATCCGCTGGTACGCGCTCGCCTATGTCGCCGGATTGGTCGGCGGTTGGCTCTATGCCCGGTGCCTTGTTGCCGGCGAGGCCCTGTGGGGCGGTCTGAAGCGACCGACGGCGGCCGAGCTCGACGACATGCTCGTCTATGTCGCCTTCGGCGTCGTGCTCGGCGGACGACTCGGCTACGTGCTCTTCTACAATTTCGCCGAATTTCTCACCCATCCCCTGGAGATCTTCGCCGTATGGAAGGGCGGCATGTCCTTCCACGGCGGTCTCACGGGTGCAGCGGTCGCCATCTGGCTGTTCGCCCGCTCGCGCGGCCTGCCGGTCCTGTCGCTCTTCGATCTGGCGGCGACGGTGGCGCCCATCGGCCTTTTCTTCGGCCGCATCGCCAATTTCATCAACGGTGAGCTGTGGGGGCGCGCGGCGCCGGACGTGCCCTGGGCGGTGGTCTTCCCCAACGGCGGCCCGGTGCCGCGCCACCCGAGCCAGCTCTATGAAGCCTTCGCAGAAGGACTGGTGCTCTTCGGCGTTGTCGCGGTGGCCGTGCGTCTCCTCGGCTTCCGCCGTCCGGGGACAATCGCCGGCATCTTCGGCGTCGGCTATGCGCTCGCCCGCAGCGTCTGCGAGTTCTTCCGGGAGCCCGATCCGCAGCTCGGCTTCCTCTTCGGGGCAGGGGTATCGGCGCTGGGCGGCGGCGTGACCATGGGCATGGTGCTCAGCCTGCCGCTCCTCATCGCCGGGCTCGCGCTCATCCTCGCCGCACGCGCAGGCCGCACGTTGCCTAAGGGCGAAGCCCCGTCACGGGGAGATGCCGCGGCGTGAGCGCGGCCGCCCCGGATACGCCGCTCGCGGCCGAACTGAAGCGTCACATTGCGCTCGAGGGGCCGATTTCGGTCGAGCGCTACATGGCGCTCTGCCTCGGCCACCCGCGACACGGCTACTACATGACGCGCGATCCCTTCGGCGCGCGCGGCGACTTCGTCACCGCCCCCGAGATCTCGCAGATGTTCGGCGAGCTCGTCGGTCTCTGGGCGGCCGAGACGTGGCGTCTGATGGGAGGTCCGGCGCGCCTCAACCTCGTCGAGCTCGGGCCCGGGCGCGGCACGCTGATGGCGGACGCGTTGCGGGCAGCCCGGGCGCTTCCGGCCTTCCGCGAGGCTCTCGCCGTGCATCTCGTCGAGACGAGCCCGGTCCTGCGCGAGCGGCAGCAGGTGGCGCTCGCCTCCTCCGGCATCACTCCGACCTGGCACGCGACCGTCGATAGCCTCCCGGACGGGCCCCTCGTGGTCGTTGCCAACGAGTTCTTCGATGCGCTCCCGGTGCGCCAGTACCAGCGTACCGAGCGCGGCTGGTGCGAGCGCCTCGTCGGGCTGGGAGACGACGGCGCGCTCGCTTTCGGCCTTGCGCCGGAGCCCGAACCGGCGCTCACGCTGGCGGCGCCGGTCGGATCGGTGCGCGAGGTCGCGGCCGCGTCGGGCGAGGTCCTGCGGGCCCTCGCCGGGCGCATCGTCCGCTTCGGGGGCGCGGCGCTGGTCGTCGACTACGGCCACGTGGCGTCGGGCTTCGGGGAAACCCTGCAGGCGCTCAAGGGCCACGCCTTCGTCGATCCCCTCGCCGAGCCGGGCGAGGCCGACCTGACGGTGCATGTCGACTTTACTGCCCTCGCCTGCGAAGCGCTGGCGGCGGGAGCGGCCGTCCACGGGCCGGTGATGCAGCGGGATTTCCTGCTTGCGCTGGGCCTTGCGGAGCGCGCCGGTATGTTGAAGCGCCGCGCCGCGGCCGACCAGGCGAGGGCGATCGATGCCGCCGTGGCGCGGCTGACCGACGCGGGCAAGACCGGCATGGGCCGGCTGTTCAAGGTGCTCGCTGTCGCCTCGCCGGCACTGCCCCTGCTGCCAGGGTTTGACAGACGGCAGGCGCCCGACGATGCCAAGGGAAGCAGCGCCGCCGGCTGATTCAGGCGGACCTGGGGAAGACCGCATGTTCATCGAGGCCGACATCCTGAAGGACCTGCCCGGCATCCGCCATGCCTTCTTCACGCGGGAGGGCGGCGTGTCGCAGGGCATCTATACCTCGCTCAACGGCGGCGTAGGCTCGGCCGATGATCGGGAGGCGGTGGCCGAGAACCGGCGCCGCATGGCAGCGCATTTCGGCGTCACGCCGGAGAGGCTCCTCGGGCTCTACCAGGTGCACTCGTCGGACGTCCTCGTCGCCGACGGACCCTGGCTCAACGGCGAGCGCCCGAAGGCAGACGCCATGGTGACGGCCACCCCCGGCCTCGTCCTCGGCGTATCGAGCGCCGACTGCGGCCCGATTCTCTTCGCGGATGCGGAGGCGGGGGTCGTCGGCGCGGCGCATTCGGGCTGGAAGGGCGCCTTCACGGGGGTGGTCGAGGCCGTTCTCGACGCGATGGAGCGCATCGGCGCCAGGCGCGAGCGCACGCTCGCGGTGCTCGGCCCCACCATCAGCCGTGCAGCCTACGAAGTGGGGCCGGAATTCGTCGCCCACTTCCGCGAGGCGGATGCAGCGAATGCGCGCTTCTTCGCTGCTTCGCCGCGGCCCGGCCACGCGATGTTCGACCTGCCCGCCTACATCGCTGCGCGCTGCGCCGCTGCGGGCATCGGCCGCTTCACCGACCTCGGTCTGTGCACCTATGCCGATGAGCGCCGCTTCTACAGCTACCGCCGCACGACGCACCGGGGCGAGCCCGACTACGGCCGGCTGATCTCGGCGATCGCCCTCACTCGTTGATTCCGACCACGTCGGGCGTCTGCCAGATCAGGTGCTGACCGCCGTCGACCGCGATGGTCTGGCCGGTGATGCTCGCCGCGCGCGCGAGAAAGAGGACCGCCTCCGCCACCTCCTCGGGCGAGGCGCCGTGGCCGAGCGGCATCGCGGCGCTCTGGCGGGCGAAGTCGGCCGGGTCCTGCCGGGCGCTCGACAGGGTCGGTCCCGGCGCCACCGCATTGACGCGGATGCGCGGCGCGAGCGCCTGCGCCATGGTCTTCGTCGCCGTGTGAAGGGCCGCCTTGGTCAGGGTGTAGGAGAGGAACTGCGGCGTAAGCTTCCACACGCGCTGATCGAGGATGTTGATCACGGCGCCCGCCGCGCCATCCGGCAGTCCGTTGGCGAGGTCGCGTGCCAGCAGGGCGGGCGCTCGCAGGTTGACGGCGAACTGCCTGTCCCACAGGGCGGCGTCGAGCGTCGCGACCTCGTCCGGCTCGAAGATCGAGGCGTTGTTGACGACGAGCGTCACCGGGCCGAGGGCCGCTCGCGCCGCCGGCATGATGCCCGCGACCGCCGCGGCGTCGGCGAGGTCGGCCTGCACGACGGCGGCCCTCCCGCCGCGGGCGACGATCTCGCCCATCAGCCGTTCGGCCTCGCCGCGCGAGCGGCGGCAATGGATGGCGACGGCATAGCCCTCTGCTGCCAGACGCTCGACGATGGCGCGGCCGATGCGCCGCGCGCCGCCGGTGATGAGGGCGACTTCCCGCACCGCGCCCGTCACGGCTTTCCGCTCCTGCGGGAGCGGGCGTTGAGGCGCCGCTCCACGTGCTTGGCCACGCGCAGATAACGGAAGAAGGCGAAGTTCATCGCCGTCATGAAACCGTAGGTGCCACGCAGGAAATGGCGCCGGCCGATATAGGCCTTCAGGAAGGCGGCCGGAAACTCGACGAACAGGCGCAGGGTGGGCACGCTGATGCCGCGCTTGTCCAGGTCATCGGCCTGCGCATCCGTATAGGCGTTGAGCTTGGCGATCTGGTGCCCGATCGAGCGCACCGAGAAATGGTGGATCGTGCCCTTGAGGCGCTCGACGCGCGCCCCGGCAGCGAGATCGACGCGGTCATGAACCGTGGACGGGGAGTAGCGCCCCTTGTCGCGGCGGTAGAGCCGCACCGGGGCCAGCGCGTAGGCCAGGGAGTGGGGGGCTGATTCGCCCGGGAAGATCTCCGCGATGCGGATCTCGTAGGCATCGGCGGCCGGCTCGCCCTGGGCGAAGAGGTCGGCGATCTCGGCGGCGAGGTCCTCGGGGATGACCTCGTCCGCGTCGATATTGAGGAGCCAGTTGTGGCGGCACTGGTCCTCGGCGAAGCGCTTCTGCGGGCCGTAGCCCGGCCAGGCGTTGACGAAGACGCGCGCCCCCAGGCTCTCCGCGATCTCACGCGTGGCATCGCTCGATCCCGAGTCGACGACGACGAGATCGTCGGTGAGCTCGCGCACGGCGCGGATCGTGCGCCCGATGCGATCAGCCTCGTTGAAGGTGATGATGAAGGCGGAGATCGGCGGTGTCGCGCTGCTCATGCAATCCATCTCTCGGCTCGAGTCGGCTTTTGCACGGGCAGCGCCCGGGTGCAAGCGTCGCCATAGGTTGCGTGGCCGAAGGTGCCTCGGGGAAAGGGGGCGGCAAGGTTATGCGAAGGTAAATGCAGTTAAGAAGATTTTAGCCGCGTTTGCAGCTTTTCCGGTCCCTGCCGTTCATTCGCCCGGTCCTCTGAACTATCAAGCCTCGCGAGGTGACGGGGCGCATCGATCGGATAACGAGGATGCTCATGAAGATGCTTTGGTGCGGCAGGTCGGTGGCGGTAGCGGGCCTTGCGCTCGGCCTGTCGCTGGCGACGGATGCCGCATGGGCGTCGGACCCCTACGCCTACAACGGCGGCACGAGCAGCAGCGGCTACGGCGCCGGATCGGACTGGCGCGGTGCCTATGTCGGCGCGCACGCCGGCGGCGGCATCGGCAGGGGCGGGCCGCTCAACACCTCCGGGTTTGTCGGCGGCGTGCAGGCGGGTTTCAATGCCCAGGCCGATCGCGTGGTCATCGGCGTCGAAGGCGATGTCAGCCTCTCGTCGGTGGACAACAAGGGCTACTCCGAGAAGTACCGCCAGCGGTGGCTCGGCAGTCTGCGCGGCCGGGCAGGCTACACGTTCGACCGCCTGCTCGTCTACGGCACCGCCGGCATCGCCGGCTCCGGCCAGCAGTACAAGGATTCCGTCACCAAGAGCGACAAGACGCATGTCGGCTGGGTGATCGGCGCCGGTGCCGAACTGCAACTGTCGCGGTCGATCTCGATGCGCGGCGAGTTCCTGCGCTATGAACTCGGCAGCGAACGGTACTATACGACGGCGCGCAGCGGCAGCATCGACACCTCCACCAATGTGCTCAGGGGAGGCGTCAACCTGCGCTTCTGAGCCGGTTAACGGGGTTTAGGAATGTGACGCGTCACGACCCATACCCCGCCACAGTGCTGCCACAGTGCGCCATGGCGTTGTGGCAGCTTCGCAACAGACGCGGACGCTGCGTTGCGATAGAGAGATGCAACACGCGGATCGGACGAAGCGCCGGCCGCCAATGAAGAAGGAGTGAGTGATGAAGAAGGTTCTCCTCGCGGGCGTTGCCGCTCTCGGCCTCGTCGCTGCCGCCGGTGCCGCCAGCGCTGCCGACCTGCCGAGCCGCCGCGTCGCCCCGGTTGCCCCGGCGCCGGTCGTGCCGGTCTTCACCTGGACGGGCTTCTACGTCGGTGTGAACGCCGGCTACGGCTTCGGCGAGTTCTCCAAGGGCGCCGGCTTCGACGATCCGGACGGCTTCATCGGCGGCGGCCAGATCGGCTACAACTACCAGTTCGGCCAGTTCGTCGCCGGCCTCGAGGCCGACATCCAGTACGCCGACCTCAAGGGCTCCACGAGCGCCCTGCGCTTCGCCAACGGCAACGTCGGCACGGGTCGCGGTGAGGTCGAGTACTTCGGCACGGTGCGCGGCCGCGTCGGCGTCGCCTTCGACCGCGCCCTCGTCTACGTGACGGGTGGTCTGGCCTACGGCGAGACGAAGTTCTCGGGCGTCGACACCACGGCCGGCATCGCCTTCTCGAAGTCGGACACGCGCACGGGCTGGACCCTCGGCGGCGGCATCGAGTATGCCTTCACCAACAACCTGACGGCCAGGGCCGAGTACCTCTACGTCGACCTCGGCGACAACCGCTACTACGGCGTCAACAAGGCCGGCACCGAGTTCTCGGTCGTCCGCGCCGGCCTCAACTACAAGTTCTGAGCCGATCGTTCGGATCTGAACCACGGAAACCCGGCAGCCTTGGCTGCCGGGTTTTTCGTTTGTCCGTGCTCTTCACGGCGCGCAGGAAAAGGCCCTTCCGGGATCCGCCACAGGGCGGAGCGATGTCCCACCAGGGACCGAGGGGCGGTCAGATCGAGGCGGGTCTGGAGGCCGAAGGTCACTCCGCGCAAAACATGATCCACCACTCGCCGGACCCAACCACGAAGCGGCCGATACGCCGACTTCGGAGAGAAGCCAGAGACCTGGCGCGACAGTCAGCTCACGCCCCGCACCGGAACGCGCTCGCCGAGCACGATCTTCGCCACATGCATGACTGCTCGCGCGCGCCCCGGATCGCCGTGGCCCCGCTTAGCATCCTTCGCTACGCGTCCGGCGTCCATCAGGTCACGGACCAGTTTCTGCGTCCGCGCCTCGGGAATCGCCGGGTTGCCGGCCCGCCACAGCCGGCCGGCAACCAGGGTGTGTCGCGCCCATCGGGGGTGATGGGATAGCTCCGGTCCATGCTACGAGAGCGCCAGTGTCAGGCGCCGGAATCCTGGCGATCACGCGCGTGCTGCTCTGCGCCCTTCTGGTGCGCCAGCCACGGCTCCCGGCGGATGGTCCAGAGTTCATAGGCTGGCACAAGCGCGCTGGGCGGGCTGTCCAATGTGCCGAGCTTGATTTCGATCTGGTCCGACTCGTCATTCCAACTAAAGAGCGATGAGCCGCATTTCGGGCAGAAGCGCTCACCTCCCGCCCGGCTTTGCCAGCATCCGAGCTCGCCCGACAGGGTTGCGCTGGCCTTGGGCCAGATTCCGAAGAAGGAGAAGGCTGAGCCAGACTCCTTCCGGCAGGTCTCGCAATGGCAGATGCCGACGCGGATGGGCTCGCCGTCGAGTTCGTAGCGGACCTGTCCGCAGTTGCAGCCACCGGAAAGCTTCATCGTGATCTCGCGCATTCTGGGTTTTCGCCGCCATGGGCAGCAGACCAACGGCGCCTGGTCCGGGTCGGTTTCAGAAACCGTGCCCGACGGCTCCAGTACCCTGCAAGGCTTTCTAGCCTACCAGGAGACCTCGATTAACGTCCGCTTTCGACCCATCTTAGACATTCTTGAACGTTCGTCGCGCCGGGCGCTGGACTGATACCGCCCAATAGAGAAGCCCACCGGCGGTTTCGCAGGCGAGCGTTCGGCTTGGGGCGGGGAGACGTCGCGAGCCGCTCCCCCTTCGGTTGGGTCCGTCTCAGGGCGTGGCCTTCGTCTTCTCGAAGGCGGGCACGCGGGCAGCGAAGGTGTCGAGCCAGGCGACCAGCTTCGGATGGTCGGCGCGCCAGCGTCCAGCGAAGCGCAGGTCGAGATAGCCCAGCGCGCAGGCGACAGCGATATGGCCGACGTTGATGCGCTCGCCGAGGGCGGGCGGCGCGGCTTCGAGCGCGGCGAGGCCCCGTTCCACCTTCCCGGCCTGGAGCGCGAGCCACTTCTCCTCGTGCTTTTCGGCTGGACGGTAGCGGCCCTCGTAGACCTGGAGGAGGGCGGCATCCATGATGCCGTCGGCGAGAGCTTGGCGCGCGAGCACGGTGAAGCGCTCCGCCCCGTTGGGCAGGATGCGCCCGCCGCCGGCGAGATGGTCGAAGTATTCGAGGATGACGCGCGAATCGTAGAGTGTCGTGCCGTCCTCGAGGACGAGCGTCGGGATCTTGCCCAGCGGGTTCTGCCGGCGCAGCGAATCGTTCGGGTCAGTCGTATCGGCGTTGACTACCTCGATTCGGTCCATGAGGCCGAGGAGGTAGGCGGCGATCTTCACCTTGCGGCCGAAGGGGGAGGCGGGTGAGGAACGAAGCGTCAGCATCAGGCAGCTCGCGGATGGGCGGGACGAGGTGCGCGCACCCATTCCGGCGTGCGCCGTCGCTCTTGTGGCCCATCGGGCGCGGGGCGGCAATGCGGGGCGGCGCAGACGAGCCCCTATTCGGGCGCGATCCAGGCCGAGCGGAATCCGCCGCGTCCGTTTCGGCCGAGGCGCTCCGCAAGCGCCGGCAGCAGCACCTCCGCCTCCTCCTTCAGCGTCCAGGGCGGGTTGATTACGACGAGGCCCGAACCGTTGAGCCGCGCCGGGTCGTCCGTCGCATCGACGAGGAGCTCGAGGCGCAGCACCTTGCGCAGACCACGCGCCGCGAGGGCATCTGCGAAGTGCTGGATGGGGGCCGCATCCTTGATCGGATACCAGCCGACGAAGATGCCGGTCGGCCACTTCCGCCAGGCGCGGGCGAGCTCCTCGCCGAGGCGCTCCAGTTCGCCCGTGGCCTCGTACGGGGGATCTACGAGGACGAGGCCACGACGTTCCTTCGGCGGAATCATCGCGTGCAGGGCGGTCCAGCCGTCGAGGGCAAGGGGCTTGATGCGCCGGTCGCGAGCGAAGAGCTCGGCCAGCGTCTCGCTGTCGACCGGATGGCGCTCGACGACGATGGCGCGGTCGTCGCGCCGCAGCATCGCCCATAGCAGCATGGGTGAGCCCGGATAGGCCATCGGCCCGAAACGCTCCCGCACGGCGGCGATCGCGGCGCGATAGGGGGCGATGAGGGTCTCGGCCGCGGGCATGGCGAGGGGGCTCTCGAGGAGCCCGATGCCGCCCTGCCACTCGCGCGTCTTGCCGGCCTCTTCGGCTTCGAGATCGTAGAGGCCGATGCCGGCATGCGTGTCGAGCACGCGGAACGGCGTCTCCTTCTTCAGGAGATGCGCCAGGATGCGCGCGACAAGGGCATGTTTCATCACGTCGGCGAAATTGCCGGCGTGATAGGCGTGTCGATAATTCATTCCCGTCTTGCGGTTCGGCTACGGGTCCCTGTCCGGCCGGTTCCGTCGGCGCCGACGGCCTGCGGGCCGCCGCACAGCCCACCCTTCATCGCGACCTGCGATGGCACGTTGCACAGGGGCGCGCAAGGCGTCCCGAGCGCGCGGACGCAGACAGCGAGGGAGGCCCCGGTCTCAGCGGGGGGCTTCGACCTTCACCATGCCGCCGCGGCAGCCCGTGCGGTCGAGCTCGGGACAGATGCGGAAACCGCGCAGGTCCTTGGAGAAACAGATGCGCACCTCCTGCAGCACGCCGCGCCGACAGGAGACGGACATCATGTCCGGGCGCAGGCCGGGATTGGCCGCGGCGAAAGCTCGCTCGAGATCGAGGGGGGTCCAGTTCTGGTCGCCATCGGGCTTCTCGAAGGCCGGAGGCAAGACGATCGCCTCACGCGCCTTGCGCACGTCGGCGAAGTAGTCGGTCGGGCTCTTACCCGAGCAGGTGCCGTGCTTGCGCCATTGGTATCGGGCGAGCCCCTCGTCGGGATAGAGGCCCTTGGCCGTGTCGAGGGCGAGGCGCGAGGGCGTGCGCACCATCGGCTCGCATTCCACCGGATAGCCCCGCTCGTACTGCGGCCAAAGCCCGTGCACGACGAAACCGAGTCTGGCGCCGGTCTCGCATTGGTCGCGGTTCCTGGCATCTCCCTCGAGGGTGCAGAAGCCCGGCGACCAAGAGAGAGCCAGGACGTAGAAATCGAACTGCCCGGCGGTCGCGCCCTTCTGTACGCCAGCCTCCGCGCCGCGCGGCTGGGCGACCGCGGGCGTGATGCCCAAGGCGATGGCGAGAAGGGCGACGGCGAAGCCGATCGGTGTAGTGCGCAAACGAGAATAGCTCATGCATATCCCCTCTGGCGCCTTCGATCCATCGTCTCGGGGAGGCGCGTCCAATTTGATCAAGAATGATGGATTGGTGCTGGTCGGGGCTTTAGGGCGCGTGGCCGGACCGGAGCCCGGCAGGATGAAAGAGGCTCAGGAAAGGCGGAGCGGAAGGCAATCGCCTCGGCTCAGGGACGAGCTTCCTTGCACCAGGGTGCATAGGCCCAGTTGCGATCGAGCCCGGTGACGCACCATTGCACGTTCCAGCCGATGCCGATCGGTCCAAGATCCTCCCGCATCGAATAGTGGACGGGTCGTTCGTGGCCGTCAGAGACGAGCGCCAGCGCCGAACAGAACTGACGCGGAATGTAATCGGCCCCCCACGGCCGCCAGGCCAGCGGGCGCACCTTGACGAAGCTGTCGATCCGAAGGCTCGACCGCCAGTAGTTCGCCTCCTTCGAGGCGAAGTTGCTCGCGATGTGGGAGAGGACGGCCGGATCATCGCAGGCAGGCAGCCGGCCGGTCCACGGGATCTCGCGCGCCTCCGCGGGGATCTGCTCGCGCCCGGCGGCGGGGGCCGTGAGAGCGGTCGCGGAAGCAAGAAGGGTGAGGGCAAGAAGCGCGCGCATGACGTCTCCGTCGCTGTCGATGCGATCACGAAACGACGATGCGGGGCGGCGTGCCTTCGGTCAAGCCCGGCGGTGCAAGCGTACGCTCGCCGGAGTGCTTTGGCGGATGCGCGGGGACACGCTCAAAGGGAGGCTGCGGCCCGCGCCGCCTGGTCGTAGTGGCCCGACAGCGCGCGCATGCGGCTCGCGATCTCCGACAGGGCCTTCTCGTCGAAGCCGAGGCCCTTCACCGCCTTGACGAGCAGCGCCTCGCGGATCTCGCGGTAGCGCAGGCACGCGGCCTCGCCCGCCTCCGTCACGGTCACGACCTTCTCCTTGCCCTGCCTGCCGCTCTTCACGAGCTTCAGCCGCTCGAGCTTCTTCACCGAATAGGTGACGAGATGCGTGTCCTCGACATTGAGCACGAGGCAGATGTCGGCGAGGCGCTTGACCTTGCCGCGATGGTTGACCGAGTGCAGGACGAGTACGTCGAGGGCGGAGAGCTCGGGGATGCCCGCCGCCGCCATGCCGCGCACCATCCAGCGGTGGAAGGCGTGACTGACGAGGATGAGCCCGAACTCGAATTCCGAGAGAGACGGCATCTGGCCCGCGGCGAGGTGCGCCGACGAGACGATGGGGCCCAGCGCCTCCGATGATGTCGTGCGATCGCCCATGGTCATCCGTCGCGTGCTCGCTTCACCTCGGGACCGGCAAGCCGCGGGGGCTCGCCGACGACCGCCGCGAACCCATCGCGGCGGCCCGGAACGTCGGGAATGCGGCACTCTTCGCGCCGCGCCCGTTCGGCCGTTTCAGTTCTTCTTGTAAGCGTCGAGGACCGATTGTCCATCGGCGCCGGCCTTCTTCAGCCAGTCGGCGGTGAGCTGCTCGCCGATCTTCTTGAAGCCGGCAGCCAGCGTCGGGCCCGGGGGCTGAACCTTCATGCCCTTCGCCGCGAGCTGCTCCAGGTACCACTTCGTCTTGTCTTGGGCGAGCTTCCAGCCTCGTGCCTCGGCGGTGGCGGCCGACCTGAGCAGCGCATCCTGGGTCGGCTTGTCGAGGGCGTCGAAGGCGGCCTTGTTGACGAAGACGATGTTCTTCGGGATCCAGGCCTGCGTATCGTAGAAGTGCGTAAGGCTCTCCCAGATCTTCGAATCATAGCCGGTTGCGCCCGAGGTCATGAGGGCGTTGACGACGCCGGTCGCGAGCGCCTGCGGCAGTTCGGCAGCCTGGATCGTCACTGGCTGGGCCCCGACGAGATCGGCGATGCGCGCCGTTCCGACGTTGTAGGAGCGCCACTTGAGGCCCTTCAGATCCTCGACGGCGTTGAGCTCCTTCTTGGCATAGACGCCCTGCGGTGGCCAGGGCGTGGCGTAGAGCACCATGAGGCCCTGGGCGGCCAGCTTCTTCTCTATGGCAGGGCGCGAGGCCTGCCATAGCTTCCTCGCCTCCTCGAAGCTCGAGGCCAGGAAAGGCACCACGTCCACTCCGAAGATCGGATCCTCGTTCTCGTGCAGCGAGATCAACACCTCGCCGGCCTGTGCCTGCGCGGTCTGCACGGCGCGCTTGATCTCGGGCGCCTTGAACAGCGAGGCGTTGGCATGGACCGTGATCTGCAGCTTGCCCCCGGTCGCTTCGCCAACGTCCTTGGCGAACTGCATGAGGTTCTCGGTGTGGAAATTGTCGGTCGGATAGGCCGACGGCAGGTTCCATTTGGTCTGCGCCGCAGCGGGAGCCACGGACGAAAGACCTGCGGCCACGCAGGCCGCGAGCAGTCTGAGCTTCATCAAACCATTCCCCTTCATTGACGTCACTCCTTACGCACGGTCAGTCCGGAAAGGCCACCTTCGGCAGGAACATCACGATGTCCGGAAAGATTGTGATGACGGCGACCGCCACCACCAGCAGGAAGAAGAAGGGCAGAGAGGCTAGTGCCACCGTGTTCGAATCCTTGCCGCTCATCGTCTGCAGGACGAAGAGATTGAAGCCGACGGGCGGCGACACCTCCGCCATCTCCACCACGAGCACCAGGAAGATGCCGAACCAGACGAGATCGAATCCGGCGGTCTTCACCATGGGGATCACCACCGCTGTGGTGAGCACGATCATGGAGATGCCGTCGAGCGCCGCGCCAAGGAGGATGTACATCGCCGTCAGCGCCGCGATCAGGGCGAAGGGGCTCAGGTTGAGCCCGTCGACCCATTGTGCCAGCGCCACCGGAATGCCGGTGTAGGCCATCGACGTCGACATGAAAGAGGCCCCGGCGAGGATGAGCATGATCATGCAGGTGATGCGCGTCGTGCCCATCACGCTCTGCCAGAAGGAGTCCCAGCTCAGGTTCCCCGACCACCAGGCGATGGCGAAGGCGCCGACGACGCCCCAGGCGGCGCATTCCGTCGCCGTCGCCCAGCCGAGGAGCAGCGTGAGGAAGACGAGCGAGATGAGGAGAAAGCAGGGAATGAGATTGGCGGAGGCCGCGAGCTTTTGCCTGAGCGTCATGGGCGGCTCGGCTGGCGGCGTCTTGCTGGGATTAAGCAGCGACCAGACGGCGATGTAGCCGGAATAGAGCGCCATGACGAGGAGCCCCGGCAGGAAGCCCGCCAGGAACACCTGGATGATCGAGACGTTGGCCGCCACGGCGTAGACCACCATTGTGATCGACGGCGGGATGAGGATGCCGAGCGTACCGGCGCCGGCGAGGGAGCCGAGGCTCACCGTTTCGTCGTAGCCGCGCTTCTTCAGTTCCGGCAGCGCGATCTTGGCCACTGTGGCGCAGGTCGCGGCGGACGAGCCCGACACCGAGCCGAAGATGCCGCATGCGAGGACGTTGACGTGCATCAGGCGCCCGGGGAGCCAGTTCAGCCAGGGGGCGAGGCCGCGGAACATCTCCTCCGACAGGCGCGTGCGGAAGAGGATTTCGCCCATCCAGATGAAGAGGGGCAGGGCGGCGAGCGTCCAGGACGCGCTGTTGCCCCATATGGTGGTGGCGAGCACCGAGCCGGCTGGAATTCCGCCGGCGACGAACTGCATGCCCACCCAGCCGCAGGCCATCAGGGCGATGGCGATCCACACACCGCCGGCGAGCAGCGCGGCGAGCAGCAGGAAGAGCAGGCCCGAAATCTCGATCATGCCCATGGGTCAGACCCCGCTCTGGATGGCGCGCTCCACTACCTCTTCGGCGGTGGTCGCAGGCGGTTTCTCGTAGCGGGGCATGCCGCCGCGCACCACGTGCGCGAACTCATCGACGAAGGCGATGAAGAGGACGACGAGACCGCCGGAATAGCCGAGCTGCGGGATCCACAGCGGCACCGCAACCACCCCCTGGGCCATGTCGTTGAATCGCCAGGAGTCGTAGGTGAGCAGCGCTGCGTGCCAGGCGAAGAAGCCGACGAAGCCGAGGCCGAGAACGAGGGAGAAGATCTCGAAATACCAACGCTTTCGGCCGTCCAGACGGTCGATCACCAGGCCGACGCGAATCATCTCGCCGGACTTGAACGTGTGGGCGAGGCCCAGGAAGGCCATCGCGGCCATGCACCAGGAGGCGAAGTCGTCGCCCGCGGGAATGTTGAAACCCACCTGCCGGCCGACCGACAGGAGCATCATCAGCACGAGGATTGCGACGAGGAACAGGCCCGCTGCATATCCGGCGAGGAGATAGAGACCGTCGAGGCAACGCCGCAGCATCGTCAGCGCTCCCGCATCCGGCGTTGCGCATGCACCGCACCGGCGGCGCGCCGTGCACGCTGCGGCCGGCCCCCGCAATACCCTGTAGGCGCGCACGGTGCATGCGCGCCGGACATCGTCCAAGCGGTCATCCTAAGCCTCCCACCCGGCGCGCAGCTTCCCCTTTTTTTAGCTGCGGCCATTACGAGCATGCTAGCGATCGACTCTTTCATGTCAACAAAATGTTGACGTTTTATCGCCGACCTGCTTCCCTCCCACATCATGGCGGGTCACCGGGAGCATGGGGCTGCCGGGGCACCCGAGGCAAGGTTTCTTCGCGGCGCTCGGCGCCAGGCAGTGGGAGATGGCGGCATGACGACCGGCCGGTGGGACTTCTGGATCGACCGCGGCGGCACCTTCACGGACGTCATCGGGCGCGATCCGCGGGGCGTCCTGCACGCCCGCAAGCTCCTGTCCGAAAACCCGGAGGCCTATCGCGATGCCGCCGTCCAGGGCATCCGCGACCATCTCGGCCTGAAGAAGGGCGAGCCTATTCCAGCCGGGCTCATCGGCGACGTGCGCATGGGCACCACCGTCGCGACCAACGCCCTCCTGGAGCGCAAGGGCGACCGCACGGCCCTCCTCACCACGAAGGGCTTCCGCGATGCCCTGCGCCTCGGCTACCAGGCGCGGGCGAAGATCTTCGCCAGGAACATCGTCAAGCCCGAGGAGCTCTATGCCGCCGTGGTCGAGATCGACGAGCGTGTGCTCGCCGATGGCACGGTGGAGAAGGTACCCGATCCGGCGGCCATCCGCCGCGAGCTGGAGGCGCTGAAGGCTGAGGGCTTCGACGCCGTCGCCATCGTCTTCATGCATGGCTACCGCTATCCCGCCCATGAGGCGCTGGCTGCGAAGATCGCGCGTGAGATGGGCTTTGCCCAAGTCTCGGTCAGCCACGAGGTGTCGCCGCTCGTCAAGCTCGTCGGCCGTGGCGACACGACGGTGGTCGACGCCTATCTCTCGCCCATCCTGCGCCGCTACGTGGCGCAGGTGTCGGAGGAGCTCGATGTTGCGCGTACCGGTGCGCGCCTCATGTTCATGATGTCCTCGGGCGGGTTGACGGCGGCCGAGCTCTTCCAGGGCAAGGACGCCATCCTGTCGGGGCCCGCCGGCGGCGTCGTCGGCATGGCAGAGACCGGCCGCTCCGCCGGCTTCGACCGTGTCATCGGCTTCGACATGGGCGGCACCTCGACTGACGTTGCCCATTTCGACGGCGAATACGAGCGCGCCTTCGAGACCGAGGTCGCCGGCGTGCGCATGCGCGCCCCGATGATGCTCATCCATACGGTCGCCGCCGGCGGCGGCTCCATCCTGCACTACGACGGCTCACGCTTCCGCGTCGGGCCCGATTCGGCTGGCGCCAATCCGGGGCCGAAGTGCTACCGGCGTGGCGGGCCGCTCGCCGTCACCGATGCCAATGTCATGCTCGGCAAGCTCATCCCGGACTTCTTTCCGAAGATCTTCGGGCCGCATCAGGACGAGCCGCTCGACGCCGAGGCCGTGCGGCGGGCCTTCACGGCGCTCGCCGAAGAGGTGGGTGACGGCCGCACAGCGGAGGAAGTGGCCGACGGCTTCGTGCAGATTGCCGTCGCCAACATGGCAGAGGCCATCAAGAAGATCTCGGTGCAGCGCGGCTACGACATCACGGCCTATGCGCTCAACTGCTTCGGCGGCGCCGGCGGCCAGCACGCCTGCCTGGTGGCCGACGCGCTCGGCATGACGCGCATCCTCATCCATCCCTTTTCCGGCCTCCTCTCGGCCTACGGCATGGGCCTCGCCGACGTGCGCGCCACGCGCCAGAAGGCCCTCGACGTGCCGCTCGACGGTGCTGCCCCCGCTGCCGTGACCGCCCTCGCCGATGCGCTCGCCGCCGATTGCCTGGCCGAGCTCGACGCCCAGGGCATCGCGCGCGCTGACGTGGAGACCCACGTTCGGGCGCATGTGCGTTACGCCGGGACGGACACTGCCCTCGTCGTGCCGGCGGCCTCCGCCGAGGCGATGAAGGCAAGCTTCGAGGACGACCACCGCCGCCGCTTCGGCTTCATCGACGAGACCAAGGCCCTCGTCGTCGAGGCGGTGGAGGTCGAAGCCGTGGGCGGCGGCGCCCGCTTCGACGAGGCCCGCGCCGACGAGGCGGCGGACGGGCGGCCGCAGGCGGCGCGGCAGACGCGCTTCTTCAGCCAGGGAGCCTGGCACGAGGCCGGCATCTTCTTGCGCGAGGCACTGAAGCCCGGCCATCGCATCCCGGGCCCGGCCATCGTCATCGAGCCCAACCAGACCGTCATCGTCGAGGAGGGCTGGGAGGCGCGGCTCTCTGCGCGCGACCATCTCGTGCTCGAGCGGGTGAAGACTCTGCCGAAGCGCACGGCCATCGGCACCGAGGCCGATCCAGTCATGCTCGAGATCTTCAACAATCTCTTCATGTCCATCGCCGAGCAGATGGGCGTGACCCTGCAGAACACCGCCTATTCGGTAAACATCAAGGAGCGGCTCGACTTCTCCTGCGCCGTCTTCGACCAGGAGGGCCGCCTCGTCGCCAATGCGCCGCACATGCCGGTGCATCTCGGCTCCATGGATCGGTCGGTCGAGACCATCATCCGCCAGAATCCGGTGATCCGGCCGGGCGACGTCTACGCGCTCAACGCGCCCTACAATGGCGGTACGCACCTGCCCGACATTACCGTGTGCACGCCGGTCTTCGACGAGAAGGGCGATAAGATCCTCTTCTGGGTGGCGAGCCGCGGCCACCATGCCGACATCGGCGGCGTGGCGCCGGGCTCCATGTCCCCGCGCGCTACGACCATCGAGGAGGAGGGCGTCTACATCGACAACTTCAAGCTCGTCGATGAGGGCCGCTTCCGGGAGAAGGAGCTGATCGACCTCTTCCTGGGCGCGAAGTACCCGGCGCGCAACGTCGTGCAGAACGTCAACGACCTCAAGGCGCAGATCGCGGCGAACGAGAAGGGCGTGGCGGAACTGAAGAAGATGATCGCCCATTTCGGCCTGCCCGTGGTGCAGGCCTACATGGGCCACGTGCAGGACAACGCCGCCGAGGCCGTGCGCCGCGTCATCGACCGGCTGCACGACTCCTCCTTCGACTACGAGATGGACCAGGGCTGCGTCATCCGCGTGAAGATCACGGTGGACAAGGAGAAGCGCGAGGCAACCGTCGATTTCACCGGCACCTCCGAGCAGCGCGGCGACAACTTCAACGCGCCCGCGCCCGTCACCCGCGCCGCCGTGCTCTACGTCTTCCGCGTCATGGTGGACGACGAGATCCCCATGAACGCTGGTTGCCTCAGGCCGATCAGGATCGTGGTACCGGAGGGCTCCATGCTCTCGCCGCGCTATCCGGCGGCGGTCGTCGCGGGCAATGTCGAGGTGAGCCAGGCGGTGACCAACTGCCTCTTCGGCGCGCTCGGGGCGCTCGCCGCTGCCCAGGGCACCATGAACAACCTCACCTTCGGCAACGACCAGTACCAGTACTACGAGACGATCTGCTCCGGCGCGCCGGCAGGGCCCGGCTTCGACGGCGCGGCGGGTGTGCACACGCACATGACGAACTCGCGCCTCACCGATCCAGAGATCCTGGAGTCGCGCTTCCCCGTCGTGCTCGAGGACTTCCACATCCGCGAGGGCTCGGGCGGCAAGGGCAAGTGGAACGCCGGCGACGGGACGAGCCGCACCATCCGCTTCCGCGAGCGCATGGACTGCGCCATCCTCTCCGGCCATCGTCGCGTGCGTCCCTTCGGCCTCTTCGGCGGTGAGGCGGGCGAGGTCGGCCACAATCTCGTGCGTCGCCGCGACGGCCGTATCGAGGAGATCGGCGGTCGCGACCAGACCGTGCTCGAAGCGGGCGAGGCCATCACCATCATCACGCCCACCGGCGGCGGCTATGGCGATCCTGCCGAGCGCGCCGTGGCCACGGCGCCCTTGGGGGCCCGATAGGTCGCCTGCACCCGGCGCCGTCGGCTCCGAGCGGTGCGCCGCCCGCCGGTCATCCCGGAAGCCGGGCGGGCGGCTGTCCGGATGGCCGCTCGCGGACGTGCCGGTCAGACCGGAGATGCGGGATGGGCGTCCGGCCGTGGACGTCGGTGATGCCGGGAACGTTGGTGCGCCCGTAAAGCCGCCTTGCCACGGGCCGGCGTCGTGACATCCTGATCGACCTCACCGTCCGGCCCGCCTGATTCAGGACGTTTCGGCCGCATCAGGAGTTGAATGCATGGTTCGCGTCGTCGTCGCAGGCTCCACCGGCTGGGTGGGGCGGGCGCTCGTTTCCGCCATCCTCGCGTCGGAGGATCTGAAGCTCGTCGGCGCCGTGTCGCGCTCGGCGGCAGGGCGGGATGCGGGCGAGGCCATCGGGCTGAAGCCCGTCGGCGTCATCGCCCGCGCCACCCTGGAGGAGGCGCTCGCCGAGCCCTCCGACGTCGTCGTCGACTATACGAAGCCGAGCGCGGTCAAGGCCCATGCGCTCACCGCCATCGCCGCCCGGCGGCACGTCGTCGTGGGCACTTCCGGCCTCAGCGCCGAGGACTATGCCGAGATCGATGACGCGGCGCGCGAAAAGGGGGTGGGCGTGCTCGCCGCCGGCAATTTCTCCATCACCGCCACGCTCCTCAAACGCTTTGCTCTGGAGGCGGCGAGATACGTGCCCGACGTCGAGATCATCGACTATGCCTCGGCCAAGAAGCCCGACACGCCCTCCGGCACGGCGCGGGAGCTTGCAGAGGTCTTGTCCTTCGTGCGCCAGGAGCCGACGTCGAAGCCCGTCGACGAGCTGTCCGGCATCCACGAGACGCGCGGGGCGGCCATCGGCCTGTCGACGCCGGTGCAGGTGCACTCCTTGCGGCTGCCGGGCTTCGTCCTGTCCTGCGAGGCCATCTTCGGCCTGCCGGACGAACGGCTCGTCATCCGCCACGATGCAGGGGCATCGTCCGCTCCCTATGTCGCCGGCACGCTGCTCGCCATCCGTCGCGTCAACGAGCACGTCGGCCTGCGCCGCGGCCTGGACAGCCTGATGGACGAGGGTCAGTAGCGCTGGCTGCCGATCGTGCCCGGCGGGCGCAGGCCGCCGGGCGGCACGCCGTAGGAGCCGTAGGCGGAACCGTAGGCCGGCGGCGGACCCTTGACGACGGGGGCGGAGGCGGGCGGGCGGTAGGCGTCCGCCCTGGGTGCGGGGGCCTGGGACGGCGCCGAGCCCGCCCCGTTCGCCGCGTCGTCGATCACCTCCTCGTCGGGCAGTACCTCCTCGCCGGCGGGTGTCTGCCGGTAGCCGTCATGGATCGTCATCGGCGGCCCGCCCCCGGGCGTGGCGCCCGGATAGCCGGCCTCCCCGTAGCCGCCCCGGCTCGCCGCGACGGGTGTCCGGCCATAGTCCGGCGAGCCAGGCGGCGGCAGGCGGGGGGTGAACTTCAGGATCGGCTTGCAGATGGTGCGGCCGCGTGCGTGGCGCGCCAGATCCATGTGGATGTGGTCGTAGTGGAAGGCATCCGACCCCGGCGCGAGCACGGTGGTGAAATAGTTGCAGGCGCCGACGAAGACCTCGCGCAGGAACTCCTGCTCTGCCTCGGCACCGCGCCAGCCCTTGACGACGCTGACCTCACGCCCGTCGGCGAGGCGGAATGCCATGACGTCCACCGCATTGCCGAAGGAATGCTCGGAGCGCCTGGCCCCCGGCTGGCCGTTCATCGAGCGGCAGGAATAGGAACCGGCGCGCAGCTCCGCAACGCTCGTACCGAAGTAGAGGGAGGCCGCCGGCTGCACCACCTCGGCGAGCCAGCGGTCGACCATGGAGACGGCCGGGCAGGCGAGAATGGCCTTCGATTTCAGGCCCACTGTGCCGCCGGCGAAGGCGGAGAGGCGAAACGGGTGGTCCATGCCGCAGGCGCCAGGGCCGTTGATGGCGCGCATAGGCTCCACATAGGCGGAGGGCTCGACGAGCTTCTGGGCGAGGCAGGCCTCCTCCGCCTCGCTGCGCCAGGGCTCGCGCTTCTCGAAGAGCATGAGCCCGCAGCCGGCGAGGGCGCCGCAGACGGTCGTCGCAGCAAGGATTTTGGCGACCCTGCGCGCCATAACGCAACACTCCGCGCGCCTCGGGTGCCTCCCGGACACCCCGATCTGACGCGGAGAATGCGCGGCATTGTCCTAACGCTTCCTCAACGCCGAGGGGGCTTCGCCCACGGCGGACGCTGCCGTTTCCCGGCCGAACAGCCCTTGCGCCCCATGGTCGCAGCCGGTGGTGCCCCCCGCGCCGGACTGTTCAATCGTTGCGCTTCGATCGGTTCAATTTTTCCTGAAATGTCCCTGTATGGCGAACCTATACTGCCGGCATGCTATGCAGCCGCGCCGGTCATCCACATGCCGACGGCAAGAACTTGCGATAATTCTTCAATGGGTTAACCCCTTGTTCAGGATATTGATCTTGGCGCGTTGTTGCGATGCACAATGGAACCTGCTTCGCGCTCGGGCGTTTTGCTGCTAGTCTCACCCCTCGGGTCCATGACAGGGAGGTCATGATGGGCCTGACGTTGAAGCTCAGCGTTCAGCATCTGCTGAACGTCGTAGCGATGGGCGCTGCTTTCCTTTTGATCGGCGCAATCGTGCTCGGAGCGATCTGAGGCGCGCATTCGCGCAGGCTGCCTCGGGCACGAAGAACAGAATTCAGTCAGGTGTCACCGCGACAGACCGCCGCCGGGCCGCCCCCCGGCGGCGGCACGCATTGGATCAATATGCTGTGGATCAACCCGCAACCGGGCGGCATCGCCAGATGCGGAAAAAGTGAACGATACCAATGAATTGATCATCGAGCCTGCAGAAGGTGGCATCCGACCTTCGGCATCATGCGCCGGGGTTCAGGACTCCGGACAGGTCTCGCCCGTCACCTGCCAGGAGGTGTTGTTGAGCTCCATGCCACAGACGGCACGACGGGGGCCGTCGCTCGTCCTGATGCAGGCGCTCTCGCCGAGCTGGAAATCATGGCCTTGGGCGCGGCAGGTGCAGGGGTGCGGCAGCACGAGCTGCCGGTCCGGATGCTGCTGCGAGGGCCAGACGCGCATCGGCGTCTCAGCCGTCGCGGCCGGCGGGAAGGAGACCGCCGCGGCGGCGAGAAGCGCAAGAACCACCAACCCGGCCCCGAAAGCCGGCTTGAGGCCGTGAGCTCGGTCGATCCGGCGGGGCATCGAAGCCTCCTTCCGCCGTGACAAATGAAGGGTCGCGCCGTCGCCCGGCGCCGTCAAGCAGGTGCGAGGGCGCGGGACATGTGCGGTAGCGCGGGATGGAGCGGGGCGCCGCGACGGAGTTTAGGCGAAGACGTCGTTCATCGAGCACAGGCGATGTCCTTGCGACCGGATGACGTAGAGGTACTTCGTGCAAAGAGGCGGGCGATTGTGTAAAATAATTGCCATAGGGTGCGTCGGTTCGCATCATGCGGCAAGGGAAGGAGGCACCTTATGAATGCGATGATTGTCTTCCTCATTCTGCAACTAATCGCGGGTGCCATCGGCGGCTGGGTCGTCGGCTCGTTGCTGAAGCAATACAGCCTCGGCCACGCCGGTGACGCGGTAGCCGGTCTCGTCGGCGGCGTCGTCGGCGGTTGGCTCCTGCCGGCACTCGGATTGCCGATGGGCACGGAGCTGACGGTCGGCGCCATTATCTCGCATGCCGTCGCGGGCTTCATCTCCGGCGGCGTGCTGATGATCATCGTCGGCGTCGTCCGCGACCTCATGACGGGCGGACACAAGCACGCCTGACGGGCTAAGCCCCCGCATCGGCAGAAGGACTGGCGCGCGGCTCACGGCCCGCGCCAGTGCTTTTTCATCCCGGGGCGGGCGCGGCTGGCGGGGGGCGAGGTCGCAGTAGACGGCGATCCAGTACAGGGCGCCGTCGCGGTCGAGGTCCCGCTCTGCAAGGAAGGCGTGCAACAGCACCTCCGTGCGGCGCCCAGCCCGCGGCGGAGCGCGGCCTCACGCGAGCGCTTCCAGCCTCGGGAAAGGTTGCGCATGGGAGCAGTTTGGTGATGCAGAATGCAAAATCAGTCCTTGGTCCCATTAAGAGTCCGTTTGAGAATGGGATCAGCCACTGATCCCATTCTCAAACGGACTCTCAAAGGTGCGGATGTGCTGCGGGGCTCCGCCTTCCCGCCTCCCCAAGGAAGCTCCCCTTACGATACGCTTTCGCAATCTCTATATGATCGGTTCCGGCCTCGGCCCTGCGGCCGTGGCTCTCTGGTCAAGACAAAGTGCTCAACGTCGGAGAGCGGAACGTCCATGTCCTTGTCCACCCTGTCCCGTCGCGGCCGGTTTTTTGCCGTCGCGGCCGTCGCCCTGGTGCTTGCGGCCGGTGCCGCGGAGGCGCGCTCCGGCAGCGGGCGCACCTCCGGCAGCCGCGGCAGCCGCACCTATGACGCTGCGCCCACCACGCAGACGGCGCCGCGGCAGGCCCAGCCCATCGAGCGCTCCATGACCCAGCCGGGCGCGACCCAGCCCGGCGCCCCGACGGCGCGGCCCGGCTTCGGGCAGACAGCGCCGGCGCAGGCGCGGCCGGGCTTCTTCTCCGGCGGCTTCGGCAAGGCGCTCCTGGGCGGTCTGGTCGGCGCAGGGCTCATCGGCCTCCTCACCGGCTCCGGGCTCTTCGGCGGCTTCTCAGGGCTCGCCTCCCTGTTCGGTCTCCTGCTGCAGGCGGGCCTCATCGTCGGCCTGATCATGCTTGCGGTGCGCTTCTTCCGCAGCCGCCAGCAGCCGGCGCCCGCGGGGCTCTCGCCCGCCATGGCCAGCATGGGCGCCGGGCCGCAGGGCGATGCGCCCATCGCGCGCTCGGCGCTGGGCGGCTCCGGCATCCCCAACCTGGGTGCCAGTCTCGGCGGGCCGGACGGCCCGGCGCGGGCTGCCGCTGCGCCGCGCGACGAGATCGGCCTCACGCCCACCGATTTCGACGCCTTCGAGAAGGCGCTGTGCGATGTCCAGCTCGCCTACGGGCGGGAGGATCTCGCCGTGCTCAGGGAGTTGACGACGCCGGAGATGGTCTCCTTCTTCGCCGAGGATCTGGCACAGAACGCCAGGGACGGGGTCGTCAACAGGATTGCCGAGCCCAGGCTCCTGCAGGGCGACCTGTCGGAGGCCTGGCGCGAGGCGGATGCCGACTACGCCACGGTGGCGATGCGCTTCTCGCTCCTCGACACGATGGTGGAGCGCGGAAGCGGCCGCATCGTCTCGGGCGACGCGACGAAGCCGAGCGAGGTGACCGAACTCTGGACCTTCCGCCGCGCGCGCGGCGAGGGCTGGAAGCTCTCCGCCATCCAGCAGGCGTGAGGGCCGGCCCCGGTCGGAACGACGCGATCGGAGCCGCCCCCGGGCGGGCGGCTCCTCTCATTTGCACCGTCGCCGTCAGTCGTTGCCGCCGGTGCTCGGCGCGCAGGTGTAGCCCACAAGGCACTGCGGATTGTCGCGCGCGGTGACATAGCCCGGCACAGCGCGCTGGCGCAGGCCGCAGGTCGTGCCGTAGATGTCGTAGAGGAAGGGGCCGGTGTAGATCACCACGGGCCCGCTGCGGGCGACGAGCTGCTGCAGCTCGGCGCAGGTCCGGCTCACCGCCTCCACCCGCGCCTGCGCGAGGGCGGGCGAGGCCCAGCCGAGGAACAGGCCGATGGCTGCGCCCATGCCGGCCGCCGTGCAAAGCCGCGTCGAGTCCATGGCCACCTCACGCGCCTGAGCGAGACAGGGCCATTGTACCATCGCAGGCAGGCTCGTCATCCCGCCGCGCCCTCACCGCGACGGCGCCGGCCGCCCTTCTTCACCGTGGTCTGGCCCGGCCAGCCGCCCATGGAGCGGGGCTTGAAGTCCTCCGCCCCGCGCGGCACCGCCCGGTCACTCCCCGGCCCCATCTCATCGAGGTCGGGCTTACGGGCGCGGCTCCGCGGCTCCGCGCTCGTCGCTGCGGGCGGCAGATTGGCGCTAGCGCCGTATTTGCGCGCGCCGGCGAAGCTGCCGGCGCGCTCCTCCACCTCGCCTTGGCGGGCGAGCGGATCGTCGGCGATGGCGAGTTCGGTGGCCTGCAGGCGCTTGATCTCGTCGCGCAGCCGCGCGGCGGTCTCGAATTCGAGGTTTGCCGCCGCCTCGCGCATGCGCTTCTCGAGGTCGGCGATGACGGCCCTGAGGTTGTGGCCGACGGCCGGCTCCTGGGCGAGGCCCGCGTCCACCGTGACGTGGTCGCGCTCGTAGACCGAGTCGAGGATGTCGGCGATGTTCTTCTTCACCGACTGCGGCGTGATGCCGTGCTCGGCATTGTAGGCGAGCTGCTTCTCGCGGCGGCGGTTGGTCTCGGCGATGGCGCGCTCGAGCGAGCCGGTCATCCGGTCGGCATAGCAGATCACCCGGCCGTCGACGTTGCGCGCGGCGCGGCCGATGGTCTGGATGAGCGAGGTCTCCGACCGCAGAAAACCTTCCTTGTCGGCGTCGAGGATCGCGACGAGGGCGCATTCGGGAATGTCGAGGCCCTCGCGCAGGAGGTTGATGCCGACGAGCACGTCAAAGGCGCCGAGGCGCAGGTCGCGGATGATCTCGATGCGCTCCAGCGTGTCGATGTCCGAGTGCATGTAGCGCACGCGCACGCCGTTCTCGTGCAGATATTCGGTCAGGTCCTCGGCCATGCGCTTCGTCAGCACGGTGACGAGCGAGCGGTAGCCGGCTCTGGCGGCGGCCTTCACCTCGCCGAGAAGGTCGTCGACCTGGCTGCGCGCCGGCCGCACCTCCACCTGCGGGTCGACGAGGCCGGTCGGCCGGATGACCTGCTCGACGAAGACGCCGCCGGTTCGCTCCATTTCCCAATGGCCGGGGGTGGCCGAGACATGCACCGTCTGCGGCCGCATGGCATCCCACTCCTCGAAGCGCAGGGGCCGGTTATCCATGCAGGAGGGCAGGCGGAAGCCGTATTCGGCGAGCGTCGCCTTGCGACGGAAGTCGCCGCGGTACATGGCACCGATCTGCGGCACGGTGACGTGGCTTTCGTCGACGAAGATGAGGGCGTTGTCGGGCAGGTATTCGAAGAGGGTGGGCGGCGGCTCGCCGGGCTTGCGGCCGGTGAGGTAGCGCGAATAGTTCTCGATGCCGGCGCAGGAGCCGGTCGCCTCCAGCATCTCGAGGTCGAAGGTGGTGCGCTGCTCGAGCCGCTGGGCCTCGAGCAAGCGGCCCATGCGGTTCAACTCCTCGAGCCGCCACCTCAGCTCTTCCTTGATGCCCTTGATGGACTGCAGGAGGGTAGGCCGCGGCGTCACATAGTGCGAATTGGCGTAGACCTTGACGAAGGAGAGGTCTGCCGTCTTCTGGCCGGTCAAGGGGTCGAACTCGACGATCGACTCCACTTCATCGCCGAAGAGACCGATGCGCCAGGCCCTGTCCTCCAGATGGGCGGGGAAGAGCTCGATGACGTCGCCGCGCACGCGGAAGGTGCCGCGGGTGAAATCGGCCTGCACGCGCTTGTAGTGCAGGGCGACGAGATCGGCGATGAGTTGGCGCTGCTCGATCACCTCGCCCACCTTCACCGAGAAGGTCATCGCCGTATAGGTCTCGACCGAGCCGATACCGTAGATGCAGGAGACCGAGGCGACGATGATGACGTCGTCGCGTTCGAGCAGGGCGCGGGTGGCGGCGTGGCGCATCCGGTCGATCTGCTCGTTGATGGAGGATTCTTTCTCGATATAGGTGTCTGACCGGGGCATATAGGCCTCCGGCTGGTAGTAGTCGTAGTAGGAGACGAAATATTCGACGGCGTTGTCCGGAAAGAAGCTCTTGAACTCGCCATAGAGTTGCGCCGCCAGCGTCTTGTTGTGGGCGAGGATAAGCGCGGGGCGCTGCGTCTGCTCGATGACCTTGGCCATGGTGAAGGTCTTGCCGGAGCCGGTGACGCCGAGCAGGACCTGGTCGCGCTCGCCGCTCTCGGTGCCCGCCACCAGCTCCCTGATGGCCTGCGGCTGGTCGCCGGCGGGCTTGAAGTCCGATTGCATGCGGAAGCGGATGCCGCCCTCGGATTTCTCCGGCCGGGGAGGGCGATGCGGCGTCCACAGCTTGCCCTCCTTGAAGAGGGGGTTGCCCCCTTCGAGGAGTTTCGACAGGGCTGCCACGGTGGCGGAGACGCTGGTGAGGGCGGGCGCCGCCTCGTCCTCGTCATCCGCCGAAACGTTGCCCTGGCGCACACGGCGCGGAGCGGCCTTCAGGATCTCGTCGCGCGTCAGGCTCGTGTCGTCCTCGCCCCACTTGCGTCCGGCGCGCGCGGGTCCGGGCGGCGCGCCACTCTCGCGCAACGTCGTTGGCGGCTTGCCTGCGGGCAGCGCAGGACCGGACGAGAGCGCCGGATCGTGGTCCTGCACACCGGGCGTGGCAAAGCCGGCCTGCGGCGCCTCGCCGAAACCCTTCGCCGTTCCGCCCGCGCGGCCGCGATCGCTGGCCGCGCCTCCGAGCCCGGCCGTGCCCTTGTTGAGGGCGGGATTGAGCAAGTCCGCCAGGAAGGGATCGAGCGGCTTCAGCTCTGGCTTGGACGCCCGGGAGCGGGGGGAAGAGGGTTTGCGAGCCATGGCCCGCAATATGGGGGGAGTCTCCTGTCAGGAAAAGTCAGGAGAAGGGGGCGGGGCCGGCTGCGCGGCCCATCGCCGAGCGGCGGGCCTGGGCGGCCCGCACCTCCCGTGCCGATCTGAGGTCCTGCTAGGCCGCCACCGGAGGAGGTGCCTCCGGTGGCGGCCGAGATGCGACTCGACGGCGAAGCCTATTTCAGCTTCGTCTGGATCTTCTCGATGCCGGCCTTGGCGCACTCCTCGTCGAGGTGGCCGCCGGGCGCGCCACCGGCACCGACCGCGCCGATCGTTTCCTCGCCGATCTTCACCGGCACGCCGCCGCCGAGGACCAAGAATCCGTCGATCGCGACGAGCTGGCGCGCAGCCGGGTTCTTTTCGACATTCTCGGCGATGGCGCCGGTCGGAGCCCGCATAGAGGCGGAGGTGAAGGCCTTGCGGCGCGCGGAATCAACCGTGTGCGGACCGGCGCGGTCAGCCCGCAGCAGGGCGCGCAGCACGCCGTTGCGATCCACCACCGCCGCCGCGACGTTGTAGTTCTTGGCGGCGCAGGCATCGACGGTCGCCTGGGCGAGTTCGACCGCGAGGCCGAGCGGCATGTTGCGCTCCTGCAGGACCTGGGCCTGCGCCGGAGCGCCGACGAAGGCGAGCGTGGCGGCAGCCGCCGCGGCGGCGAGGAGGTGTTTCGGCATGGCATCTTCTCTACTTCGGGCACCGCGCCGCCTTTCTGCCGACGGCGCTGCAACGAGCGGGCTGAGGATGCGCCGCCGGCCTCCACGGCGGAATCGGTGCGGCAACGGAGCGGGATCGGTAGCGCTACGGAGCCGTGCCGCCGCGCTCGTCGCGGGCGAGCGCCAGGCGGACGAACTCGGCGACGGAGGTGGTGCCGAGCTTCTCGGCGAGGTTGGCCCGATGCGTGTCCACCGTGCGCGGCGAGATGCCGAGCGCCCCTGCAATCTCCTTCGTCGACCAGCCGCGGCTGATCATGTCGAGCACCTCGCGTTCGCGCTCTGTGAGGCGCGCGAGGAGCGCCTGCGCCTCGGCACGTTCGCGACTGCTCTGCAGTGCCCGGAAGGCGGCGTGCAGGGCCTCGATCAGCGCCTGTTCGTCGACGGGCTTGGTCAGGAAGTCCACGGCGCCGGCCTTGAAGGCCCGGCGGCAGGCATGCACGTCGCCGTGCCCGGTGACGAGGATCACCGGCCAGTTGCACCCTCTCGCGAGCAGGCGCTCCTGCATCTGCAGCCCGGAAATGGCCGGCATGCGGAGGTCGAGAAGGATGCAGCCCGGCTTGCGACGGTCGAGCCCGGTGAGAAAGGCGCACGGCTCGGCGAAGCTCTCCACCTCGATGCCATAGGTGCGCAGCAGCAGCGACAGGGCGTCGCGGACCGCTTCGTCGTCGTCGACGAGGTAGACGGGCGGCTGGGGGCTCATTCGGCCGCCTCCGCCCGTCGCTCGCCGCTTGCAAGGGGCAGGACGACGGTGAACTGAGCGCCTCCTTCCGGCCGATTGGCGGCGACGATATGGCCGCCGAAGCGTTCGACGAGGCTCTGACACAGGGGCAGGCCGAGGCCCATGCCGTCCGCCTTGGTGGAGAAGAAGGGTTCGAAGAGCCGCGGCAGAACATCCTCCGCAATGCCGCAGCCGGTGTCGGCGACCGTGATGCGGGTCTCGCCGCCGCGGACCTCGGTCTTCACCACGACGCGCCGGTCGCCCATGGGCCGCGTCTCCACCGCATCAGCTGCATTGCGGACGAGATTGTGCACCACCTGTTCCATCTGCACGGGGTCGACCCAGGCGAGAGGCGCCGGCGCCCCTGCCGGGAGATCGAGAATGATGCTGCGTCGCTCCAGATCGATGCGGGCGAGGGCGGCAACATCGCCGACGAGCGCATTGAGATCGCAGACGGCCGGCCGGGGCGGCGTCCTGCTGACATAGGCGCGCAGGCGCGTCAGGATGTCGGCGGCGCGCTTGGCCTGGCGGACATTGGCCGCGAGAACCTCGGCGACGGCCGAGGGCACGGCCGCATCGGCTGCGGCCAGACGCAGGGCCGCCTGACTCTGGCTCAGCAGGGCCGTCAGCGGCTGCGTGAGCTCATGGGCGATTCCGGACGCCATTTCGCCCATGGCGTTGACCCGGGAGGCATGGGCGAGCCGGGCCTCGTGCTCGCGGATCCGGGCGCGCTGCTGCGCCTCCGCCGCCGCGAGACGGGCGCGCTTCGCCATGTGCCGCTGGCGCATCAGCAGTCCGGCCAGGACGATGATTGCGGCCGAGGCGAACGCGAAGGTTGCGAACGGGCCGGGTGCGACGAGGTCCGCCAGGGCGAGCGGTCGCTCGAGACGCAGGAGCAGGGGCTGGTTGGGGCTGCCCAGAGCCTTCTCGAAATGCGGGCGCGGCAGCCAGGAGGGAGCGGCCGGGCCGAGACCGGCAGTCGCCGGGAGTGCGACGATCGTCCGGTCTCCCGTCGAGAGCGTCAAGGCGGCCCAGACCGGGCGTTCTTCACCATCGAAGAGTTGCTGGGCATCGATCTCGAGAACGAGGGCAAGACGGCCTTCCGAGTCTGGCAGCTTCTTCGCCAGGCGGTAGCGTCCCACCGGAGCATCCGTGGCGATGAGTGTCGTCGCACCCGGTGCAGTGCCGGCGATCGCCGTCGCCGTCGCGATCGGATCGACGGCGTTCCCCGTCGGGCTGCGTGTGGAGGTGAGGACGGCAGGAGCGTCCGGGGCACCGGCGCCGCCGGGCAGGGACAGGAGATCGACTGCGGTGATGCGCGGATAGAAGCGCAGGATCGTCGCTGCGACCTGGTCGATCTCGTGCAGCGGCGGCGGGCGCGTCGCGAGCGCCAGCGCCGACAGGCTCGTGAGATGGGCGTCATGCTGCGCAGCCCGTTGCGACACGAGCCGATGCAGCGAGCGGCCCATGGCATCGACCTCCACCGCGGCGCGATCGACCGCGCTCCGGACAGAAAGGGCCGTGAAGGCTGCGACGAGCACGACCCACGCCAGGACGAGGGCGAGCGTCGTGCGCGCGGGGCGGGAGGGTACGATCATCGGTCGATGGCGCCTGAGCAGGAGATACCAGACCAAATGTTACATCCGGCCGGGGCGACCTGACGATCCGCAGGGCCACCGACAGCGGACGTACGTTCCGCACCACCGGGCGCCCGCCACGACATGACGAAATGTTCATGCTTCGCCCATGCAGCCGCAAGGATGCCGTGGTTTTCTTGTACCGATGAAGGACCGGCGGGAGGCGCACCATGGCGCTGGAACGGGACGCCGCGCTGGCGGTGCTGGGACTGAACCGCTTCGGCTTGGGGCCGAGGCCGGGGGATCTTGCGCGCATGGGCGCCGACATCCGCGACGTCCTCGCGGCGGAGGTGCGGCGGCGCGCCGTGCCGCAGCCGGAGGGACCGGATCTCCTGACGGGCGTCGAAGCCTTCCGCGCCTGGCGGGCAGAAGAGGATCTTCAGCGCCTCGCGCGCATGGGGCCGGGTGCTGCGGGGAGGATGGCGGCGGAGGCCGGGGCGCGACCCGAGAGCCTGCGCATCGGCGGCATGGAGCCGAACAAGCCCACGGGTCCCATCGCGCTCGGCGCCGGGCCGCCGGTGCCACAGCGCCTCTACCGCGCTGAGGCCGCGGCGCGCCTGTCAGTGGGCGTCGAGAGCGGGACGGGCTTCGCCGAGCGGCTTACCCTCTTCTGGTCGAACCATTTCTGCGTTTCCGCCGCCAAGGGCGGGCACTTGCGCACGCTCGCCGGCGCCTTCGAGCGCGAGGCCATCCGCCCGCATGTCTTCGGGCGTTTCGCCGACATGCTGCTCGCCGTCGCGAGACATCCGGCGATGCTCATCTATCTCGACAACCAGGAGTCCATCGGGCCGAACTCGCCGGCGGGACGGCGCCGCGGCCGTGGCCTCAACGAGAATCTCGCCCGCGAGATCCTGGAATTGCACACGCTCGGCGTTGATGGCGGCTATGGCCAGGAGGACGTGACGAGCCTCGCCCGCATCATCACAGGCTGGACGGTCGCCTACGACGACAAGCGTGGCGCCCAGGGGCGCTTCACCTTCAACGCCAATCTGCACGAGCCGGGGGACCACGCCGTGCTCGGCGTCTCCCACCGCGAGGGCGGGGCGGAGCAGGGGGAGCAGGCGCTCCTCGCCCTCGCCCGCCACCCGGCGACGGCGCGCCATGTGGCGCGCAAGCTGGCCAGGCATTTCATCGCGGACGAGCCGCCGCCGAAGCTCGTCGAGCGCCTCACGCGCACGTTCCGCGACAGCGACGGCGATCTCGCCGCCCTGTCGCTCGCCCTTGTCGAGGCGCCGGAGGCCTGGGTCCCGGAGGCGCACAAACTGCGCCTGCCCTACGAGTTCCTAGTGGCGGCCCTGCGCACGACCGGGCGCAAGGTCGAAGCGCCGCCGCTCCTCGCCGCCCTCGCCGGCATGGGACAGCCCTTGTGGACGCCTTCGGGGCCGAACGGCTTTCCCGACACGGTGGCGGCCTGGGTGTCGCCCGAAGGCGTCAAGGCGCGCCTCGACGTGGCGGCTGCGCTGGGACGGCAGGCGGCGGGCGGGCCGAGCCCGCCCGATCTCGTCGACGCGGTGCTCGGCGCTGCCTGCTCGCGCGAGACGCGGCAGGCCGTGGCGCGGGCCGAGAGCCGGGCGCAGGCCGTCGCGCTCCTTCTCATGTCGCCGGAATTCCAGCGGAGGTGAGCCATGTGGTGCGAAATGCCGAGCCTGTCGCGCCGCCGTCTCCTTGGCACGGCGGGTGCCCTCTTCGCCTGGGCCTATATGCCGAGGTTCGCCTTCGCCGCCGGCGGGCGGGACGCACGCTTCGCCTGCATCGTCCTGCGCGGCGCGCTCGACGGGCTCGCCGCCGTCGCACCCGTCGGCGATCCCGACTACCCCGGCCTGCACGGCGATCTCGCGCTGTTGCCCGATGGTCCGGTGCCGGCTTTGCCGCTCGACGGCTTCTTCGCCCTTCATCCGGCGATGCCAACCTTCGCCCGGCTCTATGGGGCGAAACAGGCGGTTGTCGTGCATGCGGTGGCGACGCCCTACCGTGAGCGCTCGCATTTCGACGGTCAGGACGTGCTGGAGAGCGGCGAGCCTCGTCCGGGCCGCGCCGAGAGCGGCTGGCTCAACCGCCTGGCCGCGAGCCTGCCGCCCGGGGAAGCGGTGGCGCGCCGGGGTTGCCTCGGCGTCGGCGCCATGGCGCCGCTTATTGCGCGCGGGCCGGCACCCGCCATGGGCTGGGCGCCTGCGACGCTGCCGCGCGCCGGAGAGGATCTCGCGGGCCGCCTCTTGGATCTCTACGCTGCACGCGATCCGCTGCTCGCGAGGGCGCTGGCACAGGGGCTCGAGACAGACCGGCTCGCGTCGAGCCAGGGCATGGGCGCGGAGGTGATGCGCGCCCGCGGCGGGCCGGACAACCCGCAGGGCATGCGCCAGATCGCGGAGGGCGCAGCGCGCCTGATCGCGGCGGCGGACGGTCCGCGCATCGCGGCCCTGGCCTTCGAGGGCTGGGACACCCATGCGCGCGAGGGCGGCGCCACGGGGCGTCTCGCCCAGCTTCTCGGCGGCCTCGACGGCGCCATCGCGGCCCTGGAGGAGGGCCTGCGGCCATGCTGGAAGGACACGGTGGTCATGATCGTCACCGAATTCGGCCGCACGGCGCGCATCAACGGCACCGCGGGCACCGACCACGGTACCGGTACCGTCGCCTTCCTCGTCGGCGGTGCGGTGAACGGAGGGCGCGTCGTCGCCGACTGGCCGGGCCTGAAACCCGCGGCGCTGTACGAGGGGCGGGACCTCCGGCCCACCGCCGACCTGAGGGCCGTGGCGAAGGGGGTGCTCGCTGATCTCTTCGGCGTGTCGGCCGCGACGCTCGCCGAGCGCGTCTTCCCGGAGAGCGCCGCGGTCGCGCCCATGCGCGGCCTCGTGGCCTGAGTGGGGCGGGACACGAGCGTTGCCGGCATGGCCGCCTTCGCCCAATGCAAGGGCGGGTGCGTTGACAGCTTCAGGGCGGCCCGGCATCGGATGATCGGCCCGCCACCCGGGACGGCGGGACCGTCTGGAGCCTCGCGCATGCCCCCCGCCTACGTCGAAGCCCTCGGCTCCGTCGCGGCCGTCCTCACCACCTTCTGCTGGATTCCGCAGGCGGTGAAGGTCATCCGCACGCGCGAGACGCGCGCGATATCGCTCACCACCCAGGTGGCGCTGAGCGTCGGCGTCGTGCTCTGGCTCCTCTACGGCATCCTGCATGTGAGCTGGCCGCTCATCGGCGCCAATGCCGTCACCCTCGTCCTGCTTATCGTCATCCTCGCCATGAAGCTGCGCCACGGCTGAACGGCCTCACCGTTGCGCCGCGCTCCGGCGCGGCTATCGTCGCGCCTCCGCCCGCAAGGCCTGCCCGCCATGCCCGCCATCCTTACCGGTCCCTATCTCGCGCCGATCAGCCTGCTCCTCCTGTCGAATGTCTTCATGACCTTCGCTTGGTACGGGCATCTCAAGTTCAAGGCGGCGCCGCTGTGGGTCGCGGTCGTCGCGAGCTGGAGCATCGCCTTCGTGGAGTACTGGTTCGCCGTGCCGGCGAACCGTATCGGCCACATGGTCTATTCCGCGGCCGAGCTGAAGACGATCCAGGAGGTCATTACGCTCGTTGTCTTCGCATTCTTCTCGGTGTTCTACCTGAAGGAGGCGATGACGCTGAATCACGTCATCGGCTTCGGCCTCATCGCCGCCGGTGCCTTTTTCATCTTTCGCGGTCCGCTGGGTTGAACGGAGGTGAGGATGGGTGACGCAGGATATTCCGGCGCGTCGCTTCCGAGGAAGCTCGGCCTCGCCGACGGCCAGCGGGTGCTGTTCATCGGCCTGCCCGACCATCTCACGCCGCTCACGCAGGCGGCGCGCTTCGCGACGGTCGTGACGCGACTGGGGCCTGCGCATCTGCCGGCGGAGGGCCCCTTCGACGTCGCGCTTGTCTTCACGACCGACGCCGCCGATCTGTCGGAGGCGATTCCGCGCCTGCGCGCGCTGCTGGCGCCTGCCGGCATGCTCTGGGTCTCCTGGCCGAAGAAGACGGCGAAGATCCCCACGACGCTGACCGAAGATGTCGTGCGTGCTCAGGCGCTTGCCTGCGGCCTCGTCGACGTCAAAGTCTGCGCCGTCGACGCCGTCTGGTCGGGGCTCAAGCTCGTGATCCCGAAGGCGCTCAGGCCAGGGCGTTGAGCCGTCTCAGCTCGCTCCCGCCGGCCGCAGGCGCAGGATGCGTCCGTCATCGGCGTCGGTGAGCAGGTAGAGGAGGCCGTCTGGTCCCTGGCGCACATCGCGGATGCGTTCGCCGAGTTCCTCCAGCATCCGCTCCTCGTGCGTGACGCGATTGCCCGCGAGCTCCAGGCGCACGAGCATCTGCCCGGCGAGCGCGCCGGTGAACAGGCTGCCGCGCCAGCCAGGGAAGCGGTCGGCTGTATAGAAGGCGGCGCCCGAGGGGGCAATCGACGGGTCCCAGTAGAAGATCGGCTGTTCCATCCCCTCCTTGGCCGTGCCGATGCCGATCTTGGCGCCGGAATAGTCGATGCCGTAGGTGATGACCGGCCAGCCGTAGTTGAGGCTGCGCCTTGCGATATTGACCTCGTCGCCGCCGCGCGGGCCGTGCTCGATCGCCCATAATTCGCCGGAGCTCGGATGAAGGGCTGCGCCCTGCACGTTGCGGTGGCCGTAGGACCAGATCTCCGGCCGCGCCCCCTCGCGCCCGACGAAGGGATTGTCTGGCGGAACTGACCCGTCGGGCCGAACGCGCACGATCTTGCCGAGATGGGTGGTGAGGTCCTGGGCCTTGTCGCGCAACGTGAAGCGATCCCCGAGCGTGACGAAGAGTGTGCCGTCCGGCGTGAAAGCGAGGCGGGAGCCGAAATGGTTGCCGCCCGTATGACCGGGCTCCTGACGGAAGATGACGGTGGTGCCTTCGAGGCCGGTGGCGGCCGAGTTGAGGTGCCCGCGTGCGACCGTCGTGCCCGAGAGCCCATTGCTGCGCGGCTCGGCATAGGTCAGGTAGACGAGGCGGTTCTCGGCAAAGCGCGGGTCGAGCGCCACGTCGAGCAGGCCGCCCTGGCCGCGGGCGGCGACGCGCGGCACCCCGGAGAGCGCCGGCAGGACCTGACCTGAAGCGGTGACAATGCGCAGGCGTCCCGGCCGCTCGGTGACGAGCATGCGCCCGTCGGGCAGGAAGGCGAGGCCCCAGGGGTGCTCCAGGCCCCGCGCCAGCGTCTCCACGACGATGTCGGCCTTCTCGGTCCGGGCGCGCAGGAGCGCTTGAGCAAGCACGGGATGGGCACCCACGATCGCAGCGACGAGTGCGGCGGCAAGGGCGAAAGCGGCAGATCGCATGTTCCGGCTCCGGTCTTCACACCCCGGGGAGGGTGTACCGTAGACGAGGAACCGGGGCATTCAATGGCGAAGGCCCTTGCCGTCAGGAGGCCTTCGTCGTGGTGATGGTGATCGCGGGCGCCGGCGTCTGGGCCATGTCGGACACCGCCAGGCGATTGGCGACCATCACCGTGAGGGTGGCAAGCGCAAGCACGACGACAAGGCTCGCCGAGAACTTGAACTGACGTTCGGCCTCGGCGCGGGTTATCGACGCCGCGACTGCCCGCGAACGGCGGATGTCGGAGATGCGGATCGGGTCGTTGGCGTTCATGATCGCAATCCTTCCTCGCGCGGCACCTGGCCACGCCGCCAATCTGCGTCGCGCGGCCCGCCTCGGCCGTGCGCTGGCGCACAGGCGAAGGAACGGACGTCGCAGGCCGGCGGCCACGCGGTCTCCGGAGGACAAGAGTGTCCCACCCCGTCCGCGATCGCATCATCACAACGAGTCGACTGAAGCCGGCACGACTAGCTCGATCGGAGGGCGCGCAGGCAGTGCAGTACTCGCCGCCGCTCGACGAGCTTCAGGCAGGCGCGCCGATGCTGCGCTCCATCTCACGGCGGATGCGCACGGCGAGCGCATTCTCGTCGAGGAGCACGTCGTCCATTGTCACCACCTCGCCGGCCTCGATGTCGCGCGTCAGCTCTACCCCGTGCGCGAGGCCGATCGGCAGGGCGCCGACGGCGAGGCTGTGAGCGGCCGGCACGAGCTTGCCGTAGACCGTATAACCGCCTTCGCCGTCGAGCGTCTCCCCGGCCTTCAGGGCACGTTTGGTGACGGCCACGGCATCGCCGCGCCAGTCGCGCGTCATGCCCGTCGGTTCGTGGCGGAGGGCCGCGTTCAGCACCGAGATCGACAATTCGAGGCCAATGAGGTGAAAGGGCTTGTACATCGCCGCATAGCGCCCGGTGTCGTCCGTCGGCAGGCCATACTGCCTCAAGCAGGCGGCGGCATAGTCGTTGGGCGCCTTGAGGACGACGTAGACGCCCCAGCGCAGGTCGCGGAAGACGGGGCGGCCGTCGCGCTCCAGCGAGGAGACAACCTCCACCATCCCATCCTCCTCCAGGATGCCGCCGAGCGCCCTGGGGCGCAGCACGTGGGCGAGATGGTCGACACCGCAGGGCGGGAAGAGCAGGCCGTCCTGCGGCACGGAGAGGCTGCAGGCATTGGCGATGGCCGCCATCTCGATGGCCGATTTCGTGCCGTCGAGGAAGGAGTTGAACATCTGCGCATTCATGCCGGCCTGCCGGGCTTCCTCCGCTGTGAGGCCGTAGTGGTGCCACACGTCGTCGGGCGTGACGGCGTGGTAGGCGGGTAGATATCTCGTACCCTTGCCCGCTGCGGCGACCGTGAAACCCGCGGCCCGCGCCCAGTCGACCATCTCGGCGACCAGCGCCGGCTGGTCGCCGTAGGCCATGGAATAGACGACGCCCCGCGCCTCGGCCTTGCGGGCGAGGAGGGCTCCGGCGAGCACGTCTGCCTCGACGTTGACCATGACGACGTGCTTGCCCGCCTCGATCGCCGTCAGCGCATGGGCGATGCCGGCGCCGGGATGGCCTGTCGCCTCGACCACCACCTCCACGGCCTCGTCGACGCAAGCCTCGGCACCCCTGTCGACGAAGCGCGTGCGGCCAATGCGCCCGGCGTCCCAGCCCACGTTGCGGCAGGCGTTCCTAGCCCGCTCCGGGTCGAGATCGGCGATCACCGCCACCTCGAGGCCCGGAATGGTCGGCACCTGGCTCAGGAACATGGAGCCGAACTTGCCGGCGCCGATGAGCGCGACGCGCACGGGCCGGCCCCGCTCGGCGCGCTGCTTGAGGAGAGCGGTGAGGTTCACGGGCGAAATCCTCCCGATGTCGGGCGTGGCGCCCGGAGTTGGCAGGCCGCGCGAAGGGTTCAGTCGACCTTGGCGCCCGAGACCTTGACGACCTCGGCCCACTTCTCGACTTCCTTCGGGATCATGGCGCCGAGATCGGCGGGGCCCTTGAGCGCCAGCGTCACACCCTGCCTGGCCAGTGCCTCCTGCGCCGCTGGGCGCGCCAGCGCCGCGCCCACCGCCTTGTAGAGCTTGTCGACGATGGACGCCGGGGTGCCGCGCGGGGCGAACAGCGCAAACCACGCGTCGGCCTCCACGCCCGCGACACCTGCCTCGGCGAGCGTCGGCACGGCGGGCAGGGCCGTAGCGCGCTTGGTGCTCGCCACAGCGAGCGCCTTGATCGTGCCCGCCTCGATCTGGCCGATGACGCTCGGCAGGGTGGCGAAGGCGACGTCGAGGCGGCCGGCGACGAGCTCGTTCGTCATCGGCGCGGCGCCCTTGAAGGGCACATGCAGCAGGTCGACGCCGGCCTTTGTCTTGAAGAGCTCGGCGGCGAGGTGCGAGGCCGAGCCGTTGCCCGTGGAGCCGTAGGTGAACTTGCCGGGCTCCGCCTTCGCGGCCTTGACGAGTTCGGCGACGCTCATCGCAGGCAGGTCCTTGCGGGCGACGAGCACGTGCGGCACCTCGGCGATGAGCGCCACGGGGGCGAAATCGGCGGCCGCCCGGTAGGGCGTCGACTTGATGAGGCTCTCGTTGGTGGCGTGGGTCTGGTTCGTGCCGAGCACGATGGTGTGGCCGTCCGCGTCTGCCTTGGCGACGGCGCCCGCCCCGATGATGCCGCTCGCGCCGGCGCGGTTCTCGACGACGACCGGCTGGCCGAGATCGGCGGTCGCGCCCTCGGCGAGGATGCGCGCCACGGCATCGACCGGGCCGCCTGCCGGATAGGGCACCACGAGCGTAACGGCGCGGCTCGGATAGCCTTGCGCGAGGACCGGGGCGTGGGCGGCGAGTGCGAGGGCGGCGACGAAGGCGGTAAGGACCGTGCGGCGGCGCATCATGACGGGCGTTTCTCCAGCGGGCCGCTCGGACGCGGCCGTCTCCTGACGGTCCTGTCTTAGCGACCGGCCGGTGGACGGTCCAGGAATGGCTCGCGCCTCAGCCATGCGCGCGGCGACGCCGGCCGAGGTGCACGTGGAGGATCGCCATGGCGACGGTCAGCACGACGAACACGACGCCGATGGCGTTCACAGCCGGCGTCAGGCCGAAGCGGAAGCGCGAGCCGATCTCGGTCACGAGCGTCCAGTCGCCGCCGATGGAGAAGACGGTGGTGTTGTAGTTCTCGAAGGACTGCAGGAAGGCGACGACGGCGGCGGTGGCCATGCTCGGCGCCAGGAAGGGCACCAGGATGCGACGGAAGACGAGCCCCTGGCTCGCGCCGAGGTCGAGCGCCGCCTCGACCTGCGTGGCGTCGAAGCGCTGCAGGCGGGCGAGGAAGATCAGCATGCAATAGGCGGCGATGAACGACGTCTGGGCGAGGACAGCGAGGAGGAGGCCGCCGGCCATGCCGAAATTGCGCCAGAAGACGAGCGTCGAGATGCCGAGGATGATGCCCGGTGTAAGGATTGGCGACACCATCAGGGCATAGAGGAAGCCGCGTGCCCGCGACTGCAGGCGGGTGAGGAGGAGGGCCGCGGCGAGGCCGATGGGCAGCGACAGGGCGACGACCGCGAGCGCCGCGAAGATGGAATTCCTCAGGCCCGCGAGCATGCGCCCGTCGCGCGCCAGGGCCTCGAACCAGTGGAGCGTGAAGCCGTGCCACTGCGTCACCGATGGGTCCGGATAGGCGTTGAAGGCGGCGATCACCATCACGCCGAGCGGCAGAAACATGTAGAGGAGGAACAGGGCGACATAGGCGTCGAGCACCGCCTCGCCCGCTTCGCGGCGCCGGGTCATCGTCCACCTCCCCGCGATGGGGCGCGCCCTTCGTGGCCCGCGCGCCTCACTTCGTGATCTCCCGCAGTGAGACGCCGAAGGCGCGCATCATGGCGAAGACGATGGCGAGGCTGACGACGAGCAGGCTGAAGGCATAGGCCGAGCCGAGGTTCCAGTTGTTCGCCTCGAAGAACTGCCGGTAGACGAGCTGGCTGAACCAGTCGCCGCCTGTGCCGCGCGACAGGATCTGCGGTACGGCGAAGGACCCCGCCGCCAGCATGAAGACGGTGATCACGCCAACCGCGATGCCGGGCTTGGCGTGCGGGATGACGACCCGCGCATGGATGCGCCAGGCGGAGGCGCCGAGGTCGCGCGCCGCCTCGATCTGGTGCGGATCGAGCGTCTGCAGCGTGTTCATGATCGGGAAGACCATGAAGAGCGCGTAGACGGACACCATGACGGTGAAGAGCGCCCCCTGCGTCTCGAGAAAGGGCACCCAGCGGCGCGCCTCGAGGTCGGCGAGGCCGACCGCTGCGAAGAGGCTGTTCAAGACGCCGCGGTAGTCGAAGATCATGAGCCAGGCATAGACGCGCAGGAGCTCGTTCATGGCGTAGGGGACGAGCAGCGCGGTGAGGAGGATGGCCGCGCGGCGCGGCGTCGGCGCGAAGGCCGCCGCATAGGCGATCGGGTAGCAGACGACGAGCGCGACGGCCGCGACGGCGAGCGCCGACAGGATGGTGCGCACGAAGATATAGGCGTGCAGCGGGCTCATGCGCGTGTAGTTCTGCAGGCCGTAGGTCTTCGGGGGGCTCGTCTGCGCCGCTTCGAGCTCGGCGATCGTGCGCTTGAGCGCCGTCAGTTTCTCGTCGAGCTCAGTGGCCTTGGCCGGATTCGCCTCGGCCCTGCGGTCGAACTCGGCCATGGTCGCCTCGGCATAGGCGCGGTCGATCGCCGCCGAGAGGTCGGCGTTTGCCGCCTGCGACCACAGGGAATAGTCAAGCATCGCCACCTGTGGCACGGCAACGAGGATGAGGAGCCAGAAGCCGACGAGCGTGCCAATGACAAGCGAGAGAGGCCCGCCGAAGGCGCGCAGAATCTCACGCACGGGCTGTCTCTCCCTCGGGCAGGATGAGCATGTCGGCCGGATCGACGGCGAGCGCGACGCGCGCGCCGGGCTCGGGGATCGCGCCGCTGTTCGGGACGTGCGCCACGAGGCGCGTATCGCCGCTCTCGACATGCAGCACGAAGAACGGGCCTTCGAGGTCGCGGCGCGAGACGACGCCCGCGAGCGCCGCCCCGTCGGAGAGGCGCAGCCGCTCGGGGCGGATCATGACGAAGGCGCGGCTCCCGACGGCGGGCGCGCCATTCGCCGTGCGTCCGACGAGGCGGCCGAGCGGCGTATCGACTGCCGCCTCGCCCGGGGCGCTCGCCGCGACCGTGCCGATGAGCACGTTCTGCTCGCCGACGAAGGTGGCGACGAACGGGGTCGCAGGCTCGGCATAGAGCTCTTCCGGCCGGCCCACCTGCTCGACGCGACCGCGGTTCATCACCGCGATGCGGTCCGACATGGTGAGCGCCTCGCCCTGGTCGTGCGTGATGTAGATGAAGGTCACGCCGGTCTTGCGCTGGATGGCCTTGAGCTCGGCGCGCATGTGCTGGCGCAGCTTCAGGTCGAGCGCCGACAGGGGCTCGTCGAGGAGAAGCACGGCCGGTTCTACGGCAAGGGCGCGGGCGATGGCGACGCGCTGGCGCTGCCCTCCCGAGAGTTCCCCGGGCTTCTTCGCGCCCTGACCTTCGAGCGCCACGAGCGCGAGCAGAGCGTCGGCGCGGGCGAGCCTCTCGCGCTTGGGGATGCCGCGGGCCTCGAGCCCGAAGGCGACGTTTTCGCGCACGCTCATCAGGGGAAAGAGCGCGAGGTTCTGGAAGATGAGGGCCGTCGGTCGCCGGTTCGGCCCGCGGCCGGCCATGTCCGCGCCGCCGATGAGCACGCGCCCGCGTGTCGGCTCCTGGAAGCCGGAGATCAGGCGCAGGAGCGTGGTCTTGCCGCAGCCGGACGGCCCGAGGATCGAGAAGAACTCGCCCGGTTCGACCTCGAGCGAGACATCGCTGATCGCCTGGAAATCGCCGAAGGTGACGTCGACATGGTCGAGGCGGACGTCGGTGCCGCGCATGCGGAAGGGGCTTTCTCTCTTTCGGTCATATCGCGGCCGGCACGGGGCCGGCCGCAACGTTGTCAAAGCCGACGTCTCGCCGGCCCGTCAGGCGTTCGTCAGCTTCTCGACGTACTCGCCGCGCAGCTTGGCGTAGAAGGCGGTCTGCATGGGCCACCAGAAGAGGTTGTCAATCTCCTTCTGGCTCGGATAAGCCATCTCGTAAGCGGCCTTCGCTTCCGGCGAGAGATGTTTCTCAGCGCCCACCGCACAGGTGTTGTAGCCGGTGGCGTTGGCGAACCTGGCGCCTACTTCCGGCGTCATCAGGTAGTTGATGAAGGCGTAGGCCTGTTCGACATTGGCGGCACCCGCGGGGATCGCCACCGTATCCGTCCAGGCGAGCCCGCCCTCTCTCGGCATGCCGTAGCGCCACTTCTTGTCGACGGTACGGTTGAGCAGGATGCCCGTCGTATCCCAGGTCTGGCCGATGACGCAGCCGGCGTCGGTGAAGGCCTTGGTGGCTTCGGTGGCGTTGTTCCAGAAGGCGCCGATGTTCTTGCGCTTGGAGACGATGAACGTCAGGCAGGCCTCGAAGACGCGCTTGGCGTCCTCTTCGCTCTTGTACATGTCCATCGCGCGGTTCGTCTTCGCGATGCCGGCCGCGTCGAGATAGAGCGCGACCGAGTTGAAGATGGATTTCTGGCGCAGCGCCACACGCTTGTCGAGCCCATCGGCGAAGAGATCGCCATAGGAGAGCTCACCCGATCTCTTGTTGAACTTGGCGGAATCGTAGGTGATCGCCTCAGTGCCCCAGTCGAAGGGTACGAGGAAGCGCTGGCCGCGGTTGGTGGCGCCGAGCGAGATCGAGTTGCGGTAGATCGAGGGAACGATCTGCTCGACCTTGAGCTTCTTCTCGTCGATCGGCTGAAGGAGGTTGTCCTTGTAGTAGTTCGGTCCGGTGTCGACCGAGGGGAAGATGACATCGAAGCCCTTGCCGCCGGCGGCGCGCAGCTTGTTCTCGCATTCCTCGTTCGAGCCGTAGGTCGACAGGTTGACCTTGATGCCCGTGGCCTTGGCAAAATCGTCGTGGATCTTGGCCTTGTCGAAATAGTCGCCCCAGGCGAAGACGTTCACCTCGCCGGAGGAAGCGAGCGCATCGGGGCTGCGCAGGATGGCGGGAGCAGCGAGCGCGGCGGCACCCGCGAGGAAGGAACGGCGGTCGATGCGGATCATGGTGAGCCCTCTGGCTGTCGTGCACGGCGCCGGTAGCAATGACGTATGACACTGCTTTGAACGTCAAGCTGCATTGCAATTGGCGCGTCTTGCGTCGCAGCACGGGCGAGACTAGTGTCCGGCGCCTTTTCTTCCCCGCCATCAGAGGAGTTCTGGGGTCATGGCCTTCATCGCCGACGCTTTGTCCCGTATCAAGCCGTCCGCGACCATTGTGCTGACGCAGAAGGCTCGGGATCTCAAAGCGCAGGGCCGGGACGTGATCTCTCTGTCGGTCGGGGAGCCGGACTTCGACACGCCCGATCACATCAAGCAGGCCGCGATCGCCGCGATCCAGCGCGGCGAGACGAAGTACACGCCGGTGCCCGGCATCCCGCAGCTGCGTGAGGCGATCGCGCGCAAGTTCAAGCGCGAGAACGGGCTCGACTACAGGCCCTCGCAGATCATCGTCGGCACGGGCGGCAAGCACGTCATCTACAATGCGCTGCTCGCCACCCTGAACCCGGGGGACGAGGTGGTCATCCCGACGCCGTATTGGGTGAGCTACCCCGAGATGGTGGCGCTGTGCGGCGGCACGCCCGTCTTCGCCGAGACGCGCCTTGCGCAGAACTTCAAGCTGCAGCCCGAAGCGCTCGAGCGTGCCATCACCAAGAAGACCAAGTGGGTGATCCTCAACTCGCCGTCGAACCCTTCCGGCGCGGCCTATACCCACGCCGAGATGAAGGCGCTGACGGACGTGCTGATGCGCCATCCGCACGTGTGGGTGCTCACCGACGACATGTACGAGCATCTCGTCTACGGCAACTTCATCTTCGTCACGCCGGCGCAGGTGGAGCCCGCCCTCTACGAGCGCACGCTCACCATGAATGGTGTGTCGAAGGCCTATGCCATGACGGGCTGGCGCATCGGCTACGCCGGGGGGCCTGAACACCTGATCAAGGCCATGGACCTCGTCCAGGGCCAGCAGACCTCCGGCACCTGCTCCATCTCGCAGTGGGCGGCGGTCGAGGCGCTCGACGGCCCGCAGGATCACCTCAAGGTATTCCGCCGCGCCTTCGAGGAGCGGCGCGACCTCGTCGTCTCCATGCTCAACCAGGCCAAGGGCCTCTCCTGCCCGACGCCGGAGGGCGCCTTCTACGTCTATCCGTCCTGCGCGGCGCTGATGGGCAAGACGGCGCCTTCGGGCAAGAAAATCGAGACGGACGAAGATTTCGTGCTGGAGCTCCTCGCGACGGAGGGGGTGGCCGCGGTGCACGGCTCGTCCTTCGGCCTCGGACCGAACTTCCGCGTCAGCTACGCCACCTCCAACGACAAGCTGGAGGACGCCTGCCACCGCATCCAGCGTTTTTGCGCCAGTCTGCGCTGAACGGCGCTTGCCTTCACGCACGTGCGACGGGGCCCGGAGGGCCCCGTTTGCGTTGCGGGACGGCGGTGATGCCGGCGTCCGGAACCAAAGCGGTCGCCGCGGCGTTGCTCGTCGGATCGATGCATCTCGGGCGGCAGCACCCGACTCTTCGCACGCGTGCTGCCGTCACACGCCTTCGCCAGGCAGAACGTGCCGGCGAAAGCGTGCGCGCAGCCGCCGAGGGCCGGCCCGACCCTCGGCCCGACAAGGGAGTTGGTGCCATGATCGAGCCTCGCGCATTGCTTTATGGGGGCATCGCCGCGTCCGTCGTCCTCCTCGCGCCGGCGGTGGGCGCTCAGGCTCAGCCGGCGCGCACCCAGGACACCACGCAGGTCGGCACGCTCACCTGCAACATTTCGGGCGGGCCGGGCTTCATCATCACTTCGTCGAAGGCGCTCGACTGCCAGTTCCGCGACCGCAAGGGCACGCGCGACTTCTACGTCGGCACCATCCGCAAGTTTGGCCTCGACATCGGCGCCACGGCGAAAGGCCGCATGGTCTGGGCGGTCTTCGCGCCCTCGAAGGCCATCGGCCGCGGCGCACTGGCGGGCGAATACGTGGGCGCAGCGGGTGAAGCAACGGTCGTCGGCGGTGTCGGCGCCAATGTCCTCCTCGGCGGATCGCAGAACACGTTCAGCCTGCAACCGATCTCGGTGCAGGGGCAGACCGGCCTGAACCTCGCCGTTGACGTCGCCTCAATGCAGCTCGAACCCGCCGTCGCGCAGCGCTCGCGCCGGATCATCATCGAGGAGCGGCGGTACTAACGCGCCCTGCCGACGCTACGGGCGTACATGACGGGACGCCACCCCCCGGGCACCCGTGAGCGGCCTTCCGATGCTCGTGCGGGCTATGCTGCTTGCGCGGCGCCCGGCCGGGACGCCGCCCGACAAGGAGATTTCGCATGAAAAGCACGCATATCGTGGCGGTGCGGCCGGGATGGCCGGCGCCCTCCTGCTCGCGCCAGTCGCTTCGGCGCAGAATGCCCAGATCGGCACCTTGAGCTGCGCCGTGTCCGGCGGTGCCGGGTTCATCGTCACGTCGGCAAAGTCGCTGCGCTGCCTCGTCCGCCACTCGGATGGCCGGCGGGAAACCCACCGGGGCGGCATCCGCAAGTTCGGCCTCGACATCGGCGCCACCACCAAGGGGCAGATGATCTGGGCCGTCCTTGCGCCGTCTGGCCGGTACCGGGCGCGTGCCCTCGCCGGCGAATATGTCGGCGCGTCGGGAGAGGTTTCGGTCGGGCCGGTGTTGGCGCCAATGCACTCGTCGGCGGTTTCCGCCGCTCCGTCACACTGCAGCCCCCTTCCGTGCAGGGCCAGGTCGGCGTCAACCTGGCGCTCGGCGTCACCTGCATGCGCCTCTACTGACGGCGGATGTCCCAGGCACCGCTTGGTACCGTGAAATATCCTTGCTGTTGAGGGGCGCTACCGGGCAGCAACCGAGGGTGGACAGGCGCAGGCCCGCACGCTTTATTGCGTCGGCCGAACCGACGGCACGCTGAGAAGACGGCGAGAGAACAGCAACGAACGGCCGCTGCCCGGCGCGGCCCTGCGGGGAGACGAGTTCCATGACCCTCTTTACCTGCGTGCGGCGCGTGCTGGGCGCCGCCGTCGTGACGTTCGGCACGCTCGCGGGCGTGGCCCTGCCGGCGGCGGCGCAGGAGAAGGTGTCGGTCGCGGTGCTGCGCTTTGTCTCCTCCGGCGGGCTCTTCCTCGCCGTGGAGAAGGGCTACTTCAAGGAGGAGGGGCTCGAGGTCGAACTGAAGTTCTTCGAGGCAGCGCAGCCGATCGCGCTCGCCGTCGTCTCGGGCGATGCCGACTTCGGCGTCACGGCCTTCACGGCGGGCTTCTACAACCTCGCCGGCAAGGGCGCCCTGAAGGTCATCGCCGCCCAGGCCAAGGAGGCGAAGGGCTACGAGGGCAATCTTGTGCTCGCCTCCAACACGGCCTTTGACAAGGGCCTGACGGGCCTGGAGAAACTGTCCGGCCGCTCGGTCGGCATTACGCAGGTCGGGTCCTCTTTCCACTACCAGCTCGGCCAGATCGCAGGCGCCAAGGGCTTCGACCTCAAGAGCATCGACATGAAGCCCCTGCAGTCCCTGCCGAACATGGTCGCGAGCATCAAGAGCGGGCAGGTCGACGCCATCATCATCGCCCCGCATCTGGCGAAGCCGCTTGTCGCCGCCGGCGAGGCCAAGCTCATCGGCCGCGTTTCCGATATCGCCGAGTACCAGTTCGGTGGCCTCTTCACGAATACCAAGACGATCGTGGCCAAACGCGCGACGGTGGAGAGATTCGTGCGCGCCTACCAGAAGGGGGCGGCCGACTATGCGGCAGCCTTCCTGAAACGGGACGGCGCCGGCAATCCGGTCTACACACCAGGCAGCGACGCGGCGGCCGCGCTCGTCGGCAAGCACGTCTACCCGTCGGACGCAGCTGAGCAGGCGGCGCCGAAGGTCAAGGCCTCGGCCTTCTATGCCGATCCGCAGGCTCGCCTCGACGTCGCCGATATCGTCGCCCAGGTCGCATGGCTCAAGGCGCAGGGGCTCGTCGATGCTTCCGTCGACGCCAAGGGCTTCCTCGACCTCTCCTTCGTGCAGGGGCACCTCAACGCCAACTGAACGTCCGCCGCGCGTCCGCCGGGGCGGTCCCGGAGGGACGCGGCGCGCAGGCAAGCCAATTCCATTAGCCACTGCATGCAGCTCATCGCCGACAGCATCACCCACGCCTATGGTCCTCTGCCGGTCCTGAAGGACATCTCCTTCACGATTGCGCCGGGGGAGGTCGTGGCCGTCGTCGGGCCGTCTGGCTGCGGCAAGTCCACGCTCCTGCGCATCCTGGGCGGGCTCGAGCAGCCATCGTCGGGAGCGGCCCTGGTCAAAGGCGCGCCGCCCCCCGGTTCGCTCAACCCGCTCACCTTCGTCTTCCAGGATTTCGCGCTCCTGCCCTGGCGCACGGTCGCCGGCAACGTGCGCCTCGCGCTCGAGGGACACGGCCTTGCCGGGAAGGCCGCTGCGGCGATCGTCGCCGATACGCTGGCGCGCACTGGTCTTGCCGATTTCGCCGACGTCTATCCCAAGCAGCTTTCGGGCGGCATGAAGCAGCGCGTTGGCATCGCCCGCGCGCTCGCCGTGAAGCCCGCCGTACTCCTCATGGACGAGCCCCTGTCCGCGCTCGACGCGCAGACGCGCACGCTGCTCATGGACGATCTCGTCCGTCTGCACGCGGAGGGCGACCTCGCCACCGTCTACGTCACGCACAACCTTGACGAAGCCGTGCGGCTCGCCGACCGCATCGTTGTCCTGTCGCGCCGGCCCGGGAGCATCAAGGCCACCTTCTTGCTCGACATGCCGCGCCCGGCGCGGTCGGCGGAGGATCCGGCGCTCGTCCGGGAGGCGCGGCGACTGTGGGATCTGATCCGGGCCGACGCGGCGGAAGCCGATCGGGAACTCGCCGATGCGGAGGTGGCCGATGCGTGAGCCGGCAACCGCCGAAACGGGTGTGGGCGCGCGTCGGGTGGCCTATCGCGGCGGCGTCTTCCTGCCCGAGACCCGCCGAGCTGCCGGCGCGACCGCGCTCCTCGCCCTCATCGCCCTGTGGCAACTCGCTTCCTCGCTCGGCTGGATGAGCCCGGTTTTTGCGCCGAGCCCGGCGGAAGTGGGCGAGGCCCTGTGGCGGATGGGCGTCAGCGGCGAGCTCGTTGGGCATCTCAAGGCCTCGCTTGCACGCCTCCTTGTCGGCTTTGCGATCGGTGGTACGGCCGGCGTCGCCTTCGGACTGGCGGTCGGCCTGTCCAGTCTCGTGCGCGCGCCGGGCGTGACGCTGGTGTCGGCGCTCTTTCCCATCCCGAAGATCGCTCTCCTGCCGCTGTTCATCCTGTGGTTCGGCATAGGCGAGGGATCGAAGGTGGCGACCATCGCCTTCGGCACCTTCTTCCCGACGGTGATCGCCACCTACGGTGCCGTGGACAACGTCGACCGCTCGCTCGTGCGCATGGGGCGCAGCTTCGGCCTCTCGCAGGCGGCGATCGTATGGAAGATCATCTTTCCCGGAGCGCTGCCCGGCATCCTGTCGGGGCTGCGCATCGCCTCTTCCATCGGCATCGTGCTGCTCGTCGCCGCCGAGATGATCGGGGCAAGCCAAGGCGTGGGCGCGCTCGTGCTGTCGGCCGGCAATCTCATGCAGTCGGACCGGCTGCTCGCCGGCGTCGTGGTGCTGTCGCTCGTGGGCCTGACGCTGTCCGCCTTCCTGGGGCTTGCCGAGAAAAGACTGCTCGCCTGGCGTTGACTGCGCCGCCGGGCGTCGTGCTGCTTTGCGCGCCGGTGTGGTATGCGGGTTACATCCACGACGGACGCCTGATGCTATCCTTCATTTGGATTAATTTATCCAGGGCTGCAGGCGGGGGGTCTGTGTCCGGGGCGACGGCCGGTGATCCGCAATGGGCGCGGGCACCGGCCGTCCCATGTCCGCCTCATCCCGATCGGCGCTCGGTGAAGGTTCCGCTTGATTCGCGTGCCGCGCGGCATGACCATCGTGCGACGGAGGTCCCGGAGAGGATGCTCCAGCGCAGGAGGCGGCCATGGGTGCAGGCGGCAGAGAACGCCAGGGACCACGGTGCATCGCCATCGTCGGTCCCTATCAGAGCGGTAAGACGACGCTGCTCGAAGCCATTCTCTCCAGAGCGGGTTCCATCGACAGACAGGGACGGGTGAGCGACGGCAACACGGTGGGGGATGCCTCGCCGGAGGCCCGGGCGCAGGGCATGAGCGTCGAGCCCAACGTCGCCACCGTCGATTTCCTGGGGGAGCGCTTTACCTTCGTCGACTGCCCGGGCTCGGTCGAATTCCTGCACGACATGCGTACGATTGCACCAGCCTGCGACGCTGCAATCGTCGTCTGCGAGGCCGACGATCGCAAGGTGCCGGCACTGGAGCTCGTCCTGCGCGAGCTGGAGGAGGCGGACATCCCGCGCTTCCTCTTCCTCAACAAGATCGACACCGCCTCGCGCCGCGTGCGCGAAACCCTCGCCATGCTGCAGCGGGCCTCGCGCACGCCTCTGCTGTTGCGCCAGATTCCTCTGTGGAAAGACGGAATCGCGGTCGGCTTCATCGACCTCGCGCTCGAGCGCGCCTTCGTCTACCGCGAGCACGCGGCGAGCGAGATCATCGACATGCCCTCCGCCGAGCTCGGGCGCGAGAAGGAGGCGCGCTTCTCCATGCTGGAGCGGCTCGCCGACTACGACGACGAACTGATGGAGGAGCTCGTCGAGGAGATCGAGCCGCCGCGCGACCGGGTGTTCGACGATCTGGCACGCGAGCTCAAGGAGCGCCACGTCGTGCCCGTGCTCATCGGTTCCGCTGCCGGCGCCAACGGCGTGACGCGTCTCCTCAAGGCCCTGCGCCATGAGGCGCCGGGTGTCGCAGGAACGCGCGCGCGCCTTGGCATCGCCGAGAACGGTGATCCGCTCGCCCAGGTCATGAAGACCTACCATCAGGCCCAGGGCGGGAAGCTCTCGCTCGTCCGCGTGCTGCGCGGAACCTTCGCCGAGGGTGACATGGTCATCGGCTCGCGCGGCGGCGAGGGGCGCATTGCCGGCGTCAGCGAACTCAAGGGGGGTGGTCAGGCGCGGCGACCGGCCGCCGAGACGGGGGAGACAGTTGCCTTTGCACGCCTTGACAGCATTACGACCGGGGATGCCCTGACGAGCGGCAAGACACGACCGCCGGCCGTCGTCTCGGTGGCGCCGCCCGAGCCGGTCTTCTCCTTCGCGCTCGTCGTCAAGGACCGCAAGGACGACGTACGGCTGACCGGGGCCCTCGCCAAGATCGTCGAAGAGGACCCCTCGCTCGTGGTCGAGCCGCACCCAGAACTCGGTGAGATCAGGCTGTCCGGGCAGGGTGAGATGCATCTGCGCGTCGCCCTGAAGCGGCTCGAGGGACGCTTCGGCGTGTCGGTCGATACCCGCAAACCGACCGTGTCCTATCGCGAGACGATCAGACACACGGCCACGGCCCGCGGGCGCCACAAGAAGCAGACCGGCGGCCACGGCCAGTACGGCGATGTTGTCATCGACGTGGCGCCGCTGGCACGCGGCGATGGTGTGGTCTTTGCGGACACCATATCCGGCGGCGTCGTGCCGAAGCAGTTCATCCCGTCTGTCGAGGCGGGCGTGCGCGAAGCGGCGGAGAAGGGGCCGCTCGGCTTCCCCGTTGTCGACCTGAAGGTCACGCTGAAGGACGGCTCCTACCACACGGTCGATTCCTCTGACATGGCTTTCCGGGCAGCGGCAAGGCTGGCCATGAGCGAAGCCCTGCCCAATGCCAAGCCCGTGCTGCTCGAGCCGATCCTGGCGGTGGAGATTGCCGTGCCCTCGGAGGCCATCTCCAAGGCGAGCGCCATCGTCTCCGCGCGCCGCGGTCAGATCCTGGGCTACGACGGGCGCCCGGGCTGGCAGGGGTGGGACGTGCTGAACGCCTTGATCCCCGAGGCGGAAATGGGTGACCTCATCGTCGAGCTCAGGTCGGTCACCGCCGGCGTCGGCAACTTCGCTGCGCGCTTCGACCACCTGGCCGAGCTTACCGGCAAGCCGGCCGAGCATGTCGTCGCCTCCCACGGGGCGGCGCACTGACCGATCCGGCGAGCCGGGCGCGCCCGGCTCGTCGCTCATACGAAAGGCCTAGGCCTTGACGCGACGGTTTTCGTCATTTCCTCCGCGCGCACTCTTGCAATCGATCGCCGGCTGCCGGATTTTGCGCTGCAATAGATCGTTCACATGTGTACGATCTGGCGGCCGTCGACATGCGCCTCACGCTGGGTCAACAATATGCGGGAGGGTGGGTCGATACCGACGGGAAACGCGACGGCGAGACGCGGCAATCAACGCGCAGCCGTAGGATCGAGGAGAGGGGAGACGACACCATGGCCAGCGCCCAGACTGCAAGCCGGGGCACGACGGAGGAAATGCTGGCGGCGCGCCCGTGGCTGAAGTCCTATCCGCCCACAGTGCCCGCGGAACTCGATGAAGCGAGCTTCGGCACACTGGTCGAGCTCTTCCGCAACGCGACGCGCAGCTTCGCCGACCGACCCGCCTACGAGAGCTTCGGCAAGCGCATCACCTACGGCGAGTTCGCCGGGGCGGCGGAGGCCGTAGCGTCCTGGCTGCAGGCGCAGGGCCTGCGGAAGGGCGACCGCGTCGCCATCATGATGCCGAACGTGCTCGCCTATCCCGCGGCGCTGTTCGGGGTGCTCCTCGGCGGCTACACGGTCGTCAACGTCAACCCCCTCTATACGCCGCGCGAACTCACGCATCAGCTTAACGACGCGGGCGTGCGCATGCTCTTCGTGCTGGAGAATTTCGCGCATGTGGTCGAGGAGGCGCTGCCCAACCTGAAGCTCGATGCCGTCGTGGTGGTGTCGCCAGGCGATCTCATGGGCTTCAAGGGCAAGATCGTCAATTTCGTCTCGCGCCACGTGAAGAAGGCGGTCAGGCCCTTCTCGCTGCCGCGGACGATGACCTTCGCCTCGGTGTTGGCGGCGGGGCGGTCGCGCAAGGTGCAGCCGGTCGCTGTGGCGCCCGATGACATCGCCTTTTTGCAGTACACCGGTGGGACCACCGGTGTCGCCAAGGGCGCCATCCTCACCCATCGCAATGTCGCAGCAAACGTGACGCAACTGGCGACCTGGCTGAACGGCTGGGTGTCGACGGACGGGGAGGAACGGCACGTGATGGTGGTCGCGCTGCCGCTCTACCACATATTCGCGCTGACCGTATGCTGCATGATGATGTTGAGGATCGGCGCCTGCGGGCTGCTGATCGCCAATCCCCGCGACATTCCGGGCTTCATCAAGACGCTGAAGTCGACGCGCTTCACCATGATGTGCGGGGTCAACACGCTCTACAACGCCATCGCCAACAATCCGGATGCGAAGGGGATCGACTTCTCCGCCATGGTGCTGAGCCTCGCGGGCGGAATGGCGACGCAGGCTGCGGTCGCCAAGCGCTGGCGGGACCTGACGGACAAGCCGATCGTGGAAGGCTACGGCCTGTCCGAAACCTCGCCTGTGGTCTGCGCCAACCGCCTTGACATCGAGGAGTTCACGGGAACCATAGGCTTCCCGCTGCCGTCAACCGAAGTTGCCATCCGTGCCCCCGACAATGGCGACGTGCCGCACGGCGAGGTGGGCGAACTCTGCGTCCGTGGCCCGCAGGTGATGGCGGGCTATTGGCACCGGCCCGACGAGACGGCCAAGGTGATGACCGAGGACGGCTTCTTCCGCACCGGGGATCTCGCCGTGATGGGTGATGACGGCTCGGTGCGCATCGTCGACCGCATGAAGGATATGGTCCTCGTCTCGGGCTTCAACGTCTATCCCAACGAGGTGGAGGACGTGCTCGTCCGCCATCCGAAGGTTCTCGAGGCGGCGGTCATCGGCCTCCCGGACGAGCACTCCGGCGAAGCGGTGGCGGCCTATGTCGTCAGGCGCGACGAGAGCCTCACCGAGGACGAACTGCGCGCTTATGCGCGCGAGAACCTGACCGCCTACAAGGTGCCGCGTCACGTCGTCTTCCGCGAAAGCCTGCCGAAGACGAACGTCGGCAAGGTCCTCCGGCGCGAGCTCCGGGATCAGGTGATCGGCGCAAAGAGGGCCGAGGGCGCCTGAGGCGGGCCGCCGCCGTGCCGCGGTTCGTTTAGGCTGGCCAGTTACGCGGTCGGCAGGGCCCGTCCTCCCGAAGGCGTGAGTTGTCGAGAGGCACGCCGACGCACTACCTCCTGTCTCGCTTGAGCATGGGAGAGGTTGATGATCATCGCGCGCAGGTCGGGCTGGGAACTTCGCGAGGCGGTCGCGACGCCAGAGGCGGTGTTTCTCGACCGTCGTCGTTTCGTCTCCGGTGCGCTCGCCCTGGGGGCGGCCTGCGTTGCCGTGCCGGCGACGTCGGCGGCGAATGCTACGGTGGAGGCCGGAGGCGATCTCTACCCAGCCAAGCGAAACCCGCATTTCGCCCTCGACCGTCCGGTGACGGACGAGATGATCAACACGGCCTACAACAACTATTACGAGTTCGGTTCCTACAAGCGCGTGGCCGCGGCGGCCGAAGCGTTGAAGACCCGGCCCTGGACGCTCAAGGTCGACGGCCTCGTGGAGCAGCCGTTCGAGATCGAATTCGACGATCTGGTGCGCGCGATGCCGCTCGAGGAACGGCTCTATCGTCATCGCTGCGTCGAGGCCTGGGCGATGGCGGTTCCGTGGACGGGCTTTCCGCTGAAGGCCCTGCTCGGTCGCGCCCGCCCCCTCGGCGCAGCGAAATACGTCGTGATGCAGACCTTCCATGATCCCAAGATCGCCTCCGGCCAGAAGCAGACCTGGTATCCCTGGCCCTATACCGAGGGGCTGACCATCGCGGAGGCGGCGAACGACCTAGCCTTCCTTGTTACAGGGGCTTACGGCAAGCCGCTGCCCAAGGTCATGGGGGCGCCCCTTCGGCTGGCCGTACCGTGGAAATATGGCTTCAAGTCCATCAAGTCGATCGTGCGCATCTCGCTGTCGGAGAAGCGCCCGACGACCTTCTGGCAAGCCTTGCAGCCGTCGGAATACGGCTTCTGGGCCAATGTGAACCCGGAGGTGCCCCATCCGCGCTGGAGCCAGGCGAGCGAGGAGATGATCGGCACGGGCGAGCGGCGCCCGACCCAGATCTTCAACGGATATGGCGAATGGGTCGCCGGGCTCTACAAGGGCCTCGAGGGCGAGAAGCTCTACATGTAAGGCACTGCCCGGAGGTGCGATCAAAGGCGGCACCCGGCCTGCGACGGCTGTGGATGCTCCCCGCGCGACACCGCGGGCCGCAGGCACGAGCGCAGCCCCTGTGGATGCAAAACGGCGCATTGCTGAATAGGAATTTATGCCTTGTGTTCCTTGAGGAGGCGATGTAGGATTAATTGCCTATTGAAGGAGGTGTCATTATGCCTACCTCGACTTCTCTCAATGCCTTTGATTTCGGTATGATTGCCAACAGCGGGACAGATCAGACGGCGAATTTCCAGAACGCGATTGACCAGGCGGGCGCCCAGGGCAAGCCGCTGTACATCCCGGCGGGCGTCTACAACGTCAACACCGTCGGCCTGTCCCAAACCCTGGAGATCTATGCGACGAAGGGCTCGGCTCTCTTCGTTCCGGCGGGCGGAAGCATGTCGCTGCGCGTCGCCCCGGCGGGTGCCGGCCGCGTCGCGAATGTCGTCCTTCGCGGCCTGAGCTTCGACGGCGCGAGCCAGAACCCGTCGAGCGTGCCGAATGCCGTCGTCGACTGCTCCCGCGCCGATCGCCTGCTGATCGCGGATTGCGAGGTCAGGAATGCGAAGGCGAAGGGCATTGCGCTCGACGGCTGCCAGGGCGTCGTGCGCAACAATGTTGCGTCGAACTGCTACGACTATGCGATTTTTTCCTACGATGGCGCGGGAGTGGCCATCGAGGGCAACACGCTCCTCGACAACGCCAACAACGGCATAGGTGTCTGGCGCGGCAGCTTGGGAGAGGACGGAACCGTCATCCGCGGCAATCGCGTGCAGCGCACGCGCAACGAGCTCGGCGGCACCGGCCAGTACGGCAACGGTATCGTCGGCTTTCGCGCCGGCAACGTCATCGCCGTCGACAACTTCGTCACGGACTCGGCCTTCTCGGCCATTCGCTACAACAGCGTGAGCAATGGTCACATCGCCTGCAACGAATGCTTGCGGTCGCGTGAGGCGGCGATCTGGGTCGAGGCGCCGGGACCGAACGACCGCTACGAGGGCGGTATCGTCTCCGGCAACACCGTGAAGGACTGCGGGGCTGGTATTCTCGCCGTCAATGTCAATTTCGGCGGCCGGCGTGTCGTCGTGGTCGGCAATCAGATTGTCGCGGCGCGTGCCGGCTCCTTCCAGACGAGCCAGGATGGACAGACGTTCACCTATACCGTCCCGGGCCGGGGAGTCCACGGCGAGGGCGACGTCCTGGTCACGGGCAATATCGTGGAGGACGTCGACGACTGGGGCGTGGTGCTCGTCCCCGTCAACTTCGACCCGTCGACCGTCGGAGCGCAGAAGATCCTCGCCCAGGCGACGGATAACATGCTCAAGCGCTGTGCAGGCGGCATCGGCTTCGTGCAGAGTGATACAATCTACGGCCGTGCCTTCGTTGGCGGCAACGTCGTCGGCGAGTTCAGGCCGAGCACGAAGTTCGCTGCCATATGCGCCGTCAACTACGACGGCTCGAACAACGACGTCAGTCGGGTGAGTGGTGCCGCGGACCTGGGCAATGCCACGAGCTCGCCCTATCCGAACGTGGCCGTCGATCGCAACTTCTCCTTCACTTGAGCTGCCCTAGGCGCGACGATGCTTCGGGACTGGCCCTGGAAAGGGCCGGTCCCCTCACCCTGCTTTCGTCTGGCAAGTCGGCCGGTGACGTCAGCCGGGCTGGAGCGCCGGGCGCGACAGCAGGCTCCGAATCCAGTGGCGGACGGGCCGCTCGAACCAGCGATGGCAGGCGAGGGCGAGTGCGATGATGAAGAGCCCCGTCAGCACCGACTTGACGACGAGGCCGGTACCGGCGGTCGGGCCGATGTGCTTGACGAGGATGAGGACGAGCACGTGCAGCATGTAGAGGGAGTATGAGGCACCTCCGAGCGCCACCATGGCCGGCCGTGTCGTGATGTCGTGTGGCCGGGTCCGCTCGGCCAGCGGCGCGGTGACGATGGTGAGAGCCATCAGCGCCAGCACGCCCGCGTCGGGAAGGCCGAGATGCATGGCCGCGACGATCGCCAAGAACGCCGCATGCGGCACGGCCCATGGCAAGGCGAGCCGCGGGTCCGCCGAGCGGTACGCGCGAGCCAAGGCGGCGCCCAGCCAGAAGGACGGCAGGGCGCGCAGGTTGCCGAAATCGTAGCTGAGCTCGAAGAGGCCATGCCCTCCCTCCGCCCGACGCCACAGGGCGAGCGCCGCCATGAGAACGAGCGCCATGGCGATGCTGGGAGAGGCGCCCCAGCGGCCGATTACCAGCGCGATGGCCGGGAAGAGCAGATAGACGAAAAACTCGGCACTGATCGACCACGATGGCCCGTTGAAGGTGAGGCCGCCCACTGTGCCCCAAGCGTGCAGCAACGCCAGATTCCATGGCAGACTGGCGAGATCGTACTGCTCGGCGTGGTTGATGACGATGCCTGCGTGCGTGGCGGCCGCGCCCATGGCGGCAAACAACAGCGCCGTGACGACATGGAGGGGATAGATGCGGGCGAGGCGGCGCCAGAGGAAATCGCCGTAGCCGCGCAGCGTCGTCGCGCGCTCCGCATAGGCCGTCATGATGACGAAACCACTAATTATGAAGAAAAAATCGACAAACATGTAAAGTCTATCGGCGATTAATGTAACTTTTTCCAAGCCAAACTCGAATTCCTGATTCATGTGATAGAGAACAATTCCCATCGCTGCCATGAACCGATAGCTGTCCAATGCGAGAAAGCGAGCGCCATGCATGAGTAATGTCCTTGGCGAAAGGCTGTGACGCAATCGACTTGCATGAAAACGCGGACTGACGCTGACTTTGGCGGCACCGTTGGGCCCACGGGTAGGTCGGAACGCGACGGACCCTGTGGTCGGGGCCGAGCGACACTCACAATCCGCTGTCACGCTAATCTGGCCAAGGGGCGGCGCCAAGGCGTTTTGCCGTGGCGCCCGGTCCGAATGCCGCGGGAAGGGCTTTCATCGCCGGCCCGCTGGCGCTTGTCGTGGGGGAATGAAAAAAGGCCGGGTTCCTTTGGAGGAACCCGGCCTGAAGTCAGGTCTGACCAGAGGTCAGAACACTTCCAGAGGGGAACGGCCGAAATGAGCTCTACGCCGGGAGGAGGTGCGGAGCCCATCGCCTTCAGCCACGAGTGATATCGCCCTTTGCCTGCCTTTTTGCAATGCAACATGCGGCATGACAGCCATGCACATGCCGCATGTTTGATCACCCGGTCTGCTCAGTAGGTCCAGCGCTGCGCCTTGCTGATCAGGAAGTCGCGGAATACTTGGACGCGCGCGACGCTCTTCATCTCCTCCGGATAGACGAGGTAGCTGTCGAGCGAGGGCATTTCGACGTCAGTGAGGATCTGTACGAGGCCCGTGCCAGGTTCGACCAGGTAATCCGGCAGGATCGCGAGGCCGGAGCCCTTTTCCACCGCCTTCTTCAGCGCTGTGATGTTGTTCACCATGAGGTGGTAGGTGCGCGGATCCTTGGGATCGCGGCCTGCGGTGCCGAGCCAGTGCGTTGCGAGAAGGTAGTGGGGAACCGTTCCGCCGAAGGACATGATGCGGTGGTTGTCTAGATCGGCGAGCTTTTCGGGCTGTCCAAATCGTTTCAGGTATTCCGTGGACGCATAGACATGGAAATGAACGGTGAACAGACGCCGCTGAATGAGGTCGCCCTGCGTCGGCTGCCGCAGCCGGATGGCCACGTCCGCCTCGCGCATCGACAGGTCGAGCTCCTCGTCGGTGAGGATGAGCTCCACCTTCACCTCCGGATAGAGGTCGAGGAACTCGCCGAGGCGTGGCGTCAGCCAGTGCGAGCCGAGGCCGAGCGTCGTCGTTACCCGCAGCGTTCCCGACGGCCGCTCGCGCGAGTCGGCGAGCCGCGCCCGCGTCGCGTCGAGGCGCATGGTCATGTCGCGCGCGGCCCGGAAGAGCAGTTCTCCCTGCTCGGTGAGAATGAGGCCACGCGCGTGACGGTGAAAGAGAGGCGCCCTCAGCTCGCGCTCGAGCGCGCTCACCTGCCGACTGACCGCCGATTGGCTCAGCCCCAGTTCGTCGCCCGCACGGGTGAAGCTCCCGGCCTCGGCGACGGTATAGAAGATGCGAACTTTGTCCCAATCCACGGCCGCCCCCGGGCCCGATGTTGTCGTTCCGCCACGCGTAGGCACAGCGGCGTTTCCTCTCGATCATTCCGCCGCTTCGCGTTCGGCTTCTTGTGCGGCGAGCCAGCGCTCGGCCTCGAGCGCGGCCATGCAGCCGAGGCCTGCGGCCGTGACGGCCTGCCGGTAGGTCTCGTCCGTCACGTCGCCGGCGGCGAAGACGCCGGGCACGTTCGTCGTCGCCGTTCCGGGTCTCGTCTTGATGTAGCCGGACGGGCGCATGTCCACCTGGCCGACGAAGAGCTCGGTGGCGGGCTTGTGGCCGATGGCAATGAAGACGCCGTCGGCCTTGCGTTCGGAAACCGCGCCGGTCTTCACGTTCCGCAGGCGCACGTGGGTGACGCTCGGCGGATTGTCGGTGCCGCAGATCTCCTCGAGCGTCGTGTCCCACACGACCTCGACCTTCGGATGCTTGAACAGCCGATCCTGCAGGATGCGCTCGGCGCGCAGTGCGTCGCGCCGGTGCACGAGTGTCACCTTGGTGGCGACGTTGGTGAGGTAGAGCGCGTCCTCGACGGCAGTGTTGCCGCCGCCGATGACGATCACCTCCTTGTTTCGGAAGAAGAAGCCGTCGCACGTGGCGCAGCCTGAGACGCCGAAGCCCTGGAACTTCTGTTCCGAGGGCAGCCCGAGCCACTTCGCCTGCGCGCCGGTGGCGATGATCAGCGCGTCGCAGGAATAGGTGTCGCCGCCGTCACCCTTGAGGCGGAATGGGCGCCGCGACAGGTCAGCTTCGACAATATGGTCAGAGATCATTCGCGTGCCGACGTGCTCGGCCTGGGCGCGCATCTGCTCCATGAGCCATGGCCCCTGGATGACGTCGGCGAAGCCCGGATAGTTCTCCACGTCCGTCGTGATCATGAGCTGCCCGCCAGGCTGAAAGCCGGAGACGAGTGCCGGCTCGAGCATGGCGCGGGCGGCATAGATCGCGGCCGTGTAGCCCGCCGGGCCGGAGCCGACGATCAGGACCTTGGCATGCGTGTGTGTCATAACGAATGTCCGCTCGCGGCGGCCTGCCGCCATTGTCGCACGGCAGTCAACCGCGCGGAGGAGTGTTAAGACGCGCCCGATGCGCCGCAAAGGCTGTCGCGATCGCCTCGGCGATGATCGGGGTGGAATCTAAGGGTGCGTATGCGCCCCCTTCAAGTCGTCCATGAAAGGTGCGCACAGCTCCCGCGCGTGTGAGACCTTCAAGCAACGCTTTGATCTTCCGGTGTCCGCCCGAAGGCTCGAAAACGAGTATCGGGGCACCGGTCGCCGCCGCTTCGCCAAGCATATTGGTCGAATCCGCGGTCACGACGATCGAATCGGCAAGCGCCAGCAGTGCGACATAGGGATTGTCGCCGGTGCCGTCCCAGAGATAGCCGCCAGAGCGCGCGATGAGCGCCTTGATTGCGTCGCGCAGGGCGACCGGGGTGCGCCGCGAGGTGGTGGCCATCAGAGCGACGCCACTCTCGGCGAGGCACGACAGTTCGGCCGTGAAGCGGGAAATGTCCTCCGCGGTGAAGCGGTGGTGGCGGCTCGAACCGCCGACGAGGACGGCTGCCCGGGGGGGCGGCAGGGCGGCGAGCACCGGCGGCGGATCCATCCGCGCGGCTGCGAGCCGCGCCGCGGAGATGCGGTGCGGCGGCGTCAACGTGGCGAGCACGTTCGGGCCGCGCAGGCGGTCATGCGCCGACACCCAGATGAAATCACCGGTGCCGGTGCGCGGATCCTTGAGGATGACGGTGAAGGTGCGCCCGCCCGAGGCACGCTTGACATGTCTCACATAGGCGATGGCACGGCGCCCCGAAGCGATGAGGAGATCGGGATAGGGCGGTGCGACGGGGCTTTCCCGCCGCCGCGGGGCCTCGCGGGGGTCGATCGGCCCATAGGGCATCAGCCAGGTGAAGGGCGCGCGCGGCGCGACGCGCCGGACCTCGGGCGCAAGGCCGAGCGCCTCGGCCACGGCAAGGCACTGGAGTTCGTCGCCGGCCTTGCCGTCGGTGAGCACCCAGGCGGTGACGTCGCGCAACATTACAAAAGCCTTCGCGGACCGACCGTGCCGAATCGTTCTACAAGGAGGTGGCCGGCTGCCCCTTGTATCGGGTTCGAGGCCGGTCTAAACAGCCCCGGTTTGCGCCTGAAGGGACCGTTTCGTTTGCGCTCTCGCCTCGATGCCACCGACTGGAAGATCCTGCGGGAACTCCAGGACGACGGCCGCATCACCAACGTCGAACTCGCTCGCCGTGCCGGCATCTCGGCTCCGCCGTGCCTGCGACGGGTCCGCTCGCTCGAAGAGGCAGGCATCATCAAAGGATACCGCGCGATCCTTGACGAGAAGAAGCTCGGCTACGAGGTGACCTGCTTCGCCATGGTTCAGCTCGCGAGCCAGGCAGAGACCGACCTCGGCAATTTCCACGAGCGCATCCGTGCTTGGCCGCTGGTGCGCGAATGCTGGACGCTGTCGGGCGACATCGACTTCATCCTGAAGTGTGTTGCGCCCGACCTCAAGGCCTTCCAGAGCTTCGTGCTGGAACTCACGGCCCTGCCCAATGTGCGCAATGTGCGCACGGCCCTCACCCTCGACCTCGTCAAGGACGAGCCGATTGTGCCGATCTCCCGCGAAGCGGCCCCGGCCTAGCGTCCTTTCTGCCGAAGCCGATACCGGTTGGGTACCGGGCCGACGGCCCGCAACGTGACAATGATCTGGTCACCGATCGGTCGAACACGCTTTCCGATCCGGGGAGGTCGGAGGCGCGCTTGGCGCCCGACGGCAGTTCAGATCATGCGGCGTGCCCAACCGGCAAAGTGCCTGGTGAGTGCCAGGACACGCTGCCGGTCGATGTCGGGTTGATACCAGGCACCCGCCGACGCAGCGGGAACGGCGGAGAGAATCGGCTTGCGCTCCAGGACCTGCCGCCCGCCGGCCGTTACGACGAGGAGCTCTCCGTCGAGGTAGTCATTGGTGCCATTGCCGCCACTGCCGTTGAAGCGCGGTCCGCCGCCGCTGCCGACATAGGCGGGCAGCGACATGCCGTTGATGCGGGCGACGAGCATGGGCGCGCCGCGGGCGCCCGGTGCGATGCGGCCGACGAACTCGCGCCGCAGGGAGTCGTCGAGGCTCTCCGCCACGAGATCGGCCCAGGGACCGAGGCCCTGGACCCGCAGCGCCGAGACGTCGACGGCGATCCGCGAGAAAACCTGGCCGCCCGCCTGAGCGACCGCGCGGCCGGTTAGGCCGGCTGCAGCGAGGCCGGCGAGCAACGCGCGACGAGACAGGGACATGATCCACTCCGATCCAACCCGGCCATCTGCCCCAGTCCGTCGCCGAGGCCGAGGCTTGCGCCACGTCATCCACTCAGCCAAACGGCGAGACGGGGCCCCGTCTCGCCGCAATATGGGGTCGCGTCCTGCCCTCGGCAAACCGGCTCGCGGAAACCGGAGCCCAAGCGTCTGCGCCGTCAGCCGAAGACGACGTTGACAATCTCGTAGGACTTGCCGCCGCCCGGCGTGTTCACTTCGACGGAATCACCGATCGTCTTGCCGATGAGCGCGCGCGCCACGGGCGAGGTGATGGAGACGCGACCGGAGCGCACATCTGCCTCGGGCTCCCCGACGATCTGGTAGATCTTTTCTTCCTCCGTGTCCTCGTCGACGAGGGTCACGACGGCGCCGAACTTGACCGTCTTGCCGTTGAGCTTGGTGACGTCGATGATCTCGGCGCGGGACAGCAGCCCTTCGAGTTCCAGGATGCGTCCTTCGTTGAGGCTCTGCGCCTCCTTGGCGGCGTGATACTCCGCATTCTCCGATAGATCTCCGAGCGCGCGCGCTTCGGCAATCGCCTCGATAATGCTCGGACGGTCCTGCTGCTGGCGGCGCTTCAATTCCGCCTCCAGGGCCGCGTAGCCGGCGGCCGTCATCGGGATCTTGTCCATTCGTCCTTCTCTCACAACAAACGCTGCGCCCCGGGGCAAATGAAGATGCCCCGCGACGTGCCGCGAAACTCACTGAAACGACGGCCGGTCAGGAGACCGGCGTACCTCGCGCTCAAGTGCGCGCCGGGAAATACTCCTGCAGCGCCCGCACCTCGAGGTCACCATCGAGATACGCCTTGATGCCCTCGGCGGCTGCCACCGCACCTGCAAGAGTGGTGTAGTAGGGCACTTTATGCAAGAGGGCGGCCCGGCGCAGCGAGCGGGAATCATTGAGGGCCTGTGCCCCCTCCGTAGTATTGAACACCAGGGCGATCTCGCCGTTCTTGATGGCATCCACGATGTTGGGGCGCCCCTCAAGAACCTTGTTGATCCTTGTGGAGGCGACGCCGTTTTCCTCGAGGAAGCGCTGCGTGCCCGAGGTGGCGACGACCTTGAAGCCGAGCCCCGTGAGGAGCTTCACGGCCGGCAGGATGCGCGGCTTGTCGCCGTCGCGCACGGAAACGAAGATCGTGCCTTCGGTTGGTACCTTGGTGCCGCCGCCGAGCTGGCTCTTGGCGAAGGCGACGCCGAAGCTGCGGTCGAGCCCGATGACCTCGCCCGTCGAGCGCATCTCCGGGCCGAGGAGCACGTCGACGCCGGGGAAGCGAGCGAAGGGAAACACCGCTTCCTTGACACCGATGTGGGTAAACTCCTTCGGCGCGAGGCCGAAACCCGAAAGCCGCTCGCCGGCCATGATGCGGGCGGCAATCTTGGCGATGGGTTCGCCGATGACCTTGGCGACAAAGGGTACGGTGCGCGAGGCGCGCGGATTGACCTCCAGCACGTAGATCTCGCCGTCCTTGATGGCGTACTGCACGTTCATCAGGCCACCGACCTCGAGCGCGAGCGCAAGCGCCTTCGTCTGGCGCTCGAGCTCGGCGATCGTCTCCCGCGCGAGCGAGCGCGGCGGCAGGGAGCAGGCCGAGTCGCCCGAATGGATGCCCGCCTCCTCGATGTGCTCCATGATGCCGGCAATGAACACGTCCTTGCCGTCCGACAGGCAGTCCACGTCCACCTCGATCGCATCCGAAAGATAGCGGTCGAAGAGGAGCGGGTTCTTGCCGAGGAGCGTGTTGATCTGGCCCGTCTTGTCGTTGGGATAGCGGGCCTTGATATCGTGTGGCACGAGATGCGGCAGCGTGCCGAGTAGGTAGTCGTCGAACCTCTCTTCGTCGCGGATGATCTCCATCGCCCGCCCGCCGAGCACGTAGGACGGGCGCACGACGAGGGGCAGGCCCACCTCCGCCGCGATGAGGCGCGCCTGCTCGACGGAATAGGCGATGCCGTTCTTCGGCTGCTTGAGGCCGAGCCGGTCGAGGAGGCGCTTGAACCGGTCGCGGTCCTCGGCGAGGTCGATGGCGTCGGGCGACGTGCCGAGGATCGGGATCTTCTCGTCTTCGAGGGCCTCGGCGAGCTTAAGCGGCGTCTGGCCGCCGAACTGCACGATGACGCCGTGCAGCGTGCCATTCTCGCGTTCGGTGTCGATGATCTCGAGCACGTCCTCGGCCGTGAGGGGCTCGAAATAGAGCCTGTCGGACGTGTCGTAGTCGGTCGACACCGTCTCCGGGTTGCAGTTGACCATGATGGTCTCGTAGCCAGCCTCGTCGAGCGCGAAACAGGCGTGGCAGCAGCAGTAGTCGAACTCGATGCCCTGGCCGATGCGGTTCGGCCCGCCGCCGAGGATGACGACCTTCTTCGCGTCCGAGGGCCGCGCCTCGTCCGCGGGTCGGCCGGCGAAGGGCGGCGCGTAGGTTGAGTACATGTAGGCCGTGGGCGAGGCGAATTCGGCAGCGCAGGTGTCGATGCGCTTGAAGACGGGGCGCACGCCGAGGCTGCGACGCAACGCCTTCACTTCCGCTTCCGTCTTGCCGGCGAGGACGGCAAGCCGCGCGTCCGAGAAGCCCATCGCCTTGAGCTGCCGGAAGGCGCCCGGCGTCTGCGGCAGGCCGTGGGTGCGTACCCTCGCCTCGGTCTCGATGATGCCGCGCATCTGCGCCAGGAACCATGGGTCAATGCGGCAGGACTCGTGGATCTGCGCGTCGTCCACCCCGAGACGCATCGCCTGGGCGACCTTGAGCAGCCGGTCGGGCGTCGGCGTGCCGATGGCGGCCTTGATCGCGTTCTTGTCGTCGCCGAGGCCGAGGCCCGGGATCTCGATCTCGTCGAGGCCGGTGAGCCCTGTTTCGAGCGAGCGCAGCGCCTTCTGCAGCGATTCCTGGAAGGTGCGGCCGATGGCCATGGCCTCGCCAACCGACTTCATGGCCGTCGTCAGCACGGGCTCGGCGCCGGGAAACTTCTCGAAGGCGAAGCGCGGGATCTTGGTGACGACGTAGTCGATCGTCGGCTCGAAGGAGGCTGGCGTCGCGCCTCCCGTGATGTCGTTGGCGATCTCGTCGAGCGTGTAGCCGACGGCAAGCTTCGCCGCGACCTTGGCGATGGGGAAGCCCGTGGCCTTGGAGGCGAGCGCCGATGAGCGCGAGACACGCGGGTTCATCTCGATCACGATCATGCGCCCGTTCTCGGGGTTGATCGCGAACTGGACGTTCGAGCCGCCGGTCTCGACGCCGATCTCCCGCAGGACCGCGATCGAGGCGTCGCGCATGACCTGGTATTCCTTGTCGGTCAGCGTGAGCGCCGGGGCGACCGTGATGGAATCGCCCGTGTGAACGCCCATCGGATCGAGGTTCTCAATGGAGCAGACGATGATGCAGTTGTCCTTCTTGTCGCGGACGACCTCCATCTCATACTCCTTCCAGCCGAGCACGCTCTCCTCGATGAGCACCTCGCTGGTGGGGGAGGCGTCGATGCCGCGCTCCACGATGTCGATGAACTCCGCCTTGTTGTAGGCGATGCCGCCGCCGGTGCCGCCGAGCGTGAATGAGGGGCGGATGATGGCCGGCAGGCCGATGTCCTCGAGTGCCTCGAGGGCCTGGGCGAGAGTGCGCACGTGATGCGAGCGCGGCGTTTCGAGGCCGATCTTGGTCATCGCCTCGCGGAACAGCTCGCGGTCCTCGGCCTTGTCGATGGCGTGGGCGGTCGCGCCGATCATCTGCACGCCGTATTTTGCGAGCACGCCCATCTTCTGCAGCGACAGGGCGCAGTTGAGCGCCGTCTGGCCGCCCATGGTGGGCAGGAGCGCGTCAGGGCGCTCCTTGGCGATGATCTTGGCCACGACTTCCGGCGTGATCGGCTCGACGTACGTCGCATCCGCCAGCTCTGGATCCGTCATGATCGTGGCCGGGTTCGAGTTGACTAGGATGATGCGGTAGCCCTCCTCGCGCAGGGCCTTGCACGCCTGGGTGCCGGAATAGTCGAACTCGCAGGCCTGGCCGATGACGATCGGCCCCGCGCCGATGATGAGGATCGAGGAGATGTCGGTGCGTTTGGGCATGCGTCTCGCTCGCTGTTCTGCTCGCGTTGTCGGTTGGCGCCCCGGGCCGAAGGGTCGGACGGGGCGCATAAAAAAAGGCCGCGCCATCGGCCTCGCGGAAAGCCGGAGCGCGTCCCCGTGTCATCCGTGTGGGCGAGAGGATGCGGCGGTCACGCGACCGCGCCCTCGAGAGACGTGCTCCTGCCCGGATCAACCCGGCCTCATAGACGAGAATCGCGGGGGAGGGAAGGGCTCGCAGGCGGCAAGCGCAAGGCCGGCGCGCCGGATTACCGCTCCGCTCGCGGTTTGCCCGCATGCCACCCGGCTTCGGCCCGGCGGACGGCCGCAGCCGTCATGTCAGATACGGATGAACGAGCACGCGCGTCCCCGTCGGGACGCGCTGGCAGAGGCCGATGACGTCCTCGTTCAGCATGCGGATACAGCCGCTCGAGACGTCGCCGCCGATCGTCCAGGGCCTGGTGGTGCCGCGGATGCGATAGAGCAGGTCCCTGCCGTCGCGGTAGAGGTAGAGGGCGCGGGGACCGAGGGGATTGTCAGGGCAGCCCTTGACGAACTTCGGAATGTCCGGCCGGCGCTGCAGCATCTCGGCCGGCGCGTTCAGTTCGGCCAGATAGCCTTCCGCTGCACCGAGGCGCTGCCGAACCATTGGAAGCCCTCGCGTCCCACACCGACCCCGTAGCGGATTGCCGAGTTGTCGTCGCGCGTCACATAGAGGAAATGCTCGCGCGTATCGATGACGATCGAGCCCGGCAGCTGACCATTGGGGTAGGCCACGAGCTGGCGGCGGAAGGCAGGGTCGATGAGCGTCAGGTTGATGCGGCGATTAAGGACGCCGTGATCCTCCGCCATGCCGTCGAAATAGTCCTCCTCGCTCAGGGACAAGGCCGGTGTCGCCCGCCAGCCGCTGGCGGCTGCGGCGAGCGTGAGAAGGCCCTTCGCGACGAATGCTCTGCGATCGAGGCGCGTCATGTGGCGATCCCCTCTCGTGGGGGGCTCGTGGGTCCGGCCGGCAGGAGCGGGATGATCGAAATCTACCAACGGTTGAGTTGATGGCAATATCGTACCGCGCAGGGGGGGCGGCGGAGGCCAGCTCCCTTCGCCCGGCGGTCGCGGATTGTCCGCAGCCGGCGTCGGGGCGAGGGCTATTGACTTGCAGATCGATCGTCCGGACAGGTAGGGCAGCCTTCCGGATCAAGTGTCCCAACCCGCACCATGACCGCTGCCGACAGCATGCGCCTCCTCGTGCGTCAGATCGTGACTTTCGCCGGGGTCGGCGTGCTCGCCGCCGTCGGCCATTACGGCACGCTGATCGGCCTCGTGGAACTTGCCCGCGTCGCGCCCGTTCCAGCGACGCTCGCGGGCTTCGTCGTCGGCGGCGTCGTCTCCTACGGGCTCAACCGCCGCCACACCTTCGCGAGCGACCGTCCGCACCGCGAAGCCACCTGGCGGTTTGCGCTGGTGGCTGCCGTCGGCTTTCTGTTGACCGGCCTCTTCATGCACCTCTTCGTCGACCGCTGGGGCGCGCCCTATGTCCCGGCGCAGCTCGTGACGACCGGGCTCGTCCTCATCTGGACCTTTCTCGCCAACCGGATCTGGACCTTCGCGTCCGCTGGACGGTGAGCGTCGCAGCCCATCAGGCCGGCCGCGCCAGGAAGGTCATGCGCGCTTGGTTGTGGCCGAGGTTCGGGCGCCAGCGCTCGGCCGAAAAGCCCGCGGCCCCGAGCAGCGCCAACAGATCAGCCTCCTCGTACTGCGACAGCCCGAGCCGGCCGCGGATCTTGCGGTAGTCGGAGAAGAAGGTGCGCACGAGGCCCGCGACGGCTGCAAGCAGGAAGCCCCCCCTGAGGGCGAAGGAGAGGAGGGCGGCGGCGTCGGTCACGGGGCTCACTTTCGGCGGAACGACGTCGGCGATAACGAGCAGGCCGGTGGACTTGAGCTTGTCCTTCCAGAGGCGGAGTAGCCCTTCCAGTTCGGTGCGACTCAGATACTGGACGAGCGAGTTCATGACCACGAGGTCGAGGCTCGACGAGGGAAGCGCCTCGATCTCCTCCGGCGCACGCACCGAGATCTTCGGGTTGGCGCCGAAGAGGGCCTTCAGTCTGTCGCGTACCAGTGGAGCCTGATCACAGAGGATGAGAGAGGACGCGTGGCGCGCCACTTCGTCCGCCGCCAGGGCCTCGCCGCAGCCGTAGTCAAGGACCGTGGCATCGGGGGAGGGCACGAGCGTCGCCAAGTCCCGCGCGACAAGCCGGTAGTGCAGGAGCTTGTGACGCTCGCTGACGTAGATCGGCGTGTCGGAATTCCAGAAATCGCGCCAGTTCATGCATTCCCCCATGCGGCGCGGTCAGGGCCGCATGGTCTCACTAGCGCATTTTGCGCCAAACTGGACACTGGTTCCGTGAAGAAGCAGGGGCAGCAGTGAGGGGGAATGTAGCGCCCCCGGGGCCGACGGGCTCGGGAAGCGCGCTGTCTCAGAGGGAGGAGGAAAAGGCTCAGACCAAAAGTCTGTCAGGCGGCCGCCTTCTTGGCCTTCTCGGCCTCGATCATCTCGACGAAACGGTCGAAGAGGTAGTGGCTGTCCTGCGGGCCGGGGCTTGCCTCCGGGTGGTGCTGCACCGAGAAGGCCGGGCGGTCGGTCAGCGCGATGCCGCAGTTCGAGCCGTCGAAGAGCGACACATGGGTTTCAACGGCGTTCGGCGGCAGCGTCGCGCGGTCGACCGCAAAACCGTGGTTCATGGACACGATCTCGACCTTGCCCGTCGTCACGTCCTTCACCGGATGGTTTGCGCCGTGGTGGCCCTGGTGCATCTTGGTCGTCTTGGCGCCGACAGCGAGGCCGAGCATCTGGTGCCCGAGGCAGATGCCGAAGGTAGGCACCTTCTTGTCGAGGAGCGCCTTGATCACCGGTACGGAATATTCGCCCGTCGCTGCCGGGTCGCCGGGGCCGTTGGAGAGGAAGACCCCGTCCGGCTTGAGCGCAAGCACGTCCTCGGCGGTTGCGGTCGCCGGCAGGACGGTGACCTTGCAGCCGCGCGAGGCGAGCAGACGCAGGATATTGCGCTTCACGCCGTAGTCGAGCGCGACGACATGGTGCTTCGCCTCGCAGCGCCGGCCGTAGCCTTCGCCGAGCGCCCAGGTTGTCTCGTCCCATTCGTAGCGCTGAGCGGCGGTGACGAGCGGCACGAGGTCGAGGCCGTCCATCGACGGGAGCCCGGCAGCGAGCGCCTTCAGCCGGTCGAGGTCGAAATTCCCGGACGGATCGTGGGCGACGACCGCGTTCGGCATGCCTTTCTCGCGGATGAGCGCGGTGAGCGCGCGAGTGTCGATGCCCGAGAGGCCCACGATTCCGCGCGCCTTGAGCCAGGCGTCGAGGTGGCGGGTGGCGCGCCAGTTGGCGGGCTCCGTGATGGAGGCGTGCACGATCATGCCGCGCACGCCGGAGGCCGCGGCCATGTTGACCGTCTCGATGTCCTCCTCGTTCGTGCCGACGTTGCCGATGTGCGGGAAGGTGAAGGTGATGATCTGCCCGGCATAGGAGGGGTCGGTCAGGATCTCCTGGTAGCCGGTCATCGCCGTGTTGAAGCAGACCTCGCCGGTCGCCTCGCCCTCGGCGCCGAGGCCGAAGCCTTCGAGCACCGTGCCGTCGGCCAGCACGAGAACGGCCGTCGCGCGCGGCTCTTCCCAGCCGCCCGCGGCCTTGTCGTCTTGCAGCGTCGTCATGATCGGTTTAAGCCCTGCGCCGGCTTGGGAGCCGGTCATGAGAAAGGCGGGCCCCAAGCCTGCCGGCCGCCCGCTCGACTGAGGCGGAACCTAAGAAGTGACGGCGCGCCCGTCAACGTTCCATTCGTGATCGACACCATTCAGGCCGATAGGTCTCCCCATGAGCGAAAGCGAGAGGCTGCAATGAGCGAAGTGACGGGCGGTTCTTCCCTGCGCGAGCGTTTCACCCACGCTCTCAAGGAGGCAATGAAGGCCGGGGACAAGCGGCGCCTCGCCACCGTGCGCCTCATCCAGGCGGCCCTCAAGGACAAGGACATCGAGGCCCGCGGCTCCGGCAAGGGCCAGGCGAGCGACGAGGAGGTCCTCGCCCTCCTGCAGAAGATGATCAAGCAGCGACAGGAATCGGCCTCGATCTACGAGCAGGCCGGCCGCGGCGAGCTCGCCACCCAGGAGAAGGAGGAGGCCGAGGTGATCACCTCCTTCCTGCCGCGCCAGATGGACGAGGCGGAGATGCGCGCGGCGATCACCGCCGAGATCGCCGCGACGGGCGCCACCGGCGTGAAGGACATGGGCAAGGTCATCGCCGGCTTGCGGGGGAAGTTCGCCGGTCGCATGGATTTCGCCAAGGCGAGCGGCCTCGTGAAGGAGTTCCTCGCCAAGGGTTGAGGTGGCCGAGGGGCGGGGCGAGGCCAGGGCAGGGTGATCTCCCTCGCCCTGTGGAGACAGTGGAAAAGTCGGAGAATTCGGCCCCTCCGGCCCCCCATCGTGCGTCGCCTCCACTCCGGCTTGCGGAAGCCGGTGGCGCGTGCGCTAACATCACCGCCGCAGCTGACGACGAGCCCCGATGCGCTACCCACCCTCCGTTCTCGAAGAGATTCGGAGCCGTCTGCCCGTCACGGCAGTGGTGGGCAAGCGCGTACGCCTGCAGAAGGCCGGGCGCGAGTGGAAGGGCCTCTCGCCCTTCAACGCGGAGAAGACGCCCTCCTTCTACGTCAATGACCAGAAGGGCTTCTACCACTGCTTCTCCTCCGGCAAGCACGGCGACATCTTCACCTTCCTGATGGAGGTGGAGGGGCTCTCCTTCCCCGAGGCGGTCGAGCGGCTGGCTGCGGAGGCGGGCGTGACGCTGCCCAAGCTCTCGCGCGAGGCCGAGCGCGTGGAGGAGGAGCGCAAGAGCCTGCACCAGGTCTTGGAACTTGCCTGCGCCTTCTTCGAGGCGACCCTGCAGGGCAGGGAGGGCGGCAAGGCGCGCGGCTATCTCGCCGGTCGTGGCCTCGGGCCCGAGATCCAGAAGCGCTTTCGTCTCGGCTATGCCCCCCCCGAGCGCTTCGCCCTGCGCGACCATCTCGCCGCCACGGGCGTGCCGCCGCAGATGATGATCGATGCGGGCCTGCTCGTCGCCGGTGAGGAAATCAACGTCCCCTACGACCGCTTTCGCGATCGCGTCATGTTCCCGATCTGCGATGCGCGCGGACGGGTGGTCGCCTTCGGCGGGCGCGCGATGAGCGCCGACGTGCCGGCAAAGTACCTCAACTCCCCGGAGACGCCACTGTTCCACAAGGGGTCGCTCCTCTACAACCACCACAATGCACGCAAGGCTGCCCACGACCGCGGCACGGTCATCGCCGTCGAGGGGTATGTGGATGTGATCGCCATGAGCGCGGTGGGCTTTCCCCACGCGGTCGCGCCTTTGGGCACGGCGCTGACCGAGGAGCAGCTCGCCCTGCTCTGGCGCATGGCGGACGAGCCGATCCTGTGTTTCGACGGCGACCGGGCTGGGCGCAAGGCCGCCTTCCGCGCGATCGATGTGGCGCTGCCCCTCCTGCAGCCGGGCAAGTCCCTCCGCTTCGCCCTGCTGCCAGAGGGCCAGGATCCCGATGATCTCAGCCGCTCCGGTGGGGCGGCCGCCATCGATGCCGTGCTCGCCGGAGCGCGCCCTCTCGTCGATGTGCTGTGGGCGCGCGAGGTGGAGAGGGCGCCGCTGGATACGCCCGAAAGGCGGGCCGCGCTGGAGCGTCGCATCGGCGACTTGCTGTCGCACCTGAAGGACGAGACGCTGCGCCGCCACTACCGCGCCGAGATCGGCGCGCGCCTCGCGGGCCTCATGCCGGGTGTCATCGGGCCGCGCCGCGGGGCCGGTCGTCCGCCAACCGGACATCGGGGCGGGGGCGATGCCCGCGGGCGCTTCCTACCGGCTGAGGAGCCCTTGCGGGCGAGCCCCGCCCTCGCCCGGCATCCGTTGTTTGCCGCGGCTGGCCGGGAATCCCCGCGTGAGGCCTTGATTCTCTTGGCTCTTCTCGCACACCCGCCGCTGCTTCTGCGCCACTGCGAGATGATCGCCGGGCTTGAGCTGACGGGGGCTCAGGCGCGGCGTCTGCGCGCCAGGATGGTCGACGTGGCGGCGAGCGAGGAGGAGCACGATTCCGCCGCCCTGCGCGACCGCATCGCAGAGGCCGGGCTCGGCGCTGTGCTCGTCGATCTGGAGCGCGTCGTGCGGCCTGGTGACCGCTGGGCGCTCGCCCCCGACGCCGATATCGATGCCGTCTACGGGGCTTTGCATCAGGCCGTCACCTTGCATCGGCGCGCGCACACGCTACATACCGAACTCAGAGCGGCCGAGCGCGCGCTCGCCGAGGAAGAGAGCGAAACCAACCTCGCCTGGTTGCTGGACGTACGGGCCCAGATATCGTCCCTGGAGGGGACGGAGGCTGACGTCGATGGGGTGAAACCCGAGGGGCAGGGTGTGGGGCTTCCCTCATGAGTGCGCCGATCGGGCGGAGGGGCACGTCCTCACCACGCCGGCCTGGAGCCGGCGGAAAGGTTGCATCTGCGCTACGTGCAGTTGTAAGGGGCGTGTTCGCCGCCGACGACTGGGGATGGTTAACGGTTAGTCAAGCGATCATACGGTTGTATCGGCCAAGAGGTGTGACGGGTGGCCGGGCATCGATGCCCGCGCTGCCTTTTTGTCTGTGACCGCGCCCCCATGCCGGGCCGGCGCGCAGCCGGGGCGAGTGGAGCAATAGCCATGGCGACGAAAACGACGGAACGGGAAGAGACGCAGGAGGCGCCTGAGACGCAGGCCGACGGCCCGCTGCTCGACCTGACCGATGCCGCCGTCAAGCGGATGATCAAGCTCGCCAAGAAGCGCGGCTACGTCACCTATGACGAGTTGAACGAGGTCCTCCCCTCGGAGGAGTTCTCCTCGGAGCAGATCGAGGACGTGCTGGCGCAGCTCAGCGAGATGGGCATCAACGTCGTCGAGTCCGAGGACGCCGACGAGAACCAGTCCGACGAGGGAGAGGAGGAGGAGGTCGACGGCGGTGACCTCGTCGAGGCCTCGCGCCCCGTCCCCGTGAAGGTGGAGCGCACGAGCGAACCGGCCGAGCGCACCGACGACCCCGTGCGCATGTATTTGCGCGAGATGGGCTCCGTCGAGCTCCTGTCGCGGGAGGGCGAGATCGCCATCGCCAAGCGCATCGAGGCGGGGCGTGAGGCGATGATCGCCGGGCTCTGCGAGAGCCCCCTGACCTTCCAGGCCATCATCATCTGGCGCGACGAGCTCGTCGACGGCAAGGTCCTGCTGCGCGACATCATCGATCTCGAGGCGACCTACGCCGACCCCGAAGGCAAGGGTGCCACGGGCGGCGAGATCGGCGACGGCGAGGCCGGCGATGGTCTCGACGAGCCGCCTGTTCCGGAAGGAGAGGGTGAGGACGACGATATCGAGAACAACGTGTCCCTCTCTGCCATGGAGGCGGAGCTGAAGCCGCGTGTGCTCGAGACCTTCGACGCCATCGCCGACAACTACAAGAAGCTGCGGCGCCTGCAGGACCAGGACATCGAGAACCGCCTGCAGAACCTCAAGCTCTCTCCGGCCCAGGAGCGCAAGTACAAGAAGCTCAAGGACGACATCATCGTCGCCGTGAAGTCGCTGTCGCTCAACCAGAACCGTATCGACGCCCTGGTCGAGCAGCTCTACGACATCAACAAGCGCCTCATCGGCCTCGAAGGCAGGCTCATGCGGCTCGCCGAGAGCTATGGCGTGGCGCGCGAGGACTTCCTCAAGCAGCACCAGGGCTCGGAGCTCGACCCGAAGTGGATCCTGCGCGTGTCCAAGCTCGGCACGCGCGGGTGGAAGGACTTCGTCGCCAAGGAGAAGGACCGGATCAAGGAGCTGCGCCAGGAGATCCAGACGCTCGCCTCCGAGACGGGCCTCGAGATCCACGAGTTCCGCAAGATCGTCTCCATGGTGCAGAAGGGCGAGAAGGAAGCCCGCCAAGCCAAGAAGGAGATGATCGAGGCCAACCTCCGCCTCGTGATCTCGATCGCCAAGAAATATACTAATCGCGGCTTGCAGTTCCTGGACCTCATCCAGGAGGGCAACATCGGCCTCATGAAGGCGGTCGACAAGTTCGAGTACCGGCGCGGCTATAAATTCTCGACCTATGCCACCTGGTGGATCCGTCAGGCGATCACCCGCTCGATCGCCGACCAGGCGCGCACCATCCGCATTCCGGTGCATATGATCGAGACGATCAACAAGATCGTGCGCACGTCGCGCCAGATGCTGCACGAGATCGGCCGCGAGCCGACGCCTGAGGAACTCGCCGAAAAGCTCGCCATGCCGCTGGAGAAGGTGCGCAAGGTCCTCAAGATCGCCAAGGAGCCGATCTCGCTCGAGACGCCCATCGGCGACGAGGAGGATTCCCACCTCGGCGATTTCATCGAGGACAAGAACGCCGTCCTGCCGATCGACGCGGCGATCCAGTCGAACCTGCGCGAGACGACGACGCGCGTCCTCGCCTCGCTCACCCCGCGCGAGGAGCGCGTGCTGCGCATGCGCTTCGGCATCGGCATGAACACGGACCATACCCTTGAGGAGGTGGGCCAGCAGTTCTCGGTGACGCGCGAGCGCATCCGCCAGATCGAGGCGAAGGCGCTGCGCAAGCTGAAGCATCCGAGCCGGTCGAGGAAGCTGAGGAGCTTCCTCGACAACTAGAAGCAAGCCAAGGGGGCCCTCGCGGCGCGCTGCTTCCTGGCGGCGCGTCGTGGACAAGGCCCATGGGTGCGAGATCCGAGGGCCCGCCGTATCGATGGCGCGCCCTTCACATTCGGCTTGACGCCGGGCCGAGCAGTCGGAGCGCCATGCGGGCGTCCGTGGCCATCATGTTCTCGCAATGCTTCGCTGGCGATATGCTTCCTGTCCGCGTAACCCGCCGGACCGGGGCAGGGCTCCGATCGGGGCGCCCGGCTTCCCCGCATCTCCACGCCTTGCTAGCAGGTGTCATGCTGCGGTCGAGCGTCTCCCTTGGTCTCGTCGCTGTTCTTCTCGCCCTTTGCCAGATGACTACCCGGGGGCAAGGGATGATGATCGCCCCCACCGGCCGCCCGGCCGGTGTGGTCAACGAGGGTGTCTTGTTCGACCGTGCCAGAGCCGTTGCCATCCTGCCGGATGGCGAACGCTTTCAGGGTCAGGTCGTGGTCGAACGGACGCGAACCATGGCCGACGAGACGATCCGGCACCGATGGGGCCGGTCGAGCACGCTGTCTCATCGCGAGACGACCTGTAGCTCAAGAGCCTCGGGTGTCCTCTTCGGTCGTTCGGGCGGGTCGATGACCTGCGCCCTGATGCTCAACGATCCGTCGTTTGGCTTCATGACGGGGGGATTTGGTGAATGCTCCCTGTCGACGGGAGAGATCATTCCGGTGCAGTTCGGCTGACACCGTGGGCAAAGAGCCTCTTGGTGGGTAGGAGGCTCTTGCCAATCGATGTCTGCGCGCCCACATCTGCGCGGCATGACCGCTGATATGGCCGCCCCCGTTCTCGATGCCGGCTCCTCGGCCGGTCCTCTCCACCACGCCGGCCTTGGTGAAGGCCGCGGCGCTTCGCCGTTCGATTGCCCTGCCTGTGCGTCGTCCTACGAACTCGCCAGGCATCTTTCGCCCGAAGCCCTGCGCGCAAGCGTTGCCCTGCGCGACTGGCTGCTCAACGAGGCGCGTCAGTCACGCGATTCCGTCGAGATCCTGAGCGGCCTGTGCGAGCGTCTGAACGCTGCCGGCGTGCCGGTCGACAGGGCCTCCCTAACGGTCGAGACGCTCCATTCCGAACATGCAGCCGTGGCCCGCCTATGGGTCAAGGGACAGGGTGTAAGACGGCACGCCTATCCCTACCTGCCGAACGCGCGCGACAGCTATACGCGCAGCCCCTTCTACCACGTGCATCAGACCCGTACGTGGCTTGCACTGTGGCTGCCCGACACGCCGGACGAACGATTCGGCATCGTGCCCGAGCTGAAGATGATGGGTTACACGCACTATCTGTGCTTCCCTGTCTTCTTCGCCAACGGTGACGAGAACGGCATTTCCTTCACAACGAAGGCGGCCGGCGGCTTCTCGGCCTCGGACATCGCACTCCTTCACGCCATCATGCCGGCGGTCGCGGCCGTCATGGAGATCTCGGCGAGCTACATCACGCTCGATCACGTTCTGCGCATCTACATCGGTAACGAGCCGCACGAACGTGTGCTGTCGGGTGACGTGCGCCGCGGGCAGGTAAGCCGTATCCGCTCCGCCATCCTCTTTGCCGACATGCGTGGCTACACGCGTCTGACCTCGACGCTGGCGCCGGAAGAGACGGTGGCCCTGCTCAACCGTTATTTCGATTGCCTGGTTCCGCCGATCGAGGCGGAGGGGGGTGAGATCCTGAAATATATGGGTGACGGTCTGCTTGCGATCTTCCGCGATCGTGGCGACGACACGGGTGCGGCGGCTCAGTCCGCCCTCACGGCCGCCCAGAACGCGCTGGCGCGCCTTGCCGAAGAGAACGCCAGCGGCCTGCTCTCGGTGCCGCTCCAGGCCGGCATCGCGCTTCACCACGGGGAAGCGGCCTACGGCAACGTCGGTTCGGGCGAGCGCCTCGACTTCACGGTCGTCGGGCGCGACGTCAATTTGACGAGCCGTCTCGCGCGCCTCAACAAGACCCTCGACGAGCCGCTGCTCATGTCGCGTGCCTTCGCCGACCATCTGTGGGCCGATCCGGAGCCGCTTGGCGCCTTCGCCCTCGACGGTCTCGCGGAAGAGGTTGCGGTATATCGGCCGCGGCGCCGCTGAGGCGAGGGCCGTGCCGCGCGGCCGCACCTCGCCGACTTGTCGCAATTTCAATGCAGAATGCGACAAATTTAGTATTATTTTGCCTTAGTATTTTGCATAATCATTACATTTAAGCGGATGTGTGAGGGGGTGTGGATTTTTCGGAATTGGCGAAACACCGAATTTACGGATGGCATGCCAGTCTTCCTGGAGGTTTTTCTCGGGATGGCGAATGCGGATGCTGTCGGCCCTGCAACGGTTTCTCATTGCTTGCCAGCGCAGCGAAGCCGGCAATATCGTGGTGTGGTTCGCCTTGGCCCTGACGCCGCTGATGCTCGGCATCGGCTCGACGATCGATTACACGCGCGCCGCGTCGCTGCGCGCCAAGCTGCAGCAGGTGACGGACGCCACGGTGCTTGCCATCGCTCCGATGGCGCTCTCGCGGTCCGACGCGGAGGTGACCGATGCGGCCAAGCGCTATTTCGCGGGCGCGATGGCTCGTGAGTTCCCCGGCGCCTCGACGGAAACCATGGCGGAGCACGCGTTCGTCGATTCCGTCACGATCAGTTCCGCCCGCACCGAGGTGAAGATCCGGACGGTCGCATACTACGAACCGGTGTTCATGGCGGCGCTCGCCTCCGGCGTTGGCCAGACGGCGCGTGTGACGCTCGGCGCCTTCGCGCGCTCGCTTCTTTCCAACGACAGCTACGAGATCGCGCTGGTGCTCGACAATTCCGGCTCGATGGCCTCGAGCGCAGGCGGCAAGTCGAAAATGGACGCGACAAAGGAGGCCGCACTCAAGCTTGTCGACGCCCTCTTCCCGATCGACGCGATGGTACAGCAGACGGCCACCTCCGGCCCGCGCATGCAGATCTCGCTCGTGCCCTTCACCATATCGGTCAAGGTGGGCAAGGAGTTCAAGGATGCGCCGTGGATCGATACGGCAGCGAAGTCACCGATCCATTGGAACAACCTCACGCGCGATCTCTCGACCCCGGGGGCCTGGGTCCCGGCTTCGCGCTTCAAGCTCTTCGAAGAGCTCGGCGTCGAATGGGCAGGCTGCGTCGAAGCGCGGCGTGGTGACTGGGGCGTGAAGGACATCGCCGCCGACTACGGCTCCACGACCAGTGCGGATGCCTATTTCGTACCGCAATTCGCCCCGGATGAACCCGGCGACAAGGATAAGACGCGGTTCTACCTGCCGAGCGGTGCCTACTACACCTATAACAACAGCTATCTGAACGACAACGGCGGCGCCTGCAGCGGCAAGGCCCCGACCGATGCGACGACGCTGCAGAACCGTGTCTGCAAGTACAAGATCAACAAGAATGCGGCGATGCTGAGCACGAGCCGCGGCCCCAACTACAATTGCGACGCCATGCAGCTTGTGCGCCTGACGGACAGGCCGCGGGACCCGGGCAGCGTGGTCAGTTCGATCAATGCAATGAGGGCGGCCGGCAACACGGACCTGCTCGAAGGCTTCATGTGGGGTTGGCGCAGCATCTCGCCGAACGCCCCCTTCCGCAACGGTCGCAACTACGGGGCACCAAACAACCACAAGGTCGTCATCCTGATGACCGACGGCATGAACGCCTGGAATTCGGCGAACAACCCCAACAAGTCCGTCTATTCGCCCTTCGGCTACTACACGAACGACCGTTTCGCGCCGCAGTTCACCGGCATCACGACATCGGGCAAGGCTCGCGATGCCCTCGACGCCCGCACGTTGCAAGCCTGTGCCAACGCCAAGGCGGACGGCGTTACCGTCTATACTGTGGGTTTCAGCACGTCGACCGACCCGATCGACGACAAGGGGCTCGCATTGCTGAAGCAATGCGCGACGCCCGACGATGCAGCGACCGGCAAAAAATATGCCTTCGTCGCCAACGACAGCGCGCAGATCGTGCAGGTCTTCGAGGAGATCGCGCGGAATCTCGGGTCCCTGCGCATCGCCGAGTAGACAGCCCCCAGCGCTCACGGACTGGCCGGGCGCCCGCACGACGTAGGCGGGGCGCGGGCCGCCCCGCGCAAGGCCATTGCGTGCGTCCCCCTGTTGCCGCTAGACAGCAAGGATCTCAGGCGGCGTACTTGCCGCTCGGGGCCAGTAGCTCAACGGTTAGAGCCGGCCGCTCATAACGGTCTGGTTGCAGGTTCGAATCCTGCCTGGCCCACCAAGTTTTTCAATAAGTTAGACAGTTTTCTTTGGGACTGCGTCTGGTTTCCCCTCAGATATGCCCACAGAAACGACGCGACGATGACGCCTGCCAAGCGCGGTGGCGGCGCCCTTCAGATAATCGGGGTGATGGTCCCCGTAAGTCCGCTCGACCATTTCCGGCGACATGCCAAGGAACCCGGCCGCCTCCCAAATCGGGACCCCAGCTTGCATCAGCCAAGTCGCGGCCGTGTGCCTGAGCGTGTGGGGCGTCACATTGCCTTCAAGTTTGGCAAGGCCGACGGCGCGAGCGAACCCGGTCTTTACGGATGCAATAGGCTTGCCGTTCCACTCGACGAAATGGGTGGCGGCGATCTTCTTATCTTTCCAGCGGCGCATGTGCGCAAGCAAATGAGGCGGGACAGGAACAGGGGGTTGACGTTTGTTGGTCGCCTTTTTGCCCTCGGCGAGCCGATAGAATATCCCGCGATCAAGGTCGACAAATGAACGCCCCTCAGGGGGACGCCCGCTTTGGCATAGATCAGGCGCTCGAAGTTCGACTCGATTCGATCGAGGGCGCCGTCGAAGGCGTCGCCGAGCAGAGACCGGAAGGCTCTCTTGAGAGGCGTTTGAATGTCAGTGACGTAAGCCTCGGGGGCATCGTGTAAGAGCCCATGCACGCGAAGGCGCTCGGGCAGCAAGTCGGCGACGAGCACCGAATGCTGAGCTATCGTGAAGGGGGCGAACGTATGCCCGCCGTAACGGGTCGACTGCGCAAGAGAACGTGCGACGTCGACGAAATCAATATCGTCGAGCGAGGGGCTCAAAAGGTCGACGAGGCGACCGGAAAAGGTCTCTTTATCGGTCGTGACCTGCCCCCTTCCTGATCCCTCGGTTTGAGTGAGAGTCCGTCACCTAGAGGAGACGGACGTGAAGAAGAGCAGG
>NZ_JASJEV010000007.1 GCF_030067675.1 Chelatococcus albus | reverse complement strand
CTACCGCCGGCGATGGAGATCAGCTACCAAACCCCTGGGCTCTCACAATGAATGAGGGACCGGCGGGGGGCAGGTCAGTCCCGCGCCCAGGACGCGGTCAATGTGCGTTTCGATCTCTACGAGAACAGCGCCAAGGGCCTCCGGAACGATCCCAACTTCACCCCGGCGCCAAACGTCCGGAAGGGGTACGCCACCAAGCCGAGCGCGACGGACGGCATATGCCTCAACTCCAACAAGGATGTGGTCTACGACCCGGATCAGCCTCCGTCCAAGCAGCCGAACGCACCCGCCATCGGCTTCCCGCGGGAGCCGTGCTTCTATGCCGGCACCTGCAGCCCGGTGAGCACCACCGGGACCTGGGAATGGGATATCGACACCTACTGGGCGGTGAACCACCCGACCGAGCCGTGCAAGAGCAAGAAATCGCAAGTCTGGGACGGTGCCGGCCCCAAGCCGTCGCGCTACTTCGTCTACCAGAAGGAACTCGAGCTCGACTGCGTTAGCGACCGCTCGAAGGGGGATGCCGGCGGACAGATGAAGGAAACGGGAAGCAAGACCTGCTCCAAGCAACCTGCCGGAGGGGCCGAGAGGCGCATCTTGTATGCCGCCGTCATCGACTGCTCGAAGGTGAGCGGGGGCACCAGCACACCGATGGCAGTCGAGGCCTTCGCCAAGTTCTTCATCACGGAGCCGGTGCACAACCCCAGTGATCCGGTGATCTGGGCCGAATTCATCGGCATCGTCGAACCGGGCACGGACAAGAGCGTCGCGCGCGACAACGTGCAACTCTATCGGTGAGGGCGGTCATGTTTACGTTACTGGCCCGTCTTCGAAGTGACGAGCACGGCACGGCGCTGATCGAGGGCGCCATCGTCCTCCCCGTGCTGATGCTTCTTGCCTACGGTGTCTTCGAGTTCTCCAACGCCTTCTATGCCCACCACCTGATGACCACGGGAATTCGCGATGCGGCACGCTACCTGGCCCGCACCGCCGATCCTGCAGCGGCGGCGAGCCAGGCGCGGAATCTCGCCACCACGGGCACCATCGATGGCTCGGGAAGGCGTCGCGTGAGCTGGTGGGCGCCCTCCGACGTTGCCGTCGCCGTTCAGACGATTGCCAACCCGGTCGATCCCGCGACGGGGGAGCGCCCCTATCGCGGCGGCAACCAGATCAGCATCGTCACAGTGAGTACGAGCCCAAGCTACCCGGGTCTGGGCACACTCGGCTTTCTTGGCCTGAGCTCCTTTGCGGTCCGTGCGTCGCACCGCGAGCGCGTCATTGGAGATTGAGGCGATGGCCATGCGTAAGCTCATTCGCGATACCGGGGGCAGCGTCATGGTCGAGGTGGCGGTGACGATCACCCTCACGCTCGTCTTCCTGCTCGGTACGGTGGATTTCCTCTTCGCGTTCCAGCAGTGGAACCGGGCGATCAAGGCAGCCGAGCGCGGCGCCCGCATCGCGGCCGTGTCCGCCCCTGTTGACGCTGGCCTGAAGTCCCTCGACGGGCTCGACACCGGCTTTACGCCGGGTGACCCCCTGCCAGCGGGCTACTATGACATCCTCTGCGACGGCGCGACGCAAAGCTGCACGGGAACACGCGCCGGGACGTATAGCGCCACGGCCATGCAGTGGATCGTCTATGGGCGGGGCGACCAGTCTTGCACGGGCGCCACCGGGCCGTATCGGATCGGCATGTGCGACATCTTTCCCGCGATCGGCCCGGCGAACGTGCGCGTCGCCTACCGGCAGACGGGCCTCGGCTTTGTCGGTCGCCCGGACGGGCCCGTGCCGACGGTGACCATCACCCTGCAGAACCTGACGTTCGACTTCTTCTTCCTGAACGGACTTCTCGGCTTCGGCCGGATCCAGATGCCGGCCATCACCGTGACGGTGACGGGGGAAGATCTGTCCTCAGTCGCTCCTGCGAGTTCGTGAGGCAAACCCCATGCGCGCGTTCGTCGTCTTCCCGAACGAGACTGAACACGGAGCGCAGCTTCTCAAGCGGCTTCTCGAGCAGTTGCGCTACGACGTCACCTTCGTCGACGGCTTGGAGGCACTCAACAGAGAAGGAGGATACGCAAGCCACACGAATTCTATAATTATAGTGCCGGCCATGGGCCCGCTGCGGCCGGGAGCCGCTGAGGTGGTCAAATTCGCCGAGACGGCGATCGGCCGTGGTTTCGTCGTGTACGTCGCGGACGACATGTCCGCCGAAGCATACAAGAGCCTCCTGCGTACGGGGGTGGGGGAATGGGTTACCTGGGCCACGGCGGCGCACGAGATTGTCGAGATTTCCCAGCGCCTGCGTGCGGGTCATGCGCATTCCGCAAGAAGGACGGCCACGATCGCCGCCCTTCTGCCGAGCGGCGGCGGCGTTGGCAACACGACTATCGCGCTCGAGAGCGCCGTCTATCTCGCATCGCTGAAGAGTTGGAGATCGCGCCGCATCTGCGTGGTTGATTTCAATTTCCATGCGAGTGCGCTTGGCGATTACATCGACGTGGAGCCGCGGTTCGGCATCGAGGAGATATACCAGAGCCCGGATCGCCTCGACGGCCAGATGATTGATATCTTCGCGAGCAATCACGAGTCCGGCGTATCGTTTTTCGTGAGCCACCAGACGCAGATCGACTACGCCCATATCGATCAATGCGTCATCTTCGCTCTTCTCGATCAGCTCGGTGAGCGGTATGACTTGGTCCTGGTCGATCTGCCGGCGCTCTGGTTCCCCTGGATCGACAACATTGTCAGCGGCTCGAATGGGATCGTACTGACCTGCGCCTACGGCGTTCCCTCCGTCAAGCAGGCGGCTGTCCGCCTGAGGCGGCTGACGGACGCCATCGCGCCGAAACACCTCTCGGTGGCTGTCAACTTCTGCGAAAGGGGCTGGCTCGGCGGCATCGTTCGCCGATCCGACATCAGTGCCGCCCTTGACGGGCAGCGGGTCTTCTACGTCCAGCGCGACACGGGGTTCGCTGCCGAAGCGACGAACACCGGCCGCCCCATGATGCGGATCAATCAGGGGCGCGGCGTCTGCAAGGACATCAGGAAGATCGCCGATTGGATCGACGGGTTGGCACGCGCGACGTGAGTGGCGATGGGGCGCGGCCGCCAGGGTTGCGGCCGCCCGAGCGGGAGAAGCGGAGGGCGCCATGCGCATAAGCTCTTACAGCCGGTGGGGCTGGTCCCAGGCGAGCAGGCCTGTCGAACCGATTGAGGAACCATCGCCGGCCTCGGTGGCGGACAACAGGTTTTACGAAGAACTGATCGCCTCGAAGCCGGCGCTCATCGACGAGAAGGTCAAGCTCCACGGCAAGATCATCGACGAGTTCAACCTGTCGATGATGGACAAGGTGTCCATCGAGAGCATTTCGGCGCAGATCCGCCCGTTCGTGACCGAATATGTGAAAAGCGAACGGATTGTTCTCAACCAGAAGGAGCTGGAAGCGTTCATCGACGAGATCATCGATGAGATGACCGGTCTCGGCCCCATCGAGCCGCTGCTCAAGGATCCGACGGTGAACGACATTCTCATCAACACGCACATGTCTGTCTACGTCGAGCGCTACGGGCAGCTCGAGCCCACGTCCGTCAGGTTCAAGGATGAGGCGCACCTCTTGCGCATCATCGGGAAGATCGTGGCCGGCGTCGGGCGCCGCGTCGACGAGTCCTCGCCCACGGTCGATGCGCGTCTGCCCGACGGCTCGCGTGTGAACGTTGCAGTGCGCCCCGTGGCCGTGGATGGTCCGCTCGTCTCGATCCGCAAGTTCTCGAAGCGCCCCTTCTCCATGGATCGCCTCGTCGACATCGGGGCTCTCAGGCCGCCAATGGCGGAAGTACTGCGAGCGGCCGTGCAGGGACGCATATCGATCATCGTGTCCGGGGGCACGGGCAGCGGCAAGACGACCATGCTGAATGCGCTGTCGAGCTACATCTCCCCGAAGGAGCGCCTCATCACCATCGAGGATGCGGCCGAACTGCAACTGCAGCAGCCGCACGTCGGCCGCCTCGAGACCCGGCCGCCGAACGCCGAGGGCAAAGGTGAGATCCGGCAGCGGGAGCTCGTCAAGAACGCCCTGCGCATGCGACCCGATCGCATCATCATTGGCGAGGTCCGCGGCGACGAGGCCTTCGACATGCTGCAGGCCATGAACACCGGTCACGAAGGGTCGATGACCACCATTCACGCCAACAACCCGCGCGACGCCATGCGGCGCCTCGAGCAGATGGTCGGCATGGCCGGCATGCCGATGTCGATTACCTCGATCCGCGCCCAGATCGCCTCGGCGATCAATCTCGTGGTGCAGTTGCAGCGTCTTGCCGACGGCAAGCGGCGAATGATCAGCGTCAGCGAGATCACCGGAATGGAGGGCGATGTCATCCAGATGCAAGAGATCTACCGCTTCGTGCGCGAAGGGCTCGATCAGAACGGTGGCATCGTCGGCTCCTACCGGGCGACGGGCATCCGCCCGAACTTCCTCAAGGAGCTCAAGTCGATCGGGATCGACATTCCCGGCAACTACTTCGATCCAACCCAACCACTTTGAGGCCGACGATGCGTGAACCATGGCTCGTTTATGTGCTGGTGTTCGCGGCCGTGTTCTTTGCCGTGCAGTTCGCCTACGGCTACTACACGCGCATCCTGCGCACACGTCGGCACGTCAACCGCCGGCTGGCACTTCTCGATGTCCACCTCAGCCCCATGGAGGCTCTGGAGCTCTTGAAGCGCGAGCGCGGCCTCGCGGACACCTATCTGGTTCGCAGGGTTCCCTACCTTTCCCGGCTCCTGCTGCAGTCTGGGCTGCGCCTCAGGGGCCTTTCCCTCTCGGCAGCGATCTTCGCCATTTTCATCGCCTGGTTGGTGGTCTGGTCGTTCGTCTTCGACGCGGCCCTCCTGACACTCGCCATATCCCTCGCCGCCACGATTGCGATGAGCCTCGGCGCGCTGCGGATCATGCAGGCGCGGCGGATCGGCCGATTCGCCGAGCAGTTGCCGGACGTGATCGACATCATTGTCCGCAGCCTCAAGGCAGGCCACCCGCTCCTTGTGTCCTTTTCGCTTGTGGCACGCGAAATGCCGGATCCCGCCGGTACGGAATTCGGCGTCACCTGCGACGAGATCACCTATGGGCGCGATCTGGCCACCGCTCTGCACGGGCTCTGCCAGCGCGTCGGCTATCTCGATCTTGTGTTCCTTGCGACGGCGATCACAGTCCAGAACCAGACGGGCGGCAATCTGAGCGAGATCCTCCAGCGTCTCTCCCAGATGCTGCGGGCCCGCTTCAAGATGCGGCGCAAGGTGAAGGCGCTGTCTGCCGAGGGGCGGTTCTCCGCCGTGGCGCTGAGTTTCATGCCACTCGTCGTCTTCATGGCGTTGAACCTGCTCTCACCGCGGTTCTACGGCGACGTGTGGGGAAATCCGGTTCTTCACCTTTCGTTTTCCCTGTGTGTTGTGATGACGTTAATAGGTAATGCCATCATGTATAAGATGGTCCACTTCAAGTTCTGAGGGTGGCGGCCATGAACGCGGAAGAAGACGTCGTCTGGGTGGTCGCACTGATCGTCTTCACGATCGTGACGATGCTCTCGCTCTGGATGGGCCTTCACGCCTCCAAGCGCGGCCGCATCCGGCAGAGATTGCAGGTCGATACGGGCGGGACCGGGCTGGAACGTGATTCCGTCAACACGCTGAAGGGCATCGTCAAGGCGACGATCGGTGACGAGAGCATCGGTCTCGACCAGGGGGCCAGGGCGCAACTGCGCATGGAACTGCTGAGGGCCGGGTTCTTTTCGGCGGATGCGCCCTTCATCTTCACGCTTGTCAAGTCGGTGACGGTGATATTCCTGCCGACCGTGCTTTACATCGTGGTCTTGAGGGACCTCGCCCATCTGCAGATGTTCGCCAAGACGGCGCTGCTCGGAGGTGCATTCCTTCTATCCTACTACCTGCCTCAGGCCTATATCAGGCGGCGCCAGCGACTGCTCGCCGAGCGATACAAGATTGCGTTCCCAGATTTCCTCGACCTGATGGTCGTGTGCGTCGATTCTGGCTTGAGCCTCGAAGCGGCCCTCGAGCGAGTCGGGGCGGAGCTGCAGACCAAGGAGCCCGAGCTTGGATTCAATCTCGCCCTGATGGGTAGCGAGATGCGCGCAGGGCGCAGCACGATCGATGCACTGCACAGTCTGGCGAATCGACTGGGCCTCGACGAGGCGCGGGCACTGACCATGCTCTTGCAGCAATCCTTGGAGCTCGGCACCGATATTGCACAATCGCTGCGTACATTTAGCGATGAAATGCGCGACAAGCGCCTGTCACGCGCGGAGGAGCGGGCGCATGCGCTGCCTGTCAAGTTGGTGTTGCCGCTCGGTGCATTTATATTCCCTGTCCTCTTGCTTGTAATCATGACTCCGATTTTGATCAGGATTCTCGGAGCGTTCGGCCGGTCGTGATCTGCCGTGGTGGGGGTGGGATGAAAAAGCTTGGCAAGCATGGGGTCATACTTCTCGCACTGGCCCTTTCGGGGTGTCAGGCGTTCACTGACGCCGCCGATACGGCGAAGCCGCATCTGGAGGCGGCCGTCGATCCGAAATACGAGCCTTCCGACGAGCCGGCGCGGCTTGGGCGCGATCACTTCGCGCGGGGTCACTTCGGGCTGTCCGAGCGGTACTTCCGCGATGCGGTAGAAAAGACGCCGCGCGATGGGGATGCGTGGGTGGGGCTTGCTGCGAGCTATGACCACCTGCGCCGCTTCGATCTTGCCGACCGGGCCTACAAGGAGGCTGTCCGCCTCAAGGGCGAGACCGTGCAGATCTTGAACAACCGAGGCTATTCCTATCTGCTCAGGGGCAACGTCCGGCAGGCGAGGATCTATTTCAATCGCGCTCTTTCGCGCGATCCTCAAAATCCAAATATAATCAACAATTTAGCTCTTCTTGAGCAGGCGCAGTCCTATTTCGACACGACGAGGGCCAATTGAAGCCTGACAGCGAGGGGCAGACCTCGTCGCATTTGCATGCAAACCGGGTGCGGCTCGGGCAAGGAGAGCCCGCCCCGCCGCAGAGCCCGGTTGACGGCGCCGCTTTGCTCCAGGACGTGGAGCGTTTGCCGCCGAGATGGATCCGTGTTCAACGGAGAAAATATTCAATCGTGAGAGAGAGGGGGCGCTCCTTCTGTTCAGGGAAGTCGGATGCCGCTCGAGCGAGCCATCAGGCTTCATGGTGCGGTGCTGTAGTTCAGCGCCGGCCGAAACCGTGACAGTGCAATTTGCCATGCTGCTGGAGGCCGCGATCCGGGCAGCTCTTCTGGCTATCCTGGTGTTCGTCCTCATCGATGATCTGAAGAACTACCGCATTCGCAACGACGTTGTCGTTGCCCTCTTCGTTCTCTTTCTGCTGTGGGCTGCCCTGCGCGCCAATCTGGCGCTCCTTGCCTCGCACACCGCCTTTGCCCTCGTCCTGTTCGCGATACTGGCATTGATGTACGGCCGCGGTCTGATGGGTGGCGGCGACGTCAAGCTGCTGGGAGTGAGCTTTCTCTGGCTCGGTCCGGAGGGCGCGCTTCCGTTCGCGTTGCTGATGTGCGGGTTCACGCTTCTCTATTGGGCAGGTGCTCGCCTCAAACTCCTTCCTTCCCATCGCGTCGGCAGCCGTACGCGCGTGCCCTTTGGCCCCTGCATCGCCTTGGCCTGGATCGCCGCCGAGGGCCTGCGCCTGGCGCAGCCATGATGCGAGATCACTTTGGGTCGCCCTGTAGTCGTGCGACGATCGCTTGCCCAACAGGATCGGGTCAGTGAGTCGACAGAGTGCGCTTTCTCACCGGCCAAAGGGCCGCTGGCGTTTCTCCCCGGCGCTTCGTCGCGGCGGGGTGAGGTTTTTTCTCCTCTCTCTTTGCATTGCACCGTTCGGCACGGTGGCTTCCCCGCGTGATTACGCGACAGGCGGGAACGGGTGGGTCCTGGAAACGCTCGCCGACGGGATCGGCATCGTCCGGACGGACATCACGCGAGGCCGGATGCATCAGAGGGAGGGGCTGCTCCTGTTCTCATGTGAGCGTGATCGGAGACGGCTTCGTGTCCAGTTCCTGCGCCAGGGCAAGAAGCCGAGCGCAGCCGTTTCCTCCCTCGGTACGGCCCTGGTGCGTGTCTATCCCGCAAATGCGCCGCCGGCGACGAATGTGGGGATGCTCTCGACGGCGCAGATCTACCAGGACGGCTCCTTCGATCTGGTCGAGACGCCGGAAGTCAATCAAGACATGATCCTCAAGATGACGGATCTGATCTTGGACGGCGCAGATCGCATCGATATTTCTGTCAGTTCAAATAATAAATCGCACGTATTCAACAGGGGAGATTCATATACATTTAAGCTCGTGTATCGTAACGACGAGCTACTTTCTTTTCTTCGGTTCAAGAAATTATGCTATATCATGAAATCATATCGTTAACATTGGATATGTTCTCGCGGCTGGAGTGTTGTTATCGCTTGGATTGTTAGATTTTTGATGTGAATATAAATTGTTTTCGAATGATTTCATTTGCGATCTCTCGAAAGGTCATGGCGGAGCTCTATGACACATTTGCTGCCCGCTTGATCGGATCGATGCGTTGACCTCGCGCGATTGCGGGAGCACCGTTGACCTCCTGGCGATCGGATCTGGCGCGACGGGAGATTGCGATGAAGGCTTCGTCTTTGAGCTTCCAGGCTGCCGTGCTGCTCGGGGTGGTGGGCATGTTGTGGGGCATCGTCATGGCCGCCTCGGGGGACCATGGGACCATGCCGGCGCATGCTCACCTCAATCTGCTGGGATGGGTGTCCCTGTTCCTGTTCGGCATCTTCTATCACCTGCATCCAGCCATCGACCGGAGCCGGCTTGCCCGGGTGCAGTCCGGGATCTGGATTGTCGCGACCGCAGTCCTCACCGTCGGGGTCGCCCTCGTCCACACCGGGCGCCCAATCGGCGATCCGATCGCCGCGGTCGCATCCCTCGCCATCATTGCCGACATGCTGCTGTTCGGTTGGCTCGTTCTGCGGCGCGAGCGCATCGGCAAGGTCGCAGGGGCCTAAAGCCTCGGTGCCGAGTGATTCCGCGACGGTTTCGCGCCTGATCCGGCCGCGAGGGCCCGCCGCGACGGTCTCCTCTCCGGGCCCCGACAGTCGCCGGCCAGATCGGCACCGGACGGAGGTCAGGCCGCGATCGGGTGAATGTCGAGGGAGCAACGGGCAAAAGAAACGCCCGGCGTCCGCCGAGCCGGGCGAGGAGGCGCAATCATGATAGGGCGCTACTCTCATGTGACCAGCCGTTCGCGCTAATCCATCCAGGGTAGTCGGCATGGGCAGAGACGTGGCCATCCTGTTGCATCGGGTGCGGCGACAGGCGTCCAAGAGCGGCATGCAGAAAGAAGGGCCCCGTCCGTGGACGGGGAACAGTGACTGGACGGTCGTGTCCCTGATGGTGGTGTAGCTGACGGAGGGGGCCGTCGCTCGCCGGCATTGGCCGGGCTGGTCAGACTGCGACGTTTGGCAAGCTGACGAGGGGATCATCGCTGATCGTGGCGGTGGGCCGAGGAGCCGCGCAGGCAAGGCTCGGGCGCCTCGGGCGCCGGTCAGGCGGGTCGCCCGAACAGCTCGCCGCAGACGGTGCTGCTGAACAACTCCATGCTGTCGAGCATCGGGCGGATCGTCACGACGACGTCGCGCCGGTCGGCGGTGATCTGCACGCGGCATTCATTGGCGCCGGGCGCGGGCGTCGCGCGCGCGGTTCTGCGCGCCGGAACGCGCTGCGACGCGGAGGACCACAGATAGACCGTGCTGCCGTCGGCTTTCACGGTGCGGCTCATGGGCGGTCCCATCCGGGCGAAGAATTCGTCGGCCGGCCGCCCGCGCCACTCCGTCCTCACGCCCACCACGGCGTCCTGGGTGATGGCGCAGCCCGCACCGATCATGGCCACGCCGGCCGCCACGCAAATTCTGCTGAAAGCACGCATGCGACGCCTCTTTCCGAAACATCCGGAGGGTAGCGTAACAAAACACCGTCGCGGTGACGAGCAAGGCGGCGCCCGCTCCCGGCGTCCCGGGCGGCGGCTGCGTCAGGTAACCTCCGGCACCTCTGCCGCTTCCTGTGCCCGCATGGCCTCGTAGGCTGCCTGCAGCTTGTTGAGCAGGTGCTCGAACAGGATGTCGCCCAGCTCCCGGCCATCACGCCGGCGCAGGGCATCGATCATCTGTTCGTGCTCGCGCATGGCCTGTCCCCACCGGTCGCGCTTGATCGTGCTGGCCGAATAGCGGAATTGCCGCATGCGGGCGGTCAGGCTCCTGTGCGCCGCCTGGAGCGCCTGGTTGTTCGATGCCGCCACGATGGCGGCGTGGATCGCCTGGTTGAGCTTGAGATATTCGGGCAGCTCCCGCCGCATGTAGTGCCCGTACATGTCGTAGTGCAGGCGCTCGATCTCGGCGACTTCCGCCTCCGAAATGCGCGCGCAGGCCAGGCGGCCGGCCGCGGCTTCCAGGCTCGCCAGAAGCTCGAAGCTGTCGCGGACGTCCTTCTCCGTGAACTTGCGGACCCGGGCGCCCCTATTGGGCAGGAGGTCGATCAGGCCTTCCGAGGCGAGCACCTTGAGGGCCTCGCGCAGGGGCGTGCGGGAAATGCCGAAGGTCTCGCACAGCTGGCGCTCTGGAACCCGATCGCCCGGCTTCAGATGCCCCTCCACGATAAAATCTCTAAGCCGTGCAAGGACTTCGTCGTGAAGGCTCTCGCGCGTGGGGGCGCCGGCGGCCGAGAGCGGCGAGGAATGCGCCGGTTCGCCTGATCGAGGTTGCTCGTAATTCATTCTGCGTCGCCCGCAACGGCCGCAATGGCCAGATTGAGGAACCGGATCCATCACATGGCGACTTCGACCGCCTGTTTCAATGGATGGCCCCTTGGCCTTGGTTGATGTCGATCGCGGATGCGAAGTGAACCCTTTTGCCGACAGAAAATGAATGCAAAATTCTTCACACGGTGATGCAGGTGGTCCAAGGGATCGCCCAAGGGATCGCCCAGGGGATCGTCCAGGGGATCGCTCAGGGGATCGCTCGGGGGGGGCGCCAGGCAGACGGCCCGGCAGGTCACCAAGAGGATGCGCGCCAAGGAGACGCTCCATGCAGCAGACGGGGAGGCGCTTCCTGCAGATCCCGGGCCGACCAGCTGCCCCCTGCCGGTGCTGGCGGCGATCGCGAAGGCCGACGATCGACCATCGCGGGCCGGAGTTCGGCCGCCTCGGGCGCGAGGTGCTCGCGGGGCTCCGCGTCATCTTCAAGACCTCGGGGCCCGTGATCATCTACCCCGCGTCGGGCACCGGGGCCTGGGAGGCGGCGCTCGTCAACACGCTCTCGCCGGGCGACAGGGTGCTGATGTACGAGACGGGCTGGTTTGCCCAGCTCTGGCAACGGATGGCCGGGCGCCTCGGGCTCGACGTCGAGATCATCAAGGGGGACTGGCGCAGCGGCGTCGACGCCTTAGAGGTCCGCCTCGCCGAGGACAGGGGGGCGCCGCATAAAGGCGGTCGCGGTCGTCCACAACGAGACCTCGACCGGGGTCACGTCCGATGTCGCGGCCGTGCGCCGTGCGCTCGACCGCGCCGGTCACCCCGCTCTCCTCCTCGTCGACACGATCTCCTCGCTCGGCGCCATCGACTGCCGGCACGAGGAATGGGGCGTCGACGTCACCGTCGGCAGATCGCAGAAGGGCCTGATGCTGCCGCCCGGGCTCTCGTTCAACGCGGTCTCGGACAAGGCCCTTGCAGCCGCCAGGACGGCGCGCCTGCGGCGCTCCTTCTGGGACTGGGGCGACATGCTGGCCGCCAACGCCGCGGGCTATTTCCCCCGTACGCCCGCGACCAACCTGCTGCAGGGGTTGAAGGTCGCCATCGACCTCCTGCAGGCGGAAGGGCTCGACAATGTCTTCGCCGGGCACGACCGCGCCGCCGAGGCGACGCGCCGCTGCGTCCGCCGCTGGGGGGCTGGAGGTCAGCTGCCGCAACGGCTCGGAATGTTCCTCCTCGCTCACCGCGGTCCGCCAGCCCGACGGGCCTTCGGCCGACCGTCTGCGCGCCGGGATCCTCGCCCGCTGCAACATGTCCCTCGGCAACGGCCTCGGACCCCTCGCCGACAAGGTGTTCCGCATCGGCCACCTGGGCGACTTCCACGATCTCATGGTCACCGGGACGCTGTCCGGCGTCGAGATGGGGCTGCGCGCCTGCGGCGTGCCCCATCGCTCCGGCGGCATGGAGGTGGCCATGGCCTGTCTTGCAGGCAATAATGGATCCGTCTCCCGGGCCGCTGAGTGAAGAAGTGAATGCAAAATCGTCCGCGAGCTTGTCCGGAATCATCGGGAATGTCCCGGAAATGCCCGGAAGGCCGCGGTCCGATCCCGCCGGCGGAGTGCCGCCATCGGAAGCAGCCAGGAGAGGGGGGCGTCATGCGAAAGGTGCCAGGGGCCATCGCCGCCGTGGTGATGTCGGCCGCGGTCGCGCTCAAGGATCGCGGCTACGACATGCGCCAGGCGCTCGGCTCGCTCGCCGCGGGCGGCACGCTCGGCATCCTCATCCCGCCCGGCGTCGCCATGCTGGTCTACGGCTCGATCACGAACAACTCGATCGGCCGCCTGTTCGTCGCCGGCATCGTGCCCGGCATCCTGCTGACGCTGCTCTTCATGGCCTGCATCGCCGCCGCCAACCGGGGGCGGACGGTGGGGGCGGACGCGCAGCTCACCTTCCGCGCGCGCGTGCGCCTGTCGCGCTTCCTCGTGCCGCCGGCGCTGATCTTCGCCGTCGTCATGGGGAGCCTCCATTTCGGGCTTGCCACGCCGACCGGGTCGGCCTCCCTCGGCGTCATCCTCGCCATCGGCTTCGCGGTGACGGTCGGACGCTTCGACCTGACGATCCTGCACCACTGCTTCCGCCAGACGGCAGCGATCACGGGCATGATCATCCTGATCATCTGCGGCTCCTTCATCCTCAACGTCACGCTCAACTTCCTGAGCATTCCGCAGGTGCTGACGAAATTCGTGACCTCGCTCGGCGTCGACGCGACCGCGATCATCCTCATCCTGATCGTGTTCTACCTGATCCTCGGCTGTTTCCTTGAAGTCCTGTCCATGCAGGTGACGACGATCCCGATCGCCTATCCGATCGTCACGGCGCCGGGTGTCGACCCGATCTGGTTCGGCATCTTCATCGTGCTGATGAGCGAGATCGCGCTCATCACGCCGCCGGTCGGCATGAACCTCTATGTCGTGCAGAGCATCAGGGCCGACCGGGGGCCGATCAGCGACGACATCGCCGGCGTGTGGCCCTATGTGGCGATGATGCTCGGCTTCACCGTCTTCCTGTGGTACGTGCCGGAGGTCGTGCTGTGGCTGCCGCGGAACATGTTCTGACATCCGGCGCGATGCCGCTCTGGACGCTGGGCGCCGAGACGCTCTCGCGGGCCTATCGGGCGGGCGCGCTGAGCCCGGTCGCGGTCGTCGAGGCGGTCATCGCGCGCCTCGACGCGGTCAATCCGGCGCTCAACGCCGTGGTCACGCTCGACCGGGAGGGGGCGCTCGGCGCCGCCGCCGGGAGCGCGGAGCGGTGGCGCGCGGGCGCCCCGCGCGGGCCGCTCGACGGCGTTCCCCTGACCATCAAGGACAATATCGCCGTCGCCGGCCTGGCCACCACCCGGGGCAGCCGGCTCCATGCCGGCGACCGTCGGCTGGGGCTTCTTCCAGGCCATTGCCGCCTCCGCCAACAGCTGGTTCGTGCTCCTGCTCACGCGCCTCGGGCTCGGCGCCTCGGAAGCTCCGATCTATCCGGCCGGCGGCAAGCTCAACGCCATGTGGATGACCCAGCACGAGCGCGGCCGCGGCGCGACGCTGCTCGACGGCGGGGCGCCGCTCGGCGCGGCCCTGGGCGCCATCGTCATCGCCTGGCTCATCGCCGTCTTCGATTCCTGGCGCATCGCCTTCGCCGTCGCCGGCATCGGCACCATGGTCTGCGGGCTCTGGGCCTGGTGGTACATCCGCAACAGCCCGCGCGAGCATCCCTCGGTCAACGCCTCGGAGGCGCTCTACATCGAGGAGGCGCACGCCCGCGAGGACGCCGAGGCGCCGCATGCGGCCGGCGGCAGCGCCGCGGCCTATTTCCGCCACCCCCCGGTGTGGTTCATGTGCTGCGGCTGGATGTTCTTCAACACCGTCTTCTACGGGCTCCTGACGTGGCTGCCGAGCTACCTCTTCAAGGTGCACGGCTTCGACATCAAGACGCTCGGCGGCGCCTCCTTCCTCATCTTCTTCGCGGGCTTCGTCGGCGAGCTGGTCGGCGGCTGGATCGCCGACCTGTGGCGGGCGCGGGGCGGGCGGCCCAACGTCGTCTTCCGCACGCTCTTCGGCGTCGCGGCGATCTTCGCCACCGTGTCGATCTTCTCGGTCGCCTATGTGCGGGACCCGGTCGCCGTCGTGGCGCTCCTGTCCACCACGCTCTTCTTCCTGCGCTGGTGCGGCATGTACTGGGCGATCCCCTCGATCCTGGCGACGCGCGAGCGCGCCGGCTTCCTCGGCGGCTGCATGAACCTCGGCGGCAACATCGCCGGCATCACGGTGCCGATCATCGTGGGCTTCATCGTCCAGATCACCGGCTCCTACTTCCTGGCGCTGATGTTCTTCGCCGTCGCCGGCGTCGCGCTCCTCGCCTGCTCGACCGCCATCGACTACAGCCGCAAGCTGCCGGTCTGAGCGTGGCGAGAGAAACGGCCCTCCGCCCGCCGCGGCGGGGGGCCTGACCGAGACCCCCGGAGCAAGACGATGACCCGCCGCATCCGCCTCGGCATGCTGACCCCCTCCTCCCACACGGTGCTCGAGCCCGTGACGGCCGCCATGCTCGCGGGGCTCCCGGAGGTGACGGCCCATTTCTCCCGCTTCAAGGTGACGGAAATCGCCCTGACGAGCGCTGCCCTCGGGCAGTTCGACGACAGCGAGATCCTGCGCGCCGCCGAGCTCCTCGCCCACGCCAGGGTCGACGTCGTCGCCTGGAACGGCACCTCGGCGAGCTGGCTCGGCTTCGAGCGCGACGAGCGCCTGTGCGAGCGCATCACGGCTGCGACCGGCATCCCCGCCTGCACGTCGGTGCTCGCCTTCCGCGAGATCTTCACGCGCACGGGCGTCAGGCGCTTCGGGCTCGTCACGCCCTATCTTCCCGACGTGCAGGAGAGGATCGTGGCGAACTGGGGGGCATCGGGCTTCGCCTGTGCCGCCGAGCGGCACCTTGCGCTTCAGGACAACTTCTCCTTCGCCGAGCTGGACGAGGAGGGGATCGCCGGCCTGATCCGCGCCGTGGCGCGCGAGCGGTGCGACGCCGTGGCCGTCGTCTGCACCAACATGCGCGGGGCGCCCGTCGCCGAGGCCCTGGAGCGGGAACTCGGCATTCCCGTCTATGATTCCATCGCCACCACCCTGTGGAAGGCCCTCCTCGTCGCCGGCGCCGATCCCGCCCGCGTGCGCGGCTGGGGCGGGCTCTTCGGGCTCGGCAGCGGGACCCCGCCCGATCGCGGGCGGGCGGGGCCGGCCGAAATGTGCTTGGCTGGCGACGGCGCCGCCCGGCCGCGGGAATGAGCCTCCACGGGGCCACCGCCCGCAGGCGGCCGGAGGGCGGCGCCGGCCCGGGCGATTGCTCGCGCCTGCCCCTGCACGGCTCGGCCGTGGGCAAGGCGATGCTCTCGGCCCAGAGCGACCCGGTCCTGTCCGGCCTCCTGCCGCGCATCGCCCTGACGCCGCTCACCGACAGGACCGTGGCCGATCCGGGCCGGCTGCGCCACGAGATCGCCGAGACGCGCGGCCGCGGCTATGCCGTGGACGACGAGGAGCACGTGCCGGGCATGCGCTGCGTCGCGGCGCCCATCCTCGGCCGGCGCGGCCGGCCCGTCGCTGCGCTCTCCGTCTCCGGCCCCGCGGAGCGCATGCCGCCCGCGCGCCTGGCGAGCCTCGGCGCCCTGGTGCGCGGCGCCGCCGACCGGCTGACCGGCCTCCTGGCCGCGCCGCAGCCGGCGCGGTGAGAGAAGGCCCGGCGGCTCCGCCGCGGGCGGGGACCGTGCCGCCGCGCGTTCCGGCCTTCGCCCGCCGCAGCGTCGGGGCGTATGATGGCTGCCACGGCGGTCGAGCCTGCGGGAGGTGCCCGATCGGCCGGCGCCGCCGCGGTGCACGGGCGAGCCCGCGCCGCGGGCCCGAAGGCTGAGGAGGGCAGGATGGAGGACCATCTGAAGAATGCGCAGGAGCTTCTCGAGCTCCTGGTCGAGCAGCGGCGCAAGCTGATCGCGAACATCATCGAGGTCCGCATCGTGCGGGAGACGGCCAACGAATCCCTCATCGAGCTCCAGAAGACCATCGCCGCCGTCGAAGGCGCCATCGTGGACGAACGCCGCCGCATGACCGCCCCGTGAGGGCGCGCGGCGCGGATCGAACGTGACGGTCGCGACCGCTACGGGTGCGCGCTGGCGCGCGTCGACGTCGCGGGCCGGAACGTCGCCGACGTCATGATCCACGGCGGCTGTGCGGTGCCCTGTGACCGCCCCTGCGGCCGGTGCCCGCGCCCAGCGGCGTCATGTTGCCGTGCACGCGCGCCTCCGGTCGCCTCGCCAGGAACCCGCCCTCAATCTGCGACCGCCGCCCGCACTTGTTGCACCGGACGCAGAGCGGCGCATCGTACATGATCAGCGCGTGAAGGATTTCGCCGTGACTGACAGCCTGCATGTCCTTGTTCCTTGTGAGAACGGAACGAGAACAAGCGCGGGGAGTGGAGAGAGTCGAGTCGGGGCGGGGTGGCGCCAGAATCAAAAAAGCCCCGCTTGGCGGGGCTCCTTTCGGCTGAATGTCCACCGTGGATTTTCAGCCGTCCTGCCAAGTGCTTGTTTTGATTGGTCGGAGTGGCAGGATTTGAACCTGCGACCCCCTCGTCCCGAACGAGGTGCGCTACCAGGCTGCGCTACACTCCGACGTCGCCGGCTGGCGAGGCCGGTCTTATAGCCTCCGAGTCGGAGCGCCGCAAGCGCCGGCGAGGGGGTGGGGACAGGTTTTCACAGGGCCCCTCCGACGGCCGATGCGACCGTTGCCAGGACCGGGCCTGCGAATTATGGTCCGCGCCCGACCGAAGGGTCCGTTGGGGCGTCGCCAAGTGGTAAGGCAGCGGATTTTGATTCCGCCATTCGGAGGTTCGAATCCTCCCGCCCCAGCCACGACTGCGGTCAAACCCGCCTGACCGACCTCAATGCCCAGATCGGCCCTCATGGCGGCTTTCAGGTCAGCCATCGCCTTCGGTCGCTCCGGATGGGAGCCACCATCGCTCGCGGGTCATATCCGTCAAAATCGCTCCGCCACCCAATCCTCCACCCTCAGCCCCTGCACCCGCGCGAATCCGCGGGTGTTGTTCGTCACCAGCACGCAGTCGCCGGCAAGCGCGTGACCCGCAATCATGATGTCAATGCCGCCGATGGGTGTTCCCTTCACGGCCAGATCCTGCTTGATCCGCGTGGCGTGTTCCGCAGCCGCCGCGTCCCACGGCAGGATGGTGGAGAGACGGGCGACGAAAGCGTCCACCAGCCGCGCATGGCGGTGCGAGGCAGTGCGGCCGGTTCTCCCGCAAGAGCCGCACCTGCTCCGTCTTCCACGCCCTGGCCATGCGATCGTGGAAGGTCTGGTCGAACCTTGCCGACAAGGTGCGGAAGATGGGCCTCGCCGGTGGAAGTGCGGCGAGGATGGCGCCAGACAGGCGCCGTTTCTTTCCGCTCATTCCGATTGGTCGCGCTCGAACACGGCCAGCACGACGGTGGCGGATCCGGTTCGTTCCCTCGCGACCGTTGCGCGGATGATCGAAACCGGCAGGGCCATGAGAATGGCGCCGCCCACGCCCTGGACCACCCGCGCGGCGATCAGCATTCCGATGGTCGGTGCGATGCTGCAGAACGCGGCGGCCGCAGCGAACATCGCCAGCCCGCCAAGAAGGACGCGCTGGTGGCCGATCAGGTCTCCCAGCCGTCCGCCCATGACGATGGCCACGGTTGCCGAAAGCAGGTAGGCCAGAACAACCCACTGGGCGCCTGTCACGGGCAGGGCGAAGTCGCGCGCCAAGGTGGGCAAGGCCACGGTGGCGATGCTGATCCCCAGCGAGGCCAGCAATATCGCCATGGCGAGGGCCGCGACGCCGAGGCGCGGGCTGCGGGCGTGCGTGATCGCATCGCTGAATTCCATCCTTGTCGTCTCCTTGCTGACCGGGCGTTGGAGCGGCACAGTGCCACTTCAAGTTCGCTTGAGGTCAAGCATGGACATTCCCGATGTCGGCGAGGTCGCGGAACGCACCGCCTCCTGACATCGCTCCCTGACTCGCTTCCTGACATGGGCCCGCCCGGCGCGACGATGCGCGTCGCGGCCGGTGCGCTCCGGCCGCCATGCCCTCCAATTGCACCGTCGGGGCTGCTATCATTCGCCGGGGCGCGGGGCGGACTTTCGTGGAGGAGCCCGACATGCAACTCCGCTCGTCCGGCTTCGACGACGGCGCGACGATCCCGCGCCGTTTCACCTGCGACGGCGAGAACCTGTCGCCGCCGATCGCCTGGAGCGACCCCCCGGAGGGCACCCGCAGCTTCGCCCTCGTCTGCAACGATCCGGATGCGCCGCGCGGCATCTGGCACCACTGGGCCGTCTACGACATTCCCGCCGACCGCACCATGCTGGCGGAAGGCATCGCGGCGCTGAGCGACGTGAAGGGCCTGCGGCAGGCGATCAACGATTTCGGGCGCCCGGGCTACGGCGGCCCGTGCCCGCCGCACGGCCACGGCCCGCATCACTATCACTTCCGGCTCATGGCGCTGTCGACGGACCGCCTGCCGCTGCCCAGGGAGGCGGCCTGCCGCGACGTGGAGCGCGAGGCGCGCAAGCACGCGCTGGCCGAAGCCTCGCTCGTCGCCGTCTACGAGCGCTGAGGCCGGCGGGCATCGACAGGAGAGGGCGCCCGGGACCCGACGGCCGGGGCGGGGCGCCCCGCCGCGAGAGAGCGGCACGGGGGCCCGCCATGGCGGGAGCGATCCACATCGGCACGTCGGGCTGGGCCTATCCGCACTGGCGCGGCGTCTTCTTTCCGCCGCATCTGCCGCAGGCCGAGTGGCTCGCCTTCTACACGGCCCATTTCCGCACGGTCGAGCTGAACGCAAGCTTCTACCGCCTGCCGACCGAGGCGACCATCGACCGCTGGCATGCGCTCGCGCCGCCGGGCTTCGTCTATGCGGTGAAGGCGAGCCGCCTCGTGACGCATCTCAAGCGCCTCGCCGGCTGCGAGGAGCCGCTTGCCCTCTTCTTCGCGCGCGTCCGGCGCCTCGGCGAGCATCTCGGCCCCGTCCTCTTCCAGCTGCCGCCGCGCCTTGCCGCGGACGTCGGCCTGCTCACCGACTTCGCCGGCCGCCTGCCGGTCGATCTCGTCCATGTCTTCGAGTTCCGCGACGCGAGCTGGTTCACGCCGAAGGTGCGCGACTGCCTCGCCGATCACGGCCTCGCCTTCTGCATCCACGACCACGGCGGCATCGCCTGCCCGGACTGGGTGACGGCCCGCACCGTCTATCATCGCTTCCACGGCTTCTCCCGCTCGCGCCTCGGCGCCTATGGCCCCGCCCGGCTCGCCGGGGTCGCCGCGCGCATGAAGGCCGAGGCCGCCGCCGGCCACGAGGTCTACGCCTATTTCAACAATGACGCCTGGGGCTGCGCCGTTGCCGATGCGCGCTGCCTCGCGGGCCTCCTCGGGACGGGCGAGGACGTGGCCACGGCGCAAGGTTGAGCGGCGCGGCCGGCGTCGTGCATCGCCCGGCCGTTCCCGGCCGCTCGCCGCGCGAGGTCGTCGAGGGGCAGGCCGGCAGCCGCCGGGCGAGGTGCCCCCGCGCGCCTCGGCGACGTCCACGGGCGCCGAGCCATCGCCCCGGGCACCGGCGCGCGCTCCGGCACGGCGGTTGACCTTGAAATTTGATGCATCATAATCGGGCAAAACAACCGCCCGGCGATGCAGTCGGTCACGCGAATGCCGTCGCTTTCGGCACAGGGCGAGGGGGCCGCCGCCATGGCGCCCGCCGCAAGGGAGAGGACGCCGTCATGATTCCAGCGAAAGCCGGGCCGATTCCGCCACGTGCGGCCGCCGATGCGTCTTCGGCGGATTGAGCCGCCGCGCCTGGCCCGCGGCGAAGGCCGCCGGCGCAAGCAGGAGCGACACCCGCATGGGCGGGTGGCACGCCGATTGCTCGCACCGAAGACACCGCCGATGCCGAAGGTGCTGCGGATGCCGAAGGTATTGCTGACACCGAAGGTCATGTCGATGCTCGCGTCGGCCTGACTTCGCGCCCGATCGCGCCCGGGCGTTCCGCGCTTCGGCACGGCAGCCGCCGTCCCGTCCGCGGCCACGCCGGCGGCGCCGCAGGAAGCGACCGCCGCGCGGCGGTCGCCGCTCAGGGAATGACCGAGGGGAGTCGCTGATGAAGACATCTGTCAGGCTGATAGCGGGGCTTGCCGGCGCCGTGGGTCTTGCGCTCGCGTCGGGCGCCTTCGCCCAGGAGGCGCCGGTCAAGGGCGGCACGCTCAACATGATCGCCCAGCCCGAGCCGCCGACGCTCATGCTCGGCCTCAACACCCAGGGGCCGATCATCTATGTCGGCGGCCAGATCTATCAGAGCCTTCTCAGCTACACGAAGGACCTGAAGCCGCAGCCGTCCCTCGCCAGGTCCTGGGAGGTGTCGGAGGACGGCCTGACCTACAGCTTCACCCTGCAGGACAACGTCAAGTGGCATGACGGCAAGCCCTTCTCCGCCGAGGACGTCGTCTTCACCGCCGACAAGTTCCTGCGCGAGGCGCATCCGCGCTGGCGCTACATCGCCAATACCTATGTGAGCGAGATCGCGGCGCCTGCGCCCAACCAGGTCGTCTTCAAGCTGAAGAAGCCCTTCTCGGCCTTCCTCTGGGCCTTCGAGATCAGCTCCTTCCCCGTCGTGCCGAAGCACATCTACGACGGCGCCGACTACCGCACGAACCCGGCCAACCAGACGCCGATCGGCACCGGCCCCTTCAAGTTCAAGGAGTGGAAGCGCGGGTCCTACGTCCACCTCGTCAGGAACGAGGACTACTGGAAGCCGGGCAAGCCCTATCTCGACGAGCTCTACTTCCGCATCATCCCGGATGCGGCCTCGCGCGGCGTCGCCTTCGAGAAGGGCACGGTCGACGTGCTGCGCGGCGGCGACGTCGAGGGCTTCGAGGTGCGGCGGCTGGCGAAGCTGAAGGACGTCGAGACGACGACCGCCGGCTGGGAGATGTACGCCCCGCTCGTCTTCATGCAGATGAACCTGCGCAAGGCGCCCTTCGACAACAAGCTGGTGCGCCAGGCGATCATGCACGCGGTCAACCGCGACTTCATCGTCAAGAACATCTTCTTCGGCCTCGGCAAGCCGGCGACCGGGCCGCTCGCCTCGACCACGCGCTTCTACTCCGCAGACGCCCCGACCTACGCCTTCGACATCGAGAAGGCGAAGAAGCTCATCGCCGAATCCGGCATCAAGCCCTCCGAGCAGGTGATCCGCCTGATGCCGATCCCCTACGGCTCGCAGTGGGACCGCCTGTCGGAATACGTGAAGCTCCAGCTCGAGCAGCTCGGCTTCAAGGTCACGATCCAGTCCGTCGACGCCGGCGGCTGGGCGCAGGCGCTGTCGGAGTGGAACTTCGACATCACCTTCAACTTCACCTACCAGTACGGCGATCCCGCCCTCGGCGTGGCGCGCCATTACCTGACCGCCAACATCATCAAGGGCACGCCCTTCGCCAACAACGAGGGCTATTCCAACCCCAGGGCGGACGAGCTGTTCCTCGCCGGTGCCACGGCGGTGAAGAGCGAGGACGCGGCGAAGGCCTATGGCGAGATGCAGAAGATCGTGACGGGCGATGTCGCCCTCGGCTGGCTGTTCGAGCTGCAGAACGTCACCGTCAACAGGGCCAAGGTGAAGAATCTCGTGAAGACCGCCATCGGCCTCAACGAGGCGATGGACGAGGTCTGGATCGCCAGATGACGTCGCCAGATGACGTTGCCGAGTGACGCAGACGGCGGTGGCCGGCGGACCCGGGCACCGTCTCCCTCGCGCCCTTGCCGCGATGGCGGGGCAAGGGTTGCGCCGGACCCCTGCACGGTCATCCTGGGGCCGGCGCAGGCGTGAGCCCGGGACCCGGAGCCGATGCCACTCGCCGGGAAGGCGCGACGACCGCCGCACCCCTTCCTGCCGCGTTGCCGTTTCCGGATCCCGGACAGCCGCTGGCGCGGCTTCCGGGATGACAGGAGGGGGATGACGGCCGGGGGCCTCCGCCGCCTGTGATCACCTTGAGGGGTTAGGGGAAGCCGCTTGAAAACGCTCGATTTCCTGTTCCAGCGCCTCGTCAAGGCCGTCCTGGTCGTCATTGGCGTCGTGATCCTGAACTTCCTGCTCATCCACCTCGCCCCGGGCGACCCGGCGGCGGTGCTCGCCGGCGAGGCGGGGGCGGGCGACGAGAAGTTCATCGCGCAGCTCCGCGCCCAGTTCGGCCTCGACCAGCCCCTCCACTGGCAGCTCTGGACCTATCTGAAGGGCGTGCTCTCGGGTGATCTCGGCTTCTCCTACCGCAACCAGGTGCCCGTCTCGCGCCTCATCCTGGACAGGCTGCCGGCGACGCTTCTCCTCACCGCGAGCGCCTTCGTCTTCTCGCTCGCGCTCGGCATCGTGCTCGGCGTCGCCGCCGCCTATCGCCGCGGCAGCGTCGCCGACAGCGTCGTCATGACCGGCGCCCTCGTCTTCTATGCGACGCCGCTCTTCTGGGTGGCGCTGATGGCCGTGCTCGTCTTCTCCATCCATCTCGACTGGCTGCCGCCCTTCGACATGGAGACGATCGGCGCGGGCTACACCGGCTGGGCGCGGGCGGCCGACATCGCCGAGCATCTCGTCCTGCCCACGGTGACGCTCGGCATGTTCTTCACCGCGATCTACACGCGCCTCACGCGCGCCTCCATGCTCGAGGTCATGGGCCTCGACTTCGTCAAGACGGCCCGCGCCAAGGGCGTGCCCAAGGGGCGGATCGTGCGCCGGCACGTGCTGCGCAATGCCATCCTCCCCGTCTTCACCTTCGCCAGCGTCCAGGCGGGGCAGCTCGTGGGCGGGGCGGTGCTGACCGAGACGGTCTTCGCCTGGCCCGGCATCGGCAGGCTCATGTTCGATGCGCTGATGCAGCGCGACTATCCGGTGCTGCTCGGCGTCTTCCTGGTGACGGCGACCGTCGTCGTCATCGTCAATCTCGTGACGGATCTGCTCTATCGCATCGTCGATCCGCGCATCGAGGCGGCGGGTTGAGGGAGAGGGCCCCCATGACGTTTCTCCGGCGCTTCGCCCACAACTACGGTGCCCTCGTCGGCCTTGCGATCCTCCTCGTCGTGGTCGCGGTGGCGATCCTTGCGCCCGTGTTCTTCCCGTCGAGCCCCTGGGAGAGCGCCGGCGTGCCGCTGCTCGGCCCCTTGGAGGACCCGCAGTTCCCGCTCGGCACGGACATGCTCGGGCGCGACATCGCCGCCGGCCTCGCCTACGGGGCGCGCGTGTCGCTCCTCATCGGCGTCGTCTCGACCGCGGTCGCGGTCGTCATCGGCGTCTCGATCGGCGCGCTCGCCGGCTTCCACGGCGGCAGGATCGACGACCTGCTCATGCGCTTCACCGAGTTCTTCCAGACGATCCCGGCACTCGCCATGGCGATCGTGCTCGTGGCCATCTTCAACCCCTCCATCGTCTCCATCACGCTTGCCATCGCCGTCGTCTCCTGGCCGCCCGTGGCGCGCCTCGTGCGCGGCGAGTTCCTGAGCCTGCGCTCGCGCGAGTTCGTGCAGGCGGCGATCGTCGTCGGGCAGACCGGTCCGCGCATCATGCTGACCCAGATCCTGCCCAACGCCGTCTCACCCATCATCGTCACTGCCTCGCTCATGGTCGCGACCGCCATCCTGACGGAGAGCTCGCTCTCCTTCCTCGGCCTTGGCGACCGCAACATGATGAGCTGGGGCTTCATGATCGGCGCCGCCCGCACCATGCTGCGCGAGGCCTGGTGGATGAGCGTCTTCCCGGGCGTGGCGATCCTGCTCACGGTGCTCGCCATCAACCTGATCGGCGAGGGGCTGAACGACGCGCTCAACCCGCACCTGCGCGGCCGGAGGGGCTGACATGCAGACGGCTTCCGCCAAGGCGCATCACGTGCCGCTCCTTGCCGTCGAGGGCCTGTCGATCCCGCTGCCCGCGGGGCTCGACCGCCGTTTCGCCGTCGAGAACCTCTCCTGCACGCTCGACGCGGGCGAGATCCTGTGTGTCGTCGGCGAGTCCGGCTCCGGCAAGTCGATGACGGCCAATGCCATCATGGGGCTCCTGCCGGGCTACCTGAAGCCCTCCGCCGGGCGCATCCTCTTCCGCGGCCGGGATCTTCTCGCCATGGGCGAGGCCGAGCTGCAGCGCGAGCGCGGCCGCTCCATCGCCATGGTGTTCCAGGAGCCGCTCTCGGCCCTCAACCCGCTCATGAAGGTCGGCGACCAGATCGCCGAGGTCATGGAGGTGCACGGGGAGGGCAATGCGGCCGAGCGCGAGCGCCGCGTGCTCGCGCTCCTCGACTATGTCGGCCTGCCGGACCCCGCGAGCCTGCGCCACGCCTATCCCTTCCGCCTGTCCGGCGGCCAGCGCCAGCGCGTCATGATCGCCATGGCGCTGGCGCTCGAGCCGGCGATGCTCATCGCCGACGAGCCGACGACGGCGCTCGACGTCACCACCCAGGCGCAGATCCTCGACCTCATCCGCCGCATCCAGCGGGCGAAGGGCATGGGCGTGATGTTCGTCACGCACGACTTCGGCGTGGTGGCGGACATCGCCGACCGGGTCGTCGTCATGGAGCGCGGCCTCGTCGTCGAGCAGGGCGGGGCGGACGACGTCCTCAACCGTCCGCAGCACGCCTACACGCGCCGCCTCATCGCGGCCGTGCCGCACCGCGAGACGCACGAGGCGAGGCCGGGCAGCGAGGGCGAACTGCTCCTCGACGTGCGCGGCCTGCGCAAGACCTACCGCAGCGGCGGCGGGCTCTTCTCGAAGCCGCGCGTCGTCGATGCCGTCAAGGACGTGAGCTTCACCGTCCGGCGCGGGGAGACGCTCGGCATCGTCGGCGAGTCGGGCTCCGGCAAGTCGACCCTCGGCCGCTGCCTCCTGAAGCTCACCGACGTCGACGGCGGCGAGGTGCGCTTCCGCGGGCAGGACGTGGTGCCCCTGTCGGCCGGCGCCTTCCGGCCCATGCGCCGGCACATGCAGATGGTCTTCCAGGACCCCTTCGCCTCGCTCAACCCGCGCCAGACGATCGGCCGGATCCTCACCGCGGGCCCTGTCGCCAACGGCATCCCCCGGGCCGCGGCCGAGGCGAAGGCGCGCGAGCTCCTCGCCCTGGTCGGGCTCGACGTCTCCGCCTTCGACCGCTACCCGCACGAGTTCTCCGGCGGCCAGCGCCAGCGCGTCGGCATTGCCCGGGCGCTGGCGCTCGAGCCCGAGCTCCTGATCGCGGACGAGAGCGTCTCGGCGCTCGACGTGTCGGTGCAGGCCCAGGTGCTGGAGCTCCTGCAGGAGCTGCAGCGCCGGCTCGACCTCGCCATCATCTTCATCACCCACGATCTCAGGGTCGCGGCGCAGATCTGCGACCGCATCGCCGTGATGTACCGCGGCGAGATCGTCGAACTCGGCCCGCCGGAGCAGGTCTTCGACGCGCCGCGCCACGCCTATACGCAACGCCTGATCGCCGCCATCCCGGGCCTGCACTGGGACCCGCGGGCGGCGGTGGCGTGACGATCCGAGGAAGGAGGGCCGAATGACAGCGCCGCTCGCGCGGCGGGGCGGGGAGATCCTCGTTCGCCATCTCATGCTCAACGGTGTCAGCCGCGTCTTCATGGTCGCGGGCGAGAGCTTCCTGCCCTGCATCGATGCGCTCTACGGGCACCGCGATGCCATCGCCACCGTCTCCTTCCGCCAGGAGGGCGCCGCGGCCTATGCGGCCGAGGCGCACGGCAAGCTCACGGGCGAGCCGGGCGTCTGCTTCGTCACGCGCGGCCCCGGCGCGACGAATGCCGCCATCGGCCTGCACACGGCCTACCAGGACGGCACGCCGATGATCCTCTTCGTCGGCCAGATCGGCTCGGACACGACGGAGCGCGACTGCTTCCAGGAGATCGACTACCGGCGCATGTTCGCCCCCGTGGCGAAGTGGGTCGCGAGCATCGACCGCACCGACCGCATTCCCGAATTCGTCGCCCGCGCCTTCCGCGTGGCGCGCAGCGGGCGGCCGGGCCCGGTCGTGCTGGCGCTGCCGGAGGACACGCTGTGGGGCGAGGCGGCCGTCGCCGACGTGCCGCCGGCGCCGCGCCCGCATCCCCATCCCGCCCCGGCCGAGCTTGCCCGCCTCGGCGAAATCCTGGAGGGGGCCGGGCGGCCCTTCATGATCGTCGGCGGGGCCGGCTGGACAGAGGAGGCGCTCGCCGGCCTGCGCGCCTTCGCCGAGCGCTACGACCTGCCCGTCGGCGTCGCCTGGCGCCGGCTCGAGTGTTTCGACAACCGCCATCCGAACTTCGCCGGCCACGTCGGCTACGGCATGGATGGCAGGCTCGCCCGCCGCATCGAGGAGGCGGACCTCCTCCTCGCCGTCTGCACGCGCCTCGACGAGCCGACGACGGAAGGCTACGTGCATGTGAGAAGCCCCGTGCCGCGCCAGCGGCTGGTACATGTCCATCCCGACCCGGACGAGCTCGGCCGCGTCTATCGGGCGGACCTTCCCATCGTGGCCGATCCCGTGGGCTTCGCCGCGGCGGTGGCCGGGCTTGCGCCCCGCGCCGCGCCGCGGTGGGCGGGGGCCGCGCGCGCCGCGAACGCCGAGTACCTGGCGACGCTGGAGCCCGGGCCCATGCCCGGCGCCATGAACCTGTCGGCGCTCTCCGCCTGCCTGCGCGAGCGCCTGCCCAAGGACGCCTGCGTCACGGTCGGGGCGGGGAACTTCGCACTCTTCCCGCACCGTTTCCTGCAGTTCTCCGGCCTCGGCACGCAGGCCTCGCCCATCTGCGGCGCCATGGGCTACGGCCTGCCGGCGGCGATCGCGGCCAAGCTCGCCTTTCCCGGGCGCATGGTGGTCGCCTATGCCGGCGACGGCTGCTTCCAGATGACTATGCAGGAGCTCGGCACGGCGGCGCAGAACCGCCTCGGCATCGTCGTCCTCGTCTTCAACAACGGCATGTGGGGCACGATCCGCCAGCATCAGGAGCGCGAGTTCCCCGGCCGCGTCTTCGGCCTGTCGCTGACGAACCCGGATTTCGCGGCGCTCGTGCGCGCCTACGGCGGCCACGGCGAGACGGTAGCGCGCACGGAGGATTTCCTGCCTGCCTTCGAGCGGGCGGCGGCCTTCGCCGAGGCCGAGCGCATGCCCGCGCTCATCGAGGTGCGCTACGACCCCGACGGCATCACGCCGGACACGACGCTCGACGCCGTGCGCCGGGCCGCCCTGGCCCGCGCCGGCACCGCCTGAGGCGCGGCCGGAGCCGATCCGGCGGCCGCAGCGACGATGCCCGAAAGGCCCCCCCAGGAAAAGCCCCCCAGGAAAAGCCCCCCAGAAGCAGGATGCGAGAGCGGGATGGCGCGAGAACGGGAACCGCTCTTCCGTCCCATCCCCCTTCCACCCCGATCGTGATCCAGGAGCGCGACGCGATGCGAGCCTTCTTCCACCCCGACCAGCGCCTGCACGACCCCCAGCAGTTCATGCGGGTCGGCCGGATCCGCGATCCCAAGGACCTGCCGGGTCGCATCGACGCCCTCATCGGCGCGCTCGCCGCGCGCGGCATCGCGACCGAGGCGCCGCGCGACTACGGCCTCGCGCCCGCTCTGACCGTGCACACGCGGCCCTATCTCGACTTCCTGGCGAGCGCCTACGAGCGCTGGCGCGCGCTGCCGGAGGCCGGGCCCGAGGTGCTGCCCAACGTCTCGCCCTACTGGAACGGGCGGCCCGACTGGCCGCACCGCCCGGCCTGCCGCTCGCGCTCGGTCGTGGCCGAGGCGGGCTACTATCTCGGCGACCTTGCCGTGCCGATCGGCCCGGACACCTGGCGCTCGGCGCTCGCCTCGACCCACACGGCCGCGGCCGCCGCGGATGCGGTGCTCGCCGGCGCGCCGGCGGCCTACGCGCTGTGCCGCCCCTCCGGCCACCACGCCCGCGCCGACCGGGCCACGGGCTTCTGCTACCTCAACAATTCCGCCATCGCGGCCGAGCGGCTGCTGAGCCGCCACGCGCGCGTCGCGGTGCTCGACGTCGACGCCCACCACGGCGACGGCACGCAGGAGGTGTTCTACCGCCGCGCCGATGTGCTGACGGTCTCGATCCACGTCGACCCGAACGACTACTACCCCTTCTACATCGGCTATGCCGACGAGGGGGGCGTGGGCGAGGGCGAGGGCCGCAACATCAACCTGCCGCTCGCACCGGGCGCCGCGGATGCCGAGTTCCATGCGGCCGTGGACCGGGCGGCGGAACGGATCGGCGCCTTCGGCGCCGAGGCACTCGTGGTGGCGCTCGGCTACGACAGCCACCGCGAGGACCCGATCGGCCTCCTGAAGGTATCGACCGAAGGCTTCCGCGGCATCGGCGAGCGCGTCCGCGCCATCGGTCTGCCGACCGTCGTGGTGCAGGAGGGCGGCTACCAGATCTCGGTCATCGGCGACTGCCTGGGGCAGTTCCTCCACGGACTCCTCGCCCGCTGACCCCTCCCGGCCATCCCGTTTCAGCGAAAGGATCAGAAGCGATGCAAGAGGCTCTCATGTTCTACGTCGACGGTGCCTGGGTCGCGCCTTCGGCGCCGAAGACCCTCGACGTGATCAATCCCGCGACCGAGGAGGCCTATGCCCGCATCTCGCTCGGCAATGCCGCCGACGTGGACAAGGCGGTGGCCGCGGCCACCCGCGCCTTCGCCTCCTTCTCGCGCACGAGCCGGCAGGAGCGCGTCGAGCTCCTCGAATCCGTCATCGCCGTCTACAAGAAGCGCCACGACGAGATGGCCGAAACGATCAGCCGCGAGATGGGCGCGCCGATCGGCTTCGCCAGGCAGGCCCAGGCCGCGGCCGGGCTCGGGCACCTCGCGCAGGTCCTCGACGTGCTCAGGACCTACGCGTTCGACGAGGTGGTCAACCGGACGCTGGTGACGCGCGAGCCGGTCGGCGTCTGCGGCTTCATCACGCCGTGGAACTGGCCGATGAACCAGATCGCCTGCAAGGTCGGCCCCGCGCTCGCCGCCGGCTGCACCATGGTGCTGAAGCCGAGCGAGGTCGCCCCCATGTCGGGCTATCTCTTCACCGAGATCATGCACGAGGCGGGCGTTCCCGCCGGCGTCTACAACATGGTCAACGGCGACGGCCCGACGGTGGGCCAGGCGCTGGCGCGCCACCCCGGCATCGACATGATGTCCTTCACCGGCTCGACGCGCGCCGGCATCCTCGTGGCCAAGGCCGCCGCCGACACCGTGAAGCGCGTGCACCAGGAGCTGGGCGGCAAGTCGCCCAACATCATCCTCGACGATGCCGACCTCCAGCGCGCCGTCACCCACGGCGTGCGCCAGTGCTTCTCCAACAGCGGCCAGTCCTGCAACGCGCCCACGCGCCTGCTCGTGCCGGCCGGCCGGCAGGAGGAGGCGATCGCGGTTGCCGCCCGCATCGCCGCGGAGACCGTCGTGGGCGACCCCTGGGCCGAGGGCACGACCATCGGCCCGGTGGTCAGCGAGGCGCAGTTCAACAAGATCCAGGCCCTCATCGACACCGGCATCGCCGAGGGGGCGCGCCTCGTCGCCGGCGGCCCCGGCCGGCCGGAGGGGCTGGCGAGGGGCTACTACGTGCGCCCGACCGTCTTCGCCGACGTGCGCAACGACATGACCATCGCCCGCGAGGAGATCTTCGGCCCCGTGCTGTCGATCCTGCCCTACGCCGACGAGGAGGAGGCGATCGCCATCGCCAACGACACGGTCTACGGCCTGTCGAGCTACGTCACCTCCGGCGACATCGAGCGCGCCCGGCGGGTGGCGCGCCGTATCCGCGCCGGCATGGTGCACATCAACGGCGCGCCGGGCGATCTCGCGGCGGCCTTCGGCGGCTACAGGCAGTCCGGCAACGGCCGGGAATGGGGCCGTTACGGCTTCGAGGACTTCCTCGAGGTGAAGTCGATGTTCGGCTACGCCGCGGCCTGAGGCCGGCGGCGGCCGGCCGCGATCACGGACGGCGGGGCGGCCGGGGCTGCCGCCCCGCCGGCCCGCTTCCCTGATGCATCATGTCTCGTCCTCATGTCATCCAGCCGATTTCACAGTATGATACGGGCCGGTCTCCCGCCGGATGCCGCGGCGGTCGCCGTGCGGTCCGCCTGCGGGCGGGAGCGGCGACGTCATCGCTGACCGGGGGCGCCTGCCGTGGACTTCGAATTCAAGGCCATCGACCACAGCAATCTCGGCGAGCTCGTCTACCAGAACATCGCCAACGCCCTGATGAAGGGGGCGCTGCGGCCCGACGACCGCCTGAAGATCCGCGACCTCGCCCAGAAGATGGGCACGAGCGTCACGCCCGTGCGCGACGCCATCCTGCGCCTGGTCCAGGACGGCGCCCTGCTGCTCAAGAGCCCGCGCGACATCCGCGTGCCGATCCTGCGCCACGACCAGTATCTGGAGATCCGCACGATCCGCCTGCAGCTCGAGGGCCTTGCGGCCGAAGGGGCGGCCAGGCGCGCCCGCCCCGCCGACATCGAGCGGTTGGCCGCCCTCGTCGCCGACAACGAGCGCGCCTTCGCGGAGCAGGACTACGCCCGGGCGACGGAGCTCAACCAGATCTTCCATTTCGAACTCGCCAATATCGCCGAGATGCCCATCCTGCGCGGCATCCTGCGCAATCTCTGGCTGCAGATGGGGCCGGTCATCTCGGCGGCCTACGAGGTCGGCGGGCGTACGATGATCGACCACCACTACGACGTTCTCGACGCCATCCGCCGCCGTGACCCCGCCGCCGCCAGGAAGGCGATCCGCGAGGACATCCTGAGCGGCGGCGGCGTCATCCTGAAGCACAACATCCTCTCGCGCGACGTCTGACGGGATGGGCGGCCCCGCCCGCCGAGGACCCCGCCCGACGGCGCCATCCCCTCCCGCATCCCCCTCAAGGTCCCCATGCCGCTGCCGCCCTCCGCCCGTGCCGACATCGAACGCCTCTGGTCGACGATCGAGCGCTCGGCCGAGATCGGCCGGGGCCGCGAGGGAGGGCTCGCGCGGCTCGCGCTCGGCGACGCGGACCGGGACATGCGCGACGTCTTCGTCGGCTGGTGCCGGGAGGCCGGGCTTGCCGTGACCGTCGACAAGGCCGGCAACATCTTCGCCCGCCGCGCCGGGCGCGAGAACGACCTGCCCCCCGTGCTGATGGGCAGCCATCTCGACACCCAGGCGAACGGCGGGCGCTTCGACGGCATCGTCGGCGTGCTCGGCGCCCTCGAGGTGGCGCGCACGCTGAACGACCTCGGCCACGTGACGCGCCGGCCGCTGGAGATCGTCAACTGGAGCAACGAGGAGGGCGCGCGCTTCTCCCCGCCCATGCTGGCATCCGGCTGCTTCGCCGGCGCCTACGCGCTCGACTTCGTGCATGACCGCCCCGCCGACGACGGGCCGCGCTTCGGCGAGGAGCTGGCGCGCATCGGCTATCTCGGCGAGGCGCCGGTCGGAGGGCGCGACGTCGACGCCTATTTCGAGCTGCACATCGAGCAGGGCCCCATCCTCGACGCGGAGAGGGTCGCGGTCGGCGTCGTCACGCACGCCTACAGCTCGCACGGCTTCCTCGTCGAATTCCGCGGCGAGACCGCGCACACCGGCCCCTGGCCGATGGACAGGCGCCGCAACGCCCTCGTCGCCGCCGCCCGCCTGCTCGTGGCGGTCGACGACATCGGCTGGGACTTCGCGGCGACGGGCGGCAAGGCCACGGCGGCGCGCCTCGCGGCCTGGCCGAACAGGGCCGGCATCCTGTCGGACTGGGCGCAGGCCGTCTGCGACGTGCGCCACGACGATCCGGCGGCGAGCGCCGTGATGGCCGAGCGCGTCCTGCGCGCCGCCGCCGAGGCCGCGGCGCGCGCGGGCTGCGCGGCCGAGATCGTCGACCGCTGGGACTGGGGTGGGCGGATCTTCGATCCCGAGCTCATCGCGTCGGTTCGCCACCACGCCGGCCTGCTCGGCTACAGCCATCGCGACCTGCCGAGCCAGGCCGGGCACGACGCCTATTTCCTCGCGCGCATCTGCCCCACGGCCATGATCTTCACGCCCTGCCGGGGCGGCATCACCCACAACAACGCCGAGTTCGCGAGCCGCGACGACCTCGCTCCGGGCCTGAACGTCCTGCTCCACTGCGCCGTCGCGCGCGCGGACCGCTGATCACGCCGGCCGGCGGCCGCTCAGGGGGCGTCCCGCCCGGCCATCCCTCGCGGAAGCAGACGGCGCCTCGGCGCGGCACCGGGCTCGCGCCCCGGCACGCGCCGCCATCGCGCCCGCTCCGGGCCGGCCAGCCGCCTCCCGGCGGCCGCGGGCTGCGATGCGGCGCGGCCGGGGGACACCCCGGCCACGCGCCCGGGCCTGACAAGGTTCAGGCTTGAACTTGATGACGTATGATGCATCATACATCCGAACGAGGGCGAGGCGGGGCGGGTGCCCGGCGGCGCGCGCTCCGATTGCCGGGCGCATGGCGGGCGCCCCGCGCCCCGGGGTGGGGGCGCGGCGGTCTGCCGCCATCGCGGTGCCGCCGGCCGCCCCCGCGAGGACGAGGGTTGATGGCGAACAGGGGACGTAACGACATCGGCTCGCTCCTCGCGAGCGCCGTGCCGGCGATCACGGCGCGGGAGGCGGAGGACCTCGCGCGCCGCTACTTCGGGATCGAGGCCGTCGCCGGCGATCTCGCCGGCGAGCGCGACCGCAACTTCCATCTCGCGGCCGCCGACGGCCGCCACTACGTGCTGAAGGTGGGCAACCCCGCCGAGGACCGGCAGGTGACCGCGCTGCAGACGCAGGCGCTCCGGCACATCGCCGCCGTCGACCCCGCCCTGCCCGTGCCGCGCGTGAGCGTGACCCGGCACGGCGAGGCGGAACTCGCGCTCGCGCGGGCGGACGGGGAGGTTTGGACCGTGCGCATCCTGTCCTACCTGCCGGGCGAGCCGCTGCACCGGGCGGCCCGCGGCAGCGCGCAGCGGCGCAATCTCGGCGCCTGCCTGGCGCGGCTCGACCGCGCGCTGCGCGGCTTCTTCCACCTGGCGGCGGGGCACGAGCTGATGTGGGACCTCAAGCACGCGAGCCGCGTGCGCGCGTTCTTCGTGCACATCCCCGATGCCGGCCGCCGGGCGCTGGCGGCGCGCTTCCTCGACGCCTTCGAGCGTCACGCGCTGCCGCTGCTGCCGGCCCTGCGGGCGCAGGTCATCCACAACGACATGAACCCGCACAACGTGCTCGTGCGGCCCGACGCGCCGGACGAGATCGCCGGCATCATCGATTTCGGCGACATGGTGCATGCGCCGCTCGTCAACGACCTCGCCATCGCCTGCGCCTACCAGCTCGGCGAGGGCGGCCATCCGCTCGCGGCGATCGGCGAGGTCGTCGCCGGCTATCACGCGGTGCTGCCGCTCGAGCCGGACGAGATCGACCTCCTCTTCGACCTCGTCGCCACCCGCATGGTGCTGACGGTGGCGATCAGCGGGTGGCGCGCGGCGCGCCACCCCGACAACCGCGACTACGTCCTGCGCAACAACGCCCGGGCCTGGGCCGGCCTCGGGCGCCTCGCCGCGCTCACGCGCGGCGAGGCGCGGGACGTCCTGCATGCGGCCTGCCGCGCGGAGAAACCCCGATGCCGATGATCAACGCCTACGATCCCGCCGCGCCCGCCGGCGTGGCCGAGCGCGAGCGGGAGATGATCGCCCGGCGGCGGCGCCTCCTCGGCCCGGCCTACCGGCTGTTCTACGCCAATCCGGTGCATGTCGTCCGCGGCGAGGGGGTGTGGCTCTACGACCCCGACGGACGGGCCTATCTCGACGTCTACAACAACGTCGCCTCGGTCGGGCACTGCCATCCGCATGTGGTGGCCGCGCTGTCGCGGCAGGCCGCGGTGCTCAACACCCACACCCGCTACCTGCACGAGACGATCCTCGACTATGCCGAGCGGCTGCTCGGCCATTTCCCCCCGGGCCTCGCGCATGTGATGTTCACCTGCACCGGCAGCGAGGCGAACGATCTCGCCCTGCGCATCGCCAAGGCGCATACCGGCGGCACCGGCTTCATCGTCACCCGGCTCGCCTACCACGGCGTCACCGATGCGGTGGCGGGGATGTCGCCCTCGCTCGGGGCGGCGATGGTGCTCGGCGCGCATGTGCGCACCGTGCCGGCGCCCGACGGCTATCGCGCCCGCGGACGGGATGTGGGCGCGGACTTCGCCGCGGGCGTGCGCCGCGCCCTCGCCGGCATGCGGGCGGAAGGCATCAGGCCGGCGGCGCTCATCGTCGACACGGTCTTCTCCAGCGACGGCGTCTTCACCGAACCGCCGGGCTTCCTCGCCGCCGCCGTCGCGGCGGTGCGCGAGGCGGGCGGCCTCTTCATCGCCGACGAGGTGCAACCCGGCTTCGGCCGCACGGGGGACCACATGTGGGGCTTCGCCCGCCACGGCCTCGTGCCCGACCTCGTCACGCTCGGCAAGCCGATGGGCAACGGCCATCCCCTCGCCGGCCTGGTGGCGCGCCCCGAGGTCCTCGCAAGCTTCGGCGAACGCCTGCGCTACTTCAACACCTTCGGCGGCAATCCCGTCGCCTGCGCCGTCGGCATGGCGGTGCTCGACGTCATCGAGGACGAGGGCCTCATGGCGAACGCCCGCGCCGTCGGCGCGCATCTGCGCGCGGGCCTGCGCGAGCTCGCGACGCGCCATCCGCTCGTCGGCGACGTGCGCGGCGCCGGGCTCTTCGTCGGCGTGGAGCTGGTGCGCGACCGCGACAGCCTGGAGCCGGCGACGGAGGAGACCGCGCGCCTCGTCAACGGGCTGCGCGAGCGGCGCATCCTCATCAGCGCCACGGGGCCGGCGGCGAACATCCTCAAGATCCGCCCGCCGCTCGTCTTCTCGCGGGACGACGCCGACCTCTTCCTCACCGCCGTCGACGACACCCTGGCCGAGATCGGCGCGGGCTGAGGGGGCCCCGTCCCGCCGGCGCGGGGCGGCTCACACGGGCTCCAGGCCGCACCACTCGGCGACGAACAGCGCCATCGCCGTGGTGATGCGCTCGACGGAAGCAAGGCTCACCCGCTCGTCGAAGCCGTGGATGTTCTGCGAGATCGGGCCGTAGCAGAGCGCCGGCACCCTGTCGTAGAGCGCATGCACGCGGGTATCGAGATAGCCCGCCGTCATGAAGCTCTCGAGCGGCCGGCCGGTCGCCTCTTCATGGGCGCGGGCGAGCACGGCCTCCGCCTCCGAGCCCGGTTCCAGCTCATAGCCCTCGGCGAAGAAGCCGTTGAAGGCGACGAGCGGCGGGTTGTTGGCGAAATAGGCGTCGGAGCGGGCGAAGGCGGCGAGCCGCTCGCGGATCTCGCGCGCCGCCTCCTCGGCCGACGTGCCGGGATAGATCGCGATGCGGCAGTCGAAGCGGCACCAGCAGGGCACCGAGGAGGCCCAGTCGCCGCCCTCGATCTTGCCGATGTTGAGGTTGATCGGATGCGGCTCGTCCTCGAAGTGCGGGCGGCCGGCCTTGCGCGCATTCCACTCCGCCTCGAGGCGGCGCAGCTCGCCGATGACGCGGTAGGCCGCGTCGATGGCGTTGGCGCCGGCGCCCATCTCGCGCACGTGCACCGGATGGCCGCGCACCTCCACCTGGAACCACAGCACGCCGAGATTGGCGCGCACGAGCTTCTCGTCCTCCGGCTCCGGGATGAGGACGGCGTCGGCCCGGTAGCCGCGCAGATGCGTCATGAGCGCGCCGTTGCCGGTCGATTCCTCCTCGACCACCGACTGCACGTAGACGGTCGCCGCCGGTTGCAGCCCGAGGCGCCTGAGCGCGTCGAGCGCGAAGATGTTGGCGACGTGCCCGGCCTTCATGTCGGCGCCGCCGCGCCCGTAGAGCCAGTCGCCCTCGATCGTCGGCTCGAAGGGCGGATGCGTCCACATCTCCGCCGGGCCCGTCGGCACCACGTCCACATGCGCCTGCAGGATGAGCGAGCGCCCCGTCTCCGCCCTGGGGCGGTGGATGCCCACGACGATGGGCGCCTCGGAATGGGCCTGCGACCAGGGCGAGCCGCCCGGATGCTGGGCGATCGCCTCCCGGTCCATGGCGAAGCGGTCCATGGCGTAGCCGCGGCCCTTCAGGGCGCGGAAGACGAAATCCTGCACGGCGTGCTCCGCGCCCCGCACGGACGGGAAGCGGATCATCTCGCGTGTCATGGCGATCTGGTCGGCGAAGCCCTGTTTGACGGAAGCGATGATCTTGTCGCGCGTGTGCGGGTCCAGCGCCATGGGACGTCCTCGCGGGCGGGAGAGGGCCGGGAGCGACGGACGGCCCCGGGCCGAGGAAGCAGGAGTATTTGCAAAGACCTTTCCGATCGTGTCAACATATGATGCATGATGTCATACAATGACACGACCGCGCTTCCGGCGGGGCGAAGGGCGACCTACCCGGCCGCGCATCCGCCTCTCCTCGACGCTCCGCCGCGGCAGGGGGAGCGCCATGCTCGATGACATGCGCCGTCCGCCGCGCCTGACGGCGAGGCCCGGGGTGCCGCCGGTGCGGGCGGTGGAGCGCGCCGTCGCGCTCCTGCGCGCCTTCGCGCCCGAGCGCCCGCGCCTCGGCCTGTCGGAGCTCGCCCGGGCCGCCGGGCTCGACAAGGGCACGGCGCGCCGCCTCCTGCTCACCCTCGCCGCGGCGGGCCTCGTCGAGTTCGACGAGCGTGCGCAGCTCTACCGGCTCGGCGCCGACGTCCTCGGGATTGCCGCCGCCGTGGAGGCGGGCAGGGACCTGCGCGAGGTGGCCGCCCCCGTCCTCACCGACGTGACGGAGAAGACGGGCGCCACGGCCTTCCTCTGGGTGCACCACGACGGCACGGCGCTGTGCGTCGAGCGCGTGCGCGCGCCGCTCCTGCGCATCGACGCCACCTGGTTCACCGTGGGGGCGCGGGCCTTCCTCAACTGCGGCGGCGGGCCGCGCGTCCTCCTCGCCTACATCACGGAGGAGGAGCGCGAGGCCGCGCTCGCCGGGGAGCTGCCGCAGCGCACGCCCGCGAGCGAGACGGACCCGGCGCGGCTGCGCGAGGCGGCGCGCACCATCCGGGCCCGCGGCTGGGAGCTCGCCGTCGACGACTTCTTCGTCGGCCTCGCCGCGCTCGGCGTGCCGATCCTCGACCGGCGCGGCGCCTTCGTCGGCGCGCTCAGCATCACCGGCCTGACGGCGGGCATCGTGGAGGACGGGCGCCCGCGCCACCTCGACATCCTCCTCGGCGCTGCGACGCGCATCGGGGAGCAGCTTCGGTAGCAGCCGGGGAAGAGCGGCCAGCCGCAACACGCGAGGGAAGAATGGCTTTCGAATGCACCGTGCCCGCCGTGCCCACCGTCCAGCAGGACGACGCCTCCGTGCGCATCACCCGCTGGGACTTCGCCCCCGGCGCGGTGACCGGCTGGCACCGCCACGGCTGGCCCTATTTCGTGATCATGCTCACCGACGGCATCCTGCGCATTCACGACGGCCGCGCGGCCGCCGACGTGCCGCTCTCGGCCGGTCAGTCCTACATGCGCCCGGCGGGCATCGAGCACGACGTCATGAACGGCTCGGCCCATCCGATCGCCTTCGTCGAGATCGAGATCAAGGCGCCCGAGGCCCTCGGCCGTCCGGCCGCGTGAGGGGCGCGGCGGTGGTCGATTCGTTTGTAGACAAACGGAAGTGGCCCGTGGTGACATCGGGACGGCCGGGGCGGCGACGGCAAGGCGATGCCGAAGAATGATGGTTGACGTCATGATGTAGGCATGATGCATTGAAATAAAGAGGGGATAAGCATCTGGTCAGATGTGCGGCCGCAAATGTAATGTCGGCGCCGCAAATAATAAACTTGTGCATGATGCTTTGTAACGGGAGAGGTCACATGGTGGATGTTGTGCGTGTCTTGCGCCGGTGGGTGTGCCGCCCGGCGCTTCTGTCCGGCGTTGCGGTGTCCGCGGCGATGACATTGTCTGCCGCAGCGGAGGCCAAGACGCTGACGGCGGTGATGCATTCGGACCTGCGCGTCACGGATCCGATCATCACCACCGCCTATATCACGCGCAACCACGGCTACATGATCTTCGACACGCTCCTGGCGCTGGATGAGGCGTTCAAGGTGCGTCCGCAGATGGCGGACTGGAAGGTGTCGGACGACAGGCTCACCTACACCTTCACGCTGCGCGACGGCCTGAAGTGGCACGACGGCAAGCCGGTGACCGCCGAGGACTGCGTCGCCTCCCTGAAGCGCTGGGCGGCGCGCGACGGCATGGGCCAGAAGCTCATGGACATGACCGCGAGCCTCACGGCGAGCGACGAGCGCACCATCACGCTCAAGCTCAAGGAGCCCTACGGCCTCGTCCTCGAGTCGATCGCCAAGCCCTCCTCCATCGTCCCCTTCATGATGCCGAGGCGCATCGCCGAGACGCCGCCGGACAAGGCGATCGGCGAGCAGATCGGCTCCGGCCCCTTCAGGTTCGTGCAGGCCGAGTTCCAGCCGGGCGTGAAGGCTGTCTACGAGAAGAACAAGGACTACGTGCCGCGCGCCGAGAAGGCGAGCTGGGCCGCCGGCGGCAAGGTCGTCAAGGTCGACCGCGTCGAGTGGATCACCATGCCCGACGCCCAGACGGCGGTGAACGCGCTGATGTCGGGCGAGATCGACTTCATCGAGCAGCCGCCGATCGACCTGTTGCCGATCCTTGCCGCCAGCAAGGAGGTCAAGGTCCACAACACCAATGCGCTCGGCTACCAGACCATGGGGCGCATGAACTTCCTGCACCCGCCCTTCGACAATCCGAAGATCCGCCGCGCCGCGCTTCTCGCCCTCAACCAGAAGGACGTGCTCGACGCCCTCATCGGCAACCCGCAGTACTACAGGATCTGCGGCGCCATGTTCGTCTGCGGCACGCCGCTCGAAACCGAGGTCGGCGCCGAGACGCTCGTCAGGAAGACGGGCATGGAGGAGGCGAAGAAGCTCCTCGCCGAGGCCGGCTACGACGGCACGCCCATCGTGCTCATGCAGCCGACCGACGTCGGCACCCTGAAGGCGCAGCCCATCGTCGCGAGCCAGCTCCTGCGCGCCGCCGGCTTCAAGGTCGACATGCAGGCCATGGACTGGCAGACGCTCGTCACCCGCCGCGCCAGCCAGAAGCCGCCGAAGGAAGGCGGCTGGAACATGTTCTTCACGAACTGGGTCGGCGCCGACGTCTTCAACCCCCTCGTCAACGTCAGCCTCAACGGCCGCGGCAGGGGCGCCTGGTTCGGCTGGCCGGATGACCCCAAGCTCGAAGCCTTCCGCGACGCCTACAGCCGCGCGGGCTCGCTCGACGAGCAGAAGACGATCGCCAGGGACCTGCAGGCCTATGCCTACGAGCAGGCGATCTACATCCCCCTCGGCCAGTACATCGTGCCGAGCGCCTGGCGCACGGAGCTGACCGGCGTGCTCGACGGCCCGGCGCCGTATTTCTGGAACATCGACAAGGCCGACTGACGGGCGCTCCCCGGCGGGCGCCGCGCCCGCCGGGGACCGGCCCCCGATCGGCGAGGCGGCGGCCCGCGCCGTCGGCGGCCGCCGCCCGCCGCCTCGCCGGGGCGGTTCCGCCCCGCACCGACATCCTGACCGGAACGAAGCACAGACATGTTCGGTTATCTCGTGCGCCGCGTTCTCGCCGCCATTCCCGTCATGGGGGTCGTCGCGGTCTTCGTCTTCCTGCTCCTGCGGCTCACCCCAGGCGATCCGGCCGCCATCATCGCCGGCGACCAGGCGAGCCCCGAGCAGCTCGAGCGCATCCGCATCTCGCTCGGCCTCAACGAGCCGATCTACACGCAGTTCTTCACCTGGATCGGCAAGGTCCTGCGCGGCGATCTCGGCGTGTCGCTCATCTCGCAGGTGCCGGTCGTGCAGATGATCGGCCAGCGCATCGAGCCGACGGTGAGCCTCGCCCTCTCGACCATCATCCTCTCCATCGTCGTGGCCGTGCCGCTTGGCGTCATCGCTGCGTGGAAGCACGGCAGCCTGGTCGACAAGGGCGTCATGTCGCTCTCGGTGCTCGGCTTCTCGATCCCCGTCTTCGTCATCGGCTACATCCTGATCCAGATCTTCGCCATCGAGCTGAAATGGCTGCCGGTGCAGGGCTTCCGCAGCCTGTCGCGCGGCCTCTGGCCCTTCTTCGAGCGGGCGCTCCTGCCCACGCTCACGCTGTCCTTCATCTACATCGCGCTCATCGCCCGCATGACGCGCGCGGCCGTGCTCGACGTGCTCGGCGAGGACTATGTGCGCACGGCGCGCGCCAAGGGCATCGCCGAACATGCGGTGCTCCTGCGCCATGCCCTGCGCAACGCGGCCGTGCCCGTCATCACCGTCATCGGCACGGGCTTCGCCCTCCTCATCTCGGGCGTCGTGGTGACGGAGAGCGTGTTCAACCTGCCGGGCATCGGCCGCCTCACCGTCGATGCCGTGCTCGCGCGCGACTATCCCGTCATCCAGGGCATGATCCTTCTGACCAGCGGGCTCTACGTGCTGATCAACCTCCTCATCGACGTCGCCTACACCCTTCTCGATCCGAGGATCCGCTACTGATGAGCGTCGAGACCCTTTCCGAGGCCGGCGAGGGCCCGCGCTCGCGCCTGTCGGCGAGCCTGATGCTCGCGGCGTCGAGCCCGCTCACGCTGATCGCGGCGCTCTGCCTCGCCGTCGTCGTCGCCTCCGCCGTCTTCGCCCCCTGGATCGCGCCGCACGACCCGCTGCAGCTCGCCCCGGCCCAGCGCCTGAAGCCGCCGGGCGCGGAATTCCCCCTCGGCACCGACGCCTACGGGCGCGATCTCCTGTCGCGCGTCGTCTATGGCGGGCGCGTCTCGCTCCTCGTCGGCCTCGGCGCCGCGCTGGTCAGCATCACGATCGGCCTCGCCATCGGCCTCGTCTCGGGCTTCTTCCGGCCGGTCGATGCCGTCGTCATGCGCATCATGGACGGGCTGATGGCGATCCCCGCCATCCTGCTCGCCATCGCCGTCGTGTCGCTCTCCGGGGCGAGCCTCGCCACAGTCCTCGTGGCCATCACCATCCCCGAGATCCCGCGTGTCGTGCGCCTCGTGCGCTCGGTGGTCCTGTCGGCGCGCGAGGAGCCCTACGTGGAGGCGGCCATCTCCGTCGGCACCAGCCTGCCGAGGATCCTGTGGCGCCACCTGATGCCGAACACCATCGCGCCCCTCATCGTGCAGGGCACCTATGTCTGCGCCTCGGCGATCCTCACCGAGGCGATCCTGTCCTTCCTCGGCGCCGGCATCAGCCCGGAGACGCCGACCTGGGGCAACATCATGGCCGAGGGCCGCACCTACTTCCAGCTGAAGCCCTCGCTCATCTTCTGGCCGGGCCTCCTGCTCTCGGCCGCCATCCTCTCCATCAACCTCCTGGGCGACGCGGCGCGCGACGCGCTCGATCCGCGCATGAAGCGGCGGGAGGGCACGCGATGACCGGGACGACCGCCATGACGCATCCGATCGTCCTCGACATCGAGGACCTCGTCGTCGGCCTCGGGCCGAAGCCCGGCGGCCCGCGGGTGATCGACGGCATCTCGCTCAGGCTGCGCGAGGCCGAGACGCTGTGCCTCGTCGGCGAGTCCGGCTCGGGCAAGTCGGTCACCTCGCTCACCGTCATGGGCCTGCTGCCGAAGCGCGCGCTCGTGCCGGGCGGCGGCCGGGTGCGGCTCGTGGGTGAGGAGGTGCTTCAGGCGAGCGACCGGCGCCTGCGGCAGCTGCGCGCCACGACCATGGCCATGATCTTCCAGGAGCCGATGACCGCCCTCAACCCGGTGGTGCCCGTCGGCCGGCAGATCGACGAGGTCCTGAGGGCGCACACGAAGCTCGACGCGCGCGAGCGGCGCCGGCGCATCCTCGCCATGATGGAACAGGTGCACCTGCCGGACGTGGAGCGCATCTTCGCCTCCTACCCGCACAGGCTCTCCGGCGGCCAGCGCCAGCGCATCATGATCGCCATGGCGCTGATCCTGGAGCCGAAGCTCCTCATCGCCGACGAGCCGACGACGGCGCTCGACGTCACGACCCAGAAGCAGATCCTGACGCTCATCCGCGAACTGCAGGAGAATCAGGGCACGGCCGTGCTCTTCATCACGCACGACATGGGCGTCGTCGCCGAGATCGCCGACCGCGTGGCGGTGATGCGCCACGGCCGCCTCGTCGAGAGCGGCCCCCTTGACGCGATCCTGCGCGAGCCCGCGCAGGACTATACGCGCCATCTCCTCTCGGCGGTGCCGAGCCTCGTGCCGCGCCCGCCGCGGCCGGATGCGGGGGCGCCCGTGGTGCTCGAGACGACGGGGCTCGGCAAGGTCTACCGCGAGCGCTCCGCCTTCGGCCGGGCACGCGAGGTCGCGGCGGCGAAGGACGTGACGCTGACGCTGCGCAAGGGCCGCACGCTCGGCATCGTGGGCGAGAGCGGCTCGGGCAAGTCCACCGTGGCGCGCTGCATCGTGCGCCTCGTCGATCCCTCCTCGGGCGCCATCCGCGTCGCCGGCGACGACATCTCCGGCCTCTCGCGCGGGGCGCTGCGGCCGCACCGCAAGCGCATCCAGATGATCTTCCAGGACCCCTACCGCTCGCTCAACCCGCGCCTGACGGTGGGGGAGACGATCGCCGAGGGGCCGGTCAACTTCGGCGTGGCGCGCGAGGATGCCCTGGCGCGGGCGCGCGAGCTCCTGAAGCTCGTCGACCTGCCGCCCGACGCGGTGACGCGCTATCCGCACCAGTTCTCGGGCGGCCAGCGCCAGCGCATCGCCATCGCCCGCGCGCTCGCCATGGAGCCCGACGTGCTCGTCGCCGACGAGGCCGTCTCCGCCCTCGACGTCTCGGTGCAGGCGCAGGTGCTCGCGCTCCTCGACGAGATCCAGCAGCGGCTCGGCATCGCGCTCCTCTTCATCACCCACGACCTCAGGGTCGCGGCGCAGATCTGCGACGACGTCGTCGTCATGCAGCACGGGCGCATCGTCGAGCAGGGGCCGGCGCAGGAGGTGCTGACGCGGCCGCGGCAGGCCTACACCCGCCAGCTCTTCGAGGCGGCGCCCGGCCGCGACTGGGACTTCGCCCATTTCCGCCCGGTCTCGGCCGCGGTGGCTTCGTGATCAGGGGATGGAGACGGGAATGCGCTTTCTCATCGCGATGATGAAGCACGAGACCAACACCTTCAGTCCGGTGCCGACGCCGATCGAGCGCTTCGCCCGCGGCCGCGGGGTGCCGCTGTCCGGCGAGGAGGCGCTGAAGGCCTATCGCGGCACGGGCTCGGGCATCGGCGGCTTCATCGCCGTCGCCGACCGCGAGGGGGCGGAGATCGTCTGCCCGCTCGCCGCCGAGGCCTGGCCCTCCGGCCTCGTCGAGGACGCAGCCTACGACACGATGTGCGGCATGATCCTCGACGCCGTGCGCGCCGGCGGCCTCGACGGCATCATGCTCGACCTGCACGGCGCCATGGTCACCGAGAGCCACGAGGACGGGGAGGGCACGCTCATCGAGCGCATCCGCGCCATCGATCCGGCGACGCCGATCGCAGTGGCGCTCGACATGCACGCCAATGTCTATCCGGCGGTCATCGCGAAGGCGACGGTCGTCTGCGGCTACCAGACCTATCCGCATCTCGACCAGTTCGAGACCGGGCAGCGCGCCGGCGACATCCTCGTGCGGGCCATCCGCGGCGAGATCCGGCCGGTGATGGCCTGGGGCAACAACCCCATGCTGCCGCACGTGATGAAGCAGGGCACGCACGAGTTCCCGAACCGCGAGCTGCAGGCGAAATGCGTCGCCTTCGAGCGGCAGGGGGCGCTCGCCGCGAGCCTCTTCGTCGGCTTTCCCCATGCCGACATCCGCGAGGCAGGCCTCTCGGCCGTCGTGGTGACGGACGGCGACGCGCCCCGCGCCGCGGCGATGCGCGACGAGCTGCTCGACGACGCCTGGCGCGCGCGGAAGGACTTCGTCTTCGCCATCGAGCCCCTGCGCGAGGCCGTGGCGCGGGCCAAGGCCCTGCCGCCGGGCGAGGGGCCGATCGTCCTCCTCGACCACTACGACAATGCCGCCTCGGGCGGCACGATGGACACCACCCCCGTCCTTGCCGAGATCCTGCGCCAGGGCCTCGAGGACGTGGCGATCTTCGCGATCTGCGATCCGGCGGCCGTGGCGCAGGCGATCGCCGCCGGCCATGGCGCCACTGTCACGCTCTCGCTCGGCGGCAAGATGGCGATGCCCGCGATCCGCCGGGCCAGTCCGCCGCTTGACGTGACGGGCGTCGTCAAGACGATCACCGACGGCCATTTCCGCAACCTCGGCCCGATGTCGAAGGGCGTCGAGATGCGCATGGGGCCGACGATCGTGCTCGACACCGGCAGGGCCGAGATCGTCGTCATCTCCGAGCATCAGGAGCCGAACGACGAGGCCGCCTTCCTCTCGGTCGGCATCGACCCGCGCCGCAAGCGCTTCGTCATGCTGAAGAGCCGGGTGCACTGGCGCGCCGGGCTCGGGCACGTGGCGCGCGAGATCATCCCCTGCGCCGGGGTGGGCGTGTGCACGTCCGACTACGGCGAGATCACCTTCCGCAACGTCCGCCGGCCGATCTATCCGCTCGACGCGGATGCCGCGCGGCCGATGCCCGCCGCGGAGGCGGGATGATGTCGGCCGTCCGGATCGCCGTCGGCGGCTTCCTGCACGAGACGAACACCTTCGCCCCGTCGAAGGCCGGCTACGGCGATTTCGAGGAGGGCGGCGGCTGGCCGCCGCTGTCCGTGGGGCGGGCGGTCGTCGAGGCGACGCGCGACGTCAATATCGGCATCTGCGGCTTCATCGCGGAGGCGGAGGCGCGCGGCTGGGAGCTCGTGCCGACGCTCTGGTGCGCGGCGAGCCCCTCCGCCCACGTGCGCGAGGAGACCTACGAGCGCATCGCCGGGACGATCGTCGGGGGCATCGCCGCCGCAGGGCCGCTCGACGGCGTCTATCTCGACCTGCACGGGGCCATGGTGGCCGAGCATCTCGACGACGGCGAGGGCGAGCTCATCGCCCGCGTGCGCCGCGTCATCGGCCCCGCCGTGCCGCTCGTCGTCAGCCTCGACCTGCACGCCAACGTCACGCCGGCCATGGTGGAGGGGGCGGATGCCCTCGTCGCCTTCCGCACCTACCCGCATGTCGACATGGCCGAGACCGGGCGCCGCGCCGCGCGCCACCTCGCGCGCCTCCTCGCCGGCGGGCGCTTCGCCAAGGCCTTCCGGCAGCTGCCCTTCCTCATCCCGATCAGCTGGCAATACACGGGCATGGAGCCCTGCCGCGGCATCTATGCCCGCCTCGCCGCGCTGGAGGGCGAGGCGGTGCCGACGCTCTCCTTCGCGCCGGGCTTTCCGGCCGCCGACATTCCCGACTGCGGCCCCTCGGTGGTGGCCTACGGCCGCAGCCGGGCCGAGGCGGAGGCCGCGGCCGACGCGATCGCCCGCCTCGTCATGGCGAGCGAGGCGGCCTTCGACGGCGAGATCCTGTCGCCGGACGAGGGCGTGCGGCGGGCGATGGCCATCGCGGCGGGGGCGAGGAAGCCCGTCGTCATCGCCGACACGCAGGACAACCCCGGCGCCGGCGGCGATTCCGACACGACGGGCATGCTGCGGGCGCTCGTGGCGCACCGGGCGCCGCGGGCGGCCCTCGGCGTCATCGTCGATCCCGCGGCGGCGGCTGCCGCCCATGCGGCAGGGGAGGGCGCCACCGTGACGCTCGCCCTCGGCGGCAGGTCCGGCGTTGCGGGCGATGCCCCCTTCGAGGCGACATTCGCGGTGGAGGCCCTGTCGGACGGCATCTTCACCGCCCCGGGGCCCTACTACGGCGGCAGCCGCATGAACCTCGGCCCCTCCGCCTGCCTGCGCATCGGCGACGTGCGCGTCGTCGTCGGCTCGCGCAAGGCGCAGCTCGCCGACCAGGCGATGTTCCGCCATGTCGGCATCGAGCCCACGGAGCAGGCGATCCTCGTCAACAAGAGCTCGGTGCATTTCCGCGCCGACTTCGAGCCCATCGCCGAGGCGATCCTCGTCTGCGCCGCGCCCGGTCCCATGCCGGCCGATCCCGCGGCGCTGCCCTGGACGCGCCTGCGCCGCGGCCTGCGCCTGAAGCCGAACGGACCCGCCTTCGCTCCCTGACGCCGCCGCGACGACCTTCGACCCCCACACGCACACCGGACGAACGCCATGCCCAACATCGCCCGCATCGACGGCTACGCCGACGAACTGACGGCCATCCGCCGCGACCTGCACGCCCATCCGGAAATCGGCTTCGAGGAGCTGCGCACCTCCTCCATCGTGGCGGAGAAGCTCGCGAGCTGGGGCATCGAGGTGCATCGCGGCATCGGCGGCACGGGCGTCGTCGGCCTGCTCCAGGGCCGGGGCGACGGCGGGCGCCGCATCGGCCTGCGCGCCGACATGGACGCCCTGCCCATGGAGGAGAAGACCAATCTGCCCTACCGCTCCACCATCCCCAACCGCTTCCACGGCTGCGGGCACGACGGGCACACGACGATCCTCCTCGGCGCGGCACGCTACCTCGCCGAGACGCGCAACTTCGACGGCACGGCCGTCTTCATCTTCCAGCCGGCGGAGGAGGGGCTCGGCGGCGCCCGCGCCATGCTCGCCGAGGGCCTGTTCGAGCGCTTCCCCTGCGACGAGGTCTATGCCCTGCACAACTCGCCCGATCTCGAGCCGGGGCAGGTGTCGGTCTTTCCCGGGCCGGGCATGGCGGGGGCCGACTTCTTCGACATCACGGTCAAGGGCCGCGGCAGCCACGGCGCCATGCCGCACCAGTCGCGCGATCCGGTGGTCGCCGCCATGGCGCTCGGCCAGGCGCTGCAGACGGTGGTGAGCCGCAACGCCGATCCGCTCCAGGCGGCGGTGCTGTCCATCACGCAGGTGCACGCGGGCTCCGCCTACAACGTCATTCCCGACGAGGTCAGGCTTGCCGGCACCGTCCGCGCCTTCGCCGACGACGTGCGGACGCTCGTGCGCGAGCGCATGCGCGCCATCGCCGGCGGCATCGCTGCCGCCTTCGACGTCGGGATCGCGGTCGACATCCGCGACATCTTCACCGTGCTCGAGAACCACGAGGTGCCGGCCGCGGCGGTTGCCGAGGTGGCGCAGGAGATCGTCGGCGCCGGCAACGTGCTGACGGCGCCGAAGCCGCTCATGGGCAGCGAGGATTTCGCCGACATGCTGCGCGCCGTGCCGGGCTGCTACTTCTGGCTCGGCCACTCCGGCAACGTGCCCGTGCACAATCCGGGCTTCGTCCTCGACGACGCGATCCTGCCCACGGGCGCGAGCCTCTTCGCCCGCCTGATCGAGACGCGCCTGCCGGCGGCGTGAGGCATCGGGGCCTGCCCGATCAGCCCTGCGGGCGCGCGAGGCTCTGCTCGCGCAGGAAGATGAACAGGCCGGCGCCGACGATGATCGCGGCGCCGACGAGCGTGGAGGCCTGCGGCACGTCGCCGAAGACGAGGTAGCCGAACACGACGGCCCACACGATCAGCATGTACTGGTAGGGCACGACGACGGAGGCGGGCGCGAGCTTCAGGGCCCGGTTGACGCACACGTGTGCCACCATGGCGACGATGCCGAGGAGCGAGAGGAGGGCGAGGTCGCGCCCGCCCGGCGCCACCCAGGCGAACGGCGCCATCACGAGGCCGAGGAGGAGCGCGGCAACCGTCTGGCCGGTGACGAGCACCGTGTCGCTCGTGCCGCTGAGCTTGCGCGTCGTGATCATCAGCAGGGCGAAGAACAGGCTGCCCGCGAGGGACACGAGCGCCGGCAGCGTCAGCGTGGCCGGCGAGGGCTGAAGGGCGACGAGCACGCCCGCGAAGCCCGCCGTCACCGCCGCCCAGCGCCGCCAGCCCACCTTCTCGCCGAGGAAGAGGGCCGAGAGCGCCGTCACGTAGATCGGGCCGGCGAGATAGTAGGTCATGACGTCGGCGAGCGGCAGGGAGGTCACCGCCCAGTAGAAACAGGCCACTTCCAGCGTAGAGAACACGACGCGCAGGATCTGCAGTCCCGGGCGCGGGGCGCCCCTGAAGGCGGCGACGCCCTCGCGGCGGATGAAGGGCGCCAGCATGATGAGGGCGGCAAGGCTCCTGACGAGCAGCACCTGCGCCACCGGATAGGTCGCGACCAGCCACTTTCCCATCACGTCGTTGACGGAGAAGAGGAAGATGCCCGTCACCATCATGCCGATGCCGGCGAGGGTGGCGTGGCGCGGCTCGAGGACCGCGCGGCGGATCTGGGTGAAGGTCATCGGGAAACCGTGGTGGGCTGTCGGGAGGGGGTGGCGTCGCCTCGCCCCCGCGTGGCCGGGAGCCTATCCCGGCCTGCCTGTCTTGTGAGCATGCCTCGGGCGCCGCCTGCCCCTGCGCCAGGCTCATGGCACCGGGGCCGCGGCCACGGCTTCGGACGGGGGCGCCGGTGGGGTCATTGTGCGTCGCACCGCGGATTGGTGCGGTGCACGACAAGGCCATTGTGCTCCAATCATCATATCATACGATGATTACATGGAGCCGCGCACCGCCCATCAGGCCGTCGTCGATGCGATCGCCCGCGACATTGTCACGGGCCGCTATCGGCCGGGCGACACGCTGCCGACCGAGCCCGAGCTCTGTGCCGCCTATGCCGTGAGCCGCACCACGGTGCGCGAGGCGCTCAAGACGCTCACCGCCAAGGGCATCGTTTCCGTCCGCCCGAAGACCGGCACGCGCGTGCGCCCGCACGAGCGCTGGAGCCTGCTCGACCCGGAAGTGGTCGACTGGCGCCTGGCGAGCGGCGTGGACGGGACGCTCGTGCGTGACATCGTCGACATGCGCCTCATCATCGAGCCGGAGGCGGCGGCGCTCGCCGCCGAGCGTGCGGGCGAGGCGGACATCGCCGCGCTGCGCGGGGCCTTCTCCGCCATGACCGAGGCGGCGTACCGCAAGGGCAGCTACGTGGAGGCAGACCTCGCCTTCCACCGCGCGCTGCTGCACGCCGCGCGCAACCAGTTCCTGTCGCAGCTCGTGCCCATCGTCACGGGCATGCTGCGCCTGTCCTTCGAGCTGTCCGTAGTCTCGCGTGAGGCGGCCATCGCCTCGCTCACGCTGCACGAGGCGGTGCTCGACGCGATCGCGGCCGGCACGCCCGATGCGGCCCGCGACGCCACGCGCATCCTCATCGTGCGGGCGCGCGGCGACATCGAGGGCAGGCCCGGCTTCCGGCCATGAAACGACGAACGTGAGACAAGAAGACGGTCACCGCAGCGGGGAGGGTCGATGCGCGGTCTAATCGATTTAGGATTCAAGGGCCTGGAGGGGCTTCTCGTGCTCCTCCTCGCCGCCATGGTCGTCATGGTCTTCGGCAACGTGGTGCTGCGCTATCTCTTCGACACGGGCATCGACGTGTCGGAGGAGCTGTCGCGCTTCCTGTTCGTGTGGCTGACCTTCATCGGTGCAGTCGTCGTCGCGCGCGAGAACGCGCATCTCGGCGTCGAGACGCTGGTGACGCGCCTCGGCGCGGGCGGGCGCAAGCTCTGCATGGTCCTGTCCGACGTCGTCATCATCGCCTGCTGCGCCGTCTTCTTCTGGGGCACCTGGCAGCAGGCCGGCATCAACGCCACGAACTACGCGCCGATCACCGAGATCTCGATGCTGTGGATCTACGGCGTCGGCTTCTTCACGAGCATCGGCATGGGCCTTATGGCGCTCGCGCGCATCCTGCGCGTCGTCACCGGTCGCATCGACGAGCACGAGCTGAAGGCCTTCGCCGGCGAGTATGGCGACGACGAGGCGCACGCCCTGAAGGAGCGCCTCGAATGACCATCGCCGTCTTCCTCTCCTCGCTCCTTGGGGCCATGGCGCTCGGCATGCCGATCGCCTTCGCGCTCATCGTCTGCGCACTCGCGCTTATGGTCTGGCTCGGCAATTTCGACAGCCAGATCGTGGCGCAGAACATGATCATCGGCGCCGACAACTTCCAGCTGCTCGCCGTGCCGTTCTTCCTGCTCGCGGGCGAGCTGATGAATGTCGGCGGCCTGTCGAAGCGCATCGTCAACTTCGCGGTGGCCTGCCTCGGCCATATCCACGGCGGCCTCGGCTATGTGGCCATCGTGGCGGCGATCATTCTCGCCGCCCTGTCGGGCTCGGCTGCGGCCGACACGGCGGCGCTCGCGGCGATCCTCATCCCGATGATGCGCAACGCCGGCTACGACGTGTCGCGCTCGGCCGGCCTCATCGCCGCCGGCGGCATCATCGCGCCGGTCATTCCGCCCTCGATCGGCTTCATCATCTTCGGTGTCGCCGCCAACGTCTCGATCTCGCAGCTCTTCCTCGCCGGCGTCGTGCCCGGCCTGATGATGGGGCTGTCGCTCGTCGCCGCCTGGGCCTTCGTGTCGCGGCGCGACGCGCTCGAGACGACGCCGCGCACGTCCATGCGCGAGCGCGGCAGGGCCTTCGTCGACGGCTTCTTCGCCCTGCTGATGCCGGCGATGATCCTCGGCGGCATCAAGTGGGGCATCGTCACGCCGACGGAGGCGGCCGTGCTCGCCGCCGTCTATGCCCTCGTCATCGGCATGTTCGTCTATCGCGAGCTGAAGCCGTCGATGCTCTACGGCGTCTTCCTCACCGCGGCAAAGACGACGGCCGTCGTCATGTTCCTCGTCGCGGCGGCGCTCGTCTCCTCCTGGCTCATCACCCAGGCGAACATCCCGGCCGAGATCGGCGGCATCCTGGAGCCGCTCATGGGCCACAAGACGCTGCTCATGGCCGCGCTCATGCTGCTCGTCCTCGTGGTGGGCACGGCGCTCGACTTCTCGCCGACGGTGCTCATCCTGACGCCGGTGCTCATGCCCATCGTCAAGCAGGCGGGGATCGACCCCGTCTATTTCGGCGTGCTGTTCATCATGAACAACGCCATCGGCCTCATCACGCCGCCGGTCGGCATCGTGCTCAACGTCGTCAGCGGCGTGGCGCGGGTGCCCATGGGCGCCGTGATCCGCGGCGTCAATCCCTTCCTGATCGCCCAGACGATCGTGCTCTTCCTGCTCATCCTCTTCCCCGAGTTCGTCACGGGGCCGCTCGCATGGCTGCGCGGGCGCTGAGGCATGGGGCGGCGGACATCGCTGATCGAATGAACCGCAGAACCATCAAGGTGAGGAAACGAAGGATGAAAGCTCTCAAGCTCACGCTCGCTGCGGCCGCGGCCGCGATGACGCTCGCGGCGGCCATGCCCGCCTCGGCGCAGTTCGCCGACCGCACCATCCGCCTCTCGAACGGCGTCAACGAGGACCATCCCAACGGCCTCGGCGTCGCCAGGTTCAAGGCCTGCCTCGCCGAGAAGTCCGGCGGCAAGATGAAGGTGCAGGGCTTCTGGGGCGGGGCGCTCGGCGGCGACCTGCAGGCGACGCAGGCGCTTCGCTCCGGCACGCAGGAGATGGTCGTCACCTCGAGCTCGCCGCTCATCGGCATCCTGCCCGACCTCGGCGTCTTCGACCTGCCCTTCCTCTTCGCCAGCGAAAGGGAAGCCGACGCCATCCTCGACGGCGCCTTCGGCAAGTATGTCTCCGACAAGCTGACGACGGTCGGGCTCGTCAATCTCGCCTATTGGGAGAACGGCTTCCGCAACATGACGAACTCGCGCCGGCCCATCACGAAGTGGGAGGACTTCAAGGGCATGAAGGTGCGCGTCATGCAGAACAACGTCTTCCTCGACACCTTCAAGAACATGGGCGCGAACGCCGTGCCCATGGCCTTCGGCGAGGTGTTCACGGCGCTCGAGACCAAGGCGATCGACGGCCAGGAGAATCCCTTCGTCACCATCGACACCTCCAAGTTTTACGAGGTGCAGAAATATCTGTCGGTGACGCGCCACGCCTACACGCCCTTCCTGGTGCTTTATTCCAAGAAGCTGTGGGACGGCCTGTCGGCGGACGAGCAGAAGGCCCTGCAGGACTGCGCCGTCGCCGGCCGCGACGAGCAGCGCAAGGCCTCGCGCGACCAGGGCGCCAAGGCCCTCGCCTCGCTCAAGGACAAGGGCATGCTCGTCAACGAACTCGAGAAGCAGGAGCAGGAGCGCATCCGCGAGCAGGCCAAGGCGGTCTACGACAAGCACGCGCCGAACGTCGGCGCCGAGACCCTGAAGAGGATGCTCGACGAGCTCGCCGCCCTGCGCAAGGCGAACTGACGGCACGCGTCCGCGCGTGCGGAGGGCCAGGCCCTCCGCACGCCTCCCCCGCTCCCTGCTTTCCGAAGGGCCTCGCCCGCCTCGGGCGAGAACGCATCTGCCATGAAGATCACCGCCGTCGAAACCGTCCGCCTGGGCGAATTCGCCAATATCTGCTGGGTTCGTCTCCACACCGACGAGGGGCTCGCCGGCCTCGGCGAGACCTTCATGGGGGCGGCCGCGGTCGAGGCCTATGTGCACGAGACGGCGGCGGCGAAGCTCATCGGCCGCGATCCGCTGCAGATCGAGGGCGTCAACCGCGACCTCGCCAACTATCTCGGCTGGCGCTCCGCCGGGGTTGAGACGCGCGGCAATTCGGCGATCGACATCGCGCTCTGGGACATCTTCGGCAAGGCGCACGGCAAGCCCGTCTGCGACATGCTGGGCGGGCGCTCGCGCGACAGGATCCGCGTCTATAACACCTGCGCCGGCTACAAATACATTCGCGACGCGCGCGCCCAGAAGGTGGCGAACTGGGGTGTCGGCGCCTCCGAGGGGCCCTACGAGGATCTCGAGGGCTTCCTCCACCGCGCCGACGAACTGGCCCATTCCCTGCTGGAGCAGGGCATCCGCGCCATGAAGATCTGGCCCTTCGATGTCGCCGCCGAGCGCAGCAACGGCTACGACATCTCGCCCGAGGAGCTGCGGCGGGCGCTCGAGCCCTTCGCCAGGATCCGCAAGGCGGTCGGCGACAGGATGGACATCATGGTCGAGTTCCACTCGCTGTGGAGCCTGCCCATGGCCAAGAAGCTCGCCCGCGTGCTCGCCGATTACGACACCTACTGGCACGAGGACCCCTTCCGCCTCGACAACGTCGGCGACCTCAGGGACTACGCCGAGCACTGCAAGGCTTGGGTCTGCGCCTCGGAGACCCTGTCCTACACCCACGCCTTCCGCGAATATCTGGAGACGGGGGCGGCCGGCGTCGCCATGCTCGATCTCTCCTGGTGCGGCGGCCTGTCGGAGGCGCGCAAGATCGCGGCGCTCGCCGAGGCCTGGCACGTGCCGGTGGCCCCACACGACTGCACCGGCCCGGTGGTCTATGCCGCCTCCTGCCACTTCTCGCTGCACGCCCGCAACGCCCTCATCCAGGAGAGCGTGCGCGCCTTCTACACGGGCTGGTATACCGAGCTCGTCACCGAGCTGCCCGCGGTGACACGGGGCGAGGTGACGGTGAACATGAAGCCGGGCCTCGGCCTCGAGCTCCTGCCCGGCCTCACCGGGCGGCCCGACGCCGTCGTGCGCGTGACGCGGGCCGGGGACCTGTGAGGCGCGGGCAGGCCGGGCCCGGGTGAACGAGAGGAGAGGGGAGTGACCGCTGCGCTCATCGGCCTGGACTGGGGAACGACCTCGCTGCGCGCCTATCTGATCGGGACGGACGGGGCGGTGCTCGACCGGCGCGCCTCTGCGCGCGGCATCCTCGCGGTGGAGGGGCGCGCCTTCCCGGCCGTCTTCGCCGAGACGGTGGGGGACTGGGTGAAGGCCCATCCGCGCCTGCCCGTCCTCGCCTCGGGCATGATCGGCAGCCGCCAGGGCTGGCGCGAGGCGCCCTACTGCCCCTGTCCGGCGGGCCTTGCCGACGTCGCGGCCGCGGGCGTCGACGTCGCCGTGCCGGACCACGGGAGCCTGCGCATCCTGCCGGGGCTCGACTGGCGCGACGCGGCCGGCGTGCCGGACGTGATGCGCGGCGAGGAGGTGCAGATCTTCGGCGCCCTGGGGGAGGCGGAGGGCGAGCGCCTCGTCGTCCTGCCCGGCACGCACAGCAAGTGGGTGCGCGTGGCGAACGGGCGCGTCACGGCCTTCCGCACCTTCATGACCGGCGAGCTCTTCGCCGTGCTGCGCGACCATTCCATCCTCGGCCGGCTCGCCGAGGGCGGGGTGGACGACGCCGAGGCCTTCGCCCGCGGCCTTGCCATGGCCGAGGACATGGACGGGCAGGGCGGCCTCCTGCACCGCCTGTTCAGCGCCCGCACCCTGCCGCTCTTCGGCGAGTTTCCGCAGACGGCGACGCCGAGCTATCTCAGCGGCCTCCTCATCGGCGCCGAGATCGTCGGGGCGCTCGCCTGGTGCCGCGCCATGGGGCTGGAGCCGGAGGCCCGGCCGCTGACCGTCGTCGCCGGCGAGGCGCTCGCCGGCCACTATGCCGCGGCGCTCGCGCGCTTCTCGCTCGAGAGCCGCGTGGCGCCGGCCGACATCGTCGCCGCCGGCCTCCTGCGCGTGGCGCGCGCCGGCAAGCTCATCGGGTAAGGACCATGGCCTTCTGCCTCAGCGACTGTCTTGCCGCCCTGCCGCTCGTCGCCATCCTGCGCGGCCTCGGGCCGGAGCGGGCGGTGGAGATCGGCGAGGCGCTCGCCGCCGCGGGCTTCCGCCTCGTCGAGGTGCCGCTCAACTCACCAGACCCCTTCGCCAGCATCGCCCGCCTCGTCGAGGCTCTGCCGGCGGACGTGATGGTCGGCGCGGGCACCGTGCTCGACCCTGCCGACGTCGACCGGCTGGCGGCGGCCGGCGGCCGGCTCGTCGTCATGCCGCACGCGGACGGGGAGGTGATCCGCCGGGCGAAGGCGCTCGGCCTCGCCTGCGCCCCCGGCGTCGCCCCCCCGACGGAGGGCTTCGCCGCGCTCAAGGCCGGGGCCGACGCGCTGAAGCTGTTTCCGGCCGAAACCCTCGGGCCGGCGGCGCTGAAGGCGTGGCGGGCGGTGTTCCCCGGGGGCACGCGCTTCCTGCCCGTCGGCGGCATCACGCCCGAGACCATGGGGCCCTGGATGAGGGCGGGCGCCGACGGCTTCGGCCTCGGTTCCGCCCTGTTCACGCCGGCCATGAGCACGGCGGAGGTGGCGGACAAGGCCGCGCGCTTCGTCTCCGCCTGGCGCGAGCTGAGGGCGGTGCGCTAGAGCATTTTCCGCCGAGGTGGTCGCCGGTTCGACGAAGAAAATGCTCTATTTTCAAAAAGATAGACGCACTACCCGATTCAATTGAATCGGGTAGTGCTCTAGGCATCTTCCGCCGAAGGGGATGCCGGCATGGCGAAGCGCCGAAGGTCCGCGCCGGCGAAAATGCTCTGTTCTCGAAAGGATGGATGCGCTTCCCGGTTCAGGTGAAGCGGGCCGTGCTCCAGGAGCGCTGCTTCGTGCCGTCAGAGGGGGCGGAACTCCTCGCGCACGGCCGCGTAGAGGCGGCGAAAGCGCGCGAGCCGCGGCCGGTAGGCCGCGGCCAGCCCCGGCTCCGGCTCCATGCGGTCGAGGATCGGCGGCGCCGCGCAGACCGCCTCCGGCGCCTCTCCGGTCAGCGCCAGGCGGGCGAGGCGGGCGGCGCCGAAGGCCGGGCCCTTGTCGCCGCCGCGATGGCGCAGGATGGGCCGGTCGACGACACTCGCCAGGATGCGCATCCACAGATCGCTGCGCGCCCCGCCGCCCACCGCCGCGATCTCGCCGAGGGGCGTGCCGGTCGCCGCGATGCAGTCGACCGCGTCGGCGAAGGTGAAGGCGACGCCCTCGAGCACCGCCTGGACGAGCGCCCGCCGGTCGCTCGCCGCGGTGAGGCCGAAGAAGGCGCCCCTGGCGTGGGGATCGTCATGCGGCGTGCGCTCGCCGGCGAGATAGGGCAGGAAGACGAGGTCCCCGGGGCCGGCGTAGGCCGCCTCGGCCTCGGCGACGAGCGTCGCGACATCGGCGCCGACGAGGCTTGCCGCCCAGGAAAGGCAGCTCGCGCCGTTGAGCATCGCCGCCATCTGGAACCAGCGGCCGGGCAGGGCGTGGCAGAAGGCGTGCACGAGCCGCCCCGGATCGGGGCGGTAGCACGCCGTCGCCGCGAGGAGATTGGCCGAGGTGCCGAGGGAGGCGACCGCCGTGCCCTCCGCCACGACGCCGACGCCGATCGCGCCCGCCGCCGTGTCGCCGGCGCCGGCGGCGACGATCACGCCCGGCGGCAGGCCCCAGCGCCGGCCGAGCTCCGCCCGCACGCTGCCCGTGGCGACGGTGCCCTCGACGAGGCGGGGCATGAACGACCGGTCGAGGCCGCAGGCGGCAAGCGCCGCGTCGCACCAGTCGCGCCGCGCCTCGTCGAGCCACCAGGTGCCGGCCGCGTCCGACAGGTCGGTGGCGAGCTCGCCGGTGAGGACGAGGCGCAGGTAGTCCTTGGGCGACAGCGCCACTTTCAGCCCTGCCCGCACCGGCGGCTCGTGCCGGGCGAGCCAGGCAAGCTTCGGGGCGGTGAAGCCCGCCATCGCCGGCACGCCGACGATCGCGGCAAGGCCGGGATGGTCGGCGTTGAGGGCGGCCGCCTCGGCGAAGGCGCGCCCGTCGTTCCACAGGATCGCCGGGCGCAGCGGCTTCAGGTCCGCGCCGAGGAGGACGGCGCCGTGCATCTGCCCGGACAGGCCGATGGCCGCAACCTCCGCGAGCGGCGCCAGGGCCGCGAGCCGGTCGAGCACGGTGGCGACTGCGCGCCACCAGGCGTCGGGATGCTGCTCGGACCACAAGGGCCGCGGGCGCTCGGTCGCGAGCGGCTCGGCTGCCTCGGCAAGCACGGCCTGCGCCTCGTCGACGAGCACCGCCTTCACCGCCGAGGTGCCGATGTCCAGTCCGATGAACCGTGCCACGCCGCCGCTCGCCGATGCGCCAAAGGGGTCGGCCGGCGACTATAGGCGAAAGGGTGCCGCCGGCACATTGACAGGCTTTTGCCGTTCGATAAATTAATTCACTATGAATTAAGAATGAGGGAAGCGGCGTCCGCTCCCCTCGCGCGCAAGAAGAGGCGGGACGGGGGGCGAGACGGCGCCCGGGCCCGATCCTGCTCCGGGGAGGTGGGTGTGCTCAAGGAGCGCGGTCAGCGCCACGGGTCGAACTCCGTCCTCGTGCGGGAGTTCAACGAGCGCGTCATCCTGACCGCGCTGCGCCGGCACGGCCGCGCGTCGAAGGCCGATCTCGCCCGTCTCGCCGGCCTCACCAGCAATGCCGCCGGCATGATCGTGCGCGAGCTCGAGGCGGCCGGCTTCGTGCGCTCCACCGGCAAGCGCTACGGCGGGCGCGGCCAGCCGGCGACCATGCTCGAGCTCAATCCGCAGGGCGCCTACGCCATCGGCGTGCGCATCGACCGCGACCTCGTCGAGACCGTGCTCGTCGACATCTGCGGCAGCCTCCTCGGGCGCGTCGTGCACGACGGCCTGCCGGACCCGCAGGATGCGGTGGTGCGCATCGCGGCCGACGTCGCGGCTTTCCGCCGCGAGCTCGGCCGGCCCGGCGTCGAGCGCCTCAAGGGCATCGGCGTCGCCATGCCCTACAATCTGGGGAGCTGGCTCGTCGAGCTCGGCCTCACCGCCGACAAGTACCGCATGTGGGACAGCTTCGACGTGCAGGCGGCGCTCGCGGCGGCGACGGGCCTGCGCGTCCTCGTCGAGAACGACGGCAGCGCCGCCGCCGTCGGCGAACTGAACCACGGCCGCGGCCGCGAGATCGACGATTTCATCTATGTCTTCATCGGGCCGGCCCTCGGCGGCGGCGTCGTGCTCGAGGGCGACTACCTGCGCGGCCGCAACGGCAATGCCGGCGACATCGGCGTCATGCCGGTGCGCCCGTCGCGCCTGCCCTCCGTGCCGCGCACGCGCGACGACTACGTGCCGCTGCTCACGCGCGCCTCGCTCGGCGGGCTCAGGCGCCATCTCGCCCATTGCGGCACGCCGGTCGCCGCCCGCGAGGATCTCGCGCGCGCCATCGCGGCGCGTCCCGAGGCCTTCGCCGAATGGTGCGGCGACGCCGCCGACGCCGTCGTCGCGCCGCTGCTCGCCTCGTGCCACCTGCTCGATGTCTCGACCGTGGTGCTCGACGGCGACCTGCCGGAGGCGGCGCTCGACGCCCTCATCGGCGAGGTGGCGCGCGCTGCGCAGGCGGCCGTGGCCGAGTCGCGCAAGGCGCCGGAGCTGCTGCGCGGCTCGCTCGGCTGTGACGCAGCCGCCATCGGCGCGGCGAGCCTGCCGCTGCACCTGAGCTTCAGCCCCATGCACCGGGTCCTCACCGGCCAGGTCGGCGACAGTTTCGGCGACATGTTCCTGGAGGTTCAGCCGTGAGCACGATCACGCCGCTCGCCGCGCCCATTCTCGAGATGCGCGCGATCTCCAAGACCTTTCCCGGGGTCAAGGCGCTCTCGAACGTGGCGCTGCGCGTCTATCCGGGCGAGGTTCATGCGCTCATGGGCGAGAACGGCGCCGGCAAGTCGACGCTCATGAAGATCCTCTCCGGCGCCTACCAGGCGGACCCCGGCGGGGAGATCCGCATCGGCGGCGAGACCGTGCACATCGACGGGCCGCTCACCGCGCGCCGGCTCGGTGTCTCCATCATCTACCAGGAGCTGTCGCTCTCGCCGAACCTGACGGTGGCGGAGAACATGCTGCTCGGGCGCGAGCACGCCCGCCTCAGCTTCGTCGACCGCCGCTCCATGAACGCGCTGTGCGCGCCGGTCCTGCAGCGCCTCGGCGTGCACTTCTCGCCGGCGACGCGGGTCGCGGAACTGACCATGGCCGAGCGCCAGCTCGTCGAGATCGGCCGTGCCCTCGTCGCCCGCTCGCGCATCCTCGTCATGGACGAGCCGACCACCTCGCTCTCCTCGCGCGAGACGGAGCGCCTCTTCGACATCGTGCGCCAGCTCCGCGCCGAGGGCCTCGCCATCGTCTACATCAGCCACCGCATGGCCGAGATCTACGAGCTCGCCGACCGTGTCAGCGTGCTGCGCGACGGGACCCACGTCGGCTCCCTCGACCGCGCGGAGCTCTCCGCCGAGAAGCTCGTCCGCATGATGGTGGGCCGCGACCTGTCGACCTTCTACAAGAAGGAGCACGACGCCCACGGCAGCCGCGGGCCGGTGATCTTCTCGGTGCGCGATGTCGGCGACGGCAGCCGCATCGGCCCCTGCTCCCTCGACCTGCACGAGGGCGAGGTGCTCGGCCTCGCCGGCCTCGTCGGCGCCGGGCGCACGGAGCTCGCGCGCCTGATCTACGGCGCCGACCCGCGCACGACCGGCACGATCACGCTCGACGGCCGGCCGGTGAAGGCGACGCACCCGGGCGAGGCGATCGAGGCGGGCATCGTCTATCTCACCGAGGACCGCAAGCAGCTCGGCCTCTTCCTCGACATGACGGTGCGGGAGAACGTCAACCTCGGCGTCATCGGCCGCGACAGCCGCATCGGCGGCCTCCTCGACCGCCGCGCCGCGCGCCGGCGCGCCGCTGCCGCGGTGAAGAACCTCGGCATCCGCGTGCCGACCGACCAGGTGAGCGTGGGCGCGCTGTCCGGCGGCAACCAGCAGAAGGTGCTGCTCGCCCGCCTCCTGGAGACCAGGCCGCGCGTGCTCATCCTCGACGAGCCGACGCGCGGCGTCGACATCGGCGCCAGGTCCGAGATCTACCGCCTCATCGACGACGTGGCGAAGGCGGGCGGCGGCGTCATCGTCATTTCGAGCGAATTGCCCGAGATCGTCGGCATCTGCGACCGCGTGCTCGTCATGCGCGAGGGCGTCATCGCCGGCGAGGTCGGAGGCCACGGCCATCCGCCCATCAGCCAGGAGACGATCGGCGCCATCGCCACCGGCGCCGTCGATCGCCCGGGGGCGGCCGCGGCGGCGGGCCTTACGGGTGACCCCGCTCTCCTCCATTGAATGCTCGCGGATCGCGCCCGGCCCGGCGCGGTCCTCCGACAGCCTGATCAGCGACGGGACCCTGTGATGACCACGAGCCCATCCGACACCGCGATCGCCGGCTTCGCCAGCGAGGAGATGCGCCGCCGCCTCGCCATGCGCGCCTTCGTGCAGGCGCTCGGCATGCTGCCGGTGCTGATCCTCATCGCCATCCTGTTCCAGTTCCTGAGCGGCTACGCCCAGACGGGCAGCTTCGCCGGCGCCTGGGCGGAGGGCCGCTTCATGAGCTGGCAGAACCTGTCCATCGTGGCGCAGCAGGCGGCGATCAACATCGTGCTCGCCGCCGGCATGACCTTCGTCATCCTCACCGGCGGCATCGACCTGTCGGTCGGCTCGATCCTGGCGGCCTCCGCCATGGTCGCCGTCATCGCCTCGAAGATCCCGGACTGGGGCATGCTCGGCATTCCGGCGGCGCTCGCCATGGGGCTCGCGCTCGGCCTCGTCAACGGCGCGCTCATCGCCTTCGTGCGCCTGCCGCCCTTCATCGTCACGCTCGGCTCGCTCACGGCGGTCCGCGGCCTCGCGCGCCTCCTCGGCGACGACAAGACGGTGTTCAACCCGCAATTGCCCTTCGCCTTCATCGGCAACGGCACGCTCCTCGGCGTGCCGTGGCTCGTCGTCATCGCGCTCGCCGTCGTGATCGCCTGCTGGTTCGTCCTGCGCCGCACGGTGCTCGGCGTGCACATCTATGCGGTGGGTGGCAATGCGGACGCCGCAAGGCTCTCGGGCATCAAGGTGTGGGCCGTGCTCCTCTTCGTCTACGGGGCATCGGGCCTGTTCTCGGGGCTCGGCGGGGCCATGTCGGCGGCGCGCCTCTACGCGGCCAACGGCCTGCAGCTCGGCCAGTCCTACGAGCTCGACGCCATCGCCGCGGTCATCCTCGGCGGCACGAGCTTCGTCGGCGGCATCGGCTCCATCTGGGGCACGCTCGTCGGCGCCCTCATCATCGCCGTCCTGTCGAACGGCCTCATCCTCGTCGGGGTGTCCGACATCTGGCAGTACATCATCAAGGGCTTCGTCATCATCGGCGCCGTGGCGCTCGACCGCTACCGCCTCAAGGGCTCGGCGCGGACCTGACCGGCCGCGCGGGACGGGGCCGGCGCGGGACCAACCCGCAGGCCGGCGCATATCGGGACAAGTGGAGGAAACCGTGAGGAACCATCGCCGCAGGATGCCCACCAGCACGCTCGCCCTGACCGCCGCCGCCGTCGCCCTCGCGCTCGGCGCCGGAGCGGCGTCCGCCAAGGAGCTCAAGTCGATCGGCATCTCGCTCGGCTCGCTCGGCAATCCCTTCTTCGTCGCTCTTGCCAAGGGGGCGGAGGCGGAGGCCAGGAAGACGAACCCGAACGTCAAGATCACGACCGTCGGCTACGACTACGACCTCGGCAAGCAGTTCACGCAGATCGACAACTTCATCGCCGCGGGCGTGGACATGATCCTGCTCAACCCCGGCGACGTGAACGCCCTCGAGCCGGCGATCAGGAAGGCGCAGGCCGCCGGCATCCTGGTCGTGGCCGTGGACACGGCGGCCAAGGGCGCCGACCTCACCGTCACCACCAACAATGTCCAGGCCGGCGAGATCGCCTGCCAGTACATCGTCGACAAGCTCGGCGGCAAGGGCGACGTCATCATCCAGAACGGCCCCCAGGTCTCGGCCGTCGTCGACCGCGTCAACGGCTGCAAGAGCGTCTTCGCCAAGAACCCCGGCATCAAGGTCCTGTCCTCCGACCAGGACGGCAAGGGCTCGCGCGACGGCGGCCTCAACGTCATGCAGGGCCACCTGACGCGCTACCCGAAGATCGACGCCGTCTTCGCCATCAACGATCCCCAGGCCATCGGCACCGATCTCGCCGCCAAGCAGCTCAACCGCAACGGCATCGTCATCACGGCGGTGGACGGCGCCCCCGACATCGAGGCGGCGCTGAAGGACCCGGCGAGCCCCGCCATCCAGGCGTCCGCCAGCCAGGACCCCTACGCCATGGCCCAGCTCGCCGTGAAGCTCGGCGTCGAGGCCATGAACGGCAAGAAGCCGGCCGAGACCGTGACGCTCATGCCCTCGAAGCTCGTCACGCGCGACAACGTCAACGAGTACAAGGGCTGGTCCTCGCCGCGCTGAGCCGCGGCCCCTCGGCCAGGGAAACGGCGCCGGCCCGTCCGGCGCCGTTTGCATTTCGGCGCCCCGCCGCGGCCCCCGCGACGGGCATGCGCCGATTGACGGCCGCATGCGCGCCTCCTATTCTGGCCGAAATACGACATGTTGTGCGATATGCGCACAACAATTCAACGACGGGCATCCCCGCCGGCAGGCGGGCCGCCCCGCCAGACCGGGAGGCGAGAGACGCCATGGCCAGGGTGCTGCCGCTCGCAGCGGCGATCGGGGAGACCGTTCGCGACGGCGACACCGTCGCGATGGAAGGGTTCACGCATCTCATTCCGCATGCGGCGGGGCACGAGATCATCCGGCAGGGGCGCCGGCACCTGACGCTGGTGCGCATGACGCCCGACCTCATCTACGACCAGCTCATCGGCATGGGCTGCGCCGACAGGCTCGTCTTCTCCTGGGGCGGCAATCCCGGCGTCGGCTCGCTGCACCGCCTGCGCGACGCAGTGGAGAACGGCTGGCCGAACCGGCTCGCCATCGAGGAGCATTCCCACGCCGCCATGGCCAACGCCTACGAGGCCGGCGCGGCGAACCTGCCCTTCGCCGTCTTCCGCGGCTACAAGGGGGCGGACCTGCCCAAGGTCAATCCCGGCATCCGCTCCGTCACCTGCCCCTACACGGGCGAGGTGCTGGCCACCGTGCCGGCCATCCGCCCCGACGTCACGGTGATCCACGCCCTGCGCGCCGACCGCGCCGGCAACGTGCTGCTCGAGGGCATCGTCGGCGTGCAGAAGGAGGCCGTGCTCGCCGCCAGGCGTGCCGTGGTGACTGTGGAGGAGATCGTCGACGACTTCGGGCCGCGCTCGCCCAACGCCGTCATCCTCCCGGCCTGGACGGTGACGGCGATCGCGGTCGTGCCGGGCGGGGCCCATCCCTCCTACGCGCACGGCTATTACAAGCGTGACAACGCCTTCTACCAGGCATGGGACGGGATCGCGCGCGAGCGAGACACCTTCCTCGCCTGGATGAAGGAACATGTGCTCGCCAAGGGGCCGGACGCCTTCGCCGTCCACGCCCGCAAGGCGGCCTGAGGAGCGCGCGATGACCTATACCGCGAACGAGATGATGACGGTCGCCGCCGCGCGCGCCCTCACCAATGACGATGTCTGCTTCGTCGGCATCGGAGCACCCTCCGCCGCCTGCAACCTCGCGCGCCTGACGCACGCGCCCGACATCACCCTCATCTACGAGAGCGGCACCATCGCCACGCGGCCGAACGTGCTGCCGCTGTCCATCGGCGACGGCGAATTGTGCGAGACGGCGCTCACCACCGTCTCTGTGCCGGAGATGTTCCGTTACTGGCTGCAGGGCGGACGCATCACGCTCGGCTTCCTCGGCGGCGCCCAGATCGACCGCTTCGCCAATCTCAACACCACCGTCGTGGGCCCCTACGACAGCCCCAGGGTGCGCCTGCCGGGCGGCGGCGGCGCGCCGGAGATCGCGACCCACTGCGGCCAGATCTTCATCATCATGGCGCAGGGCAGGCGCGGCTTCGTCGACAGGCTCGACTTCGTCACCTCCATGGGCCACGGCGAGGGCGGCGACCACCGCGAGCGCCTCGGCGTCAGGACCAGGGGGCCGACCAAGGTCATCACCGACCTGTGCGTCATGGAGCCCGACCCGGTGACGAAGGAACTCACCGTGGTCTCCATCCATCCGGGCGTGACCCGCGATAAGATCGTCGAGAACACGGGCTGGCCGATCCGCTTCGCCGGGACGGTGGCCGAGACGCCGGCGCCCACCGAGCGGGAGCTCGCGGTGCTGCGCGACCTGCAGGAGCGCACGCGGCGCGCCCACGCGGGCGAGGGCACGGCGGGCGAGCAGGCGGCGGCGCGGACGGGAGGAAAGTGATGCGCGATGTCTTCATCTGCGACGGCGTGCGCACGCCGATCGGGCGCTACGGCGGGGCGCTCGCCAGGGTGCGCGCCGACGATCTCGCGGCCGTGCCGCTGAAGGCGCTCGCCGCGCGCCACCCGGGCCTCGCCGACCATGTCGAGGAGGTCTTCCTCGGCTGCGCCAACCAGGCGGGCGAGGACAACCGCGACGTGGCGCGCATGGCGCTGCTGCTCGCCGGTTTCCCCGAGACCGTGCCGGGCACCACCATCAATCGCCTCTGTGCCTCCGGGCTCGATGCGGTGGGCACGGCCGCGCGCGCCATCCGCTCCGGCGAGATCGAGCTCGCCATCGCCGGCGGCGTCGAGAGCATGACCCGCGCCCCCCTCGTCATGGGCAAGGCCGAGAGCGCCTTCCAGCGCTCCGCCGAGCTGCACGACACGACGATCGGCTGGCGCTTCGTCAATCCGCTGATGAAGGCGCAGTACGGCATCGACTCGATGCCCGAGACGGGCGAGAACGTCGCCGACGAGTTCCAGGTGACGCGCGAGGACCAGGACGCCTTCGCCTATCGCTCGCAGATGCGCGTCAAGGCGGCCGCCGAACGCGGCTTCCACGCCGGCGAGATCGTGCCGGTCATGGTGCCGGGGGGCAAGGCCGGCCCCGTCGTCGTCGACAAGGACGAGCATCCCCGCCACGACACGACGCTCGATGGCCTCGCCAAGCTGAAGCCCTTCGTGCGCCAGCCGGGCACGGTGACGGCGGGCAATGCCTCGGGCGTCAACGACGGCGCGGCGGCGCTGATCGTCGCCTCGGCCGAGGCGGTGGAGAAGCACGGCCTCACCCCGCTCGTCCGGGTGGTCGGCATGGCGACGGCGGGGGTTCAGCCGCGCATCATGGGCATCGGCCCGATCCCGGCCACGCAGAAGCTGTGCGGGCGCCTGGGCTGGAAGGTGTCGGACTTCGATGCGGTCGAGCTCAACGAGGCCTTCGCCTCGCAGGCGCTCGCCGTGCTGCGCGGCCTCGGCCTGCCGGACGACGGCGCGCACATCAATCCGAACGGCGGCGCCATCGCGCTCGGCCATCCCCTCGGCATGTCGGGGGCGCGGCTGGCGCTGACGCTGGCGCGCCACCTCGCCGAGACGGGCGGGCGGCGCGGCCTCGCCACCCTGTGCGTCGGCGTCGGACAGGGGGTGAGCCTCGCCGTCGAGCGCGTGAACTGAGGCGGGACCCGCGGCAGGGCGGGTCGCCCATGCAACAAGGCCAGGAGGAAACCCGATGAGTCTTGTCTATCCGAGGGAGGGCCTGAAGGCTCATCCGCCCTATCTGCACGCGGACTATGTCGGCACGCTGAAGCGCGCGCCGCAGAAGCCGCTCGTCATCATTCCGCACACGCTCTCCGAGCTGACCGGGCCCGTCTACGGCCACGAGACGGTGGGGGCGGACGACGCTGACCTCACGCGCCAGCACGCCGGCGAGCCCCTGGGCGAGCGCATCATCGTCTCCGGGCGCGTGCTCGACGAGGACGGCCGCCCGGTGCCCGATACGCTGATCGAGATCTGGCAGGCGAATGCCGCCGGGCGCTACATCCACAAGGTCGACCAGCACGATGCGCCCCTCGACCCGAACTTCACCGGCGCCGGCCGCTGCGTGACGGACGCCGAAGGGCGCTACCGCTTCGTCACCGTCAAGCCGGGCGCCTATCCCTGGCGCAACCACCCCAATGCCTGGCGGCCGGCGCATATCCATTTCTCGCTCTTCGGCCACTCCTTCCTGTCGCGGCTCGTCACGCAGATGTATTTCCCGGGCGACCCGCTCTTCGCCTACGACCCGATCTTCCAGTCCATCCCCGACCCGAAGGCGCGCGAGCGGCTGATCTCGCGCTTCGACCTCGACACGACGAAGCCCGAATGGGCGCTCGGCTACCGGTTCGACATCGTGCTGCGCGGCCGCAACGCGACCCCGATGGAGGCGTGACCCCATGGCGGACCTGACCCCTTCGCAGACCGTCGGCCCCTACTTCGCCTACGCACTGACGCCGCGCGACTACGGCCGCGTCGAGTTCGTCACGGGCAATCTCGTGACGCCCTCCACGACGGGCGAGCGCATCCGCATCGAGGGCCGCGTGCGCGACGGTGACGGCGCGCCCGTGCCCGACGCCATGATCGAGATCTGGCAGGCGGATGCCGAGGGGCGCTACGCCCACCCGGCGGACGAGCGCCGGCCGAACAGCGACTTCGTCGGCTTCGGCCGCGCCGCCACCGGCGCCGACGGCGCCTTCTTCTTCGAGACGATCAAGCCCGGCCCGGTGCCGGGCCCCGACGGCGCGGCCCAGGCGCCGCACATCAGCGTCGGCGTCTTCGCCCGCGGCGTCCTGAAGCGCCTGCACACGCGCCTCTACTTCGACGGCGAGGCGGCGAATGCGGCCGATCCCGTCCTCGCCCTCGTGCCCGCCGAGCGCCGCGCCACCCTCGTCGCCCGCAAGGCCGGCGAGGGCCGCTACACCTGGGATATCGTGCTGCAGGGCGAGGGCGAGACCGTCTTCTTCGAGGCGTGAGGGGCAGGCCCTGCCCGGCGGCGGACGCGGCCGGGCGATGAGACGGGACGGTGAGGGGGGCGCCGCATGGCGGGGTTGATCGCGGGCGCATTGGGCACCACCGACGAGATGGAGGAGGTCTTCGGCGACCATGCCTTCATCGCGGCCGCGCTCGCCTTCGAGGTGGCGCTGGCGGAGGCGCAGGCCGAGCTCGGCCTCGTTCCGGCGGCCGCGGCGGCCGCCATCCGCGCGGCGGCCGATGCCGACGGCTTCGATGCCGCGGCCCTTGCCCGCGAGGGCCGGCGCGCGGGGGCCTTTCCCATCCCCTTCGTCAGGCGGCTCACCGCCCGCGTCGCCGCCGCCGATGCGGCGGCGGCCGCCTGGGTGCACTATGGCGCGACGAGCCAGGACGTGGTCGACACCGCCACGGCGCTGCAGATGCGCGAGGGCCTCGCGCTGATCGGGCGAGACGGCCGCCGCCTCGCCGACGGCCTCGCGGCGCTGGCCGGGCGCCAGGCTGCGACGCCCATGCTCGGCCGCACGCTCATGCAGCCGGGCCCGCCCGTCACCTTCGGCCTGAAGGCGGCGAACTGGCTCCTCGGTGTCGTCGAGGCGCTGGAGCGGCTGGAGGCCGAGAAGGCGGGGGCGCTCGAGCTCCAGCTCGGCGGCGCCACCGGCACGCTCGCCGTCATGGGCGAGGCGGGCCCGGAAGTGGCGGCGCGGATGGCCGCGCGCCTCGGCCTCGCCCTTCCGGCCATGCCCTGGCACACGCGCCGCGACGGCGTGGCGGGGCTCGCGGCGGCGCTCGGCATCCTGACCGGCGCGACGGCCAAGATGGCGCGCGACGTCTCGCTTCTCATGCAGTTCGAGGTGGGGGAGGCGCGCGAGCCCGGCGGGGCCGGGCGGGGCGGCTCCTCCACCATGCCGCACAAGAGAAATCCCACCGCCTCGATGATCGCGCTCGCCGCCGCGGCGCGCACGCCCGGCCTCGTGGCCACCGTGCTCGCCGGCATGGTGCAGGAGCACGAGCGAGCCGTCGGCGGCTGGCAGGCGGAGGCGCCGACCATCGCCGCGCTCTTTGCCGCGACCCATGCGGCGCTCGTGGCCATGGTCGAGGTGGCGGAGGGGCTCGTCGTTGACGAGGCGCGGATCGGCGCCAATATCGCCGCACTCGACGGCCTCGTCTTCGCCGAGCGCCTGATGACGGCGCTTGCGCCCGCCCTCGGCCGCAGCGAAGCCCATCACCTCGCCGAGACCCTGGTGAAGGAGGCGGTGGCAGGGCGGCGCGGCCTTGCCGAGGTCGCTGCGGCCGATCCGCGCGTGCGGGCCCATCTCGACGCCGGGGCGATCGGCCCCCTGTTCGATCCCGCCGGCTATCTGGGCAGCGCGGGCCGATTCGTCGCCGAGGCACTCGCCCGCTACCGTGCCGCCGCGAGCCTGTGGAATCGTGGTTGACGGGCCGCGGGCGGCCTCGAACACCGCTGCCGCAAGCCCTTGAACCGGCCGGTGTCGCCGGTACCAGTTAACCACGGCGCCCCAATTTCGCCTTATCATTGGGGCGGGTTGGCAGGCATGTGCGAGATCCTCGCGCATCGCGCTGACCTCGTGGTTGCATCCTTCAGGCCGGTCGGGATTGGTGGTTCGTCGGGTTCATGATCGGGGCGCGCGCGTCTCGCAGATCCTTCGCAGGGGCGGTGCCGCCATCGGCGTCGTGACCGCGCTCGGCCTGGGGGCGCCGCTCGCCTTCGCCCAAGCCGCCCCTGTCCAGGCCGCCCCTGCCGAGGAGCCCTCGTTCTGGGAGCGCCTGTTCGGCCGCCGGACCAACGGCGAGGAGACGCTCCCCGCGCCGGACGCCACGCCCTACGATCTCACCTTCGAGGTGGCGGGCGGCGACCGGGACCTCGCCCGCAAGCTCGAGGACGTGTCCAATCTGGCGCGGCTCAGGAAGGACGCCCCGTCGGGCGGCGCGGGCCTCGTGCGCCGCGCGCTCGCCGACCGCGACCGGCTCTACGGCGCACTGTCGGCCCTGGGCTACTACGAGCCGGCCATGGCCATCGCGGTCGCCGGCATCGACCCGGCCTCCGGGGCGGCGATCGCGCGGGCCGAGGCCGCGCGCCGCAAGGGGCCGGTGCCCGTGCGCGTGTCGATCACGCCCGGCGCGCAGTTCACCTTCGGCCGGCTCGCCGTCGTCGACGCCCGCACGGGCAAGCCGCTGCCGCCGCCCGAGGACTGGAAGCGGCTCGGCATCGCGCCCGGGGCGCCGGCCCTGAGCGCCACCGTCTTCGCCGCCGAGAAGGCCCTCGTCGATCTCTGGCGCACGCGCGGCCATGCCTTCGCCGCCGTGCCGGGGCGCGACGCCGTGGCCGACCACGCGACGAAGACGCTCGACGTCACCTTCCGCATCGCGCCCGGCCGAGAGGCCCGCTTCGGCGCCGTCGGCGTGAGCGGCACCGAGCGGCTCCGGCCCGAGTTCCTCGCCGAGCGCGTGCCCTGGAAGCCGGGCGACGTCTTCTCGCCCGAGCCCATCGCCCGGCTGCGCCGCGATCTGCAGAAATACGACGTCTTCGAGTCGATCCGCCTGCGCGAGGACGACCGCTTCAAGGAGCGCGGCGAGGTGCCTGTCGACATCGAGGTCAAGGAGCGCCCGCCGCGCTTCGTCGGCTTCGGCGCCAGATATTCGACGACCGACGGCCCGGCGGTGAACGCCTACTGGGGCCACCGCAATCTCTTCGGCGGCGCCGAGCGCCTGCGCCTTGATGCGCAGGTGTCGGGCACCGACATCAGCGGCCGCAACCAGCTCAAGAAGCTCGATACGCTCGACCAGGTCGGCTATCGCCTCGGCGCCACCTTCGTGAAGCCCGGCATCATCGGCCCGGGGACCGACCTCGTCGTGCAGCCCGCCTTCCTGCGCGAGATCACCGAGACCTATTCGCGCCAGGGCTTCCTCGGCGCGGCCGGGCTGAAGCACCGCTTCGACGAGCATCTGGCGGGCGAGATCGGCATCGACCACGAACGGGCCCGCATCCTGCGGGCGCTCGACACGAACTACCAGGGCGGGCGCTGGTACACGCTCGTCGGCCTGCCCGTCGCGCTCACCTACGACACGACCGACAGCCAGCTCGACCCGACCCGCGGCATCCGCGCGAGCGCCACCGTCGAGCCCTTCCTCACGGCGCTCGGCTCCTCCCTCGACATGACGCTCGTCAAGGGCAGCGTCTCCGCCTATCTGCCCTTCGACGACGAGGCGCGCTACGTGCTCGCCGGCCGCCTCGCCATGGGCAGCCTCATCGGCGCCGATCTCGCCGACATCCCCCCGCCGCGGCGCTTCTTCGCCGGCGGCGGCGGCTCGGTGCGCGGCTACGGCTACCAGAGCCTCGGCCCCAGGGACGCGAGCGGCCACGTCATCGGCGGCCGCAGCCTGCTCGCGGCCTCGGCCGAGCTGCGCGTCAAGGTCACCGACACGATCGGCGTCGTTCCCTTCTTCGACGCCGGCAACGCCTTCGCCGAGAGCTATCCCGACTTCAAGTCCGACCTCCGCTACGCCGCCGGCATCGGCCTGCGTTACTACACGGCCATCGGACCGATCCGGCTCGACCTCGCGCGCGGTCTCAACCGCGAGAAGGGCGATCCGTCCTTCGGCCTCTACATCAGCCTGGGGCAGGCCTTCTGATGCGCCGCCTCCGCCTCCGCCGCCCGCCTCCGCGCCGCAGGCCCTTCCGGGCGGCGCTCCTCACGCTCGTCGCGCTGGTCGCGCTCGCGGGGGCGGCGCTCCTTGCGCTCACCCGCACGGACGCCGGCCGCGCCGAGATCGCGCGCCTCGTCGAGCGGCTGGCGAGCGGCCCCGGCGCAAGCCTGCGCATCGGGCGCCTCGAAGGGGCGGTGCCCTTCGACATGACCCTGCGCGACGTCGCGCTCGCGGACGCCGAAGGCACCTGGCTCACGGTCGACCGTGCCCGCCTCGCCTGGCATCCCGGCGCCCTCCTTTCCGGGCGCCTCGACATCGCCGCGGTGGAGGTGGGGCGCCTGTCGGTCGCGCGGCCGCCGCGCGCCGAAGCCGGGCCCGCGGGCGGGCCCCCCGGCCTGCCGCGGCTGCCGCTCGGCGTCGCGGTCAAGCGGCTGGGGATCGCCGAGATCGACCTCGGCGCGCCGCTCCTCGGCGTGCCGGCGCGCCTGTCGCTCGAGGGCGCGGCGCGCCTCCTCGATCCGTCCGAGGGCCTGTCGGCGGAGCTCGCGCTTGCGCGCATCGACGGCACGGAGGGCCGGATCGATGCGCGCCTGCGCTTCGCGCCCGAGACGCAGCATCTCGACATGGCCGTCACGGCGAGCGAGCCGGCGGGGGGCCTCGTCTCCCGCCTCGCGCGCCTGCCCGACCTGCCGGCGGTGACGCTCAGCGTCGTCGGCGCCGGGCCGCTCGACGCCTGGCGCGGCGACCTTGCCCTCGACCTTGCCGACAAGGGCTCGGCGCGGGGGCTCGTCGACCTGCGGCGCGTCGGCGCGGCGCGCAGCCTGTCCGGCCGGCTGGAGGCCGACGTCGGTCGCGCCATGCCGGCGGGCCTGGCGCCGCTCCTCGACGGCAAGACGACGCTCGCCGTCGACGCCAGCTTCGGCGATGACGGCCGCGTGGGCGTCGACCATGTCGAGCTCGCGGCGGCGGCCGGCATGGTCTCGGCGACCGGCAGCTACGACAGGACGGGCGGCGCGCTCGCCGGCCAGGTGCGGCTGACGGTCGGCGATGCCCATCGCTTTGCCGCGCTCCTGCCTGCCGCCGCGCGCTGGATGAGCCTCGACGTCGACCTGAGCGCCGGCGGCACGGCCAAGGCGCCGACGGTCAGGATGGTCGCCAGCGCCCGCGGTCTCGCCTTCGACGGCGAGCGTGTCGACCGGCTCGCCCTCACGCTCGGCGCGAGCGGCGACGGCCCGCTCATGGCCGCGGACACCCGCTTCTCCGTCGTCCTCGACGGCCGCGCCGAAGGGCTCGCGAGCCGCGATCCGGCGCTCGCACGGGCCCTCGGCGGCGGCGCCGTGCTCTCCGGCCGGGGCAGGGCGGATCGCACGGGTCAGGTCGAGATCGCGGAGGCGCGCATCGAGCTTGCGGCACTCTCCGCCCGCTATGCCGGTGCGGCGGGGCCGCGGAGCGTCAAGGGCAAGGTGACGGTCGAGCGCGCCGACCTCGCGGCGCTGCGCGCCTTCGCCGACCGGCCCTTCGCCGGCCAGGTCCGGCTCGCCGCCGACATCGATCTTGCCCCCGACCTCGGTCGCCTCGCCGTCACCCTCGACGGCTCGGTCGACAATCTGCGGACGGGGATGGCGCAGGTGGACGGCCTCGCCGGGCCGAGCCTGCGCCTGACGGGCGGCCTGCAGCGCGCCATGGACGGCAGCTTCGGCTTCCGCAATCTGACGCTCGACGCGGCTCATGCCCGGCTCGTCGCCGACGGCTCGGCCACGGCCGCCCGTGCCAATGTCGCCGCGCGGCTCCTCCTGCCGGATCTCGCCCGCCTCGATCCGCGCCTCGCCGGCCGCGGCGAGGTCTCGGCCACGCTGACCGGAAGCCTCGCCCGGCTCGACGCCCGGGCCGGGGTGGTGCTCGCCGACGCGCGCGCCGTGAACCGACCGATCGAGCGCCTCACGCTCGACCTGGAGGTGAAGGACGTGCTTGCCGCGCCGGGCGGCACGCTCGCGCTCGACGGCACGGTGGACGGCAAGCCGGCGCGGGGGGCGGGACGTTTCACCCGCGACGCGGCGGGCCGCACGCGCATCGAGGGCCTGCGCCTCGATCTCGGCTCGGTGGCGCTCGCGGCCGAGGCGGCGCTCGACGCGCAGGGCCGTGCGACGGGCCGCCTGTCGCTCGCGGCGGGCGACCTCGGCGATGTGGGCCCCCTGCTGCTTGCCGAGCTCGCCGGCAAGCTCGACCTCAAGGCGGATCTCTTCGTCGTCGACGGCCGTCAGGCCGCCGACCTGCGTGGCACGGCGGAGCGGGTCGCCGCCTTCGGCACGACGCTGCGCCGGGCCGATGTCGACATGAAGGGGCGTGACCTCCTCGGCACGCCGACACTCGACGGGCGCCTCGATCTCGCCGGTCTCGCGAGCGGCGGCCTCGCCGTGCCCCGCGCCGCCGCGACGGCGAAGGGCGATGCCGGCGGCACGGAGGTCGTGCTCGACGCCGTGGCGCAGGGCATCGACCTCGCCGCGCGGGCGCGCATCGCGCCGGCCGGCGACGGCCTGGAGGTGGCGCTGCGCACGTTCTCCGCCCTGCGCGGCGCAGACCGGGTCGAGCTCGCGCGCGAGGCACGGCTCACCGTCGCGGACGGCGGCGTGAGGATCGCCGGCCTCGAATTGCGCGCCGGCCGCGGCCGCCTCGTGGTGGACGGGGTCGCGGGCCGCCGCCTCGACCTGCGGGCGAAGGCCGAGGCCCTGCCGCTCGCGCTCGCCGATCTCGCCGCGCCGGACCTCGGCCTTACGGGGACGCTCGGGGGCGAACTGTCGCTGTCGGGCGAGGCGGCGAGGCCGGACGGGCGCTATCGCCTTGGCGTCGAGGGGCTGTCCTCCGCCGCCCTGCGCGGGGCGGGGCTCAGGCCCTTCGCGGTCACGGCCTCCGGCACGCTCGCCGGCGGCCGCACGAGCGTCGATGCGGTGATCCGCGACGCGTTGAATGCCTCCGTCACGCTGCGCGGCTCGGCCCCGCTCGACACGACGGGCGCGCTCGACCTCGCGGTGGCCGGCCGGCTCGACCTTGCGACGCTCAACGATCTCCTGGCCGACGGCCAGCGCGCGGCGGGCACGGCGGTGATCGACCTCGGCCTCAGGGGCACGCCCGCGGCGCCGGCCGCGCAGGGCAGCCTGCGCATCGTGGGCGGCCGCTTCGAGGACGTCGTCAACGGCCTCTATCTCGACAGGGTGGAGGCGACCGTGACGGGCTCGCAGCGGGCCCTCACCATCGCGAGCCTGAGCGCGGCGACGCGCAACGGCGGCACGATCGGCGGCTCGGGCCGCATCGCGCTCGATCCGGCGGCGGGCTTCCCGGGCCAGATCACGCTGCGCGCCGCCAATGCCCAGCTCGTCGCCAGCGAGATCACCAACGCCACGGCGAGCCTCGACCTCTCGGTGAGCGGGCCGCTCGCCCGGGAGCCGAAGGTCGCCGGGCGCATCGAGGTCGCGAACCTCGACGTCAACCTGCCCGATCGGCTGCCGTTTTCCGCAACGCCGATCGCCGTGCGCCACGTCAACGCGCCGCCGCGGGTGAGGGCGCGCCTCGCCGCCGAGCAGAAGCGCGCCGCCGCGCGCAGCCGGGGCGGGGGGGCGCTCGTGGCGGTGCTCGACGTCACCGTCGCGGCGCCGTCGCGCGTCTTCGTGCGCGGCCAGGGGATCAACGCGGAGCTCGGCGGCACCCTCGCCATCGGCGGCACGAGCGCCGCCCCGCAGGTGAGCGGCGCCTTCGACATGCGCCGCGGCACCTTCTCGCTGCTCGGCCGGCGGCTCACCTTCACGCGCGGCACCATCGGCTTCCCGGGCGGCGGCGTCGATCCCGAGCTCGACTTCCTCGCCGAGGCGCCGGCGGGCGACGTCACCGCGCGCGTCGCCGTCACCGGGCGCGCCTCGCAGCCGAAGCTCGCCTTCTCCGCCTCACCCGAACTGCCGCAGGACGAGGTGCTCGCCCGCCTCCTCTTCGGCCGCCCCTCGGGCAGCCTCACCGCGAGCCAGACCATCCGCCTCGCCCAGGCCGTGGCGCAGCTCACCGGCCTCGGCGGCCGGGGCCTCGACGACCTGTCGCGCTCCCTCGGCATCGACGCCATCGACATCGGCGCGAGCGAGAACGGCGGCGTCGCCGTCGGCATCGGCAAGCGCATCAACGACAACATCTACGTCGGCGTGAAGCAGGGCGCGACGCCGGGTTCGAGCGCGGTCACGGTCGACATCGACGTGACGAAGAACATCAAGGTGCAGGGCGAGGTGGGCGCCGAGGGCAAGACCGCGGTCGGCGTCGGCATGGAATGGGACTACTGAGGGCGCGCCGCCCGCGGGGGCGACGGGGCGCAAGCCGGTCGCCATCTCCGGTCCGGTCCTCGGGGGCGGGCGGGAACGGCCGATTCCGGCGGCGAACGGCCGGCGGCGAGGCCTCGCGTGCCGGCGCACGCTGCGAAACTCTGCGGAACATGGGGGGTAATCTGGTATTATCGAGGCGCGAAAAGCCTCGCCTTTTCCGTAAAGGCTGCCGCCCAACTGGTATCATCTTTCGGCGACGTGCCGCCGCGCGGCATGTGGCCAGTTGCCAGCCACCTCGCGACTTGCTTCGATAGCCGCCAGCGCGTGCCGTCACCGGCCGCATAACGACCAGACCCTCGGCCCCTCCGGCACACCGGCGGCCAGTGGTGCTGGCATCAGAGAGGGCTGAACAATGTCTCGCACAATCAGGGGAAGCGTTGCCGCGGTATCCTTCGCGGCCGCGGTGCTGGCGTCCACCGCGCTTTCGGCAAAGACGCTCGTCTATTGTTCGGAAGGGAGCCCCGAGAACTTCACGCCGGCGCTCAACACCACGGGCACGAGCCTCGACGCCGCCCGTCCCGTCTTCAACCAGCTCGTCGAGTTCGAGCGCGGCACCACCAAGGTCGTTCCCGGCCTCGCCGAGAAATGGGACATCTCGGACGACGGCAAGGTCATCACCTTCCACCTGCGCAAGGGCGTGAAGTTTCACTCCGGCATCAACAATTTCAAGCCGACGCGCGACTTCAACGCCGACGACGTATTGTTCTCGTTCAACCGCCAGGGAGACCCCAAGCATCCCTACCACAAGGTGTCGGGCGGGGCGTACGACTACTACAACGACATGGAGATGCCGAAGCTCATTCAGAAGCTCGAGAAGGTGGATGACTATACCATCCGCATGACCCTCTCCGAGCCGAATGCGCCCTTCATCGCCAATCTCGCGATGGACCTCGGCACGATCCACTCGGCCGAATATGCCGACTTCCTCATGAAACAGGGCAAGCCGGAGCAGTTCGACCAGATCCCCGTCGGCACCGGGCCGTTCCAGTTCGTCGCCTATCAGAAGGACGCCGTCATCCGCTTCAAGGCCTTCCCGCAATACTGGGGAGGCAAGGCCAAGATCGACGACCTCGTCTATGCCATCACGCCGGACGCGACCGCCCGCTATGCCAAGCTGAAGAAGGGCGAGTGCCAGGTGATGTTCGGCCCGAACCCGGCCGACCTTGCCAAGATGAAGGAGGACAAGGACATCAACCTCCTGTCCCAGCCGGGGCTCAACATCGCCTATGTCGCCTTCAACGTGCAGAAGAAGCCCTTCGACGACAAGCACGTCCGCCAGGCCTACATCATGGCGATCGACAAGGCGGCGATCATCCGCGACGTCTACCAGGGCGCCGGCCAGGCGGCGAAGAACCTCATCCCGCCGACCATCTGGTCCTACAACGACAAGGTGAAGGACTACGGCTACGACCCCGAGAAGGCCAGGCAGCTCCTGAAGGAAGCCGGCGTGCAGACGCCGCTCGACATCGACCTGTGGTACATGCCGGTGCAGCGGCCCTACAACCCCAACGCCAAGCGCATCGCCGAGATGATGCAGGCCGACCTTGCCAAGGTCGGGCTCAACGCCAAGCTCGTCACCTATGAATGGGGCGAGTACCGCAAGCGCCTGCAGCAGGGCGAGCACATCACCGGCCAGCTGGGCTGGACCGGCGACAACGGCGATCCGGACAACTTCTTCTTCCTGCTCGGCTGCTCGGCGGCCCGCGCCGGCGGCCAGAACCTGTCGAAGTGGTGCGACAAGAACTTCGACGACCGGCTGGTGAAGGCCAAGCAGATCCCGAACGTCGCCGAGCGCACGAAGCTCTACGAGGAGATGCAGACCATCGCCCACGACGAGGCGCCGCAGATGACGATCGCGCACTCGGTCGTCTTCGAGCCGATCCGCAAGGAAGTGACGGGCTACAAGGTGAGCCCCCTCGGACGCCACGACTTCTATGGTGTCGAAGTGAAGTGAGCGGAAGAGTCGCATGAGATCGGGCGGCAGGTCGCATCGACGACCTGCCGCCCTTTGGCTAACAGGCTCCCATGCTCACCTACATCGGTCGACGTCTGGCGCTGACGATCCCCACGATCTTCGCGCTGATGTTCCTCACCTTCCTCGCCGTCAGGCTCGTCCCGGGGGACCCCGTCGAGGTCCGCACGGGCGAGCGCGGCATCAGCCCCGAGCGGCTTGCCCAGTTCCGCCACGAGCTCGGGCTCGACCAGCCGGTGTGGAAGCAGTTCGCCGACTACGTCTCCGGCCTCGCGCAGGGCGATTTCGGCATCTCGCTCGTCACCAAGGAGCCGGTGCTGAAGGAGTTCCTGACGCTCTTCCCGGCGACGCTCGAACTCGCCTTCTTCGCCACCGTCTTCGCCGTCACCTTCGGCATCCCCTTCGGCGTCGTGGCGGCGCTGCGGCGGGGCGGCATCCTCGACCACGGCCTCATGGGCGTCGCGCTCTTCGGCTATTCCATGCCGATCTTCTGGTGGGGGCTGCTGCTCATCCTCTTCTTCTCGGTCCAGCTCGACCTGACGCCCGTCTCCGGGCGCATCGACCTGCTCTACTATTTCGAGCCGGTCACGGGCTTCATGACGATCGACGCCCTCATCTCGGGGCAGGAGGGCGCCTTCGCCTCGGCGCTGTCCCACCTCGTCCTGCCGGCGGTGGTGCTCGGCACCATTCCGCTCGCGGCCATCGCGCGCATGACGCGCTCGTCCATGCTCGAGGTGCTGGAGGAGGACTATGTGCGCACGGCGCGCGCCAAGGGGCTCCCGCCCCTCCGCGTCATCGGGCTGCACGCCCTGCGCAACGCCATGATCCCGGTCGTCACCGTCATCGGCCTGCAGGGGGGCACGCTGCTCGCGGGCGCGGTGCTGACGGAGACGATCTTCGCCTGGCCGGGGGTCGGCAAGTGGCTCATCGAGTCCATCTTCCGCCGCGACTATCCCGCCCTGCAGGGCGGCGTACTGCTCATCTCCTCGATCCTCGTGCTCGTCAATCTCGGCGTCGACATCGTCAACGGCGTCATCAATCCGCGGGTTCGCCATGGCCGCTGACGTCACCGTCATTTCCGCACCACAGGCGCCGCCCCATCCGCTCGCGGTCTTCTGGCACGACCTCGCGCGCAACAGGGGCGCGCTCCTCGGCCTCGCCGTCGTGGTGCTCATCGCGCTGCTCGCCATCTTCGCCGACGTCGTCGCGCCGCACGCGCCGGCCGAGCAGTTCCGCGCCCATGTGCTGCAGCCCCCGGCCTGGGTCGAGGGCGGCTCCTGGGCCTTCCCGCTCGGCACCGACGAGGTCGGGCGCGACATCCTCTCGCGCCTCATCTACGGGGCGCGCTACTCGCTCTTCATCGGCATCTCGGTCGTCGCCGTGGCCCTCGTTCTCGGCATCTCGCTCGGCTTCGCCGCGGCCTTCGTCGGCGGCCTCGTGGACGTGATGATCGAGCGGCTCATGGACCTCATCATGTCGGTGCCGAGCCTCGTGCTCGCCATCGTCATCGTGGCCATCATCGGGCCGAGCCTGACGAACACGATCATCGCGGTGACGATCGTCTACCTGCCGCGCTACGTGCGCATCGTGCGTGCGGCCGCACTCTCGGAGAAGGCGAAGGACTACGTCACGGCGGCGAAGACGGTCGGCGTCGGGCGCTGGCGGCTGATGTTCGTCACCGTGCTGCCGAACTGCGTCGCGCCCATCATCGTGCAGGCGACGCTGGGCGTCTCCGACGCGATCCTGGAGGCGGCGGCGCTCGGCTTCCTGGGTCTCGGCGCCCAGCCGCCGACGCCGGAATGGGGCACGATGCTCGCCGCCGCGCGCGAGTTCCTGCAGCGCGCGCCCTGGGTCGTGACCTGGCCGGGTCTTGCCATCCTCGTCACCGTGGTGTCGATCAATCTCTTCGGCGACGGCCTGCGCGACGCGCTCGATCCGCGCCTGAAACGGAGCTGAGCCTTGTCGCTCCTCGAAATCCGCAATCTCTGCGTCGAGTTCGAGACGCGCGGGGGCGCCTTCCGCGCCGTCGACGGCGTGTCGCTCGACATCGATCCGGGCGAGATCGTCTCCATCGTCGGCGAGTCGGGCTCGGGCAAGTCGGTCGCCATGCTCGCCGTCATGGGGCTCCTGCCGCGCACCGCGCATGTCACGGCGGACGTGCTGCGCTTTGCCGGACGCGACCTCATGCGGCTGCCGGCGCGCGAGCGCCGCCGCATCGTCGGCAGGGAGATCGCCATGATCTTTCAGGAGCCGATGAGCTCGCTCAATCCCTGCTTCACCGTCGGCTTCCAGATCGGCGAGGTGCTGAAGACGCATCTCGGCCTCGGCCGGGCCGAGCGCCGGGCGCGGACGATCGAGCTCCTCGGGGCGGTCGGCATCCCCGACGCCGAGCGGCGCCTTTCGGCGTTCCCGCATCAGATGTCGGGCGGCATGAGCCAGCGCGTCATGATCGCCATGGCCATCGCCTGCAACCCGAAGCTCCTCATCGCCGACGAGCCGACGACGGCGCTCGACGTGACGATCCAGGCCCAGATCCTCGACCTGCTCGTCAAGCTGCAGCAGGAGCGTGGTATGGCGCTGGTGCTCATCACGCATGACATGGGCGTGGTGGCCGAGACGGCGCAGCGCGTCATCGTGCAGTATGCCGGCCAGCAGGTGGAGAAGGCGACCACGCGCGAGCTCTTCCGCGATCCTCACCATCCCTATTCGGCGGCGCTGCTCGCGGCCCTGCCGGAGCGCGCGACGACGAAGGTGCTGCCCTCGATCCCCGGCGTCGTGCCGGGGCAGTACGACCGGCCGCAAGGCTGCCTCTTCGCGCCCCGCTGCGCCCATGCCTTCGCCCTCTGCCACGCCAAGGCCCCGCCGCCGGCCGGCTCCGAGCTGAGCGAGGCCCTCTGCCACACGCCGCTCGTCGGCGGCGTGCCGGTCGTGCCGGGAGCCGCCGCATGACGGGCTACGTACTCGAAGCGCGCGATCTCGTGCAGCACTACAAGGTGCGGCGCGGCCTCTTCGGCAAGGTCGGCCTCGTCAAGGCGGTCGACGGCATCAGCCTGACGCTGAAGCCGCGGCAGACGCTCGCCGTCGTCGGCGAGTCCGGCTGCGGCAAGTCCACGCTGGCGCGCATGCTCACCATGATCGAGCAGCCGACCGCGGGCTCGCTGGCGATCGCCGGCACCGAGGTGGTGGGCGCCGATGCGGCGACGCTGAAGCGCCTGCGCCGCGACGTGCAGATGGTCTTCCAGAACCCCTACGGCTCGCTCAACCCGCGCCAGACCATCGGCGGCGCCCTGGAGGAGCCCCTGCTCGTCAACACCGACCTGCCGGCCGCCGAGCGGCGCGCGCAGGCGGCCGAGATGCTGAAGCGGGTGGGGCTCAGGCCGGAGCACTACGGGCGCTACCCGCACATGTTCTCCGGCGGGCAGCGCCAGCGCATCGCCATCGCCAGGGCGCTGATGCTGCGGCCGAAGGTGCTGGTGCTCGACGAGCCGGTCTCCGCCCTCGACCTCTCGGTGCGCGCGCAGGTGCTCAACCTGCTCGCCGAGCTGCAGCGGAACTTCGACCTCGCCTATGTCTTCGTCTCGCACGACCTGTCGGTGGTGAAGCACATCGCCGACGACGTCATGGTGATGTATCTCGGGCGCGTCGTGGAGCGCGGGCCGAGCGCCACCATCTTCACGGCACCGCAGCATCCCTATACGCGCGCCCTCATCTCGGCGACGCCGGTGGCCGATCCGGAGCGGCGCAAGGAGCGCATCATCCTGCACGGCGAGCTGCCGTCGCCGTTCAACCCGCCGCGGGGCTGCACCTTCAACCCGCGCTGCCCGCTGGCGATGGACATCTGCCGCGTGCAGCGGCCCGAGCTCGAGCCCAAGAAGGGGCGGGACGTCGCCTGCTACGCGGTGACCCCCTGACAAGAAGCGCGGCCGCCCCGGAGCGTTTTCGCCGGGGCGGCCGCGCCATCGTTCCCGGGCCTTGCGATCACGAAGTCGTCCTGGCTTCGAAGCCGCAGATCAGAAGGAAGGCCACCACCGCCGTCACGACGCCGGCGACCTGTTCCAGCGGCAAGGGAATGAGCCCGTAGACCGTGGCCAACACCGCCGCCGCCAGGGCGAGGCAAACCAACCACACCGCACTCATGGCGCAACTCCCCGCTCGCGCCTGCAAGACCCTACATCGGCCGCCAGCGGAGTCGAATCACGTCTGTCTTCCTGATCGGCCCGCAACCTGCGGTACGGGCGGCGCGCGCTCCCTCTGCGCCATGATTTGCAAAGGATTCGTTGCAGCCCGATGACGCTGGCGCATGGGCCCATGCCGCTGCCGCGCGGCCCGGTCGCCGTCTTGTGACCACGCCGGCGCTTGACGCGGGAGTGGCCGGCGCCACCGGCGCAACGACATTGACAATCCGTCACGCGCGCTCGTAATTTTTGTATCCAGGATTCAGGATGCGATCTGCGTTCATGTCGACGAGCGACCCAGGCGCCCATGAGTGGCGGAGCCCGATCCGGCTCGTCGACGAGGTCGTCAAGGTGCTGCGCGAGCGCATCTATTCCGGCGCGCTGCGCCCGGGCGAGGTCCTGCGCCAGGAGCAGATCGCGGCCGACTTCGGCATCAGCCGCACGCCGCTGCGCGAGGCCTTCCGCGTGCTGGAGCGCGACGGCCTCATCCGCAACGAGCCGCGTCGCGGCGTCCGGGTCGCCTCGGCCGACCTGCGCCGCCTGAAGGATGCCTACGACGTGCGCGAGGCGATCGACGGGGTCGCCGCGCGCCTCGCGGCCGGGCGGCGCGACGCGGCCGCGCTCGACAGGCTCGCCGCCGTCATCGAGGCCCAGCGCGCCGCGCTCGAGCCGTGGGACCCCATCGCCTACACGCGCACGAATGTCGAGTTCCACGTCGGCATCATGGAGGCTGCCCACAACGAATTCCTGACGCCGCAGGTGCCGCTGGTGCGCATGACGGCGCAGGTCTTCACGCCGGCGCTCGCCCTCTCGGTGGAGCGGGCCGTTCGCGCGGTGGCGGAGCACGAGGAGATCCTGGCGGCGATGCGCGCGGGCGATGCGGCGCGCGCCGAGGAACTGGCGCGGGCGCATATCCGCCGGACGCGGCTCAGCCTCGACGCGCGGATTTCCGCCGCCGACGGGGACGGCGGGGCCGAGGGGAAGGCCGCGCCGTGACGGCCCCCGGAGGAAGGCGGATGATGGGGCGGCTGCGCGCCGGAGGGCGCGCAGCCCGCCTCCGACAGGAGAGGGTGTGGGCGCGATGAAGAGGGATGCCGCGGTCGCAGGGGGCGGGGAAGCCGCCATGGACGGCCTGATGGAGGCCGTCGCGGGCAAGCGCGACGAGGTGGCCGAACTCGCGGCCGACCTGATCCGCATCCCGACCGTCAATCCCCCGGGCGAGAACTATCGCGACTGCGCCGAATTTCTCGGCGAGCGCCTCGGGAAGCGGGGATTCGAACTCAGCTACGTGCGCGCCGAGGGCACGCCGGGCGACAGCGACAGGTACCCGCGCTGGAACGTGGTGGCGCGGCGCGAGGGGGCGCGGCCCGGCCCGTGCGTGCATTTCAACTCCCACATCGACGTGGTCGAGGCGGGCGCGGGCTGGACGGTCGACCCCTTCGGCGGCGTCATCCGCGACGGCAAGGTCTACGGTCGCGGGGCCTGCGACATGAAGGGCGGCCTCGCCGCCTCGGTCATCGCCGTGGAGGCCTTCATCGAGCGCTTCCCGGACTTCCCCGGCGCCATCGAGATCTCCGGCACGGCGGACGAGGAGTCGGGCGGCTACGGCGGCGTCGCCTATCTCGCCAGACAGGGGTTCTTCTCGAAGCCGCGCGTCGACCACGTCATCATCCCCGAGCCCCTGAACAAGGACTGCATCTGCCTCGGCCATCGCGGCGTGTGGTGGGCGAAGATCGAGACCAGGGGGCGGATCGCCCACGGCTCCATGCCCTTCCTCGGCGACTGCGCCGTGCGTCACATGGGCGCCGTGCTCAATGCCTTCGAATGCGAGCTCATCCCCGCGCTCGCCGCGCGCCGGACGGCCATGCCCGTGATCCCGCCGGGGGCGCGCAGCTCGACGCTCAACATCAATTCCATCCACGGCGGCCAGGGGGAGGATTTCGACGGCCTGCCCGCGCCCTGCGTGCCGGACTCGGCGCGCATGGTCATCGACCGCCGCTTCCTCATGGAGGAATCGCTCGACGGGGTGAAGGCGGAGGTGCGCGGCGTGCTCGACCGTCTCGCCGAGACGCGCAAGGACTTCCGCTACGAGATCGAGGACCTGTTCGAGGTCCTGCCGACGATGACCGAGCGGGACGCGCCCGTGGTGCAGGCCGTGGCCGAGGGCATCCGCGAGGTCATGCGGCGCGAGCCGACCTACGTCGTCTCGCCGGGCACCTACGACCAGAAGCACGTCGACCGCATCGGCAAGCTCAAGAACTGCATCGCCTACGGCCCCGGCATCCTCGACCTCGCCCACCAGCCGGACGAATATGTCGGCATCGACGACATGGTCGATTCCGCCAAGGTGATGGCGCGGGCGCTGCACGGGCTGCTCGGGCTGTGACGCGGGCGCGGCACTGAAGGATCAAGGGAAGGATGCCGGGCGCGCCGGGACGGGCCCGGGAAGGCAGGCTCGGACAGGACAAGGGAGTGGGGTCGATGGCTCACCGGATCGCGAGGGTTCTGTCGCTGGCGCTCGTCGCCGGCATCGCCGGCTTCGCCGCGGGAGTGGCCAGTGCCGCGCCGCGCAAGGACGTGACCCTCGGCGTGCGGCTCGAGCCGCCGCATCTCGACCCGACGGCGGGCGCCGCCGCCGCCATCGGCGAGGTGGTCTATGCCAATGTCTTCGAGGGCCTGACGCGCATTGACCGCAACGGCGCGGTGAAGCCCGCGCTCGCCGAGCGCTGGGAGGTCTCGCCCGACGGCAGGACCTATACCTTCTTCCTGCGCAAGGGCGTGAAGTTCCACGACGGCACGGATTTCGACGCGAGCGACGTCAAGTTCACCCTCGACCGCGCCCGCGCCGCCGACAGCGTCAACCCGCAGAAGGGCCTGTTCGCACCCATCGAGGCGGTGGAGGTCGTCGATCCCGCGACGGTGAAGGTTGCGCTGAAGCAGCCGACGGGCCGCTTCCTCTTCGACATGGGCTGGGCGGCGGCCGTCATCGTCGCCCCCGAGAGCGCCGCCGACAACAGGACGAAGCCCGTCGGCACCGGCCCCTTCACGCTCGCCACCTGGGCGAAGGGCGATCGCATCGAGCTCGCCAGGAACCCGAACTACTGGGGCAGGCCCGCGGCCCTCGACAAGGCGACCTTCAAGATCATCGGCGATCCGACGGCCGCCTTCGCGGCGCTGATGGCGGGCGACGTCGATGCCTTCCCGATCTACCCGGCGCCCGAGAACGTCGACCAGTTCAAGGCCGACCCGCGCTTCAAGGTCGTCGTCGGCAACACCGAGGGCAAGACCATCCTCGCCATGAACAACGGCCGGGCGCCGTTCACCGACATCAGGGTGCGCCGCGCCCTCTCGCAGGCGGTGGACCGCAAGGCCGTGATCGACGGCGCCATGTACGGCTACGGCGCGCCCATCGGCTCGCATTTCGCGCCGCAGGACAAGGGTTACGTCGACCTCACCGGCCGCTATCCCCACGATCCGAAGGCGGCGCAGGCGCTGCTCAAGGAAGCGGGCGTCGCGGCGGGCACCAGGCTGCGCCTCGTCCTGCCGCCGCCGGACTACGCCCGCCGCGGCGGCGAGATCATCGCCGCGCAGCTGAGGAAGGTGGGCATCGAGGCCGAGCTCGTGCCCATGGAATGGGCGCAGTGGCTGTCGGAAGTGTTCAAGAACAGGAACTACGACCTGACCGTCATCAGCCACGTCGAGCCGCTGGACCTCGACATCTATGCACGCGAGTCCTACTACTTCGACTACAAGAACCCGGAATACAAGGCGCTCTACGACGAGCTCGCCGCCACCAGCGACGAAGGAAAGCGCATCGAGCTCCTGAAGAAGGCGCAGGAGAAGATCGCCGATGACGCCGTCAACGTCTTCCTCTTCCTCCTGCCCAAGATCGGCATCTGGAACGCCGAGCTGAAGGGCCTGTGGGAGAACGCGCCGATCCCGGTGAACGACCTCACCGAAGTGCGGTGGGGCGAGTGAGCGGGAGCGCGCGATGATGGGCGAGGCGTCGAAGCTTCCGGTCCGGGCTCCGTCGTCATCCCGATCGCGGGATCGCCAGGCCCTGCTGCCCGGCATGGTCGGGACGAGCCCGGCCATGACCGGCGATGGCGCCGGGCGCCCCGTGCCGCCGGATCGGCCGCGCCCGGCCGGCGGCAGCCTCTAGGACGATGGCCCTCATGCTCGCCTACGTCGGCCGCCGCCTTCTCTCCCTCGCCGTGACGCTCGCCATCGCCTCCGCGATCGTCTTCACGGTGATGGAGATCCTGCCCGGCGATCCCGCCGAGGTCATGCTCGGCACCAATGCGCGGCCGGACACGCTCGCGGCGCTCAGGGCGCAATACGGCCTCGACCGGCCGGCGCCCGAGCGCTACCTCGCCTGGGCGGGCGGCCTCCTGCAGGGCGACATGGGGCTGAGCTACACCTATTCGGTGCCGGTGACGCAGCTCGTCGCCGAGCGCATGTGGGTGAGCCTGCCGCTCGCCCTCATCGCGCTCACGCTCACCACGCTCATCGCCATTCCAGTCGGCGCGCTCGCGGCGGCCAAGCGCAACAGCGCCACCGACGTCGGCGTGATGACGGCGACGCAGGTCGGCATCGCCGTGCCGAACTTCTGGTTCGCCATGCTGCTCGTGCTCGTCTTCGCCATCACCCTGCGCTGGCTGCCGGCGGGCGGCTTTCCCGGCTGGAAGGCGGGGGCGTGGCCTGCGCTCAAGGCGCTCGTCCTGCCGGCGGTGGCGCTCGCCCTGCCGCAGGCCTCGATCCTTGCCCGCGTCATGCGCTCCTCGCTTCTCGACACGCTGGGCGAGGACTATGTGCGCACCGCCCGGGCCAAGGGGCTGACGCGCGCGCAGACGGTGCGCCGCCACGCCCTGCGCAACGCCCTCATCCCCGTGCTCACCATCATGGGCCTGCAGTTCTCCTTCCTGCTCGCCGGCACGATCATCATCGAGAACGTCTTCTTCCTGCCGGGGCTCGGCCGCCTCGTCTTCCAGGCCATCACCCAGCGCGACCTCATCGTCGTGAAGAGCGTCGTCATGCTCCTCGTCGCGAGCGTCGTCGTCGTCAATTTCCTGGTCGAGGTCGGCTATGCGGCGGTCGATCCGCGCCTGAGGAGGCGGGTATGACGCATCCCGCGGATATCGCACCGCGCGTGCCGCGCCCCTTCGTCGCCCGGGCGCTCGCCCACCCGAGCTTCCTCCTCGGCGGTGCAATCGCGCTCGTCGTCGCGGCCATGGCGCTCCTCTCCTTCGTCTGGACGCCGCACGAGGCGGGCGCGATCGAGATCGCCCGCAAGCTCCGCCCGCCTTCGACGGAGCACTGGTTCGGCACGGACCAGTTCGGCCGCGACGTGCTCTCCATGATCATGCGCGGTGCCGTCACCTCCATGGCCGTCTCCTTCGTCGCGGTCGGCATCGGCGTCGGCCTCGGCGTGCCGCTCGGCCTCCTCGCCGCGGCGCGGCGCGGCGTTCTGGGCGAGGCGGTGATGCGGGCGAACGATTTCGTCTTCGCCTTTCCGGCGCTCATCATCGCCATCATGCTGCGCGACGTCTTCGGCCCCGGCGCCGTCAATGCCATGGTCGCCATCGGCATCTTCAACGTGCCGGTCTTCGCCCGGCTCGCCTATGGCGCGGCGCTGCCCCTGTGGACGCGCGAATTCGTCATGGCCGCGCGCGTCGCGGGCAAGGGCGGGGCGCTCATCACGCTCGAGCACATCCTGCCCAACATGCTCAACCTCCTCATCGTCCAGGCGACGGTGCAGCTCTCCCTCGGCATCCTGGCGGAGGCGGCGCTGTCCTATGTCGGCCTCGGCGTGCAGCCGCCGCAGCCGAGCTGGGGGCGCATGCTCAACGAGGCGCAGACGCTCATGGCGCTCGCGCCGCGGCTCGCCCTCATCCCCGGCACGGCGATCGTGCTCACCGTGCTCGGCCTCAACCTGCTCGGCGACGGCCTGCGCGATCTCCTCGACCCGCGGCTCGCCCGGGAACGCTGAAGGGAAGGCCGGCGCATGGCGCTGCTCGACATCCGAAACCTCGATCTGAACATCTACGGCGTGCCCGTCCTCAGGGGCGTGTCGCTGTCGATCGCCGCCGGCGAGACGCTCGGGCTGGTCGGCGAGTCGGGCTCGGGCAAGTCGATGACGGCGCTCGCCACCATGCAGCTCCTGCCGCGCGGGGCGTCGGCGCGAGGCTCGATCCGCCTCGACGGGGAGGAGCTCATCGGCCGCGACGAGCGCGCCATGTGCGCGCTGCGCGGGCGCGACATCAGCATGGTCTTCCAGGAGCCGATGACGGCGTTGAACCCGCTGAAGACCGTGGGCGCGCAGGTGTCCGAGGTCTTCCGTCTGCATCTCGGCGCGCCCCGTGCCGAATGCGACGCCTGGGCGAGCCAGGTGCTGGAGCGCGTCGGCCTGCCGCCCGCGCGCTACGCGCCCGACCGCTATCCGCACGAGCTTTCGGGCGGGCAGCGCCAGCGCGTCGTCATCGCCATGGCGGTGGCGCTCAAGCCGAAACTCCTCATCGCCGACGAACCGACGACCGCCCTCGACGTCACCACCCAGGCGCAGATCCTGACGCTGATGCGCGCCCTCGTGGCCGAGGACGGCGCGAGCCTGCTCCTCATCACCCACGACCTCGCGGTCGTGGCGGAAACCGCCGACCGCGTCGCCGTCATGCGCCGCGGCGAGGTGGTGGAGGAGGGCGAGACGGCCGCCTTCTTCGGCGGCATGACGCATCCCTACTCGCGCGCGCTGCTCGAAGCCTCGACGCACGTGCCGCAGCGGCGGCCGCGGGTCGCGCCCGGGACGGTGCCCGGGACCGCGCCCGCCGCGCGGGAGGGCGGCCCCATCCTCGTCGCCGATGGGGTCGTGCGCGAGTACCGGGGACGGCGCGCGGGCTGGTTCAGGCCCGCCGGCTGCCACCGGGCGGTGGACGCCGTGACGCTGAGCGTCGCGCCGGGCGAGAGTGTCGGCCTCGTGGGCGAATCCGGCTGCGGCAAGTCGACGCTGGCGCGCACGCTGCTTGCGCTCGAGGCGCCGCAGGGCGGGCGCATCCTCTTCCGCGGGCGCGACGTGTCGTCCCTTGACGCCGCCGGCATCGCGAGGCTCCGCCGCGACGTCCAGGTGGTCTTCCAGGACCCTTACGGCTCCTTCGACCCGCGCCACAAGGCCGGGCGGCTGGTGGCCGAGCCCCTGCATCTTCTCAGGGGGGAGATCGACGCGGCCGAGCGCGACCGGCGCATCGCCCGCGTGCTCAGCGACGTCGGCCTGAGGCCGGAGGACGCGGAGAAGTATCCGCACGAGTTCTCCGGCGGCCAGCGCCAGCGCCTCGCCATCGCCAGGGCGCTGATCACGCGCCCGGCGCTCATCGTGCTCGACGAGCCGGTGTCGGCCCTCGACGTGTCGATCCGCGCCCAGGTGCTCGACCTGCTTGCCGAGCTGCAGGCGCGCCATGCCCTGGCCTATCTCTTCATCTCGCATGACCTCGCGGTGGTCCGCGCCATCACGGACCGCGTGCTCGTCATGCGCGCCGGCATCATCGTGGAACAGGGGCCGACGGCGGCCGTGCTCGATGCGCCGCAGCACGACTACACGCGCACGCTTGTCGCCGCCTCGCCGGATCTCGCCCGCGCGCTCGCCGAGCGGCGGACGCGAGCCATGCCGGCGGCGAACGGCAGAAGCGCGGACGCCGCGGTCCCCTCCGCCTGACGGCGCGGCCAGACAGGTGTGAAGGGCGGCGAGCCCGCCGATGCGCGCCGACATCCCGGCGACGGCCCGGAAGCGCCGGGATACGCCAGGAGAACGCCCCAAGGAGAACGCCCCAAGGAGAACGCCCATGGAGAACGCCCCATGACCATCCCCTTCGCGACCGATCGCGTCTTCATCGCCGGCGAATGGCGGCGGCCGCACGGCGGCGAGAGCCTCCTGCTCGTCAACCCGTCCGACGGTTCCGCGCTCGCCCGCATCGCCCGCGGCGGCGCGGCCGACATCGACGATGCGGTCGCCGCCGCGCACGAGGCCCGCAACGGCGCATGGGCGCGGCTCTCGGCGACCGAGCGCGGCCGCATCCTCACCCGCATGGGCAACCGCGTGCTCGAGGCGGCGGACGAGCTCGCCCGCCTCGAGGCGCTCGACGTGGGCAAGCCGCTGACGCAGGCAAAGGCCGATGCGGTGGCGCTCGCCCGCTATCTCGAGTTCTACGGCGGCGCGGCCGACAAGCTGCACGGCGAGACCATTCCCTATCAGGAGGGCTACACGGTCCTCACCCTGCGCGAGCCGCACGGCGTCACCGGTCATATCGTGCCGTGGAACTATCCGATGCAGATCATCGGCCGCTCCGTCGGCGCGGCGCTCGCCATGGGCAATGCCTGCGTGCTGAAGCCGGCGGAGGAGGCCTGCCTCACCGCGCTCGCCTTCGCCCGCATCGCCGACGAGGCCGGATTGCCGAAGGGCGCGCTCAATGTCGTGCCGGGGCTCGGCGATGAGGCGGGGGCGGCGCTCTCCGCCCATCGCGGCATCGAGCATATGTCCTTCACCGGCTCGGTCGGCACCGGGGTTCTCGTGCAGACCGCGGCGGCGAGGAACGCCGTGCCGGTGACGCTCGAGCTCGGCGGCAAGTCGCCCCAGATCGTCTTCGCCGACGCCGACCTCGATGCAGCGCTCCCCTTCCTTGTCAATGCCGGCATCCAGAACGCCGGCCAGACCTGCTCGGCCGCCTCGCGCATCCTCGTCGAGCGCGCGGTCTACGACACGGTCGTCGCCCGCATGGCGGAGCGCTACCGCGCCCTGAAGATCGGCCCGGCCATCGCCGATCTCGACGTCGGCCCCGTCGTCTCGGCGCGCCAGAAGGAGATCGTCGAGCGCTACATCGGCATCGCCAGGGCCGAGGGCCTGCCGATCGCGGCCGAGGGCGCCATCGTGGCCGATGCGCCGGCAGGCGGCTTCTACGTCCGGCCGACGCTCGTCGCCGGTCTGTCCAACGACCACAAGCTCGCGCAGGAGGAGATCTTCGGCCCCGTGCAGGTCGTCATCCCCTTCGACGGCGAGGACGAGGCGGTCGCCATCGCCAACGGCACGGATTTCGGCCTCGTCGCCGGCCTGTGGACGCGCGACGGCGGGCGGCAGCTGCGCATGGCGCGCGCCATCCGCACCGGCCAGGTCTTCGTCAACAACTACGGCGCCGGCGGCGGCGTGGAACTGCCCTTCGGCGGCGTCAAGCGCTCGGGCCACGGGCGCGAGAAGGGCTTCGAGGCCCTCTACGGCTTCTCGGTCCTGAAGACCGTGGCCATCCGGCACGGTTGATCGGGGCCGTTTCCCGGTCCCGCCCCTCCCGCGCGGGAGGGGCGGGACGAGGGATCCGGCATCGTGGGGCCGAACGCGGGGCAGGCGATGCACAAGGATGGCCGCGGGCGGGGCACGGAGGGCTACGCCGAGGAAGCCGACCGGCTGGCGATGCAGCACGAGAGCATCGCCTTCGCCGGCCTGCATCGCCCGTTCGAGCATCTCCTGCCGCGCCCGCCCGTCGACGTGCTCGACATCGGCGCCGGCACGGAGCGCTGCATGTTCGACGTCGCCCTGGCCGAGATCCGCAGGCTCGCCGCCGACCTCGGCCTGGGGGTCGAGCTCGGGCGCGGGCAAACCGACGCCCGGGGACGCGCCGACGTGACGTGGAGCTTCCTCGCCCTGCGGCGCTGACGGCTATCGCCGCCCGGGCGTCAGGCGGCGTTCGAGCCGCTCGAAGAGGAGGTCGGTGACGATGGCAAGGAGCCCGACCACGACGGCGCCCTGCACGACATAGGCGGTGTTGTTGCCGGACAGCCCCTCGATGATGGGCGAGCCGAGCGACAGGGCCCCCACGGTCGAGCCGACGGTTGCCGTGCCGATGTTGATGATCACCGAGGTGCGGATGCCCGCCATGATGACGGGCGCCGCGAGCGGCAGCTCCACTTCGAGGAGGCGGCGCAGGGGCGGGAAGCCCATGCCGCGCGCGGCCTCCCGTGCCGCGGGCGATACGGTCTCGAGCCCGGCGATGGTGTTGCCGAGGATCGGCAGCACGCCATAGAGCGTCAGCGCCACGAGGGTCGGCGCCGCGCCGTAGCCGATGAGCGGCACCGAGATCGCGAGCACGGCGACCGGCGGGAAGGTCTGGCCGATGGCGGCGATCGCCTGCACGATGGGCAGGAACTCGCGCCCGGCCCGGCGGGTGACGAACAGGCCCGCGGCGAGGCCGGCGACAACCGCCGCAAGGCTCGATGCTGCCACGAGCCCGATGTGCGAGACGGCGAGTGCAAGGAAGCTCGCGCGCGTGTAGACCGGCCGCGCGAGCTCGGGGAAGAGAGCGCGGAACAGCGGCTCCGTCGCCGGCATGAAGAGCACGAGCGCGACGAGCGCGAGCGCGAGCCAGACGAGCGGGCTCGCGAGCACGGCCGCCCGCCGCTGCCCTTCGGCAGGGGCGGTGGGCAGGATGCGGTCGGTCGTCCCTGCCGGCATGGCTCAGGCCCGGGCGAGATCGGCGAGATGCACGGCGCCGAGCGACCGGCCCGCCCCGTCGCGCACGGGCAGGGCGTCGCGGCGGCTCGCGATCATGAGCGACAGGGCCTCCTTGAGCGAGGCGTCGGGCGAGACGGGCGGGCCGGCGAGCGCCCCGTTCGGCCGCAGGCGGTCACGCACGCGCGTGACGCCGAGGAGCCGGAGGCCGAAATCGGCGCCGCCGACGAAGGTCCTGACGAAGTCGTTGGCCGGGCTGCGCAGGATGTCCGCCGGGCTGCCGCACTGCACGAGCCGCCCCTGGTCGAGGATGGCGATCTCGGTGCCGAGCCTGAGCGCCTCGTCCATGTCATGTGTCACGAAGACGATGGTCTTCTCCGTCGCCGCGTGGATGCGCGCGATCTCGCCCTGCAGCGCGTCGCGGGTGATGGGATCGAGCGCGCCGAAGGGCTCGTCCATCAGCACGATGCCCGGATCGGCGGCGAGCGCGCGCGCCACCCCGATGCGCTGCTGCTGTCCGCCGGAGAGCTCGTGCGGATATTTGCGGGCGACCTCCGCCGCATCGAGCTGCAGAAGGGCGATGAGCTCCGCGACGCGGGCGCGCACGCGCGCCTCGGGCCAGCGCAGCAGGCGCGGGACGGTGGCGATGTTGTCGGCCACCGTCCAGTGCGGGAAGAGGCCGATCGACTGGATGACGTAGCCCATGCCCCGGCGCAGCGCCTCGGCCGGCATGTCGCGGACGTTGCGGCCGTCGACGGCGATCGCGCCCGCATCGATGCCGACGAGCCGGTTGATCATCTTGAGCGTCGTCGACTTGCCGGAGCCCGATGGGCCGACGAGCACGAAGAAGGCGCCGCGCGCGACGGTGAGCGACAGATCGTCGACGACCGCCTTGTCGCCGTAGCGCTTCGTGACGCGGGTGAGCTCGATCATGCGCTCCTCCGGGTGAGGCCGAGCAGGAACTGGAAGCCGAGATCGGCGGCGAGCGCGAGCAGGATCGTCGCCAGCGCCCCGAGGAGCACGAGGTCGACGGCATTCTGGCCGAGCCCCTGGAAGACGAAGGTGCCGAGCCCGCCCGCGCCGATCAGCGCGGCGACGACGGCGAGCCCGATGGCCTGCACGGTGACGATGCGCAGGCCGGAGATGAGCACCGGCAGGGCGATGGGCACTTCGACGCCGAGGAGGATCTGGCCGGGCGTCAGCCCCATGCCGCGCGCCGCCTCGACGACGGCGGGGCTGACGCTGGCAAGTCCCGCCTGCGTGTTCCGCGCCACGGGCAGCAGCGAATAGAGCACGAGCGCGACGAGCGCGGGCGTCGCGCCGATGCCGCGCACGCCGAGGTCCTGCAGCGCCGGCACCGCCGCCGCGAGCCAGGAGAGCGGCCCGATCAGGAGACCGAAGAGCGCGATGGACGGGATCGTCTGCAACAGGTTGAGGGCGCCGAAGACGATGCCGCCCGTGCGCGGCCGGCGCTGCGCCGCAAGTCCGAGCGGCACGCCGACGGCGACCGCGACGAGCACGGCGCCCGCCACCAGCGCGACGTGGCGCAGGAGCTCGGCCAGGAACACCTCGCGGCGATTGGCATATTCCTTGGCGAGCGACAGCTCCGAGAGCTGGCCGGAGGCCGCCAGCGCCAGGGCCCCCGCGCCGACGAGCAGGATCGCGAGGGCGCGCAGCGCCATGCCCGCCGCGAGCCGCTGCAGGGCGTCGACGGCGGCGAGTGCCGCGGCGAAGAGCATGAGCCAGAAACCCGCGCCGAGCGAGGTACGCGCCGAGGGGGACGGCGCCGTCGCGGCGAGGCGGGTCGCCGCCTCTCCGGCGCCCGCGAGGAGGGCGAGGACGAGCCCCAGGCCCACGACGAGCGCGAGCCGGTCGCGGCCGCGGCCCGGCGGCGCGAGGGAGGCGGCGGCGAGCGCGAGCCACGCCGCCGCGACGACCCACAGGACCGGCGCCGAGACGGCGTCCCACAGGGCGACGGGCCGCCCCGACAGGAGACGGTTCGGCGCGAAACCGACGAAGCCGAAGGCGAGCGCCCCGACGACGCCGAGCGCGACGAGTGTGGCGAGCACGCGGTTGCGGATCATGGCCGGGCCATCCGCCGGCATTGCCGGCACCGGGAACACATGGGGAACCACGCGGCGGACCACGCGGCTGACCACATGGCTGACCACATGGCTGACCACCTGGCGCGCGCAGCACGGCCGGTGCGCGCCGGGCTGGGCCCGCGGGAGTTCGTCACGAACACGAGAACGATGCCGTCTCCTCTCAGTTCAGGAAGCCCTTCGCCTGCAGGTAGTCGCGCGCCACCGCCCTCGCATCCTGGCCCTCGACCTGGATCCTGGCGTTGAGGCCCTGCAGGGTCTCGAGCGTCAGGGAGGCGAACACCGGTTCGAGCAGGTCCCTGATCGCCGGGTTCTTCTCGATGACGGCGGCACGCACCAGCGGCGCCGGCTCGTAGACCACCTGGGCGCCCTTCGTATCCTCCATGACGACGAGGCCGACAGCGGCGAGCGCCCCGTCCGTGCCGTAGGCCATGGCGGCGTTGACGCCCGAGGTGCCTTCCGCCGCCGCCTTGATGGTGGCCGCGGTGTCGCCGCCCGAGAGCACGAGGAGCTGGTCGCTCGTGAGCTTGAAGCCGTAGGCCTTCTGGAAGGCGGGCAGGGCGGCCGCGCTCTCGACGAACTCGGCCGAGCCCGCGAGCTTGACCTTCCCGCCGCCGGCCACCCACTTGCCGAAGTCGTCGAGCGTCCTGAGCCTGTTCTGGCTGGCGACGTCCTTGCGCAGGGCGATGGCCCAGGTGTTGTTGGCGGGGGCCGGCTTGAGCCAGACGAGCTTGTTCCTCTCCATGTCGAGCGTCTTCGCCTTCTCGTAGGCCGTCCTGGCGTTCTTGAAGGCCGGGTCGTCCTCCATGCTGAAGAAGAAGGCGGCGTTGCCGGTATATTCCGGATAGACGTCGAGCTCGCCGGCGAGAATCGCCTGGCGCACGATCTTGGTCGGCCCGAGCTGCACCTTGCTCTCGACGGTGAAACCCGCCTTCTGCAGGAGAAGGACGATCATGTTGCCGAGGAGGGCGCCCTCGGTGTCGATCTTCGATCCGACGCGGATGGTGTCGGCGGCCTGGGCGCCACCGGCCGCAAGCGCAAGCCCGAACCCGGCGGCGGCGAGGAGGTGGATCAGTCGCTTCGTCATGGCTCTCATCCCGTCTGGACAGCCCGCGCGATCATACACCCTCGCCGTCCGCGGTCTGTCAGGAGTTCGTGAGGCCCCGGGGCGGAGGCCGACGGCCGACAAGCCGGATGAGCGCGAGCCGGGCGCCGACCCGGAGAGGTTCGCGCGGGACACGCCAACCGCGTGACAGTGGGAGGCTCGCGCGGGAACCCTCCCCGGTCATCCCGGGGCCGGCGCAGCCGGAGCCCGCGACCCGGAACCGATGCGCGTGAACCAGAAGGCGCTGCGGGCGCCGCGCGCTTGCTCGCACCGTTGTCGGTTCTGGGCCCCGGACAGCCGCTGCCGCGGCTTCCGGGGTGACGGTGGGAGGCCGGGTGCGCCCCGCGCCGACGCGGGAGGGGCCGCTCAGTCCTCGCCCGCGAGGTCGCGGCTCGCCCGCTCGATATGGCGCCGGAGGAGCGCCTCGGCGAAATCGACGTCGCCGTCGGCGAGCGCGTCGAGGATGGCGATGTGCTCGGCGCAGGCGTCGTGGATGCGGGCCGCGCTCAGCTTGTCGAAGTCGGCATATTCGGTCATGCGCCGCAGGTTGTTCTGCTGGCGCACCGCCTGCACGAGAAAGCGGTTGCGCGACCAGCCCACCAGCGTCTCGTGGAAGAGGGCGTTGACGCGGAACCAGTGGTCGCGACGGATGCTGGCGGGAGGGGCCCGCAGCACCGCCTCCTGCTGGGCGCGGACGTTGGCGAGCTGCTCGGGATCGACGCGAAAGCCCGGCTGCCGCAGGGCGCCGCATTCCACGACGAGGCGGAACTGGTAGCTCTCCGCCACCGCCTCGTCGGTGTCGAGGCTTTCGGTGAAGGCCCAGCCGTGGCCGCGCAGGCGCCGCGCCAGCCCCTCGGCGGCGAAGCGCATGAGCACCTTGCGCACCGCCCCGCGCGTCGCGCCGTAGCGCTCCGCGAGCTCCGCCTCCGACACCTCGTCGGCGAGCGCGCCGCCGGCCCGGTCCGCCATCACCCGCATGTAGAGATCCTCGATCTCCGAGGGCGGCGCGACCCCGTTCATCTCGTCCTCGCCGGATGGCAGGCGGGCGAGGACGAAGCCGCGCCCCGGCTCGTGGGCGAGGAGGCCGCGCCCGGCGAGCAGGGCGAGGGCCGCGCGCACGGGCGAGCGCGAGACGCCGAGCTTCTTCGCCAGCGCGACGTCCGACACACGCTCGCCCGGCGCCCATTGCTCCTCCGCGCTCAGCGCCACGATCTGGCGCGCGATCTCGGCCTGCAGGTTGCTGATGCCCGACACGGTCATGCGTTCCTTCGTCCGGCTGCGGTCCGTCACTCACACATAAGGCAGTTGACAGGGCAGGGAAGGCCTGTGAATGTGTTTTTTGACGAAACAAAAAACACACGCGAGGTTCAGTGCATCATGACCCCGGCTCCGTTCCCCTTCGTCTCGGTCTCCGGCTCGCCCTTCGAGCGCGGGCGGCAATACGGTGCAGCCGTGCCGGAGCGGGTCAAGCGCAGCGTGGAGCTCTACGGCGGCCAGCTTCAGAATCTCGGCTATGACGCGGCCGAGAAGTCGCGCCTCATCGGCGAGTTCGCCCGGGAGATCGAGGCCTTCGGCGCCCATTACGTCGAGGAGATGCGCGGCATCGCCGAGGGCGCCGGCGTCGCCTTCGAGGACGTCGTCATGATCAACGCCCGCACCGAGGTCATCGCCAGGGCGCGGCTCGAGAAGAACAGGCCCGAGGAGGACGAGCTCGACGACGGCTGCACCGGCGCCGTCATCCTGCCCGAGCGCAGCGCCACGGGCGAGCTCATCCACGGCCAGAACTGGGACTGGAAGGCCGAATGCGCCGAGACCGCCGTGGTGCTGCGCGTGCGCCGCGACGACGGGCCGGACTTCATGACCTTCGTCGAGGCCGGCGGCCTCGGCCGTTGCGGCATGAACGCGGCGGGTGTCGCGATCACCGCCAACTATCTGGAGTCCGAGCGCGACTACCGCCGCACCGGCGTGCCGCTCGCCGTCATCCGCCGCAAGGTGCTGGAGCAGGAGCATCTCGGCTTCGCCATGCGGGCCATCGCCACGACGCCGAAATCCTGCTCCAACAACATGATGGTCTCGACGGCGAAGGGCTTCGCCATCGACTTCGAATGCGCGCCCGACGAAGCCTTCCCGCTCTATCCCGAGGACGGGCTCATCGTGCACGCCAACCACTGGGTGAGCCCCGTGGCGCTCGCCAAGCTCAGGGACACGGGCATCCCGAGCGTGCCGGAGAGCTTCTATCGCGACTGGCGCGTGAAGAAGCTGCTCGACGAGGCGGGCCGCAAGCTCACCGTCGAGGACCTCAAGCGCGCCTTCTTCGACGATTTCCTCTCGCCCCACGCCGTCTGCCGGCCGCCGCGCCTCAACGCGAGCGGCAATCTCTCGGCGACGGTGGCGATGGTCGTCATGCAGCCGGCCTGGGGGGTGATGGAGGTGGCGCCCCTGCCGGCGCTCTGCCGCGCCTTCACCCGCTACAGCCTGACCGACGAGCCGGTGCTGCTCGCCGCCGCCGAATAGGGCGGCCGGGGCAGCGGAAACGTCTGACGGACAAGAGCAAGAACAGCTTCGCACTCCGGAGGGGAAAGTGATGACCAGACGCAGGACCTGGGCGGCGGCCGCCTTGCTGACCGGCGCAGCCCTCGTGGCGGGCGCCCCGGCCGAGGCCGCCTCCACGGTGAAGGTGGCGCTGAAGGCCGACATCCGCTCGATCAATCCGGGCGTCAACCGCGACGACAACACGGATGCGGTGATGCTGCACGTCGTCGAGGGCCTCGTGGCCTACGGCGAGGACGCGCTGGTCAAGCCGCTCCTCGCCGGGAGCGTCGACGTCTCGGCCGACGGGCTCACCTACACCTTCAAGTTGCGCAAGGGCGTGAGGTTCCACAACGGCGCCGAGCTCACGGCGGCCGACGTCCTGTGGAACTGGCAGCGCTACACGGACCCCAGGACCGACTGGCGCTGCCTGCCGGAGGTCGACGGCCGCAACGGCCTCAAGGTGCTGTCGGTCACCGCGCCGGACGAGCACACGGTCGTCATGACCATCAACAAGCCGAGCGCGCTCTTCCTCGACACGCTCGCCCGCACGGACTGCGCCATGACGGGCATCCTCCACAGGGATTCCCTCAATGCCGACGGCAGCTTCAAGGAACCGATCGGCACCGGCCCCTACCGGTTCGCCGAATGGAGGCGCGGCGAATATGTGCGTGTGACGCGCTTCGATGCCTACGCCAACCGCGGCGGCCCGCGCGACGGCTATACGGGTGGCAAGGCGCCCCTCGTCGAGGAGGTGCGCTTCGTCGTCATCCCGGATTCCTCCACCGCCAAGGCGGCGCTCCTGCGCGGCGACATCGACCTCATCCCGGACCTGGGCAACTCGGACGTGGCCGAGGTGAAGGCGAGCCCGAAGGTCAATGTCGACGTGTCCATCACCACGGGCCTCGTTACCCTGCTCATGCAGACGCGCGACCCGCTCCTCTCCAACGTCAAGCTGCGCCAGGCGATCGCCGCTGCCATCGACACGCCGCAGATCGTGGCGGCGGTGACGGACGGGCTCGGCAAGCCCAACAATTCCGTCGTGCCGACGCCCTCGGCCTACTACACGCCCGTGCAGGCCAAGGGTTACAGCTTCGATCCCGCCAGGGCGAAGAAGCTCGTGGCCGAGGCCGGCTACAAGGGCGAGCCCATCGTCATGCTCGCCAACAAGCGCTACCCGTCGAGCTTCGACTCGGCCGTGGTGGCGCAGGCCATGCTGCAGGCCGTCGGCCTCAACGTGACGATCGAGGTCCTGGAGTGGGCGACGCAGCTCGACCGCTACCAGAAGGGCAACTACCAGATGATGGCCTTCCCCTATTCGGGGCGGCTCGATCCGGCGCTGAGCTTCGAATCCGTCTCGGGCCCCAAGGACAAGCAGCCGCGCAAGGTGTGGGACAATACCTATGCCCAGGCGCTCATCGAGAAGGCCATGGTCATCTCCGACAGGGCCGAGCGGCAGAAGATCTTCGATGAACTGCACAGGCACTTCATCGCCGATGCGCCGATGATCATGCTCTACAACACGGTCACCGCCGCGGCCTTCTCCAGGCGCCTCGAGGGCTATGTCTCCGGCATCGCCGCCAAGCCGCGGCTGTGGGAGGTGCGGCTCGCCGACTGACGGCCGCGCCGGCGCCGGGGCGGCGCCTCGCCGGGCCCCGGTCCGCCGGCCTCAGGGATCGTCCTTGAGGATATGGGCGGCGACGAGGCGGGCGAGCTCCTCCGCATCGCGCGCCGCGAGCGCCGCGACCATGGCGTGATGGTCCCGGTCACTGCGCCGCAGGGCCTCGTGCGAGGGCCAGAAGGTGAGGGTGGAGCCGCGCGCGCGGTCGCGCAGGTTCCAGATCAGCTCCTCCAGAACGGGGTTGCCGCTCAGGCGGTACATGAGGTGATGGAAGTCGCTGTTGATCCGGCTCTGCTCGGCGCGCGTGCCCGTCTCGACCGCCGCGCCGAAGGCCCGCGCCAGATCGTCGAGGCGGGCGAGCGTCGCCGCGTCGATCCGCGCGACGATGGCCGGCACCGCCGCCGTCTCGATGAGCACGCGCACCTCGCGCAGGGCCTTGAGCGTCTCCACATCGATCTCGGCGACGCGGTGGCCGCGGTTCGGCACGTGCTCGATGGCCTTGCGCACGACGAGCTCGTTGAGCGCCGTGCGCACGTCGAAGCGCGTGGCGCGGAACTTCTCCTCGAGGTCGATCTGGCGCAGCCACTCGCCGGGGCGGAAGGCGCCGAGGCGGATGGCTTCGGCGATCTCGTCGGCGAGGGCGCGCCTGGTCTTGCGTCGGGCTGTGCTCATCGGGCCTCCCAGGCCGGTATCGCTGGAGCGCCCGCCGATTCAATTGAATCGGGAAGCGCATCCATCTCTTTGAGAACAGAGCATTTTCTCTGGTGCGGACCTTCGGTTCCCCGCCAGGCCGGCGTCCATTTCGGCGGAAGATGCTCTAGCGCTTGCGGGGCCGGCCTGTCCATGCAACATAATTGGCGCCAATTTTATCGCCAATAGCGAGGGTGATCATGAACCGTCCGGTTGTCGCGACCTTGGGGCAGGAGCAGGCGGACGCAGCGCCGGCGGGTGGGGCCGTCGACGGTGAGGCCCGGGCGCGCGCCCTCTACGATCTCGAACGCACGACCGTCTTCGCCTGCCGGCGCGACCCGCGCTTTTCCTATTGCCTTTACGTGCCGCCCGCCGTCGGCAGGGGCGGGGAGGCGCCGGAGCTCGTCGTGGCGATGCACGGCACGGGGCGCACCTTCACGGCCTACCGCGACGCCATGGCCGAGTTCGGCCGCTGGAACAACTGCATCGTGCTTGCGCCGCTCTTCCCCGTCGGCGTGCTCGGGGACGGGAACCGCAACGGCTACAAGTACATGCAGGAGGGCGACATCCGCTACGACCGCGTGCTCCTCGCCATGGTGGAGGAGGTCGGCGAGAGGTACGGCTGCGCCTTCGAGCGCTTCGCCCTCTTCGGCTATTCCGGCGGCGGGCACTTCACCCACCGCTTCCTCATCCTGCATCCCGAGCGGCTGTGGGCGGCCTCCGTCGGGGCGCCGGGCTCGGTGACGCTGCTCGACCCCGAGCGCGACTGGTGGGTGGGCGTGCGCAACATCGGCGCGCTCTTCGGCCGCGACCTCGACCTTGCGGCCATGCGGCAGGTGCCGGTGCAGATGGTGGTCGGTGCGGCCGATCTCGAAACCTGGGAGATCACGCACCAGCCGGGCGGACGCCACTGGATGGAGGGCGCCAACGACGCCGGCCGGACGCGGCCGGAGCGGCTCGCGAGCCTGCGCCGCTCCTTCGAGGCGGCGGGCATCCCGGTGCGTTTCGACCTCGTGCCCAACACGGCGCACGACGGACAGCGCTGCCTCGCCCCGGTGAAGGACTTCTTCGCCGCCGTCCTGCGCGAGCGGCGGGCGGCGGCGCGGCAGGCCTAGGACTGCCGGGCAATGGGAAGGACCCGCCACGACAGACAAGAACCGCCGGGCGCGGAGGGGAATGAACCGGAGGGGATACCGATGAAACGACTGGCCTTCTCGCTGTGCGCGGCTGTCCTGTGCACGGCTGTCCCGGCCGCGGCCGCGGCCGAGACCGTGACGGTGGCGCTCAATGCCGACATCCGCTCCACCAATCCGGGCGTCAACCGCGACGACAACACGGATGCGGTCATCCTGCACGTGGTGGAGGGGCTCGTTGGCTACCGCGAGAACGGCACGGTCGCGCCGCTGCTCGCCGAATCCGTGTCGACCGCGGCCGACGGGCTCACCTACACCTTCAAGCTGCGCCGGGGCGTGACCTTCCATAACGGCGCGGAGATGACCTCCGCCGACGTGCTGTGGAGCTGGAACCGCTACATGGATCCGAAGACCGACTGGCGCTGCCGGCCCGAATTCGACGGCCGGCAGGGCCTCAGGGTCACGGGGGTCGCCGCGCCGGACCCCTACACGTTCTCCATGACGCTCGAGAAGCCGAGCGCCCTCTTCCTCGACACCCTGGCGCGCACGGACTGCGCCATGACCGCCGTGCTGCACAGGGACTCGGTGAGACCGGACGGCAGCTGGGACCGGCCGGTGGGCACCGGCCCCTTCAGGCTCGGCGAGTGGCGGCGGGGCGAATATGTCACCCTCCGGCGCTTCGACGCCTATGTCTCGCCGCCGGGCGAGCGGCGTGACGGCTATGTCGGGGCCAAGCGGCCGCTGGTGCAGGAGGTGAAGTTCGTCACGATCGCGGACGCCGCCACGGTCAAGGCGGGCCTTCTCTCCGGCGCGCTCGACATCGCCGACATCCCCGACGACGACATTCCCGAGCTGTCGAAGAGCAGGGCCATCGAGGTGAAGACAGCGCCGACCGCGACGAAACACGCCTTCCTCTTCCAGACGCGCGACCCGCTCCTCGGCAACGTCAAGCTGCGCCAGGCGATCGCCGCCGCCCTCGACCTGCCGCAGCTCGTCGGCCACGTCTCGAACGGGCTCGGCCGGCCGAACGGCTCGGCGGTCTACGTCACCTCCGCCTATCATGACGAGGCGCACCGGCGGGGCTACACCCACGACCCCGCCCGGGCGAGGGCGCTGCTCGCCGAGGCCGGCTACAGGGGCGAGACGATCAGGCTCATCGCCAACAAGCGCTCGAGCGTGCCGAGCTATCCCGCCGCGGTCGTGGCGCAGGCGATGCTGCAGGCCGCCGGCATCAGGGCCGAGATCGAAGTGCTGGAATGGGCGACCCAGCTCGACCGCTACACGAAGGGCAACTTCCAGATGATGTCCTTCACCTATTCGGCGCGTCTCGACCCCGCCCAGAGCTACAACCAGTTCTTTGGCCCGAAGGACAGGTTCCCGAGCAAGGTCTGGGACAATCCGAAGGCCCAGGAGCTGATCGAGAAGGCCTCGCTCGTCGCCGACGAGGCGGAGCGCCGCGCGATCTTCGGCGAGCTGCACCGCCTGATGCTCGCCGATGCACCGCTCGTCTTCCTCTACAATGCCGTGGACACGACGGCGGTGGCCAGGCGCGTCCGCGGCTATGCGCCGTGGGTCGCCTCGAAGCCCCGGCTCTGGGAAGTCTCCGTCGGCGATTGAGGCCGGCGCGCAGGTTGGGCGGGAGTTCCGCAATGCTACGATTTGCCCTCACCCGGATCGCGATGGCCCTGCCGACGCTCTTCATCGTCGCGGTATCGGTCTTCGTGCTGATCCGGCTCATCCCCGGCGACCCGGCGGCCCTGATGCTCGGTGATCTCGCCGATCCCGCGAGCCTCGCGGACCTGCGCCGGCGGCTCGGGCTCGACCACAGCCTGCCGGTGCAGTTCGCCATCTGGTTCGGCAACGTACTCGCCGGCGACCTCGGCCTGTCGATCACCTCCGGCCAGCCGGTGCTGCCGCTCATCGTCGGCCGCTTCTGGGTGAGCGCGCAGATCGTGCTGGTCGCCGTGCTCTTCGCGAGCCTCGTCGCCGTGCCGGCCGGCATGGTCGCCGCCTGGCGGCAGAACAGCCTTGCCGACATCGCCCTCGTCGGCGCCGCGACGCTGCTCCTCTCGGTGCCGACCTTCTGGCTCGGGCTGCTGCTGCTGCTCTTCTTCGGCCTTGAGCTCGAATGGCTGCCTGTCGTCGGCTATGTCTCGATCGCCGAGGATGCGACGCGCGGCCTCCTCTATCTGGTCATGCCGGTGATGACGCTGTTCCTGCACGAGATCGGCGTCGTCATGCGCATGGCGCGCGCCTCGACGCTCGAGGTGCTGCGTCTCGACTACATCACCCATGCCCGCGCCAAGGGCCTGCCCGAGGCGGCCGTCCTGTGGCGGCACGCCTTCAAGAACGCCTTCGGCCCGACGTGGACGCTGATCGGCCTCGTGCTCGGCAATCTCCTCGGCGGCATCGCGGTCGTCGAGACGGTGTTCACCATCCCCGGCCTCGGCCGGCTCCTTGTCGATTCGATCTTCGCGCGCGACTACCCGGTGATCCAGGGCTGCCTGCTCTTCGTGGCCTTCACCTACGTCGTCGTGAACCTGATCGTCGATCTGTTCTATCCCGTCTTCGATCCGAGGGTGACGGCGGAATGAAGCTCCCGGCTCCCAATGCACTCATCGGCGGCGCGCTCATCGGCGGCCTTGCCGTGGCCGCCGCGCTCGGCGCCCTGTGGACGCCCCACGATCCGCTGGCGCTCGACTTCAGGGCGAAGCTCGGCGCACCCGGCGCGGCGCATCTCCTCGGCACCGACGAGTTCGGCCGCGACGTGCTGAGCCGCCTGATGGCGGGCGCGGCGACGAGCGTCTGGATCAGCCTGCTCACCGTCGGCTTCGCCATCACGGCCGGCACGGCGCTCGGCATCTTCACGGGCTATGTCCGGGGCTGGGTGGACCGCATCGTCATGGCCTTCAACGACGCGCTGCTCGCCTTCCCCGGCATCCTGCTCGCCCTCGGCCTGCTCGCCGTCGTCGGCGCCAACAAGTACGGCATCATCGTCGCGCTTGGCCTCGCCTATACGCCGTCCGTGGCGCGCATCGTGCGTGGCACCGTGCTGTCGCTGCGCGAGAAGGAGTTCATCGAGGCCTCGCGCGTCATGGGCAATTCCGAGCTCTACACGATGGCGCGGCACGTGCTGCCGAACTGCGTCGCACCGCTCACGGTGCTCGCCACCTCCATGTTCGGCTGGGTGCTGCTCGCCGAGAGCGCGCTTTCCTTCCTCGGCCTCGGCGTGCCGCCGCCGGCGCCGACCTGGGGCAACATGCTCGCCGGCAGCCGCCCGTTCATCGCCCAGGCGGCCTGGCTCGGCATCTTCCCCGGCCTGTGCATCTCGCTGACGCTCCTTGGCATCAATCTCCTCGGCGATGCCGTCCGCGACAAGCTCGACCCGCGCATGAGGGGTGTGTGATGCTAGCCCGCCAGACCCTCCTCGAAGTCGAGAACCTGACCCTCGCCGTGGCGCATACGGGGCTGTGCGTCGTCAAGGGCGTGAGCCTGTCCGTCGCCGCCGGCGAGATCGTCGGCATCGTCGGCGAATCCGGCTCCGGCAAGACGCTCGCGGCGCGCGCGGTCATGGGCCTCGAACCCTCGGCGATCCGGCGCACCTCCGGCTCCATCCGCTTCGACGGCCGCGAGGTCACGGCCATGGCGCCGCAGGAGCTGCGCGCCATGCGCGGCGCGCGCGTCGGCATGGTCTTCCAGGAGCCGATGACCTCGCTCAATCCCTCGATGACCATCGGCCGCCAGCTCGAGGAAGGCCTCGTGCTGCACCGCGCGCTCGATGCGGGCGAGCGCCGCCGCCTCGTCCTCGACATGCTGGCGCGCGTCGGCATCCGCGACCCGGAAGGGGCGCTCGCCGCCTATCCGCACCAGTTCTCCGGCGGCATGCGCCAGCGTATCATGCTCGCCTCGGTGATGCTGCTGCAGCCGGCGCTGCTGATCGCCGACGAGCCGACGACGGCGCTCGACGCCGTGGTGCAGCGCGACGTGCTCGAGCTCATGGTCGAGCTCACGCGCGCCAACGGCACGGCCGTGCTGATGATCAGCCACGACCTGGCGATGGTGGCGCGCTTCACCGACCGCGTCATCGTCATGGCGAAGGGCGACATCGTGGAGCAGGGGCGCACGGAGGAGCTGCTCCGCCGGCCGCGGCATCCCTATACGAGGAAGCTCCTCGCCGCCATGCCGCGCCGTCTGCCGGCGCGCCGCCTGCCGCCGGCCGAGACGCCGATCGTCGCCGTGCGCGACCTCGTCGTCGACTACGGCGGCCGCCAGGGCTTCTTCCGCAAGGAGGCGCCGAAGCGCGCCCTCCACGGCGTCAGCCTCGCCGTGCGGCCGCGCGAGGTGGTCGCTGTCGTCGGCGGCTCGGGCTCGGGCAAGACCACGCTCGGCCGCGCCATCGCCGGTCTCCTGAAGCCCTCCGGCGGCGAAATCCTGTTCGACGGCAGGCCGATCGCGAAGGGCGAGGCGGGCTTCTGGGACTACCGGCTCAACTGCCAGATGGTCTTCCAGGACCCCTATTCCTCGCTCGACCCGCGCATGACCGTTGGCGCGCTCGTCGGCGAGGCGCTGCGCCACGCGCCCGGCATGGATGCCGCGGCGCGGCAGGCGCGCGTGGCCGAGGTGCTCGCCGAGGTCGGCCTCGGCGAGGGTTTCGCCGACCGCTATCCGCACGAGCTCTCCGGCGGCCAGCGCCAGCGCATCGCCATCGCCCGCGCCGTCGCGCGCCGGCCGAGCTTCGTCATCGCCGACGAGCCGGTGTCGGCCCTCGACGTCACCGTGCGCGCGCAGGTGCTCGACCTCTTCGCCGAGCTGCAGCAGCGCCACGGCTTCTCCTGCCTGTTCATCAGCCACGACCTGGGCGTCGTCGAGCAGGTGGCCGACCGCGTGATCGTCATGCGCGACGGCCGGATCGTGGAGGAGGGCACGCGCGACGCGATCTTCGATGCCCCGCGTGACGCCTACACGCGGCGGCTCCTCTCGGCCATTCCGGCCCTGGAGACGGCCGGGGACGGGGGCGTGCGCCTGAAATGGCGTTTCGACGAGGCGAACGAGATGCGCGAGACGGTGGACGCATGACCCTGCCGATTCCTCTCATCGATGTCACCGGCGGCCCCGCCGAACGCGGCTACGCCTACGGCAAGGCGGCGGCCGAGCGCGTGGCGCGCGGCGTGGAGCTCTACCGCCGCGGCATGCACAGCCGCGGCGTCGCCTGGACCGACGCCCTCGCCGCGGCGGGGCCCTGTTTCGGCGAGATCGCGGCAACGGAGCCCCTGCTCGCCGAGGAGATGCGCGGCATCGCCGAAGGCGCCGGCGTACCCCTGGAAGGCGTGGTCATCATCAATGCCCGCTCCGAGATCCTGCACCGCATGGGGCGCAAGGTGGCCGACGTCGCGGAGCCTGGGCCCGGAAGGGCGGCGCAGCGCGCGGGAGCCGAGGACGGTTGCACGGGCGTCGTCGTCCTGCCGGAGGCGAGCGCCGACCGCCGCGTCATCCACGCCCAGAACTGGGACTGGATGATCGAGGCGCGCGAGACGGTCGTGCTCCTGCGCCTGCGCGAGGGGGAGCACGAGCTCCTCACCTTCGTCGAGGCGGGCGGGCTCGCGCGCTGCGGGCTGAATTCCGCCGGCATCGCCGTCACCGGCAATTCGCTGCAGAGCGACGTGCCGCTGCCCGAGCGGGGCCTGCCCATGTCGCTCATCCGCCGCAAGATCCTCGCGGCGGCGAGCTTCGCCGAGGCCCTGCGCGCCGTCTACCATTCGCCGCGCGGCTGCGCCAACAACGTGCTCCTCTCCCACGCCGCCGGCGAGGCGATCGACCTCGAGACGACGCCGCGGGAGGTCTTCTGGCTGCCGCCGGCCGATGGCCTGCTCACCCATGCCAATCATTTCCGCAGCCCCGGGGCGCTCGCCAGGCTCTTCGACAAGGGCGTCGCCCTCTACCCCGATTCCCTGAGCCGCGAGGCGCGGCTCGCGCGCCTCCTGCGCGACCGCCACGGCACCCTTCGCGCCACTGACGTCATGAGCGCGCTGCTCGATCGCTGGGGTGCGCCCGACAGCGTGCTGACCCTGCCGCAGGAGGAGTGGCCCGGCATCATCACCGGCACCACGGCGACGATCGTCATGGTGCCGGCGCGCGGCGAACTCTTCTTCTGCCTGGAGCCGGAGCAGAACCCCGTCTTCCATCGCGCCGCCCTCACCCGCCACGTGCCGGCCTCGCCCGGCGCGACCGAGCCCGTCATCGCCGAGTAGGCCCGCGTTGCGTCCCTTCCGAGGCACGCCCGCGGGCCGCCGGCGCTCTCCGCGCGGCGGCCGCCGTCCTCCTCGGCGATCCCGTCGCAGGGGATCTCGCCGCCGTCGCCGCCGCCTTGAGGCCCGATCGTTTCGGATGAGGTGTCTTTCCGCCGCCGGGGCTTAACGCGCCGGCCGTGATGCGGCAGCCTTGGGCGACCTTCGCGTGCTTCCGGGGAGCCTCCATGACCGCGCTGACACTCGACGCCGCCCAGACCATCCTGTCGGCCGCCCTTGCCGCGGCCGCCGAGAAGGGCTTCAAGCCGCTCGCGGTCGCGCTCGTCGATGCGCGCGGCGCGCTGAAGGCCTTCGCCGCCCAGGACGGGACGAGCCTCAAACGCGGCGAGATCGCGCTCGGCAAGGCGAACGGCGCGCTGGCGCTGGGGCTCGGCAGCCGCGCCATCGCCCGCATGGCGGTGGAGCGCCCGCATTTCATCGCCGCCGCAACCCAGGCGGTCGGCGGCTCGCTCGTGCCCGTGCCCGGTGGCGTGCTCGTGCGCGAGGCGACCGGCGAGCTCGTCGGCGCCGTCGGCGTGTCGGGCGACACCTCGGACAATGACGAGACGGCGGCCGTTGCCGGCATCCGGGCGGCGGGCCTCACGCCGGACACCGGCGAAGGCTGACGCGGCCTCCCGCCGCTGCCGGTTGCGCCAACACGAACGCCCCGGGAACGGGGCGTTCGCTCACGCTTCCTGGGTGGCCGGATCATCTCGAACGCGGCGGGAAGCGGAATCAGAAGTTCGGCTCGATATTGTGCTGCGCGCACAGGAGCCGCGCCTTCATCGTCGTCACATAGGGATCCTTGCTGACCTGGACGAGCCTGGACGCGCCATGGCTCTCCTTGGTGACCAACGGGGAGCCGCCCTGGATCAGGGCCTCCTTGGGGAACCGATAGAGGTCACCGGTGCCGATTTCGACATAGGCGCCAGGTTCGGTGAGGTCCTCCCAGTCCATCTCGGGCAATTTGACGCGATGGGCTGACTCGATCGAGGTCTCTTGCTTGGCCATTGCAGACCTCCTCTTCTGATCCTCCCTTGCCAGATCGGTCGTGCGACTGATCTGACGGCGCGAGGATACTCACTCGAACGGAGAATCAAAGGGTTAATGGCCTTGCCGAGGGCAGCATTTTGTCGCGTCTGCATATCGTCGATGCCGGATCGACTTGCACAAGATATGGACATGATCTGCGAAAAATACGCGTCCATGTTGGCAATACAGGATAAATATCTGTTGATTGTGTGATTTGTCGTCCGTTTCGCGGCGCCGGCCGCCGCGATGCGGGCCGCGGGCGGGCGGAGGCCCGGATCTTGCTTTCCGATCGCTGCCCCGTGCCGGGCAGGCGCCCGGGACGGCCCCCTTCTTTTAACGCATGCTTAACGTTAAGCATTCCCAAACAATTTGATTCCAATCTGGATCAAATACCCACGAACCTGGGTATCCTCCATCGGCGATCACGTGCGCACTGCGGCGCGGGGGGACTGTAGGGTCATGGCGGACATCGGTCACGCGAGGGACGGCCTGTCCGGCGAGTCTGTGGGTTTCGCACCGGGCAGCAGGCGACCTGCGGCCGGGTCGGCCGGGTGGACCGTGGGGCGGAGCCCGCGGTCGGGGCCGCCGCGCAGCGACGTCGGCACCATCCTCCTGCACTGGCTGACGGCGGTGGCGATGGTGGCGAGCCTCGTCACCGGGCTGCGCATCGCGGCGGACGCGCCGGAGGCGGTGATCTCCAGGGCCCTTTCGCCGGTCCTGCCGCAGGGCGAGGTCTGGACGGTCCATGTCGTTGCGGGGCTTACGCTCTTCTTCGCCGCCGGTGCCTATGTCGTCTACCTCCGGCGCAGCGGCCTCGAACGCCGGGTGGCGCTCAAGAAGCTGCGCGTCTTCCAGCTCCCGGCGGCGAACCGCCTGCGCTGGGGCGCGGTCAACGTCGCCCTGCACTGGACCCTCTACGGCCTTGTGATCGTGCTGACGGCAAGCGGCGTCGCCCTCTACCTCGGCCACGGCGGCTGGATCGTGCCCGTGCACACGGTCGCGGCGCTCGCCACCCTCGTCTACATCCTCGTGCATGTCCTGGCGCACTACGGCTACGGCGGCTGGGGCCAGCTGCTGCGCCTCTTCCGGCCGAGCGCCCTCGTCGTGACGGCGGCGGTGCGGCCGCGGCCTCTCCTTGTCGCGGGCCTCGTGGGCGCGGGCGTGGCGGCGGCGCTCGCCGGGCTCGACTGGTCGACGCGCGACCTGCTGCCCATCATCCGGGTCGGGCAGGCGCCCGTGCTCGACGGCGTGCTCGACGATCCGGCGTGGAAGGCGTCCCGGGCGGTGTCGATCCTCACCCAGCAGGGCACGGGGCTCGGCGGCCGTGGCGAGTCGACGGTCGAGGTGCGGGCGGTGCACGACGGGCAGGCGATCCATTTCGCCTTCCGCTGGCAGGACCCGACGCGGTCCCTGCGCCGCCTGCCGCTCGTCAAGAAGGCCGACGGCTGGCACATGGTGGACGGCCGGGCCGACCGCGCCGACGTCATCGACTTCTATGAGGACAAGTTCTCCGTGATCTTCTCCCGCTCCAACGCCTTCGGGGGCGGCGGAGGGACGCATCTGGGGCCGCGGCCCCTCGCCGACAGGCCGCCGGCGCTCAACGATCGCGGGCTGCACTACACGACCGACGGCAGCATCATCGACATGTGGCAGTGGAAGGCCTCGCGCGGCGGTCTCCTCGGCCATGTCGACGACCAGTTCATCGGCCCGCCGCTCGAGCCGACGCCGAAGGACTGGGACCGCACGGCCCGCTACCAGGGCGGCTACACGGGCGACCCCGGCCGCGCCTTCTATGCCTACAACTACCGGACCGAGCCGCCGGGCGGCTACCGCGGCCCCGTCGGCGTGCAGCGCCTGCCGAAGGACCTCGCGGCGACGCGGCAGGCCCTCGGGACATTCGATCTCGACCCCAATTCGAGCGACGGGGAGGGGGCGCGCTGGTGGATGACGGAGGCCGAGAGCGTGCCCTATTCACCGGAGGTCGACGCGGCGATCCCCGTCGGCACCGTCATCCCGGGTGTGCTCATCATGGGCGAATATTCCGGTGACCGCGCCGACGTGCGCGGCAGCGCCAGATGGAAGGACGGCTGGTGGACGCTCGAGGCCACGCGCAGGCTGGCGACGGGCAGCAGGTACGACGTCGACTTCCTCCCCGGCGAGCCGCTCTACATGTGGGTCGCCGTCTTCGACCACACACAGACCCGCCACACGCGCCACATGCGCCCCGTGCGGCTCGAACTCCGCTGATCCCGCCCGGCCCGGGCATCCCGCCTTCGCCGCCCGTCCCTGTCCGCATCGCGCAGGTGCCCCGATGAGCGCCAAGTGCACCCTCACCATCAACGGCCACACGATCCGGGCCGGCATCGGCGAGACGCTGGTGGATGCCGCCCTGGGCGGCCGGATCCTCGTGCCGCACGACTGCTGCTCGGGGCAGTGCGAGACCTGCCGCGTGCGCGTGGTCGCCGGTTCCGTCGACGACCAGGGCACCGGGGAGGGGGACACGGTGCTCGCCTGCCTCGCCACGCTCGCCGGCGATGCCGCCATCGCCTTCGACGAGGTGCCGGCGGTCGTGAAGCGCGCCGGCCAGGTGGCCTCCCTCAGGCGCCTGTCGCCGGAGGTGGTGGAGGTCGCCCTTCGCCTGCGCGAGCCCCTGACCTATCTGCCCGGGCAATATGCGAGTGTCGCCTTCGCGGGCTTTCCGGCCCGCGACTACAGCCCGGCGCCACGCGCCGACGGCGGCCTCGATCCGCGCGAACTCGTGCTGCACGTGCGGGTGCTGGCCGACGGCGCCGTCTCCTCGGCCCTCGGCGGGGCGATCGGCGTCGGACACAAGGTGCAGGTGAGGGGCCCCTTCGGCCATGCCTTCTTCCGCCGGGGCGACGGCCTGCTCGTCCTCGTCGCCGGCGGAACCGGCTGGGCGCCCATCTGGGCCGTGGCGCGCGAGGCCTGCCTCACGCAGCCCGGCCGCGACATCGTCGTCGTCGTCGGGGCGCGGGACCTGTCCGGTCTCTACATGCGCCGCTCGCTCGACTGGCTGCGCGAGCACGGCGTGCGCGAGATCATCATGACGAGCGAGGCCGACGCCGCGGGCGACGTGCGGCTCGGGCGGCCGACCAACTACCTGCCCTCCCTCGGGCCGCAGGACATGGTCTACGTGGCCGGCGCGCCGGGGCTCGTGGAGGCGGTCAAGCGCAAGGCGCTCGCCGCCGGCGCCTTCTGCTTCGCCGATCCCTTCCTGCCAGGCACGCAGCGCGTCTCGCTGGTCGGCCGGGTGGCGCGGCTCCTGCGCGCGCCCGGGTCTTCCGCCGAGGCCGGAGCGCCCCTGTCGCCGCGCCCCGCGCGCCTCGACCCGCGTCCCGCCGAGGCTGCCGCCGGGGAGCGGGGCGCCGGCCAGCCGGCCGTCGCCGCGCCGCGCCGCCCCTTGCAGACGACGCTCTTCGGCCCGCGCTCCTCCGGCCGCCGCTAGAGCATTTTCCGCCGAGGTGGTCGCCGGTTCGGCGAAGAAAATGCTCTATTCTCAAAAAGATAGATGCGCCTCCCGGTTCAGTTGAATCGGGAAGTGCTCTAGAGCGTTTCCTGGAAACAGCGCATTCTCGCCGGCGCGGAGCTCCGGTTCACCGCCGCGCCGGCGGCCCCGCCGGGACGGGCGTGCGGAGGGCGGTCGGGCGTGAGGGATGCGGGGCGCGCGGGGCCCGGCCCTTACGCTCCCACCTCGTCGAGAAAGGACTTGACGGTCTCGTCGAGCCGCCGTGCCTCCTCGGCCATCTGGGTCGCGGTCGCGACCACCTGCACCGAGGCGCCACGGGCGCCGCCGATCGTCGTCTTGAGCCGTTCCACGCTCGCCGAAAGGCTCATCGTGCCGCGCGAGGCGGTGGCGACGCTGCCCGAGATCTCGTGGGTGGCGAGGTTCTGACGCTCGACGGCGGTGGATATGGCGCTCGTATGGGCGAGCACGTCGGCGAGCGTGCGGGCGATCACCTCGATGGCGGCGACCGCCTCGCCCGTCGCGCCCTGGATGGCCGCGACCTTCGTGGCGATCTCCTCCGTGGCCTTGGCCGTCTGGCCGGCGAGGGCCTTGACCTCGTTGGCGACGACCGCGAAGCCCTTGCCGGATTCCCCGGCCCGCGCCGCCTCGATGGTGGCGTTGAGGGCGAGCAGGTTCGTCTGCGACGCGATCTCGTCGATGAGCCGGATGACGGCGCCGATCTCCTTGGCCGCTCCGGTGAGGCCGTCGACCTTGCGCGTGGCCTCGCGGGCCACGGCGTTGCCGCCGAGAATGACCTCGGTCGTCTCCTTCACCTTGCCGGCGATCTCGGCGATCGACGTGCTGAAGCGCTCGGTGGCGTCGCGCACGACGGCGACGCTCGCGACGGTGGTCTCGGAGGCTTCGACGGCCTCGGCCGCCTCCCGCTCCGCCGCCACCGACACGTCGGCAAGCTCATGCGCCGTGGCGTCCAAGCTCTCGACACTCTCGCCGACGCTCGCGAGCACCGTGCGCATGGTCCGGTCGAAATGCTGGATCGCCGTCTCCAGCGTCTCGCGCCGCAGCTTCACCGTCTCGGCGATGGCGACGTCCGTGCGCAGGCGGTCGCGCTCCTCGAGCGAGCGTTGCAGCACGAGCACGGCGCGCGCGATGTCACCGATCTCGTCGCGGCGCCCTGCGCCCTCGACCTTGCTCCGCCAGTCGCCCTGCGCGAGCGCGCCCACGGCCCCGGTGATCTGCCGCAGCGGCCGGGTGATCTGCCGCGAGGCGACGAGGGCGATGAGGGCAAAGAGCGCCAGCGACAGGACCGCGAGGCCGCCGAGCCAGGCCATCAGGGAGCGCCCCTGCGCCGCGCCGATGCGCACCATCTCGTCGCGCAGGCCGTTCACCTCCGACACCGGCGCGAGCGTGCACACGCGCAGGTCGAGCGCGAAGGCGATGCAGCGCGCGACGAAGCGGCCGTCGGCGGAGTGGGCGAGCGGCGAGTCGGCCGCGGGCATCAGGCGCGTGTCCGGCCCGCCGACACCGGCCCAGGACACGGGCCGGTTGCCGGCGAGCACGACGACGCCGAGGCTCGTCATCATGGAAAAGTCGCTCAGCGCCTGCTCGACCGGCTTCAGGGTGCGATGGGCGACGAAAGCGGCGAAGACCTCGCCGAAATCGTCGAACAGCGGCTCGACGACGATGGCCGTCGCGACGTTCGCGGCGCGCCCGCCCACCGCCGTGGCGAGCGTCGGGTCGAGCATCACGAGCTTCTGCAGGATCCGGGGCTTGCGGCGGTCATTCTCCCGCAGGAGCGGCATGATCTCGCTGGCGAGGCGGCTCGTGCGCAGGGCCTCGTTCGCCGCCAGCAGGTCGATCCCGATGTCGTGCGCGCCGAGGGGGTGCATCTGCGTGTCGACGACGAGGATGCCGTCGAGATCGGCATTGTCGATCACGCGGCCGAGCAGCTCGCTGATGGCCACGACATTGCCCGAGGACACCGCCCGGGCCACGTCCGCCTGCCGCGTGATGGCGTTGAGGCGGCGGGCGACGTTGTCGAAGATGGTCTGCAGGCGCGCCCGCGCCAGCTTCGCCTCGCCGTCGAGCCGCTCGGCGAGCTTCGCCTCGGACAGGCGGCCGAGTTCGGCCGCCTGCTGCCTCAGGCCCTGGTCGAGGCGCAGGGCCGTCAGGCCTGTGAGTGTCGCAAAGGCGATCGCGGCGGTGGCGAGGGTCACCGCGATGAGCTTGGCGCTGAAGGATCGGAGCGGCTTCACGCGGGCCTCACTGTGTCGCCGGGACGCCTCCCAGGGTGGAGATGAGCGCGCGGGCCGCCGCCGAACGGGCGAAGGCCAGGAAGTCGCGCGCCTCCGGCGTGACGGTGTCTTCCTTGTGAATGAAGGAGACCGTCACCGCGCTCGGGAAATCGGCGTCGGTCGGGAAGCGGCCGTCGACCTTCAGCACCACCGTTCCCTGCTCGAGCTGCCGCGTGTAGGGAGCGAAGCCGATGGCGCCCTCGACCTGCCTGACCGTGTCGATCGCGTCCTGCGTCGTGAGCGCGGTCTTCGACCTGTCGGTGATCCGCAGGTCCTTCCAGCCCGGCATGGCGGCGCGAAGCGCCATCAGCGTGCTGTCCGCGTCCTCGCGGCGCACGACCCGGATCTTGAGGTCGGCGCCGCCGACGTCCTTCCAGTTGGTGATGCGGCCGCCGCCGTAGATGTCCGCGATCTGCGCGGCCGTGAGCGCGTCGACCCGCGCCGAGGGGTGCACGAAGAAGGCCGACGGCAGGCGCACGAGGGCCGTCGCGACGAGCCCCTGCGCCTTCTCCGAGGCCGTGAGCGGGCGCGCCACGCGGCCGAGGACCTCCTTGTCTGACCCAACCGCCACGATCGCCCCGCCCGAGCCGATGCTGGGCGGAACGACGATCGTCGTCTGCGGATGGGCGGCACTGTAGGCGGCTCCGATCGCGCGAAGAAGTTCGATGCCGTCGCCCGTGCCGACGATCGACAATTCGCCGGCAGCGGCCGGGATCGTCGCCAAACACAGCAATGTCGGGACAAGGGCGCTACGCGGCATGGCGGGACATGGCCTCCGGAGGCTCCGAGGCGGACGCCTTGTGTAAAGTTTTACGGGCAAGGACGTAACGAAAGATGAATCTTCTCGCGAAAATTGCAGCCGTCGCGAGATGGGGTTGTGCGGTGGTATTGACGTAGACGGGCGGGGTGCTTGCTTCCCGCACGGGCGACCGGCCGCGCGGGCGACCCGGGACAGGACGGGAGGGGCGGGGCCGTCAGTTCCCGTGCGGGGCGAGGGTGTCGGCGAGGGAGGCGAGCAGGTCGGCGAAACGCTCGCCCTGCACGACGATATGCGCGCGCAGTTCCCCGGCCGCCCGCTCGCCGTCGCCGTCCGCGAGCGCGGCGAGAATCGCCTCGTGCTCGGCGAGGGAGGCCATCATCCTGTTGCGCACCTTGAGCTGCAGGCGCCGGTAGGGCTTCAGCCGCCGGTGCAGCGCTGCCGCCTGCTCGGCGAGGAAGCCGTTGCGGCTCGCCCGGTAGATGGCGTGGTGGAAACGCTCGTTGGCGAGGTAGTAGGCGCCCTCGTCGCCGTTCCCGGCGGCCGCCCGGCACTCTTCCTGGGCCGTGCGCAGGGTGGCGAGATCGGCGGCCGTGAGGCGACGGGCGGCGAGGCGCCCGCACATGGCCTCGATCTCGGCCATGACCTCGAACATCTCCATGAGCCGCGACGGTCCCACCGCGGCGACGACGGCGCCGCGGTGCGGCCGGATCTCGACGAGCCCGGTCGAGGCGAGCTGCAGCAGGGCCTCGCGGATGGGCGTGCGCGACACGCCGAAGCGCTTGGCGAGCGACATCTCGTCGAGGCGCTCGCCCGCCTTCAGCGCGCCCGTGGCGATCTCGTTCTCGAGCGTCTCGCGCAGGTCGTGCCGGCGCTTCGCTGTCCTGGTGCTCATGCGCGTCGTCTACAATCCCGATGTGATTGTATACAACTCTATTGACACTCCATACAAGTTCGGCCTTCGATAGGCGCAACGGTCCCCAGAGGCCGGCCGTGCCCGCGCACGGCAATCGGAGGAAACACCATGGCACTTACTCGGCGGCACGTCCTCGCCGGCGCCCTCGCGGCCCCGGCCGTCCTGCGCTTCGGCGGCAGCGCCGCGGCGGCGACCACGCTCAAGATCTCCCACCAGTTTCCCGGCGGCTCGCTGGACGAGGGGGATTTCCGCGATCGCCTGTGCCGGAAATTCGCGGCGGAGGTGGAGAAGCGCACCGGCGGGGCGCTCAAGGCCGAGGTCTATCCGGGCTCGTCGCTGATGAAGACGAACGCCCAGTTCGCGGCCCTGCGCAAGGGCGCCCTCGACATGTCGCTCTACCCGATCTCCTACGCCGGCGGCGAGGTGCCGGAGTGCAACATCGGCCTCATGCCGGGCCTCGTCTCGAGCTACAGGCAGGGCATGGCCTGGAAGACGGCGCCCATCGGCAGGGAATTCGGCGACTTCCTCGCCTCCAAGGGCGTCATGATCCTCACCTGGTTGTGGCAGGCGGGCGGCGTGGCGAGCCGCGAGAAGCCGCTCGTCGCCCCGGAGGACGCGCGCGGCATGAAGGTGCGCGGCGGCTCGCGCGAGATGGATCTCGTGCTGCAGGCGGCGGGCGCGGCCGTCCTGTCGCTGCCGTCGAACGAGCTCTACGCCGCCATGCAGACGGGCGCCTGCGACGCCGGCATCACCTCCTCGACGAGCCTCATCTCCTTCCGCCTGGAGGAACTGGCGAAGCATCTCACGACCGGGCGCGGCAAGGCCTACTGGTACATGCTCGAGCCGCTCCTCGTGTCGAAGGCGGTGTTCGACAAGCTGCCCAAGGATCAGCAGGACACGCTCCTCGCCGTGGGCGCCGAGATGGAGGCTTTCGGCGTCGCGGCGGCCATGGCCGACGACGTGACCGTCGCCAAGGTGTACGAGAATGCCGGCGCCAGGATCCACGATCTCGACGACGCCACCGTCGAGAAATGGCGGGCCATCGCCCGCGTCACCGCGTGGAAGGACTACGGCGACAAGACGCCCCACTGCGCCAAGTTCATCAAGCTTGCCGGGGATGTCCAGGCATGAGCCACGGCTTCGAACTCGCCGAGGCCGCGGGGGGCGTCGAGCCGGTCGCGACGGGCCATCCGCTCGTCGCGGCGCTCGCCCGGTCGCTCGCCGTCCTCAACCGCCTCGTCGTCCTGTCGTCCTCGGTCGCGCTCGTCGTGGCGAGCGTCATCCTGAGCTACAGCGTCCTCGTCCGCTATCTGTTCAAGGCTCCGACCTACTGGCAGGACGAGGCGTCGGTGTTCCTCCTCGTCGGCGCGACCTTCCTGTCCTCGGCGCATGTGCAGGAGCGGCGTGGGCACGTCGGCATCGAGGCCCTGACGGGCTTCCTGTCGCCGCGCGCCAACCGCCTGCGTCTGCTCGCCGTCGATCTGGCGAGCTTCATCTTCTGCGCCTTCTTCGCCTGGAAGTCGTGGACGCTGTGGCACGAGGCCTGGGTGGACGGGCAGGTCTCCTCCTCCACCTGGGCGCCGCCCCTGTGGATCCCCTACTCGGTGATGGCCGCGGGCATGACGCTGCTCTCGCTGCAGATCCTCCTGCAGATCCTCGCCTTCCTTTCCGCGGAGCGCCGGCCATGAGCACGCTCGCCATCGGTCTCATGTACGGCGGGACGACGCTCGCCGTCATGTTCTCCGGCATGCCGATCGCCTTCGCGCTCGGTGCCGTCGCCGTCCTCTTCATGGTCTTCTTCATGCCGTCGGCGTCGCTCGATACGGTGACGCAGAACGTCTACGAGGAGATGGCTTCCATCACGCTCCTGTCGATCCCGCTCTTCATCCTGAAGGGCGCGGCCATCGGCAAGTCGCGCGCCGGCCAGGACCTCTATTCGGCGCTGCACGCCTGGATGCACCGCATTCCCGGCGGCCTCGGCATTGCCAATGTCTTCGCCTGCGCGCTCTTCGCCGCCATGGCCGGCTCCTCGCCCGCCACCTGCTCGGCCATCGGCTCGGCCGGCATCCCGGAGATGCGCAAGCGCGGCTATTCCGGCGGCTTCGCGGCGGGCATCATCGCCGCCGGCGGCACGCTCGGCATCCTCCTGCCGCCGTCGATCACCATGATCCTCTACGCGGTGGCGGCGGAGCAGTCGCTCGGGCGCCTGTTCCTCGCCGGCATCGGCCCGGGCCTGCTGCTCGTCGCCCTCTTCGCCGGCTATGCCATGCTGCGCTTCCGCCGGGAGTACGCGCTCGCCAGACAGGCCTACGAGGCGGGCGGCGCCGGCTCCGAGATCCTGCGCCAGGAGCGCTACAGCCTCGCCGACAAGCTCGCCGTGCTGCCGCGCGTGCTGCCCTTCGTCGTGCTGCTCACGGGCGTCATGATCGCGCTCTACGGCGGCTATGCGACGCCGTCGGAGACGGCGGGCCTCGGCGGCGTTCTCGCGCTCGTGCTCATCGCCGCCATCTACGGCGTGTGGACCCCGCGCGACCTTGGGCCGATCCTCACCTCGACACTGCGCGAGGCGACGATGCTGATGATGATCATCGGCATGTCGCTCCTCTATTCCTACGTGATGAGCTATCTGCACATCAGCCAGGCGGCGGCGCAGTGGATCGTGTCGCTGCACCTGTCGAAGTGGCTCCTGCTGGCGGCGATCCTGCTGCTCGTCGTGGTGCTCGGCTTCTTCCTGCCGCCGGTGTCGATCATCCTCATGACGGCGCCGATCGTCCTGCCGCCGCTGAAGGCGGCGGGCTTCGACCTCGTCTGGTTCGGCGTGGTCATGACCATCGTCATGGAGATGGGGCTCATCCATCCGCCCCTCGGGCTCAACATCTTCGTCATCAAGAACATCGCGCCGGACATCCCCCTCAGGGAGGTCATCTGGGGCACGGTGCCCTTCGTCATCCTGATGGCGCTCGCCGTCGTGCTTATCTGTATCTTCCCGGAGATCGCCACCTCCCTGCCCGACCTCGTCATGGGCAAGGGTCGGTAGGGGAGGGGCAGTTGCGGGCTCGCGCCCGAGGAGAGAGCCGATGCCGACGTCCTTCTTCAACGACCTCCTGCAGACCCTCACCGACCGCGGCCGGGCGATCCTCGGCCTGCCGCGGGACGTGGTGGCGCGGGGCAACGTGGTGGAGCTCGGCGAGCATCTCCTGTCGGGGCGCGGCGAGGCCTCGGGCGTGGCGCTGGCGCGCGCCGTGCTCGACAGCTACGCCGCCGCTCCGCTTGCGGGGCGGCTGTCCTTCCTCACGGCGCTGGCGGAGCGCTTCGGCGCCGACCGTTCCCTGGTCGAGAAGGCCATCGAGGCCTATCGCAAGGAGCCGAGCGAGGCCAACCTGCACGCCCTCCACACCGCCGCCGAGGCGCGCCGGCAGGAGCTGATGCGCCGCCTCAACCTCGCGCCCGGGGGTACGGCGGCCCTGGTGCGCATGCGCGAGGAGCTCCTTGCGCATCTGTCCGCGCGGCCCGATCTGCGGATCGTGGACGAGGATTTCGTCCACCTCTTCTCGTCGTGGTTCAACCGGGGGTTTCTCGTGCTGAAGCCCATAGACTGGACGACGCCCGCCAACATCCTCGAAAAGATCATCCGCTACGAGGCGGTGCACGAGATCCGCGACTGGGACGACCTGCGCGGCCGGCTGGAGCCGCCGGACCGCCGCTGCTTCGCCTTCTTCCACCCGCAACTCGTGGACGAGCCGCTGATCTTCGTGGAAGTGGCGCTGACGGGCGAGATCCCCGGCGCCATCGCGCCGCTGCTGGCCAGGAAGCGCACGCCGATCGCGGCGCGCGAGGCGACGACCGCCGTCTTCTATTCCATCTCCAACACGCAGAAGGGCCTCGCCGGCGTCTCCTTCGGCAATTTCCTCATCAAGCAGGTGGTCGAGGACCTGAAGCGCGAATTGCCCAATCTCAAGACCTTCGTCACCCTCTCGCCCGTGCCCGGCTTCGCCGCCTGGCTGAAGCGCGAGCGCCAGGCGGAGGCCTCTGACGCGCTGGACGCCGACGCGAAGGCGACGCTGCGGCTCCTCGACGAGCCCGGCTGGCACGAGGATGCCGAGAAGGCCGAGCGCCTGCGCAAGGTGCTGATGGCCGCCGCGGCCTGGTATTTCCTCAAGGCCAAGACGCCGAAGGGGCGCCCGGTCGATCCCGTGGCGCGCTTCCACCTCGGCAACGGCGCCCGCCTCGAGCGCCTCGACTTCCTCGGCGATACCTCGCCGAAGGGCCTCGAACAGGCCCACGGCCTCATGGTCAACTACCTCTACGCCCTCGAGGACATCGAGAAGAACCACGAGGCCTTCGCCGCCGCCGGCGAGGTCATCGCCTCCTCGGCCGTGCGCAAGCTCTTGAAGAACAACGCGCCCTCGCGCGCCGTCACGCTCATCCCGACAGACTGAACCACACCAGATCGAAGGAAGCCATGGCGTCCTACCTGTTCTCCGCCCTCAGCGCGCGCATGCCCGAGCCGGGCAGGACCTTCATCGAGAAGGCCGACGGCAGCGTCATCACCTACGGCGATCTCGTCGACGGCACGGCCCGGCTCGCCAACGCGCTCGCCGCCCGCGGCGTGGCGCCGGGGGATCGCGTCGCGGTGCAGGTGGAGAAGAGCCCGGAAGCCGTCATGCTCTATCTCGCCTGCACCCGCGCCGGCGCCGTCTTCCTGCCGCTCAACACGGCCTATACGCTCGCCGAGCTCGACTATTTCATCGGTGACGCAGAGCCCGCCCTCGTCGTCTGCGATCCCGCCAGGCGCGAGGGCATCGAGGCGGTCGCGGCCCGCTACGGCGCCAGGGTCGACACGCTCGACGCCGCCGGCCGGGGCAGCCTGACCGCGCTCGCCGCCACGCAGCCAGCGCGCTTCGCGGATGTCGCGCGCGGCCCCGACGACCTCGCCGCCATTCTCTACACCTCGGGCACCACCGGGCGCTCGAAGGGCGCCATGCTCAGCCACGACAATCTCCTGTCGAACGCGCTGACGCTCACCGACTGCTGGCGCTTCACGCGCGACGACGTGCTCCTGCACGCCCTGCCGATCTTCCACACGCACGGCCTCTTCGTGGCCACCAACGTGGTGCTCGCCGCCGGCGCCGGAATGATCTTCCTGCCGCGCTTCGACGCCGACGAGATCATGCGCCTCATGCCGCGGGCGACCGCCATGATGGGCGTGCCGACCTTCTACGTGCGCCTGCTGCAGCATCCGGGCCTCACGCCCGAGACGACGAGACACATGCGCCTCTTCGTCTCCGGCTCGGCGCCGTTGCTGGCCGACACGCACCGGGAGTGGCGGGCGCGCACCGGCCACGCCATCCTGGAACGCTACGGCATGACGGAAACCAACATGAACACCTCGAACCCCTACGACGGGGAGCGGGTGGCGGGCACCGTGGGCTTCCCCCTGCCGGGCGTGAGCCTGCGCGTCGTCGACCCCGAGACGGGGGCGGCGCTCCCGCAGGGCGAGATCGGCATGATCGAGGTCAAGGGTCCCAACGTCTTCAAGGGCTACTGGCGCAACCCGGAGAAGACCAGGGCCGAGTTCCGCCCCGACGGCTTCTTCATCACCGGCGACCTCGGCAGGATCGACGAGCGCGGCTACGTGCACATCGTCGGCCGCGGCAAGGACCTCATCATCACCGGCGGCTACAACGTCTATCCCAAGGAGGTGGAGAGCGAGATCGACGCGCTGCCCGGCGTCGAGGAGAGCGCGGTGATCGGCGTCGCCCATCCCGATTTCGGCGAGGGGGTGACCGCGGTCGTCGTGCCGGCCAAGGGCGCGACCGTCGACGCCGCCGCCATCGTCAGGGCGCTCGAAGGCCGGCTCGCCAGGTTCAAGCAGCCGAAGAAGGTCATCGTCGTGCCCGAACTGCCGCGCAACACCATGGGCAAGGTGCAGAAGAACGTCCTGCGTGACACCTACAAGGATCTCTACACGCGCCCCGCCTGAGCGGCCCTGCGACCGGCGCCCGCCGGGCCCGCGCGAGAACCGGGATCGCTCCCGGAACGGCCGCCAGGGCGGCCCCTTCGCGCCGGACAGCCGCTGACCCGGCCTCCGGGAGAACCTGGAGAAGGCTCGCGCGGGAACCACCCGCCGTCACGGATGGACAGCAGGCTCGCGCGGGACACGCGGTGTCCGGCGCGACGCGCACCCGATGGCCTCGGGCATGCGGCCCGAGGCGGAGGCAAGGCGCGTCGTCGTGACGGTTCCGTGACGTTATCCACGCATTGCCCAAGGTCTTGCGAGGCGCAAAAACCCACAAAACCGGTCATTGTCACAAGAGCTTCGCACAAGGGAGCTAGCACCGCGGTGACTTGAGAGGAGTTCCGCATGCTGGTTCTCGAGGGCGTGACCCGACGATTTGGCGCCAAGGCCGCGGTCAGCGGCGTCGACCTCGCCGTCGCGCCGGGCAGCTTCGTCGGCGTCATCGGCCGCTCGGGGGCCGGCAAGTCGACGCTTCTGCGCATGGTCAACCGGCTCGTCGAGCCGAGCGAGGGCGTCATCCGCTTCGGCGACCGGGACGTCACCGCCCTGACGGGCCGCGCGCTGCGCGACTGGCGCGCCCGCTGCGCCATGATCTTCCAGCAGTTCAACCTCGTCGGCCGCCTCGACGTCCTGACCAACGTGCTCATGGGGCGGCTCAACGCCGTGCCCGCCTCGCGCGCGCTCGTGCGGCTGTGGAGTGCCGAGGACAAGGCGATCGCCCTTGCCGCGCTCGAGCAGTTCGACATCGCCGGCCTCGCCGCCGAGCGCGCCGACAGGCTCTCCGGCGGCCAGCAGCAGCGCGTCGCCATCGCCCGGGCGCTCGTGCAGGAGCCGGACATCATCCTCGCCGACGAGCCCATCGCCTCGCTCGATCCGCGCAACACGAGGGTCGTCATGGACGCGCTGCGGCGCATCAACCGGCACTACGGCATCACCGTCCTGTGCAACCTGCATTCCCTCGACCTGGCGCGCGGCTGCTGCGACCGCCTCGTCGGCATGGCGGCCGGGCGCGTCGTCTTCGACGGAACGCCGGCCGATCTCACCGACGCCGCCGTGCGTGAACTCTATGGCCTCGAGGCGGCGGAGGTGCTCGATGCGCCGCCGCCCGCGGCCGTCCGCTTCCCCGCCGCCGCGGCGGGGCTGGCCGCCTAGGGATCCAGCCACGACCCGCGCGAGCGGGCGAGGGGCGCACGGGAGCTGCGCCCGCAACGAAGGAACAGGAGAAAACCCATGCTGAACCGCCGCACGCTCATCGGCGCTGCGCTCGCGGGCCTCGCGCTCGCCGGCGCGGCCGAGGCTCAGGACTGGAAGGCGAAATATCCCGAGCTCACCTTCGCCATCGTCCCGGCGGAAAACGCCTCCGGTGTCACCGACCGCTACGGTCCCTTCGTGGACTATCTGTCGCGCGAGATCGGCGTGCCGGTGAAGCTGCGCATCGCCAATGACTATGCGGCGGTGATCGAGGGCCAGAAGGCAGGCAACATCCACATCGCCTTCCACGGCCCCTCGTCCTACGCCCGCGCCGTCACGACCGGCGCCCGGATCGAGCCCTTCGTCATCGAGGTCGGCAAGGGCGGGGTGAAGGGCTACTACTCCGTCTTCTACGTGAAGAAGGACAGCCCCTACCAGAAGATCGAGGACCTGAAGGGCAAGAACCTCGGCCTCGTCGACCCGAACTCGACCTCGGGCAACAACGTGCCGCGCTTCGCCCTCGACAAGATGAAGATCGACCCCGAGACCTTCTTCGGCAAGGTGGTCTACACGGGCAGCCACGAGAACGCGGTCATCGCGCTCGGCCAGGGCACGGTCGACGCCGCCGCCAACTGGTGGAACGCCGAGGATGACTCGAACCTCGCGCGCATGGCCAACAAGGGCATGGTGAAGAAGGACGATTTCCGCATCATCTTCAAGTCGGACATGATCGTGAACTCGCCCTATGCCTATCTCTCCGACCTGCCGGCCGACCTGAAGGCGAGGATCGCCGGGGCCTTCGTCGACGCCGCGAAGAAGGACAAGGCGGCCTTCGACAAGCTCTCCGACGGCAAGAACGACCCCTTCGAGCGCGTCGACCACAAGGCCTATCAGCCGATCATCGAGCTCAACAAGTTCGTCGACGACCTGCGCAGGAAGAAGGCGTCGTAACGCCCCGCCGACGGCATCGGGGCGAAGGCGGACGGCGGGCCGGTTGCGGCCCGAGGCCGCACCCGTCGGCATCCCCGGGCATCCCCGGGGATCGCGACGAAGCGGGCCGCGAGCCCGGCCCGGCCGCTGACGGACGACAATCCCGGAACCTCCCCGTGGCGCCAGCCCTCACCCGCCTGCCGGACGCCGAGCTCGCCCGGCTCGCCGCCGCCTACCGTGCCGCCGTCGCGGCCAGGCGCCGGCAGACGCTCCTGTTCCTCGCCGTTCTCGCCGTTCTCGTGCTCGCCGCCGCGCGGGTGGGGGAGGTGGACCCGGCCAGGTTCGCGGCCAACCTGCCGCGCTTCACGCACTACATCCGCGACCTCGTGCCACCGCTGACCTGGGCGAATCTCGGCGCAGACCTCGCCGAGTGGTTCTGGGGCTGGAAGTCGTGGGGGCGCCAGCTCCTCGACACGCTGCTCATCGCCTATATGGGCACGCTCGCGGGCGCCGCCGGCGCCTTCTGCCTTGCCTTCCTCGCTTCGGCCAATCTCGTGCGCTCGCGCGCCGTGCTCTTCGCGACGCGGCGCTTCCTCGAGTTCTGCCGCACGGTGCCGGAGATCGTCTTCGCCCTCGTCTTCGTCGTCGCCTTCGGCCTCGGGCCGATGCCCGGCGTCCTCGCCGTCGCCGTCCACACGCTCGGCGCGCTCGGCAAGCTCTTCGCCGAGGTGGTGGAGAACATCGACATGAAGCCCGTCGAGGGGGTCAGCGCCACGGGCGCGACCTGGGTCGGGACGGTGCGCTTCGCCGTCGTGCCGCAGGTCCTGCCGAACTTCGCCTCCTGCGCGCTCCTGCGCTTCGAGATCAACGTGCGCAGCGCCGCCGTCATGGGCTTCGTCGGCGCCGGCGGCATCGGCCAGGACCTCCTCGAGGCGGTCCGCAAGTTCTACTACACCGACGTGAGCGCCATCCTCGTCATGATCATTCTGACGGTCTCGGCCATCGACCTCGCCACCGAGGTCCTGCGCCACCGCCTCATCGGCTGGAGCGGCGAGCGATGACACGATCCCTTCGCGAGGCCGCGCTCGCCGACCGCGCCGGCCTCATCACCCGCCACCCGCGCGTCTTCGCCGCCGATCACCGCGGCCGCGCCCTCACGCTCGTCATCCTCGCGGGCCTCGTCGGGCTGATGCTCTTCGGGGGCCTCCGCTTCGACTTCTCGCTCGCCCGCCTCGGCTCGGGGCTGGCACAGCTCGCCACCTTCGTCGGCCTCATGCTGCCGCCGACGCCCGGCAGCCTGGCGCGCTTCGTCGTCTATCTCCATGCGCTCGCCGAGACGCTCGCCATCGCCTTCCTCGGCACGCTCACGGCGGCGCTCGTCGCCCTGCCCGTCGGCTTCCTCGCCGCGAAGAACGTCGTGCCGGGCCGCCTCTTCCATTTCGGCATCCGCCGCGGGCTGGACGTCTTCCGCGGCGTCGACGTCCTGATCTGGGCGCTCGTCTGGATCAATGTCGTGGGCCTCGGGCCTTTCGCCGGTATCCTCGCCATGGCGACGGCGGACTTCGGCGCCTTCGGCAAGCTGTTCTCGGAGGCGATCGAGGCCGCCGACAGGAAGCCGGTCGAGGGCGTCGCCTCCGCCGGCGGCTCCCCGCTGCACGGCGTGCGTTTCGGGCTCCTGCCGCAGGTTCTGCCGGTGATGGCGAGCCAGATCCTCTACTATCTCGAATCGAACACCCGCTCGGCCACCATCATCGGCGTCGTCGGCGCCGGCGGCATCGGCCTGCATCTCTACGAGCAGATCCGCACCTTCGAGTGGCAGCAGGTCGCCTTTCTCGTGCTGATGATCCTCGTCACGGTCGCGGTCATCGACTTCGTCTCCGCGCGCCTGCGCTTCCTCATGATCGGCCGGGCCGAGCCGCCGGCCTAGGGCGGGACGGCCGGGACAGGCCCGGCCATGACCGGCGAGCCATTTCAGGCGGGAAGGATCGGCGTTCTCCTTCATTCGGCGCATGATTGGGCGCATGCATCCCCCGGTCCCCGGGCAGCCTCCGGGTGCGGCCCGGAACAACAAGGGTGATCGGCCGGCGTGCGGGTGTAGAATGGCAGGCGGGAGCCGCCTCGCATCCTCCGGCATCGCAGTCCGGCTAGCACGACCGGCGGGACCCCTCCGCGAGCCGATCGCCATGACCCTTCGCCCGCCCCAGAACCTGCGCCAGTCCCCCACCAGCGGGGTCAATCCGCTCGACATCGAGCTGATGCACGAGAAGGCGGTGGCGCTCGGGCGCCTCGCCGACGGGCTCGTCGCCAGCCTCGCGGCGCTCGCCGCCTTCGATCTTGCCCATCCCGAGCAGGGCCTTCATACCGCGCAGGAGCGCGCCCGCCGCGAGGCCCTGGTCGACGCCGCCGGGCGCGCCCTCTGGTTCCTGATGGTGCAGCGTGACGCCTGCGGCCTCCATCGCAACGAGGATCTGGTGCGCGACTACGGCGTGCCGCGTGAGGTCGTGAACTGCGTCGGCGCCGCGCGGGCGCGCTGAAGCGGCCTCGTCCGGGCCTCAGCCCGCCACGCGCAGCTCGACGCGATCGGCGGCGAAGAAGGCGCGCGTCGCCTGGATCGGCACGCCTGCGGCATCGACATTGACGCCGTCGACCACGAGCAGGATGCGCCCGGGCGAGAGATCGAGCCGGGCGGCATCCTCCACCGTCGCGAGCCTGGCGCTGATGCGGGTTTCGGCGCGCATGTAGTCCGGCACGCCGCAGGCGGCGAGCGCGCGCGTGATCGAGCCCGTGTCGCGCAGCGCGGCCGCCATCCCGGCAAAGCGCGGCAGGGGGAAGAAGGACGTGCCGAAGGAGACGGGCGTGCCGTCGACGAAGCGGCGCATCTCCGTCTCGAGCACGGGGGCGCCCACGGCGATCCGCAGGATCGACGCCACATGCTCGTCTGCCGCCGTCTCCACCGCCGAGATGAGCTCGCCGCCCGCCTCGTGCCCTTCGCGCGTCACGATCTCGGTGAAGCGCGTGCGCCGGCCGATGGGGTAGGCGAGGGGCTTTGCCTCCACGAAGGTGCCGCGCCCCTGCGTGGCGCGCAGCAGGCCCTTTGCCGCGAGCACCGCGATCGCCCGGCGCACCGTGTGGCGGTTCACCGCGAAGCGGGCCGCGAGCTTCGCCTCCGTCGGCAGCTGCGCTCCCGGCGCGAGACGCCCGGCGGCGATGTCCGCCTCGATCTCGTCGGCAATCTGCCGCCAGGCGGCGACCCCCTGGCCGCGCGCGAGCGGCAGCGCCGTCACGCGGCCGTCGTCCTCCTCGATTAGGGCACTGCTGTCCACCGGCATCGCCATCGTCATCGAACCGTCACTGGATTTCCTCATACAGTTGTCTATACCAATAGATGAATCATGAGGAAAGCGTGGCGTACCGCCGCGCCGGCGAGAGAAGGACGATGACGGCCTTGCCCCGACAGACGCAGGACGACGGACACGCGGCCCGGCAGGCGGCCATGGCGGCCTGCAGCGAGGCGACCTGTGCGGAGCTCGCGCAGGCGCTCGAACAGCTCGCGCCCCTGCCCGCCGCGGAGGACCTGCGCGCGCCCGAGACGGGCCTCGTCATGCTGCGCGGCCGCATGGGCGGCGACGGGCGGCCCTTCAACCTCGGCGAGGCGACGGTGACGCGCGCCGCGGTGCGGCTCGCCACGGGCGAGGCGGGCTTTGCCTATCACCTCGGCCGCGACGCGGGCAGGGCGCGCCTTGCCGCCATCCTCGACGCCCTCTGGCAGGCGCCCGCCCGCCGCACCGCGGTCGAGGCGGCACTCGCGCCCATCCGCGCCCGCCTCGCGGCGGAGGCCGGGACAAGGGCGCGCCGGACGGCCGCGACGCGTGTCGACTTCTTCACCATGGTCCGGGGAGAGAGCTGATGGCGGGCAATGCCCTCGCACGCGCCCCGCTCGCCGCCGGCTTCGCCGATCCGGTGCGCGACTCCCAGGCGGTCTTCCGTGCCGTCATGACCGCGCTCGCCCGCCCGGCGCTGCCGCAGCCGCTGGCCGTGGCGCTCGGCCCGCCCGCGCCCTTGACGCCGGAACTCGCGGCGGTGGCGCTGGCGCTCGCCGATCACGAGGCCCCCCTGTGGCTCGACGGGCCGCTCGCCTCGGTGTCCGCGGTCGCCGATTTCCTGCGCTTCCATACGGGCGCGCCCATCGTGACCGACCCGGCCGGGGCCGCCTTCGCCCTCGTCGCCGACGCGGCCGCGCTGCCGCCCTTCGACGCCTTCGCCCAGGGCACGCAGGACTATCCCGACCGCTCCACGACCGTGGTGGCGGCGGTGGAACGGCTCGCGCAGGGGAGGGGGCTCGCCTTCGAGGGGCCGGGCATCAGGCAACGCGCGGCCCTCGACGCCGCGCCCGTGCCGGCCGATCTCGCCCAGCGCCTTGCCCGCAACCGCGCGCTCTTCCCGCGCGGGGTCGATCTCGTCCTCGTCGCGCCCGGCCGCATCGCCGGCCTGCCGCGCTCGCTCACGCCCGTCGGGGAGCCCTGAGCATGTACGTTGCCGTCAAGGGTGGCGAGAAGGCCATCGACAACGCCCACCGGCTCCTTGCCCATGCCCGCCGCGGGCCGGCCGACCTGCCCGAGGTGGCGCCGGCGCAGATCGCCGCCCAGCTCACCCTCGGCGTCGACCGCGTCATGGCGGAAGGCTCGCTCTACGACCGCGACCTCGCCGCGCTTGCCGTCAAGCAGGCGCGCGGCGATCTCGTCGAGGCGGCCTTCCTCGTGCGTGCCTTCCGCACGACGCTGCCGCGCTTCGGCCATTCGCTGCCTGTCGACACGACGCGCATGGGCGTCGAGCGGCGCGTCTCCGCCACCTTCAGGGACCTGCCGGGCGGGCAGGTGCTCGGACCGACCTTCGACTACACCCACCGCCTGATCGATTTCCGGCTCGCCGCGGGCGCCGAGCCGCCGGCCCCGGCCGAAGCACCGGCCACGCCGGACGAGCCCATGCCGCGGGTCACCGACCTTCTCGACGGCGAGGCCCTCATCGAGCGCGAGGCACCGGGGGAGGAAGGCGCGCCCATCGGCGACCTGACGCGCGAACCCCTCGATTTCCCGGCCGATCGCGACCTGCGCCTGCAGGCGCTCGCCCGCGGCGACGAGGGCTTCCTGCTCGCGCTCGCCTATTCGACGCAGCGCGGCTACGGCCGCACGCATCCCTTCGTCGGCGAGGTGCGCTTCGGCGAGGTCGCGGTCGAATTCGTGCCGGAGGAACTCGGCTTTGCCGTGCCGCTCGGCCGTGTCGCCGTCACGGAGTGCCAGATGGTCAACCAGTTCAAGGGCTCGGCGCAGGTGCCGCCGCAGTTCACGCGCGGCTACGGCCTCGTCTTCGGCCAGAGCGAGCGCAAGGCCATGTCCATGGCCCTCGTCGACCGGGCCCTGCGCGCCCGCGAATTCGGCGAGGAGGTGGTGGCGCCGGCCCAGGACGAGGAATTCGTCCTCGCTCACGCCGACAACGTGCAGGCGACCGGCTTCGTCGAGCATCTGAAGCTGCCGCACTACGTCGATTTCCAGGCCGAGCTCGAGCTCGTGCGGCGGATGCGCGCGGAGCACGCGGCGCGCGGGAGCGAGGCGGTCGGCATGCGGGAGGCCGCGGAATGAGCGCCGCCACCGGCTACAGCTTCGCCTATCTCGACGAGCAGACGAAGCGCATGATCCGCCGCGCGATCCTCAAGGCGATCGCCGTTCCGGGCTATCAGGTGCCCTTCGCCTCGCGCGAGATGCCGATGCCCTACGGCTGGGGCACCGGCGGCGTGCAGGTTACCGCCTCGATCATCGGCCCCGACGACGTGCTCAAGGTCATCGACCAGGGCTCGGACGACACGACGAACGCCGTCTCCATCCGCAAGTTCTTCGCAAGGACCGCCGGCGTCGCCACCACGACGAAGACGCGCGAGGCAACCGTCATCCAGACGCGCCACCGCATCCCGGAGGCGAAGCTCGGCGAGCACCAGATCCTCGTCTACCAGGTGCCGATCCCCGAGCCCCTGCGCTTCCTCGAGCCGCGCGAGACCGAGACGCGCAGGCTGCACGCCCTCGCCGACTACGGGCTCATGCACGTCAAGCTTTACGAGGACATCGCCCGCCACGGCCACATCGCCACGACCTACGCCTATCCGGCCGAGGTCGCCGGGCGCTACGTCATGGACCCTTCCCCCATCCCCAAGTTCGACAATCCCAAGATGGACATGTGCGAGGCCCTGCAGCTCTTCGGCGCCGGCCGCGAGAAGCGCATCTACGCCGTGCCGCCCTGCACGCGGGTGAGAAGCCTCGATTTCGAGGACCATCCCTTCACCGTGCAGAGCTTCCGGGAGCCCTGCGCGCTCTGCGCCGCCACCGGCGTCTATCTCGACGAGGTGGTGCTCGACGACCGCGGCGGGCGCATGTTCGTCTGCTCCGACACGGATTTCTGCGAGGAGCGCCGGGCCGACGGCCACCGGGGCCACCTCCTGGGCGAGGCGCCGGCGGCGATCGCCGGGGAGGCGGGCGATGCGTGAGACGAACCGCGTCCGGGCCATGCCGGACGCACCGCTGCTGTCCGCCGAGAGCCTGACGAAGTTCTACGGGCCGCGCCTCGGCTGCGCCGACGTGAGCTTCGACCTCCACGAGGGCGAGGTGCTCGCCGTCGTCGGGGAATCGGGCTCCGGCAAGTCGACGCTCCTCAGCCTCCTGTCGACGGAGCTCGCGCCGAGCCGCGGCGCGGTGCGCTACCGCATGCGCGACGGCTCCGTGCGCGACCTCAACGCCCTCACCGAGGCCGAGCGCCGCTTCCTCCTGCGCACGGACTGGGGCTTCGTGCGCCAGGACGCGCGCGAGGGCCTGCGCATGGGCGTCTCGGCCGGGGCCAACGTGGGCGAACGCCTGATGGCGGTGGGCGATCGCCACTACGGCCGCATCCGCGCCACGGCGCTCGACTGGCTCGGCCGCGTCGAGATCGAGGCGGCGCGCATCGACGACACGCCGCAGAGCTTTTCCGGCGGCATGCGCCAGCGCCTGCAGATCGCGCGCAACCTCGTCACCCGTCCGCGCCTCGTCTTCATGGACGAGCCGACGTCCGGCCTCGACGTCTCGGTACAGGCGCGCCTCCTCGACCTGATCCGCGGCCTCGTCGCGGAACTCGGCCTCGCCGTCGTCATCGTGACGCACGACCTCGCCGTCGCCCGCCTCCTGTCGCACCGCATCATGGTCATGCGGCAGGGCCGGGTGATCGAGACGGGCCTCACCGACCAGGTGCTCGACGATCCCCGCGAGGCCTATACCCAGCTCCTCGTGTCCTCGGTGCTCGCCGCATGACGACCGCTTCGCCCCTCCTGACCCTGGAGACCGTCTCCAGGACCTTCACGCTGCACCTGCGCGGCGGCCTGCGGCTTCCCGTCGTCTCCGGCGTGAGCTTTTCCGTCCTGCCCGGCGAATGCGTCGTGCTCGGCGGGCCCTCGGGCGCCGGCAAGTCCTCGATCCTGAAGATGGTCTACGGCAACTACCGCTGCGACGGCGGGCGCATCCTCCTGCGCGACGGCGCCGAGACCGTCGACGTGGCGCGGGCCGAGCCGCGCCGCATCCTGCGCCTGCGCCGCGACGTCATGGGCTACGTGAGCCAGTTCCTGCGCGTCATCCCGCGCGTCCCTGCGCTCGACATCGTCACGGAGGCGGCGCGCGAGACGGGCGTCGCCGCGGAGGAGGCCCGCCGGCGGGCCGAGCGCCTGCTCGCCCTCCTCAACGTGCCGGAGCGCCTGTGGAGCCTGCCGCCGGCGACCTTTTCCGGCGGCGAGCAGCAGCGCGTCAACATCGCCCGCGGCCTCGCCGCCGAGCGGCCGGTGCTTCTTCTCGACGAGCCGACCGCCTCCCTCGACGCGCGCAACCGCGCCGTCGTCGTCGATCTCGTCGCCGAGAAGAAGGCGCAAGGCGTCGCCGTGCTCGGCATCTTCCATGACGAGGACGTCCGCGACGCGGTGGCCGACCGCATCGTCGACGTCACCCGCTTTGCCGGAGCCAGGGCCGCCTGAAGAAGGCCGGATGGACCATTGACATGACCGATACGACCGACAGTTTCCTTCTCGAAAATGCCACCCTCGTCCTGCCGGACCGGGTGGTGGAGCGCGGCTGGATCGCGGTCGCCGCCGGTCGCATCGCCGACCTCGGCGAGGGCCGTGCCCCCGAGCGCGGCATCGACATCGGCGGCGACACGGTGCTGCCCGGCCTCGTCGAACTGCACACCGACCACCTCGAAAGCCATTTCTGCCCGCGCCCCAAGGTGCGCTGGCATCCCCTGAGCGCGGTGATGGCCTATGACGCGCAGATCGTCGCGGCCGGCATCACCACCGTCTTCGATTCCCTGCGGCTCGGCTCCGACTTCGACAACAAGTCGCTGAACAGCGATCTGTGGGTCCTCGCCGATGCCATCGAGACGGCGGCCACGGCTGGCCACCTGCGCGCCGAGCACCGCACGCACCTGCGCTGCGAGATCTCGGCGAGCGACGTGATCGAGCAGGCCGAGGCTTATGTGGCGCGCTATGCGGCGCATCTCATCTCGCTCATGGACCACACGCCCGGCCAGCGCCAGTTCCGGGACATCGAGATCTGGAAGGGGTTCTACGGCGGCCGGGGCAACGATGCGGCGGAGCTCGACGCGCTGATCGAGCGGCGCCTGTCGCTGCACGCCAGGAACGCGGTCGCCCATCGCCGCCGCCTCGTCGCGCTGGCCGGCGAGCGCGGCATCGTGCTCGCGAGCCATGACGACGCCACGCCGGAGCATGTCGCGGAGGCGGTGTCCGACGGTGTCGCCATCGCCGAATTTCCGACCACGGCGGAAGCGGCGCACGCCTCGCACCGGGCGGGCATCAGGGTGATGATGGGCGGGCCCAACGTGGTGCGCGGTGGCTCGCACTCCGGCAATGTGGCGGCCGAGGCGCTGGCGCGCGAGGGCGTGCTCGACATCCTCTCGTCGGACTACGTGCCGGCGAGCCTGCTGCTCGCGGCCTTCGACCTGCCGCGCCGCCTGCCCGCGATCACCCTGCCGCAGGCGGTCGCGACCGTCACGCTCAATCCGGCGCGGGCGACGGGCCTTCACGACCGCGGCGCGCTCGGCGCGGGGCTCAGGGCCGACCTCGTGCGCGTCCACCTCACCGCCGGCACGCCCATTGTGCGCTCCGTCTGGCGCGAGGGGCGCCGGGTCGCATGAGCGGCCTTGCTCACGCCTCCGGGCCGCGGGCGGGGGATGGCGCCGCGGGCTGGCTCGTCTGCGTCGTCGGGCCGAGCGGCGCGGGCAAGGACACGGTCATCGCCGCCGCCCGGGCCGAGCTTGCCGGAGATCCCGCCTTCCTCTTCCCCAGGCGCCTCGTCACGCGTGCCCGTTCGCCCTGGGAGGATCACGAGAGCCTGAGCGAGGAAGCCTTCGCCGCCGGCGTGAGCAGGGGGGCCTTCGCCCTGCACTGGCGCGCCCACGGGCTCGGCTATGCCCTGCCGCGCACGCTCATCGACGAGGTGCGCGGCGGCCGCGTCGCCGTGTGCAACCTGTCGCGCACGCGCATTGCCGCCGCGCGCGAGCACTTCGGCCGCGTCGGCGTCGTGCTGGTGACGGCGCCCCCCGAGGTCATCGCGGCCCGCCTCGCCGCCCGCGGGCGCGAGAGTGCCGAGACCATCGCCGGCCGTCTCGGCCGGGCGGATGCGGTGGGGGGAGACGTCGCGCCCGATCTCGTCATCCGCAACACCGGCACGGTCGCGGCGGGCGGGCAGCATCTCGTCGCCTATCTGAAGGAACTCGCGGCCGCCGCCGCGCCGCCGCCGGAGTGAGGCGCCAGGCCGTGCGTTGCGGGCGAACGTTGCGCGTGGAGCCATCCGGTGTGATGATACCGCATGTTGCGGCCTGAGAGTGGTATCGTTGTCCTGGGGCCATTCGGCCGCATCTTCGCCGAGGGAGCGTCACATGGCCGATCGGGCTGGGCGGGAACATCGGCTGGAGGACACCGGGGCGAGCCTCAACAAGGCCCGGGAGGTGCCGTTCGGGCGCCGACTGGCTGACCGGGCGGGTGTCGGCTTCGGGCTGACGGACGAGGTCTGGCGCAACTTCGAGCCCCACCTCACGGGGCCGGCCGGCCGGCGGGGCCGTCCGGCCGTCGACCGCCGCCGCGACCTCGAGGCGATGCTCTGGGTCGCGACCACCCGGCGCAACTGGCGCGAGCTGCCGCCGCGCTATGGTCTGTGGAACTCGGTCTACCGCCAGTTCGAGCGCTGGTCGGCGGCGGGGCTGTGGCTGAAGATGCGGGCCCAGCTCGCGGCCGACGCCGAGGCGAGCGAGGACATGCGCCGCCTCGTCGACACGCTGCTGTCCCTCGAAAAGCGGCCGAAGGTCCGCAACGACGGCATGATTCCGCGTCGCGATCCGGGCCCGCCGGAACGTCCCCCCCATTGAGGCCCGTCTGCCTGCAGGCGGCCCGCCGGGCCGTCAACGGCCGCAGCTGACGGCGACGACCGAACGGCCGGCTTCGGCCGCGATGGCGCCGGCGCTCAGCGGCGCGGCGGAAGAGGCCGGCGCTGCCGCCAGCGGCGGATCGCCGAGGAGGCGCGCGATCGCTGCCGCATCGGCCATGGGATAGCGCGTTTCGACGGCGACGCCGGCGACGAGGCGCGGCGGGCTCGGCGGGGGAAGGACGATGCCCACGAGCGCCCCGCTCCTGTCGAAGACGGGTGCGCCCGCCGCTCCCGCCTGGAGCGGCGCCGCGAGGCCCGGAGTGCGGCCGCCGCCGGCGGCGATGGCCGCGGGACTGACCGAAGCGCCGCGCACGGCCGGGGAATGGGCGACGACGACGGCCGCCTCGCCCGCGGCCGGTGCGGCGGAGCGCAGGCGCGGGGGCGGGCCGGCGGGGGCGCTGCCGGCGTCGAGGAGCGCAAGGCCGCTGTCCTTGTCGCTGCGCAGGAGACGGGCTTTCTGCCCGGCGACGAGCGGGGCGGGGCAGGTCTCGACCACGGCCGAGGTCAGCACGCGGCCGCCGCCGACGGACAGGCCGGTGGCCGCGAGGGGCGGCGCTTCGGCGGCGGGGCGCGGCGGGGCGGCGGGCGTCGCCGCCGTGCCGGCCGCAGCCGTGGCCTTGCCCGGCGCCGCCGGGCCGGCGGGTCGTGCCGGGAAGGGCTCGAAGCTGTTGGCGACCGCGATGACGATGCGGTCGAGGGCCGGGGCGCGCTCCGGCGGGTAGGAGAAGGTGAAACCCCGCAGACCCGCGCCGGCGCCTTCCGGCGCCCGGGCGATGCGCGTGTAGAAGCGCCGGCCGCGATCCTCGCCCGTGACGACGAGCCAGTCCGGCCGCAGCGCCTTGTAGGTCACGCGCCGCGTCGGGCTCTCCGTCTTCAGGGTCTCGAACAGGGCGGCGAGATCGCTCGCGCCGTCACCCCAGGCGCCGGCCTCGAGCGTGACGGCCCCGTCCGCGGACGAAAAGCGCGTGCCCGTCTTCGTCGGCGTGCGCTTGTCGAGGACGCGCTGCGGCACGCCGATGGACAGGCCGCTCCGCTCCTCGGTGATGCGGGTGAAGTTCAAGTCCTGCCTGGCCTTCTTCGCCGCGGCGTCGAGCGCGCCACGCTCCTTCGCGTCGAGGAGGCCGTCCGGCGACAGCCGGGCGCGCGTCTCGAAGGAAAGGATCGCCTCGAAGGTGCGCCTGCCGAAGCCGCCGTCCACCGCGCCGTTGTAGTCCCCGGTCCAGACCAGCGCCTCCTGGATGGCGCGCCGGTCGGCCTCCGGCAGGGCCTCGAAGGCCGCCTTCGCCGCCTGCAGCTGCGGATCGGGTGCGGGCGTCTGTGCCGAGGCGGCGACGGGGACGGCGAGCGCGCCGAGAAGCGCTGCGCAGAGCGCCATCCGGGCGACGCGCGACCCCGTGCCTGCCATCATGACGCCTTCTCCGTCGGTATTCCGCAACGCACGCACTCTCGCAAAAGCCGCGGGCGCGGTCGAGTCGTCCATGCCACCGCGCGAGCCTCTGACCGTCACCCCGGAAGCCGCAGCAGCGGCTGTACGGGGCCCAGAACCGATTCCGGTTGCGGCAAGGACGCGGCGGCCGCCGCGCCTTCTGGTTCACGCGCATCGGTTCTGGAGCCCGGGCTCCTCGCTGCGCTCGGCCCCGGGATGACCGGGGGTGGTTCCCGCGCGGACGGCTCTCCCCCTCCTCCTCTCGCAGGCGTCCACCCTCGCTCCGCGGGCACCGTCGTTGCGGTAAGCACGTCCGCGCACTAGGGTCGGTGCGAGGCGTCACGCAGCGGTCGGGGCCGGTGATGTACACTCCCCACCCCAGCTTCGGCGCCCCGGATTTGGCGCCCGCGGCCGCCGGCAAGGATCGGGGAACTCGAATGACGCGCAAGCTCCTCATCTCGCTCGCTCTCGGCTTGTCCTTCCTCGCAGCCGCGGCGGGCAGCGCCTTCGCCCAGAAGAGCTTCGTGCGCGACGATCTGGCGAGCGATGCCCTGCGCCTCGAAGGCCAGCTCAGGAGCGAAGGGGCCGCTGCCGCGCCCGGGCGCACGGTCGAGCAGCTGAAGCGCGAGGCGGCGGGCCTCATGGCGCGCGGCAATGCGCGCGCGGCGCTCGCCTCCTTCACCGCCGCCGTCCTCGCCGAGCCGAAGGACGCAGCCGCCTGGCTCGGCTATGCCCGGGCGGCGGCGGCGATCGAGCCGAAGGACTACGGCGAGCGCTGGCGCCTGCGCGAGCGGGCGACGGCCGCCGCCTACACCGCCTATCAGCGCGCGGCGAACCGCGGCGAGGAGGCCGCGGCGCTCGCCCTCCTCGGCGAGGTCTATGCGCTGCGCGAGATCTGGCGCCCGGCCCTCGACGCCTACCGCGCGAGCCTCGCACTCGCCGACAATGCCTCCGTGCGTGCGACCTACGAGGACCTGCGCGAGAAGCACGGCTTCCGCATCGTCGACTACAAGGTGGATTCGGACGCGGCCTCGCCGCGCGCCTGCTTCCAGTTTTCCGATCCGCTCGCCCGCGGCAAGGTCGATTTCGCGCCCTTCGTCGCCGTGGCGGGCTCGGCCAACGCCGCCGTCTCGGCCGAAGACAGCCAGCTCTGCATCGACGGCCTGAAGCATGGCGAGCGCTACGCCGTCGTGCTGCGCCAGGGCCTGCCCTCGGCCGTCGGCGAGGCGCTGCTCAAGTCCGCCGACTACGACATCTACGTGCGCGACCGCGCCCCCCAGGTGCGCTTCACCGGCCGCAACTACGTCCTGCCGCGCACCGGGCAGGAGGGCATTCCCGTCGTCTCGGTCAACACGAGCCAGGTCGAGGTGGAGATCTTCCGCATCGGCGACCGCAGCCTCCTGCCGACCGTCCGCTCCGAGGAGTTCCTTGCCCAGCTCGGCCGCTACAGCACCGAGAGCATCGCCTCCGAGAAGGGCTTCAAGGTCTGGACCGGCACGCTCGACACCAGGGCGGACCTGAACAGGGACGTGGTCACCGCCTTCCCTGTGCTGGAGGCGGTGGGCAACAGGCTCGAGCCCGGCGTCTACATCATGACGGCGCGCCCCGCCGGCGGTCCTGCGCCGGAGGAGGACTATTCGCTGCGCGCCACGCAGTGGTTCGTCGTCTCCGACCTCGGCCTGACGGCGCTCTCCTCCGGCGAGGGCGGCGTCGACGTCGTGGTGCGTTCCCTCGCCACGGCCGAGCCGCTCGCCGACGTGGAACTGAAGCTCGTCGCCCGCAACAACGAGGTGCTGGCGACGAAGGCGACGGACCGGGCCGGCCGCGCGCGCTTCGACGCAGGCCTCGCGCGCGGCACGGGGGGCCTCGCCCCCGGCCTCGTCGTCGCCACCAGCAAGGGCGGCGACTACGGCTTCCTCGACCTCGGCCAGCCGGCCTTCGACCTGACGGACCGCGGCGTGAAGGGGCGCACGGCGCCGGGCCCGCTCGACGCCTTCGTCTTCAGCGAGCGCGGCGTCTACCGCTCGGGCGAGACCGTCTTCGTCACCGCCCTGCTGCGCGACGGCAGGGGCAACGTCGGCGCAAGCCTGCCGCTCACCCTCGTCGCCCGCCGGCCGGACGGCGTCGAATACAGGCGCCAGCTCGTCGAGGACCAGGGGCTCGGCGGGCGCGCCTGGTCGCTGCCGCTCCTCCCGGGCGCCATGCGCGGCACCTGGCGCGTGCTCGCCTATGCCGATCCCAGGGGCGCGCCGGTCGGGGAGACGACCTTCCTCGTGGAGGACTACGTGCCCGAGCGCCTGGAGGTGACGCTCGCGGCGCGGCAGAAGGCGCTGAAATCCGGCGAGCCGGCGGAGATCGACGTCGCCGCGCGCTACCTCTACGGCGCGCCTGGCGCAGCCCTCGACGTGACGGGCGAGGTCGTCGTGCAGCCGGCCGCGGGTGCCGCCGTTCCGGGGCTCGAGGGCTATGCCGTCGGCCTCGGTGACGAGGAGTTCGAGAACGTCACCGCCGAGATCGAGGAGAGCGCGACGACCGACGCCGCCGGCCGCGCCATGGTGCAGGCCCCCGTGCCGGAAGTCTCGGCGCCGCGCCCGGTCGAGGCAAAGGTCGTGCTGCGCGTGGGCGAGCCGGGCGGCCGGGCCGTCGAGCGCACGCTGACGCTGCCCATCCTGCCCAAGGGCATCGTGCTCGGCGTGAGGAAGCTCTTCGGCGAGCTCTCCGAGGGCGCAACCGCGACCTTCGACGTGGTCGTCGCCGCGGCGGACGGTCGCCGGCTGGCCAGGCCCGTGCAATGGAATCTCTACCGCGTCGAGCGGCGCTACCAGTGGTTCAGCCAGGACGGGCGCTGGTCCTACGAGCCCGTCAAGGCGACGCGCCGCGTCGCCGACGGGCGGCTCGACGTTGCCGCCGACGCCCCGGCGCGCATCGCCGCGCCGGTGCAGTGGGGCTCCTACCGTCTGGAGGTGGCGACGGGCGAGCCGGACGCGACGCCGACGAGCCTCGCCTTCGAGGTGGGCTATTCCGGCGAGCAGACGGCCGACACGCCGGATCGCCTCGACGTCACCCTCGACAGGGCCGGCTATCGCGCCGGCGAGGAGATGACGCTGAAGCTCGGCGCCCGCTTCAAGGGCAAGGCCACCGTGATGATCGTCGGCGACAGGGTCCATGACGAGCGCGTCGTCGACGTGACGCCCGACGGGCTCACCCTGAAGCTGCCGGTGAAGGCCGAGTGGGGGCCGGGTGCCTATGCGCTCGCCTTCGCGCACCGGCCGCTCGACAAGGCGGCGCAGCGGATGCCGGGCCGGGCGCTGGGCCTCGCCTGGTTCGCCGTCGACCGGGAGGCGCGCGCCCTCGCCGTCAACCTCGGCGCGCCCGCCTCCATGCGGCCGCGCGGCACCTTGCGCCTGCCCGTCAAGGTGGCGGGGCTCGCGGCGGGCGAGGAGGCGCGCGTCACGGTCGCCGCCGTCGACGTCGGCATCCTCAACCTGACGCGCTACGAGCCGCCGCGGCCCGGCGAGCATTTCTTCGGCCAGCGCCGGCTCGGCGCCGAGATCCGCGACCTCTACGGCTATCTCATCGACGGCATGCAGGGCACGCGCGGGGCCATCCGCTCCGGCGGCGACATGGCCGCGCCCCAGCTCGAAGGCGCCCCGCCGACGCAGGAGCCCGTGGCCCGCTATTCGGGCGTGGTCAAGGTCGGGCCGGACGGCACCGCCCTCGTCGAGTTCGACATCCCCGCCTTCAACGGCACGCTGCGCGTCATGGCCGTAGCCTGGGCGAAGGGCAGGGTGGGCCATGCCACCGCCGACGTCGTCGTGCGCGATCCCGTGGTGCTCACGGGGACCCTGCCGCGCTTCCTCGCGGTGGGCGACCAGTCGCGCTTCCACATCGCGCTCGACAATGTGGAGGGCGCGGCGGGCGACTATACGGTCGACCTCGACGTGCGCGGGCCGGTGACGCTGCCCGCCGACGCCGCCCGTCGCGTCCTGCGCCTCGCCGCCGGCGCGAAGACCGCGCTCACCATTCCGGTGACGGCGGCGGGCGTCGGCACGGCGATCTTCGACCTGCGCGTCACCGGCCCCGGCGTCGATGCCGGCCAGACCTTCACCCTGCGCGTGCAGCCCGGCACGCCGGCGCTGGTGCGCCGCACCGTGCGGCCGCTGCCGGCGCAGGGCAGCGTCACGCTGTCGGGCGATCTCGTCGCCGACCTCCTGCCCGGCACGGGCGTCGTCTCGGTGTCGGTCTCGCCGCTCGCGGCGCTCGACGTGCCGGGTCTCCTGCAGGCGCTCGACCGCTACCCCTACGGCTGCTCGGAGCAGATCGTCAGCCGCGCCCTGCCGCTCCTCTATGTCAACCAGCTCGCCGCCACCCAGGCCCTGCCGGCGGACACGGCGGTCGACCAGCGCATCCGCGACGCGATCGAGCGCGTGCTGGCGCGCCAGGATTCGACCGGCGCCTTCGGCCTGTGGTCGGTGGGCGGCGACGACGTCTGGCTCGACGCCTTCGTCTCCGACTTCCTGACGCGGGCGCGCGAGCGCGGCTTCACGGTGCCGCAGAAGCCCTTCGACCTCGCGCTCGACCGCCTGCGCAACCACGTCGCCAACACGACCGACTTCGACGAGAGGCAGGGGCAGGGCCTCGCCTATGCCATCTACGTGCTGGCGCGCAACGGCCGCCCGGTGATGGGCGACCTGCGCTATCTCGCCGACACGAAGATGCAGGGCTTCGTGAGCCCGCTCGCCCGCGCCCAGATCGCCGCCGCGCTCGCCATGCTGGGCGACCGCGCCCGGGCGCAGACGGCCTTCGCCGCCGCCCTCGATCGCCTGCGCGGGGAAAAGGACGACGGCCTGTCGCGGCCCGACTACGGCTCGCGCCTGCGCGACGGCGCCGGCATGCTGGCGCTCCTCGCCGAGACGGGCGGCGGGCGCGACTTCGTCCAGCGCGCGAGCCTCGTCGTCGAGGAGGCGCGCAGCGCTGCGCGCTGGACGAGCACGCAGGAGAACGCCTGGATGGTGCTCGCCGCAAGCGCCGTGGCCAAGGACGCCGAAGCCCTGTCGCTCGACGTCGACGGGGCGCCGCACAAGGGCGCGCTCTACCGCAGCTTCCGCGGCGCCGCCCTCGACGGCCGGCCGGTCGTCATCGGCAATGCGAGCCCGCAGGCGGCGCAGCTCGTCGTCGGCGTCTCGGGCTATCCGGCGACGCCCGAGCCCGCCGCCCAGCAGGGCTATGCGGTCGAGCGCGGCTACTACCGGCTCGACGGCACGCCGGCCGACCTGCGCCAGGTCAGGCAGAACGAGCGCCTCGTCGTCACGCTGAAGGTGGCGGAGGCGGAGGCGAAATACGCCCGCCTCCTCCTCGTCGACCATCTGCCGGCGGGCTTCGAGATCGACAACCCGAACCTCGTCGACGGCACGGCGCTCTCCGGCCTGTCCTGGCTGAAGCGCGACGTCGAGCCGGTGCACGCCGAATACCGGGACGACCGTTTCGTCGCGGCCTTCGACCGCGACAGGGGCCAGCCGGCCTTCTTCACCGTGGCCTATGTCGTGCGCGCGGTGAGCCCGGGGCGCTATGTGCATCCCCCGGCCGTCGCCGAGGACATGTACCGGCCCGAGCGCTTCGGCCGCACGGCTTTCGGCACCGTGGAGATCACGGCGGCGAAGCCTTGAGGCGCGCCGCCGGGAGGGGGTTCCGATGCGCCGGTTCGCAATCGCCCGGTTGAGACGCATCGCCCGCATGTTCCGCCTGTCATGGCCGGGCCAGTCCCGGCCATCCCGATCGGGGGACCGTGGCACCCTGCCGATCGAGGTCCCCGGGACGAGTCCGGGAATGACGGCTGCGGAGCGCGCTCGCAGGGATCAGTCCGGCCACGCGGGCGGCGAGCGCGGGCAAGGCCTGCGCGGCTTGCCCTCCCTGTTGCGGAGAGCCTCCGGGAATGGCGCCCGGCCGTCCGTCGCGGCGCGTCGCGCTGCTGCTGCGGCTGGCCTCGCGCTGCTCGCCGCCGGGGCCGGGATCGCCGCCTTCCGGCTCTACGCGGACGGCCTCGGGCCGCTCGACCTGGCCGCCGCGCGCGAGCGCTCGACCGTGGTGCTCGACCGCGACGGCCGCCTGCTGCGCGCCTTCACCATGGCGGACGGGCGCTGGCGCCTGCCCGTGACGGTGCGCGAGGTCGACCCCCGCTTCCTCGACCTGCTTGTCGCCTATGAGGATGCGCGGTTCCGCCGCCACGGCGGCGTCGACGGCCTCGCGCTCGCGCGCGCCGCGGCGCAGATCGCCGCGAACGGCCGCGTCGTCTCCGGCGGCTCGACGCTGACCATGCAGGTGGCGCGGCTGCTCGAGCCGCGCGAGGAGCGGTCCCTCGCTGCAAAGCTCAGGCAGATGGCGCGGGCGCGCGAGCTCGAGCGGCGCTTCTCCAAGGACGAGATCCTGACGCTCTATCTCGGCCTCGCCCCCTACGGCGGCAATCTCGAGGGCCTGCGCGCCGCGAGCCTCGCCTATTTCGGCAAGGAGCCGAAGCGCCTGTCCCTCGGCGAGGCGGCGCTCCTCGTCGCCCTGCCGCAGGCGCCGGAGCTGCGCCGACCGGACCGCTCGCCCGAGGCCGCCCGCCGCGCCCGCGACCGCGTGCTCGACCGGGCCCTGGCGCGCGGGCTGATCACCCCCGCCGAGGCGGCGGCGGCACGCGCCGAGGCCGTGCCGCGCGAGCGCCGGCCCTTCCCGGCGCTCGCCGCCCATGCGGCGGAAGCGGCGGTGAGGCAAGCCCCCGCCGAGCGCGTGCACCGCCTGACCGTCGAGGCGCGCCTGCAGGCGAGCCTCGAGGCGCTGGCGCGCGAAAGCGCCGAGCGGGCCGGGCCGGGCATCTCGGCCGCCGTCCTCGTCGTCGACAATGCGACGGGGGCGGTGCGTGCCCACGTCGGCGCCGCCGACTATTTCGCCGCCGACCGGGCGGGGAGCGTCGATGCGACGGAGGCCGTGCGCTCGCCGGGCTCGGCGCTGAAGCCCTTCATCTATGCGCTCGCCTTCGAGAACGGCCTTGCCCATCCCGAAACCGTCCTCGACGACCGCCCGTCGCGCTACGGCCTCTATGCGCCGGAGAACTTCGACCTTGCCTATCAGGGCACGGTGACGGCCCGGCGCGCCCTGCAACTGTCGCTCAACGTGCCGGCGGTCGCGCTGCTCGCCGAGGTCGGCCCGCCGCGGCTCCTCGCCCGCCTGCGCGGCGCCGGCGCCGACATCGTCCTGCCGCGGGAGGGGGCGCCCGGCCTCGCCGTCGGCCTCGGCGGCCTCGGCATCCGGCTCACCGATCTCGCCAGGCTCTATGCCGGGCTCGCGCGCGGCGGCGGGGTGCCGGATCTCGTGCGCCGGCAGGGGGAGACCGGTGCGCGGCCCGCAGCCCGGGCGCGCATTGCCGACCCGGTCGCGGCCTGGTACGTCGCCGACATCCTGAAGGGCGCGCCCGCGCCGGTGAACGCCCTGCCGGGCCGCATCGCCTTCAAGACGGGCACCTCCTACGGCTACCGCGACGCCTGGGCCGCGGGCTTCGACCGGCGCACCACCGTCGCCGTCTGGCTCGGGCGCCCGGACGGGGCGGCGGTGCCGGGCCTCGTGGCGCGCAGCGTGGCCGCGCCCATGCTGTTCGAGGCCTTCGCACGGCTCGGCGAGGAGCCAGAGGCGATCCCGGCGCCGCCCAACGTCCTCTTCGCCACCTCGGCCACCCTGCCGCCGCCGCTGCGCCACCTGCGCAAGGACGCTCCGAAGACGATCGCCGCGACCGCGAGCGCACCCTTGAGGATCGCCTTCCCGCCGGACGGCGCGCGCGTCGACCTCGGCCTCGGCCGGGCGGGTGAGGGGGCGGCGCCGCTCGCCCTCAAGGCGACGGGCGGCGTGCCGCCGCTCACCTGGTTCGTCAACGGCGCGCCGGTGGCCGAGCGCGAGATCCGCCGCCAGTCGTCCTGGCTGCCCGACGGCGCGGGCTTCGCGCGCGTGTCGGTCGTCGACGCCCGGGGCGCGACCGACAGCGTCGCCGTGCGGCTGGAGTGAGGAGCATCGTCGGCGTCGGCCGCTTCACGCCCCGCTGACGCCGTCGTGTGTGCGCAATCGCCGGGGGGCAATTGATTTTCCCGCGCCGGCGCGGAGAGTGCGTGCGACTATCGCCGCCCGGAGCCGACCCCCATGTTGCGCCGTCTCGCCCTCGCCCTCGTCTCGGCCGGCCTGATCCTCGCCGGCCCGGCCCTGGCGCAATCGGCGCCGCCCGACCCGAAGAACTGGGCCGCCGTCACCGAAAGGGCGCGCGGCCAGACCGTCTACTGGTACGCCTGGGCCGGCGAGCGACACATCAACGACTACATCGCCTGGGTCGGCACCGAGACGGCGCGGCGCTTCGGCGTGAAGGTCGAACATGTCAAGATCGCTGACACGGCCGAGGCGGTGACCCGCGTCCTCGCCGAGAAGACGGCCGGGCGCACCGAGGGCGGGGCGGTGGATCTCATCTGGATCAACGGGCCGAATTTCGCCGCCATGAAGGCGAACGGCCTGCTCTTCGGCCCCTGGGCCGAGGACCTGCCGAACTTCCGCTTCGTCGACGTCGCCGGCAAGCCCTCGGTCCTGAACGACTTCACCGTGCCGACCGAAGGGCTCGAGGCGCCGTGGAGCATGGCGCAGATCGTCTTCTTCCACGACCGGGCGCGCCTGCCGGGCCCGCCCGCCTCGGCGCGGGCGCTCCTCGCCTGGGCCACAGCGAACCCCGGCCGCTTCGCCTATCCCGACCCGTCCGACTATCTCGGCGCCACCTTCCTGAAACAGGTCCTCGTCGAGGTCGTTGCCGATCCCGCCATCCTGCAGAAGCCCGTCGACGAGGCCGCCTTCGTGACGGTCACGGCGCCGCTCTGGGCCTATCTCGACGCCCTGAAGCCCGCCCTCTGGCGGGCCGGCCGCGCCTTTCCGAAGAACCAGGCGGAGCTGCGCCGCCTCTTCGCCGACGGCGAGACCGAGATCGCCTTCGCCTTCGATCCGGCGGCGGCGAGCGCCGCCATCGCCAGCAAGGAGCTGCCCGAGACCGTGCGCAGCTTCGTCTTCGACGGCGGCACCATCGGCAACGCCAGTTTCGTCGCCATCCCCTTCAACGCCGCGCACAAGGAGGGGGCGATGGTGGTGGCCGATTTCCTTCTCTCGCCGGAAGCCCAGGCGCGCAAGCAGGACCCGAAGGTGTGGGGCGCCTTCACCGTGCTCGACCTCGCCAGGCTCCCCGCCGAGGACCGCCGGCGCTTCGAGGCGCTCGACCTCGGCATCGCCACGCTGCCGCCCGAGAAGCTCGGCCGCCACCTGCCGGAGCCGCATCCGAGCTGGATGACGCGCATCACCGGGGAGTGGAAGCGCCGCTACGGCGCGGGGTGAGCCGCCCATGCCCTTCCGTCTCGCGCCGGTCCTGACGCTCGCGGTGCTGCTTCTGCCGGTGGCGGCGGGGCTCGCCGGCGTCCTCCTGCCCGCCTTCGGCCACTGGCCGGTGCTCGGCCGCTCGGGCGGCTCGCTCGACGCCTGGCGGGAACTCGCGGCAACGCCGGGCCTGACGCGCTCCACCCTCATCAGCCTCTGGGTCGGCCTCGCGACCACGGCGCTGTCGCTCGCCGTCGTGATCGTCGTGACGGCGGTCTTCCAGGGCACGCGCGCCTTCGCCGTGCTGCGGCGCCTCATCGCGCCGCTCCTCGCTGCGCCGCACGTGGCGCTCGCCATCGGGCTTGCCTTCGTCCTGGCGCCCTCGGGCCTCGTCCTGCGCCTGCTGTCGCCCTGGGCGACGGGCTACACGCGCCCGCCGGACCTGCTCACCGTCAACGATCCGTGGGGCTTCTCCCTCATCGCCGGCCTTGCGCTGAAGGAGACGGCCTTCCTCTTCCTCATGACGCTCGCCGCCCTGCCGCAGGCGGATGCGGCGCGCACCCTCACCGTGGCGCGCACCCTCGGCTACGGACGCGTCACCGGCTGGATCAGGACGGTCTGGCCGCGCGTCTACCCGCAGATCCGCCTGCCGGTCGTCGCCGTGCTCGCCTATGGCACCTCGGTCGTCGACGTCGCCCTCGTCCTCGGTCCCACCAGCCCGCCGCCGCTCGCGGTCGCCGTGCTGCGCTGGGCGAGCGACCCGGACCTCGCCACGCGCTTCAAGGCGAGCGCCGGGGCGGTGCTCCAGGTCCTTGTCGTCGCCGTCGCCATCGCCCTCTGGCTCGGCGGCGAGGCTGTGGTGAGGGACCGCGCCCGGACGGCGGGCGCGCGCGGCGCCCGCACGACCTGGGAAGGGGCGGGGCGGCTCCTCGCCTGGGGGGCGGCGGGTGTCATAGCGCTGACCCTCGGCCTGGCGCTCGCGAGCCTCGTGCTCTGGTCCTTCGCCGAGAGCTGGCGTTTCCCGCAGCTGCTGCCCGCCGCGCTGACGTCGGCGCGCTGGATCGAGGGCACGATGAGCGCCGCGGCCGTCCTCGGTGTGAGCGCCTCCATCGCCGCGATCGCGACGGGGCTCGCGCTCGCCCTCGTCCTCGGCTGCCTCGAGAACGAGGTGCGCACCGGGCGGACGCCCGGCAGGCGCGTGACGGGGCTCCTCTACCTGCCGCTCATCGTGCCGCAGGTCGCCTTCCTCACCGGGCTCGAGGTCGTCTTCCTGCCGCTCGGGCTCGATGGCGGCTGGGCGGCCGTCGTCCTCGCCCATCTCGTCTTCGTGCTGCCTTACGTCTTCCTCTCCCTCGCCGACCCCTGGCGCGCCTACGACGAGCGCTACCGCACGACGGCCCTGTGCCTCGGGGCGAGCCCGCTCGCGGCGCTCGTCAAGGTGCGCCTGCCCATGCTCATGCGTCCCGTCCTGACGGCGGCGGCCATCGGCTTTTCCGTCAGCATCGACCTCTATCTGCCGACCCTCGTCGTCGGGGCAGGGCGCTTCCCGACGATCACGACCGAGGCGGTCGCGCTCGCTTCCGGCGGCGACCGGCGCATCATCGGGGTCCATGCGCTCCTGCAGGCGCTCCTGCCGTTCCTCGCCTTCGCCGCGGCGATCGGGGTTCCGCTCCTCGTCTTCCGCCACCGGAGGGGCCTGCGCGATGCGTGAGCCTGCGGCAGGTGCGGGAGCCCTCGTCCTCGACCGGGTGCGCCTCGCGCTCGCCGGCAAGCTCCTCATGGACCTCTCGCTCGCCGTGCCGCCGGGCGAGGTGGTGACCGTCATGGGGCCGTCGGGCGCCGGCAAGTCGGCACTGCTCGCCTATCTCTGCGGCACGCTGCCCGGGGAGTTCGAGGCCACGGGCACGGTGACGCTCGCCGGCCGGCGGCTCGACGGCCTGCCCCCCGAGCGCCGCCGGGTCGGCATCCTCTTCCAGGACGATCTCCTCTTTCCGCACCTCTCGGTCGCCGGCAACCTCGCCTTCGCCCTGCCGGCCTCCGTGCGCGGCAGGGCCGAGCGCCGGGCCCGCGTCGAGGCGGCGCTGGCCGAGGCGGATCTCGCCGGCTTCGGCGGGCGCGATCCGGCGACGCTCTCGGGCGGGCAGCGGGCGCGCGTCTCGCTCATGCGCGTCATCCTCTCCGAGCCGGAGGCGCTGCTCCTCGACGAGCCCTTCTCGAAGCTCGACGTCGAGCTGCGCGAGCGCTTCCGCCGCTTCGTCTTCGAGGAGGTGCGCGCCCGCCGCCTGCCGGCCCTCATGGTGACGCACGACCCGGCGGATGCCGTCGCGGCGGGCGGCCCTGTGGTGCGGGTGGGGCAACAGGGCGGGTGAGCGGCGGGAGGCTTCAGTCTGCGATCTGGACGACGAGGAACACGGCCGCATAGTGCACGGCCGCCGCCGCCACGACGAAGCCGTGCCAGATCGCCGTCTGGAAGGGCAGGCGCTGCCACAGGTGGAAGACGATGCCGACCGTGTAGAGAAGCCCGCCGACCGCGAGCAGCACGAGCGTCGTGGTGCTCGCCGCCGCGAGGATCGGATCGATGGCGACGACGACGATCCAGCCGAGGAGGAGATAGGCCACGACCGTCAGCCGATCGAAGCGCAGCGGCAGCACGAGCTTGGAGAGGACGCCGAGGATGGCGAGCGTCCAGACCGCGCTCGTGAGCCCCACCGACCAGGCGCCGGCGAGCAGGCGTGTGGTGAAGGGCGTGTAGGTGCCGGCGATCATGAGGAAGATGCCGGCGTGGTCGAAGCGCCTGAGCAGCGCCTTGAGGCGCGAGGGCGGCGTCATGTTGTAGGCGCAGGAGCAGCCGAGCATGGCGACGAGCCCGGCGACGTAGATCGACACCGCCGGCAGGAGGTCGTAGGCGCCGCGCATGGCCGCGACCGTGACGAGCACGCCGGCCCCGACGAGCGCCGCCACGAGCCCGACCCCGTGCACGATGCCGTCGGCGATCAGCTCGCCCCGGCTGGGTGCACGCGCCATGCCCGCAATCGCCTGCGCCCCGTCCTTCGTCACGTCAGCCTCGTCCGGCCCTTCCGATGCCGCGGCGTCATGGTCCGCGACGATGGTGGCGCGTTTGGGGCGCGGGGGAAGCGCGCCCCGGCCTGTCAGGCCTCGCGTGCGGGGCCGCGCCGCCGGCGCCGCCGCGGCCGGGCACCTTCGGGCTTCGGCTGGGCCTGGGGCCTCGGCTGGGCTTGGTGCCTCGGCTGGGCTTGGGGCCTCGGCTGTGCCTGGGGCTGGCCCTGGGGGCGCGCCGGCCGCAGGAAGCCGACGGAGGCGAGATCGCCGCCGCCTGGCCGCTCCGCGCGGCCGGCAGGCTTCGCCTGCTGTGCCGCCGGCACGCGCTGAGGCCGTCCGCCTTCCCCGGCCTCGGGCCTGCGGCCCTCGCCGGGACGGCCGCGGCCGCGCCTCTGCTGCGCCTGGGGGGCGGGCGCCGGCTCGCCGCCCGCGATGGTCTCGGCCGTGCGCCGGTCGGTCGCGGGGATCTTCTGGCGCGTCAGCTTCTCGATGTCGCGCAGATAGGCGCGCTCCTCCGCGTCGCAGAAGGAGATGGCGGTGCCCTCGGCGCCGGCGCGGGCCGTGCGGCCGATGCGGTGCACGTAGGATTCGGGGATGTTCGGCAGGTCGAAGTTGATGACATGCGTCACCCCTTCCACGTCGATGCCGCGGGCGGCGATGTCGGTGGCGACGAGGATCGGTGTCTCGCCGGAGCGGAAGGCCGCGAGCGCGCGCTCGCGCTGGCTCTGGCTCTTGTTGCCGTGGATGGCGTTGGCGGCGATGCCCTCGGCCCCGAGATGGCGCACCACCCGGTCGGCGCCATGCTTGGTGCGCGTGAAGACGAGGGTGCGGCCCATCGCCTCCGAGCCGAAGATCTCGGCCAGCAGCTCGCGCTTGCGCGCCGTCTCGACGAAGATGACGCGCTGGTCGACGCGCTCGGCGGTCGTCGCCACCGGCGTCACCGCAACCTCGGCCGGATCGGTGAGGAGCTCGCCGGCGAGCGCGCCGATCTCCTTCGGCATGGTGGCGGAGAAGAAGAGGCTCTGCCGCGCCTTCGGCAGGCGCGGCACGATCTTCCGGATGGAATGGATGAAGCCCATGTCGAGCATCTGGTCGGCTTCGTCGAGAACGAAGATCTCCGTCCGGTCGAGGGTGAGCACCCGGCTGTCGAGATGGTCGATCAGGCGCCCCGGCGTGGCGACGAGGATGTCGACGCCGCGGGCGAGCGCCTCCTCCTGCGGCCGGTGGCCGACGCCGCCGAAGACCACGGCGACGCGGAAGCCGAGATGCCGCCCGTAGGTGCGGAAGCTCTCGCCGATCTGGCTCGCGAGTTCGCGCGTCGGGCTGAGGATCAGGGCGCGGCTGGCGTTGCGCGGCGCAGGGCGCTTGGCGGCGGCGAGCCGGTGCAGCATGGGCAGGGCGAAGGCGGCTGTCTTGCCGGTGCCCGTCTGGGCGATGCCGAGCAGGTCGCGCCCGGCCATGACATGGGGAATGGCCGCGGCCTGGATCGGCGTCGGCCTCTCGTAGCCCTCGCCCGCAAGCGCCTTGAGGATCGGAGCGGCGAGGCCGAGGTCGGTGAACTGGGTCAAGTTCAAGATCTTTCGCGATGCGCGACGGCCGCACGAGCGGGATCGCCGCATCGCGCGTGTCGCGGGGGTGAATGGACGCCCCGCGTGATCCGGGCAGTTCCGTGAGAATTCTCGAGGGCGCCGGCAGGACGCTCGTCCCGGTGCGAGGTCTTCGCTGAAGGGAGGCGTTCACGCGGCCGGAGCGCCGCCACCGCAACCTGCGGCTGCCGGCATGTGGGCCGAGTTGCCGTGAAAGTCAAGGCGAGGAGCGCGCGCCTCGCGCCGCGATCATCCGTTGCGGTCGTGCGCCGTGGCCCACCGGATGGTCGAGCCGGGGGAGGGTGCGCGTTCGCCCGACCGGACGGCGATGTCGCGTTCTTTGCGTGGAGTTCCTTCATGCATGATTGGGGAAAGCGCCTGCAGCATGCCCTGCTCAAGAGGCGCATCAGTAAGCTCTATGCACTCGCTGCGGAGATTGGCGTCAACGAAAGTGCAATGAGCCGGTGGAAGAAGAGCGATGCGATCTCGGTCCATAATGCAATACAACTCTGTGCTGCGCTCGACATATCGCTTGACTGGCTCCTGATGGGGCGTGGCTCGATCGATGCGCACAAGGACAAGGAACGCGAGCCGGAACGGGGACCGGTCGATTCCTTCCTGATCAGCCTGCCCGACGAGGATCTCGCCCGCCTGGTGACCGCCCTGGAGCGGCTCGTCGAGGCGGCCAGCAGCTACCGACCGACGGCGAGGGACTGAATCGATTGTGCCGGGCGCAACGGTTTCACGCCGATTTGCGCGCTGCGCAAACAGATCGAATTGTCAACCGGTAGCTGCTGTATATCGTTGGATTGCGGAGTGCGGCGATTGCTATTGTGCATCGTCAAGATCTGATATCCGCATCATTCGATCAACATCATTGAGCTATATTATTTTGCTTGTTGGTCAATGATGTTGGTCAAGATACTTGGAGTTTAAGACATGGCGACGTATGAAATTGACATTACCATGAACAAGAAGACGATCGAGCAGCTGAAGAACAACGGCTTCGCGCTGTACGGCTTCAAGGCGGTCAAGACGGCGTCGGCCGGCGGCGCGCCGCTCGTCTGGTTCCAGTCGACGAGTTTTCTCGGCACCACGCAGGTGGCCTGGGAAGAGCTCTATCAGGCCTATGTCTCCACCGACGAGATCATCGCCAATGGCCGCATCTCGGCCAGCAGCGCGGCCGACATCGATCTCAATCAGACGATGAACGTCGACAAGAACGGCAACGTCACCGTCGTGCGCGACGGTACGGACGGGGCCATTTCGATCAACAACCAGGCCAACCCGCAGTGGACCTGCGGCATCTCGCAGAAGTCGAACGGCAAGGCCAATCCGATGTGCGCCATCCCGCTGTTCGGCAACATGCTCGACGTCATCGCGCCGATCGAGAGGGTCCTTCTGATGTTCGCCTCGAACACGGTGAATACCGGCACGGTCATCTACAAGGCCTACTCCTCCGGCGTGCTCATCGACCTCACGTCCTCGCGGCAGAGGTCGGTGTATTTCGACGTCAACAACGGCTGGGACTGGGGCAATGCCTCCTGGGGCAAGCCCGTTCAGGCCCAGGAAAGCATTGTCCCGCTGCTCATCACCAACTGATCCCTCCACGGATCATTCGGGAATGCGAGGTACGACCATGGCCGAAGTTCGCATCAATGCGGGGGCGACCTACGTCTTTGCCGCCGGTCAGCTCGAGGACACGCTGGAGCTCGACAACCGCCACAACGTGAACGGGAACGTGCTCTATCAGATCGGTGCCGCCCCCCAGGTGACGGTGCCGATAGTGCCCAACGAGGAATACACGATCAACAACATCCGCGGCCAGCAGGTGACCGTCCAGAACGGCCTGCCCAACTCGCTCTACTGCGTCTGGTAGAGCCCCGGTCCGGCGGGCACCCTCGGGGGAGGGCGCCCGCCGGCGCCGCGTCGCGGCAACGATCGATGGAGCGATGATGCCGGTGCGGTCGCGTCTGCCGCGTCCCGCCGAGGTCGCGGGGGCAGGGTGACGATGGCCGCCATGACGCTCACCATTTCGCTGTCGCCCGCCACCCTCTCGGCCCTGAGCTCCGGAGGCTTCTCGCTCTATGCCTTCCGCTCGGTGGAAAGCTCGAATCGCAGCGGCGCGCCGCTCGTCTGGCAGCGGTTCGCGCGCTACACCGCGACCACGACGGTCACCGTCGGCGATCAGGTGTACGGCTACGATTCGACGGACCCGATCACGGTTAACGGCACCGTCCGCATCGGCAGTTCCACCGGGAGCCCGGTGGTCGTGTCGCAGGTCCTGACGGTCGACACGATCGGCACGATCAGCGTCGCGAACGGCGGGCCGCCGGACACGATCCTCTTCGACAGCACCGCGGAGCAGCGCTATACCTGCGGGCTCGCCGCGCCGCTCGATTCCGGCAACCAGGTTCCCTACTGCGCCTTCGACCTCTATGCCATGAGCGTGCCGGTGGCGCCCCTGCGCGCCGTCTTCGTCATGTTCGCCACCTCCGTCTACGACCCGGGCACCTACATGGCGACCTCGCTCGCGCAGGGCCTCTACGTCGACTTCGCCGATGCCGATGCGCACAGCGTCGCCTTCGACATGACGACGGGCTGGTCAGCCGGCTCGGCCGCGTGGGCGAAGGTCGTCGCCCCCAACACCTCGATGCAGGGCGTCCTCATCCGCGTGCCGCCGCACAACCGGCCGAAGTACTGAGCCGGGCGCTTCACCTCCCGGAGCACGTCCCGATTCAATTGAATCGGGACGTGCGTCCATCATTTTGAGAATGAAGCATTTTCGCTGGCGCGGACCTCCGGTTCCCCGCCAAACCGCCGTCCACTTCAGCGGACAATGCTCCAGGGTGCCCCTGCCGCGGCGGCGATGGTCGCCGCCTGGCCGTGCCGCACCCCGCGCAGTCCGGCCGGCGGAATTCGCGACGCGGCCTGTCGGGACCAGGGCGGCTGCCGAAAGTGGAGGCGCTCTGCCCGGACATGCGGCCAAGGCACCCGAAGGGCACCTCGTCCGGTGCTTCATGAGAACGGGAAAAGGGCAGTCGGATACGCATGTTAGATGGGTCTTCACGGCCAGGACGGATCCTGGATTCCCATTGTGCGGGAATCGGCGGCATTATTTATGTCTAGACAATTGACAGCCGCGAGACGCCGTGCTGGCATTCATGCATAAGAGGGGTCCGAACGGACAAGGGAGACATTCATGAAAGCGGGATCGGCGGTCGTCCTCGCCATGGCGGCGGCGCTCGGGTTCGCGGGCGCGGCGGCGGCGCAGGAAACGAAGGTGGCCATCGGCATCAGCGGCTGGACGGGCTTCGCCCCGCTCACCCTCGCCAGGGAGGCCGGCATCTTCAAGAAGAACGGCCTCGACGTCACCATCAAGAAGATCCCGCAGGCGAGCCGGCATCTCGCCATCGCCTCGGGCGACATCCAATGCGCGGCGACCACGGTCGAGACCTGGGTCATCTGGAACGCCAACGGCATCGCCACGAAGCAGATCTTCCAGATGGACAAGTCCTACGGCGCCGACGGCCTCGTGGTGCGCAACGACATCAAGTCCATCGCCGACCTCAAGGGCAAGCAGATCGCGGCCTCCGCGCCCGGCACCGCGCCCTTCTTCGGCCTCGCCTGGATCCTCAAGAAGAACGGCCTCACCCTGCGGGACGTGAAGGTCGTGAACCTGGAGCCCGGCCCCGCCGCCCAGGCCTTCATCGCCGGCCAGAACGACGCGGCCATGACCTATGAGCCCTATCTGTCGAGCGTGCGCGACAAGCCCGAGGCCGGCAAGATCATCGCCACGACGCTCGACTATCCCATGGTCATGGACACCGTGGGCTGCACGCCGAAGTTCCTTGAGGACAATCCGAAGGCCGCCAAGGCGCTCGCCGACAGCTATTTCGAGGCGCTCGACCTCATCAAGAAGGACGAGAAGAAGTCCTTCGAGATCATGGGCGCGGACGTGAAGCAGACGGGCGACCAGTTCGGCGCCTCGGCCAAGTACCTGCGCTGGCAGGATCGTGAGGCGAACAGGAAGTTCTTCGCCGAGGAATTCGAGAAGTTCTCGAACGAGGCCGGCGACCTCCTGCAGGAAGTTGGCATCATCAAGCAGAAGCCGGATATCAAGACGCTCGTCGATACCCGCTTCATCAACTGAGGCGAGAAGCTCGCTTCGCAGCCGTCCCGAGCCTGTCGCCGGCGCGGCACCCGGCTCAGCCGGCACCTGCCGCCCGTCCGGAAACGCCCGGACGGGCAACGGGGAAGCCATGGACGTCGGGTCTCCGCAGCCCCGCGGCGCCCGGCAAGGCCCGGCACACAGTTGCAGCATCGGTCAGACATGTTCCGTCCTCTCGAACCCATCGGCCAGGGCCCGCGCCTCGCGCTCGGCATCGCCTTCTTCATCGTCTTCGTCGCGGCCTGGGCCTTCGCCACGCTCGGCGGCTTCGTGTCCCGGACCTTCCTCGCCGATCCCCTCACCATGGCGCGGGACGGCTGGAGCCTGCTTGTCGACCAGGGCTTCATCCTCGACATCGGCGTGACCATCTGGCGCGTCGTCGGCGGCTTCGTGCTCGCCGCGCTCGTCGCCGTGCCGCTCGGCATCCTCATGGGGGCCTACAAGCCGATCGAGGCCTTCCTCGAGCCCTTCGTCTCCTTCGCGCGCTATCTGCCCGCCTCGGCCTTCATCCCGCTCCTCATCCTGTGGGCGGGCATCGGCGAGACGCAGAAGCTCCTCGTCATCTTCATCGGCTCGGTGTTCCAGATCGTCCTCATGGTGGCGGTCGCCGTCGGCGGCACCCGCCGGGACCTCGTCGAGGCGTCCTATACGCTCGGCTGCGGCGACACGAGCGTCGTGCGGCGCGTGCTCATCCCCGCCAATGCCCCCGAGATCGCCGAGATCCTGCGCCTCGTGCTCGGCTGGGCCTGGACCTACGTCATCGTCGCCGAGCTCATCGGCTCGTCCTCGGGCATCGGCCACATGATCATCGACAGCCAGGCGCTGCTGGCCACCGGGCAGATCATCTTCGGCATCATCGTCATCGGCCTCATCGGCCTCGTCTCGGACTTCCTGTTCAAGGCGGGCAACCGCAGGCTCTTCCCCTGGAGGTTCGCGTGAGCGAACCGGCCGAGGGCAGGACCGAGGTTCGCGCGGGCGAACCGGCCAGGAGTAAAGTGGAGGTTCGCATGGACGGGCTGATCGGCGACAATGCGGCGGCCGGCGCGGTCGCAGCCGCCCGCAGGAGCGAGGCGGCTCGCGCCGACGAACCGGTGACCGGCGATGGCGAGGCGCGCATGACCTCCCCGAAGCTTCTCGTCGAGAACGTCTCGCGCGTCTTCCCCTCGGTGCACGGCGGGCATCCGATCCGCGCGCTCGAGCCGACGAGCCTTGCGGTCGGCGGCAACGACTTCATCACCATCCTCGGCCCCTCGGGCTGCGGAAAGTCGACGCTCCTGCGCATCGTCGCCGGGCTCGACCGGCCGAGCGCCGGCCGCGTGCTCCTCGACGGGCGCGAGGTACGGGGGCCCGGTCCCGACCGGGGCATGGTCTTCCAGTCCTACACGCTCTTTCCCTGGCTGACGGTGGCGCAGAACATCGAGTTCGGCCTGAAGGAGAAGGGCATGGGCGAGGCCGAGCGCAGGGCGATCGTCTCGGCCTATATCGACAAGGTCGGGCTGCGCGGCTTCGAGAACCACTGGCCGAAGCAGCTGTCGGGCGGCATGCAGCAGCGCACGGCCATCGCCCGGGCGCTTGCCAACGACCCGGAGATCCTGCTGCTCGACGAGCCCTTCGGCGCCCTTGACAACCAGACGCGCTCGCTGATGCAGGAACTCCTCCTCGGCATCTGGGAGCGCGAGCAGAAGACCGTGCTCTTCGTCACTCACGACATCGAGGAGGCGATCTTCCTCGCCTCGCGCGTCGTCGTCATGTCGGCGCGGCCCGGCCGTGTGAAGGCGGATATCCGCGTGAACCTGCCGCATCCGCGCCACTACACGGTGAAGACGAGCCCGGAGTTCTCCGAACTGAAGGCCCGCCTCACCGAGGAGATCCGGGCCGAGGCCGTCCTCGCCGCGACCGAGCACTGACCGGCCGCGGGTCGCGCACCCCGGGGGCTCACGGCCTGTCCGGTTCGGGCCGCGCCGTGGGTGGCAGTGCCCCCGCCCAGCGGCGGAAGAGCCGGCCGAGCCGTTCGTGCATCGCGAAGGCGTCGCCGATCGCGGCGGGGTCGAAGGCGTTCGCCGCGAAGACGAAGGCGCGCCCCTGCTCGGGGACGAGCGTGAGTGCCGCGTACCAGAGCGTGTTGCTGCCGTCGTGCCAGCGGCTGCTGGTGCAGCCGAAGCCGGTATCGGGCGTGCTCACGACCCAGCCGCAGGCATAGTCGTGTCCCTCGCCGATGAGGTTCTCCTCGGTCGCCGGCGGGGTGTAGAGCCGGGCAGCGGTGGCCGGTCTCAGGAAGGTGCTGCGGCCGGAGAGCGCGGCAAGGTGCACGCCGGCGTAGCGGGCGAAGTCGCCGAGCGACATGTGCAGGACACCGGCGGGCCCGAGCGCGGGCGGATTGTCGGCGAAGCGGCCTGACGGCGCGACGGGCCTGAAGCGCCGGCCGCGAAGGCGGCCGAGGATCGTCCGGCGATGGCCCCAGGGCTGGTTCGCCGGGGCGTCGAGGCCCGGCGGGCCGAAGCCCGTTTCCCTCAGGCCGAGCGGCCCGAGGACCTCGGTGAGGACGAGCGTTTCCCAGCTCTCGCCCGTGACCGCCTCGGCCATCGCGCCGGCCACCACATAGCCGAGGTTCGAATAGTCGAAATGCGTGCCCGGGCGGGTGCGGGGCTTGCTCGACAGCCCTTGCCGCACCATGCGCAGGCGCCCGGGATCGGTGCTGTCAGGCCACCACAGCATGGACATGAGCGTGGCAAAACCCGGATTGGCCCGCATGCCGGAGCGGTGGGTGAGGAGCTGTTCCAGCGTCACGCCGGCGAAGCTGCTCCTCGTTTCGGCGACGAGGCCGGGCAGCGCCGCGCCGACCGTTGTCGTCCAGTCGAGGGTGCCGCGGTCGACGAGGCGGGCGAGCATGAGGGCCGTGACCGACTTGCCGATGGAGCCGAGGTGCCAGCGGTCGGCGAGCGACACCGGCGCCTGCCCGCCGAGACGGCGCACCCCGACGGCGGCTGCCGCCTCGATGCCGCCCGGGCTGACGACCGCCGCCGCGGCCGCCGGAAGATCATGATCGGCCGCGAAATCCCCGACGAGCCGCGCCAGCCGCGGGCAGGGCTGCGGCGCGAGGCGCATCGCTGTACCGGCTGACCTGTGCATGATTGCCCTCTCGCTCGCGGCGGCTCGACCCGCGCCGTGCGGCGGGAGCATTCGCCCCTCGACCGTCGCACCCGGCCGCCGCCGCAAAGGAACCTCGTCGGCGGTGAAGATTACTTCTGCATGACGGCGGGCCGCCGACCGGCATCCGCGGGTGGTATTTCTTTCCTCGGGGCGAGGCCTCGTCTATCGTCGACCCAAGGCTGGGGCCGGACTTGATCTATTTTTGAGTTCTTCTTCTTTTCGGCTTCGGTCTGTGCGCAGCGAAAGCGAGGACCGCCATGACTGACGTGACGCAAGCACCGCACAGCCCCGGCGCGGCGATGACCGAGGTGCGCTCCAGATGGGGATGGTTCGTGGCGCTCGGCGCGGGCCTTCTCGTCTTCGGCGGCATCGCCTTCGCCAATCTCTTCCTCGCGACGGTGGCGTCGATCTACTACATCGGTGCCATGATGCTCGTCGGCGGCCTCATCCAGACCGTCCACGCCTTCAAGGTCAAGACATGGAGCCGCTTCGCCTACTGGCTTCTGAGCGGGCTTCTCTATGCGATCGCCGGCTTCATCTTCTTCTCCTATCCGGTGCTTGCCTCCGCCGTCGTGACGCTGGTCTTCGCCGTGACGCTCATCGTCGCCGGCGTGCTGCGCATCTGGGTCGGCTTCCAGGCCAGGCCGGAACAGGGGTGGGGGTGGATCGTGGCGGCGGGCGTGCTCACCCTGCTCACGGGCATCGTCGTGGCCGTCGGCTGGCCAGTGAACAGCCTGTGGATCCTCGGCCTGCTGCTCGCGATCGACCTCGTCTTCCAGGGCTGGGCCTTCATCGCCTTCGGCCTGGCGCTGAAGAGCCGGCGGTAGAGCACTTCCCGATTCAATCGAATCGGGAAGTGCTCCATCTTTTTGAGAATAGAGCATTTTCGCCGGCGCGGACCTTCCGGTTCCTCGCCGAACCGGCGCCCACTTCGGCGGAGAATGCTCCAGCCGCGCCATGGTGCGCCGCCACGAAGGGGCGGCGGCGCATCTGCGGGCTCCTCACAGGCGCCACAGGTCGATGGCATAGACCTCCGCCGGCCCTTCGGGCGTGATCTCCACGGCGGCGTCCGCCGCCCCGTCGAGGACCAGCGTGTCGCCGGCGGCGAGCGCGGCCTGCGCCCCGTCGGCGCGGATCTGCAGGCCCGCGCCGCGCGTGACGACGGCGAGCGTGTCACCCTCGCGCGCAAGCGCCGTCGGCTCCGCGAGCGTCAGGCGCCGGAGGCGGTGGCGCAGGGCGCCGCGCCGGCTCATGACGTTGAGGTCCTCGATGCCGCCGTCGACGAGCCGCCCCTCGCAGGCGACGTCGGCCGGGAAGGCATGCGGGGCGGAGGCGCGGTCGAGCCGCACATCGCGCTGTCCGTCGATGGCGAGCACGATTCCCGCGCCGTCCAGCACCGCGAGCGTGCGGTCGATGCCCGGAAAGAGCGAGAACGGCCCCGAGGCCGCGACCTTCGCCATGCTGATGCGCCAGTCGAAGGCGTCGAGCGTAGCGCCGGGCGGCGACACTGCGATCTCCACGGTCTCGCCGCCGCCGTTCTTCCACGGCATGCGGCGGTAGTCGGCGGAGCGGATGATACGCATGGCCTTCACCCCAGAAGATGGCGCGCGATGATGTTGCGCTGAATTTCCGACGAGCCCTCGTAGATGCGGAAGATGCGCGCATCGCGGGCATAGCGTTCGAGCGGCAGGTCGCAGGTGTAACCGTAGCCGCCGTGGATCTGGATCGCCTTGTCCGTGACCCGGCCGACCATCTCCGAGGCGAAGAGCTTCGCCATCGAGGATTCGCGCGAGTAGCGCTCCCCTGCCTCGCGCTTGCGGGCGGCGGCGTGGCCGAGAAGGCCGTGCGGCCTCGATGTCGGTCGACATGTCGGCGAGCATCCATTGCAGGCCCTGGAACTCGGCGATCGGCGCACCGCCCACCTTGCGCTGCTTGACCCAGTCGAGCGCCGCGGCGAGCGCGGCTTCCGCGATGCCGACCGCGCAGGCTGCGATCTCGACGCGGCCGCCTCGCAGGGAAGGACGCCTCCCTCGCGTCCGGTATCAGCCGAGGCTCGGCAGGTTGAGGCCGTGCTGGCGCGCGCAGTCGACGGCGATGTCGTAGCCCGCGTCGGCATGGCGCATGACGCCCGTCGCCGGGTCGTTCCACAGCACGCGCTCGATGCGCCGGGCGGCCTCGGGCGTGCCGTCGCAGACGATGACCATGCCCGAATGCTGCGAGAAGCCCATGCCCACGCCGCCGCCGTGGTGCAGCGACACCCAGGTGGCGCCCGAGGCGCAATTGAGGAGCGCGTTGAGGAGCGGCCAGTCGGACACGGCGTCCGAGCCGTCCTTCATCGCCTCCGTCTCGCGGTTGGGCGAGGCGACGGAGCCCGAGTCGAGATGGTCGCGGCCGATGACGATGGGCGCCTTCAGTTCGCCCTTCGCCACCATCTCGTTGAATGCGAGGCCGAGGCGATGGCGGTCGCCGAGGCCGACCCAGCAGATGCGCGCCGGCAGGCCCTGGAACTTGATGCGCTTCTCAGCCATGTCGAGCCAGTTGTGCAGGTGCCTGTTGTCGGGCAGGAGCTCCTTCACCTTGGCGTCGGTCCTGTAGATGTCCTCCGGGTCGCCCGACAGTGCCGCCCAGCGGAAGGGCCCGATGCCGCGGCAGAACAGCGGCCGGATGTAGGCCGGCACGAAGCCCGGGAAGGCGAAGGCATCGCTGACCCCTTCCTCCAGCGCCATCTGGCGGATGTTGTTGCCGTAGTCGAGGGTGGGCACGCCCATCCTGTGGAAGTCGAGCATGGCGCGCACATGCTCAGCCATGGAGCGGCGGGCGGCCTTCTCGACGGCCTTCGGATCGCTCTCGCGCTTCGCCTCCCATTCGGCGAGCGTCCAGCCCCTGGGCAGGTAGCCGTTGACGGGGTCGTGCGCGGAGGTCTGGTCGGTGACGACGTCGGGGCGCACGCCGCGGCGCACGAGCTCCGGCAGGACCTCGGCCGCATTGCCGAGGAGCGCCACGGAGATCGCCTTCTTCTCGGCCGAGGCCCTGGCGAGGATGGCGAGCGCCTCGTCGAGGTCCTTGGCCTGGACGTCGACATAGCCCGTGCGCAGGCGGAACTCGATGCGGCTCGGCTGGCACTCGACGGCGAGGCAGGAGGCGCCCGCCATGGTGGCGGCGAGCGGCTGGGCACCGCCCATGCCGCCGAGGCCGGCGGTGAGGATCCACTTGCCCGAGAGGTCGCCGCCGTAGTGCCGTCGCCCGACCTCCACGAAGGTCTCGTAGGTGCCCTGCACGATGCCCTGGGAGCCGATGTAGATCCAGGAGCCGGCCGTCATCTGGCCGTACATCATGAGGCCCTTGCGATCGAGCTCGTTGAAGTGGTCCCAGGTCGCCCAGTGCGGCACGAGGTTGGAATTGGCGATGAGCACGCGCGGCGCGTCCGGATGCGTGCGGAACACGCCGACCGGCTTGCCCGACTGCACGAGCAGTGTCTCGTCCGCCTCGAGCTTTCTCAGCGCCGCCACGATACGGTCGAAGCTCTCCCAGTCGCGCGCGGCGCGGCCGATGCCGCCGTAGACGACGAGCTCGCCCGGCCGCTCGGCGACGTCGGGGTCGAGGTTGTTCATGAGCATGCGCAGCGGCGCCTCCGTCAGCCAGCTCTTGGCGGAGAGCTCGGTGCCGTGCGCGGCGCGGATGACGCGGGCGTTGTCGATGCGGGTGGCCGCGGGGCGGGGGGCCGCAAGGGAGGTCGTGAGGGTGGTCGTTGGAGCGGTCATGGGCGTTGGTCCTCGGATCAGGCCTTGGTGGTGGCGAAGCCGATGCAGGCTTCGAGAATGCGTGTGAGGGCCGCGCGCATGGGGGCGGCATAGGCCTCGTCGTAGGGCGCCGGCCAGTCGCCCTCGCTCACCGGGCCCATGGGCTCGTGCATGTAGCCGCGGCAGGCGAGCTCCATCTGGATCGCATGGACGCCCTCGGCCGGGCGCCCGTTGTGGCGCGTGATCCAGCCGCCCTTGAAGCGGCCGTTGATCACGTGGCTGAACCGGGTGTCGGCACAGACGGCCGTCACCATCTCCGTCAGCGTCGGGTCGCAGCTCGCGCCGGAATTCGTGCCGATGTTGAAGTTCGGCAGCGTGCCGTCGAAGAGCCGGGGGATGACCGAGCGGATCGAGTGGCAGTCGTAGAGCACGACCTTGCCGTGGTCCTGCCGCAGCCGCGCCACCTCGCCCGCGAGCGCCGCGTGGTAGGGATCGAAGAATCGCTCGCGCCGCGCCGCGATCTCCTGCGCATCGGGTGCCTCGCCGGCCTTGTACAGCGGCTCGCCGTCGAAGGTCGTCGTCGGGCAGAGTTCCGTCGTCGCCTGGCCCGGATAGAGCGACTGGCCGGAGGGATCGCGGTTGACGTCGATCACCGTGCGCGAGATCGCCGTGCGCACCACGGTCGCCCCGAGCCCGGCGGCGAAGTCGTAGAGCGTCTCGATCCACCAGTCGGCGTCCTTGCGGGCAAGCCAGGGGGAGACGAGGCGGCCTTCGTACTCGGCCGGGATGTCGGTGCCCGTGTGCGGCAGGCTGACGACGAGCGGCGCCACGCCGCGTGTCACCGTGAGCCAGGAGGGGAGGGCGGTGGTGTTCATGCTCATGCTCATGCTCCTGCCACCGCCGCCTCCTCCGCCACGGCCGGCAGCACGTCCCGGCCGGCGGCCTCGGCGAGCGCGCCGGAGGTGACGAGGGCGGTGGCCTTCTCCATGTCCGGGGCGAAATGCCGGTCGTCGTCGAGCTGTGGCACGCGCCCGCGCAAGAGGGCGCGCACGCGCTCGAGACGGGCGCTCGAGCGCAGGGGGGCGTGGAAGTCGCAGCCCTGGGCGGCGGCGAGCAATTCGATGCCGATGACATTCGCCGCGTTGCCGGCCATGGGCAGGAGCCGGCGCGCCCCGTGCGCCGCCATGGACACGTGGTCCTCCTGGTTGGCCGAGGTCGGGATCGAATCGACGCTCGCGGGATAGGCGCGCTGCTTGTTCTCGGAGACGAGGGCGGCCGCCGTCACCTGCGGGATCATGAAGCCGGAGTTGAGCCCGGGCTTCGGCGTCAGGAAGGCGGGCAGCCCGGACAGGGCCGGGTCGACGAGCATGGCGATGCGCCGCTCGGCGAGCGAGCCGATCTCGCACAGCGCCATGGCGATCATGTCGGCGGCGAAGGCGACGGGCTCGGCGTGGAAATTGCCGCCGGAGATGACCTCGCCCGCGTCGGAGAAGACGAGCGGGTTGTCCGACACGCCGTTCGCTTCCGTGGCGAGCGTGCCGGCCGCCTGGCGCAGGAGGTCGAGGCAGGCGCCCATCACCTGCGGCTGGCAGCGCAGGCAATAGGGGTCCTGCACGCGCGGGTCGCCCACGCGGTGCGATTCGCGGATGGCGGAGCCCGCCATCAGCTCGCGCAGGGCATCCGCCACCTCGATCTGGCCGCGATGGCGGCGCAGCGCCTGGATGCGCCGGTCGAAGGGCCCGTCCGAGCCGCGCGCCGCGTCCGTCGCGAGTGCCCCGGTGACGAGGGCCGAGGCGAAGACGCGCTCGGCCTCGAAGAGGCCGGCGAGCGCCAGCGCCGTCGATGTCTGCGTGCCGTTGAGGAGCGCGAGCCCCTCCTTGGGGCCGAGGGTGAGGGGGTGAAGCCCTGCCCTGGCGAGTGCCTTGTCGGCCGGCACGCGCGCCCCCTCGACGAAGAACTCGCCGACGCCCATGAGGGCGGCCGTCATGTGGGCGAGGGGGGCGAGGTCGCCCGAGGCGCCGACGGAGCCCTGACCCGGGATGACGGGCACGAGGCCGCGGGCGAGACATGCGTCGAGATGCTCGACGGTCTCCCAGCGCACGCCGGAGGCGCCCTGGGCGAGGCTCGCGAGCTTGAGCGCCATGACGAGGCGCGCCACGGGCACGGGCAGCGGCTCGCCGACGCCGGCGGCGTGCGAGAGCACGATGTTGCGCTGCAGCGTGGCGAGGTCCTCGTCACCGATGCGCACGCTCGCCAGTTTCCCGAAGCCGGTGTTGACGCCGTAGACGGGATCGCCCCTGGCGATGATGGCCTCGATGGTGCGGGCGCCGGCCTCGACCGCCGGGCGGCAGGCCGTGTCGAGATGGGCGCCGGCGCCGAAATGGACGGCGCGCCACGCGGCGAGCGGGACGGAGCCGGGATGGAGGGTGACGGTTGCTTCGGTCATGCGGGGCTCATGCAGCTCTGGGATCTTCGCAGCTCTTGAACTGGCGCGGCGTCGGCGTCGCGGCCCCCCTCCCTGTCATCCCGGAAGCGGCGAAGCCGCCGGCCGGCCCGGAGGGGCGGGTTCCCCGTCGCGCGAGGCCCCGGGATGGCGGGGACCGGGGAGAGGTCGTCATCGTCCCCTCCACACGCGTGCGTTGAGGGGATTGAAGCCGATGCGGTAGACGAGCTCGGCCGGGCGCTCGATGTCCCAGACGGCGAGGTCGCACCACTTGCCGGTTTCGAGCGTGCCCGTCTCGCCGAGGCGCCCGAGGGCGCGCGCCGCCTCGCGGGTGACGCCGGCGAGACATTCCTCCACCGTCAGGCGGAAGAGCGTCGCTGCCATGTTCATGGCGAGGAGGAGGGAGGTCATCGGCGAGGTGCCGGGGTTGCAGTCGGTGGCGATCGCCATGCGCGTGCCTTGCGCGCGGAAGGCGGCGACCGGCGGCACCTGCGTCTCGCGCAGCATGTAGAAGGCGCCGGGGAGCAGCACGGCCACCGTGCCGGCCTTTGCCAGGGCGGCGGCGCCCGCCTCGTCCGTATATTCGAGATGGTCGGCCGACAGCGCCCCGTGCCGCGCCGCGAGCGCGGCGCCGCCGAGGTTCGAAAGCTGGTCGGCATGCAGCTTCACGGGCAGTCCCAGCTTTGCCGCGGCGGCGAAGACGCGCGCCGTCTCGTCCGGCGAGAAGGCGATGCCCTCGCAGAAGGCGTCGACCGCGTCGGCGAGGCCCTCCGCCGCGATCGCCGGCAGCATCTCGTTGCAGACGCTCTCGATATAGGCGTCCTTGTCGCCCTTCGCCTCCGGCGGCAGGGCGTGGGCGCCGAGAAAGGTGGTCGCGACCGACACCCGCCGCTCGGCGGCCAGGCGGCGGGCGGCGCGCAGCATACGCGCCTCGCTTTCGAGATCGAGGCCGTAGCCCGATTTCACCTCGACCGTGGTGACGCCCTCGGCGAGGAGATGGTCGAGGCGCCTGAGTGCGCTTGCGACGAGGGCGTCCTCGCTCGCCGCGCGCGTCGCCTTCACCGTCGAGACGATGCCCCCGCCGGCGCGCGCGATCTCCTCGTAGCTCGCGCCCGCGAGCCGCAGCTCGAACTCCTGCGCCCGGTCGCCGCCGAAGACGAGATGGGTGTGGCAGTCGACGAGGCCGGGCGTGATCCAGCGCCCCGCGCAATCGATCCGCTCCTGCGCCGTGGCGCCGGCCGGCAGGTCGCCCATCGCGCCGACGAAGGCGATGCGCCCGTCGCGCGCGCCGATGGCGCCGCCCTCGACGACACCGAGGCCCGCAGCCCCTTCGGCGAGCGTGGCGAGCCGCGCGTTGAGCCAGAGTGTGTCGAAGCGCATGCCCCTTGCTCCGGTGCGTGTCCCTTTCTTATTGTCTATACATAATCGCCTCGCGACGATATTGTCTAGACAAAATCGCGGGGGCCGGTACACCCGCCACTCCGCCGTGGGAGCCGGGAGAAAACGGACTCCGCCGGCGAAGCGGTCGGCCGGCGCCACCCGGCCGCGACAGGACGACGCCCCGCAAGGCGAGGAACCGAGGGAACGGATGCGCAAACTCTTCTTCGATCATGCCCTTCTGGCGAGCGGTTGGGCGCAGGACGTGGGGCTCGACGTGGAGGCGGGCGTCATCCGCGCCGTCGCGCCGGGCGCCTCCCGCGAGGGGCGGGAGCGCATTCCCGGCATCGCGCTGCCCGGCCTGCCGAACCTGCACAGCCACACCTTCCAGCGCGGCATGGCGGGACTTGCCGAGACGCGCGGCCCGGCGGGGGACAGCTTCTGGACGTGGCGGCAGGTCATGTACCGCTTCCTCGGCGCCCTCACGCCCGAGGATGTCGAGGCCATCGCCGCCCAGGCCTTCGTCGAGATGCTGGAGGGCGGCTTCACCGCCGTCGCCGAGTTCCACTACCTGCATCACGATCGCGACGGCACGCCCTATGCCGATCTCGCCGAATTGTCGGCCCGCATCGCCGCGGCGGCGGGCGAGACGGGCATCGGCCTCACCCTGCTGCCGTCCTTCTATGCCTACGGCGGCCTCGGCGGTGCGGCGCCGAGCCAGGGCCAGCGCCGGTTCCTCAATGATCCCGACCGCTTCCTCGCGCTCGTCGAGGGGGCGCGCAAGGCCGTGGCGCATCTGCCGGATGCCGTCGTCGGCATCGCCCCGCATTCCTTGCGGGCGGTGACGCCCGAGACGCTCGGCGCGGTCGTCGCGGCGGTCCCCCAGGGCCCCGTCCACATCCACGCCGCCGAGCAGGTGAAGGAGGTGGAGGACTGCGTCGGCTGGTCGGGCAGGCGGCCGGTCGAATGGCTGCTCGCCAATGCCGGGGTCGACCGCCGCTGGTGCCTCATCCATGCCACGCACATGACCCAGGAGGAGACGCGCGGCCTCGCGGCGAGCGGGGCCGTCGCCGGCCTCTGCCCGCTGACGGAGGCGAGCCTCGGCGACGGCATCTTCGAGGGCGTCGCCTTCGTCGCCGCCGGCGGCCGCTACGGCGTGGGCTCCGATTCCAACATCGAGATCGTCGCCCCGGGCGAACTGAAGCAGCTCGAATACAGCCAGCGCCTGAAGCACCGCGCCCGCAACGTGCTCGCCGGGCGCGAGGGCGAATCGACCGGCCGCCGGCTCTACGAGACGGCCTGCGCCGGCGGCGCGCAGGCGCTCGGCCGGCGCATCGGCGCGCTCGCCGCAGGCCACCGGGCCGACCTCGTCGTGCTCGACCACGCCCATGTCGACCTCGCGTCGGTGGACGGCGACCGCTGGCTCGATTCCTACATCTTCGTCGCCGGCCGCGGCGTCGTCGATCGCGTCCTGGTCGGCGGCGAGGAGGTGGTGACGCGGGGGCGCCACCGCTTCCGCGATTCGATCGCGGCGCGCTATGCACGCACGGTCGAGCGGCTGGCCTCCGCGTGAGCCGGCGAGAGGCGACGGCCGGCAGGGAGCAATCGCATTGACGACGACGGACGACATCCTGCCCCGCTACGTCGAGATCCAGCGCGAGCTCGAGGCGCGCATCATGTCCGGCGCCTGGCCGCCGGGGCACCGCGTGCCCTCCGAGCACGAGCTCGTGGAGCTCTACGGCTGCTCGCGCATGACGGTGAACAAGGCGCTGTCCGCCCTCGCCAATGCCGGCCTCATCCTGCGCAGGCGCCGTTCCGGCTCCTTCGTCGCCTCGCCGAAGTCGCAGGAAACCGTGCTCGAGATCCACGACATCAAGGCGGAGATCCTCGGCACGGGAAAGGCCTACCGCTTCGAGATCCTGGCGCGCGAGGCGCGGCGCGCCGGGCCGGAGGACGCCGAGCATCTCGGCGTCGCCCCCGATACGCAGGTGCTGGCGCTCACCGTCCGGCACTTCGCCGCCGAGCGGCCCTTCGTCGTGGAGGAGCGCCTGATCAACCTCGCCACCGTGCCGGCGGCGAAGGCCGAGCCCTTCGCCGCGGCCCCGCCCGGCACCTGGCTCCTCGATCGCATCGCCTGGACGGATGCCGAACACGCGATCCGCGCCGTGTCGGCGAACGCGCAGACCGCGGCCCGCCTCGACATGGCCCGCGGCGGAGCCTGCCTCGTGGTCGAGCGCCGCACCTGGCAGGCGGGGGAGGCGATCACCTGGGTGCGCCTCACCTATCCGGGGGACCGTCACCGCCTTGTCGGCCGCTTCAACCCCGGCGGCTTGCGTCCGGGCGCGAGAGAGGGCACCAAGGGCGCCTGATCCCGCCTGGCGCGGATTGCCCCCTACCGGATTGCCCCCCATGACCGACTATGTCTTCGCCCCGCCCGCGCTGCCCTCCGTCGCGGTCGCGGGGGAGGCGCGGCGCTTTCCCGTGCGCCGCGTCTTCTGCGTCGGCCGCAACTACGCCGCCCATGCCCGCGAGATGGGCAAGGACCCGACGCGCGAGCCGCCCTTCTTCTTCATGAAGCCGGCGGATGCCGTCGTCCCCGCCGAGGGCACGCTGCCCTATCCGCCCGGGACGCGCGACCTGCATCACGAGGTCGAGCTCGTCGCGGCCCTTCATCGCGGCGGGCGCGACGTGCCGGCGGAGAAGGCGCTCGATCTCGTCTTCGGCTATGCGGTGGGCATCGACCTGACCCGCCGCGACCTGCAGGAGGAGGCGAAGAGGATGAGCCGCCCGTGGGACTGGTCGAAGGGCTTCGACGCCTCCGCCCCCTGCGGCCCCGTCCGGCCGGTTGCGGCGGTCGGCCACCCGGCCGCGGGGCGCATCTGGCTCGCCGTCAACGGCGCGGTGCGGCAGGACGGCGACCTGTCCGAGCTCATCTGGCCGGTGGCCGACGTCATCGCCGCCATCTCCCGCTCCATGGAGCTGAAGCCGGGCGATCTCGTCTTCACCGGCACGCCGGCCGGCGTCGGCACGCTTCAGCCCGGCGACCGGGTGACCGCCGGCGTTGCCGGCGTGGGCGAGATCGCGCTCACGATCGGACCGGCCTGAGAGCCGCCGCCGGCGGCGTGGTCGCATTTCGTTTGCCGTGGCGGGCGAAAGTGCTCGCCCCGCCGCGCGAGCGGGGTCAGATTACCGCAAGCGCCCGCGTCGAACCCAGGCTCGCCTGGGTTCGATGCTCGTCGCGCCGCCAATGGAGCCGCCGATGCCTCTCGCTCGCCTGCCGAAACCCGCCGGAATGGCTGCGCTCGTCCTCGCGCTCGCCGGCCCCGTGCCGGCTTTCGCCCAGGTCGGCACCGATCCGGGCGACGGCTGCGACGACGTCACCTCCTACGGCCAGGTGATCGAGCGCAAGAAGCCGGGCAACAAGCCCGTCTACGCCGTGCCGCAGACCATGTGCCCGGACCTGCCGGGCTCGGCCGGCGGCATCAACCCCGACATCAATGTCTACATGGACCTCAGCCGGCGCCCGCGCGGCGGGGGAGTGCAGGGGGACGGCAACGGCGGCGATCCGGGTATCGGCGTCGGTGTCGGGCTCGGCAACAGCCGCCCGGGCGGCCGGCTGGGCTTCCCGCCCGACGGATCGCCCTACGGGCCGCCGCGCTGGTGAGCCGCGCGAAGACGGCCGCCCACCGACGGGCGATTCTTCTCACGCCTGTTCCAGGATCCAGGCGTGCGCCGGGTCGTTGTGGAATTTCCACGTGCGCCGCGGGCCGGCCATGACGTTGAGGTAGTAGAGCGTGTAGCCGTGCGGCGCGCCCACCGGGTGATAGCCGCGCGGCACCAGGGTCACGTCGCCGTCCTCCACCGCCATGGTCTCGTCGAGCGAGCGGTCGTCCGTGTAGACGCGCTGCAGGGCATAGCCCTGCGCCGGATCGAGGCGGTGGTAGTAGGTCTCCTCCAGCAGCGATTCCTCCGGCAGCGCGTCGCGGTCGTGCTTGTGCGGCGGATAGCTCGACCAGTGGCCGGGGGGCGTCACCACCTCGACCACGAGCAGGCTGTGGGCCGGCTCCCCCTCGGGCAGGATATTGGCGACGTGACGGATGTTGGTGCCCTTGCCGCGCGTCTCGGCCTTCACGTCCCCGGGCGCGATGAGGCGCGGCTCGAAGGCGCCGCCGCCCGGCGCCGAGCAGACGGCGAGCTCGAGATCGGTCGCAGCTGTCACCCGCCAGGCCCGCCCGGCCGGCACGTAGACCGACCAGGGCTTGCCGGCGAAGGGCGACATGCGCTCGCCGATCGTGCCGAAGTCCTGCCCCCCGGCCTCGACCGTTGCCCTGCCGGCGACGAGCACGAGGCAGACCTCGCGTCCGCCCGTCTCGCCGGAGACCGTCTCGCCCGCGGCGAGCTTGTGCACATCGAAGCCGACATAGGTCCAGCCGGCGTTCTCCGGCGTCACGTGCTGCACGCGCCCGTGGCTGCCAGCGGGCTTCCTCAGGAGTGTCGACTTGTTCAGGGGTGTCGACCTGTTCAGGGGTGTCGACATGGCCGGCCTCCCGTTCCTCTCACCGTCGTCCTGCCCTGGCCGCTCACAGAAGCCCCGCCTCCGCGAGATAGCGCCGCAGATTGGCATAGCCCATCCTGGCGTAGGTGAGCGGATGCGCCTTCTCCGGGTCCTGCTCCGCCTCCACCACGGCCCAGCCGGAATAGCCCGGCAGCTCCCCGAGCACCGCGGCATAATCGACGCAGCCGTCGCCCGGCACCGTGTAGACGCCGGCGATCACCGCATCGAGGAAGGACAGGCGCTCGCGCCTTGCCCGCTCCATCACCTCCTTGCGCACGTCCTTGGCGTGGAAGTGACTGATGCGCGTGCGGTAGCGGCGTGCGAGCACCGCCGGGTCCGCGCCGGCGAAGGTGGCGTGGCCGGTGTCGAGGAGGAGATGCACCGAGGGCCCCGTCGCCGCCATGAAGGCGTCGATGTCCGCCTCCGTCTCGACCACCGTGCCCATGTGGTGATGGTAGACGAGGCGCAGGCCCTCGGCGAGCACGGCGTCGCCCACTGCGGTCACGCGCCGGCCGAACTCGGCCCAGTCGCCGGCGGCGAGCGTCGGCCGCGCGGCGAGCGGCTTCGAGCGGTCGCCGTGGATGGCGTTCGACGTCTCGGCGAAGACGAGCACCTTGCAGCCCATGGCCTTGAGCAGGTCGAGATGCGGGCGCAGCGCCGCCATCTCCTCCTCGGGCGCGCGCCGCAGGAGCTCGGCCGAATACCAGCCGGACACGAGGTCGAGGCCGAAGGGGGCGAGCGCCGCCTTCAGCGCCTCGGGCTCGCGCGGGAACTTGTGGCCGAGCTCCATGCCCTCGAAGCCCGCCTCCTTCGCCTCCTTCAGGCAGGTTTCGAGCGGCGTCGCGCCGCCGAGCTCGCGCATGTCGTCGTTCGACCAGCCGATGGGGTTCGCCCCGATGCGAACGGCCATATGTGTCTCCTCAGCCTCTGCTTCGTCCCGTCTTCGCCTCTCCCCCATGCGGGGAGAGGGAGAATGCCGCCGCGCTCAATCCCCCAGCCGCTGCGCCGCGAGCGCCGTTTCGTAGGCTGCGCGGGCGGCGCGCACCTCCTGCCGCGGGGAGACCTCCGGCACCGCCACGTCCCACCAGAAGCCGCCGGCCTCGGTCGTCGGCATGGGGTCGGTGTCGATGACGATGACGCTCGTGCGCTCCGCCGAGCGCGCCCGGCGCACGGCCGATTCGAGCTCGGCGAGGCTCGTCACCTTCTCCGCATGCGCTCCCAGGCTCGCCGCATGGGCGCGGAAGTCGATGTCCGGCAGGATCACGTGCCGGGTATGTTCGAGCAGGTTGTTGAAGCTCTCGCCGCCCGTCGCCCGCTGCAGGCGGTTGATGCAGCCGTAGCCGCGGTTGTCGAGCACCACGATGGTGAGCTTCAGGCCCAGCATCACCGAGGTGGCGATCTCCGAGTTCATCATGAGATAGGAGCCGTCGCCCACCATGACGACGACCTCCCGGTCCGGCCGGGCCATCTTCACGCCCAGCCCGCCGGCGATCTCGTAGCCCATGCAGGAATAGCCGTATTCGAGGTGGTAGCCGCCGGGCTCGGAGGCGTTCCACAGCTTGTGCAGCTCGCCCGGCAGGCCGCCGGCGGCGCAGACCACGATGTCCTGCGGCTCGCCCGCCCGCTGCACGGCGCCGATGACCTCCGCGTCCGACGGCAGCACGACATTGGTGGGCTCGGTCGCCGCTTCCGCCGCGGCGAGCCAGCGTTCCTTCTCCCTGGCCGCAAGCGCCGTCCAGGCTTCCGGCGCGCGCTTGCGGCCGAGCCCGAGCGACATCACCGAAAGCCCGACCTGCGCGTCGGCGACGAGGGGCAGCGCCTGGTGCTTCGTCGCGTCGAAGGGCTGCACGTTGAGGCCGATGATGCGCCGGGCGGGGTTGCGGAAGAGGGCCCAGGAGCCGGTGGTGAAGTCCTGCAGGCGGGTGCCGACGGCGAGGATCACGTCGGCCCGCTCGGCGAGCGCGTTCGCCGCGCTCGTGCCGGTGACGCCGACGGCGCCCATGTTGAGCGGATGGTCGTGCGGCAGGGCGCTCTTGCCGGCCTGCGTCTCGCAGACGGGGATGCCGTGCGCCTCGGCGAACCTGGCGAGCGTGTCGGCGGCGTCGGCATAGTGCACGCCGCCGCCGGCGATGACGAGCGGCCGCTCCGCCGCCGCCAGCAGCGCCACCGCCTCCTTCAGCTCCGCCTCGTCCGGCAGGGGCCGGCGCACCCGCCAGAGGCGCTCGGAAAAGAAGCTCTCGGGGTAGTCGAAGGCTTCCGCCTGCACGTCCTGGCACAGGGCGAGCGTCACCGGCCCGCAGGCGGCCGGGTCGGTCAGCACGGCGAGCGCGCGGGGCAGGGCGGAGAGGATCTGCTCGGGCCGCGTGATGCGGTCGAAGAAGCGCGACACGGGGCGGAAGCAGTCGTTCGCCGACACGGTTGCGTCGGCAAAGTCCTCGATCTGCTGCAGCACGGGATCGGGGCGCCGGTTGGCGAAGACGTCGCCGGGCAGGAAGAGCACGGGCAGGCGGTTGACGTGGGCGAGCGCCGCCGCCGTCACCATGTTCGTCGCCCCTGGGCCGACGGAGGTGGTGCAGGCCATCATGCGTCGCCGCCGGCTCGCCTTGGCATAGGCGATGGCCGCATGGGCCATGGCCTGCTCGTTGTGGGCGCGGAAGGTCGGCAGGTCGTCCCTGACCTGCCACAGGGCCTCGCCCACGCCGGCGACGTTGCCGTGGCCGAAGATGGCCCAGACGCCGCCGAACAGCGGCACGGTGCCGCCGTTGTATTCGGTCTTCTGCGCGGCGAGGTAGCGCACGAGCGCCTGCGCCATGGTGAGCCGGATGGTGGACATGGGATCGCTCCCTCAACCGCTGCCGAGATTTCCCTCTCCCGCGGCACCCGGACTGCGCGGATGCCGCGATCCCTGCGCCAATCGGGCAAGCCCGAATTGCGTTGGGAGAGGCTTGTTTTACGCCGCCCGTCTCGCCGCCGCGAGGTCCCAGGCCTCGGTCAGGCGGCGGAAGCGGGTCGCCATGTCGTTGATGGCCTCGGCATCCGTCATGCGGCCGGCGAGCCAGCCTTCCGCCGCCTCGGCGAAGATGGTGCGGCCGATGGCGAAGCCCTTGACCACCGGGTTGCGGGCCGCGACGGCGAAGGCCGCGATCAGCTCCTCCTCCGACGCCTCGAGGCCGAGGAGCACGACGCCGCGGCAGTGCGCGTCGCCGGCGCGGACCGCGGCGGCGATGTTGTCCCAGGCGGCGGCGCTCGCCTGCGGCTCGAGCTTCCACCAGTCGGGCCTGATGCCGAGGCCGTAGAGGCGGGCGACGATCTCGGCCACCGTCGTGTCGGTGAGGGAGCCGTTCTTGCCGGCGATGATCTCGACGAGCAGCTCGCGCCCCACCGTCCGGCAGGCATCGTGCAGGGCGAGCAGGGTCGCCTCCTGACGCTCCTTCAGCTCCGGCGGATCGTCCGGATGGTAGAAGCACAGGCACTTCACCGTGTGGATCACCGGCCATTCGACGAGATGCGAGCCGAGGTCCGGCGTCTCGAAGAAGAGCGGCCGCGAGCCGGGCAGCTCCACGGGGCGGCCGATCCAGAAGGGCTCGCCCGCGGCGTCGAACAGCGCCTCGCGCCCGTGCGTGCCGTCGATGAGCATGCCGAAGCCCTCGCGCCCCTGCGCCACCTGGGCGGCCGCCCTGACGGCGAGGCGCTTGAAGGGGGCGATGCGGTCGTGCGGCACGCCGAGCCGGTCGGCCAGCGCCTCGAACTGGGCACGGTGGTCGATGGCGAGCGCGCGCAAGCTGGCAGGACCCGGGCGGCGCGTCGTCGCCCAGTGCACGTGGTTGAGCGCCGCGTCGTGGCGAAGGGCCTTCGTGGCGCTGCCGCGGGCGAGGAAGGTCTCGAGCTCCTCCCACGTCGGATATTCCGGCGAGCACAGGAGCCGCGACACGGCGAAGGCGCCGCAGGCATTGGCGTAGGTGCAGGCCCTCTCCCACGGCTCGTCGCGCAGGTAGCCGCGCAGGAGCCCGGCCATGAAGGCATCGCCCGCGCCGAGCACGTTGTAGACCTCGACGGGAAAGCCCGGGCCGCGGATGCCCGCCTCGATGTCGTCGGGGATGGCGCCGGGAAAGACGACGCAGCCCATGGGGCCGCGCTTGCACACGATGGTCGCGGGGCTCACGGCGCGGATCGCCCTGAGGGCCGCGAGCGTGTCCTGCGCGCCGCCGGCGATGTGCAGCTCCTCCTCCGTGCCGACGATGACGTCGCAGTCGGGCAGGATCGTCTGCAGATGCGCGGTGACGCTGTCGGAGCGCACGTAGCGCGCCTCGCCGGCGCCGTGGCCGGCGAGGCCCCAGAGGTTCGGTCGGTAGTCCACGTCGAGGACGATCTTGCGGCCGGCGTTCCTGGCCGCGCGCATGGCCTTGCGGCTCATGGCGTCGACGGTGGGCGTCGAGAAATGCGTGCCCGTGACGACGATCGCCCCGGCGCGGGCGATGAAGGCCTCGTCGATGTCGTCTTCCGTCAGGCCCATGTCGGCGCAGTTCTCGCGGTAGAAGATGAGCGGGAACTGCCGGTCGTCGCGCACGCCGAGGATGACGAGGGCGGTGAGCCGCGCCGGATCCGTCTTCACTCCGCCGGTCTCGACGCCCTCGCGCGCCAGTTGCTCGCGGATGAAGCGGCCCATGTGCTCGTCGCCGACGCCGGTGATCACAGCCGACTTCAGGCCGAGCCGCGCGGCGCCGATGGCGATGTTGGTCGGGCAGCCGCCGACCGACTTGGCGAAGCTCGCCACGTCCTCCAGCCGGCCGCCGACCTGCTGGCCGTAGAGATCGACGGACGACCGGCCGATGGTGATGACGTCGAGATCGGGAGCGCTCATCGGCCTCTCCATGAGTTTACGCGGACGTGTTGGCGCTGACGCCCCGCGGGACGAGGGTGGCATCGCGATGAAGCCCGGTGCGATGCCGGGCGGGAGCCTGGGAGGTCAGGGCTCCCGCCCGCCGCGGATCGCCGGCCTCGAGGAGGAAGCGCTTGGCCGGCGGGCGGCACCCCGTCCCGCGAGCGGGGAGGGGGAAGGGGGCAAGGAGGAGGAGAAAGGAAGCAAGGTCGAGGCGCGGCCCGGCGACGCGGGCGCGGCGCATGGTGCCGGGGGCGGCCGGGCGGGAGCGGGGCATCGCCATCGCCGCCTCACTCCGGCTTCGAGGGATGCGGCGCCGTCTCGTAGCAGCCGAGCACCGACTGGTCGAAATCGACGATCGCGCCCGTCATGAGCCCCGATTCGGCACTTGCCAGAAAGGCGATCGCGCGCGCCGCCTCCTGCGGGTCGATGAGGCGGCCGAAGGGCTGCTCGGCGGCGGCCTTCTCGAGCCAGCCGTCCTCGGCGCCGTGGTAGGTGCGCATGGTGCGGTCCTCGCCCGGCGTCGCCATCCAGCCGGGGTTGAGGCCGTTCACGCGGATGCGCCAGGGCATGAGGCTGAAGGCGGCGTTGCGCGTGAGCGTGGCGAGCGCGCCCTTGGAGCCGCAATAGGCGGCGATGAAGGGCTGGCCGCCATGGGCGGACATGGAGAGCACATTGACCATCGTGCCCTCGATGCCCCTGGCGCGCATGAGCTTGGCCGCGTCCTGCATGAGGAAGAAGGGCGCCCGCACGTTCACCGCGAACATGCGGTCGAAGAGCGCGGGCGAGGTGTCGAAGATCGTGCCGCGGTCGGTGATGGCGGCAGCATTGACGAGCACGTCGACCCGCCCGAAGGCCCGCTCCGCCGCCGGCACGATGGCCGCGACATCGCTCATGACGGCGAGATCGGCCGCGACGAACTCGGTGCGGCAGCCGCCGACGGTCAGCTCGTAGGCGACGGCGCGGCCGCGCTCGCCGTTGCGCCCGACGATGACGAGCCCTTCGGCCCCGCGCGCCGCGAAGAGCCGGGCGACGGTCTCGCCGAGGCCCTGCGTGCCCCCGGTGACGACGGCGATCTTGCCCTCGAAGTCGCCGAGCCGGTCGTTCACGTCGGCTGCACTGGCTGGCATGGCGCGCTCCACCCCTGTCGGAAACCCGGCCACAATCGCCCCGGAGGGCGGGATAGCCGGTCATCGCCGGTTGCGTCCGGCCGTTCCGAGAATGAAATGATAATTCCGTTGATAGGTCAATATGGATCAAATATTCTTTTTCGTGATAGGGAGGTCCGGCCTTCCGGGCGGGCGGAACGGGCGCGGGGAACCCGGCGCCGCGCACCGTCCGGGCTCGGGCCGCGCCAGCTCCGCCGGAGGAGCCTGGTCTCCCGGGCCTTCGCGCCTGTTGCGGGACGGGCCGGCGGGCATGAGACGACGAGCGAGGGAGGGATTTCGTGCGTATAGGTCTTCTCGGCGCCGGCCGCATCGGCCGCATCCATGGTGGCAACGTCGCGGCCCATGCGCGCGCCCGGCTCGTGGCGGTGGCGGACGCGAGCGCCGAGGCGGCCGGAAGCCTCGCCGCCGCGACCGGCGCGCGCGTCGATACTGTCGAGGCGATTCTCGCCGCCGCCGACATCGACGCCGTCATCGTCTCGACGCCGACCGACACCCACGCCGACCTGATCGAGCGCGCGGTGAGCGCCGGCAAGGCGGTGTTCTGCGAGAAGCCGGTGGATCTCGACGCCGCGCGCATCCGCGCCTGCCTTGCAGTCGTCGAACGGGCGAAGGGCAAGCTGATGATCGGCTTCAACCGCCGCTTCGACCCGAGCTTCGCTGCGGTCGAGCGGCGCATCGCCGACGGCGAGATCGGCAAGGTCGAGCTCGTCACCATCCTCTCGCGCGATCCCGCGCCGCCGCCGGCGAGCTATGTGGCGCGCTCGGGGGGGCTTTTCCGCGACATGATGATCCACGATCTCGACATGGCGCGCTTCCTCCTTGGCGAGGAGCCGGTGGAGGTGCACGCGGTGGGCTCCTGCCTCGTCGATCCGGCGATCGGCGAGGCGGGCGACGTGGATACCGCCGCCGTCCTCCTCAAGACGGCGACGGGCCGGATCGCGCAGATCTCGAACTCCCGCCGCGCCACCTACGGCTATGACCAGCGCATCGAGGTGCATGGCGAGAAGGGCCTGCTCGCCGCCGGCAACCGCCACGCCACGACCGTGATCTTCGCCGACGCGCGCGGCTACGCCACCGACCCGGCGCTGCCCTTCTTCCTGGAGCGCTATGCGGAAGCCTACCGCGCCGAGCTCGATGCCTTCGTCGCCGGCGTGCTCGACGGCCGCCCCCTCGCCCCGACCGGCGAGGACGGCCTGAAGGCCCAGATCCTCGCCGACGCCGCGACCGAATCCGCCAGGACCGGCAAGCCCGTGCGGCTTGCGGCTTGAGTGCCTTCCCGGTTCACGCGCATCGGTTCTGGGTCCCGGGCTCACGCCTGCGGCGTGCCCCGGGATGACGGTGGAGGGTTCCCGCACGAACCTCTTCCTGTTACCCCGGAAGCCGCGCGAGCGGCTGTCCGGGGCCCGGAGACGATTCCGGTCGAGGCAAGCGCGCAGCGGTCGTCGCGCCGTCTCGATCACCCGCATCGGTTCTGGATCCCGGGCTCCTCGCTGCGCTCGGCCCGGGAGACGGTGGAGGGTTCCCGCACGAACCTCTTCCCGTCACCCCGGAAGCCGCCGCAGCGGCTGTGCGACCTGAAGGGGCCGCCTTGGCGGGAGCCCAGAAACGGTTCCGGTCGCCGCCGCGGGCTTCAGCGATTGAGTGTCGGGTAAAGATCGAGCCGGTCGGGATTGAACTCCTCGATCAGGCGCAGCTTCCAGTCCCGTCGCCACTTCTTGAGCTGCTTCTCCCGTCCGATGGCCTCGTCGATCCGCGGATAGTCCTCGTACCAGACGAGGCGATGGACGCCGTAGCGCGCCGTGAAGCCTGTGGCGGTGCCTTCGCGATGCTCCTGCGCGCGCCGCGCGAGGTCGTTCGTCACGCCGACGTAGAGCGTTCCGTGCTGCCCGCTGGCAAGCATGTAGACCCAGTACAGCGGGACATGGCGCGCCCCCCTCCGGCGATGGCCTCGCACTGTCACGGCCCGTTGCCTCGCTGGCAAGCCGGGCCGCCCCGGAGATTGGCGAACCTCTTCCTGTCACCCCGGAAGCCGCGTGAGCGGCTGTCCGGGGCCCGAGACGATTCCGGTCGAGGCAAGGGCGCGGCGCTCGCCCATGGCGGCGGGCGACATGCTTGCCACCGGCGTGCGTGACGCCTGGCCTGAGAATGCCATTGCTGTTGCAGTCGGAAGTTGTTTTGTCGAAATTTGTATGTATAATCACGTATTCTGGAATTAGATGCTTGGCAAGAGCGAAATAATTTCCACGATTATGCGTGCAATATGAGAACGAACACGCTTCATATGCCGGGCGAATATGCCGGATAGACGCTTGCATATACAATCAAGGCAGTTCGTGACTGTGCGATGGCGGATGGCGCGAAGCTGCAATCGGGCTGTTGCGGTGCCATCGAGCAACCGCGGTGGCTGGTGACCCTCGTCGCCACGCCCGATTGCGCCGCGGGATGGGATTATCACTGGTACCGCAAGCAGGACGACGGGACGTGGGGCACAAGCCGGGCAGAACAATGACCACGACCCGCGACAATTCGGGACAGATCATCACCGACCCGCAGAGTTGTGACCGGGGACGCTGCACCGTCTGGGGCGGCTATATGTACGCTCCCGTGAGCATGAATATCGAATAGGCCGGTCTCCGGTTCCGATGGGCCGGAAAAGGCTTCGGCCAATGCGGCCGGGGCATTGTCGCCGATGCGGGCCGTGGGCTCTTCGCCGAACTGCCGGCCATTGCGGCGAGAATGCTCCGGCGCGGCAGCCCGGGCGTGGAGGCCTCGGCGGTCGGAGCGGGGCGGCCCCGGCGGAAGGCCCCCCATCCTGTCATCGCCGAGGACTGAGGGCTGCGCCGGGATGCCGGGCCAGGCTCCCGCCCGCCCCTTCGGCGGAAGTGCCGGTCGAGCGGCGCTGCCACGCGTGGAGGCAGGCAGGGCGTCGGGCTCACTCGCCCTTGCGGCGCTCGCCCACGGCGACGGCGAGCGTCATGGCGAGGCAGAAGGTGGCGGCGAGCGAGCGGAAACCGCCGACGTCGGCCTCCACCACCTCGAAGCGCACCTTCGCCGCCGCCGACAGGGGCGAGAAGGGGCTGTCGGTGATGGCCACGACCGGGATGCCGCGCCCGGCGCAGGCGTTGGCGAGGTCCACCGTCGCGGGCGTGTAGGGCGTGAAGCTGATGGCGATCAGCGCATCCCCTGAACGCGCCCCCGCGAGCTGCTCGCCGGCGAGCGCCGCCACGTGGTCGACCAGCACCGAGCGCAGGCCGAGCTTGCCCATGGCATAGGCGAGATAGGCGCTGACGGGGAAGGCGCGGCGCAGGCCCACGAGATAGATCGTGTCGGCCTGCGCCAGCAGCGTGGCGGCGGCCTCGAGATCCTCCGGGCGCACGCTCTCGCGCAGCTTCATGAGCGACAGGGCCGCCGATTCGGTGAAGCGCTCGAAGAGCTCGGCGATGCCGTCCCCTTCCTCGCTCGCGCGCAGCACGGCGAGGCGCTCGCGATAGTCGGGCCAGCGCTCGCGCAGGCGCAGGCGAAAGATCTCCTGCAGGTCGCTGAAGCCGGCATAGCCCACCGCCTGCGCGAAGCGGATCAGCGTGGAGGGCTGCACCTGCGCCTGCGTCGCCACGCTCGCCACCGTGCCGAAGGCGACCTCGTCCGGGTGCGCGATGGCGAACTCCGCCACCTGCGCCAGCCGGCGCGGCAGCTCCGCCCGACGCTCGATGAGCAGGGCCTTCAGCGAGTCGAAGTCGCGCGGCGCGCCGTCGGCGGCTTCGTTGGCCGGCATCGCGTGCAATCCCCGGAGCAGTTCGTCGGTCCGCTCCACAATGGAACAAATATTCCATATTCTCAACCGCAATCGATCGGAACGTTGCGGGCTGGTCGGCTGGCGGTGGCGGCGCGCGGCTCCGTCGCTAGCGGCCGTCGATGCGCGGGCGCGCGTCCGGCGAGGCCCAGAGCCTGATGCCGGACGAGCGCAGGGGGCCGCGCGTCTCCGGCGCAAGGCCGTAATGGCGCGCGAGCCGCGCCAGGGCGAGGCGCAGCACGACCTTGCCCGAGCGCGCGGGCCAGCCGCGCTCGCGCTCCACCCGCTCCAGCCCCTTGAGAAAGCCGCAGACATCGACGAGCAGGCCGGAGAGGTCGCTGCCGACGGCTTCGAGCGCCTGCCGCGCCCGCTGGCGCGCGGCGATGACGGCGTCGGTCGCCTCGGCCGGTCCCGCGCCGCGCCGGGCGCCGGCCGTCGCGCTCCAGTCGGCCGTGACACGCGGCAGCATGCCGGCGAGCGTCAGGTCCGCCCGCAGGCGCTCGCCGGCGGCGAACTCCGCCGCGTCGACGAGGGCTTCGCCGTTGCGGCCCCTGCGCCGCCGCAGCCAGGCGAGGGGGCTCTCCGCCTCGTCCACCCTGACGGTGCCCGCCGCGCCGTCGACCTCGACGCGGCGCGTGGCGAGCGGCCTGTGCTGCGCCAGGAAGCCGAGGTCGGGCACCGGCGCATCCCGGCGCGCGAGCCGCGCCCGCCCCGCCTCCGTGATGGCAAGGAAGCGGCGCCCCGCGGCATCGTGCCGCCAGCGGGCGCAGTCGGCGGCGACGAGTGCCGCGGCGGCGGCGCTCGGGGCCGTGCCGGCTCCGAGCGTCATGTTCCCGCGGCGGCGGAAGAGGTCGAGCCGGTCGCCCCCGTCGGCCGCGAGGCGGGCGAAGGCGCCGTCCTCGGCGAGGTGGCGCAGGAGCCGCCCGGCTTTGGCGTCCAGCCCCCGTCCCGCTTCGTGTCCCGTCCTGCGCCTCATACCGACCTCCCGCCAGCGGAGAGGGGAGAGGCAGGGCAGGGAGCGCCCGCCGTCCGCCACGCTCCGGCCACCGCCGGCGCCCAGGGGGACGCGTCCCCGCGCGCGGCGGGGGAGGGAGCGAGGGCGGCTGCGGCCGCTGTCGCGAGATAACCCGGGACGATTGCGGGCCGACCGGCTCGCTCGTTATGTTTGTTCATGTTATGTTCCATAAGACAATGCGATCCGGGCCAATGGGTGCCCGGCTGCGCTAGGATTAATATCCTATTTCGGCGATTGCAAGCCCGCGATGCGCGACCGTGCCACTTCCCGATCGAGCGTTGCAATCCTGGTGAGGCGCGGCGCCCGACTCCGGAGTGATCGACGCCTGGACCGACACCTGTTGCGATCGGCACCAGGTCTTGCACCGCTCGGGGCGCTGCCGACCTGTACGGGCGGCCCCATCACACCGCCCGGGAACGGCGGCGTGGCAGAGCCGCCGGCGGCCCGTGTCGGCAAGGGGTGAGCCTCCCCGCCCTCCGTGTTGTCCGTCGCCACCGCCGGGCCATGTCCCTGGCCGGCTTCCCCTGCCCGGCGAACCGCCGCTGCGGCGCCGCGCGGCCGGCGCCGGCCTGGTCCCGGGGCCGGGGGGACGGGAGCGGGGGCGACCGGTCGAGGCGGATATCCCGGCCCGGCACGCAAAAGGCCGCCGAAGCGGCGGCCTTCGCGATCCTCAATGCTGGTCCGGCGTGATCACCACGGGCGCCTCAGGCGAGGCCCTGCCGGCAAGCGATGGTCAAGGCGAGATCCGGGATGCCGCAATCACCCTTTCCGGCGAACGGGAACCGTCCGCCGGGCGCGGGGCCGGCCACCCGCGCGGCTCTCAGCCGCGCGAGGAGCGGCGCTTGCGGCGCTGCTGGCCGAGGCCCATTTCCTTGGCCAGCTGCGAGCGGGCCTTGGCATAGTTCGGCGCGACCATCGGATAGTCCGCCGCCAGGCCCCACTTCTCTCGGTATTGCTCGGGCGTCATGTTGTACTGCGTACGCAGGTGACGCTTGAGCGACTTGAACTTCTTGCCGTCTTCGAGGCAGACGATGTAGTCCGGCGTGACGGACTTCTTGATCGGAACCGCCGGCTTCGGCGCTTCGGCCGGCGCCTCGGCGGCCCCCGCCACCACGCGTACCAGGGCAGCATGCACCTCGTTGATCAGGCCGGGCAGCTCGTTGGCGGAAACCGTGTTGTTGCTCACATAGGCAGACACGATATCGGCGGCGAGCTCGATGTAGTTCGAAGCCTGAGCTGTGTCGTTCATGTCGACTATTGTCCCTCTCTTCTCCGCCTCGCTCCGCGCAAGACGAATGCCAGCCATGCACTTGAAGGATCCCGAGGCGGATTTTCCACGCTCTCCCCGCCAGGCGGCGGTCGACGCATCTGTGACTACGGCGGAATCGCCGCTCGGTTCGCTCCCAGCAAGTAAGCCAAAGTTGTGCGCTCCGCAAGACAAGAATTTCATTTCTGTCGATGAACTCACGCGTTGTTGTGAGCTCATCATCATCCTCCTGCGACAACCTTTCTCTTCTCGCCGGCGGTAATCTCTTGCCACGTCCGGCTTTCGGTCGCGGGAGGGGGTGGGCAGGGGGCTCCTTGCCTGCCGGGCCGCCGCCGCCATATTCCTGCGAGCCCCGCGGAGAGCGCGGGGCCGCGGGGCGGGGCGCCACCCGCCGCCGGCGGGAGGCGCGAGGTCATGCGCCAAGTCATTGGAAACGATCGTCTTGCGAGCCCGGGCCGGTACCCCCCGGAAGGGCAGGAGACGGTCCGCGAGACGGGAGAGCGAGGCATGGCGGGCGGGGATGAATGGCCGCGGATCCGCAGGAGCGACGAGGAATGGCGGGCGGTACTGACGCCCGAGCAGTATTACGTCACCCGCCAGGGCGGCACGGAGCGTCCGTTCACGGGCCCCCATCTCGACGAGAAGCGCGCCGGCCTCTACCGATGCGTCGGCTGCGGGGCGCCCCTCTTCCGCTCCGGCACGAAATATGATTCGGGCTCGGGCTGGCCGAGCTTCTTCGCGCCCGTGAGCGCCGAGGCGGTGACCGAGCACGCCGACGACTCGCGCGGCATGGAGCGCACCGAGATCCGCTGCGCCGCCTGCGCCGCCCATCTCGGCCATGTCTTTGCCGACGGGCCGAAGCCGACGGGCCTGCGCTACTGCGTGAACGGCACGGCGCTGACCCTGATCCCCGACGAGGATGCGACGACCGACGATGCGTGACCGGACGATGCCCGACCGCCACCCGATCCCCCCGACCGCCGCGGCGCCGGCGGCCCTGCGCCGGCCGGTGACGACCGTCGTGCACGGCGAGGCGCTGAGCGACGACTTCGCCTGGCTGAAGGCCGAGAACTGGCGCGAGGTGCTGAAGGACCCGGCCGCCCTGCCGGCCGACATCCGCGCCCATCTCGAGGCGGAGAACGCCCATGCGGCGGCGCTGATGGCCGGCACCGAGGCACTCAGGGAGACCCTGGCCGCCGAGATGCGCGCCCGCATCAAGGAGGACGACGCGACGGTGCCGGCGCCCGACGGCGCCTTCGCCTACTACACGCGCTACCGCGAGGGCGGGCAGCACCCGCTCGTCTGCCGCCGCCCGCGCGAGGGCGGGGCCGAGGCGGTGCTGCTCGACGGCGACGCGCTGGGCGCGGGCAAAGCCTTCTTCGAGCTGGGCGGGGCCGCCCACTCGCCCGACCACCGGTTCCTCGCCTGGAGCGCCGACGAGACGGGCTCCGAATTCCATCTCATGCGCGTGCGCGACCTTTCGACCGGCGAGGACCTGCCCGACCGCGTGCCCGACACCGGCGGCGAGGCCGTATGGACCAGTGACGGGCGCGCCTTCTACTACGTGCGCCTCGACGAGAACCACCGGCCGAGCCGCGTCTGCCGCCACCGCCTCGGCACACCGGCGGAGGCCGACGAGCTCATCTACGAGGAGCCCGACCCGGGCTGGTTCGTCGATATCGACAGGACGCAGTCGGGGGCCTTCTGCGTCATCTCCGTCGGCGACCACGAGACCTCGGAGGCCCACCTCCTCGACCTCGCCGACGCCGCCGCGCGGCCGCGCCTCGTCGCCCCGCGCGAAAGGGAAGTGCGCTACGAGGTGGAGCACCGGGGCGAGGACCTGATCATCCGCACCAACGCCGACGGGGCGGAGGACTTCAAGCTCGTCACCGCGCCCCTCGCCGCGCCAGGCCGGCAGGCCTGGCGGGATCTCGTGCCGGCGCGGCCCGGCATCATGGTGCTCTCGCACGTTCCCTTCGCCCGCCACCTTGTCTGGCTGGAGCGCGAGGACGCGCGCCCGCGCCTCGTCGTGCGCGACCTCGGCAGCGGGGAGGACCATGCGGTCGCCTTCCCCGAGGAGGCCTATTCCCTCTCGCTGGAGAGCTCCTTCGAGTTCGACACGGACGTCGTGCGCTTCACCTACGCGTCCATGACGACGCCGGCGGAGACCTACGACTACGACATGGCGACGCGCGAGCGACGCCTCATGAAGCGCCAGGAGGTGCCCTCCGGCCACGACCCGGCGGACTACGTGACGGAGCGCCTCTTCGCCACGGCGCCGGACGGCGAGCGCGTGCCGATCTCGCTCGTCTACCGCCGCGGCACGCCGCTCGACGGCACGGCGCCCTGCCTCCTCTACGGCTACGGCGCCTACGGCAGCGCCATGCCGGCCTCCTTCAGCACGGGCCGGCTGTCTCTCGTCGACCGCGGCCTCGTCTATGCCATCGCCCACGTGCGCGGCGGCACGGAGAAGGGCTGGCGCTGGTACAAGGACGGCAAGCGCGAGAAGAAGCCCAATACCTTCACCGACTTCATCGCCTGCGCCGAGCACCTGATCGCGGCGGGCTACACGGCGAAGGGCCGCATCGTCGCCCATGGCGGCAGCGCCGGCGGCATGCTGATGGGCGCCGTCGCCAACATGGCGCCGCATCTCTTCGCCGCCATCATCGCCGACGTGCCCTTCGTCGATGTGCTCAACACCATGCTCGACGGGGACCTGCCGCTCACCCCGCCGGAATGGCCCGAATGGGGCAATCCCATCGAGGACCCGGCGGCCTTTGCCGCGATCCGCGCCTATTCGCCCTACGACCGGGTGGCGGCGCAGCGCTATCCGGCGATCCTCGCGCTCGGTGGCCTCTCCGACCCGCGCGTCACCTACTGGGAGCCGGCGAAATGGGTGGCGAAGCTGCGCGCCACCATGACGGGCGGCGGGCCGATCCTGCTCAAGACCAACATGGACGCCGGCCACGGCGGCGCCGCCGGCCGCTTCGACCGCATCAAGGAAGTGGCCTTCAACTACGCCTTCGCCCTCGCCGTGCTGGACGGGACGCTCGGCGGCGATTGAGATGCGCGGCCGCGCCGCGGGGGGCGCCTGCCCCCGTGGCGCCCCGGATGACGGCGGGGGGCGCCGGGCATTCGGCGCGATTGCCGGAATGGCCGCGGGGGGCCTTCCGGCCTGTTCCCTCCGGCTCGGCCTACGCCCTGAAGCATGACGCGCACGTGCGCATCGACTTCCTCTCCTCCCGCCTGCCGGAGGCGGCGCAGGCGCGCATCATCGGCTTCGCCCTCCTCGTCCTGTTCACGCCGCTGCTCGCGCTCATGACCCGCGTGGCCCTCATGAAGACCTCGGCGGCCTATGTCTTGGGCCAGGTCGAGGAGGTGAGCCCCTGGGCGCCGCTGCTCTGGCCCTTCTATGCGCGATCGCCATCGTCTTCGCGGCCGGCTTCGTGCTCGACTGGATCTCCATCGTGCTCATCGGCGCGCCGATCGTGGAGGCGGCGGGCATCGCCCCGCTGTGGTTCGCCGTGCTCTTCATCGTCGCCATCCAGACCTCGTATCCGACGCCGCCGATGGCCCCCTCGATCTTCTACCTGCGCTCGATCGCGCCGGCGGACCTCACCTACGGCCACATGTTTCGCGGCGTCATGCCCTTCGTGGCGATGCAGCTCGTCACGCTCGGCCTCGTCGCCCTCTTTCCGTCACTCGCCACCTGGCTGCCGAAGCTTCTCCTCGGCTGAGGCCGCCTGCGGCGGCCGTCTCGCCGTCGCCGCCCCGCCCCGCTGGCTGTCCTCGGTTGGGGGTGACAGTCCCTCGCGCGGCGTCCGGGGCGGACGGAGGAAGGCGGGGCAGGGGAGGAGCGTCGGGCGGCGGGCGCCCGACGCCCGGCGGTCAGGACTTCGTCCGCCCGGCCGCCGGGCCGTCCTCCGGCGCGCCCTTCCCGGTCTCGCCCTTCCCGATCTCGCCCTTGGCGATGTAGGACTTCAGCTCGTCGAGCGAAGTGAAGCGGAAGACGCCGCGCGTCGTCTCGGCCTCGATCGAGCCGTCCGAGAACATCACGTAGAGATTGCCACCGGCGCTGTAGGTGCCGACGACGGTCGGAATGGCCTCCTCGCCCGTCTTCGCCCCGCCGCGCTCCGCCTCGGTCACTGGCGCAGCCTTCTCCTCGGCCGCGTCTGCGGTCTCGCCCGGCCGACGCTCGGCCGCGAGCGCCCCGGCGACCGCCGCCTCCGCCGCACGCGCCAGATCCGCGCGCCCCGCCGCGGCCGCCGGCCGCGGCGCCTCCGCAGCCTCCTCCGGCAGCAGCTCAGGCCAGGACGGCTCGGCGTAGGAGGCCTCGCGATAGGGCAGCTCGGGCGGCATGCGCTCGGCCCTGCGCTCCCCGGGCTCGGCGAGGTCGGGAACGTCCGGCAGGTCGGGCTCGGCGGGTGACGGGCGCGGCGCCGCCTCCGCCGGCTCCTCGGCACCGGTCTTCAGCCAGGGGAACAGCGGCTTCTTTTCCGCCGCGGCGGGCGCCGCGGTCTCCTTGCGCAGCCAGGACGGCGGTTCCGGGCGGAAGACGCGCGCCTCCGGCGCCGGCTCCTCGGCGCGCGCTCCGGCAGGGTTCTCGGCCGGGGCTTCGGCCGCGGGTCCGGCCGGCCTGGCGATCTCGTCGAAGCGGAACCGGTCGCCCCAGGCGGCCACCACAGGCTCGCGCCGCTCGGCCTCCGCCGGCCGGGACGGCTCGGGGCGACGCTCCTCCGCCTCCGGGGCTGCCGGCTCCGGCGGGCGCAGGTCGAGGGAATGCTGGTCTTCCTGCGCGTCCTGCGCGGCGCTGCCCGCCGCCGCGAGTGCCGCGGCCGCACCGGCCGCTGCGAGGGCGGGGGCCGCACCGGCGAGGGGCGCCGGCGCCGCCCGGGGCGCGGCCGCGAGTTCCGCGGCGAGCCGCTTCAGCTCCCGCAATACGAGGCCGAGGCCCGCGAGCAGGGCACCGCCCGTCGCCGCCACGCTGCCGGCGATCACCATCGACCAGCCGCGCTCCAGGACGATGATGTCGGAGCCCGACACGATCGCCGCTATGCCGCCGACGAAGAACAGACCGGCGACCACGAACAGCCCTAGCACCATGCGACGCAACACCCTTGAAGGACATTCGGCAATGCCTTGACCCGGCACAGTAAAGACATCGTTGACCGCTGCCAACAGAATGGCACGGGCGCCCCTGCGGGCGCTTGCCCGCGCCCGGCGGCGGTCATAAGTAAGCCGGTGTGGCGACACCCTGTCGCTCAGCGAGCGAGTCTGCCATGACCCTCAGACGCCGCGATATGTTGCTGACCGGCCTTGCGCTTGCCGGCGGCACGATGGTGAGCTCATCGATCCCGACCTTGACGGTCGAAGCCAAGGAGTCCGCGATGTCCTTCACGCTGCCTGACCTGCCCTACGCCTACGACGCGCTGCAGCCGTACATGTCGAAGGAGACGCTGGAGTACCACCACGACAAGCACCACAAGGCCTATGTCGACAACGGCAACAAGCTGCTCGAGGGCACGGAGTTCGCCGGCAAGACGCTGGAGGAGGTGGTGAAGGGCTCCTTCGGCAAGAACGCGGCGCTGTTCAACAATGCCGGCCAGCACTACAACCACATCCACTTCTGGCAGTGGATGAAGCCGAACGGCGGCAGCGCCAAGCTGCCGGGCAAGCTCGAGAAGAAGATCATCGAGGATCTCGGCTCGGTGGAGAAGTTCAAGGCGGACTTCATCCAGGCGGGGGTGGCGCAGTTCGGCTCGGGCTGGGCCTGGCTGGCGCTGAGGAACGGCAAGCTCGAGATCATGAAGACGCCGAACGGCGAGAACCCGCTGGTGCACGGGGCAAGGCCCATCCTCGGCGTCGACGTGTGGGAGCATTCCTACTACATCGACTACCGCAACCGCCGGCCGGACTACCTCAAGGCCTTCGTCGACAACCTCGTCAACTGGGAATACGTCGAGAAGATGTACGACGAGGCGGCGCGCTGACGGCGCCGGCGACAGGCCCGATGGACGGGGCCGCAGGGCCCCGTTCGCATTTTCCGGCCGTCGGCGGACCGGAACGCGCGCGGTTCACGGGCGCTCCCCGCCGGAGAGGTGAGAGGTCGTGCCTTCATCGGGGAGAGGCGGCGCGCAAGGCGCTTCCCGCACGCGGGCCCGCTGCCGCCGGGCGGACGGCGGCCGATGCGGCGTCCGGGATGGGAGGCGTTCGCCCCAAGGACGGCCTCAGGCCGCCGCCGCGAGCGCTCTGCGGGCGTCGCCCTTGATGCGCTCGACCATGGAGCGCAGGCCGTTCGAGCGCTGCGGCGTCAGGTGCTCGGACAGGCCGAGATGGCGGAAGACGTCGAGCGCGTCGGTGTCGAGGATGTGGCGGGCCGGCTGCCCGGAATAGATCGCGAAGACGAGGGCGACGAGGCCGCGCACGATGTGGGCGTCGCTGTCGCCGCGGAAGGTGAGCACCGGCGCGGGGGCACCGGCCCCGTCGACCATCGTCTCGAGCCACACCTGGCTCGCGCAGCCGCGCACCTTGTTGGCGTCCGTGCGCGCGGCATCCGGCAGCGGCTCGAGCGTCCGGCCGAGCTCGATCAGGTAGCGATAGCGATCGTCCCAATCGTCGAGGAACTCGAAGTTCTCGAGGATCTCGTCGAGCGGCGGCTGCATTGCGTGTCTGTCGTCCCGCAGGCTGGCGGGCGCCTCAGGTCGCGCCCGCTTCGTTCTCTATATGGGGTTTTTCGCCCGACCGCGAGAGTGCGAGCGGCGCATCGGCCCCCCGGCCGCGCGATTGCCGCGACTTGTCGCGCCTCGTCTCAGCCCTGGGTGCCGCGGGCGGCCTCGCCGCGCCACGGAACGGCCCGGTCGCGACCGGAGAGGGTATCGGCCGACGGTGTGGCGCGGCCCGCGGCCGGACGGCGCTCGGCGAGGAGGTCGAGCAGCCGTTCGCGCGTCTGCGGATCGAGGTCCGACCACACCCGCGCCGCCTCGCCCGCGAGCGTCATGGCGTCCTTGACCCCGGCGCCGCCGAGCGCCGGCAGGGGGCGCGCCATGGCCGCGGTCGCGCCGCTGAGGCCGCCCGTTGCCGTGGCGGGCGGAGGAACGGTCTCGACCGGCGACATCATGTAGATCGCGCCGATGAAGAAGGCGCTCCGCAGGATGTAGGCCATGGCTCGAACCTCCCCGTACCGGTTGGGGCGCGGCCCCGCAGCCCGTGGGAGCTGCCGGCCCTCCGCCGTCTCGTCGCGACTGTGGGGCAGGGCCTGCGAAGATCGTCTCAAGGCGATGCGTAGAATTTGAATCGAATTGCGGCGCGCGGGGGAAGGGGGCGTTGAGGGCGCGTGCGTTCTGCTGGGGCGGTGATTCCAGCAGTCGTTGAGCGGTTGTTTACGTTATGCGGAAGTTTCGGCTCGGGCGCCGCGGGCCCAGGCGTTTTCAGGGCTTTCCGGCCGCGGCGGCGGGCCTGCTGCGGCGCAGCTTTAGCGTTCGCTTAAGCGGGGGCTGCGATGGTGCCGGCAGCAGAGTGGAGGAGCGCGCGCCCTTCAAGCGCGCGACGGTGAGTGTGGCGTTGTCCCCGTCGGCATCGATGATCCGGGCACGGCTTGCGGCGCTGGTCCATCCGGCGGCCGCGGCGGATGCCGAGGCATGCGCGCGCCACGAGCAGTTCATCCTGACCCGCCTCGTCGCGGGCTTCGTGGCGCTCGCCGCCGTGCCGCCCTATCTCGCCCTCTGGGGCGTGCCCTCCGGCGCGCAGACGGTGGCGCTCGCCGCCCTTGCCCTGCCCATCGCCGCCGTCGCCCTGCTGTCGCGCACCGGGCGGCTCGATCTCGCGCACGCCCTGTCGTCCGCCGCCTTCGCGCTCATCGTCGCGGCCGTCGCCTGCGCCACGGGCGGGGCCGAATCGCCCGCGATCGCCTGGCTCGTCGCCGTGCCGCTCGAGGCGCTTCTCTCCGGCTCGCGCCGGGCCGTCGTCGCCGCGAGCCTGATCGCCGCCGCGGCGGCCGTCGGCGTCGCCGCCGCCGATGCCGCCGGCTGGCTCGCCGCCTCCGGGGGCGGGGCACCGGCCGCCGCCATGCCCGCATTCCTCGTCACCGCCGTCGCCTATGCCGCCGCCCTCGGCCTCGCCGCCTGCCGGCGCGAGTCCGAGCGGCTCGGCGACCGCGCCCGGCGCGAGGCGCGCGACCGGGCCGTGCTCGAAACCATCGGGGACCTTGTCACCTGGCACGAGCGCGGCGGCGCCGTGGTCTTCGCCAGCGCCGCCGCCGAACGCCTCGTCGGCGTGCCGGCCCGCAGCCTGCACGGCCGCGGCCTGTTCGACCGCGTGCATGTGGCCGACCGGCCGCTCTATCTCAAGGCGCTCGCCGATGCGGCGCACCGCGGCGTCGCCGTGACGGTCGAGTTCCGCCTGCATCGCAGCGTCGCGGGGGAGGGCGGGCGCGCGCCGACCGAGGTCGCCTGGGTGGAGATGCGCGCGCAGCGGCCGGAGCCGGCAGGGCCGGCGCCCGCTGGCGCCGACGCCGACACGCATGCCGTCGTCGCCGTGATCCGCGACATCACCGAGCGCAGGAGCCACGAGGCCGAGCGCGAGGCGGCCCGCGCCGAGGCCGAGCGGGCGAGCGAGCAGAAGGGCCGCTTCCTCGCCACCGTCAGCCACGAGCTGCGCACGCCGCTCAATGCCGTCATCGGCTTCTCCGAGATGCTGGCGAGCGGCACGCTCGCCCCGGCGGACGAGGCGCGCCGGCGCGAATACGCCGGCATCATCCGCGACTCGGGCCGCCACCTGCTCGACGTCGTCAACACGCTGCTCGACCTCTCGCGCATCGAAGCGGGCCACGTCGACCTCGCGCCCGAGGCCTTCGACACGGCGGAGCTCGCCCGCGGCTGCTGCGACCTCATGCAGCTCAAGGCCGACGAGGCCGGCATCGTGCTTCAGCGCGACATCGCCGCCGACCGCGGCGAGATCGTCGCCGATCGCCGGGCGCTCAAGCAGATCCTCATCAACCTCCTGTCGAACGCCCTGAAGTTCACGCCTGCCGGCGGCCGCGTGACGGTCAGCGTCCGGCGCACGAGCGACCGCTTCGTCCTCGTTGTCGCCGACACGGGCATCGGCATCGGCGAGCGCGACCTGCCGCGCCTCGGAGATCCCTTCTTCCAGGTGCGCTCCGCCCCGGAGCGGCCGCGCGGGTGGCCGCAGGAGGGCACGGGGCTCGGCCTGTCGGTGGTGCGGGGCCTCGTCGGGCTGCACCACGGCACGATGACGATCGCGAGCACGCCGGGCGAGGGCACGACGGTGACGGTGGCGCTGCCGCAGGATTGCCGTGTCGCGCCCGCGGCGGCGACGAGCCTCGCCGCGGAGGTGCCGCTCGCCCGGCGCCAGGCGGCCCCGACCGAACGAGATGCGGTGAAGAAACGTGCGTGAAGCCCTCGCCCGATCCGACAACGACTTCGTCCTCTACGACCGTCCGCCGACGCGCACGGCGGGCCGGGCGGGGGCGAAGCGCGGCGCGCGCAAGGCGGGGCTCGCGCGCCGGCTTCTCGGCCTCCTCGTCCGCCGCCCGGGGCGCAGCTTCGGCGCCCTGGTCTTCCTCGGCTTCGCGGCCGCGATCGTCGTGAATGCCGTGGTGCTGCAGCGCAGCCAGCATCCGGCCCCGCTCTTCGGCGCGGACAGGGGCGAGCTGCGCCGCGACGCGCGCCTGCCGCCGCGGCAGACGGAGATGGCCCCCGCCCTGCCGCCGAGCCGCCCGGCGGAGCTCGCCCCGCAGCCGACGGAACAGGCCGCCCTCGCCGACGCGATGGCCCGCGCCACCCAGCCGTCGGCTCAGGGAACTGCGCCGCGCCCGCTTGCCCGCGACGCCATCGGCGACCTCATCCGCACCGGCGAGCCGCGGGCCGAGGCCCAGCGCCCGGTGCTCGCGGCGCAGCGCGCGCTTGCCAAGCTCGGCTACGGCGTCAAGCCCGACGGCCTGATGGGCGCGGCCACCCGCACCGCCATCGAGCGCTTCGAGAAGGACAAGGGCCTGCCGGTCACCGGCGAACTCGGCCCGCGCGTCGTGAAGGCCCTCTCGGCCGCCGCGGGCATGCCGATCGAGTAGAAGGCGCGACGAAGGGGCGGCCCTCGCCTTGTGCCGCCCCGCGGCCCGCCGGGGAGGGGGCGGCGGGGAGCGCGCCGCCGGCGGGGCCTGGCGAGGTGCCGAAGGACCATTGGCGAAGGGCCCGGCTCGGGGCAGAGAATGGACTTCCGCCGTTCCGCCCCCGGACGATTCGACCCGCCCCATCCTCCGCCCGACGCCATGCGCCTGCGCACCGACATCTGGGTCTCCGCCTACCTCCGGCGCTGCGCCGTGGGGGGGGCCTATGCCGTGCTGCGCCGGCGCGGCGCGGCGGAGGCCGGCACCGTCTTCGTCAAGGTCGACCGGCTCGACGGCACGGCGGCACTCTACGGCCCGGCGCCGCAAAGCTTCTACGAGGAGCGCGCCGAGGAGCGCCGCTTCGTCGCCGTCGATCTCGGCGCCGAGGCGACGCCCCTCGCCGCCGAGGAGCGCCTGCGCCGCGAGATCTCCTTCGACCCGGACGTCTGGGTGGTCGAGGTGGAGGACCGCGTGGGACGGCATTTCCTGGAGGTCGCGGCGGACTAGCCCCGGCAGGGCCGAGGGGCCGCCGCCCCGGAAGCGATGGCGGTGCGGACAGGGGCGCGACCGGCGCCGCGCCTTTCCGGTTCCCCCGCATCGGTTCCGGATCCCGGGCTCCTTGCTCCGCCCGACCCCGGGACGACCGGGCGTGGTGCCCGCCCGGCCCTCAGCCGGCGGAACGGTCGCGCCCGGTCTCGGGGGGGCGCTCGGGCGGCGCGGGGCGGCGCAGGCCGGGCAGGGCCGGCCGGCTCGTCGTGCCGCCCGGCGCCATGGCGGGGACATGGGCGGCGCGCGGGCGCACCTCGCCGGTGTCGCGCCCGAGAACGGCGAAGACGACGCGGGCGGCGACCTCGCGCGGCACGGCGCGAATGCGCCCGGCGAGCGCGAAGACGCGCTGCGTCGACTGCGCCAGCGCCGGGTCGAGCGTCAGGAAGACGCGCACGGCCTCCTCCTCCTCGAAGCCGACGGCGTGGAGCGCCAGCGCCAGGAGGTCGCCGCTCGGGTCGGCGAGGAGGCGCTGCGCCTCGCGGATGGACGTGCCGAAGGCGTCGGCGAGGCGCACCGAAAAGGCCGGCCTGTCGCCCCGGGCGGCCGCCCGGACGAGCGCCTCCCGCCGTGTCGCATCGACGAGCGGCAGGGCGCGGCGGCGGCCGTCGAGCGCCGCGGCCCGGCCCATCTCGGCGAGGATCGCGGCGCGCCGCGCCGGCTCGGCCTCGCCGTAGAGCGCAGCCGCGTCGATCACCGGGAGGTCGGCGCGCTCAAGGAGCAGGGCGGCAAGCGCGGCGCGCAAGTGCGCCGACTGTCGGGCGCGGGCGACGAGCGTGGCGAGCACGTCCGCCGGCAGGGGCGACGGATTGCCGGCGAGCGCTTCGTCGAGCGCGACATGCCGGCGCGCGACGAGCGCGTCGAGCGTCTGCGGGGCGAGATCGCGGCGGCGCGCCACCGCCACGGCGAGCCGTACGGGCCCCGTCGCCGCGATGGCGGTCAGCCCTTCCTCCGGCAGGTTCGGGGTGAGCGCGAGCACGATCTCCTCGGCGCGGCCGCCCGCGCGCGCCAGCGCCTCGATGACGGCCTCGGGCGTATCCGGATGCGGCGCGAGCTTCTGCGCCACCACCGCGAGGGTGCCCGCGTCCACCACCGGGATGAGGCCCGTCGCCAGCGCCCGGAAGGCGGCGACCGCCTCGGGCGGGCGGGCCTTCGCCGCGAGGAAGAGATCCGTCTGCACGCGCAGGAGCACTGGCCTGATGTCGATGTCGCCGGCGCGGGCAAGGGCGGCGAGGCCGGAGAGATCCGGAACGGGCGTGTCGTGCATGGATGATCGGCGGGCTCAATCCTGTGCCCGGGACATTAGCGGCGCTTCGTTAGCGGACTGTTAACCCTGCCGAAGGATGAATGGCGCCAGGGGAGATGGTCGGAGGGTTGAGGTGCCGCGGGGCCGGCCGGGCCCGAAGCTGGAGGCCGTCATGGTGATGAGATCCGAGGGGACGCGGGGCGTCGTCGTCGCATTTCCCGAGGCGGCGGCGCGGCCGCGGCGGGCGCGCCCGGCAGCGGGCGAGCCCTGCGGCGAGATCCTCCTGTTCACCGGCATCCGCTACGAGCGCCACGGCGACGAGGCGCCCCTGCGCCGTCCCGCGGCGCGGCAGGGCGGCCGCCCTGCGCAGCGCCCGCCGGCTCGCCCCCGCCGGCGCGGCTGAGGTTCGGGAGCACGTCTTGCTTGCAGATGGGTCAGGGGCCGCGGCCGTTCTGGGGATTTCTGACGTCCTTCAATCGAAGGACGCGATCAAGGCCCTGAAGGGAGAGCATCGCGGCTGGCGCGATCCTTCGGCGCTGCGCCGGCACCACCTACGCCTCGCCCTGCGCTGTGCCGGGAGGCTCTGCGCCGCCGCGCCCGTTCTCGCCGCCACCATCCTCGTCGCGGCCTGCGCCGAGACCGGCGACTTCGGCCGCCCGACGCAGACGGCCTGGAGCAACGCCATCGAGCCCTCGGTCAATTCCCACGCCGCCGGCGCGCGCGGGCAGCCGCCCTCGCGCTTCGTCCCGACCAACGACGAGCAGGAGCTGCGCAGCCGCGCCTGGCGCTTCCTGATGCCGGCCTACGACCGCAGTCTCTTTGACGACCAGCTCGCCAGGTTCGCGAGGAACCAGTCCCTGCCGGGCCAGAGCCTCACGGCCGATCCGGCCACCTATTACAACGCCCTCGTCGGCGAGCCCTACCGCTCGCCCTCCTCGCGCTACAACCGCCTGGCGGACGACGTCACGGCCGACCGCAAGCTCCTCGTCCCCTTCCGGGCCGTCGCCGGCCGCGTCGTCAGCGCCGACCGGGTGCGCCGCCGCTCCATGGATGCGCTGCCGCTCTCGGGCGAGGAGCTGCAGGACGCCCGCTCGCGCCTCGCCGAGAACATCGGTCTCATCCTGTGGGTGCGCGAGGAGGTCGCGCTGCGCATCTGCCGCTACCGCTACGCCCTCGACCATCTCGTCGTCGCCGGGCCGCAGACCGAGGCCATCATGGCCGAGCGCAGCCTCGGCCTGCTCGAGCAGGAGGCGAGGGCGCTCGACGCGCTCGAGGTGCGCTCCCTCATCGGCGACGGGCCGACCGAGATCTACCGCCTGCCGCCGACCCCGCTCGCCTGCGCCCCCGTTCCCGAACCCGCCCCGCCCGCAAGGCCGCGCTACACGAAGTAAGGCGCGGGTGGCAGCGGCGAGCCCGCCTTCAAGGCCGCGCCGGAAGTCCGGGCCTGCCGGCATTGCCGCGCCGGACGCGGGATGGCGCGCGGCGGTGGCCGGCGGCGTCGTCCCGAGCGACGGTATGTCGCCGCGGCGGGCCATCGTGATCGTGCCGCCGGCGCGCTAAAGGTTGCGCATGGCGATTTGGGTGATCTTTGCGCTGATGACGGGCGCTGCCGTCCTCGCGGTCCTGTGGCCGCTGTCGCGGCAGCGGACGGCCGCCGCCGACGACGGCACGGGCGATGACGCGGCCTTCTATCGCCAGCAGATCGCCGAGATCGAGCGGGATGCGGCGCGCGGCGCCCTCACGGCCGCGGAGGCCGAGGCGGCGAAGGCCGAGGCCGGCCGGCGGCTCCTGCGCGCCGCCGCCGCCGCCGAGCACGCCGCCGCCGACCAGGAGGGCGAGCCGGCCCTGCGCCGCCGCCGCGCCGCGTCAGCCGTGACGCTGTCCACCATTCCGCTGGTGGCGCTGGCGCTCTACGGGGCGCTGGGCTCGCCGCAACTGCCCTCCGTGCCCCATGCGGAGCGCCTGGCGGGCGACCCGCGCGGCCTCGACCTCGCCGCGGCCGTGGCGCGCATCGAGGCGCATCTCGCCAGGACGCCCGAGGACGGGCGCGGCTGGGAGGTGCTGGCGCCGGTCTACCTGAAGAGCGGCCGCGCCGAGGACGCGGTGAAGGCCTATGCGGCGGCGCTGCGCCTGCTCGGCGACGCCCCGCAGCGCTACGCCGATTACGGCGAGGCCATGGTCGTCGCCGCCGGTGGCACGGTGACCGCCGACGCGCGGACCGCCTTCGAACGCGCGCTCGCGCTCGACGGGACCGCGCCCAAGCCGAAATTCTACCTCGCCGTCGCCGCCGAGCAGGACGGCCGCCGGCAGGATGCGCTGGCGCTCCTCGCCGACCTCGCCCGCTCGGGCCCGGCCGACGCGCCCTGGCAGCCCGTCGTGCGCGAGCGCATGGCCCGCCTCGGCGGCGAGAGCGGGGCCGCCGCCGTCGCCGCCCTGCCGCCGGCCGAGCGCGACGCGGCCATCCGCGGCATGGTCGCTAGCCTCGAGGCGCGCCTGACGGCCGAAGGCGGCAGCGTCGACGGCTGGCTGGGGCTCGTTCGCTCCTACGCCGTGCTCGGCGAGCGCGGCAAGGCGCGGGCGGCGCTTGCCCGCGCCGCGGAGCGCCTCGCCGGCGACGCCGAGGCCGAGCGGCGGCTCACCGCCGCGGCGCGCGACCTCGATCTCGACATCACCAGCGATTCCGGCAAGGAGGTGTCCCGGTGACCCGCAAGCAGCGCCGTCTCACCCTCATCGGTGCAGCGCTCTCGGTCATCGCGCTGGCGCTCGGCCTCGTGCTCTTCGCCATGCGCGACACGATCGTCTTCTTCCACGGACCGACGGACATCGCCGAGAAGGGGGTCCGCCCCGGCACGCGCTTCCGTCTCGGCGGCCTCGTCAAGGAGGGCTCGGTGGTGCGCGGCGAGGGCCAGAGCGTGCGCTTCGAGGTGACGGACACGAACCGCAGTGTCCTCGTGCGCTACACGGGGCTGCTGCCCGACCTGTTCCGCGAGGGGCAGGGCGTTGTGGCCGAGGGGGTGCTGGAGCCGTCGGGCGACTTCCGCGCCGACAGCGTCCTCGCCAAGCACGACGAGACCTACATGCCGCGCGAGGTGGCCGACACCCTGAAGAAGCAGGGTGTGTGGCAGGGGGAGGGATCCCGCCGATGATCGTCGAGATCGGCCACTTCGCCCTTGCGCTCGCCCTCGGACTGTCGCTGGTGCAGTGCGCCCTGCCGCTGTGGGGCGCACGCATGCGCGACCCGGCCCTCATGGGCATCGCCACGCCCGCCGCCCTCGGCGCCTTCCTGTGCGTCGCCGTCGCCTTCGCGGCGCTGACGCTCGCCTACGTGCAGTCCGACTTCTCGGTGCTGAACGTCGTCGAGAACTCCCACTCGACGCAGCCGCTCCTCTACAGGTTCACCAGCGTGTGGGGCAACCACGAGGGCTCGATGCTGCTGTGGGTGCTCATCCTCACGCTGTTCGGCGCGCTCGTCGCGCTGTCCCGGCGCTCGCTGCCGGAGCGCCTGCGCGCCAACGCGCTTGCGGCGCAGGGCGCCATCGCCATCGCCTTCCTCGCCTTCATCCTGGTCACCTCGAATCCCTTCGCGCGCGTCACGCCCGCGCCGTTCGAGGGGCAGGATCTCAACCCCATCCTGCAGGACCTGGGCCTCGCCATCCACCCGCCGCTCCTCTACCTCGGCTATGTCGGCTTCTCGATCTCCTTCGCCTTCGCCGCGGCGGCACTGATCGAGGGGCGCATCGACGCGGTGTGGGCGCGCGCCGTGCGGCCCTGGACGCTGACCGCCTGGCTGTTCCTCACCCTCGGCATCGCCATGGGCTCCTACTGGGCCTACTACGAGCTCGGCTGGGGCGGCTGGTGGTTCTGGGATCCGGTGGAGAACGCCTCGCTCATGCCCTGGCTCGCGGGCACGGCGCTCCTGCACTCCACCATCGTCATGGAGAAGCGCGACGCGCTCAAGGTGTGGACGGTGCTCCTCGCCATCCTCACCTTCTCGCTGTCGCTGCTCGGCACCTTCCTCGTGCGGTCGGGCGTGCTCACCTCGGTGCACGCCTTCGCCACCGACCCGGCGCGCGGCGTCTTCATCCTCGCCATCCTCGTCGCCTTCATCGGCGGCAGCCTCGCGCTGTTCGCCTGGCGGGCGCCAATGCTCAAGCCCGGCGGCCTCTTCGCCCCCGTGTCGCGCGAGGGCGCGCTCGTCCTCAACAACCTGCTGCTCGCCTCCGCCTGCGCCACCGTCTTCATCGGCACGCTCTATCCCCTGGCGCTGGAAGCCCTGACGGGTGACAAGATCTCCGTCGGCGAGCCCTTCTTCAACGCCACCTTCCTGCCCATCGTCGTGCCGCTGCTTGCCGTGCTGCCGCTCGGCCAGTCGCTCGCCTGGAAGCGCGGCGACCTCCTCGGCACGGCCGAGCGGCTGTTCGCCGCCTTCGCCCTGGCGCTCGCCGCGACACTGGCCGCCGTCGCCTTTGCCGAGGGAGGGCCGGTCGTCGCCGTGCTCGGCCTCGCCCTCGGCTTCTTCCTGGTCGCCGGCTCCCTCGCCGACATCGTCAACCGGTCCTGGACGCGCGGCATGCCGCTCGCGACCGCGTGGCGCCGCGCCCGGGGCCTGCCGCGTTCGGCCTGGGGCATGGCGGTTGCCCACGCCGCCGTCGGCCTCGTCGCCATCGGCATCGCCGCCCAGGCCTGGAGCACCGAGACGCTCGCGGTGATGAAGCCGGGCGAGGTCGCGGCCGCCGGCCCCTACCAGCTCCGCCTCGACGCCGTGCTGCCACGTACCGGCCCCAACTACCGCGAGGACGTGGCGCGCTTTTCCGTCATGCGGCACGGCGAGACGGTCGGCACGGTCGAGGCCATGAAGCGCCTCTACGTCACGCGCGGCATGCCGACGACCGAGGCCGGCATCATGACGCGCGGCCCGAGCCAGCTCTACGTGAGTCTCGGCGAGCCGCAGCCGGGCGGCGGCCTCGGGGTGCGCTTCTACTGGAAGCCCTATGTCCTCCTGATCTGGGGCGGCGCCCTTTTCATGGCCGCGGGCGGCGCCCTGTCGCTCACCGACCGGCGCCTGCGCGTCGGCGCGCCGGCCCGGGCCCGCGCCGCCGCCCTGCCGGCGGCGACGCCGGCGGAGTGAGCGCCGTGCGGCGGTTCGCGCGCCTTCTCGCCATCGCCGGCGTTGCCGCCGGCCTCGCGGCGCTGCCCGTCGCCCCGGTGCGCGCCGTGCAGCCCGACGAGGTGCTGCCGGACGCGAAGCTCGAGGCGCGCGCGCGGGCGATCTCGGCGGGGCTGCGCTGCCTCGTCTGCCAGAACCAGTCGATCGACGATTCCGACGCGCCGCTCGCCCGCGACCTGCGCATCCTCGTGCGCGAGCGCCTGAAGGCCGGCGACAGCGATGCCGCTGTGCGCGACTTCGTGGTCAGCCGCTACGGCGAGTTCGTCCTGCTCAAGCCCCCCTTCGGGCCGCACACGCTGCTCCTGTGGGCCGGGCCCTTCGCCGTCCTTCTCGCCGGCGTCGTGGCGCTCGCCATCCTGGCGCGCCGCCGTCGGGCGGTGGAACCCGAGGCGGCAGCCCCCCTTGATGCCCGCGAGAAGGCCGCCCTCGACGAGCTGCTGCGCGACGGGTCCTGACCCCGGAAAGGCAGCGCCCGTCGCCCGCGCTTGCGGGCGCGACGCCACGGCGGCCTCCCGCCCTTCGCCCGCAGCCCTCGCCTACCCCCCGTCCACTGCGCGCAGCGGCTTGCAGGTGGCCGTCGAGGCGATGCCTTCGGCGCGTTCCCTCAGGCTCGGCAGGGCGGCCAGCGCCCGCACGACGACGAGGCCGCGCGTCACGGGCGAGACGACCCTGAGGTCCTGCGTCGGCTCGCCGGTCTCGTCCTCGGCGAGAATCTCGTCGAGCTGGTCCTGGGTCATGAGCGTGATGTCGATCGCCCCGCGCTGCGCCGCACGGTCGGTCACCGCATAGATCACGCCGCCGCCCGGCCGATGGACCGACACCGAGGCAAAGCCCCCCGGCACGCTGACGCCGACATGCACCGGCCCCTCGGCGAGATCGAACGCGCAGACCGAGGTGGCGACCGCCGGGTCGCGCAGCGCGGGCGCCGCGCCTGCGCGGTCGGCGTCGGTGAGCAGGTGGGCCGCGCTCTCCCGCGACAGGGGCGAGAAACGGCTGTAGGCGTCGCGGTCGCCGAGCTCGGGAATGCCGAAGACGGCGGCAAGATGCACGATGGCGCCGAGCACGAGCCCGACCACTCCGGCGAAGGCGAATTGCAGCGCGCCCTTCATTCGCAGGCCGTCCTCTCGATCGACGGCATGGCGCGCGCGTCGAGCGCCGCCGCGCTCGCCGAGGCGGGCGTGTCGTAGAGGCGCAGCACCAGCGTGAAGCGCCCCTGCTGCGGCAGCGGCAGCCAGTTGCCGCTCTGCACGCTGCGCGACAGCACGAGCGTCGCCGTGCCGGCGCCGTCGCGCAGCACCTCCGCCGAGGTGAAGCCGTGCCGCCGCGCCGGGTTGTCGACGAGCCGGCCCGCCTCGTCGTAGAGCGTCAGCGTCCAGGCCCGCGCCGCCGGCACCGGGCCGGCGAGCCTGTAGGCGCAGCCGGCTTCGAGCGGCCGGCCGGCATCGTCCGTGCGCGCCGAGAAGGTGAGCCCTTCGCCCGGCCCGAGCGGCAGGTCGGCCGTGCGTGCCAGCACCGCCCGGGCATAGGGGTCGATGTCGCGCGCGCCGAGCCGCGGCCAGGCGGTCCACGGCCCGCTCACCGCGGCGCCGAAGGGCGGCACGTCGCGCACGGCGAGATAGGCCGAGCCGAGGCCCGACAGGGTGGCGACCGTGAGGGCGAAGAGGATGAGGAGGATCGGCCGCAGGCTGCCCTGCGTCGCATGCGCCGCCAGCGCCCGCCACGGCATGCGGGCAGGGCGCTCGCCGGCGGCCATCGGATGAGGTTGCCTCACCGTCCGCCTCACGGCACGCCGATCCGTCCGCCGGCGGCGCGCGCGCCGCCCGGGAAGCCGCCGGCGGACAGGGCCGCCGGCGCCGTGATGCTCGCCTCGCGCCGTCCGGGCTCGACCGAGCGGAAGAGGTCGCCGATGCTGCCGAGCACTTCGAAGGAGCGCCGCGACAGGGCCGAGGGGGCCCGGGCTGAGGCGAGGCTCTCGCCCTCCGCCGCCGGTGCCTTCGCCACGGCCGGCGTGCCACCGATGCCGGGCAGCGGCTTCAGCTCGATGCCCTGGTGCGCCGGTGCCATCACCTCGTGCCAGGTCATGGCCGGCAGGGTGCCGCCGGTCATGTTGTGCGTCGAGCTGTAGTCGTCGTTGCCGAGCCAGACGCTGGCCACGAGATTGCCCGAGTAGCCCACGAACCAGGCATCGCGATAGGCATTGGTGGTGCCGGTCTTGCCCGCCACCTGCACGCCCTCGATGATGGCGCGCCGGCCGGTGCCCGCCTCCACCACCTGGTTGAGCATCATGTTCATGTCCGCCACCACCGAGAGGGGCAGCACCTGCTTCGGCTGCGGGGCGTCGCGGTCGTGCCGCCAGATCGTCTCGCCGCGCGCGTTGCGGATCTCGAGGGCGGCGTAGGGAGCGGCCCGCCGCCCGGCATTGGCGAAGACGGCGTAGCCCGCCGCCATGTCGATCACGGTCACCTCCGCCGCGCCGATGGGGAGCGAGGTCGTATCCTTGAGGTCGGTCGTCAGGCCCATGGCGCGCGCCGTCTCGATGATGCGCGCCCGCCCGACCTTGGCATTGCCCTTGCCGAGGGCGAGCGACATCTGCACGGGGATGGTGTTGATCGACTTCGCCAGGGCCACCGTGAGCGGCATGGAGCCCGCATAGGAGCGGCTGTAGTTGTTGGGGCACCAGTTGCCGATGCACACCGGGCGGTCGACGACGATGCTCGTCGGCTTGTAGAGGCCGGCGGCGAGCGCCGTGGCATAGACGAAGGGCTTGAAGGCCGAGCCCGGCTGGCGCAGCGCGTCGGTGGCGCGGTTGAACTGGCTCATGCCGTAGTCGCGGCCGCCGACCATGGCGCGCACGGCGCCGTCCGGCAGCATGACGACGATGGCGCCCTGTCTGGCGCCGTATTCCTTGCCGTGCTGGCGCAGGCTGTTTTCGAGCGCGGCCTCGGCCCTCGCCTGGATGGAGGCGTCGAGCGCCGTCTTGACTGTGACGACCCGCTCCTGCCCGAGCTTGCCCTCGTCCGCCATGCGCTTGACCTCGTTGAAGGCGAAGTCGAGGTAGTAGTCGGGGCTCGTCTCGCGCTTGCGGTCGATCGGCGTCGCCGGGTGGCGCCGCGCCGTCTGGATCTGGCCCTCGGTGAGGAAGCCCGCCTCCACCATGTTGCTGAGCACCACGTTGGCGCGGGCGCGCGCCGCCGGCAGGTTGACGTGCGGCGCGAACCTGGTGGGAGCCTTGAAGAGGCCGGCGAGCATCGCGGCTTCCGCGAGCGTGACGTCCTTCACCGACTTGCCGAAGTAGAACTCGGCCGAGGCCGCCGCGCCGAAGGCGCCGCCGCCCATGTAGGCGCGGTCGAGATAGAGCTTCAGGATCTCGTTCTTGGTCAGCCGCGACTCGAGCCAGAGGGCGAGGAAGGCTTCCTTGATCTTGCGCTCGATGGAGCGCTCGTTGGTGAGGAAGAGGTTCTTGGCGAGCTGCTGGGTGATGGAGGAGCCGCCCTGCACCACGCCGGAAGCGCGCGCATTGGCGGAGAGGGCGCGCATGGTGCCGACAATGTCGATGCCGAAATGCTCATAGAAGCGCCGGTCCTCGGTGGCGAGCACGGCCTTGATGAGATGGTCGGGGAACTCCTCGAGCTTCAGCGAATCGTCGTGGCGGATGCCGCGCTTGCCGATCTCGTTGCCGTAGCGGTCGAGGAAGATGACGGCGAGCTCCTGCTGCTTCAGCCAGTCGTCGCTCGTCTCGCGGAAGGCGGGCACGGCGAGCGCGAGCAGGACGACGCTGCCGCCCGCGCCCAGGGTCAGGGCCTCGTCGGCGAGCTCGGTGACCAGGCGCCAGCCGCCGGAGACCGACAGCCTGTCGGCCCACGAGGAAAAGCGCTCCCAGGCATCGGCGCCGCGGCGGCCCGCCTCGTAGAGGCTCGCGTCGAGCCACGAATCGAAGGCGAGGGCTGCGCGCTTCACCCGCGTCCACAGCGAGGTTTCGCCGAAGAACTGCACCCCGAGGCCTCCCGCCGCCCCGCCCTTCCGTCCGGCGGATCAGAATATCAACCTTCGCGCCCACGGACGAGGCGCCACGTCGCAATGTCCCGCCGCGTCCGACGCGATATGGTGTGCCGCGTTCGTCGGGACAGGGCAACCGCCTGCGAAGGAGAGGGCCAGCCGAATTGCGGCGAGACTCCTCGCGCAGACGTGACGGGCGGAGACCGCAGGACGGACAACGGATCGCGCATGGACGACGGACGAAACGGCGCCCCGCCCTTCTGGCAGGCCAGGACGCTCGAGGAGATGACGCCGGCGGAGTGGGAATCGCTCTGCGACGGATGCGGGCGTTGCTGCCTTGTCAAGCTCGAGGACGAGGATACCGGCCGCATCCACCTCACCGACGTGGGCTGCACCCTGCTCGACGGCGAGACCTGCCGCTGCCGCGACTATGCGCACAGGCAGGCGCGGGTACCCGACTGCGTGCGCCTGACGCCGGCCGAGGTGCGCCGCCTGACCTGGCTGCCGCCGACCTGCGCCTACCGCCTGGTGCGCGAGGGCCACGACCTCTACTGGTGGCATCCGCTCGTCTCCGGCGATCCCGACACGGTGCACGTCGCCGGCGTGTCGGTGAAAGGACGCGTCGCGGCGAGCGAGGACGAGATCCCGCTCGAGGACCTCGTCGACCACATCGTCACCTGGCCCGGCCGCGTGCCGAAGGCCGCGCGCACGCGGCCGGCCGGCGTTTCCGGCACGACGGCGCAGGGCGCGGCGCGCAGGACACCCCCGCCCGTCTCCGGGAGGCGATGCGCGCCTCAGGCGCGCAGGACGACGACGCGCGTGCCGGTGGGCACCCGGCGGTAGAGATCGATGATGTCCTGGTTGATGAGGCGGATGCAGCCCGAGGAGACGGCGCTGCCGATGGACCAGGGCTCGTTGGTGCCGTGGATGCGGTAGAGCGTGTCGCGGTCGCCCTGGTAGAGGTAGAGGGCGCGGGCGCCGAGCGGGTTGTCGAGGCCGCCGGGCATGCCCGCCGCCCATTCGGCGAGCTCCGGCTGGCGGCGGATCATCTGCGAGGGGGGCGTCCAGGTCGGCCATTCCGCCTTGCGGCGGATGGTGGCGTTGCCGGCCCAGGCGAAGCCCTCGCGGCCGACCCCGACGCCGTAGCGGATCGCCCGGCCGCCGTCCTGCACGAGGTAGAGGAAGCGGTTGGCGGGGTCGACCACCACCGTGCCGGCGAGTTCCGGGCGGTCGTAGCGCACGACGCGGCGCAGATAGGTGGGGTCGATCTGGCCGATGTCGACCTCCGGCACCGGGAAGCGGTCGTCGTCGATCGGGCCGTACATGTCGAAGAAGGCGGGATCGATCGCCGGCATCGGACGCCCCATCGGCGCCGGCGGCAGCGGCGGCCGCATGGCGCAGCCCGCGAGCCCTGCCGTGCCTGCGAGAACGAACATGCGCCGGCTCATCGTCTGCATTCCTGCCACCTCGTGCTGATTGTCGGGAGGGGCGCCAGTGGCGTGCCGTTGGGGCGAATTCATGACGGATGAATCGCGCTGCGGCGGTGCTGGCCCCTGCCGCAGCATGCGGCCGCGCCATTTTCATCGCCGGTGTGGCGAGCGGGCAACGCATGCCGGTTCCGGGATACCGCCGGCTCCGTCATGCCGGCACGGGCGCGAGCCGCGACGAGGGGGCTGATGCTCCGCGCCACCCCGAAGGGACGCCATGGCGACAGGGGGGGCCATGCCGCATCCGGCGTTTCGCAAGGACTGCATTCATCATGCATGGCATTATGAGGAAAATAGTCCTTGACACCTGCGCGGTGCCGGGATAGTGTTCGGCCATGCTCCACAATTGCGTCCGGGGCGCATCGCCGGCCGAGGCCGCGGGCCTTGCGGACCTGCACCGGCCCCGGGCGGGATCGCCCCTTCCGAGGATGAGGCATCGCATGGTCGAGGACGATGGCGAGGCCGCCGCATACGCGCGCCGGCTCTATGCCGAGGGCGTGCCCGTGGCGCGCATCCGGGCCGACCTGAAGGTCGGCGGCAGCCGGCTCTACCGCTGGCTCGCGGGGTACGGTGCCGGGGGCGAGCTGGTGGCCGAGCCGCTGCCGCTGCGCCGCTGTCACCCGCGGACGTCGCACTGGGGGCCGAAGCACCGCGCCGCCCTGGTCGACCGCATCTGGCGCGCGGCCGCGCTGCAGGTGCGCGACATCGCCGGGCGGCTCGAAGCCGGCGGGGAGGGGGCGGCGACGCGCGAGCGCGACGCCCGCGCGCTCGCCGTGGTCGTCAGGACCATGCGGGAGCTCACGGCGTTCGACGCCCGCGACGCGCGAAAGATGGATGATGGAGACGACGACACCGGACCGCGTGACCTCGACGATTTCCGACGAGAGCTTGCGGAACGCCTTGATCGCCTGCGCGCGGAGGAATGAGCTTGCGCGCCTGCTCGCCACCTGTGACCGGCGCCTCCTGCAGGCAATCGCCACCCATTGGCCGTTCTTCGCCCGGCCGGACCAGATGCCGCCGGCGGCGGCGGAAGGCGGCGGCGAGTGGACCACCTGGCTCGTGCTCGGCGGCCGCGGTGCCGGCAAGACGCGCACGGGCGCCGAATGGGTGCGCGGCACCGCACTCGGCCTGCCGCCCCATGCCGACCGCCCCGTCGGCCGCATCGCCCTCGTGGGCGAGACGGCGGCCGACGTGCGCGACGTGATGATCGAGGGCGTGTCGGGCCTGCTCGCCGTCCACCCGCGCTGGGAGCGGCCGCAGTGGCAGCCCTCGCGCCGCCGCCTCGAATGGCGCAACGGCGCGGTGGCGCAGGCCTTCTCGGCCGAGGACCCGGAGGCCTTGCGCGGCCCGCAGTTCGGCGCGGCCTGGGCCGACGAGCTGTGCAAATGGCGCCTCGCCCGGGAGACGTGGGACATGCTGCAGTTCGGCCTGCGCTTCGGCATGCGGCCGCGGCAGGTGGTGACCACGACGCCGCGGCCCATCCCGCTCCTGAGGGCGCTGATGGCCGATCCCCGCACGGCCGTGACGCGCGCCGCCACCCGCGCCAATGCACTGAACCTCGCCCCGTCCTTCCTCGACGCGGTGGTCGGGCGCTACGCCGGCACGCGCCTCGGCCGCCAGGAGCTCGACGGCGAGATCGTCGAGGAGCGGGCGGATGCCCTGTGGACGCGGGCCGCGCTCGAGGCGGCGCGCGTCGCGCAGGCGCCGCCGCTCGCGCGTCTCGTCGTGGCGGTGGACCCGCCGGCGAGTTCGGGCCGGCGGGCGGACGCCTGCGGCCTCGTCGTCGCCGGCATCGACCGCGAGCGCGTCGTCTACGTGCTCGAGGACGCGACCCTCGAACGCGCCCGCCCGGCGGAATGGGCGGCGAAGGCGGCGGCCCTGTTCCACCGCCATGCGGCGGATGCGCTCGTCGTCGAGGTCAACCAGGGGGGCGAGATGGCGACGGCGGTGCTGCGCGAGACGGACCCGGCCGTGCCGGTCACCACCGTGCGCGCCACGCGCGGCAAGTTTCTGCGCGCCGAGCCCGTCGCCGCGCTCTACGAGCAGGGGCGCGTGCGCCACGTGGGCGCCTTTCCGGCGCTCGAGGACGAGATGGCGGATTTCGGCCCGGGCGGCCTCTCCTCCGGCCGTTCGCCCGACCGCCTCGACGCCCTTGTCTGGGCCGTCACGGCGCTCGCCCTGCAATCCGCCGCCGAGCCGCGGGTGAGGGGGCTGTGAGCGAAGGGGGCACCCTCCTCCACCACCGTTACCCGGGAGCTGCGTCAGCGGCTGTCTCTTCCTGCGAAAGCGACACCATGCCCTCTCTTCTTTCCCGCCCGCTCGGGGGCGCGGGGCGCACCCGCGCGGCTGCTCCCGACGTCAAGGCCTCGCGCGTCGCCCCGGTCATGGCGCTCTACGCCGCCGGGCGTCCGGTGTGGACGCCGCGCGACTATGCGGCGCTCGCCCGCGAGGGGCTGAAGCGCAACGCCGTCGTGCACCGCTGCGTCCGTCTGGTGGCGGAGGCGGCGGCCTTCCTGCCGCTCCTGCTCTACGAGGGCGCGCGCGAGCGCGACGAGCATCCGCTTCTCGCCCTCCTCGCCCGGCCCAACCTGCGCGAGACGGGCGCGGTGCTGCTCGAAGCCGTCTACGGCCACCTGCTCGTCGCCGGCAATGCCTATCTCGAGGCGGTTTCCGTCGACGGGCGCCCGCGCGAACTCTATGCGCTCAGGCCCGACCGCGTGCGCGTCGTGCCGGGAGCCGACGGCTGGCCGGAAGCCTACGACTACGCCGTGGGCGCCGAGACCGTGCGCATGTCCCAGCGGGCGGAGCCCGGCGGCGTGCCGCCGGTCCTGCACCTGAAGCTCTTCAACCCGCTCGACGACCACTACGGCCTCGCGCCGCTCGAGGCGGCGGCCGTCGCCCTCGACGTGCACAATGCCGCGGGCGCCTGGAACAAGGCGCTCCTCGACAATGCGGCCCGGCCCTCGGGGGCGCTCGTCTATGCGGGGCCGGCCGGCGTCAACCTGACGGAGACGCAGTTCGAGCGGCTGAAGGCCGAGCTCGAGGAGAGCTACCAGGGCGCGGCCAACGCCGGGCGGCCCATGCTGCTCGAGGGCGGGCTCGACTGGAAGCCGCTGTCGCTGACGCCGAAGGACATGGACTTCGTCGAGGCGCGGGCGGCGGCGGCGCGCGAGATCGCGCTCGCCTTCGGCGTGCCGCCGCTCCTCCTCGGCCTGCCCGGGGACAACACCTATGCCAACTACGCCGAGGCGAACCGCGCCTTCTGGCGCCAGACCGTCATCCCCCTCGTGCAGCGCACGGCGGCGAGCCTCGTCCACTGGCTCGGCCCGGCCTTCGGCCAGGGGCTCCGCCTCACGCCCGACCTCGACGCCGTCGAGGCGCTCTCGACCGAGCGCGAGGCCCTGTGGCGGCGCGTCACCACGGCCGACTTCCTCACCGCCGACGAGAAGCGCGAGGCCGTCGGCTACGGCCGCCGCGCCCTTGCCGGCACCGCGATCGTTTCCGGGGTGACGGGGGAGTGTTCGCGGGAACGCCAATGACGGTCAGAGATTCGCGCGGGAAACGGCAATCATGACGTCCGTCACCGAGGCCATCGTGACGCGTGGCGACCTCGCCCATCTCGCCCTCTTCCTGTGGGCGAGCGGGGCTTCCGCGCTGCTCACCCTCACCCTGCGCGAGCTCGCCGCCGCCAACCGGCGCTTCGACGCCTTCGTGCGCGAGCTCGCCCGCTTCAACCGCCGCTTTTCGGGAGATGAGGAATGACGCGACGACGACCGCCGCGCGCCGCCGGGCGCGTTTCGCCTGCAGAACCTGTGCCGGGGCGGGAAGGGGCGGTGATCGCCACCTTCCTGCGCGTGCTGGAGCGGCTGGAGCCCGCTGCGGGCAGGACCACGCCGGCGCGGGAGCCCTCGGCAGCGGGAGGGCGCCGATGACGGCAGGCCTAGAGGTGAAGCTGTGGCCCGCGCCGCCCGCGGCGGGCGCCCCCGACGGCGAGTTCGAGGGCTATGCCAGCCTCTTCGGCGTGCCCGACCTCGGCCGCGACGTGATCGAGCCCGGCGCCTTTGCCGAGAGCCTCGCTCGCCGCGGCGCCGGCGGCGTGCGCCTGCTCTGGCAGCACGACCCGGCCGAGCCGCTCGGCCGCTGGCTGTCGCTCGCCGAGGACGGGCGCGGCCTCAAGGCGCGCGGCCGTCTCAACCTCGCCGTGGCACGGGCCCGGGAGATCCACGCGCTTCTGAGCGAGGGGGCCGTCGACGGCCTGTCCATCGGCTTCCGCACCGAGCGGGCCCGCACCGATCCGCGCACGCGCGTGAGGCACATCGCCAAAGTCGATCTGTGGGAGATCTCGCTCGTCACCTTTCCCATGCTGCCCGGCGCGCGCGTGACCGGCGTCAAGGGCAGGGGCACCGACCGGTCGGCAGCCCTTGCCGAAGCCATCCGCCGCGCCGCGCATGAACTCGCCCCGTGACCATCCGCAGGAGGAGAGAGGATTTCGCATGACCATGGACCATCCCGCCCCCGAGACGAAGGCCGGCGGCGCCGACGTCGCCGCCGCCTTCGAGGATTTCTCGCGCGCCTTCGCCGCCTTCCGCGAGACGAACGACGCCCGCATCGGTGAGATCGAGACGCGGCTCGCCGCCGACGTCCTCACCGAGGAGAAGCTCGCCCGCATCGACGCCGCCCTCGACGAGACGAAGCGGCGGCTCGAGCGGATGACGCTCGACGCCCGCCGGCCAGCCCTCGGCGCGGCCGCGGTGCCGGCCGACCCCGCCGCCGCCGAGCACAAGGCCGCCTTCGACGCCTACATGCGCTCGGGGGAGGCGGCCGGGCTGAAGCACCTGGAGGCGAAGGCGCTGTCCGCCGGCGCGGGCCCGGACGGCGGCTATCTCGTACCGGCCGAGGTGGAGCGCGAGGTCCTGCGCCGGCTCGCCACGGTCTCGCCCATCCGTGCCGTCGCCTCCGTCCGCGTCGTCTCGTCCGGCACCTACAAGACGGCCCGTTCCACCGGCGCCCCGGCGGTCGGCTGGGTGGCCGAGAGCGCCCCGCGCGCCCAGACCGCGAGCCCGACGCTCGCCGAGCTCTCCTTCCCGGCGATGGAGCTCTACGCCATGCCGGCGGCGACCCAGACGCTGCTCGACGACGCCGTGGTCGACGTCGACCAGTGGCTCGCCGAGGAGGTGGAGACCGCCTTCGCCGAGCAGGAGGGCGCGGCCTTCGTCGCCGGCGACGGCGTCGGCAAGCCGAAGGGCTTCCTGAGCTACGAGACGGTGGCGAACGGCAACTGGAGCTGGGGCAAGCTCGGCACCGTGTCGACGGGCGCGGCCGGCGCCTTCCCGGCGTCGAGCCCCTCCGACGTGCTCGTCGACCTCGTCTATGCGCTGAAGAGCGGCTACCGCCAGAACGCCGTCTTCGTCATGAACCGCAAGACGCAGAGCCTCATCCGCAAGTTCAAGGACGGGCAGGGCAACTACCTCTGGCAGCCGCCGGCCGCTGCCGGCGGGCAGGCGACACTGATGACCTTTCCCGTCGTCGAGGCGGAGGACATGCCGAACGTCGGCGCCGACAGCCTGTCGGTCGCCTTCGGCGACTTCCGCCGCGGCTATCTCGTCGTCGATCGGGCGGGCGTGCGCGTGCTGCGTGACCCCTTCTCGGCGAAGCCCTACGTGCTCTTCTACACGACGAAGCGCGTCGGCGGCGGCGTGCAGGACTTCGAGGCGATCAAGCTGCTGAAGTTCGCGGCGTGAGGAGGCCGCCGCGCGAGCCTCTTCCCGTCACCCCGGAAGCCGCGGCAGCGGCTGTCCGGGGCCCGGAAACGATCCCGGTTGTGGCAAGGACGCGGCGGCCGGCGCGCCGTCTCGATCACGCGCATCGGCTCTGGATCCCGGGCTCCTCGCTGCGCCCGGCCCCGGGATGACGGGGGGCGGTTGCCGCGCGAACCGTGGCCCGTCGTCGCGGGCGCCCTACTCCCCCCACTGCGCCATCCGCCCCCAGCGGGCGAGCGTTGCGTCGATCCAGGCGCGCTGGGGGCCGAGGGCGATGCCCTGGGTGAGGAGGCCGCAGGTCGCCTTGCCCGCTCCGGTCGACCAGCTCGTCACGGCAACGATGCTTCCCCCGTCGGCGATGGGGCCGCCGGAATCACCCTCGCAGGCCCCGGCGCCGGGACGCTTGCCGAGCCCCGCCGGGTCGGCGAGCCAGACGAGGATGGCGCCGCGGCCATAGGGCTCGACGGCGGCGAGGTCGGCGGTGCGGAAGGTGCCGCTCGACCGCGGCTCGTCCTCGCGCGCCACCCCGTAGCCACCGAGCGCAAGGCGGGTTCCCGCCGCGGGCGGCGCGGCGGCGGAGAGGCGTGCCGGCGCGAAGCTGTCCGGCAGAGGCTCGGCGAGGCGCACGAGGGCGATGTCCACCGAGCGCTCGCGCCTCGCGACCGCCTCGGCGCGGTAGCCCGGATGCACGGCAATGCCCGCGGTGGTGACGAGCACGGGCTCGCCCGCCGCCGAGCGGAAATGGATGCGGTGCTCGGGCGCGTTCTTCACGCAATGCGCGGCCGTGAGCACGACGTCCGCCGCCAGCACCACGCCCGAGCAGACATTGCCGCGCGAGCCGAGCACCATGACGGCCGAGCGCTCCCAGGCCCCGCCCTCGCGCCCGCCGACGACGGCCCCGGCCGGCACGGCGGCAAGCGTGACGAGCGCGGTCGCCGCAACGCGCAGCGAACGAACCATGCGACACCTCCCGTTCCGCCGGCGAGGCTTACCGGCCGCGCGGCGGGAAGGGAAGGGATGGTTGCCGCGCGAACCCCTGACTGGCACCCCGGAAGCCGCGGGGCCAAGCCAATGCCGACCGTGCGCGCCCCCTGTCGCCAGCCCAAGCCCTTTGCACACGGACGAACCATGACGCCGATCCTCGTTTCCGGGCCTGCGGTCGAGCCCGTGTCGCTCGCCGCGATGAAGGCCCATCTGCGCCTTGACACCGGCGAGGAGGACGACCTCGTCACGAGCCTCGTCACCGCCGCGCGCCTCATGGTCGAGGCCGCATCGGGCCGCCTGCTCGTCGCCCAGACCTGGCGGCTCGTGCTCGACGTCTGGCCGACCGAGGGGGTGCTGCGCGTGCCGCTCACGCCCTTTGCGGGGCTCCTCGCCGCGCGGCTTGCGGCGCGGGACGGCGGCGCGCCCGAGCCCCTGCCGCTTGCTGCCTTCGCCACCGACACGCGGGCCGAGCCGGGGCGCATCGCCCTCGTCGCGCCGGTGCCGCCCCCGCGGCTGGCACGCGGCGGTATCGAGCTCGACGTCGCGGCGGGCTACGGCGCCGATCCCGCCGCCGTGCCCATGCCGCTGCGCCAGGCGGTCACGGAGCTCGCCGCCCACTGGTTCGAGCATCGCGGCGACGGGGAGGCCGCGGCCGAGGCGGCGCTGCCGCCGGGCGTGCGGGTGCTCCTCGCCCCCTTCCGCCGGATGAGGCTGTGATGACCCTCCGCGAGACGACCATCGCCGCCTTGCGCCGGCGCGTGACGCTGGAGGCGCCGGTGGAGGCGCCCGACGACGCCGGCGGCGTCGCCCGCAGCTGGACGCCCGTCGCCCGCCCCTGGGCGGCGGTGAGCGCCATGCCCGCCGCCGAGGCCGGCGAGCGTCATGTGGCCGACCGGCCCGAGATCGCGGTGCGCCGCCGCCTCGTCCTGCGCTGGCGCCCCGGCGTCGACGGCCGCCTGCGCCTGCGCGACGGCGAGCGGCTCTACCGCATCCTCGCCGCGGCGGATCCGGACGGGCGCCGCCGCCGCCTCGTGCTCACCGTCGAGGAGGTGATGCCGTGACGAGCCCCATCCTCGCCCTGCGCCGCGCGGTCCATGCGCGGCTGTCCGGCGATGCGGCGCTTGCCGCCATGCTCGGCGGGCCGCGCATCCACGAGGAGCCGCCGCGCGCCGCGGAAGGCCTCTAAATCGTCTTCGGCGACCAGCGCCTGACCGACCGCTCGACGGCAAGCGACCGCGGCCACGAGCAGGAGGTGACGCTCGTCATCTGGGCGAAGGGCCTCGGCGCCAGAGCGGCCCTCGAGGCGGCCGAGCGGATTCGCGTCCTCCTCGACGATGCGGCGCTGACGCTCGCGGGCCACCGCCTCGTCCTCCTCGCTGTCACGCGCTGCGAGCTGAAGCGCGACGAGCGCGCGCGCGCCGCCCGCGTGGCGCTGACCTTGCGCGCCGTGACCGAGGAGCTGTGACCGGCGGAGCTGTGGCCGCAGCCCCGCCGCCAGCGCGCCCCACCCCTTTTCAACGCGATGAACGACGGGAGCCTGAAGCCGATGGGCGCTCAGAAGGGAAAGGACCTCTTGCTCAAGGTGGCCGACGCCGTCGGCGCCTTCACCACTGTGGCCGGCCTGCGCACGCGCCAGATCGCCTTCAACGCCGAGACGGTGGACGTGACGCACGCCGAATCCGCCGGCCGCTGGCGCGAGCTTCTCGCCGGGGCGGGTGTGCGCCGGGCGAGCGTCACCGGCGCGGGCATCTTCAAGGACGAGGCGTCGGACGCCTTCGTGCGCGAGATCTTCTTCGACGGCGAGATCCGCCGCTGGCAGGTGGTGGTGCCGGCCTTCGGCGTCGTCGAGGGGCCGTTCCAGGTCACGACGCTCGAATATCGCGGCGACCACGCCGGCGAGGTGACCTTCGAGCTCGCCCTCGAATCCGCCGGCCAGCTCACCTTCACCGCCATCTGAGGAGGCGCCGATGGCCAACCGGCATCGCGGCGAGGTCGAGGCCGTCCTCGGCGGCCGCCGCTTCACCCTCTGCCTCACGCTCGGCGCCCTCGCCGAGCTGGAGGCCGCCTTCGCGGCCGACAATCTGCCGGCGCTCTGCGCCCGCCTCGCGGAGGGCGCCCCCTCGACGCGCGACCTCATCCGCATCCTCGCCGCCGGCATCCGCGGCGGCGGCACCGCCCTGACCGACGCCGAGGTGGCGGCCCTGCCGGCCGCGGGCGAGCTCGAAGCCTGCATGCGCGCCGCCGTGGCGCTTCTCGCCGCGACCTTCGGCGGCGGGGAGGACGCGGCAAACCCTTGATCGCCGCAGGGCGCGGGGAGGGCGGGGCGCCGCGCCCCTTCCCCTGGCGCGAGGTCATGGCCTTCGGCCTCGGCGTCCTGCGGCTCGGCCCCGACGCCTTCTGGCGCCTGACGCCGCGCGAGCTCGCCGCCGCCGTCGAAGGGTTCGCCGGGCCGGCTGCCGCACCCGCGCCGCCCGGCCGGGCGGAGCTTGCGGCGCTGATGCGCGCCTTCCCCGACGGGTAGCGGGCGGGGGCGGCCGCTGCCGGAAGCGAGGCTCGCGCGAGAACCGTTGCCGGTCATCCCGGGACGGCCGCAGGCCGAGCCCGGGAACCAGAACCGATGCGGGTGATCGGGAAGGCGCAGCGGCGGCAGCCATGCGGGTGGCCTCGACCGGCGGTTTCCCGGAATTCGTCGGTGAAACCTGTCGGCCGGCGAGCGCAGGCGGCCGACAGGGCGAACGACGGAATGGGCTGCAAGCCAGCGAAGAGATGGGGCGGGCCGCCGCGCATCATTCCTCCCAATGCTTGGTCATCAGGAATCCCTTCGATTTCATGCAGGCAAGATAGAGCTGTTCCCTTTGCAGATTGATGATCGATGCGCCGCGCTCCGGCGGCGCAGTGACCGCGAATTTCTGCGATTCGTAATCGCAGGAGACCCTTGCGCTCTGAAAAGGGTCCTTGGCGTCGGGCATCCGCCTGAAGGTGTAGACGTCGTGCCTGGGAGCCGTGCGGACGCACCCGGCTGCCAGAGATGCTGCCAAGATCATGAGCAGGAACCGTAACGGATGCCCAGGCCGGTGACGGTGGGGGAAGGAAATGCAGATGGACAACCATGAATACAGGGATGACAGACCCGAAAGAATAGACGCTCTCAACGAACAGCTCAGGAGCGTCAAGAAGCTCAGCGACGATCTCGGCCGATCTCTCTCCAATGCTTTTGCGAAGGGGCTCGTCGAAGGCAGGAAATTCGATGACGTTCTCAAGGGCATGGGCAGGAAGTTCTCGGAATTCGCTGCGCGCCTCGCCTTCAAGCCGCTCGAGCTCGGCCTGACCCAGGCGCTGAAGACGTTATCGGAAGGACTCTTCAAGAATATCCTGCCGATAGGACCAGATCTGTCGGAGGTCGGCAAGCAGCTCGGCTCGCCCCTCGTGGTTCCCAACGCCCGCGGCAACGTTGTGGCGCGCGGCCTCGTGCAGCCCTTCGCCGAGGGCGGCGTCGTCGCGGCGCCGACCTATTTTCCCCTGGCGCGCGGGCTCGGGCTCATGGGCGAGCTCGGGGCGGAGGCCATCATGCCGCTCGCCCGCGGGCCGGACGGGCGGCTCGGCGTGCGCGCGGCCGCCGGGCGCGAGCGGCCGCTTGCCGTCACCGTCAATGTCGCGGCGAGCGACGTCGAGAGCTTCCGCCGCTCGGAGGCGCAGGTCGCCGCCGCCGTCGCCCGCGCCGTGGCCCGCGGCCGGCGGGCGCTGTGACGCGAGGGAGGTGCGCCCATGCCCGCCGATTTCCACGAGCTGCGCTTTCCCCTCGACGTGGCGCTCGCGAGCCGCGGCGGGCCGGAGCGGCGCACGGACATCGTCACGCTGGGCTCCGGCCGCGAGCATCGCAACGCGCGCTGGGCCCATTCGCGCCGCCGCTACGACGCCGGCTACGGCGTCAAGACGCTCGATGCGCTCCATGCCGTCCTCGCCTTCTTCGAGGAGCGGCGCGGGCGGCTCTACGGCTTCCGCTGGCACGACCGGGTCGACTTCCGCTCCGGCCCGCCCTCGCGCCCGCCGACGCCGAAGGACCAGGCGCTCGGCACGGGCGACGGGGCACGGGCGAGCTTCCAGCTCGTCAAGACCTACGGCGGCGCCCACGCGCCTTATCTGCGGCCCATCGCCAAGCCCGTCGCCGGCTCCGTGCGGGTAGCGGTCGCGGGCACGGAGAAGGTCGAGGGGCTGCATTTCGACTGCGACGTGACGACCGGCCTCGTCACCTTCCGCGACGGCGAGGTGCCGCCGCCGGGTGCGGCCGTGACGGCGGGCTTTGCCTTCGACGTGCCGGTGCGCTTCGACACGGACGCGCTCGAGATTGACCTCGCCGCCTTCGCCGCCGGCGAGATCCCGCGCATTCCGCTCGTCGAGATCCTGCCGTGAACCGGTGCAGCTCGTCGCCGCGAACCACACACCGTCACCCCGGAAGCCGCTGTGCGGCTGTCCAACCTCCTCCGCCCGTCATCCCGGGGCGGCCTGCGGCCGCCCCGGGATGACCATCGGCGGGCCCGCGCCAACTGCCGGCTCGCCGCATTGCGCGGAAGGCACCTTCCGAGGAGATCCCGCATGCGCAACCTGCCCGCGGGCCTGGCCGCCCGCCTCGGGGGCGGCGCCACGACGCTGTGTCGCTGCTGGCTTCTCACGCGCCGCGACGGCGCGCGGCTCGGCTTCACCGACCACGACCGCGACCTTGCCTTCGCCGGCGTCGCCTTCCTCGCCCGCACGGGCCTCGAGGCGGCGGAGGCGACCGCCGAGCTCGGCTTCGCGGTGGGCGGCGGTGAGGTGGCAGGCGCCCTTGTCGCCGCCGGGATCACGGAGTACGAGCTTGCATCGGGCCTCTACGATGGAGCGGCCGTCGAGACCTGGCTCGTCGACTGGTCGGACGTCGATGAACGTCTGCTCCTCGATGTCGGTACGATCGGCGAGATCCGGCGCAGCGAGCGGGCCTTCGTCGCCGAGCTGCGCGGCGCCATGCACCGCCTCGACGAGGAGCAGGGCCGCCTCTACCGGCCGACCTGCTCGGCCGACCTGGGCGACGCCCGCTGCCGCGTGGCCCTCGCCGATCCGCGTTTCGCCGCCGAGGCGCGGGTGACGGCGACGGACGGGCGCCTCGGCTTCGCCGCCGTGGGGCTCACGGCGCACGCGGATGGCTGGTTCACCGGCGGCCTCGTCACCTGGACGAGCGGGGCGAATGCCGGGGGCAGCGTCGAGGTGAAGCTCCACCGCCATGCGCCGCCTGCGCCCGAGATCGTGCTGTGGCAGCCCATGCCGCGGCCGATCGCCGTGGGCGACAGCTTCCGCATCACGGCGGGCTGCGACAAGCGCTTCGCCACCTGCCGGGACAAGTTCGGCAACGGTGTGAACTTCCGCGGCTTCCCGCACATGCCGGGCGACGATTTCATCCTGCGCCTGCCGCGCGAGGGCGAGGCGGGGCTCGACGGCGGGAGCCTGTTCCGATGAGCGCCGCCGCTGGCGGCATCACCCGCACAGCGCTGGTGGCCGAGGCGCGCGCCTGGATCGGCACGCCCTACCGCCATCAGGCGAGCCTGAAGGGAGTCGGCTGCGACTGCCTCGGCCTCGTGCGCGGCGTCTGGCGCGCCGTCGTCGGGCCGGAGCCGGAGCTCCCGCCGCCCTATGCGTCCGACTGGGCGGAGGCCGCCGGCGGTGAGGCGCTGGCCGAGGCAGCGGCCCGCCATCTCGTCGCCGTCGATCCGGCGGCCTTCGGCGCGGGCGACGTGCTCCTCTTCCGCTGGCGCGACCATCTGCCCGCGAAGCACGCCGGCATCGCGAGCGGTCCGCACGCCATGATCCACGCCCACGACGGCGCGGCGGTGGCGGAAGTGGCGCTCACGCCCTGGTGGCGCCGCCACCTCGCCTTCGCCTTCCGCTTCCCCGGCGTGGAGGCGGGGTGAGGGGGCATGCAAGTGCTTCCCGCGCGAAGCGACGGCGCCGTTCCTCAACTTTCTTCATCGAAAGGCTTCCCGTCCATGGCGACACTCGTTCTGCAGGTGGCAGGCGCCGCCGTCGGCGGCCTCGTCGGCGGACCGGTCGGGGCCGTGGTGGGCCGCGCGCTCGGCGCCATGGCCGGGGCGGCCGTCGACGGGGCCCTCTTCGCCGACGGCAGCACGCGCTACGTCGAGGGGCCGCGGTTGAAGACCATGGAGGGGCTGACCTCGACCGAAGGCGCGCCCATCCCGCGCGTCTACGGCCGCGCCCGCATCGGCGGCGCGCTGATCTGGGCGACGCGCTTCGAGGAGGTGGCGACGACCACCGTGACCCGCGCCCCGCGCGCCGGCGGCAAGGGCGCGCCGCGCGGTCCCCGCACGGTGACGACGACCTATGCCTATTACGCCAATATCGCCGTCGGCCTGTGCGAGGGGCCGGTTGCCTTCCTGCGCCGTGTCTGGGCCGACGGCAGGGAGATCGACCTTGCCCATCTCGCCATGCGCCTGCATCGCGGCGGCGAGGACCAGGAGCCGGACCCGCTCATCGTCGCCAAGGAGGGGGCGGAGAACGCCCCCGCCTACCGCGGCCTCGCCTATGTCGTCCTCGAGCGCCTGCCGCTCGAACCCTTCGGCAACCGCATTCCGCAGCTGTCCTTCGAGGTCGTGCGGCCCGTGCCAGGCCTCGGCTCCATGCTCCGTGCCGTCAACCTCATCCCGGGCGCGAGCGAGTTCGCCTACGACACGCTTGCGGTCAGCCGCGCGCTCGATCCCGGCGTGACACGGCCCGAGAACCGCCACCAGCTCCAGCGGGCGAGCGACGTCATGGCCTCGCTCGATGCGCTGCAGGGCCTGTGCCCGAACCTGCGGCGCGTGTCGCTCGTCGTGAGCTGGTTCGGCGACGATCTGCGTGCCGGCCGCTGCCGCATCGCGCCGCGCGTCGAGACCGATGCGAAGGCGACGCTCGAAGCACAATGGTCGGTTGCCGGCCTGACGCGCGCCACCGCCCAGGTGGTGAGCCGTGTCGACGGCCGGCCGGCCTACGGCGGCACGCCCTCGGACGCCTCCATCCTGCGTCTCCTGCGCGAACTCAGGGCGCGCGGCCTCGAGGTCGTGCTCTATCCCTTCGTCATGATGGACGTGCCGGCGGACAACGTCCGGCCGGACCCGTGGACGGGCGCCGCGCGCCAGCCGGCCTATCCCTGGCGGGGGCGCATCACCTGCGATCCCGCGCCGGGCCGGCCCGGCAGCCCCGACGCGACGCCCGCCGCCGCGGCCGAGGTCTCGGCCTTCTTCGGCCGGGCGGCGCCGGGGGAATTCGCCGTCGAGGGCGAAAGCGTCGTCTACCGCGGCCCGGAGGAATGGAGCCTCAGGCGGCAGGCGCTGCACTATGCCCATCTTGCCCGCGCCGCGGGCGGGGTCGAGGGTTTCGTCCTCGGCTCCGAGCTCGTGGGGCTCACGCGCGTGCGCTCCGCTCCCGGCGTCTACCCGGCGGTCGAGGAACTGGTGCGGCTCGCCGCCGACCTGCGCGCGGTGCTCGGCGCCGGCACGCGCCTCACCTACGCCGCGGACTGGACGGAGTACGGCGCCCACGTGCGCGACGGCGGCGCGGAGGTGCGCTTCCCGCTCGATCCGCTCTGGGCCTCGCCGGCGATCGATGCCGTGGGCATCGACTTCTACCCGCCGCTCGCCGACTGGCGCGACGGCACGGGCCATCATGACCGCGCCGCGGCACGCTCGGCCTGCGACCCGGCCTATCTGAGGTCGCAGGTCGCGGGGGGCGAGGGCTTCGACTGGTTCTATGCTGATGCCGCCGCGCGCGCGGCGCAGGCGCGCAAGCCGATCACGGATGGCGCCTACGGCAAGCCCTGGGTGTTCCGCGTCAAGGATCTCGCCGGCTGGTGGGGCAACGCCCATGTCGAGCGCGTCGCCGGCGTCGAGACGGCCGCAACCGCCTGGGCGCCGCGGGCGAAGCCCATCTGGCTCACCGAGGTCGGCCTGCCCGCCGTGGACAAGGGCGCCAATGCGCCGAACGTCTTCCCCGACGCCAAATCGGCCGAGGGCGGCCTGCCGCCCTTCTCCGACGGGCGCCGCGACGACCTCGTGCAGACGAGGGGCCTCGAGGCCGTCCTGACCCATTTCGATCCCGCGCAGCCGGGACATCGGGCGGGGGCGAACCCCATCTCGCCCGTCTACGGCGGGCCGATGGTCGACCCCGGGCGGATCTTCGCCTGGGCCTGGGACGCGCGGCCCTTCCCGGCCTTCCCGGACCTCTCCGTGGTCTGGGCCGACGGCGCCAATTGGGAGACCGGCCACTGGCTCACCGGCCGCCTCGAAGGGGTTGCGCTCGACCGGCTCGCGGCGGCGATCCTCGCGGACCACGGCCTGCCGCCGGCGGCCGAGATCGCCCTCGACGGCTTCGTCGACGGCTATGTCGTCGACCGGCCGATGTCGGCCCGCGAGGCGCTGGAGCCGCTCGCGCGCGCCTTCGGCTTCGACGCGGTGGCGGGGGCGGCGGGCCTGCGCCTCGTCGGCCGCAACGGCCGGGCGGTCGCGACGCTCACGGCCGATGAGCTCGTGCCCGGCCGCGAGGACGCGGCCTTCAGCCTGCGCCGCATGCAGGAGACGGAGCTGCCGCGCGAGATCCGCCTCGGCTTCGTCGACGGCGAGCGCGACTATCGCCGCGCCGCCGTGGCCTCGCGCCGCCTCGCCTGCGGCAGCCGCCGCGAGATCGGCGGCGAGGTGGCGGCGGTGCTGCGTCCGGCCGAGGCCCAGCGCCTCGCCGACATCTGGCTGCAGGACCTCTGGACCGGGCGCGAGACGGCCGAGTTCGGCCTGAGCCCGCGCCGCGTCGACCTCGAGGTCGGCGACGTGGTGGCGCTGCCCACGGGCAGCGCGCCGCGCCTCTTCCGCATCACGCGCATCGCCGATGCGGCGGAACGGCGCGTCACCGCCCGCGCCGTCGAGCCTGCGGTCTACGACCTGCCGGCCCCGCGCCTCACGCGCGCGCCGAAGCCCCCGCCGCTCCTGCCGGGGCGGCCTCACGCACTGGTGCTCGACTTGCCGCTCGCCCTCGGGAGCCCGGCGCCGCTGCAGCATCTCGCCGTCTTCGCCGATCCCTGGCCGGGGCGCCTCGCCGTCTGGCGCTCGGGCGACGGCGCGGCCTACGACCTCCATGCGGTGGCAGAGCTGCCGGCGATCCTTGGTGAGACCCTGTCACCCCTCGGGCCCGGGCCGCTGTGGCGCTGGGACGAGGGCGCGACGGTGACGGTGAGGCTCAGGGGCGGGGCGCTCACCTCCGTCGATGACGGGCGGGCGCTCGCCGGCGCCAACACGCTGGCGCTGCGCGGGCCGGACGGCACCTGGGAGATCCTGACCGCGGCGCGCGCCGAGCTCGTGGGCGAAGGCACGTTCCGCCTTGCGCGGCTCCTGCGCGGCCTCGGCGGCTCGGAGGCGGCGGCGGCGCGCCGGCTCGCCCCCGGCGCGCCCGCCGTCGTGCTCGACCGCGCGCTCGTGCCCCTCGCCACGCGCCTCGACGAGGTGGGACGAACCTTCTGCTACCGGGTGGGCCCGGCCGAGCGCGACCACGCGGACCCCTCATTCCTCGCCTTCGAGGCGACGCCGGGCGCTGCCGCGCTCGCGCCGCTGCCGCCCGTGCACGTAACTGCGCGGCGCGGGCCGGCGGGAATCGACATCGCCTTCGTCCGCCGCAGCCGCACCGGCGGCGATGCCTGGGAGCCGGTGGAGATCCCGCTCGGCGAGAGCATCGAGCGCTACGAGGCCGACATCCTCTCGGGCGGCACTGTCCTGCGCCGCCTCGCCGCCGATGCGCCTCTGCTGCGCTACGCGGCGGCCGACGAGCTCGCCGACTTCGGCATGCCCCAGGCGCGCCTGACGCTCGGCCTCGCGCAGGTGAGCGCCACTGTCGGCCGGGGCGCTGTGCGCATCGTCACCGTCGCCGTTCGCGCTCCCTGACCGGCCTCCCCCGGCCTGCATCCCCGGAGCCCCGCCATGACCGAGACGCGAAACCTCGGGCTGCCGCTTCTTGCGGCGGCCCAGGCGCAGAAGCACGTCACGCACAACGAGGCCCTCGTCGCGCTCGACGACCTCGTGCACCTCTCCGTCGAGGACCGCGACCTCCCCGCCCCGCCGCCGGAAGCGGCGGAGGGCGGGCGCTGGATCGTGGCGGAGGGCGCCTCCGGCCCCTGGAGCGGGCGTCGCGGCGAGATCGCCGTGCGCCGCGACGGCGCCTGGCGCTTCCACACCCCCGAGAAGGGCTGGCGCGCCTTCGTGCGCGACGAGGCGGTCCTCCTCGTCTTCGATGGCGTGGCCTGGGTGCCGCTCACGGGCCGGGCGCTGCAGAACCTCGATCGCCTCGGTCTCGGCACGGCGGCGGATGCCGCCAATCCCTTCAGCGCCAAGCTCAACGACCTCCTCGTGACGGCGCGCGGCACGGGCGAGGGCGGCACGGGCGACCTGCGTTGCAAGCTCAACAAGGAGGGGCCGGGGCAGGTGCTCTCGCTCCTCTTCCAGTCGGGCTACGGCGCGCGTGCCGAGATCGGGCTGATCGGCGACGACGACCTTTCCTTCAAGGTTTCGCCGGACGGCGCGACCTGGCACGAGGCCCTGCGCCTCTCGGCCGCCACCGGCCGGCTCGCGCTCCTGCCCGGCGGCCTCACAGGCGGCGGGCGCCTCACCGCCTGCCGCTGGATCACCGTCTCCGGCACCTGGGAGCGGCCGGCGGGCGTGCGCTTCGCCCTCGTCTTCGCCCTCGGCGCCGGCGGAGGCGGCGGGGGCGCCGCCGGTGCGGCCGAGGCGGGCGCCTGCGGCGGGGGCGGCGGCGCAGGCGGCCTGTCCCTCCGCCTCCTCGACGTGACGACGCTCGCGAGCGTGCCGGTGGCGGTCGGTGCCGGCGGCGCCGGCGGCGCGACCACGGGCGGCGACGGCGGGGCGGGCGGCGAGACGCGCTTCGGCCCCCATGCCGTCGCCGGCGGCGGGCAGGGCGGGCGCGGCCAGGCGGCGGGTGGTTTCGCCCGGGCGGTGCCGGGCGGCCTTGGCGGCACGGCGGGCGGCGGCGACCTCAATGCCGAGGGCGGGGCGGGCGCGCCCGGCCTGCGCCTCGACGCCGGCAACGGCGTCTCCGGCAATGGCGCGCCCTCCTTCCTTGGCGGCGGGGCGCGCGGCCAGGTGGGCAACGCGCCGGGCGGGCCGGGCGTCGCCCGCGGCGACGGCGGCTCCGGCGGCTGCGTGGCGAACAGCGCCACGGGCCAGCCGGGGGGACGCGGGGCGGACGGCGCCGTCTGGATCTGGGAGTTCGAGTGAGCCCCTTCTGCCCCGGCGGCGCGCCAGGGCGGCCCGCAGCACGATGGAGACCCTGATGGCGGCAGCGAGCTTCGAACGCGCCATGGCGCTCGTCTTCGCCCTGGAGGGCGGCTTCGTGAACCACCCTCTCGACCCGGGCGGGACGACCAACATGGGCATCACCCGCGCGACCCTCGCCCGCGCTCGGGGGAGGCCGGTCGCCGTCGCCGAGGTGATGGCGCTGACGCGCGCCGAGGCCGAGGCGATCTACCACCGCTTCTACTGGCGGACCATCCGCGCCGACGAGCTGCCGGCGGGCGTCGACCTCGCCCTGTTCGACTGCGCCGTGCATTCCGGACCGAAGGCCGCCGTGCGCCTGCTGCAGCGGGTGCTCGCGGTGCCGGCGGACGGCTTGCCCGGGCCCGTCACGCTCGCTGCCGTCGCCCGCGCCGACCCGCAGGGCCTCGTGCGGGCGCTCGCCGCCGCGCGCCTGAGCTTCCTCGCGCGGCTTTCCGTCTTCGCCACCTTCGGCCGCGGCTGGACGCGGCGTGTGCGCAGGGTGGAGCGCGAGGCGCTCGCGCTCGCCACTGCCGTGGCCTCTTCCTCTTCCTCTTCCTCTTCCTTTTCCCCTTCCCGGCAGCAAAGGAGCAGCACGATGATCGAGACGAAATCCTTCCTCGCGAGCCGCACGGTATGGGCGAACCTCTTCGGCCTCGTGGCCATCACCCTGTCGTTCCTCGGCTTCGACACGTCGGGCCTCGACAGCGGCGCCCTCGCCGAGGCGGCGCTGCAGGTCGTCGCCGGGGCGAGCTTCATCCTCTCCACCGTCTTCCGCCTCACCGCCACCAAGCGCCTGGCGCGTTAGCGCATTTTCCGCCGAAGTGGACGCCGGTTTGGCGAAGTAAATGCTCTATTCTCAAAAAGACGGAGCACTTCCCGATTCAGTTGAATCGGGAAGTGCTCCGGGAGCGGCAGCGACGCCGGTTGGGCCGCACCGGCCCTGTACGCCAGCACCGCCGCGCGATAGTCCTGGCCGCCCACGGGAGAACGGTCATGGCTGCAGCGACGGGACCGGCGGGGGAGGCGCCCCGGATCGAAACGGAGCGCCTCGTGCTGCGCGGACACGAGGCCCGCGACTTCGAGGCGGTCACGGCCCTGTGGGGCAACCCCGCCGTGGTCGCGCACATCGGCGGCAAGCCGTCGACGCGGGAGGAGAGCTGGGCGCGCATGCTGCGCTATGCCGGGCTCTGGCGTCTCCTGGGCTACGGCTACTGGGCCGTGGAGGAGAAGGGCACGGGCCGCTTCGTCGGCGATGTCGGCTTCGCGGACTTCAAGCGGGCCATCACGCCCTCGCTCGAAGGCACGCCGGAGATCGGCTGGGTGCTCGCCCCCGCCGTGCATGGCAGGGGCTACGCGACGGAGGCGGTGCAAGGGGCGCTCGGATGGAGCGAGCGGCATCTCGCCGCGCCGGCCACCGCCTGCATCGTCGCGCCTGCGAACCGCGCCTCGCTGCGCGTGGCGCAGAAATGCGGATATCGCGAGATCGCCCGCACGACCTACAAGGAGAGCGAGGTCGTCATGCTCCGGCGCGAGCGCGCGGGGATGGGCGGCGCGGCGCCCGGCAGCACCCCGCGGTGCGGCTGAAGGACGGCCGGCGGGTGCCGCGGCTGTCCATCATGATACCTCGTTCACCCGCCGTTCAGCACCTGTCGACCAGATTGCGCCCATGCGTGGCCACATTTTGACCCTTCTCGTCGCGACTTGTGCGACCGGCGCGTGGGCGGCCGAGGACATTCGCGCTCCGCAGGGCTGCCTGTCCGCGGCGGAGACGCGCGAGGCCGTTGCCCGCAGCGAGGTGGTGCCGCCCGTGACCGCGGTGGATGCGGCGCGCGCGGCCGCCAGCGGCGGGGCGAAGGTCCTGCGCGCGCGGCTGTGCCGGCGCGACGGCGTCTACATGTATTTCATCACGGCCTTGCGCCGCGATGGACGTGTGGTACGCGTCCGCGTCGACGGCGGCACCGGCACGGTCGCCTCGGTTCGGTGAGGGTGGTCAATTGCGACTTCTGGTCGTCGAGGACGACAGGGACATCAACCGCCAGCTCGTCACGGCGCTCGAACATGCGGGCTACGCCGTGGACAAGGCGTTCGACGGCGAGGAGGGGCAGTTCCTCGGCGAGACGGAGCCCTACGACGCCGTGGTCCTTGACATGGGCCTGCCCAAGATCGACGGCGCGGCCGTGCTCGCCGCCTGGCGCGCCGCCGGGCGCACCATGCCCGTGCTCATCCTGACGGCGCGCGACCGCTGGAGCGACAAGGTGCAGGGCTTCGACGCCGGCGCCGACGACTACGTGACCAAGCCCTTCCACATGGAGGAGCTTCTTGCCCGCCTGCGCGCCCTCCTGCGTCGTGCGGCGGGGCACGCGACGAACGAGCTCGTCTGCGGGCCCGTGCGCCTCGACACGCGCGCCGGGCGCGTCGTGGTCGACGGCAACCCCGTCAAGCTCACCTCGCACGAGTACAGGCTCATCGCCTATCTCATGCACCACGCGGGGCGCGTCATCTCCCGCAGCGAGCTGGTCGAGCATCTCTACGACCAGGATTTCGACCGCGATTCGAACACCATCGAGGTGTTCATCGGCCGCCTGCGCAAGAAGCTCGGCGTCGACATCATCCAGACGGTGCGTGGTCTCGGCTACGTGGCCGAGCCGCCGCCGGGCGACTGAGCGGGGCGCGCCGGCATGGCATTCGGCTTCCGCCGCCATTCGATCGCGACCCGCCTCTTCGTGTCGGCCATCGCCTGGAGCCTGCTCATCCTGCTCGTCGCGGGGCTCATCCTGTCGACGATCTACCGGCGCACGACCGAGCGCGCCTTCGACGAGCGGCTCGACGTCTACCTGACCGACCTCGTCTCCGACCTCGCCACCCCCGGCGAGCTCGAGCGCAAGGAGCTCGGCACCATCGGCGAGCCGCGCTTCGAGCTGCCGCTCTCGGGCTGGTACTGGCAGGTGACGCGCCTCAACGGCGGCCCGCGCGACCTCCGCACCTCGAAATCGCTCTTCGGCGGGCAGTTGCCGAAGCTCGCCGACCTCGGCGTGCCGGCCGGGGAGGGGGGCCTGCGCAAGGGCTACGCCACGGGGCCCGACGAGCGCAACCTGCGCATCCTCGAGCGCGTCATCGACCTCGGCGAGGACGGGCGCTTCCACGTCGCCGTCGCCGCGCCGGACGAGGAGATCGAGAACGACATCCGCAGCTTCGGCTGGGCGCTCGGCCTCACCTTCGCGGCCCTCGGCGTGGCGCTCGGCCTCACCACGCTCGCCCAGGTGCGCTACGGCCTCCTGCCGCTCATCCGCCTGCGCAAGGCGGTGGCGGACGTGCGCCGCGGCGACGCCGAGCACATCGAGGGCAAGTACCCGCACGACATCGCGCCGCTGGCGGGGGAACTCAACCTGATGATCGACGCCAACCGCGAGATCCTCGGGCGCGCCCGCACCCATGTCGGCAATCTCGCCCACGCGCTGAAGACGCCACTCAGCGTCATCGTCAACGAGGCCGACGGCATGCCCGGCCCCTTCGCAGACAAGGTGCGCGAGCAGGCGGCCGTGATGCGCGACCAGATCAACTACTACCTCGACCGCGCCCGCGCGGCGGCCCTCGCCGGCACGCTCGGCACCGTGACGGAGGTCGCGCCCGTGCTCGTCGGCCTCAAGCGCGCCCTCGGCCGCATCTACCGGGACCGGGACCTCGCGGTGGAGGTCGCGGTGCCGGAAGGCACCCGCTTCCGCGGCGAGCGGCAGGACTTCGAGGACATGGTCGGCAACCTCGCGGACAATGCCTGCAAATGGGCGCAGGCCCGTGTGGCCGTCGCGGTCGACGTTTTTCCCGACGGAGAACGCTCGACGCTCCAGATCGTCGTCGACGACGACGGCCCGGGCCTGCCGCCCGAGGCGCGCAGCGAGGTCATGCGGCGCGGCAAGCGGCTCGACGAGACGAAGCCCGGCTCCGGCCTCGGCCTCGCCATCGCCGCCGACCTCGCCGACCTGTACGGCGGCACATTGGTGCTCGACGATTCGCCGCTCGGGGGTCTGCGCGCCGTACTGCGCCTGCCCGGGGTGTGAGCGAAGGGCGAGCTGCTGTCCGGGACCCGCAAAGGATGCCGGCCGAAAGGAGGGCGTGGCGGCCGCTGCGTCTCCTGGTTCACCGGCATCGGTCCTAGGTCCGGGCTCGCGGCTCACGCCCGGCCCCGGGACGACGGTGGAGGGTTCCCGCGCGAACCTCCCCGTCACCCTGGGAGCTGCGGGGCGGGGGCGGGCTTGACCTCGGTTTCGCCGAATTCCATGCCTCGTATGGCCCGGCGCCGGAAGAAGCTCCGGGCGAATCGACACGAACAACGACCGGCAGGGACAGTGATGACCGTGAAATCCATTCTCTCGGCGGGCATGATCGCCGTCGTGGCCTTCTCGACGGCCGCTTGCACGAGCGACCCCTACGGCCGGCCGCCCACGACGAACCAGACGGTGGGCGTCATCGGCGGCGCGGTCGCCGGCGGCCTCATCGGCTCGGCCTTCGGCGGGGGCGCCGGCAAGGCGGCGGCCATCGTGGCGGGCGCTGCGATCGGCGGCCTGCTCGGCGGTGCCATCGGCTCTTCGCTCGACGACGCGGCCCGGCAGCGCGCCTACACCGCCCAGTACGACGCCGTCTCCTACGGCCGTCGCACCGAGTGGCGCAGCGACAGCGGCGCCTACGGCTACATCGATCCCGGCCCGGCCTACGACAGCCCGGACGGCTACTGCCGCGAATACACCCACACGATCTACGTCGGCGGCCGGCCCCAGCGCGGCTACGGCACCGCCTGCCAGCAGCCGGACGGCAGCTGGCGCATCGTGAGCTGAGAGCGCGCCGGGCAGGGCAGGGGCCTTGCCCGCCCATCCTCTCGCCGTTCCGCGAGCCCGCGGAGCGGTCATGCGGGAGGCGGGGACGAGGGGGCTGCCGGACGAAGCCGGGGCGTTGGCACCTGCCGGCACGCCTCGCGCACGGGTTGTCGGGCCCGCCCGCGTCCCCCATAACGGCGGGTAACGATTTGCCCGCCATGCGGAGACCGAGATGCGCACCGAGAACGCCCCCGTCGTCCGTCTCGAGGACTACCGGCCGACCGACTATCTGATCGATACGGTGAAGCTCGATGTGCGTCTCCATCCGACGGCGACGCGCGTCACGGCGGAGCTTGCGCTGCGCCCCAATCCGAAGGGCACCCCAGGCGCCGCGCTGACCCTCGACGGCGACGAGCTGAGGCTCGTCTCGGCGCGCCTCGACGGCGTGGCCCTGGGCGCCGCCGCCTACGCGGTGACGCCTTCCTCCCTCGTGCTGCACGCCCCGCCGCAGCGGCCCTTCACGCTGACGCTCGAAACGGAACTCGACCCGAGCGCCAACACCAAGCTCATGGGCCTCTACCGCTCGAGCGGCATCTACTGCACGCAGTGCGAGGCCGAGGGCTTCCGCCGCATCACCTATTTCCTCGACCGGCCGGACGTGCTCTCCGTCTATACGACGCGCATCGAAGCCGACCGGGAGGAGGCGCCGCTCCTCCTCGGCAACGGCAACCCCGTCGAGCGCGGCGAGGTTCCCGGTACGGGCCGGCACTACGCCCTCTGGCACGACCCCTTCCCCAAGCCCTGCTACCTCTTCGCCCTGGTCGGCGGGCGGCTCGACAAGGTGTCGCAGACCTATGTGACGGGCTCGGGCCGTGCGGTCGAGATCGCCATCCACGTGGAGGCCGGCAAGGGCGAGCGCGCCACCTACGCGCTCGACGCGCTGGCCCGCTCCATGCGCTGGGACGAGAAGGTTTTCGGCCGCGAGTACGACCTCGACGTCTTCAACGTCGTCGCCGTGTCCGACTTCAACATGGGGGCCATGGAGAACAAGGGCCTCAACATCTTCAACGACAAGTACGTGCTCGCGAGCGCCGAGAAGGCGACGGACGCCGACTACGCCAATATCGAGGCGATCATCGCCCACGAATATTTCCACAACTGGACGGGCAACCGCATCACCTGCCGCGACTGGTTCCAGCTCTGCCTGAAGGAGGGGCTCACCGTCTTCCGCGACCAGGAGTTCTCCTCCGACGAGCGCTCGCGGCCGGTCAAGCGCATCGCCGACGTGCGCACGCTCCGCGCCCAGCAGTTCGCCGAGGACGCGGGGCCCCTCGCCCATCCCGTGCGGCCGGCGCAGTACCGCGAGATCAACAACTTCTACACGGCGACCGTCTACGAGAAGGGCGCCGAGGTCATCCGCATGCTCAAGACGCTGATCGGGGCGGAAGCCTTCCGGCGCGGCATGGACCTTTATTTCGAGCGCTGCGACGGCACGGCGGCGACGGTGGAGGACTTCATCGCCTGTTTCGCCGAGGCGAGCGGGCGCGACCTTTCGCAGTTCTTCACCTGGTACGAGCAGGCGGGTACGCCGACGGTGACGGCGAGCAGCCATTACGATCCGGCGGCGAGAACCTACCGGCTCGATCTCGCCCAGCGCACGCCGCCCACCCCCGGCCAGGCCGAGAAGCGGCCCGTCGTCATCCCCGTGGCGCTCGGCCTTGTGGGCGAGAGCGGCCGGGAACTCCCCCTGAAGGCCGGCAACGAGGTGCCGCTCGCGAACGGCGTGCTGACGCTTGACGGCCCGGCGCTCTCGGTCACCTTCACGGACGTGCCGGAGCGGCCGGTGCCCTCGCTCCTGCGCGGCTTCTCGGCACCCGTGCGCCTCGAGATGGACCTCGCGGACGAGGACCTCTTCGTCCTCTTCCGGCACGATCGCGATCCGTTCAACCAGTGGCAGGCGGCGCAGACGGTCGCGACCCGCGTCATCCTGGAGGCGACGCGGGCCGCGCGCGCCGGCCAGGCCATCTCCGTCGACGCCCGCCTCGGCGAGGCGCTCGCCCATTTCCTCGACAGCCGCGCCGAGGCCGACCACGCCTTCGCGGCGCAGGTGCTCGCCCTGCCGACGGAGGCCGACATGGCCCGCGAGATCGGCGGCGACGTCGATCCGGACGCCGTCTTCACCGGGCGCCTGGCGGTCAAGCGCGCGCTCGGCGCGGCGCTCGCCGACCGGCTAGCGGCTCTCTACGGCCGGCTCGCCTCGCGCGGCGCCTACAGCCCCGATGCGGCGAGTGCGGGCCGCCGCGCCCTGCGCCACGCCGCCCTCGACCTCCTGGCGGCCGGGGACGCGGCCCGCGGCACGGAGCTCGCCGTGGCGCAGTTCGCCGCCGCCGACAACATGACGGACCGCTTCGGTGCCCTTGCCGTCCTCGCCCATCTGCCCGGCGCGGCGCGCGAAACGGCGCTCGCCGACTTCGCCGGGCGCTTCCACGACGATCCGCTCGTGCTCGACAAGTGGTTCGCGCTGCAGGCGACGATCCCGGAGGCCGGCACGCTCGACCGCGTCAGGGAGCTCACCCGGCACCCGGCCTTCTCCATGGGCAATCCGAACCGCGTGCGCTCGCTCGTCGGCAGCTTCGCCATGGGCAATGCCACGCAGTTCAACCGGGCCGACGGCGCGGGCTACGACTTCCTGGCCGATGTCGTCATCGCCCTCGACCCGAAGAACCCGCAGGTGGCCGCGCGCCTGCTCACAGCCTTCCGCACCTGGCGCATGCTGGAGCCGGGAAGGCGCGCCAAGGCCGAGGCGGCGCTGAAGCGCGTCGCCGGAACGCCCGGCCTGTCGCCGGACGTCAGCGACATCTCGGGCCGCTCCCTCGCCTGAGCCACTACATATAGTTCAACAGTATTGAGCCCGCCGCGACCAGTCGTATCGCGGCGGGCTTAAACTTTTAACGATCGCGTCAACCTTTCATCAACACTCTGGACAAATCAGCCGCCTGCGATTCTTATGGAGCTGATTCGGATAGATGCGGCACGTCTTCCGAACGAGACGAATGGAATCCGAAGGGGCAACGCATGGCGCGCGTCCAGGCAGCGACGTGCGTGCCCGCTCGCGCGGGCACGATTCTGGGAATAGCACGATCGATTGCCCATCCGGCCTACCGGCGCCTGGTCGCTGCGGAGCCCTGGCTGCGCCTCGCCGTTCCGGCGCTCCTCGCCGTCTTCCTGACCACGCTCGTCTCGGGCGCCGTCATCCAGGCGCTCGACACGCGCAACGAGACCATGGCGGACGCCGCCTCCGACATCGACCTCGTCGCCGCCCTCGTCATGAGCGAGATGACGCGCCAGCTCTCCGACGAGGAGACGGCCGAGCTCGGGCCGGCCGCCATGCTGGAGCGCATCGTGCCGGCGCACGCGCTCGGCGCCGGCCGCATCGTCGCGGTGACGGACGCCGAGGGCGGGGTGACGGCACATCTGCCCAGGAGCGCGCACTTTCCCAAGAGCGTGAATTTCGCCGCGGGCGCGAATACCGGCGCGAGCACCGGGACCGGTGCCGTCCGCACGCTCGTCGACCTTCTCGGCAGCGCCCAGCCGCTCACCACCTTCGCCGACCGCGCCGGCGTCATGCGCATCGCGCTGCCTGGCGGCGGGGAGGCCTTCGCCACCGTGCGCAACCTGCCGGCGCCCTACGGGCAGGTGGCCGTCGTGCAGCCGATCTCGGGTGCGCTCGCAGCCTGGCAGACCAAGATCTACGGCCAGGCGACGCTGCTCGCCGCGGCGGGCCTCGTGCTCATCGCCATCGGCGCCGCCTACTTCCTGCAGGCGAGCCGCGCCCGCGCCGCCGACGAGGTGTGCGAGCGGGTGAAGGCGCGCGTCGACGCCGCGCTCAACCGCGGCCGCTGCGGCATGTGGGACTGGGACCTCGCCCGCGGCCGCATCTACTGGTCGGATTCCATGTACGCGCTCCTCGGCCACGAGCGCCGCGACGAGTTCCTCTCCTTCGGCGAGGTGAACGCCCTCGTCCATCCCGACGACACGGACCTCTACGGTCTCGCCGACATGCTCGCCTCCTCGCAGACGCGGGCGATCGACCATGACTTCCGCATCCGCAACGCCGCCGGCGAATGGGTGTGGATCAAGGCCCGCGCCGAGCTCGTCGACGACGAGGCGGAGGGCGGCCCGCATCTCGTCGGCATCGCCGTCGACATCACCGAGCAGCGCCGTCTCGCCGAGCGCACCGCCGCCGCCGACGCCCGCCTGCGCGACGCCATCGAGACGATCTCGGAGGCCTTCGTGCTCTGGGACGCGCAGAACCGCCTCGTGCTGTGCAATTCGAAGTTCCAGAGGCTGCACGGCCTGTCGAGCGAGGCGGCGGTGGCCGGCCGCACCTACGCGGACGTGATGGAGGCGGGCGTGCCGCCGCTCGTCAAGACGCAGCAGCTCGTCGACGAGCGCCAGGACGTCGGCGCCCGCAGCTTCGAGGCCCAGCTCGCCGACGGCCGCTGGCTGCAGATCAACGAGCGCCGCACCAAGGACGGCGGCTACGTCTCGGTCGGCACCGACATCACGGCGCTGAAGCGCCAGGAGGAGCGTCTGCTCGATTCCGAGCGCCGCCTCATCGCCACCGTGGCGGACCTGCGGCGCTCCCGCCAGAAGCTCGAGATCCAGGCCCAGCAGCTCGCCGACCTTGCCGAGCGCTACCTCGAGCAGAAGGCCGAGGCCGAGACGGCGAACCGCGCCAAGTCCGAGTTCCTCGCCAACATGAGCCACGAGCTGCGCACGCCGCTCAACGCCATCATCGGCTTCTCCGAGATCATGGAAGGCGGCATCTTCGGCACGCTCGGCAACCCGAAATACGCCGAGTACTGCAAGGACATCCGCAACAGCGGGCAATATCTGCTCGGTGTCATCAACGACATCCTGGACATGTCGCGCATCGAGGCCGGGCGCGTGCGCCTCGAGAAGACGACGGTGGCGGTCGACCGCATGGTGGGCGAGGCCGTGCGCGGCATCGAGGCGGATGCGGAGGCGAAGTCGCTCTCGGTCACCGTCGAGACCCTGCCGCCGGGCGCCACCGTGCACGCCGACCCGCGTGCCGTGCAGCAGATCCTCGCCAATCTCCTGCGCAACGCCGTGAAGTTCACGCCCGACGGCGGCCGCATCGCGGTGCGCGCCCGCGTCGTCGCCGACGCGGTCAACATCTACGTCGAGGACAACGGCATCGGCATCCCGGGCGAGGCCCTGAAGAAGCTCGGCCGTCCCTTCGAGCAGGTGGAGGGAGAGTTCGCCAAGACCTACAAGGGCTCGGGCCTCGGCCTGGCCATCGCCCGGTCGCTCGCCGAGCTGCACGGCGGCTCCCTGCGCATCAAGTCGAGCGTCGGCACCGGCACCATCGTCCTCGTCCACCTCCCCACGCAGGAACTGCGCCGGGTGGCGTGAGGGGTGGCCGGCGCGGTTTCTGGATGACCCGCATTCGGTTTCGGGTTCCGAGCTCCTCGCTGCGCGAGGCCCGGGATGACCGCGGATGGTTCCGGCGCGAGCCTCCTGCTGCCGGCGCGGCTGGGGGGCACGCCACTCCCCCTGGGAGACCTTACGAAACTTTCATCCGGTCGTGAGGGCACCGTAAGGCGCCCACCCCCATCTTGCCTTCCGACACGGGCGGATGACGCCTGACATGAAGGAGAGATGGCTCCATGACGATCATTCTTCCGCCGGAGGGCCAGAAGGCCGAGGCCGCGACCTCCGCTCGCGCCGCCGATTCCCGTCCGGCCTCCGACCATGCGATGCGCACCGCGAGGCGGCGCAAGGCCCTGCTGCTCGGGGCCGCGGCGCTGGCGGCCCTCGCCACGGCCGGCGCGCTGCAGGGGTTCGCCGGCGCTTCCCCCTCGCCGGCCTATGCCCAGAACCTGTCCAACCAGCCGATGACCGTCACCGTTCCCGGCCAGGCGTCCTTTGCCGATGTCGTGGACCGGGTGAAGCCGGCGGTCGTCTCCGTGCGCGTCAAGGTCGCGGCCGAGGGCGTGTCCGACGGGGGCCAGAACCTCGAGGACTTCGGCCTGCCGCCCGGTATCGAGCGCTTCTTCCGCCGCTTCGGCGAGGAGGGACCGCGCGGTCCCCGTCCGCAGCCGCGCCGCTTCGGCGAGGCGCAGGGCTCGGGCTTCTTCATCTCGAAGGACGGCTATGTCGTCACCAATAACCATGTCGTCGAGAAGGGCATGGAGGTCGAGGTGAAGACGGACGACGGGCGCAGCCTGAAGGCCAAGGTGGTCGGCACCGACCCGAAGACCGACCTCGCGCTCCTCAAGGTGGACGAGGGCGGGCCCTTCCCCTACGTGTCGCTGGCGCCGAAGACGCCGCGCGTCGGCGACTGGGTGCTCGCCGTCGGCAATCCCTTCGGCCTCGGCGGCACGGTGACGGCGGGCATCGTCTCGGCCCGCGGCCGCGACATCGGCGCGGGGCCTTACGACGACTTCCTGCAGATCGACGCGGCGGTGAACCGGGGCAATTCCGGCGGCCCGACCTTCAACCTCGCCGGCGAGGTCGTGGGCGTGAACACGGCCATCGCCTCGCCCTCGGGCGGCAATGTCGGCATCGCCTTCGCCATTCCCGCCGAGACGGTGCAGAAGGTCGTCGCCGAGATCAGGGATCACGGCTCGGTGCGCCGCGGCTTCCTCGGCGTGCAGATCCAGCCCGTGACGAAGGACATCGCCGCGAGTCTCGGCCTCGACAAGGAGGAAGGCGCCATCGTCGCCCGCGTCGAGGACGCAAGTCCGGCCGCGAAGGCGGGCCTGAAGACCGGCGACGCCATCCTGGCCGTGGACGGCAAGGGCGTGAAGGATGCGCGCGAGCTGTCGCGGCAGATCGCCGGCTTCGAGCCCGGCAGAGAGGTGGCGCTGAAGGTCTGGCGCGACGGCAAGGCGCGCGACGTGAGCGTCAGGCTCGCGACCATGCCCGGCGACCGGACGGCGGCCCTCGACCAGAAGGATACGGAGGGCGGCGTCAGGCTCGGCCTCGAACTGGCGCCGGCCACGAGCGTCGGCGGCGCGGGCCGGGAGGGCGTCGTCATCGTCGGCGTCGAGCCCGGCAGCCCCGCCGAGGACCGCGGCCTCAGGTCCGGCGACGTCATCGTCGAGGTCTCGGGCCGCAAGGTCGAGACGCCGGCCGACGTGCGCAAGGCCGTGGCGGAAGTGAAGAAGGAGGGCCGCAAGGCGGTGCTGTTCCGCGTCGAGAGCGGCAACGGCGCCCGCTTCGTCGCCTTGCCCGTGGCGTGATGATCGGACGCCGGCCGGGGCACTCCCTGTCGCCCCCCGCTCCGGGCGGCATCCGTGACGGCGGCAGGCCGGACTTCTCCCGTCGTCCGGCCTGCCGCTCCGTCTCATGAGTTGCTACGCTCATGCGCATGAAGATTCTCGTCATCGAAGACGATCAGGAGGCGGCCGCCTACCTCGTCAAGGCGTTCCGCGAGGCCGGCCACGTGGCCGACCACGCGCCGGACGGGCTGGAAGGCTATGCGCTCGCGCGTGAGGGGCAGTACGACGTGCTCGTCGTCGACCGCATGCTGCCGAAGCTCGACGGCCTGTCCGTCATCCGCTCGCTGCGCGAGCAGGGCGTCGACACGCCGGTGCTCATTCTCTCCGCCCTCGGCCAGGTGGACGACCGCGTCAAGGGCCTGCGCGCCGGCGGCGACGACTATCTGCCCAAGCCCTATGCCTTCTCGGAGCTGCTCGCGCGCGTCGAGGTGCTCGCGCGCCGCCGCTCGGCGCCCGCCGGCGAGCCGACGACCTATCGCGTCGGCGACCTCGAGCTCGACCGGCTGTCGCACCGCGTCGTGCGCGGCGACAGCGAGATCGTGCTGCAGCCGCGCGAGTTCCGCCTGCTCGAATATCTCATGAAGCACGCGGGACAGGTGGTGACGCGCACCATGCTGCTCGAGAACGTGTGGGACTACCACTTCGACCCGCAGACGAACGTCATCGACGTGCACGTGTCGCGCCTGCGCTCGAAGATCGACAAGGGGCACGAGCGCCCCCTGATCCACACGGTGCGCGGTGCGGGGTACATGGTTCGTGACGGCGCTCGGTAAGCTCCTCCGCACGACGGCGTTCAAGCTCTCTGTCGCCTATCTCGTCGTCTTCGTGCTCTTCGCCGGCTTCATCCTGGGCTATGTCGCCTGGAACGCCCGGCGCGTGCTCGACGACCAGATCATGGGCACCGTGGAGGCGGAGATCACGGGGCTCGCCGAGCAGTACCGCATCGGCGGCATCCGCCGCCTCGTCGGCGTCATCGACCGGCGCACGCGCGAGCCGAGCGCCTCGCTCTATCTCGTCACCACCTTCTCGGGCGAGCGGCTCGCCGGCAACGTCGGCGCCCTGCCCGCGGGCGTGCTCGACGACCCCGGCATCCGCGAGACCGACTACCGCCGCAACGACGAGACGGATCCTGTGCCACGTCGCGCGCTCGTGCGCGTCTTCGTGCTGCAGGGGGGCTTCCGCCTGCTCGTGGGGCGCGACGTGGAGGAGCGCGAGCGCCTCGGCCAGGTCATCCGCCGCGCGCTCGGCCTCTCCCTCGGCCTCGTCACGGTGCTCGCCTGCCTCGGCGGCTGGTTCGTGACACGCCGGGTGCTCAAGCGCGTCGACGCCATGACGGACACGACGCGCACCATCATGGCCGGCGACCTCGACGGTCGCCTCGCCATCGCCGGCACGGGCGACGAGCTCGACCGCCTCGCCCAGAACCTCAACGCCATGCTCGACCGCATCGGCGAGCTGATGGCGGGCATGAAGGAGGTCTCCGACAACATCGCCCACGACCTCAAGACGCCGCTGACGCGCCTGCGCAACCGCGCCGAGGAGGCCCTGCGCACGGCCAAGACCCCGGAGGACTATGCGCGGGCCCTCGAAAGCACGATCGAGGAATCGGACAATCTCATCCGCATCTTCAACGCCCTCCTCATGATCGCGCGGCTCGAAGCCGGCAACGCCGCCCAGCCCATGGAGGACTTCGACGCCGCGGAGGTGGCGCGCGGCGTCGCCGAGCTCTACGAGGCGCTGGCCGAAGAGGCGGGTACGCCGCTCGCTGTCGAGGTGGCCGACGATTTGCCTGTGCACGGCAGCCGCGAGCTCATCGGCCAGGCTCTCGCCAACCTCCTCGACAATGCGCTCAAATACGGCGCCGCCGAGGACGGCATGAACGAGCCGACGCCGGTCGCCGTCGTCGCCGGGCGCAACGCGAACAGGGTGGAGATCGCCGTGACGGATCGGGGGCCGGGCATTCCGGAGGGCGAGCGCGGCCGCGTGCTCGAGCGTTTCGCGCGGCTCGAAGGGGCGCGCTCCAAGCCGGGCTTCGGCCTGGGGCTGAGCCTCGCCGCCGCCGTCGCCCGCCTGCACGGCGGCGAGCTGCGGCTCGAGGACAATGCACCGGGCCTGCGCGCCGTGCTCTCCCTGCCGCTCAAGGCGGGGGCCGCGGCATGAGCGCGGCAGCGAAGAACGCGGTGCGGGAGACCGCCACGCCCGCTGGCACGAGCCTTGCCGCCCGCATCACGGCGGCGCCCCTGCCGGCCGACCCGCGAGAGGCGAGGCGCCGCCTCGCCGATCTCCTCGCCGAGGCGAAGGGCGAAGGCGCCGGAAGCCTCACCGGCCTCCTCGCCGAGGCGACGCCCGCGCGCGCGCTCCTGCTCGGGCTCGCCGACCAGTCGCCCTTCCTCTGGCGCATCGCCCACAACGACGTGGGCCGGCTCGAACGCCTGCTCACGACCTCGCCGGAGGAGAGCCTCGCGCGCATCGTGGCGACGGCGCGCGACGCCTGGCGCAGCGCCGACGACACGCCGCAGCTCATGCGCGCCCTGCGCCGCCTGCGGGCCGAACAGGCGCTCCTCGTGGCCCTCGCGGACTGCGGCGGCGCATGGGGCGTCGAGCCGGTGACGGAGGCGCTCTCGGCCTTCGCCGACGCCTCGGTCGGCTCCGCCGTGCGCTTCCTGCTCAAGGAGGCGGCCGCCGCCGGGCGCTTTTCGCCGCCGGACGCGGACGACCCGGAGCAGGGCTCGGGCCTCGTCGTCCTCGCCCTCGGCAAGCACGGGGCGGGCGAGCTCAACTATTCGAGCGACATCGACCTCGTCGTCTTCTACGACCCCGCTGCGCCGGTGGCCGAGCATCTCGAGGCCTCGACCTTCTTCGTGCGCCTGACCCAGGGCATGGCGAAGATCCTGCAGGAGCGCAACGCCGACGGCTACGTCTTCCGCACCGACCTGAGGCTCCGGCCCGATCCGGGCTCCACCTCGGTCGCCGTCTCGCTGCCGGCCGCCTTCACCTATTACGAGACGGTAGGCCAGAACTGGGAGCGCGCGGCGCTGATCAAGGCGCGGCCCATCGCCGGCGACATCCCGCTCGCCGAGCGCTTCCTCGCGGATCTCAGGCCCTTCATCTGGCGCAAATATTTCGACTTCGCGGCGATCGCCGACATCCACGCCATGAAGCGCCAGATCCATGCCGTGCGCGGCCACGAGGCGATCGCGGTGGCCGGCCACGACATCAAGCTCGGGCGCGGCGGCATCCGCGAGATCGAGTTCTTCGTGCAGACGCAGCAGCTCGTCTTCGGTGGCCGCCGGCCGGACCTGCGCGGCCGGCGCACCCTCGACATGCTGGAGCGGCTTTGCGTCGAAGGCTGGATCACCGACAAGGCGCGCGACGAGCTCGCGGCCGCCTATCGCTTCCTGCGCACGGTCGAGCACCGCCTGCAGATGGTCGCGGACGAGCAGACGCAGCGCCTGCCGGCCGAGGAGGAGGCGCTCGAACGCTTCGCCCGCTTCTGCGGTTTCCGCACCGCCAGGGCCTTCGGCACGGCGCTGACGAAACACGCCCGCGCCGTGCAGCGCCACTACGCGCTCCTCTTCGAGGAGGGGCCGGAGCTGGCGGCGGAGGCCGGCAATCTCGTCTTCACCGGCACGGCGGACGATCCGGAAACCGTGGAGACGCTCAGGCGCATGGGGTTCACCCGTCCCGAGCGCACCACCGAGACCGTGCGCGGCTGGCATTTCGGACGTCGTCCGGCGGTGACGAGCGCCCGCGCCCGCGAGGTGCTGACGGAGCTGACCCCCGGCCTGCTCGCCGCGCTCGGCCGCACGGCCGACCCCGACGGGGCGCTTTCGGCGCTCGACGAGGCCTTCGGCCGCATGCCGGCGGCGGTGGAGCTCCTCTCCATCCTGCGTTCCAACGACGAGCTCCTGCGCCTCTTCGCCGATCTCCTCGGCGGCGCCCCGCGCCTTGCCGAGATCGTCGCCTCGAGCCCGCACGTGCTCGATGCGGTCATCGACCCGACCTTCCTCGACCCGACGACGCAGCCGGCCGAGATCGAGGCGCGCGTGCGCGGCCTCGTGGGCGAGCCCGCCTCCTTCGAGGACTTTCTCGACCGCATCCGCGAGGCGGCGCGCCAGGAGACCTTCCTGACCGGCGCACGGCTCCTCTCGGGCGTGCTCACGCCCGGGCAGGCGGGCGAAGCCTATGCGGCGGTGGCGGAGGCCGTCATCCGTGCCTCCTTCGATGCCGTGTTGCAGGCCTTCGCGGCCGAGCACGGGCGGGTGCCCGGCGCACGGGCGGTCGTGCTCGGCCTCGGCCGCCTCGGCGCGCGCGAGATGACAGCGGCTTCAGACCTCGACCTCGTGGTGCTCTACGATTTCGACCCCGAGCGGAGCGAGAGCGACGGGCCGCGCCCGCTCGACGCCGTGGTCTACTACACGCGGCTCACCCAGCGCCTCGTCAGCGCCCTCACCGTGCCGACGCGCCGCGGGCGTCTCTACGAGGTGGACATGCGGCTCAGGCCATCGGGCCGCAAGGGGCCGGTCGCCACGCAGTTCCGCGGCTTCCTCGCCTATCAGAGCGAGGAGGCGGAGACCTGGGAGCACATGGCGCTCACCCGCGCCCGGGTGGTGGCGGGCGACGCCGCCTTCGCCGAGGAGGCGCGGGCGGCGATCGCCGCCGTCGTCGGGCGGGAGCGCGATCCGGGCCGGCTCGCCAGGGACATCCGCGACATGCGCGCCCTCATCGCCGCGGAGAAGGGCGACAGCGACCCCTGGGACCTGAAGCTGGTCGCGGGCGGCCTCGTCGATCTCGAGTTCCTGGCCCAGTTCCTGGTGCTGGCGCATGCGGCGAAACACCCTGAGATCGCCGTCACCGGCACCGGCCGCGTGCTCGCCCGCGCCGTCGAGCTCGGCCTCATCGCACCGGGGGACGGAGAGACGCTGCGTCAGGCCTACCAGCAGATCTCCGACGTGTTCCACTGGCAGCGGCTCACCGTCGAGGGCCGCTTCGACCCGGCGGCCGTCGCCCCCGCCGTCCTGCGCCGCATCGCCGGCGCCATCGGCCTGCCCGACGGCAAGGTGCTGGCCCGCCACCTCGACGACACGCGCGCCAAGGTGCGCGAAGCCTGCGCCCGCCTCATGCCCACCGACAACCCGGCCCGGCCCGCGCGCGGCAAGGGGCGGCGGGGCTGAGGGGGGCTCCCCAAGACGCGTCAGGGGGCGATCAGGAAAGCTTCGCGCGGACCTGTCGCCCCTTCACCGCTGCGGTTCGGCGTGGCCGACGATGCGGGCGATTTCGGGATGCAGGGCGCGCACGCGCCGGTCGAGCGCGTCGACCATGTCGTGCACGCTGGCCACGTCGAGCGCCGGGTCGGCGCGGCAATGGTAGTTGACGACGAGGCCGGCCGGCGTCTTGCGCACGCGCACGCTGTGCACGCCGGAAAGGCCGCGATCGTCGCGCGTCGCCTCGGCGAGGGTGCCGGCGATCCGGGACACGAGCGCCGCGTCGGCCTCGCGCCCTTCGAGATGGGGCACGACGAGCGGCTCGATGTGGCTCTCCACTTCCACCTGCGGCCCGAGCTCCTCCTGGATGGCCGCCTCGATGCGGCTCGCCACCTCGTGGGCTGTCCCGAGCGACAGGCGCGAGTCGACCTCCACGTCGAAGCTCACCGACAGGCGCCGCTCCAGGTTCTGCACCGTGACATGATGCACCGGCACGCGCTGGCGCGCGGCGATGAGCATGACACGCTCGAGGATGGTCTCGTCGTCGAGCTGCACCGGCGTCGTCGTGATGGTGAACTCGGCCTCCGGCAGGGCCGCGGCGAGCGCCCCGCCCGCCCGCTCCTTGATGGCGGCGACGCGGTCGAGCGGCAGCGTGCGCGACACCTTGAGGTTGATCTCGCCGAGCACGCGTGCGCCCACCGGGCGCACGCGCACGCGGTCGACCCCGACGACGCCGGCGACGCCCTCGGCAATCGCCGTCACCCGCTCGGCGAGGCCCCGCGGCGCACGGTCGAGCAGGGCATCGATGGTGCGTCGTGCCAGCCGGAAGCCGGCAAAGGCGATGAAGAACGACACGCCGATGGCGATGAGGGCATCCGCCTGCGGATAGCCGAGGGCGGCCGCGCCGAAGGCCGCGAGGACGAAGACGGAATTGACGAGGTCGGAGGAGAAATGCAGCGCATCCGCCGCCAGCGCCTCGCTGTTCGTCTCCTTCGCCACCCGCCGCAGGGTCCACCAGCGCCAGCCGTCGAGGAGGATGGCGGCGACGAGCACGCCGACCGCGAACCAGCTCGGTTCGATCTCCGTCCGCCCGGTCGCCAGCCGGCGGAGGCCCTCGACCGCGACCACGCCCGAGAGCAGGAAGAGGAATGCGGTCTCGACCAGCGCCGACAGCGACTCGAATTTGCCGTGGCCGTACTGGTGCTCCTCGTCCGCCGGCTTGTGCGCCGTGCGCACGGCGAGCCATGTCATGGTCGTGGCGGCGACGTCGAGCAGGCTGTTGGCCGCGTCCGTGAGGAGGGCGAGCGACCCGGTGGCGACGCCGGCCACCCCCTTGGCGGCGGTCAGCGCCACGCTGACGAAGATGGACACGAGCGCCACGCGCTCCTTGCGCCGCTCGGCATCCCTGCGCGTCTCGGCTGCGGTGGTGGCGGGTGACGTCATCGGTTCCGGCTCTCCGGCAGCCCTCTCCGCGGGATCTGGCGCGACGCCCGGCCCGCCGCGGGCAGGGCGAGAGGGCACATAGCCATCGCGCCGGCCGCCGGCAAGAAGATTGTAGTATTTGCAAATGATTGGCGTTCGTCTTTGCCCTCCCGGCGCCTGTCTAGCGCCGGGCGCGGGATTGCGCCGGCCAGATTGTTGTTGAAACAATTCGAACCCGTGAAGGATCGCATGTGGCGATCTTCGCAGGGCGCGGCGCCTCTTCGGGCGTGCCTCGTGGCTGCGTCCGGTGCATTCCTTCCATGTCCGGCATATCGCATCTTGCGCGTTGCGTCGCGGGCCGGGGCGCCGGATAGTGCGCTCCCGCCGCATCGGGAAGAAGGGGATGCCCGTGGAATATCTGCACACGATGGTGCGCGTGAGCGACCTCGCCCGGTCGCTGGACTTCTACTGCGACAAGCTCGGCCTCGTCGAAGTGCGCCGCATGGACAACGAGAAGGGCCGCTACACGCTCGTCTTCCTGGCCGCCCCCGGCGACGTGGAGAAGGCGAGGGAGACGAAGGCACCGCTCGTCGAGCTCACCTACAACTGGGATCCCGAGGTCTACACCGGCGGGCGCAACTTCGGCCATCTCGCCTATCGGGTCGACGACATCTACGCCCTCTGCGACAGGCTCATGCGCGCCGGCATCACCATCAACCGCCCGCCGCGCGACGGCTACATGGCCTTCGTCCGCTCGCCGGACGGCATCTCCATCGAGCTCCTGCAGAAGGGCGAGGCGAAGCCGCCGCAGGAGCCCTGGGCCTCCATGCCGAACACGGGCACGTGGTGAGCGGCCGCCGGCCGGTCTAGTCGGCGGCGAAGGGGTCGTGGTCCGGCTCGATGAGAGGCTCGGTCCGCGGGGCGGCATATTCCACCGGCGGCTTGCCGATGTCCGGATGCGGCTTGGCATGGCTGCGGATGCTGCCCGTCCGCATGCGGTCCGGGCGCGACGAGCAGGCGCTCAGCGCCAGCACGGCGGCGATCGCAACAACGATGATGCGCATGGCCCCTTCCTCGACGTCGCGGCGGTTTGCGTCCGCGACGTTCCCCGAATCGTCCCTGCGGCAAGGTGCGCCGCACCTGCGTCGGGACAAGGGCGTGCGGGGCGCGATCTGAGGTTATGGTGACGAGGGCGTTAACGCGCCGGCTGCGGCCGGCGCCGAAGGGGAAGGGGAATTCATGGCGATCAGGCCGTTCGGCGAGGTCGACGGGCGCACCGTCGAGGAAGTGACGATCCGCTCCGCGGCCGGAGCGGAGGCGCGGGTCATCGGTTGGGGCGCCGTGCTGCGCGACCTGGTCGTGCCGCTTGCGACAGGCGAGCCGCAGCGCGTCGTCCTCGGCCTCGAGCGCCTGGAGGACTATGTCGCCCACTCGCCGCACATGGGCGCCATCGCCGGCCGCGTCGCCAACCGCATCGCCGGCGGCCGTTTCACGGTGGACGGGCGCGGCTACGACGTTCCGCGCAACCAGGACGGGCGGCACGCCCTGCACGGCGGCGGCCGCGGCTTCGGCAAGCGCCCCTGGCAGGTGTCCCATCACGACGGGGCGAGCGTGGCGCTCACCCTCGTCTCGCCGGACGGCGACGCCGGCTTTCCCGGCACCCTGACCGTCACCTGCCTGTACCGCCTCTGCGAGCCGGCGACGCTGCGCATCGAGCTCGCGGCCGTGACCGACGCACCGACGCCGGTCAATCTCTGCCATCACTCCTATTTCAACCTCGACGGCACGCCCTCGATCCTCGATCACCGGCTGACGGTGGCGGCGGACTTCTACACGCCGACGGACGCCGACCTCATCCCCACCGGCGAGATCCGCGCGGTGGAGGGCACTCCCTATGATTTCCGCGCCAACCGCACCGTCCGCTTCCCCGACGCCGAGACCGGCGCGCCGGTGCGCTACGACGTGAACTTCGTCCTGCGGCGTGACCGCACCGAGCCTGCGGCCGGCGGCGGGCCGGCGCTCGCCCATGCCGCCACGCTCGCCTCCACCCGCAGCAACCTTGCCATGGAGACCTGGACGACCGAGCCGGGCCTGCAGGTCTACGACGGCGGCAAGGTCGCCATCCCCGTGCCGGGGCTCGGCGGCGCACGGTACGGCGCCAATGCCGGCATCTGCCTTGAGGCGCAGCATTTTCCCGACAGTCCCAACCGGGCGCATTTTCCGACGACGCTGCTGCGGCCCGGCGAGGTCTACCGGCAGGTCACCGAATACCGCTTCCTCGGCATGTGACCGGCGGCCCGCCATGACCCGCGTCTTCTGCGTCGGCATCGCCACGCTCGACTACGTCTACCGCATGGATGAGATCCCCACCCGGCCGGAGAAGCACCGGGCGAGCGACCTTGTCGTCGTCGGCGGCGGCATCGCCGCCAATGCCGCCGTCGCCGTCTCGCGGCTCGGCGGGCAGGCGATGCTCGCGACCCGGCTCGGCGACGACTTCACCGCGCAGGAGATCGTGGCCGAGCTCGAGGCGGAGGGGGTGGACTGCCGCCTCTGCCGGCGCCTGCCCGGCCGGCGCTCGCCCGTGTCTGCGATCCTCGTCGACGCCAGGGGCGAACGTCTCGTCGTCAGCTACGCCGACCGCTCCTATCCCGCGGACACCGACTGGTTGCCGCGGGAACTGCCCGCAGGCACCGAGGCTGTCCTCGGCGACACGCGCTGGGAGGAGGGGGCGGCGCATGTCTTCGCCCTCGCGCGCCATGCCGGCATCCCCGCCGTCTTCGACGCCGACCGCGCCCCGCGCCACCACCAGATGCTCGCGCTCGCGAGCCATGTCGCCTTCAGCGCCCAGGGCCTGCGCGAGCTGACCGGCCTCGACGATCCGCGCCGGGGCCTCGAGAGCCTCGCCGCGGGCGCCGCAAACTGGCTCGCCGTGACGGTCGGGGTGGAGGGGGTCTATTTCCTCGAGGACGGGACCGTCCGTCACGAGCCGGCCTTCGCCGTGAAGGCGGTCGACACGCTCGGCGCCGGCGACGTCTGGCACGGGGCACTCGCGCTCGCGCTGGGCGAGGGCCGGCGCGGACGCGAGGCGGTGCGCTTCGCGAGCGCCGCCGCGGCGATCAAGGCGACGCGATTCGGGGGGCGGCAGGGGGCGCCGACGCGCGCCGAGGTTGAGGCGTTTCTCGCGGAAAACGGCTGATTCCGGTACCGGAATGCCGATGCCGGCCGCGGCCTGGCGTCGCTCCGGCCGATTTAACGCAATGCTAAGCGGCGGCGCCCTAATCACGGTCGGGTCGTTCGAGATCGCCGCCCCCGCATGTCCCGCTTCCTCGCCCTCGGCTTCGGCACCGTCGCGCTGCTGACGCCGCTCGCGCTCGCGCTGGCGCCGGCGTCCCGCGAGCCCGTCCTCGTCGTCGCGTCGCCGTTCGCCGGAGGCAAGGATGCCGTGAGGCTCGTGGCCGAGGCGGATGGCGCGATCATCCGCGGCGGGGGGCGGCCGGGGACGGTGCTGGCGCGCTCCGACGATCCCGGCTTCGCCCGCCGGCTCTACGCCGCGGGCGCCTGGCTCGTGGTCAGAGTGCAGGCGGTCGAGGGCTGCGGCAGGCTCTTCGGCTCGACGGACGGTGACATCTCATGAGTCGCAGCGAGGATCGCATCAGCGAGATCCAGCAGGGCTTCGGTCGCGCCTTCGTAGGCTTCCTCTGGCTCAACGTGCTGCTCGGCGTCCTTGCCGCCTGGTGGCGGGAGACACTGCCCGTCGGTCTCGTGCTCGGGGCGGGCGTGGTCTTCGCCGGCGTGCCGACCCTCGTCTGGGCATTGCGCGGCGCCAAGGGCGCCGCCGTCATCGGCAGCCTCGGCCTTGCGGCGCTGGTGGCGCTCCTCGTCGGCATCTTCATGCCGACAGGGCGCGGCCCGGCGCTGCAGATCGACATGCACATGTATTTCTTCGCGTGCATGGCGGCCTGTGTCGGCTGGCTCGACCGCCGCGCCGTCATCGCCTTCGCCGGTTTCACGACGCTGCATCATCTCGTGCTCGCCTATGTCCTGCCGCTAGGGGTCTTCCCGGACGGCGGCGGCATCGAGCGCGTGCTCCTGCACGGCCTCATCCTCACCGTCGAGGTGGTCGTCCTCGTCTGGGTCATGGACCGTGTCCGCGCCGCCATGCGCGCCACGGAGGAGGCGCTCGACGCCGCGCGCATCGCCCATGAGGAGGCCGACCGCCTGCGACACTCAGCCGAGGCGCGCGGCGCGGTCGACAAGCGCTGGCGCGAGCGCTTCGAGCAGCGGGCCGGGGAGCTGCGTGCGGGCCTCGCCACGCTCGCCGCCGACGTTGGCCACCAGGTCGAGCGCATGCAGCACACGGCCGCGCAGCTCTCGGGCGTGGCGGACGGCACCGTGCAGGAGGTGGGCGCGGCGGAGGAGGCGGCTGGCAAGACCGCGACGAGCGTGCGCGAGATGGAGCGTGCCGCCGAGGCCCTGACGCATTCGGTGGCCCAGATCAGCGGCAAGATGCACGAGACCACCATCATCACCCGCCGGGCGGCGGAAACGGCGCGCGAGACCAACACGCGCGTCCTGCGCCTCGCCGAGAGCGCCCAGCAGATCGAGAACGTGGTCAAGCTCATCGAGACGGTGGCCCGCCAGACGAATCTCCTGGCGCTCAACGCCACCATCGAGGCCGCGAAGGCGGGTGAGGCCGGACGCGGCTTCGCCGTCGTGGCGAGCGAGGTGAAGGCCCTCTCCGCCCAGACGAGCCAGGCGACGGGCGCCATTTCCGGGCTCGTCGCGGCCATTCGCGCCGCGGCCCAGGAGGCCGTCGCCGCCATGGACACCATCGAGCAGATCAATGGCGAGGTGGACCGCTCGGCCTCCGTCATCGCCTCCTCGATTGCCGAGCAGGAGGTGTCGACCGCCGACATCGGCCGCAATTCCTCCGTGCTCGCCGAGCGCAGCGAGATCGTGGTCGGCGCCATCGGCGAGGTGCTGAAGGCCGCCGAGCAGACGGCGGGCGCCGCCTTCGAGGTGGACGAGGCCTCCCGCGCCGTCGCCATGGTGATCGCGGAGCTGACCGGCGCCGTCGACCTCTTCCTCGGTGACGTGCTGCCCGAGGCCGCGGCCGTCTGAACGGCCTATTCCGCCACCGGCGCCAGGAAGGCGTCGAGGCGCCGCGGCAGGGCCACGAGATCCGACAGGCGGGAGCGGTCGAGCACGGAGAGATAGGCGGCGATCGCCTCGCCGAGCACCGGCTTCAGCCGACAGATCGGCGTCAGCCGGCAGCGGTTGCCCGAGCCGAAGCACTCGACGAGGGCGAAATCCTCCTCGGTCGCGCGGATGACCGCGCCCACCGTGATCTCCGCCGCCGGTCGGGCGAGGCGCAGGCCGCCGCCGCGGCCGCGGACGGTCACGAGGAAGCCGGCATGGGCGAGCTTCTGCACCACCTTCATCAGGTGGTTCTCGGAAATGCCGTAGCCGCGGGCGATCTCGTCGATGGTGACGAGCCGGTCCGGGCAGGAGGCCGCATACATCAGCACGCGCAGGGCATAGTCGGACTGGACGGTGAGGCGCATCGCTCGGCTCGAAAAGATGCACTGGGGATATTGCTTTTCCCTCTGCTGCCTATAAGATGTATCGGTGATACCTGTTTAACAAGCGATCCGCGATCTTGAGCACCTCCCCGCCCTCCCTTCCGAACCCCCAGGCGCGCGAGGATGCGCCGGGCGCCGCAGCCGGCATTGACGAGGCGATGATCAGGGCGCTCGTGCATGCCTTCTACGAGCGCGTGCGGCGCGACGCCGTGCTGGGGCCGATCTTCGAGCGCGCCGTGGACGACTGGCCGGCGCATCTGGTGCAGCTCCGCGACTTCTGGTCCTCCGTCGTGCTGTTCACGCGCCGCTACGACGGCCGGCCGGTGCCGGCGCACGCGCGCCATCCCGACATCTCGGGCGAGCATTTCGTCCGCTGGCTCGCGCTTTTCCGCCAGACGGCCGAGGAACTGTGCCCGCCGGAGGCGGCGGCGCTCTTCGTCTCCCGCGCCGAACGCATCGCCCGTTCCCTGCAGGGGGCCCTCGCCCACGTCCGCGACGGCCTCGGCTCGCCATTCGGCGCGCCGCGGGCGGCCGGGCCCGGCTCCCTGCCCACCCCAGGAGGTCCGTCATGAGGCATGTCGTCGTCGGGCAGGAGGACAGGGCCGCCGCGGCCACCTTGGCCGGGGCGGGGCTGGACGAGGGGGTGGCCGGGGCGGGAGAGGAGTACCGGCGCACGGGGGCGGAGATGCACCCGGCCGTCTACGGTGCGGTGGTCCTCGCCTTCGCCTGGCTCCTCGGCGTCTGCTGGCTCACCTTCCGCAACGACGCCCAGAGCGCCATGGCGGTGGTGATCAGCATCGTCTACATCCTCATGTATTTCGGCACGCCGGCGCTCATGGCGCGTCTGGGCCGGCGCGGCGAGGACGCTCCGCGCCGCCGCGGCCTCGCCGTCTTCCTCGATGGGCGGGTCGACACCGGCGGCGGCTGGCTCACCGGCCGCGAGGCCCTCGCCCAGATCGTCATGATCCCGGCCGCCCTCGCCCTCGCCGCCACGGCCATCTGCCTCGTCGTCCTCTTCACGCGTTGAGGCCGGAGACGGCGGCAGCTTCGCACGCGGAGCGCCCCCGCCACGGCGCTGCCCCTCCGCCCCTTCCGGCCCCACAGACGAAGCGGCAGGGCCGCTAGACCCTCCTTGCAATGGTGCTGGGCACCGAATGGCCCTATGAGGGCCGCGCGGCGCCCCCCGCGGGCGCCCGCCGTCCGGGAGCATCATGCGCCAATCCGCCGCCGAAGCAGCCGAATCCGCCTCCGCCGGGGGCGCCGCCTCGCCGCGTTCCCCCGCGCCGCACGGGCGCTTTCCCGGCTCCTTCACCGCTCTTCTGCCCGGCTTCGCGCTGGCGGCGGCGGTGGCGGGCGCGAGCGCGGCGGCCGAGCCGGCGAGCGCGGCTCTTCTCGCTGCTGCGCTCGGGCGGCCCTTCGCCGTGCCGGCCGTGGTGATCGCCCTCGTTCTCGGCGTGGTGCTGAGCGGCCTCGCCCGCCGGCCGGCCTTCCCGCCGGGCCTCGTCTTCTCGGTGAAGAAGCTTCTGCGCTGGGCCGTGGCGCTGCTCGGACTCAAGGTCGCCATCGCCGACGTCCTCGGCCTCGGCTGGGGCACGGCGCTCGTCGTCGTCCTGTCGATGGCGGTGACGCTCGTGTCGGGCATATGGCTCGCCCGTCTCTTCGGCCGCAGCGACGCCTATGGCGCGCTCGCCGGCGGCGCGACGGCCGTCTGCGGCGCCTCGGCGGCGCTCGCCACCGCCACGGTCCTGCCCGACTACGAGAACAAGGAGGCGGACGTTGCCTTCACCGTCGTGGTGGTCAACGCGCTCTCCACGCTCGCCATGGTCGCCTATCCGGCGCTCGCCGCGCTCCTCGGTTTCGACGACCGCACGACCGGCATTCTGCTCGGCGCCACCATTCACGACGTGGCGCAGGTAGTGGGCGCGGGCTACGCCGTCTCCGACGTCGCCGGCAATGCCGGCGTGGTGGTGAAGCTCTTCCGCGTGCTGCTGCTCCTGCCGGTCGTCGTCGCCGTCGGCTGGTGGTTCTCCGCCCGCGGCGGCGGCACGGCGCGGGCCTCCGTGCCCGTGCCGGTCTTTGCCCTTGCCTTCCTCGCCCTCGTCATCGTCAACAGCTTCGGCCTCCTGCCGGGGCCGGTGAAGGCCACCCTCGTCGAGGCCTCGCGCTGGGGGCTGCTCATCGCCATCGCCGCGCTCGGCCTCGGTACCTCGCCTCGCACCATCCTCAACCTCGGCTGGCGGCACATGGTGGTGGCGCTCGGCACGACGCTCGTCATCCTCGCAACCGTCACGGCCGCCCTTCTCGTCGCGTGAACCACCACCCCGCCGTCCCGGAAGGCGCGTCAGCGGCTGTCCGGGAACCGGGAACGACTGCGGGTCCGGCAAGGACACGGCGGGCGCCGTGCGTTCTGGTTCACCCGCCTCGCTTCCGGGTCCCGGGGCGCCTTGGCTCACGCTCGGCCCCGGCACGAGAGTCGGTGCTTCCCGCGCGAACCCCTCCCGGCCCCCTTGCGCCGTCAGGGGCGGCCGTTCAGCAGCTTCCCGTAGAGCGCCACGAGCTTCTCGCCCTCGCGCTCCCAGTTGAACTCGGCGGCGACGGTGGCGCGGCCGCGCGCGCCCATGGCTTCGGCCGCGGCGGGGTTGTTCTTCAGCCAGGTGATGGCGGCGGCGATCGCCGCGACGTCGCGGGGATCGACGCAGAGGCCGCAGCGGTGGCGCTCGACGATCGCGCGCCAGAGGGGAAAGTCCGACACGATGACCGGAAGCCCCGCCGCCATGTACTCGAACATCTTGATGGGGAGCGAGTTGACGAAGTTCGGCTCCGGATGGAGCACGACGAGGCCGGCGAAGGCGCTGCCGAGGATCTCGCCGATCTCCCGGCGGCCGACGAAGCCGAAATCCTCGACGAAGCGCCATTCCGGCAGGGCCGTCACCGTCTCCCGTTCCTGCGGGAAGCCGAAGCGTCCTGCGAGCTTGAGGCGGCAACCGGCGCGCGCGGCGGCGCGGACGATCTCGCAGATGCCACGGTCGATGGCGATGCCGCCCACATAGGCCACCGCCTCGCGCTCGGCGAAGGCCCGCCCGCGCTCGGCTCCCGCGGCGCGGAACTCCTCGCCGAGCGCGTAGTTCCTGACGTCGATGCTCACGGGGTGAATGGCGGAAAAGCGGTCGCGGATATGCGGCGTCGCCGCGACGACGGCGTCGCAGGCGCGCGCCAGCAGGTTTTCCACCCGCTCCGATCCCCAGGCAACGGCGCCGCGCAGCGCTTCGGGGATCCACTCCTTCGACAGGATGTCGCGCGGCAGGTCCTCGTGCGCATCGTAGATCACGCGCTTGCCCGCCCGCTTCAGGAGCAGGCCGTAGGGCAGAAGCTCGGGATCGTGGAGGTGGTAGATCGTGGCGTCGAGCGCGCGGGCCTGGGCATAGGCGTTGCGCGCCCCGCCCAGCATGCGCGCGAGCCGTCCGCCCGCCCGGCGCACGGGATGGATGCGCACCCCGTCGCGCGTTTGCTCGCCGTCGGCATTGGCGACGAGATGCACCTCGAAGCCCGCCTGGGCGAGCGAGCGGCATTCCTTCAGGAAGATGCGCACGTCGTCGGCAGGGTGGGCCGAGGAGAGGTGGCAGACGCGGATCATGCCGCCACCCCGAAGGCCTTCTCCCACAGGGCGACGCTGTAGAGGCGCCAGCGGCTGCGCTTGTCGAGCGTGCGATAGTGCTGCGCGAGGCGGCCGCGGTCGGCGATCTCGCCGATGATCGGGGAGGCGAGCACGGCCTGCTCCATGACGCCGTGGTGGCGCTTGAGCCAGACATCCTCCGGCGCCTCGAAGCCGAACTTGTTCTTGCGCCAGACGATCGCGTCCGGCATCCGCCCGTCCATGTGCTTGCGCAGGATCCACTTCGTCCAGCCGTCATGGATCTTGTATTCGCCGGGCAGCGACAGGGAGGTTTCGAGCAGCCGGTAGTCGAGGAAGGGGAGCCTGGCCTCGATGCCGTGCGCCATCGAGTTCTTGTCCTCGTAGCGCAGGAGGACGGGCAGGTTCGTCGAGCGGATCTCGAGCTCCTGCAGCCTGAACGGGTCGTGGCAGGCGCGCGCGAAGGCCGCAAGATGCGGCGGCATCGCGGGGGCCTCGGCAAGGTAGCTGTGCCGCCACCGGTAGAAGGCATAGCGCGCCGGCGCGACCATGCCGCCGACGAGATATTTCGCCGTGTTCGTCGCGCTCATCTTGGCGTTGTTGGCGCCGGTGCGGCGCAGCGCCCGGAGCGTGGCGGCGAGGCCATGCTTGCGGAACACCTCGGCGATGTGGGCGGCATAGTACTTCTCGTAGCCGAGCAGCGTCTCGTCGCCGCCCTGGCCGTCGAGGAGGACGGTGATGCCGTTCTCCCGCGCCGTCTTCATGACGAAATACTGCATGGTGATGGAGGGGCCGCCGTAGGGCTCCTCCTGCGCCCGCACCACGGCGTCGAGGGTCGCGACGAAATCCTCGTAGGTCGGGCGCACCGGATGCCAGCCGAGGTCGCTCGCCTTGACGACCGCCTCGGCGAACTCCGCCTCGCTGTTGCTCTCCTGCTCGCTCACCGCCGTGATGGCGGCGAAGCGTCCGCCACCGTTCGCCCGGTAGGCCTCGGCCGCGAGCGTCGCCACGCTCGAGCTGTCGAGCCCGCCGGAGAGGCAGGTGCCCACCTTGACGTCGGAGCGCAGCCTCAGGCGCACGGCGTCGTCGAGCAGCGCGCCGAAGGCCTCCGCCGCCTCGCCCTGGCCGAGGCGCGCGATGTCCTCGCGCGGGCGGATCTCGTAGTAGCGCTCGACGGTGAAGCGGTGCGCGGCGAGGTCGTAGACGAGCGAATGTCCACCGGGCAGCTTGGTGACGTCGGCAAAGAAGGTCGCCTCGTCGAGGTCCGTCCCGTCCGTGACGATGAAGGCTTCGAGCACGCGCCGGTTCGCACGCACGCTGCCGAGGAAGGGCAGGATCTGACGGATCTCGGAGCCGAAGACAAAGCGGCCCGGCAGGTCCGCGTAGTAGAACGGCTTCACGCCGAAGCGGTCGCGCGAGCAGAAGAGGAGGTTGCGTCGCCTGTCGAGGAGGGCGAAGGCCCACATGCCGTTGAAGCGCAAGACGCAGGACCGGCCCCAGGCGGCATAGGCCGCGAGGATGACCTCCGTGTCGGAATCGGAAACGAAGCGGAAGCCCTCCGCCTCAAGCTCCCGGCGCAGCTCCAGATAGTTGTAGATCTCACCGTTGTAGGTGATCGTCAGCCCGCTGTCGGAATAGGACATGGGCTGCTTGCCGCCGTCCGACAGGTCGATGATGGACAGGCGGCGATGGCCGAGACCGATGGGGCCCTCGACGAGGATGCCCGCGCCGTCCGGCCCGCGGTGGGCCACCGCATCCGTCATCGCCGCGATCACCCCGGCCTCGACCGGGGCGCCATCCTTGCGAATGATTCCAGCGATACCGCACATGGGTCACATCGCTCGCTTGGGTTGAGCCGGGCGGTGCCGGAGCGGGGGAATGAAGGGCTCGGCGAGCGCTCCCAGCGTCGCCGAGCCCCGCATATAGCGGAACCGGGCCCGTTCGGCCAAGGCACGGATGAAACGCAGTTGCCACTCGCGTATATCCGTCACGTGCGACCGACCTCCGCGAGCCGGCCCTGGTTCGCATCGAATGCCTCGACCGCGCGAAGCGACAGAAGAAAATAGAATGCGTAGAGTGCGAAATCAATGATACAATATATGACAAGTAATTGATATGCATCTACGTTCCTGAACAGAAACAGAACGCTCGACGTCGCAAAGTAACTCACCTGCCACATCGCGAGAGTGCGCATCCTGCCCGTCGCGACGAGCGCGAGACTGAGGGGTGTGGCGACGAGCCTGACGGCATGACTCGGCGCCAGAATGAGGGCGTAGTCCCCGACGACGTGCCATGCCTCTCCGAAGAGGAAGGTGATCGCGGGCTTCGCAAGGAGGAGAACCGCGGCGAGATAGATGGCGGCGACCAGCGCGAGTTTTCTCGCCGTCGTCAGGAAGAGCGCCGTCGTCGGCCTTCCCTCGGCCGTCAGTACACTGATCCGCCGAAGGAACACCTGGGACACCGCGGTCGACAGCAGCGCCGGCGCCGCATAGGCAACCTGGCGCGTCAGGTTGAATTGCCCGACGTCGGCCGTCGTGTGGTACAGGAACAGCACGACCATGGGGATCGACAGGCTCGCGCTGTCGAGCATGGCGGGCACTGCACCGTGCACGGCGTGATCCCTGTAGCGCCGCACCGTGGCGGCGACATGCCCGAGGCGGGCGCCGGGAAGTGACCGAAGCCGCGGGAGGAGCTGGAGGAGGGCGAGCACGGCCGCTGCCGCCCAGCCCGCGAGATAGCCCAGCGTGAGGCCCCCGCTCACGCCGGCGAGGCCGAGCGGGATGGCGATGCCGAGCCAGGTCACCGCCTGCCCCATGCGCGCCAGCGACATCTGCCGGAAACGGCCGAGGCGGATGAGGAAGTACGACAGGGTCTGGTAGGCGGCAATGAAGAAGGCCGTGATGGCGATGGCCGCGGCGGTCGACGACCAGCCGTAGGCGAGGGTGCGTCCCGCCAGAACGTGCCAGAGGAGTGCGAGCGCGAGGAGGACAGCCGCCAGGACGGCCGCGAGCAAGAGCGCGGCATAGACGAGGTTGCGCGCGCGCCAGTCGGACCGCGGCAGCGGGATCGCGAGCTCGAAGCGACCCGTCAGGCCCACGGCGATGAATGCCGCGAGCGCGCTGACAAGCGAGTACTGGCCGAACTCGGCAGGGCTGTAAAGGCGCGTGAGGACGGGCGAGAGCAGCGCAGGCAATCCCTGGGCGACAATCGCTCCGCCGACAAGGATGGCGACATCACGTGCCGATCGCGAGCCCAAGCCGAACATCGTGATCGCTTTAACGGCTCGATCGAAGCGAGGCAACTCGCCGCCCGCCGCAGGTCGGATGCCGCTCCGCCCTCCCCGTGGCTCCGGCGCCCGCACCGCCACCTTTCCGAACGGTTCCAGGTCGGGCATGCTGCCCCTGGAGGCGAGGGGAAGGACGATGCGTCGGGCCATCCGGTTCCTGAGACGCGGCGGGATCGTCGAGATCGACGAGGCGCCGCCGGCCGTGACGCTCCTCGACTGGCTGCGCCTCCGCGAGGGCTCCTGCGGCACCAAGGAGGGCTGCGCCGAGGGCGATTGCGGCGCGTGCACGGTCGTGCTGCGCCGCCTGCGCGAGGGGCGCCTGGTGGCGGAGCCCGTCAACAGCTGCATCACGCTCCTGGGCCAGATCGATGGGACGGAACTCGTCACCGTCGAGGACCTGGCGGAGGGGGCGGCGCTCCATCCCGTGCAGGCGGCGATGGTGGCGCTGCACGGCTCGCAATGCGGCTTCTGCACGCCGGGCATCGTCATGAGCCTCTTCGCGCTCTACCAGGACGCGCCGCGGCCGCTGACGCGGCGGGCGATCACCGATGCGCTCGCCGGCAACCTCTGCCGCTGCACGGGTTACCGCCCCATCGTCGACGCGGCCTTCGCCGCCTGTGCCGAGCCCGCGGCCGACCGCTTCGCCGCGGGCCGCGAGGCCGTCGCCACCCGCCTCGCCGCCCTCGCCGACGGGCAAGATCTCTTCGTCGGCACCGCCGAGCGCTTCTTTGCCGCCCCGGCGAGCGAGGAGGCGCTCGCCGCCCTCTGTCTCGACCATCCCGACGCGACGCTGGTCGCCGGCTCGACCGACGTCGGCCTGTGGGTCACCAAGGCCCTCACGGACCTGCGGAAGGTCATCCACCTCGGCCGCGTCGCCGGGCTCGATCGCGTCGTGGAAGAGGAGGGGGCGCTGACCTTCGGCGCCACGGTGCCGCTCGCCCGCGCCCTGCCGCATCTCGCGGCCGTCGATCCCGACCTCGGCGAGCTGATGCGCCGCTTCGGCTCGCCGCAGGTGCGCGTCACCGGCACCGTCGGCGGCAACATCGCCAACGGCTCGCCCATCGGCGACCTCGCGCCCGCCTTCATCGCGCTGGGCGGGACGCTCGCCCTGCGCCGCGGCGGCGAGGCGCGCCGCCTCGCCCTCGAGGACTTCTTCCTCGACTATCGGAAGCAGGACCGGCAGCCGGGCGAATATCTGCGCAGCGTCACCATCCCCACCCTCGCGCCCGGCGACGTCTTCCGCGCCTTCAAGGTGACGAAGCGCTTCGACGAGGACATCTCCGCCGTCATGGGCGCCTTCCGCTTCAGGCTGGAGGCCGGCCGCGTGGCGTCCGCGCGCCTCGCCTATGGCGGCATGGCCGGCATCCCGAAGCGGGCCCTGCGGGCGGAGGCCGCGCTCGCCGGCGTGCCTCTCGCCGACGAGACCGCCTGGGAGCCGGCGCTTGCGGCGCTGGAGGCGGATTTTGCGCCGCTCAGCGACCATCGCGCCTCCGCCGGCTACCGCCGCACGGTGGCGCGCAACCTCCTGCGCAAGGCGCTGATGGAGGCCGCCGGGCGCGCGACGCGGGAGACGCGGCTCGTCGGCCATCGGGAGATGAGCGATGCGGCCGAATGACGGGGCCGAGACCGCGCCCGACGCGCCGGAGCGCGAGGAGGAGGCGCTGCGCCACGTGCGGCGGCCGCTGCCGCACGATTCCGGCGTCAAGCACGCCAGCGGCGCGGCGACCTATGTCGACGACATCCGCGCCCCCGAGGGCACGCTGCACCTGGCGGTCGGCGGCTCGCCGAAGGCGCGTGGGCGCCTTCTCACCCTGGATCTTTCGGCCGTGCGCGCCCATCCGGGCGTCGTCGCCGTGCTCACCGCCGCCGACGTGCCGGGGAAGAACGACATCGCCCCCGCCCTTGCCGACGATCCGCTCTTCGCCGAGGGGGAGGTCTCCTTCCACGGCCAGGTGCTCTTCGCCGTCGTCGCCGAGACACGCGAGGCGGCACGCCGCGCCGCCCGCCTCGCGAAGGTGGAGATCGAGGCCGAGCGGCCGAGCGTGACGGTGGAGGACGCGCTCGCCCGTGGCGAGACCGTGCTGCCGGACTATGCCTTCGGGCGCGGCGACCCTGATGCCGCGCTCGCCGCCGCACCCCGCCGGCTGGAGGGGACCTTGCGCATCGGCGGGCAGGAGCACTTTTACCTGGAAGGCCAGGCGGCGCTCGCCGTGCCGGGCGAGGACGGCGACATCACCGTCCATTCCTCCACCCAGCACCCGACCGAGGTGCAGCACGTGGTGGCGCGCGTGCTCGGCATTCCGGACGCCTTCGTCACCTGCGAGGTGCGGCGCATGGGCGGGGGCTTCGGCGGCAAGGAGAGCCAGGCGACGCAATGGGCCGCGCTCGCGGCCCTCGCCGCCCGCGTCACCGGCAGGCCGTGCAAGCTGCGCCTCGACCGCGATGACGACATGGCGATGACCGGCAAGCGCCACGACTTCCGCGTCGGTTGGCGGGTGGGCTTCGACGATGATGGGCGAATCGCGGGCTACGACGTGATGTACGACGCCCGCTGCGGCTATTCGGCGGACCTGAGCCTCGGCGTCGTCGATCGGGCCATGTTCCACGCCGACAACGCCTATTTCCTGCCCGCCGTGCGCGTCGCCTCGCGGCGGCTCAAGACCAACACCGTGTCGAACACCGCCTTCCGTGGCTTCGGCGGGCCGCAGGGCATGCTCGCCGTCGAGCGGGTGATGGACGCCATCGCCTGGGCCACGGGGCGCGACCCCCTCGACGTGCGCAAGGCCAACTTCTATGCGCCGGGCCGTGACCGCACCCCCTACGGCCAGGAGGTGGAGGATGCGGACCTCCTCCGCGACCTCGTCGAGACGCTCGAACGCGACTGCGACTATCGCGTGCGGCGCGGGGCGATCGCGGCCTTCAATGCCCGCTCGCCGATCCTGAAGAAGGGGCTCGCGCTGACGCCGGTCAAGTTCGGCATCAGCTTCACGCTCACCCATCTCAACCAGGCGGGTGCTCTCGTCCACGTCTACACGGACGGGTCGATCCATCTGAACCACGGCGGCACCGAGATGGGGCAGGGGCTCTTCATCAAGGTGGCGCAGGTGGTGGCCGAGGAATTCGGCGTGGCGCTGGAGCGCGTGCGCATCACGGCGACGACGACGGCCAAGGTGCCGAACACGGCGCCCACCGCCGCCTCCGCGGGCTCCGACCTGAACGGCATGGCCGCGCGCGCCGCCGCCCGCACGATCAGGAAGCGGCTCGCGGCCTTCGCCGCCGAAACCTGGGGCGTGCCGGAGGCCGAGGTCGCCTTCCGCGACGACCGCGTCTTCATCGGCAACGAGAGCCTGACCTTCGGCGAACTCGCCCGCAAGGCGCACCAGGCGCGCATCCAGCTCTCGGCCGCAGGCTTCTACCGCACGCCGAAGATCCACTGGGACCGCGACAAGGGCGAGGGCCGGCCCTTCTTCTACTTCGCCTACGGCGCGGCCTGCAGCGAGGTGACCATCGACACGCTGACGGGCGAGATGCGCGTCGACCGCATCGACATTCTCCACGACGTCGGCCGCTCGCTCAATCCAGCCATCGACATCGGCCAGATCGAGGGCGGCTTCGTCCAGGGCATGGGCTGGCTGACGACGGAGGAACTTATCTTCGACGAGGAGGGGCGCCTCCTCACCCACGCCCCCTCCACCTACAAGATCCCCGTCGCCTCCGACGTGCCGGCGGACTTCCGCGTGGCGCTTTATCCGTCCGGTAACCGGGAGGAGACTATCTATCGCTCCAAGGCCGTGGGCGAGCCGCCGCTCATGCTCGCGATCTGCGTCTTCTCGGCGATCGCCGACGCCGTCCATTCGCTCGCGCCGGGGCGGCCCGTGCCCCTCGACGCCCCGGCGACGCCGGAGGCCATTCTGAAGGCTGTCCAGATGCTTGGCGGCAGCCCTTGAATCTGAATCACATTCTCAGGATTCGCCGTCTCAGGCCCTTGAATCGCTTCCTGAAGCCATTGAATCAACCTTTGAGGCCGGGGCGCCAAGGCCCTGGCGGGACTCGTCTTTCGTCCGCGCCGGGGCGATGATGCGCGCTCTCGCGGCAGATCCCGGCGCGTGAGGTCGAGGCAAGGGCGCCAAGGCAAGAGCGCCAAGGGGATAGCGCAAGGTGTGAGCCCATGCAGGTGTGGCAGAGGCTCGGCGACATGGTGGGCAGCGCGGGGGCCGCGGCCCTCGTCACGCTCGCGGCGGTCAGGGGCTCGGCCCCGCGCGAGGCGGGCGCGCGCATGGTCGTGCGGCCGGACGGCGCCTTCTTCGGCACCATCGGCGGCGGGCGGCTGGAGTGGCGGGCGCTTGAGGAGGCCCGTCGCGCGCTTGCCGCCGGGCGCGGCCCGGCCCGCCTTGTCGACGAGGCGCTGGGGCCCGACCTCGGCCAGTGCTGCGGCGGCTTCGTCACCATCCTGATCGAGACCTTCGACCGGCGCGACGCTGCGGCCATCGCCGCGCTCGCCGCCGCCGAGGCGGCCGGGCCGCTCGCGACGGTCGGGCGGATGGGGGCGGACGGGCGCGTCGCGCGGCTGATCGAGCCTGCCGCGCCGGCGGCGGGGGAGGTGGCCTCCGTCGACCTCATGCGGCCGCGTGGCCGAAGGGAGGCCGGGAGTGACCTCGCTCTCCAGGACCTTGTGCTGTGCGAGCGCTTCGAGGACGGGCGCACGCCGCTCCTTCTTTTCGGCGCCGGCCATGTCGGGCGCGCGCTGGTGCTGGCGCTCGCCCCCCTGCCGTTCCGCCTGCGCTGGGTCGACCCGCGCGAGGAGGCCTTCCCGCCTCACGTTCCCATGAACGTCACGCCGGTCTTCGCGCCCGATCCGCCGGCCGAGGCACGAGCCGCGCCGACGGGCGCGCTGGTGCTTGTCATGACGCACGACCACCCGCTCGACCTCGCCGTCGTCGCCGCCGCGCTGGCGCGGCCGGACCTGCCCTTCGTCGGCCTCATCGGCAGCGCCACCAAGCGCGCCCGCTTCCTGAAGCGCCTCGGCGAGGCGGGACTTGGCGAGGCGGCGCGCGCCCGTCTCGTCTGCCCCATCGGCGTGCCGGGCATCGCCGGCAAGGAGCCGGCCGTCATCGCCGCGGCCGTGGCGGCGCAGCTCCTGCAGGTGCGGGAGCGGCTGCGCCGCGCCGCAAGCGCTCGCGGAGAGCGCCGCGTGAGCGCCGGGGCCGACGATCGCTTCCTGGCGCGCGCCGTGGCGCTGTCGCGCGAGCACATGCTGCACGGCGACGGCGGACCCTTCGGCGCCGTCGTGGTGCGCGACGGCTTCATCCTCGGCGAGGGGTGGAACTGCGTCACCTCGCAGAACGACCCGACCGCCCATGCCGAGGTGGTTGCCATCCGCCGCGCCTGTGCGGCGGCCGGCGCCTTCGCACTGCACGGCGCCACCCTCTATGCGAGCTGCGAGCCCTGCCCCATGTGCCTCGCGGCCGCCTACTGGGCACGCCTCGCGCGCATCGTCTACGCCAACACGCGCGAGGCGGCGGCGGCGATCGGCTTCGACGACGCCTTCATCTACGGCGAGATGCCGAAGGCCCCTGGCGAGCGCAGCCTCGTCATGGAGCACCGGCCGCTCGCCGAGGCGGCGCAGGTCTTCGCCGACTGGCTGGCGAAGGCCGACCGCATCCCCTACTGACGCCGGCCTGAGCGAAGCTCCGACTGTCACCCCGGAAGCCGCGCCAGCGGCTGTCGGGGGCCCAGAAACGATTCCGGTCGCGGCAAGGGCGCGGCGGCCGCCGCGCCGTCTCGATCACCCGCATCGGTTCTGGGTCCCGGGCTCCGGCTGCGCCGGCCCCGGGAGACGGTGGAGGGGGGCCCGTGTGCCCCCTTCCCGTTCCCCGGCTGCATACCCGAATGCCCAAAACACGGGCGGTTTTCTGGCGTCTTCCTGGGCAAGGCGGCGCGATCTCGCGCTGACCGGCAACAGGGCGCTCGCGAAACGACCGGCCGCCGCTCCCGCCCGTCCGTGGCACGTCCCTTGCTGCCCGAGCGGGGCAATAACCACAGAGGGGAGCTCGAAACCATGAAGACTGGCATGAAGCAGGCTCTCGCCGCGCTCGCCGTAGCCGGCGGGCTGGCGCTCGCAGGCGCCCCGGCCGAGGCGCAGCAGGACGTCATCAAGGTCGGCGTCCTGCACTCGCTCTCCGGCACCATGGCCATCAGCGAGACGACGCTGAAGGACGTCATGCTCATGCTCATCGAGGAGCAGAACAAGAAGGGCGGTGTGCTCGGCAAGAAGCTGCAGGCGGTCGTGGTCGACCCCGCCTCCAACTGGCCGCTCTTCGCCGAGAAGGCGCGCGAGCTCCTGACCAAGGACAAGGTGGCGGCGACCTTCGGCTGCTGGACCTCGGTGTCGCGCAAGTCCGTGCTGCCGGTCTTCGAGGAACTGAACGGTATCCTCTTCTATCCCGTGCAGTACGAGGGCGAGGAATCCTCGAGGAACATCTTCTACACGGGGGCCGCGCCGAACCAGCAGGCGATCCCGGCCGTCGACTACCTGATGCAGAACGAGGGCGTGCAGCGCTGGGTGCTCGAGGGCACCGACTACGTCTATCCGCGCACCACGAACAAGATCCTCGAGGCCTATCTCAAGTCCAAGGGCGTGAAGGACGAGGACATCTCCGTCAACTACACGCCCTTCGGCCATTCCGACTGGCAGACACGCGTCGCCGCCATCAAGAAGTTCGGCTCCGCCGGCAAGAAGACGGCGGTCGTCTCCACCATCAACGGCGACGCCAACGTGCCCTTCTACAAGGAGCTCGCCAACCAGGGGGTCAAGGCGACCGACATCCCCGTCGTCGCCTTCTCGGTCGGCGAGGAGGAACTCGCCGGCATCGACACGAAGCCCCTCGTCGGCCATCTCGCAGCCTGGAACTACTTCCAGTCGGTCGACAATGCCGCCAACAAGGACTTCATCGCCAAGTGGAAGGCCTTCACCAGGAACGACAGGCGTGTGACCAACGACCCGATGGAGGCGCATGTCATCGGCTTCCAGATGTGGGTGAAGGCGGTGGAGAAGGCCGGCACGACCGACCCCGACAAGGTCATCGACGCCCTGGTCGGCGTCTCCGTGCCGAACCTCTCGGGCGGCTATTCGACGATGATGCCGAACCATCACATCACCAAGCCCGTGCTCATCGGTGAGGTGCAGGAGAACGGCCAGTTCAACATCGTGTCGCAGACGCCGGGCCTCGTCGTCGGCGACGAGTGGTCGGACTATCTCGAAGGCTCGAAGGACCTGATCTCCGACTGGCGTGCGCCGCTCTCCTGCGGAAACTTCAACGTCAAGACCGGCAAGTGCGGCGGCCAGGGCAAGAGCTGACCGCGGCGCAATGCGATGCCGGGGCACCCCGCCCGGGCGTTTCGGCGGGCCGGCGGCGTCCTCACTCCGGCCCGCGGATGCCGCCGGGAGGTCGGCTCTCCCTCCCGGCGGCGCTTCCCTCCAACGACAGATCGATCGGTCGCCCCATGTTCCGCCTCTTCGCCCTCCTGTGCGTGACGGCCGCCCTCCTGGCGGCGCGGCCGGGTCCGGTCGCGGCACAAGGCACCGCCGATGCCTTCGCCCTGCTCGCCAGCGACAACTACGCCGACATCGAGAAGGGGGTCGTGGCGGTCGCCGCGAGCGGCGACCCCGCGGCCGAGGCCGTGCTCACCGCGCTCGCCGACGGGCGCCTCTCCTACCGCCCGGCCGACCGGGCGCTCTTCGTCAGGGAGAAGGCGGGCACGCTCCTCGACGCCGCCACCGGCCGGCCGGTAGCCGAGGCGCCCGCCGGCCTCAAGCCGGTGCGCCTCAACAACCGCGTCCGCCGGGCGCTGGAGGCGGCGCTCGGCACGCTCACGCTGATGGCCTCCGATCCGGCGCGGCGCCTCGCGGCTGCCGAGGCGATCTTCAAGTCGCGCGATGCCGCCGCCCTGCCCATGCTCGCCCGCGCCCTCGCGGCGGAGAAGGATGCCCGCGTGCGCCGCGCGCTCGAGGAGGCGCGCGCGGCCGTGCAGCTCGCGACGAAGGACGCGGCCGTGAGCGACCGGGTCGCGGCCGTTTCGCTCCTGGAAGAGCGCGGGGACCGCGAGGCGCTGGCGCTGCTCTCCGCCGCGGCGGCGGATGCGGCGCCGGCCGTAGCCCTGTCCGCCCGCACCGCGGCCGCTGCCGTCGAGCGCCGCCTCGCCCTCGCCGCCGCCGTGCAGGACGTCTGGTACGGCCTCTCCCTCGGCTCGGTGCTGCTGCTCGCCGCCATCGGGCTCGCCATCACCTTCGGCGTCATGGGCATCATCAACATGGCGCACGGCGAGATGGTCATGCTCGGCGCCTATGTCACCTTCCTCGTGCAGGAGGTCTGCCGCACGCGCGCCCCCGGCCTCTTCGACTGGTCGCTGCCCGTCGCCCTGCCGCTCGCCTTCCTCGTCGCAGCCGGCGTCGGCGCGGCCATCGAGCGCGGCGTCATCCGCCATCTCTACGGCCGGCCACTGGAGACGCTGCTCGCCACCTGGGGCATCAGCCTCATCCTGCAGCAGGGTGTGCGCTCGCTCTTCGGCCCGACGAACCGGGAGGTCGGCGCGCCCTCCTACATGGCGGGGGCCTTCGATCTCGGCGGGCTTTCGATCACCTACGGACGGTTGTGGATCGTCGCCTTCGCGCTCGCCGTCTTCCTCGGCCTTCTCGCGGTGCTGCGCCGCACGCCCTTCGGCCTGAAGATGCGCGCCGTCACGCAGAACCGCCGCATGGCCGCCGCCATCGGCATCCGCACGCCCCGGGTGGACACGCTCGCCTTCGCTCTGGGGTCGGGGATCGCGGGGATCGCGGGCGTCGCCCTGTCGCAGATCGACAACGTCTCGCCCAATCTCGGCCAGAGCTACATCGTGGATTCCTTCATGGTCGTCGTCTTCGGCGGGGTGGGCAACCTGTGGGGCACGCTTGTCGGCGCGCTGACGCTCGGCGTCGCCAACAAGTTCCTCGAGCCCTACGCCGGTGCCGTGCTCGGAAAGATCCTCCTCCTCGTCTTCCTCATCCTCTTCATCCAGAAGCGCCCGCGCGGCCTCTTCGCGCTCAGGGGCCGGGCGGTCGAGGCGTGAGGATGGGGGCGATGGTGGCGATGATCGAAGGGGGCCATACCGCCTTCGGAACGACAGGGGGGAGCGTCGCGCGGGATGCGATGACGGTCCTCCCGGGGCACGCCGCAGGCGCGGGCCCGGGACCCGGCACCGATGCCGCGCAACCGGAGCGCAGGGTGCCCGCCGCGTCCTCACGCCAACCGGAATCGCTTCCGGCTCCCGGACAGCCGCTGCGCGGCTTGCGGGATGACGCGGAAAGGTTCGTGCCGATCCTCTCCCGCCGTCCCGCGAGCGGTGCGGCCGGGTTTCCTTCGACCGGAGAACGGCCGTGATGCGCATGGGATTCATCGACCGCTCCGGCGCAGTCTTTCTGGCGCTTGTCGGGCTCGCCGCACTGCTGGTGCCGGCGGCCAATCTCCTCCTGCCCGAGACCTCGGCGCTCCACGTGCCGACCTATGCCGTGTCGCTGATGGGCAAATATCTCGCCTATGCGCTGCTCGCGCTTTCGCTCGACCTCGTCTGGGGCTACTGCGGCATCCTCTCCCTCGGCCACGGCGCCTTCTTCGCCCTCGGCGGCTATGCCATGGGCATGCATCTCATGCGCCAGATCGGCCCGCGCGGCGTCTACGGCCATCCCGTGCTGCCGGACTTCATGGTCTTTCTCAACTGGAAGGAGCTGCCCTGGTACTGGCACGGCTTCGACTGGTTCCCCTTCGCGGCGCTGATGGTGCTCGCCGTGCCGGGGCTTCTCGCCTTCGCCTTCGGCTGGCTCGCCTTCCGCTCGCGGGTGACCGGCGTCTACCTCTCCATCATCACCCAGGCGATGACCTTCGCCCTCATGCTCGCCTTCTTCCGCAACGACATGGGGCTCGGCGGCAACAACGGCCTCACCGACTTCAAGGACCTCCTCGGCTTTCCCGTGCAGGCGCAGGGCACGCGCGTCGCGCTCTTCGTGCTCACGGCGCTTGCGCTTGCCCTCGGCTATGTCGTGGCGCGCCATATGGTCACCTCCACCTACGGCAAGGTGCTCGTCGCCATCCGCGACGCGGAGGCGCGCACGCGCTTCCTCGGCTACCGGGTGGAGAGTTTCAAGCTCGTGGCCTTCACCGTCTCGGCCATGATGGCCGGCGTCGCCGGCGCCCTCTATGTGCCGCAGGTCGGCATCATCAACCCGTCCGAGTTCTCGCCCGCCAATTCCATCGAGGCGGTGATCTGGGTGGCGGTCGGCGGGCGCGGCACGCTCGTCGGCGCGGCGCTCGGGGCCGTCGTCGTCAACTTCTCCAAGACCTGGCTCACCGGCGCCCTGCCGGAGCTGTGGCTCTTCGCGCTCGGCGCCCTCTTCGTCGTCGTCACCCTCTACCTGCCGAAGGGCATCGTCGGCACCCTCGCGGGGCTTGCCGCGCGGCGGCGGACACGGCATGCGGCCGATGCGGGCGTCGCGCCCCAGGCGGCGGAATAGGGGAGGGAGCCGTGACGGGCCTGAGCCTCACCAACACCCAGCTCTATCTCGACGGCGTCAGCGTCACCTTCGACGGCTTTCGTGCGTTGAACAACCTGTCGCTCGCCGTCGAGGCGGGCGAGATGCGCGCCGTCATCGGGCCGAACGGCGCGGGCAAGACCACGATGATGGACGTGATCACCGGCAGGACCCGCCCCGACACGGGCGACGTGTTCTTCGGCGGCATGGTCGACCTCACGATCCTCGACGAGGCCGAGATCGCCGCGCTCGGCATCGGCCGCAAGTTCCAGAAGCCGACGGTGTTCGAGAGCCACACCGTGGCCGACAACATTTGCCTGGCGCTCAAGGACGAGCGCACCCCCTTCTCGGCCCTCTTCGGCGCACGCAACCGCATCGCGAGGGAGCGCATCGACGCCGTGCTCGCGCGTGTGCGGCTTCTCGATCACCGCAGCCGTCCGGCCGCCGAACTGTCGCACGGGCAGAAGCAGTGGCTCGAGATCGGCATGCTGCTCGCCCAGGATCCCAAGCTCCTCCTCGTCGACGAGCCCGTCGCCGGCATGACCGACGCCGAGACGGAGGACACCGCGGTCCTCCTCAGGGACATCGCCCGCGACCGCTCCGTCGTCGTCGTCGAGCACGACATGGCCTTCGTGCGCGCCCTCGACTGCAAGGTCACCGTGCTGCACGAGGGCTCGGTCCTTGCCGAAGGCTCGATCGACGCCGTCTCCGCCGATGAGCGCGTCGTCGAAGTCTACCTGGGGCGCTGACATGCTGACCGTCGAGAATGTCGATCTCTACTACGGCGCGGCGCAGGCCCTGCGCGGCGTCTCGCTCGCGGCCGAGGCGGGCAAGGTCACCTGTGTGCTCGGCCGCAACGGCGTGGGCAAGACCTCGCTCATGCGCGCCATCGTCGGCCTTGAGGCGGTCGCGCGCGGCACGATCCGCCTCGCGGGCGAGGACCTGTCCCGCCTTGCGCCCTACGACCGCGCGCGGCGCGGCGTCGCCTTCGTGCCGCAGGGGCGCGAGATCTTCCCCCTGCTCACGGTGGGGGAGAACCTGCAGACGGGCCTTGCCGCCCTGCCGCGGCGCGAGCGCCAGGTGCCGGCCGAGGTCTTCGACCTCTTCCCCGTGCTGAAGGACATGCTGCATCGCCGCGGCGGCGATCTCTCCGGCGGCCAGCAGCAGCAGCTCGCCATCGCCCGCGCCCTCGTCACGCGGCCGAAACTCATCGTCCTCGACGAGCCGACCGAGGGCATCCAGCCCTCCGTCATCAAGGACATCGGCCGCGCCATCGACTACTTGCGCCGCAAGGGCTCGATGGCGATCCTCCTCGTCGAGCAGTATTTCGAGTTCGCCCGTGACCTCTGCGACAGCTTCGCCGTCATGGAACGCGGGCAGATCGTCATGGCCGGCGACCGGGGATCGATGGTTGAAGCGGATGTCCGTCGATATCTCTCCGTGTGACGGGACGCCCTGCCGGGCCGCGGGCGGCGCCGGACGCCGCCACCCGCCGGAGGGAGGGGAGGAGGCGCCCCGGCCCTCGGTGCGTTCCACGGCCGGTCCCGCCCAACCCGTGCCTTCCTATGTCCGCGCCGAAGGCGGCGTGCGCGTCGCCTTCGCCGCGACGGGGCGGGGCACCCGGGCGCTCACCGTGGCCGAGAGCGGCGGCTACCGTCTGCGCTTTCCGCGGGCGGAGGGCTCCGCCTGCGAGGCCGTGCTCATCAACACCGGCGGCGGCATGGCCGGGGGAGACCGCATGAACGTCGCCGCCGAGCTGGGGGAGGGGGCGGATGCCCTCCTCACCACCCAGGCGGCGGAGAAGGTCTATCGCTCCGACGGCCCCGACACGGCGGTTGCGGTCACGCTCGACCTCGCCGCGGCGAGCCGCCTCGCCTGGCTGCCGCAGGAGACCATTCTCTTCGACCGCGCCCGCTTCAGCCGCCGGCTCGACGTGCGGATGGCCGCCGACGCGACCCTGACGCTCGCCGAGAGCATCGTCTTCGGACGGCTGGCCATGGGCGAGGTTGTGGCGGATGCGGCCTTCGCCGACCGCTGGCGCATCGGCCGCGGCGGCGCGCTCGTCTTCGCCGAGGACGTCAGGCTTTCGGGCGACGTCGCCGCCCGGCTCGACCGGCCGGCGGTGGGCAAGGGCGCGCGGGCGCTCGCCACGGTGCTGCACGTCGCGCCCGGGGCGGAGGCGCGGCTCGACGAGGCGCGCGCCGCCCTGGAGGGCAGCGCCTGCGAGGCGGGCGCGAGCGCCTGGAACGGCCTCCTCCTCGTGCGCCTCCTCTCGCCCGACGCGCATGCCCTGCGCCGCGCGCTCGTCTCCTTCCTCGAACGTTTCCGGGGCCGGCCGATGCCCCGTTCATGGTAGCCGGGAGAGCCCGATGAACCTCACCCCCCGCGAGAAGGACAAGCTCTTGATCGCCATGGCCGCCCTGGTGGCGCGCCGGCGGCTCGAGCGCGGCGTCAGGCTCAACTATCCGGAGGCGGTGGCCCTCATCACCGATTTCGTCGTGGAAGGCGCGCGTGACGGCCGCTCCGTGGCGGAGCTGATGGAGGCCGGCGCCAGGGTGCTCACCGCCGACCAGGTGATGGACGGCGTGCCGGAGATGATCCACGACGTGCAGGTGGAGGCGACCTTTCCGGACGGCACCAAGCTCGTCACCGTGCACAACCCCATCCGCGGCGCGGCGAGCGCGCTCACCCCCGGGGAGGTCGAGGCCGCAGCGGGCGAGCTCGTGCTCAATGCCGGCCGCGTGACGGTGACGCTCACCGTCGCCAATACGGGCGACCGGCCGATCCAGGTCGGCTCCCACTACCATTTCTACGAGACGAACCCGGCGCTCGCCTTTGACCGGGAGAAGGCGCGCGGCATGCGCCTCGACATCGCCGCCGGCACGGCCGTGCGCTTCGAGCCCGGTCAGACGCGCGAGGTCTCCCTCGTGCCGCTGTCCGGCGAGCGCAAGGTCCACGGCTTCCGCCGGCAGGTGATGGGAAAATTGTAAGGCGATCTCGAAAATGCCATGCTTTGTCCTGTTTGGTAAGGAGATTGGCTGATGTCCCATCTGGGTGGGTCCACCGTCACCAGCAAGGGACAGATCACCCTTCCCGCGTCGCTGCGCGACAGGTTCGACATCAGGCCCGGCGATCTCGTCGAATTCTTCGAGGGCTATGACGGCGCCATCAAGATGCGGGTCAGGGGAAAGAGCGCCGCAGCGTTGACCGGCCTGCTGGCGCATCTCAGACCCGACCCCCGCTACGCGACCGACGACGATGCCATCGCCGCTGAGGTCGCGGCTCGCGACGAGAGGTCGAAGTGCGCCGCTTCGGACGACGCGGCGTGATCGGGCTCGATACGAACGTCCTCCTGCGGGCGTTGACGAATGACGACCCTGCGCGATCGCCAGCGGCGGCCCGGCTTCTCGCCGGGCTGAGCGCCGATGCTCCGGGGTTCGTCAACGTGGTGGTCCTCATCGAACTCGCCTGGAGCCTGCAGCGCCGCTACAAGGCCGGCCGCGCGGACGTGATCGCGGCCGTCGAGGCGCTTCTGGAAAGTCCGGGCTACGTGATCGCCGACCGCGACGCGGTGATCGACGGCCTCGAGATCATGAAGGCCGAGCGCCTCGATTTCACCGATGCCCTGATCGCCGCGCTCAACCGGCGCGCAGGCTGCGAGGGCACCTTCACCTTCGACGAGACGGCGCGCCGGAACCGGCTGTACCGCCCCGTCTAGCCCGAAAGGACGACCATGCCCGCCACCATCTCCCGCACGGCCTATGCCGACATGTTCGGCCCCACCACGGGCGACCGGGTGCGCCTCGCCGACACCGATCTCGTCATCGAGGTGGAGCGGGACTTCACCACCTACGGCGAGGAGGTGAAGTTCGGCGGCGGCAAGGTGATCCGCGACGGCATGGGCCAGGCGCAGGCGACGCGCGCCGAGGGCGCCGTCGACACGGTCATCACCAACGCCCTCATCCTCGACCACTGGGGCATCGTGAAGGCCGACGTCGGGCTCAGGGGCGGGCACGTCGCCGCCATCGGCAAGGCCGGCAATCCGGACATCCAGCCGGGCGTGACCATCGTCGTCGGGCCGGGCACGGAGGTCATCGCCGGCGAGGGCAAGATCCTCACCGCCGGCGGCTTCGACACGCACATCCACTTCATCTGCCCGCAGCAGGTGGAGGAGGCGCTGATGTCCGGCGTCACCTCAATGCTCGGCGGCGGCACGGGGCCCGCCACCGGCACCAACGCCACCACCTGCACCCCCGGCCCCTGGCACATCGAGATGATGCTGCGCGCGGCCGAGGGCCTGCCCGTCAACCTCGGCTTCGCCGGCAAGGGCAATGCCTCGCTTCCCGGCGGCCTCGTCGAGCAGATCGAGTCCGGCGCCTGCGCCCTGAAGCTGCACGAGGACTGGGGCACGACGCCCGCGGCGATCGACTGCTGCCTGACGGTTGCCGACGCGCACGACGTGCAGGTGATGATCCACTCCGACACCCTCAACGAGTCGGGCTTCGTCGAGGACACCATCGCCGCCTTCAAGGGCCGCACCATCCACGCCTTCCACACGGAGGGCGCCGGCGGCGGTCACGCGCCGGACATCATCAAGGTGGCGGGCCTGCCCAACGTCCTGCCCTCCTCCACCAATCCGACACGGCCCTTTACGGTCAACACCCTCGACGAGCATCTCGACATGCTCATGGTGTGCCACCACCTCGACCCGTCGATCGCCGAGGATCTCGCCTTCGCCGAGAGCCGCATCCGCAAGGAGACGATCGCGGCGGAGGACATCCTGCACGACATCGGCGCCCTCTCCATGATGTCGTCGGACAGCCAGGCCATGGGCCGGGTGGGCGAGGTGATCACGCGCACCTGGCAGACGGCGCACAAGATGAAGGTGCAGCGCGGGCACCTTCCCGGCGAGACCGGTAACGACAACCTGCGAGCCAGGCGCTACGTCGCCAAATATACGATCAACCCGGCGATCGCCCACGGCGTCGCCCGCCACATCGGCTCGGTGGAGGTCGGCAAGCTCGCCGATCTCGTGCTCTGGTCGCCCGCCTTCTTCGGCGTGAAGCCCGATCTCGTCATCAAGGGCGGCGCCATCGTGGCCGCGCCCATGGGCGATCCCAACGCCTCCATCCCCACGCCGCAGCCGGTGCACTACCGGCCGATGTTCGCCGCCTTCGGCAAGGCGCCCGCCGAGACGAGCCTCACCTTCGTGTCGAAGGCGGCGATCGACCGCGGCATCGGCCGCCGGCTCGGCCTCGACAAGCGCCTCGTGGCGGTCGAGAACACGCGCGGCGGCATAGGCAAGGCGGCCATGGTGCACAACGGCGCGACGCCCGACATCCGCGTCGATCCGGAGACCTATGCGGTGACCGCCGACGGCGAGCTGCTGGTCTGCGAGCCGGCCAGGGTGCTACCCATGGCCCAGCGCTATTTCCTGTTCTGAGGAGATTCTCCATGACGCGTTTCGACGGGCGGTGCCATTGCGGGGCCGTGCGCTTCTCGGTGGAGACGGACCTCGCACAGGTCATCTCCTGCAACTGCTCGATCTGCTCCAGGCACGGGCTTCTCCTCAGCTTCGTGCCGGCGGAGCGCTTCACGCTGACGGCGGGCGAGGAGGCGCTGAAGGACTACCGCTTCAACACCATGCGCATCCGTCACCGCTTCTGCGGCCAATGCGGCGTCGAGCCCTTCGCCGAGGGGGCGATGCCCGACGGCTCACCCATGCGCGCCGTCAATGTCCGCTGCCTCGACGGGGTGGACCTCGCCGGCCTCACCCTGACCCCCTTTGACGGCCGCAACCTCCGCTGAGCGGCTCCGAGCGAAAGGACAGTCTTTCATGCTCCGCGCCACATCCATCGTCCGCAAGCCGGCCGTCAGGCCCGAGCGCGTCGCCGACACGGTGACGCTCGACCACGAGGGCCGCTTGCGCCGCCGCATCGCGCTCACGGGCGACGGCGGGCTCGAATTCCTGCTCGACCTCGACAGGGCGACCCTGCTCGACGACGGCGACGCCGTGAAGCTCGAGGACGGGCGCCTCGTCGCCGTCAGGGCCGCGCCCGAGCGGCTCATCGAGATCCGCGCCGAGAACCCGCTGCGCCTCCTGCGCGTCGCCTGGCACATCGGCAACCGCCACACGCCCGCCGAGATCACGGCGGACGCCATCTACATCGCCGAGGACCACGTGCTCGCCGAGATGGTGCGCGGCCAGGGCTGCTCTGCCACCCCGGTGACGCGCCCCTTCCGCCCCGAGCGCGGCGCCTACGACCACGGCGCCCACGATCACGCGCACGGCCACGACCACGGGCACACCCACGGCGGGCACGCCCACGCGCATCAGGGGCATGGCCACCACGGCCATGAGCACCACGCGCACGGGCATCACACCCATGACCACGGCGCCTGCGGCTGCGGTCATCACCACGAATGAGGGAGAGGTTCGCGCGGGGAACCCCCGACCGTCATCCCGGGGCCGAGCGCAGCGAGGAGCCGGGGAGGACGGGCGAAGGCGGACAGTTGCCGACGCGGCTTCCGCGATGACGGGGCGACGGAACAGGATGCGATCCCACCGCGCTGCGACGGCAGGGGGCCGATGACGGGTTCCGGCGCGCACCTGCCGCTCTTCGTCTGGCTGTCGCCGGCCTTTCCGGTTGGCGCCTTCGCCTATTCGCACGGGCTCGAATGGGCGGCGGAGGCGGGCGACGTGCGCGACGCGGCGAGCCTCGAAGCCTGGCTCGCCGACCTCCTTGCCCATGGCGCGCCCGTCAACGACGCGATCCTCCTCGCCGAGGCGCATCGGGCGGCGGCCGCGGGCGATGCACCGGCCCTTGCCCGGGTGGCGGAACTCGCGCTGGCGCTCGCCGCGAGCCGCGAGCGGCATCTCGAAACGACGACCCAGGGCAACGCCTTCCTGCTCACGGCCCGCAAGGCCTGGCCCTGCGCCGCCTTCGACGGTCTGGCGCAAGCGCTCGCCGGCGATGTCGCCTATCCGGTCGCCGTCGGCGTCGCCGCCGCCGGCCACTGCGTGGCCCTCGAGGCGACGCTCGAGGCCTTCCTTCTTGCCTTCGTCGCCAATCTCGTCTCGGCGGCCGTGCGCCTCGGCGTCGTCGGGCAGACGGACGGGCAGCGCGTCACCGCCGCCCTCGTGCCGGCCGTCGGTGCCGCGGCCGCCGCGGGCTGTGCCGCTACGCTCGACGATCTCGGCGGCGCCGCCTTCCGCTCGGACATGGCGGCGCTGCGCCACGAGACGCAGTATACGAGGCTGTTCAGATCATGACGGCCGGAAGTCGCGCCCCCCGGGATGACCGCAGTGTTTCTCGGGCGCGCATCCGCGCCCGCTCGGATGGTCAGGAGATGATGATGACCCGTTCGCCCCACGGCCCCCTGCGCGTCGGCATCGGTGGCCCCGTCGGCTCCGGCAAGACGGCGCTGATGGAGGCCCTGTGCAAGCGCCTGTCCGGCCGCTTCGACCTCTGCGCCATCACCAACGACATCTACACGAAGGAGGACGCCGAGATCCTGACGCGGGTCGGCGCCCTGCCGCCCGAGCGAATCATGGGCGTGGAAACCGGCGGCTGCCCGCATACGGCGATCCGCGAGGACGCCTCCATCAACCTCGCCGCCGTCGAGACCATGACGCGGCGCTTTCCCGCGCTCGATCTCGTGCTCATCGAGTCGGGCGGCGACAATCTCGCCGCCACCTTTTCGCCCGAGCTCGCCGATCTGACGATCTATGTCATCGACGTCTCCGGCGGCGAGAAGATCCCGCGCAAGGGGGGGCCCGGCATCACCCGCTCGGACCTCCTCGTCGTCAACAAGATCGACCTCGCCCCTTATGTCGGCGCGGATCTTTCCGTGATGGAACGCGACGCCAGGCTCATGCGCGGCGAGCGCCCCTTCGTCTTCACCAACGTGCGCAGCGGCGAGGGCGTCGACGCCGTGGTGGACTTCGTCCTCAACGCCGGCGGCCTGGCGGCGCGGTGAGGGGCGCCCGTCGTGGGGGCGATGCTTGCAGATGGGGCACTGAAATCACCTCTCCCCGGCGAAGAGAGGGGACCCTTGGCGCGGGCGGGCGGGCCGGCGGCGGTGCCACCTGCACCCCGTTCCCTCCACCCCGCCGCGGCACCGGATTTGCTTTGCCCGTCCGCACGAGAAGACTGACATGAGGGGGATCGTCATGACGTCCGTCCGTTCCATCGCCGCCGCCGTTCTCGCGCTCGCGGCGACGCCCGCCCTGGCGCATACGGGCGCGAGCGGCGTCGCGAGTGCCCTGGACGGCTTCACCCATCCCTTCGGCGGGCTCGACCACGTGCTCGCCATGGTGACCGTCGGCCTGTGGGCCGGCACGGTGGGCGGGCGCGCCGTCTTCGCCTATCCCGTCGCCTTCCTCGCCTTCATGGCGGCGGGCGGGGCGCTCGGGGCGGGCGGCGTCGCCCTGCCGGCGGTGGAGGCGGGCATCGGCCTCTCGGTGCTGGTGCTCGGTGCGGCGGTGGCGGCACGCCCCGTAGCATCTTCCGATTCAACGGAACATGTGTCCATCCATTCAGGGCGAGCGCATGTTCGCTGGCGCGGACCTTCGGTTCTTGGCCGAACCGGTCTCCACTTCGGCGGAGAAAGCTCTGGCCTGCCGCTCGCCCTGGGCACGGCGCTGTGCGCCGTCTTCGCCCTCTTCCACGGCCACGCCCACGGGGCCGAGATGGCCGCCGGCGCGGGCGCGGCGGCCTATGGCGCGGGCTTCATCGCCGCCACCGCGCTTCTGCACGGCGCGGGGCTCGCGCTCGCGCTCGTCTTCGCGCGCGGCGCCGGCACCGCCACCCTTGTCGCCCTGCCGCGCCTTGCGGGCACCGCGGTGGCGGTTGCCGGCGCCCTGATGCTCGTTTCCTGAGCGGGGCGCCCTCCCTTTGGGCAGAAGCCCGTCAGGCCGACAGGTCGAGCCGGAACTTCAGGAAGCCGTCCGGCCCGTCCCCCGCGGGTGTCGCCTTGACGCCCGCGGGGATCGCCCTGGTGGCGTTGGGCGAGGTGAGGAAGGTGACGTTGGCGCTCGCCGGCACGGGGGCGAAACGCCAGTTGCCATCGGCGGACGGGTTGATGACCTTCTGCTCCACGATGTAGCGCACGATGACGTCGCGGTTCGTGTCGGGCGCCTCGATGACGATGGTCCTGCCGTCGTTGCCCGGGAAATGGCCGCCGCCGCCGGCGCGGTAGTTGTTGGTGGCGACGAGGAAGAGCTGCCGGTCGTCGATGGGCTGGCCGCGGAAGGTGAGGTCGAGGATGCGCCGCGCCTCGGGCGCCACGAGCCTGCCGTCGGCGTCGTAGCGCGAGGGCTGCGTCACGTCGATGCGGTAGCTGACGCCGTCGATGACGTCGAAGTTGTAGGCGGGGAAGGCGGGGTCGACGAGCGGCTGCTCCTCCGTCTTGCCCGGGTCGATGCGCCGGAAGATGCCGGCCGAGCGCTCCAGCCACTCGCGCACCTCCGCCCCCGTCACCTTCACCGCGCGCACGGTGTTCGGATAGAGGTAGATGTCCGCCACGTCCTTGATGGCGACGGGGCCGGGCTTGATGTCGGTGTAGTAGTCCGGCCCGCCGCGCCCGCCGGACTTGAAGGGCGCCGCCGCCGAGAGCACGGGCAGGTCCTTGAGTTCCGGCATGGTGGCGGCGATGGTGCTGACGTACCAGAGCTGCGCCTGGCTGACGATCTGCACGGAAGGGTCGTCGGCGACGAGCGCGAAATAGGAGTTGATCGGCGCCTTCGTCTCGCCCACCGGCTGGCGCACGTAGCCGAGCGTCGCCTCGTGGTCGCCCCTCACCGTGGCAAGGACGGCGGCCTCCGCCTCCACCCTGGGCACGATGGTGCGGTCCTTGCGCTCGTAGATCGGCCGCGCCTCCACCTTGAAGCCGGCGACCTTCCAGCCCGCGGCCGTCTTCTCGAGGTCGAGGTCGACGACGCCGAGGTGGCTGCCCCAGAAGCCGGCCATCACCGCCGGCACGCCGTGGAGCGTGCCGCGCCTGGCATCGACGCCGGGGATGCCCTCGAAGTCCTTGCCGGGGAAGACGCGGTGCTGGTGGCCGGTCATGATGACGTCGATGCCCGGCACCTGGGCGAGGTGGAGCGCCGCGTTCTCCTCGCCGCCCTTGCGCTCGCCCCCGGCGATGCCCGAGTGGCACAAGGCCACGACGAGGTCTGGCCTCTGCGCCTTCAGCTCCGGCAGGTAACGGCGTGCGGCATCGACGATGTCGGTCGTCGTCACCCGGCCTTCGAGATGGGCCTTGTCCCATTGCATGATCTGCGGCGGCACGAAGCCGATGACGCCGATCTTGAGCTTGTGCGTCGCCCCCGCCTCGTCCGTCACCTCGCGCTCGACGATGAGCCACGGTCTGACGAGGGTGGTGCCCTCGGGCTTCAGCACATTGGCGCAGACGGCGGGGAACTTGGCGGTGGCGAGCGAGAAGCCGAGGTAGCTCAGGCCGTAGTTGAACTCGTGGTTGCCGAGCGTGGTGCAGACGTAGTCGAGCTCGTTCATGGCGGCGACGATGGGGTGCACGTCGCCGGCCTTCATGCCCTTCTTGTAGGCCATGTAGTCGCCGAGGGGGCTGCCCTGGATGAGGTCGCCGTTGTCGAAGAGGAGCGTGTTCTTCGCCTCGGCCCGCGCCGCCTTGATGAGGGCCGCGGTCTTGGCGAGGCCCACGGTGTCGTCCGGCTTGTCGCGGTAATAATCGTAAGGGAAGACGTTGACGTGCAGGTCCGTCGTCTCGAGGAGCCTGAGCTTCAGGCGCGGGCCTTCCTGGGCGAGGAGCGGCCCCGGCACCAGCCCAAGCGCCGCAGCGGCCGCGCCGGTCTTGAGTGCATCGCGGCGGGTGATCCTCGTCGTCATGGCCTGTCCCTTTCGCCCCGTTTCGTCTTCTCGCGCGCCGGTGGCCGCCGCGCCGCCCGACGTTAGAGCGACAGCAGCCCGGCTGGGAAGCGGCTTGCGCCGTTTCCGCGCCCTCTCGCTTGCCAGCATGGCAGCTGTATGACGGCGGGATGAGGGGGATGGCTCCCGCGCGAACCTTGCCCTGCCACCCCGGAAGCCGCGAGGGGCCGCCGGAGCCGGCCCTGCGCGACAGACGGAACCCGGGCAGGCCCGGGTTCCTGGGCGAGCGGGCGCGGCCGCTGTGGGCGGCCTCGCTGCAGGTGGCGTCGGTGGAGGTGGCGTCGGTGGAGGTGGCCTCTTGGCGCCGGCGCGGCGCTGGCGTAGAGGGCTTCGGATTGTCGCGGAGGACCCTTGATGAGCGCGTTCGACATCGTCGCCTTCGGCGAGCCGTTGATGGAATTCGCCGAGGTGGAACGGGGAGGGGAGAAGCTCTACCTGCCGGGCTTCGGCGGCGACACCTCCAACGTCGCCGTGGCGGCGGCGCGCCAGGGCGCGAAGGTCGCCGTGTTCACGGCGGTGGGCGACGATGCCTTCGGCCGCGACTTCATGAAGCTCTGGGACGCGGAGGGCATCGACCGCTCGACGGTCGAGGTCAGGGCGGGCGAGCGCACGGGCATCTATTTCATCGGCTACGGCCCCGAGGGACACGTCTTCAGCTATTACCGCGCCGGGTCGGCGGCGAGCCTCGTGACGCCGGCGGAGGTTCCGCTCGATCTAATCGGTTCAGCCAGGGTCCTGCACGTCTCTGGCATCAGCCAGGCCATCTCGACCTCGGCCTGCGACGCGGTCTTCGCCGCCATCCGCCATGCCAGGGCCAAGGGCGTGACGGTGAGCTACGACACCAACCTGCGCCTGCGCCTGTGGCCGCTCGACCGGGCGCGTGCGGTCATCCACGCCGCGGTGGCGATGTCGGACATCGCGCGCCCCGGCCTCGACGACGCGCGCGCGCTCACGGGCCTCGAGCGCCCCGAGGACGTCTGCGATTTCTATCTCGGGCTCGGCTGCCGCATCGTGGCGCTGACGCTCGGCAAGGAGGGCACGATGATCGCCGTGCCGGGCGAGCGCCGCGTCGTGCCCGGCAAGCCGGTGAAGGCGGTCGACGCCACCGGCGCGGGCGACACCTTCGGCGGCGCCTTTCTCGCCGAATGGCTGCGCTGCGGCGACCCCTTCGCCGCCGCAACCTACGCCAACGGCGCCGCCGCCCTCTCCACCCTTGGCCACGGCGCCGTGGCTCCCATGCCGAGGCGCGCCGCGGTGGAGGAATTTCTGCGCGCGGCGTGAGGCGCGGGGCGGGCGGCCTGACGGGGCGCGCGAACAGGCGCCCGCCACTCGCCCTGTTGCGGCATCGGCCACGGGATCGCTCGCCCTGTTCGCGGTTCCTCGACGAATGCCCGGCCGATGGACCGGCCCGCCCGCGTGCCCCGTTCGCGGGGGCCGGCGCGAGCTTGATCTGTGCATTAGATATTGCTAAATTAGTAATGCCTTATGGAATGGACGGTGAGCGAGACGATCGACATCGAGGCGTTCGAGCGGACGGCGCGGGAAGTCGCCGGGATGCTGCGCGCCCTCGCCAACGAGCGGCGCCTGATGATCCTCTGCAAGCTCGTCGAGTGGGGAGAGGCGAACGTGGGCAGGCTCGCGGAGGCGGTGGGCCTGTCGCAGTCCGCGCTTTCCCAGCACCTCGCGCGGATGCGGGAGGAGGGCGTCGTCACCTATCGCCGGGAGAGCCAGACGCTCTGGTATCGCATCGCCGATCCCCGGGTGGAGCACCTGTTCGCGACGCTGCACGGGCTCTATTGCCGGCCAGAGAAAGATCACTGAGACCGATCACCGACCGCGGGAGTTCAGCATGTCCCTTCCAGTCCTCTCCCCGGCGGATGCCAGGCGCCTCTGCGACGGCGGCGCCCTCCTCGTCGACATCCGCGAGGCGGATGAATTTGCGCGCGAGCGCATTCCCGGGGCCCGGCATCTGCCCCTGTCGCTGCTCGACCGGGCGGAGTTCGCCCCGCCGCCGGGCGCGGCCGTGATCTTCCTCTGCCGCAGCGGTGCGCGCACGGCGGGCAATGCCGCGCGCCTTGCCGCCAGGGCCCGCGGGGCAGCGGGTGTCTATCTCCTTGCGGGCGGCCTCGACGCCTGGAAGAAGGCGGGGCTCCCCGTCGCGGCCGACCGCGGCCGGCCGCTCGAGCTGCAGCGGCAGGTGCAGATCGCCGCCGGCGCGCTCGCCCTCGGCGGCTCGCTCCTCGGGCTCGTCGTCTCTCCCTGGTTCCTCGTCGTGCCCGCCTTCGTCGGCGCGGGGCTGATCACCGCCGGCGTCACCGGCTTCTGCGCTATGGCCCGCCTCCTCCTGCGCATGCCCTGGAACCGCGATCTGCGCGGCGCCTGCCCGCCGGCCGCCTGAGGCTGCCGGCGGGGGGCCGCCGCCTCCAGCCTCAGTGGAAATCCCGGCTCTTGATGAGGCGCGGATCGGGGCGGCCGTGCAGGTCGTGGGCCTCGATGGGCAGCGAGAAGCCCTCGCGCAGGCGCGGCAGTTCGTCCGTCAGGTCGGTGAAGCGCTCCGCCACCACGTGCACCACGAGGCCCTGGCGCTGCAGCCGGCCGCGCACGGCGAGGAAGCGCGAGGTCATGACGATGCGCCGGTTGGCGTCGAAGGCCTTGCGCCAGACGATGATGTTGGCGATGCCCGTCTCGTCCTCGAGCGTCATGAAGACGACGCCCTTCGCCGTACCCGGCCGCTGGCGCATGAGGACGAGGCCCGCCACCGTCACCTCCGCCCCGTCCGGCACGTTCGCTGCGTCGCGATGCTCGGCGTTGCGCACGGCACCGAGGCGGCGGAGCATGGGGCGGAAGAAGACGCACGGATGCGCCTTCAGCGAGAGGCTCGTGGTGAGGTAGTCCTCCGCCACGTGCTCGCCGAGCGGCATGTCGGGCAGGGTGACCGCCTCCTCCGGGAAAAGGTCGTCCATGGCACAGGCGTCGAGGAGGGGGGCGGCGGGCGCCTTCGCCGCACCGCCGCGCGTGAAGCCGCGCGTGAAGCCCGCCTCGTCGAGACGACGCACGGCCCACAGCGCCGCGCGCCGGTCGAGCCCGAGCGAGCGGAAGGCGTCCGCCTCCGCCAGCCGCTCCAGTGCGTGGCGGGAGAGGCCGGTCGCGGCGGCGAGCCGCTCGATGCTCGCAAAGCCGTTGCCGCGCCGGGCGAGGAGCCGTTCGGCGATCTCCTCCCCGCTGAGCCCCTTGACGAAGCGCAGGCCGAGCCGCACGGCAAGGCCGTGCCGGGCGCCGGGAGGGGCGGGCTCCAGCGTGCAGTCCCAGCCGCTCGTGTTGACGTCCGGCGCGAGCACCACGACGCCATGCTCGCGCGCGTCGCGCACGAGCTGCGCCGGCTGGTAGAAGCCCATGGGCTGGCTGTTGAGGATGGCGGCGCAGAAGACCTCCGGATAGTGGCACTTGATCCAGGCCGAGACATAGACGAGCAGCGCGAAGCTCGCCGCGTGGCTCTCGGGAAAGCCGTACTCGCCGAAGCCCTCGATCTGGCCGAAGCAGCGCTCGGCGAACGCCCGGTCGTAGCCACGGCGGACCATGCCGCCGATGAACTTGTCGCGGAAGAGATGCACGGTGCCGTTGTGGCGGAAGGTGGCCATGGCGCGTCTCAGGCCGTCCGCCTCGTCATCGGTGAAGCCGGCGGCGGTGATGGCGATCTGCATCGCCTGCTCCTGGAACAGGGGCACGCCGAGCGTGCGCTTCAGGACGTGCTCCAGTTCGTCGGGCGGGCCGTGGTCGGGATGCGGCGAGGGAAAGTGCACGGGCTCGATGCGGTCGCGCCGGCGCAGGTAGGGATGCACCATGTCGCCCTGGATGGGGCCGGGGCGCACGATCGCCACCTCGATGACGAGGTCGTAGAACCTGGCCGGCCTGAGCCGCGGCAGCATGGACATCTGCGCCCGGCTCTCGACCTGGAAGACGCCGACGGAATCGGCCCGCGACAGCATCTCGTAGACGGCCGCGTCATCGCGCGGCACGTCGGCGAGGGTGGGGAAGTCGCGGCCGTGGTGCGTCCGCAGCAGGTCGAAGGCGCGGCGGATGCAGCTCAGCATGCCGAGCGCCAGCACGTCGACCTTCATGAGGCCCAGGGTGTCGATGTCGTCCTTGTCCCATTCGATGACGGTGCGCTCGGCCATGGCGGCGTGGCAGACGGGCACCGTCTCGTCGAGGCGGTGGCGCGTCAGCACGAAGCCGCCGACGTGCTGCGACAGGTGTCGCGGGAAGCCGACGAGCGCGCCCGCGAGATCGACCGCCTGGCGGATGGCCGGATTGGCCGGGTCGAGCCCGGCCTGGCGGATCTGTGCGTCCGACAGGCCCTCGCCCCAGCTCCCCCACACCGTGTCGGCGAGCGCCGCCGTGATGTCCGGGGTGAGGCCGAGCGCCTTGCCCACCTCGCGCACGGCGCTGCGCGGCCGGTAGTGGATGACGGTGGCACACAGCGCCGCGCGGTGGCGCCCGTAGCGCCGGTAGAGATACTGTATCACCTCCTCGCGCCGCTCGTGCTCGAAGTCGACGTCGATGTCCGGTGGCTCGCCGCGCTGGCGCGACAGGAAGCGGGAGAAGAGGAGCTGGCTCTTGTCCGGATCGACGCCGGTGATGCCGAGACAGTAGCACACGGCGCTGTTGGCGGCCGAGCCGCGGCCCTGGCACAGGATGCCCTGCGCCTCGGCGTAGCGCACGACGTCGTAGATGGTGAGGAAGTAGCGCTCGTAGCCGAGCTCGGCGATGAGGGCGAGCTCGCTGTCGAGGAGACGGGCGACCTTGTCCGGCACCCGGGCGCCGTAGCGCCAGCGCGCTCCCCCCCAGGCGAGGTCGGAGAGGTGCTCGCGCGGCGTCTTGCCCGGCGGCACGGGCTCGTCCGGATATTCGTATTTCAGCTCGTCGAGCGAGAAGTCGCAGAGTGCCGCGATCTCGGCCGTGCGCGCGAGCGCCTGCGGGTGCCCGGCGAAGAGGCGCGCCATCTCCGCCGCCGGCTTCAGGTGCCGCTCGGCATTGGCCTCGAGGCGGAAGCCCGCCTCGCGGATCGTGCATTTCTCCCGGATGCAGGTCAGCACGTCCTGCAGCGGCCGCCGGGCGGGATCGTGGTAGAGCACGTCGCCCACGGCGACGAGAGGAGCGCCCGTCCGCACGCCGAGTTCGGCGAGGAGGCCGAGGCGGCGCGGCTCGTCGCCGCGATGGCGGTGCACGCCGCCGAGATAGGTGCGCCCCGGCGCGGCGGCGGCGAGCGCGGCGAGGCGCTCGACGAAGGGGCCGCCCGTCTCCTCCGGCGGCATGGCGATGAACACCTGGCCGTCGCTCGCCTCGAGGATGTCGGCGAAGGCGATGCGGCACACGCCCTTCTCCCCGTCCCTGACGCGCGTGTTGGCCGCGCTCAGGAGCCGGCAAAGGCGGCCGTAGGCCGCGCGGTCGATCGGATAGGCGATCGCCTCGAAGCCGTCTGTGGTGACGAGGCGCGCCCCGACGAGGAGCCTGATGCCGCAGCGCTTGGCCTCGGCATGGGCGCGCACGATGCCGGCGAGGCTGTTGCGGTCGGCAATGCCGATGGCGGAAAGGCCGAGCGCGTGGGCCGTACGCACGTATTCCTGCGGGTGCGAGGCGCCGCGCAGGAAGGAGAAGTTCGTCGTCACGGCGAGCTCGGCATAGGCCGGGGCGGCGGGGATGTGCATGGCCTCCTCCTCACCCGAACAGGCCGTGCACGAACCAGCGCGGCGCATCCGTCTCGCGGCCGTAGAGGCCCTCGCGATAGAGCCAGAAGCGCCGCCCCGCCTCGTCCTCGACGACGTAATAGTCCCGCGTCGCGCCGGGGGCGTGCCACCATTCGGCAGCGATGCGCTCCGGCCCCTGCACTCCGGCGACGCGGTGCGACACGCCGCGCCAGCGGAAGCGCCGCGGCGGGCCCTCGGGCACGAGGGCGAGGACCTCCGCAGGCTCCGCCCGCGGCAGGAGGAGGAGCGGCCGTGCCCGGTCGGTCCGCGGCCGCGGCCACGCCGGGGCCTCGCCGCCGGCGGGGCGGGCGCGGACGGCCCGCTCGGGCACGAAGCTCTCGACCGGCCAGAGCCGCCGCACGCTGCCCGGGCCGAGGCGCTGGCGCAGTGCGTCGACGAGGCGGGTGTGGCGTTCCCGCATCGCCGTGCGGTCGCCCGTCGCCACGAGCGCCCGGGAGAGCTCCGGCACGGGTTCGACGGCGGTTGCATCGAGGCGGATGGTCTCGAAGCCGAAGCCGGCGTCGACCGTCTCCGCCGCGGCGTCCAGCCGCAGGGCGGCGAGCCGCGCAACATGGCGGGGGTCGCGCGTGGCGGCGGCAAGTCCGATGTCGAGCGTGAAGGTCCCCCCGTCGACGCGGTAGAGGGTGAGGGCGAGCATGCGGGCGCCGACGCCGTCGCGCGCGAGCTGCGGCGCGAGATCCCCCATCAGGTCCTCTGCCACCGTGGCGACGGCGTCCTTCGTGCCGATGGGCTCGAGGAGCTGGCGGCAGGCGCCGTAGGCGGGCTCCGGTCCGAGGGGGGAGATCGGCTCGGGCAGATACCCCAGCGCCCGGTCGAGGCGGGCGAGGAGCTCCTTGCCGAAGCGCGTGGCGAAGGGGGCGCGCGGATTGCGCATGAGATCGGCGACGCGCTTCACGCCGAGACGGCGCAGGGTGGTGCACATCGCCGGCGGCAGGCGCAGGGCGGCGATGGGCAGGGGGGCGAGGGCGCGCGCCTCCGCGCCGGAAGGCACGATCATGCTGGGCACGATCACGCCGGGCGAGGCGGCGTCGGCGCCCGCCCCCTCGGCCCCGCCGCCGTAATGCGCCACGGCCCAGGCGGCGCCGGGCGTGCCGGCGAGGGCGAGGCGGGCCGGCAGGCCGAAGCGGGCGAGGCGCCGGGCGAGGTCGGCGAGCAGGCCCGCCTCGCCGCCGAGGAGATGCGTGGCGCCGGTGACGTCGAGGAAGAGGCCGTCGGCGCCGTTCTCCTCGTTCCAGGGGGCGACCGAGGGGGTGTAGCGCGTCGCCCAGCGGGCGAGGCGGTTGAGCGCCGCGTCGTCGGCAGCCGGGTCGGCGGGGCGCACCTGCAGCCCGCCGGCCTTCGCCCGCGCGTCGGCGAGGGTGTCGCCGACGGCGAGCCGCAGCGCCGCGCCGGCGGCATTGACGGCGGCGATGCGCGGCCCGCCGCTGCCCTCGACCGAGAGGATGAAGGGCAGGGCGGGGTCGACCGGGTCACGCCGGTCCCGCGGCGGAACGCGCGCCTGCGCCTGCAGGAAGCGCGTGATCGGCCAGCGCGGAAACCAGACCGAAACGATGCGCGGCATGATCGAACTCCAACACCCATGCCCCGGGATGCCCGTTGCGGCAGCGTGCGAGCGCCGCCCGCCAGCGCGGCCGCCGGAGAGAGCCGAAGCGGTCGCGCCCGGCGGCCGCGGCCGCGATGCGCCAGCGCGTCGCCGCCGCGCTCGCCGGCTCGGCGCCGCGCGGGCGCAGGAGGAGGAGCGGCAGGCCGGCCGTGCCCGCCGCCAGATGCAGGCGGCGGCTCGCCGTGAGGTCGAGATCGGCGCCGAGGCAACCCGCCGCGACGGGCGCGGCCCGGGCGGTCGCGATCTCCTCCAGGGCCCACAGGGCGTCCCGCTCGTCGCCCGCCTCGACGAGCGTGAGGCGCCCCGGATCGAGCCCGAGCGTCTGCAGGCCGGGGCCGTAGAGCCGGCCGCAGTCGGCGAGGCCGCGGGCGGAAACGACGAGGAGGAGCGGGGCGTCCCACGCTTCCGGCGCCGCCTGCGCCTCATCCCCCGCCCGCGCCTGGGCCGCGAGCAGGCGGCCGGCGAGCGCGACGAGGAAGCCGAAGGCTGCCGGCATGTCGCCGTAGCTCTCGGGCACGATCTCGTGCAGGGCATCGGCGGCGAGGCCTCCCCGCGGCAGGCAGGCGTCGACGGCGGCGACGCCGAGGGGCAGGGCCGGCCGTTCCGCCGTGCCGAGGTGCTCGAGCCGCGGCAGGAGTCGGCGCAGGTGCGCCACCGCGGCATCCCGCTCGCGCCCCCGCGACGTGGCCCGGCCCCGCAAGGTGGTTGAAACGACGACGCTGTCCATCACGGCACCCGTTGAGGGAACCATGATAAGAACAAAACAAGAACAAGATCAAGCCCGTGGATGGCGGAGGGCGTTTCCCCGCGCGGGCCTCTCGCCCGCGCCGTCCCGGTCGCCGGGAGGCGCGCGGCATGAGGCACCCAAAAAGAAGCCGGCCGGGTGGGGACCGGCCGGCACGAGGAGAGGAGCAGGAGGGAGAGGGTGTCAGCGCTCGGCGAAGGCCTTCTCGATGACATAGTGGCCCGGCTCGCCGTGGTTGCCTTCCACGAAGCCACGCTCGTCGAGGATGACGCGCAGGTCCTGCAGCATCTGCGGGCTGCCGCAGAGCATGACGCGGTCCGCCTCCGGGTCGAGGGGCGGCAGGCCGATGTCGTCGAAAAGCTTGTTCGACGTGATGAGGTCGGTCACGCGGCCGCGGTTGCGGAAGGGCTCGCGCGTCACGGTCGGGTAGTAGATGAGCTTGTTGCGGATCTCCTCGCCGAGGAACTCGTCCTGCGGCAGGTCGCGCGTGATCATCTCGCCGTAGGCGAGCTCGGCGATCTGGCGGCAGCCGTGCAGCAGCACGACCTTCTCGAAGCGTTCGTAAGTCTCCGGATCGCGGATGATCGACAGGAAGGGAGCAAGCCCCGTGCCCGTGCCAAGCAGATAGAGGCGCTTGCCGGGCATGAGATTGTCGAGCACGAGCGTGCCGGTGGCCTTGCGCGACACGATGATCGGGTCGCCCTCCTTCAGGTGCTGCAGGCGCGAGGTCAGCGGCCCGTCCGGCACCTTGATGGAGAAGAACTCGAGCTTGTCGTCATAGTTGGGGCTCACCACGCTGTAGGCGCGCAGGAGCGGCTTCCCGTTCACGGGAATGCCGATCATGGTGAACTGGCCGTTCTTGAAGCGGAAGCCGGGGTCGCGGGTCGTCGTGAAGCTGAAGAGCGTGTCGGTCCAGTGGTGCACGCTCAGGACGCGTTCCTCGTTGAAGTTGCTCATGGTGTTCGATCCTGGCTTTCGATCCGTGAGGTTCGTTCCGTCTCGTTGGGACGCAGTTCACAGGTCCGGCGTCACTGCGACAGCGGCGCCGCTCGACAGGCAACCTTGGTGCGAGGGGCTATCCGGCCTTCCTTTGCCCGAAGTCGCACTGTTTGGCAAGCAATTTTACATTTTATTCGTTGTAAGGAGATAATTCTCCTTGTCTGGAATGTGTTTCCAATCGTCCGCGTCCGCCGGCACGGCTCCTTTCTCCGTGATGTTGGGCCAGATTGCGGCGTAGCGGGCATTGATCTGGATCCACTTCTCCGCCCGCGGGTCGGTATCCGGCACGATGGCCTCGGCCGGGCATTCCGGTTCGCAGACCCCGCAGTCGATGCATTCGTCGGGGTGGATGACGAGCATCACCTCCCCCTCGTAGAAGCAGTCGACCGGGCAGACCTCGACGCAGTCCATGTACTTGCAGCGGATGCACCCGTCGGTGACGGCGTAAGGCATTGGCTCGTCTCTCTCGCTCCGGCCCGGCGGGCGGCCCTTCCGCCCCGCGGCATCCGGCGGCCTCTTTCAGTCTCGCGGCCTTGGCCAGTCTCGCGGCCTTGGCGGCCGCCTTTCCTTTGATCAGAGCGGCCTTGCCGGCCGCCTCCTTGCATCTCAGCAGCCTTGCCGGCCGCTTGTTTGTTTGTATACTAACAAAAATAAGGGCGGTGCGGAGACTTTGTCAACCGCCCTCGAAGGGCTGAAACCAAGGCGCCGCCTCGCTTTTGCCGCGGGCTGCGTCGACGCGAGAGTCGTGTCGAGAGGGGAATGTCACATGGCGCATGAAGAGCCGCAGAAGTCCGCCGGTCCGACGAAGCTCGTCATCCGCAACATCGGCCTGATGCTCAGCGGGGATCTCGGGCAGCCCATCCTCGACGCCGACACCATCGTGGCCGTCGACGGCAGGATCACCGCCGTGGGCCGCGAGAAGGACGTCGACACGGAAGGGGCGACGACGCTCGTCGACGCCCACGGCACCACGGTGGCGCCCGGCCTCATCGACAGCCACGTGCATCCCGTCGCCGGCGACTGGACGCCGCGCCAGCAGCAGCTGAACTGGATCGACAGCTTCCTGCACGGCGGCGTCACCACCATGATCTCCGCCGGCGAGGTGCACACGCCCGGCCGCCCGCGCGACGTCGTCGGCCTCAAGGCCATGGCGATCACGGCGCAGCGCACCTTCTCCGCCTTCCGCCCCGGTGGGGTGAAGATCCACGCCGGTGCCCCCTGCATCGAGCCGGACATGACCGAAGAGGACTTCAAGGACCTGGCCGACGCGGGCGTGAAGCTTCTCGGCGAGGTGGGGCTCGGCGGCGTCAAGGACGGGCCGACGGCGCGCAGGATGGTGGCCTGGGCGCGCAAATACGGCATCCAGTCGACGATCCACACCGGCGGCCCCTCTATCCCCGGCTCCGGCCTCATCGACAAGGACGTGGTACTGGAGGCCGACACCGACGTCGTCGGCCACATCAACGGCGGCCACACGGCCCTCCCCGACGACCAGATCCGCTGCATCTGCGAGGGCTGCAAGCGCGGGCTCGAACTCGTGCACAACGGCAACGAGCGTGCCGCCCTCTACACCCTGCGCATCGCTCGCGAGATGGGAGACCTCAACCGCGTCATCCTCGGCACGGACGCGCCGGCGGGCTCGGGCGTGCAGCCGCTCGGCATCCTGCGCATGATCTCGCTCCTCTCCTCGCTGGGCGACGTGCCGGCGGAGGTCGCCTTCTGCTTCGCCACCGGCAACACGGCGCGCATGCGCCAGCTCGACTGCGGCCTCATCGAGGTCGGTCGCGCCGCCGATTTCGTGCTGATGGACAAGGCGCAGCACTCGGCCGGCAGGGACCTCCTGGACAGCGTCCGGCTCGGCGACCTGCCGGGCATCGGCATGACCGTCATCGACGGCATCGTGCGCACCGGCCGCAGCCGCAACACTCCCCCGGCGACGCGCGTGGCCGAGGTGGTGCCGACGCGCTGAGGCGTGGGGCGGGGGCGCCCTGCACGAGGTGGTAGGTGAGGCCCGGGAGTTGCGGGCCGAAGGGCACGACGAGCGCCTCGCTGCCTCGCTCGCGGCGGCGGAAGCCGCGGTCGACGCCCTGGTCGACCGGCTGCTGCGCGAGGAGGAGAGCCGCCGGGCGGCGTGAGCCGCGCCCCGTCACCTGAGCTTCTTCAGGAGCTCCACGAGGGTCGCGCGTTCCTCCGCCGTGAGGGGAGCGAGCGTTTCCTCGGTGATGGCCTCGGCCTGGATGCGGGCGCGCTCGGCGACCGTCCGGCCGGCCTCGGTGAGGGCGACGACGAGGCGGCGGGCGTCGCGCGGGTCGGGCCGCGTCTCGGTGAGGCCGCGCTTCGTCAGCCGGTCCACCACGCCCTTGATGGTGGCGGCGTCCATGGCCGTCTGGCGGCCGAGGAGGTTCTGCGAGGTCGGCCCCTTTTCGAGGAGCTTGGCGAGCGCCGCCCATTGCGTCGGCGTCAGCTCGTCGCCGATCATGGCGGCGAAGATGGTGGCGTGCCGCTGGCTGACCTGGCGCAGGATGAAGCCCACCTGCTCGTCGAGGACGTAAGCGCCCTCGGCGGTGCGGTGGCGGCGGGCGGTCCTGGCTGCGGTCATGCGGTCTTCCTGGTCGTCTCTTCCATGCGGCCTGCGGCGCGGCCGCCACTGTCGTCAGGCCCTATCGAGCGATCGTGGCGGCGAGCAAGGCCATCCGGCCTCCCCCCTGCCATCCCGGAAGCCGCGACGCGGCTGTCCGACCCGAAGGGGCCGCCTTCGCGGCAGTTCCAGAAACGACATTGGTCCAGACAAGAGCGCGGCGGGCGTCGCGCTGCCTGGATCACCCGCATCGGTTCTGGTTCCCGGGCTCACGCCTGCGGCGTGCCCCGGGATGACCGTGGACGGCTCCCGCGCGAACCTCTCCACGTCACCCGGGAAAGGGCAAGGGGAGTTCCTCGCTCCCCCGTACCCCGTACCCCCTTATCATACCGCTCACACGGCGAGATAGGCGTCGCGCACCTCCGGATTCGCCTCGAGCTCGGCCATGCTGCCGGAAAAGCGGATGCGGCCCTTCTCGATGATATAGGCGCGGTCCGAGATGAGTCTGGCGAAATGCAGGTTCTGCTCGGAGAGCACGATGCTGAGCCCCTCGCGCTTCATGGCGAGGATGGCGTCGGCCATCTGCTCGACGATCTTGGGCGCCAGCCCCTCCGACGGCTCGTCGAGGAGCACGAGGGAGGGATTGCCCATGAGCGTGCGGCCGATGGTGAGCATCTGCTGCTCGCCGCCGCTCATGCGCCCGCCGAGGCGGGAGCGCATCTCGCCGAGATTGGGGAAGAGGGCGTAGAGCTTCTCCGGCGTCCAGGTCGGGGCGCCGGCGCGCGGCGGCTGGCGGCCGACGAGGAAGTTCTCCTCCACCGTGAGCTCGGTGAAGATGCGCCGGTCTTCCGGCACGTAGCCCAGGCCCCGGCGCACGATCTCGTGCGTCGGGAGGGCCGAGACGTCCTCCCCCTCGAAGAGGATGCGCCCGCGCCGCTCCGCCACCAGCCCGACGATCGAGCGGAAGGTGGTAGACTTGCCGGCGCCGTTGCGGCCGAGGAGGGCAACGACCTCGCCCGCGCCGACCTCGAGGCCGACGTCGAAGAGGATGTGGGCCGGGCCGTAATAGCTGTTGAGGCCGGAGACGGAGAGCTTCATGCCGGTTGTCGTCGTCGCGCCGGTCGTCATGCGGCTCTCCCTTCGCGATGGCGGGCGTCGTAGACGAGGCCCTCGCCGAGGTAGATGGCGCGCACCTGCGCGTCGCGGCGCACTGCCTCGGGCGAGCCCTCGGCGATGAGCTGGCCGCGGTTGAGCACCATGACGCGGTCGGCGTGCTCGAACACCACGTCCATGTCGTGCTCGGTGAAGAGCACGCCGATCCTCTGCTCGCGCGCGATCGCGGCGGTGAGGCGCATCAGCTCCACGCGCTCCTTCGGGGCCATGCCGGCCGTCGGCTCGTCCATGAGGAGGAGCTTCGGCCGGTTGGCGAGGGCGATGGCGAGTTCGAGGCGCTTCAGGTCGCCGTAGGCGAGCTCGCCGCAGGGCCGCTCGGCGTCGGCGCGCATGCCCACGAGATCGAGCAGCGCCTCGGCCTCCCCTGCATGGGAGCGGCCGGCGAAGCGGTGGAAGACGGAGAGCTGGTGCGCGTGCGAGAGGAGGGCCACCTGCACGTTCTCGCGCACCGTCATGGAGGCGAAGGTCGCCGTGATCTGGAAGGTGCGGCCGACCCCGAGCCGCCAGACGGCGCGCGGGCGCATCCCCGTCGTATCGCGCCCCTCGAGGCGGATCGTGCCCGTGTCCGGCCTGATCTGGCCGTTGAGCATGTTGAAGCACGTGCTCTTGCCGGCGCCGTTCGGGCCGATGAGGGCGAGGATCTCGCCCGCCGCGAGGCCGAAGGAGACGCCGCGCACCGCGTGCACGCCGCCGTAGGACTTGGCGAGGCCCTGGACCTCGAGGAGCCTGGTCATTCCGCGGCCTCCATCTTGGCGGCGCCGAAGGCGGCGCCGTTCGGCTCGGAGCGGTTGCGCCGGGCGCGCAGCTCCTCGACGGAGCCGACGATGCCCTTGGGGAAGGCGACGACGAGCACCACGATGACGGCGCCGAGCACGAGCTTCGACAGTTCGGTCTGGCTCATGAGCCAGATGGCGAGCGCCTTGTAGACGAGGGCGCCGACGACCGCGCCCGACACCGTCTCGATGCCGCCGAGGAGCACCATGACGAGGCCGTCGACCGAGGTCGGGATGGCGAGGTTCTCGGGGAAGACGCTGCCCTTGAGGAAGGCGAAGAGCGCCCCTGCGACGCCCGCGAAGGTGCCGGCGATCACGAAGGCCGTCCATTGCACGCGCCCGCGGTCGATGCCGATCGCCTCCGCACGCAGGACGGAATCGCGCGTGGCGCGCAGGCCGTAGCCGAAGGGCGAGAAGACGAGCACCCTGAGCGCCGCGATGCCGGCCGCCGAGACGGCGAGCGCCAGCCAGTAGAAGCCGCGCGGGCCCGCCGCCCAGGGCGAGGGCCAGACGCCGAGGATGCCGTTGTCGCCCCCCGTCACCTCCACCCACTGGAAGGCGACCGACCAGGTGATCTGCGCGAAGGCGAGGGTGAGCATGGCGAAATAGACGCCCGACAGCCGCACGCAGAACCAGCCGAAGAGCGCCGCCCCGGCGAGGCCGAGGAGCGGCCCGGCGAGGAGCGCCGCCTCCATCGGCAGGCCCGCCGCCTTGGCGGCGAAGGCCGCGCCATAGGCGCCGAGGCCGAAATAGGCGGCATGGCCGAAGGAGGCAAGGCCACCCACCGTCATGAGGAAATGCAGGCTCGCGGCAAAGAGCGCGAAGATGATGATCTCCGACCCCACCGTGAGGGCATAGTCACCCGCGACGAGCGGCAGGAGGGCGGCGAGCGCGACGCCCGCCGCAACCGCGATCCGCTCGCCCGGCGAGAACGGTCGCCACGGGCGGATGCTCACCCCCGGCGCTTGGCGCGCCGGGCCCTCGGGCTTGCCGAAGAGGCCCCACGGCCGCACCACGAGCACGGCCGCCATGACGAGGAAGACGAGGACGAGCGAAATCTTCGGCATGACGAGGATGCCGAAGGCGTTGAGTTCGGACACGACGATGGCGGCGACGAAGGCGCCGAAGACGCTGCCGAGCCCGCCGATGACGACGACGACGAAGACCTCGACGATGACGCGCAGGTCCATGGCGTGGCTCACCGCGTCGCGCGGGATCTGCAGCGCCCCACCGAGCCCGGCGAGGAAGACGCCGAGCGCGAAGACGCTGGTGAACAGCCATTTCTGGTTGACGCCGAGCGCCGCCACCATGTCGCGGTCCTGGGTTGCTGCGCGTACCAGGACGCCCCAGCGCGTGCGCTTGAAGACGAGCCAGAGCAGGCCGAGCACGACCGGGCCGAGGGCGATGAGGAAGAGGTCGTAGCTCGGCACCATCTGGCCGAAGACCTCCACCGCCCCGCGCAGGCCCGGCGCCCGGCGGCCGACGAGATCCTCCGGCCCCCAGATGACGACCACGAGGTCCTGCACCATCAGCGTCACGCCGAAGGTGGCGAGGAGCTGGAAGAGCTCCGGCGCGCGGTAGATGCGGCGCAGGAGCACGATTTCGAGCAGGGCGCCGAGCGCCGCCACCGCGAGCCCGGCGAGGACGAGCCCGCCCCAGAAGCCGAAGGCCCCCTCGAGCCGCTCGGTGAGCGTGTAGGCGAGATAGGCGCCGAGCATGTAGAAGGCGCCGTGCGCGAAGTTCACGATCCGCGTCACGCCGAAGATGATCGACAGGCCGGAGGCGACGAGGAACAGCGACGCTGCGCTCGCAAGCCCGGTGAGGAACTGGACGACGAGGAATTCCACGGACTCTAGCCTTCCTGCGTTTCGACGCCGATCGCCGCTCTGCCGTGCCGGCCCCGATGCCCGCGGGGGGCGGGGCCGCCCCGCGCCTCGGGCGGCCGCTCGCATCGGCTCCGGCTCCCGGGACGGCACACCGCCCCGGAATGACACTCGAACTTCACCCCCGTGTCACCCCCGCAGGGCGGGGGCATGAGGAACGGGAGAGGTCACTGTCCCTCACCCGGTCCGCTCCCTGTCATCCCGGAAGCGGCGATGCCGCTGTCCGGGAGCCGGAACCGATTCCGGTCGGGGATGAGGCCCGACGCATGCCGCGCCTTCCGGACTGCCCGCCTCGCTTCTGGATCCCGGGGCTCACGCCTGCGGCGTGCCCCGGGATGACGGTCGGTGCTTGCCGGACGCGCCTCGTCTCAGCTCTGCGGACGCATCTTCCGCACCTCGTCGTCGCTCGGCAGGTACTTGGCGCCGTCGCGATACTCGAAGTCCACCATGACGCCGCGCCCGCCCCTGACCGCCGTCCTGCCGACATAGGCACCGAGCGTCGACTGGTGATCGATCTTGCGGAAGGACATGGGGCCGAAGGGCGAGGAGAGTTCGATGCCCTCGCCCGCCTCCACGAGCTTTTCCGTGTCGGTGGAGCCGGCCTTGGCGAGAATGGCGGCGACCGCCTTCATGGTGGCGTAGCCGACGACCGAGCCGAGGCGCGGATAGTCGGAGTACTTGGCGCGGTAGGCCTTGAAGAAGGCGTCGTGCTCCGGCGTCTTGATCGCCTCCCACGGGTAGCCGGTGACGATCCAGCCCTCCGGCGTCTCGTCCTTCAGGGGATCGAGATATTCAGGCTCGCCGGTGAGGAAGCTCACCACGGCGCGGTCCTTGAAGAGGCCGCGCGTGTTGCCCTCGCGCACGAGCTTCACGAGGTCGGGGCCGAAGGTGACGTTGAGGATCGCCTCGGGCTTGGCCGCGGCGATCGCCTGCGCCACGGCGCCGGCATCGATCTTGCCTTGCGGCGGCCACTGCTCGCTCACCCACTCGATGTCGGGGCGCTTGGCGGAGAGGAGCTGCTTGAAGATGGCGACCGCCGACTGGCCGTATTCGTAGTTGGGCGCGATCGTGGCCCATTTCTTCGCCGGCAGCTTCGCCGCCTCCTCGGCGAGCATCGCCGCCTGCATGTAGTTCGACGGCCGGAGGCGGAAGGTGTAGCGGTTGCCCTGCGACCAGGTCATGGCGTCGGTGAGCGGCTCGGCCGCCATGAAGAACACCTTCTTCTGCTTGGCGAAGTCGGCGACCGCAAGTCCGATGTTGGAGAAGAAGGTGCCGGCGATCAGCACCACGCCCTCGCGCGAGACGAGCTCGTTCGCCGCGGTGACGGCGTCGGCCGGCTTGCCGCCGTCGTCCTTCGACACGACGACGAGCTTCTTGCCGTTGACGCCGCCGGCGGCGTTGATCTCGTCGACCGCGAGCTGCCAGCCCTTGCGATAGGGCTCGGTGAAGGCCGGCAGGCCGGAATAGCTGTTGATCTCGCCGATCTTGATCTCGCCCTGCTGCGCCCGCGCCGCCGTCGCCGCGCCCACGGCGACGAAGGCGGCGAGCGCCGCCGACACCCGCAAACCTGCCTTCATGACACTCTCCCTTTCATCGCGATCGCGCCGGCCGCCCTCTGGTCTCGGCTTCAGCGCAATCCATCCTCGCCCTTGATCTCGCCCTTCGTGAGCCCGCCGACACGCGGCAGCGGCCGGCCACTGTCGGTCACCGCCACGGCGACGACGATCTCGTTTGCGCGTGGCGCATCACAGATCCGCACCTCCATGCCGTCGAAATGGCTGCGCACGAAGGCCGCATCTTTATGGCCGAGCGGGATGTCGAGCACCACGCCCGGACCCCCGCGTTTCTTGGAGGAGGGTATGAGCGCCGCCCCCTTGCCGAGCACCTTGCGCACCGGTGCGCCCATCTTGGGGTGGAGGAGGGCGGCCGCATGTTCGAGCTCGCCGTTCTCGCCGACTGCCGCGGCCTTGCCGTAGCTCTCGGCCGCCGGACCCTCGATGCCGAGCGCGGCGACGGCCTTCGCCGCCAGCAGGCCGCCCAGTTCCTCGCCGGCGTCGATCAGCTCCGACAGATCCTCCACGTAGCACCCGGCGAAGGGGTTCTCGATCACCGCAAGCGCCGCGGCGCGGCGCGTCGGCGGATCGACGGGGCGACCCATCTCGCTCAGCGTCTCGTCGACCACCGTCACGATCTTGCGGATCCTCGCCTTCATCTGAGCCCGTCCTCTCCCTTGATCTCGCTCGCCTTCAGCCCGCCGACGCGGGCGTGGACGCGCGCGCCCGTGGTCATGACGAGCACGAGCACGAGCTCGTCGGCTTTCGGCCCGTCGGGCACGCCCACCTCCATGGCGTCGAAATGGCTGCGCACGTAGGAGGCGTTGACGTGCGTCACCGGCACGTCGAGGCGCGTGCCCGGGCCGCCCACCTTCTTCGTCGAGGGCACGATGGCCTTGGCGCCGCCCAGCACCTCGCGCATGGCGTAGCCGCCCGGCACGTGCCAGAGCGCGCCGTGCTCCAGTTCCCCGGCGGCGCCCACGATGGCGCCCTTGCCGTAGCCCTCGATCGCCCCGGCGCGCCCGCCGAGGGCGGCGACGAGGTCGGTCGCCATGGCGAGGCCGAGCGGCTTCAAATCTTCCATGAAGCCCGCGATGTCCTCGACATAGCGCCCGGCGAAGGGGTTGTGCACGACGGCGAGCACCGCCCCGCGCTTCAGCGGCGCGGCGGCGGCCGGCCCGCCCTCGTGAAAGATCTCCTCGACGGTGACGAGGCGCTTGCGGACTTCGACGTCAGGCATGGACGGACCCTTGTTGTTCCTCATGATGGGCCAGACGCGACCGCCGGCCCCCGTCATCCCGCAGGCGGCGAAGTCGCTGTCCGGGAGTCAGAACCGGTTCCGGCCGACGACCGGGCTCGACGCACGTCGCGCTGTCCGGTTGACGCGCATCGTTTCCGGCGCCGGGGCTCCTCGCTGTGCTCGGGAACGGGATGACACGGCCTGCCTCGCATCCCGTCACCCACGTCTCGCCCGAGAGGTGCAGCGCCGCCGCGGCGACGAGGCCGGTGCCGACGAGCCGTTCGGCGGCGGCGAGGCCGCGCGCGAGCGCCTTCTCGATCTCCGCCGGCGTGAGCGCCGCGACGGCGCGCGTCACCGGCCGGTCGCCGAGGTCGCTGTCGGGCTGCAGGTCGCGCGCCGGCAGGCGCGTCACCGCCGGGTGGCCGGGCAGGTCGACGGCATTGGCGATCACGGTCGCCGCCGCGTCCGCCTCGGCCGCCGTGCGGGCGAGCACCGTGACGGCGTCGGCGATGCCGAGGGAGAAGGAGCGCCCGTGCCGGCCGCTCGTGGCGATGCCACGGATGCCGTCCGCCGCGGCGATCCGCGTGCGACCGAAGAGGCTTGGCCGGTCCGGCCGGTCGACGAGGCCCACCGTGAAGCCCTCGCCCGCCGCGAGATGAAGCGCGATGTCGCCGCCGTTGTTGACATAGGCCTTGGCCAGGGGCGCCGCGGCTGTCATGGCGGCGAGGATCTCCTCGGCCACCGCGCCCGCCACCGCCGCCATCGGCGTGATGAAGGTCTCCGCGGCGAAGGGGGCGACCGCCGCGTGCATGCGCCGGGCCACCGGCCCCGCGAGGGGTGAGGGGCCGGGCCGCGCCGGAGCGCGCAGGAGGGCGAGCTCGCCGCACAGTTCGTCAAGCATGCCCGTGAAGCGCCGCGCCGCCGCCGCATAGGCCGCCTTGACGGCCTCGCCCGCGCCGAAGGCCTCGATGACGAGGTCGATCGGCCCGTCCTGCAGATGCAGGCGGCGCCCGTCGGGCAGGAGGGCGGCTTGCGGCGCGCGCTTCATGGCCGACGCCTCGCGGAGGCACCGGCCGGGGCAACGCGTCCGAACCTCGCGGCGCCGCGGGTCATCCGTGCGACCTCCGGGCGGTCTGGGGGGCGAAGGGCCAGGGGTTGTCCCAGCGGTGCGGCACCTGCCGGCGCGCCTCGCCGCCGTGGAGCGAGGAAAGCGGCCGCACATGGTCCATGTGGCCGCCGAGCGCCGCGTAGTCGGCAAGCCGCAGGGTGAATTCGATGGGGGCGACGAGGGCGGGCGTCGGCACGTAACCGAAGGCGTTCTCGGGCACGCGCGTCACGTCCACCATGAAGGTGATGCCGCCGCCCGGCCAGACATAGACCGGCGCTCCACCGCAGGTGACATAGGTGAGCGCGTCCTTCACGGAGCGGGTGAGGCGCACCGGGTTCTCGGTCACACCGGCGCGCAGCGAGCCGCCGGCCCCGCCCATGAAGAGCACGGTGGAGAGTGCCGGCTCGCAGTTCTCCTTGATGCGCTCGACCGATTCCTTCAGCTCCGCCGGCAGCTCCCGCTCCATGGGCACGAGGCGCTCGTCGAGCTCGTAATAGGCGAAGTGCTCGCCCGTCGTGCTCACCATCAGCAGGCGCAGGCCCGGCCAGGCCTCCTTCGGGTCGAAGGCACCGAGGATGGAGAGGGGGGCGCAGATGTTGGTGCCGCCCCAGCCCGTGCCGGGCTCCGCCACCTGGAAGTAGCGGCCGGGCGTCGAGCGCCGGCCCTTCATCTTGATGCCCGTGTCGGGCACGCCGAGGAGCTTGCCGGCCTGGTGCTCGGAGAGGACGCCGGTGATGTGGTCGTCAACCACCACCACCTCGTCCACCTTGCCGTGCCACTGCTTGGCGAACATGCCGATGGTGGCCGAGCCGCAGCCGACGCGCATGCGCTCTTCCGGCACGCCGTTGACGATCGGCGCCCGGCCCGCCTGCACGACGACGCTCGCGCCTTCGTCGATCGCCAGTTCCACGGCCTTGCCGTTGCACAGATCGAGCAGGGTATCGCAGGTGATGCGGCCCTCCTTCTTCGAGCCGCCGGTGAGGTGATGCACGCCGCCGAGGGAGAGCATCTGCGAGCCGTACTCGCCGGTGGTGACGTGGCCGACCGGCTCGCCCTGGGCGCGCACCAGCGCGCGCTCCGGGCCGAGGTGGCGGTCGGTGTCGATCTTCACCTTCACGCCGCAGTAGCTGAAGATGCCCTCGGTGACGACCGTCACCATGTCGACGCCGTCGACCTCCGAGGCGACGATGAAGGGCGCGGGCTTGTAGTCCGGGTAGGTGGTGCCGGCGCCGATGGCGGTGACGAAGGTCTCCGGCCCCTGCAGGATCTTGCCGTCCCAGTCGCCCGTGCGGTGGAAGGGCACGACCGTGCCGCCCTGGGCGAGCGTGCGGTCGAGGACGACGTGCGGATCGACCCGGACAAGCTCCCCTTCGTGGTTGGCATAGCGGTCGCACGCGCCCGTCATGCCCTGCTTGATGTAGCACATCACCGGGCAGGCATCGCAGCGGATCTTGTCGTCCTTGGCCGGGCTCTGCACGGCAGCTTGCTCGTTCGACATGTCAGCCTCGTGCGCTCTTGGCGGCGAGAATGGCGGCGCGCACGCGGTCCGGAGTCGCCGGCACGCGGCGGATGCGTGCGCCGGTGGCGTCGTGGATGGCGTTGAGGATGGCCGGGGCGGTCGGGATCAGCGCCTGCTCGCCGACGCCCTTGGCGCCGAAGGGGCCGACGGGGGAGGCGTCCTCGACGAGGATCGATTGCACCGGCGGCATGTCGCCGGCGGAGGGGATAAGATAGTCATGCAGGTTCTCGCCGCGCCCGGGATGGAATTCCTCCATCAGCGCGAGGCCGAGCCCCTGTGCCGCCCCGCCCTCGATCTGGCCCTCGACCAGCGTCGGGTTGATGGCGCGGCCGACGTCGTGCGCCGCCGTGATCTTCAGCGCCTTGACGGTGCCGAGCTCCACGTCCACCTCGACCTCGACCATGTGCACGCCGAAGCCGTAGACGGCGTAGGGAATGCCCTGGCCGTCGGCATCGAGCGGGCTTGTCGGCGGGTCGAAGGTCGCTTCCCCCGTCAGCACGTAGCCGTGCGCGTCGAGCGGCAGGTCGGCAAGCGCGATGCGGCGGGCGTGGTCGCCCGCGCGCACGGTCACCGCGCCGTCCTCGAAGACAACCTCCGCCGCCTCGCCTGCATTGGCGAGGCGCAGGATGGCGCGCCGCAGCCCGCGCCCGGCGAGCTCGGCCGCCTTGCCGGTGACGAAGGTCTGGCGCGAGGCCGAGGTCTTGCCGCAGTCCGGCGTCACGTCCGTGTCGCCGGACAGGAGGTCGAAGCGCGCCACCGGCGCGCCGAGCGCATCGGCGCAGATCTGGGTGATGACCGTGTTCGAGCCCTGGCCGATGTCGACCGCCCCCTGGTGCAGGGAAAGCCGCCCGTCGCGCTTCAGGCCGACGCGGATGGTGGAGGGGTTGGGCAGGGACGTGTTGCCGCAGCCGTACCACATGCCGGCCACGCCGACGCCGCGGCGCAGGTGCCCGTCGGCGGCGGCGTTGAAAGCCGCGGCCTCCTCCCGCGCCCGGCGCCAGTGCGGCCGGAGCGCTTCGAGACAGGCGCGGATGCCCACGCCTTCGCCGAGCACCTGGCCCGTGACCGTCGGCTGATCGGGCGCGAGCGCGTTGAGGATGCGGAACTCCAGCCGGTCCATGCCGAGCCTGTCGGCGAGCTCGTCGTAGAGCTGCTCCTGGGCGATGGCCGCCTGCGGCACGCCGAAGCCGCGGAAGGCCCCGGCGGGCACGAGATGGGTGTGCACGGCGCGCGTCAGCGCCCGGTAGTGCGGCACGTGATAGGGGCCGGAGGCGTGCACGGGCACGCGGTTCGCCACCGTCGGCCCCCAGGAGGAATAGGCGCCAGTGTTGAAATCACCGAAGAAGTCGAGACCGACGAGGCGGCCCTCGCGCGTCGCCCCGGCCCGGGCGCGGATGCGCGCGGGGTGGCGCTTCGTCGTCGTCATGATCGATTCCGGGCGCGTGTAGACCATGCGCACGGGGCGGTTCAGGTGCCAGGCGGCCAACGCCACGAAGGGCTGGACCGACAGGTCGAGCTTGGAGCCGAAGCCGCCGCCGACCGCCGTCGGGATGATGCGCACGGCCTCGGGCGCGAGCCCCAGGATCCTGGCGACGTCGTCGCGGTCCATGTAGGGGGCCTGGGTGCAGGCCTGAATCTCGATGCGGTCGCCGACGCGCCGGGCAAAGCCCGCCTCCGGCTCGATATAGGCGTGTTCGACGAAACCCGTCTCGAACTCGCCCTCGGCGATGACGTCGGCGGCTGCGAGCGCCGCCTCCACATCGCCGCGCACCACGCGCCCGCGCACCAGCACGTTGCCGGCGCGGTCCTCGTGCAAGAGGGGAGCGCCCTCGGCGAGCGCCGCCTCGATCGTGGTGTTGGCCGGCAACTCCTGCCAGGTCACGGGGAAGCGGTTGAGGTCGAGCGCCGCCATGGCGGCGGGTTCGCCGACGACCGCCGCCACCGCCTCGCCACGGAAACGGGCGGCGCGCTCGGCGAAGACCGGCTGGTCGGCGAAGGGCGGGATGACGCCGTAGCGGTTCTCGCCCGGCACGTCACGCGCGGTGAACACGCGCACCACGCCCGGGTTCGCTGCCACGAAGGCGTCGATATCGCCGAAGGTGAAGCCCGCGCGATGGTGGGGCGAGCGCACGGCGCGCACCACGAGGCAGTCCGCCGGCCACGCGTCGGCGCCGAAGATCTCCGTGCCGGAAACCTTGCGCTCCCCGTCGAGGCGGGCGATGCGCGCGCCGACCGCCTTGCCGGCCGCGGGAGGATCGGCCTGTGCCGGTGTGGCGCGCGCATCGAGCACCGCCTTGACGATCTTGCGGTAGCCGGTGCAGCGGCAGAGCACGCCGCCGATGGCGTCCATCACCTCGGATTCGGTCGGCGTCGGGTTGCGGTCGAGGAGCGCGGTCGCCGCCACCAGCATGCCGGGCGTGCAGATGCCGCACTGCGCCGCGCCGTGGCTGAGGAAGGCGGCCTTGAGCCGCTCGGCGTTGGGAGAATGGGTGGCGAGCCCCTCGACGGTGACGACCGAGCGCCCTTCCGCCTGACCGGCGGCGACGAGACAGGCGCAGACAGGCTCGTCGTCGAGGAGCACGGTGCAGGCGCCGCAGTCGCCGGCGTCGCAGCCCACCTTCGTGCCCGTGTGGCCGAGATCCTCGCGCAGCACCGTGGTGAGCCGGGCGGCGGGCGAGCTGACGACGGCGACGTCGCGGCCGTTGAGCGTGAAGGCGATCTCCGGGCCCGCGTCCACCGTCCGCACGCGATCGAGCATCGTCAGTTCTCCGCAACGCAGGCCTCGAGGGCCCGCCGGATGAGGGTGAGGGCGGCGTCGCGCCGGTAGGCGGCGGTGGCACGCAGGTCGTCGATGGGGGAAAGCGCCGCGAGATGGTCCGTCGTCACGCGGTCTCCGAGGCCCGGGCGGGCCGGCGCGCCGACGAGCGCGGCCTCGAGCGCGGCGAGCCGCTGCGCCACCGCCGAGCAGGCGCCGACGGCGACACGCGCCTCGGCGACGCGGCCCGCCGCGTCCGCCTCGACGACCGCCGCCGCCATGGCGATGGAGATGACGAGGTAGCGCCGCGCGCCGAGCTTGAGGAAGGCGGAAGCGCCCTCGATCGTGCGCGGCACGACGACGGCGGTGACGATCTCGTCGGGGCGGATGGCGGTCTGCCGGTAGCCGGTGATGAAGGCGGCGAGCGGCAGGCGGCGCGTGCCGCCGCGCGCGCTCAGCTCCACCTCCGCGTCGAGGGCGAGCAGCGGCGGCACGCCGTCGGCGGCGGGGGAGGCGTTGCACAGGTTGCCGGCAACCGTGCCGGCGTTCTGGATCTGCAGCGAGCCCACCTCGCGCGCCGCCACCTTCAGCGCGTCGAAGGCGCGCGGCAAGGGCGCCGCCGCCACGGCGCTCCAGGTGGCGCGGGCGCCGATGCGCACGGCCTCGGGACCGACGCTGATCGCCTTGAGCTCGTCAAGCCGCGAGATGTCGATGATCGGCCCGGCCGGCTGCCGGTCGCCGAGCGCCGGGAAGAAATCCGTCCCGCCGGCGAGGATGCGGCCGCCGTGCGTGGCGAGCACGTCCACCGCCTCGTCCAAAGTCACTGGCCGGAGATACATCGATCCCCTCCCGCAAGGCCGCAGCGCGGCCGTTCGTGTTCCCCAGGCAGCCATTCGCGGCCGCTCGACTGTTCTTGGTGCGGCCGTTCGCGGCCGTCGCTTTTTCATTCGTATACAAATAATCTGGACCGCCCTTCGCGGCCCTGTCAAGCAGCCGCGATGCAGGTTTTTGAGGCAGCGATGCTGTCCTTTCCGGTGCGGCGGCGCCGCACCTTTGGGCAGGGAGCCGGCGGCCGCATCCCGCGCGAACCTCTTCCCCTCATCCCGGAAGCGGCGTGAGCACCGGTCCGGCCTCGCCCGTCACCCCGGACGCCGTATGAGCGGCTGTCCGGACACTGTCCCCCGCCCTCCCGGGGCGGCCGCAGGCGCTCGCGTCGGGCGCAACGCGCCTGCAGCTACAATTGTACCTTGACCGTGACGTTCGGGAACGGCCTATTGCCGAGGCCCGTTTCCGTTGCCGCCCGGCGCCAGCCGGCGGCTCTCACGGCACCGGGGCCACCCTCCTCGCCAGGATCGAGCCGTTCGCCATGCCGCAGCCGAGCGCCACGCCACCCGACGCAGCCACGACTGTCATTGCGCCCTTCCCGGCGCGGGGCGGGATCCCCTTGCGGAGATTCCTGGGCGGGACGGCAGCTGCCGTCGCGCTTGCCGTCGCGGTGGTTCTCGTTCTCGCCTTCGGCGGCATGCTGCGGCTCCTCGAGGGGGCGGAGTTGGAGGCGAACGCGCACGACCGGGCGGTGCAGATGAAGCTCGTGAGCGGCGCGCTCGCGAGTTCCTTCGACCAGGCGGCGAAGTTCGCCCTCGCCCTTGCCGAGACGACGGCGCGCCGGGCCGATGTGGCGGCGGCGCTCGCAGCCGAGGACCGGGAGGCGCTGCAGCGCCTGTCGCAGGGGCCCTACGACTATCTGAAGCGCCAGGCCGGCATCCAGATCTACGGCTATCACAGCAAGGACATCCGCTACCTCCTGCGCATGCACAAGCCCGAGTCCTTCGGCGACGATATCGCGGGCTTTCGCCCCATGGTCGTGGCGGCGAACAGGACGCGGCGCGCCCAGACCGGCGTCGAGATCGGCATTGCCGGCATCGGTCTGCGCGGCATCGCCGTCGTCAACCATGGGGGCGAGATGGCAGGCACCATGGAGGTGGGCCTCGACATGCGCCCGATCCTCGACCTCGTGAAGGCGTCCACGAATGCCGACATCGCCGTCATCGTCGTGCCGTCGCTGGGTGGCATTGCCCTCGATGACAAGACGCCGCGCTTCGGCGACCTGAACCTCGCCATGTCGACGGACGACGAGCTCTTCGCCTCGCTCCTCAAGAAGAGCCGCATCCGCCCCACCCGCGACATCGAGATCGGCGAGGAGCGCATCGACGGGCGCGCCTTCAGCATGGTGACGCAGCCGCTCGTGGACTTCAGCGGCCGGCTCGTCGGGCTGACGATTGCCCTCAAGGACGACCCGCGCGCCGCTTCGCGGCGCACGCACACCGAATTGTGGGTCGTCGCCCTGTGCGGGGGCATCCTCGCCTTCGTCGTCTTCTCCGTCCTCTTCCAGGTCGCGCTGGCGCGCCGCCGGGGGGTGTGATGAAGCGCCTCTTCCTCGTCCTCGCCCTTCTTCTCGCCCTTCCGGCCGCCGGGCTCGCGGCGCCCGCGGACAAGCCCGCCGACAAGGATGCGCTGCCGACCGGCGTCGAGCTGCCGGTGCGCGTGCGCGTCGCCTTCCGGGTGCTCAACGTGCTGCAGGTGGCGGAGGTCGCCGGCCAGGGGCGCCTCTACGTGGAGGTGACGCAGCGCTGGTCCGACCCGCGCCTGCGCTTCGACGCCGTGGAGGCGGGCACGGGCCGCGTCGACCGCGTCGGCGACGATGCGGACGACTATCTGAAGACCATCTGGACCCCGGGCCTTTCCGTCGACAACCAGGTGGGCGACAGCGAATCGCGCACGGTCGCCGTCTCGACCCATGCGAACGGGGACGTGGTGCTCATCGAGCGCTACGAGGCCAATTTCCGCTTCCGCATGAACATGGACGCCTTCCCCTTCGACCGGCAGGACCTGACGCTCTCCTTCTCCCTGCCGCGCTACGCCAAGCAGGAGGCGATCCTCATCGCCACCGAAGCGGACCGGCAGCTCTCCGACATCGACGAGGCGCTCTCGGTCGTCGACTGGAAGCCCGTGCGCCTGCGCTTCGCCAACGCGGAGACCATGGGCTGGAACGCGCGCAGCTATTCCCGCCTCAATGCGACGGTGACGCTCGCGCGTCTGTCGGAACGCTACCTGCTGCGCGTCTTCGTGCCGATCCTCGCCGTGCTCGCCGTCTCCATCTTCGTGCTCTGGTCGCCGGGGCTGAAGGAGCAGGACAAGGGCGGCCTCATCTTCTCCTCGCTGCTCGCGCTCGCGGCCATCAGCTTCACCTTCGAGGCAAGCTTTCCCGGCTCCATCTCGCTCAACACGCCGATCGCGCAGATGATCTCGCTCGGCTACCTCTATCTCGTCGCCGTGCTGATGCTGGAGGTCGCGCTGTCGGGCCGCGCCGCCGACCCGCAGGCGCGCTTCCATGTCGCGGCCCGGGAGCTCAAGCGCCAGATCCGCTGGGCCCTGCCGGCGATGATGGTCGTCATCTGCATCGGCGCCGCCGTGCGCGCCATTCCCGCCTGAAACTGGCGCCGGTCCCGCGGCCGGAATGTCATCCGGCCGCGGAGCGCAGAGGGACTCAGGCCACGCGGGCGTAGCGGCCGCGGCCGAACATGCGGTCGAGCCCGTCGGGCGTCGCCACGCTGCGGGCGGCATCCGTCGCCGAGGCGATGTCCCTGATCTTTTCCAGGAAGCGCACGGTGGCCGGGCGCTCGGCCACCGCGTCGAGCCAGCGCGCGAGCTTCGGCCGGCCCTCGGTCGGCAGGCCCATGGGGCCGGCGTTGCGCAGCCAGGGATAGGTCGCGACATCGGCGACGGAATAGTCCGCGCCGCCGAGCCAGGGCACCGCGGCGAGCCTCTCCCCGAGGAGGTTCATGAGCCGGATCGCCTCGCTGCGGTAGCGCGCCTCGGCATAGTCGATGCCCTTGTGGTAGCGGGCGAAATGCACGTACTGGCCGAACATCGGCCCGATGCCGGTGAGCTGGATCATCAGCCACTGCAGCGCCTCGTAGCGGGCCGGCCCCGAGGCGGGCAGGAGGCGGCCGGCATCCTCGGCTAGGTCCTGCGCGAGGCGGGGCTCGTCCGGGCGGAGCGGCGGGGTGCGGAGGTGCTCAACACCGCCCGCACGGAGGACGTCGAGCGCCGCTTCCCCGGCCTCCTCGCCGCCATCCTCGCCGCGGCGGAGAAGACGCGCACGGCGTGAGGCGCTGAGCCCGGCGGCGCGCCGAGGCCGCCGCAGGCCGCTCCCGCACCCCTCTCGCCATCATCCCGGAAACCGCGGAGCGCTTGTCCGGGAACCGCAAACGACCCGGCTGGAGAACGAGACACGAGGGGAACCGCGCCTTCCTGAAGCCCCGCGCCGGTTCTGGTTCCCGGGCTGGGGCTTCGCCCGCCCCGGGAGGACTGTGGAGGGTGCCTGCGCGAACCTCCCCCCGCCATTCGGGGGCGAATCGCTCCCCGTCGTTGCGCAGGCGCGTCGGCGGCGCGGCGCGCGCCCCGCCTAGGTCGTGGGCTCAAACCGTGTCCATAGCCTTGTTGCTGCGATGAGGACGGCAGCGAGGAAGTTCCTGGCGAGCTTGTCGTATCGGGTGGCGATGCGTCGGAAGTGCTTCAGCTTGTTGAAGAAGCGTTCGACGAGATTGCTCAGCCTGTAGAGGCTCTTGTCGACGGTGCGCTGGACGCGCCGGTCGCGGCAGGTCGGGATGTGTCCGCGCCCGCCGTGGCGAGCGATCAGGTCGAGGACGGCCATGGCGTCGTAGCCGCGGTCGGCGATGACGTCGGTGACCGTTCGGCCTTCCAGCAGCAGGGGCACGGCCGCCTTGTCGGATGCTTGGCCCTGCGAGAGGACGATCCTGACCGGCAGGCCCCGGCCGTCGACCACGGCATTGATCTTGGTGGTCAATCCTCCACGAGAACGACCGATGGCGTGATCCGGGC
>NZ_JASJEV010000006.1 GCF_030067675.1 Chelatococcus albus | reverse complement strand
GCTTCGACGACAACAGGGCCGAGGGTCGCGCGGCGACAGCCACCGACCGGGCAGGGGCCGGCAGGGGCCGATCCGCCCCGAAAGAACGACCGTGGCCGCAGAGGGGGAGGGCTCATGAGCTTCGCGCTGACCGAGGAACAGATCGCCATCCGCGATATGGCGCGCGGCTTCGCAGACGAGAAGCTCGCACCCGAGGCCGTGCGCTGGGACGAGGAAAAGCACTTCCCCGTGGACGTGATGCGCGAGGCGGCCGCGCTCGGCATGGGCGGGGTCTATGTCCGCGAGGACGTGGGCGGTTCCGGCCTCTCGCGCCTCGACGCGGCGCTGATCTTCGAGGCGCTCGCCACGGGCTGCCCCACGATCTCGGCCTATATCTCCATCCACAACATGGCGACCTGGATGATCGACCGCTACGGCTCGGACGAGCAGCGGCACCGCTTCGTCCCCAAGCTCGCCACGATGGAGCATCTGGCGAGCTACTGCCTGACCGAGCCGGGCGCCGGTTCCGACGCCGCCGCCCTCAAGACGCGCGCGGTGCGTGATGGCGACAGCTATGTCGTCAATGGCGTCAAGCAGTTCATCTCCGGCGCCGGAACGGCCGACATCTACGTCGTCATGCTGCGCACGGGCGAAGGCGGAGCGGCGGGTATCTCGACCCTCGTCGTCGAGAAGGACACGCCCGGCCTTTCCTTCGGCGCCAACGAGAGGAAGATGGGCTGGAACGCCCAGCCGACGCGGCAGGTGATCTTCGAGGACTGCCGCGTGCCCGTCGCCAACCGCCTCGGCGAGGAGGGCGCGGGCTTCAAGATCGCCATGGCCGGCCTCGACGGCGGACGGCTCAACATCGGCGCCTGCTCGCTCGGCGGGGCGCAGGCGGCCCTCGAGAAGTCCATTGCCTACATGGCCGAGCGCAAGGCCTTCGGCAAACGTCTGTCCGACTTCCAGGCCCTGCAGTTCAAGCTCGCCGACATGGCGACCGAGCTCGAAGCCGCGCGCACCTTCCTGTGGCGGGCAGCGGCGGCGCTCGATGCCAAGGCGCTCGATGCGACGCGGCTCTGCGCCATGGCCAAGCGCATCGCCACCGACACCGGCTTCGAGGTGGCGAACGCAGCGCTGCAGCTCCACGGCGGCTACGGTTACCTCGCCGACTACGGCCTCGAGAAGATCGTGCGCGACCTGCGCGTGCACCAGATCCTCGAAGGCACGAACGAAATCATGCGCCTCATCGTGGCGAGAAGCCTCGTGGGGCGGGGCAACTGAGCGCGGCAGCGGATGCGAGCCTCATGGCTGCCGGCGCGAGACGGGCACGACGGGAAGGAACGCACGCATGACCACCATCGCCTTCATCGGCCTCGGCCACATGGGCGGCCCCATGGCCGCCAATCTCGTCAAGGCCGGGCATGAGGTCCTGGGCTACGACCTCGTGGCGAGCCTGCGCGACGCCTCGGCGCAGGACGGGGTGAGCATCGCCGCCTCGGCCAAGGAGGCCGTGGCGCGGGCCGAGGTCGTCATCACCATGTTGCCCATGGGCAAGCACGTCCTCGCGGTCTGGGCGGACGTGCTGCCTGCCGCTCGGAAGGGCACATTGTTCATCGATTCCTCGACCATCGACGTGGAAAGCGCGCGCAAGGCCCATGCGCTCGCGGCGGAAGCCGGCATGGCCTCGCTCGACGCCCCGGTGTCGGGCGGTGTGGGCGGGGCCAAGGCGGCAAGCCTCACCTTCATGGCCGGCGGCTCGGATGAGGCCTTCGCCAGGGCCAAGCCCGTGCTCGAGGCCATGGGCAGGAAGATCGTGCATTGCGGGCCGGCCGGAAACGGCCAGGCGGCGAAGATCTGCAACAACATGATCCTCGGCATCTCGATGATCGGGGTCTGCGAGGCCTTCGCCCTCGGCGAGAAGCTCGGGCTGTCGCATCAGGCGCTGTTCGACGTGGCCTCGACCTCGTCGGGCCAGTGCTGGTCCCTGACGAGCTACTGCCCGGTGCCGGGACCGGTGCCGACCTCGCCGGCCAACAACGACTACAAGCCGGGCTTCGCCGCCGCGCTCATGCTCAAGGATCTCAAGCTGTCGCAGGAGGCGGCGCTCGCCGCCGGCGCCGCGACGCCCATGGGCGCGGAGGCGGCGCAGCTCTATGCGCTCTATGCCGGCGCCGGCCACGGCGAGGCGGATTTCTCCGGCATCATCCACTTCCTGCGCGGCCTCGGCGCCGTGGAAGCGACGAAGGCCTGAGGCACGGACTCAGAAGAGGGCCACGAGGCCCGCGACCGCGAGGTAGCGCAGGAGCTTCGCCACACCAACGACGAGGACGAAGAGCGGCAGGGGCGTGCGCAGCACGCCCGCGACGACGGTGAGCGGATCGCCGACGACCGGCGCCCAGGACAGAAGGAGCGACCACACGCCCCAGCGCCGATACCAGCTGACGGCACGCTCGAAGTGTTCGGGCCTAACAGGAGAGCGCCGATGCTCGCGGTAGCCGGCGAAAAAGCGGCCGATCCCCCAGTTGACACAGGAGCCGAGCGTGTTCCCGAAGGTCGCGACGGCGACGGCCACCAGGGCGGGGGCGCCGCCGAAACCGACGACCGCCGCCAAGGCTGCCTCCGACGAACCCGGCAGGAGGGTGGCCGACAGGAGGGCCGCGAGGAACAGACTGACGAGTTCGGTCATCTCGCGGCGCCGGCCGGCACTCCCTGATCATCGTCGCCGAGGTCGCCCCCAAGGGCAGGGCGCCCCAGCCAAACCACCAGCGGTGCGACGAGGCCAGAGCCGGGCCGCCCCCTGCGACCAAAAGCCTCTTGCCGGCGCTTCCGCTGCGTGGCGCCTACAGTGTTGCATTCCCCCTACAGATTCCAAGGGCGCGCCGGGCTAGCGTGCGGGCGCCGCGCCATCGGCGTGCAGGGGGCACGCCAGCGCCGAGACAGATTGCGGGAGAAGTTGCCTGTCCATGGTGACCCGATCGCCCACGACACCGCTCGACCCCGCCGCCGACGCGGCGACGCTCCTGCGCCGGATCGGCTTCGCCACGCTCGTCGTGGCGGTGCCGGTGGCGGCCGTCGTGGCCCGGCGCGCGACGGTCGTGCTCGTGCCGCTCGGTGCGGCGCTCCTCGTGATCGCGGCCCTCCTCGACGGCGCCAGCCCCGGTCTCGGCACGACGCTCAGGCGCATCGTGCCGTCGCGCGGCGGCCTCCTCGCCCTCGCCCTGATCGGCTGGGCGGCGCTGTCGATCCTGTGGTCGCCCTTCCCGGCAACTGCCGGCGACAAGATCGTCAACGTGCTGGGAGCCGTGCTGGTAACCCTGGCGGGCGTCGCCGCGCTGCCCGAGCGCATGCGCGCCTCCAATCTCTACCTCACCGGCATCGGCGCCGGCGCCGCCGCGGTGTTCGCCATCGCGGTCGCCCTAGCGATCTCGGCCGCAGACGAGGCCGAGCATGCCGACGCGAGCCTCGACCGCGGCCTCGTCAGCCTCGCCGTCACCATCTGGCCGGCGATCGCCTGGCTCGTCTCCCGCGACCGACGCATGATGGCGCTGACGCTCGCCGCGGTCGCGGCGGCCGCCGTTCTGCTCGGGCCCTCGCCCACGCCCGCCTTCGCCCTTGCCCTGGGCGGGCTCGCCTATGCCGCGACGACGATCCGCCCCGCGGCGGTCGCCAAGGCGTTGGCGGCCGGCATCGCCGGCCTCATCCTGGCCGCGCCCCTCCTGCCGTTCGTGCTGCGCCCCTTCGCCAAGGCGATCTTCGGCCTGACCCATCCCACGACCGCCGCCGTGCGCGCCTGGGCCGACGTGGTCCGCAGCGAGCCGATGCGCCTCGTCACCGGCCACGGCCTCGACACCGCCCTGCGTGGGCGCTCCGTCGGCCTCCTGCCGACGGATGCACCGATGAGCCTCCTGTTCGAGGTCTGGTACGAACTCGGGCTCGTGGGCGCGGCCGCTCTCGCCGCCCTCTTCTACCTCACGGTGCGGGCGGCCGCCGGCGTGCAGGGCCTCCTTCTCCCCGCCCTCATGGCAGCGTTCGCCGCCGTCTTCAGCCTCGGCTGCCTCGGCATCGGCATGGCGCAGAGCTGGTGGCTGTCGACGCTCGGCATCGTCGCCATCGCCTTCGTCGCCGTCGAGCGCGGCCAGTTCCGCACCACGCGCCCGAAGGCGCGGCTCTGGCAGGCGGCGAACGACCGCTAGGCCGGCGAGGCGGCTCAGGCCGCCACCGGCCGCCCTTCCCGTACTGCGTGGCAGGCGACGCCCTCCTCGAGCGGCGGGGCCTCGCGCCGGCAGCGGTCGAAGACGAAGGGGCAGCGCGGGTGGAAGGTGCAGCCCGAGGGCGGATTGATCGGGTTGGGGATCTCGCCCTTCACCGCCTCGCGCATGCGCCCCGTCATGGCGATGTCGGGCACGGCGTTCAGCAGCATGCGCGTGTAGGGGTGGCGCGGCCGCGCGAAGAGCGTCTTGCCGTCGGCGATCTCGACGATGCGGCCGAGATACATGACGCCGATGCGGCTTGCCATGTGCCGCACCACGGCGAGGTTGTGGCTGATGAAGAGGTAGGTGAGGCCGAAGCGGTCCTGCAGGTCGCGCATCAGGTTGAGGATCTGCGCCTGCACCGAGACGTCGAGCGCCGAAGTCGGCTCGTCGCAGACGATGAACTCGGCCTTGGAGGCGAGCGCCCGGGCGATGGCGATGCGCTGACGCTGGCCGCCGGAGAACTCGTGCGGGTACTTCCTGCCGTCGGCGGGATGGAGGCCGACGAGGGACAGGAGCTCGCCCACCCGATCGGCCACCTCGCGTTCGCTCTCGGCCAGGCGCAAGGCGCGAATCGGCTCGGCGATGATGCGCTCGACCCGCCAGCGCGGATTGAGGCTGGCGTAAGGGTCCTGGAAGATCATCTGGATGCGGCGGCGGAGCCTGCGCACCTCGGCTGCGCGCGAGGTGTCGGCAATCGGCACGCCGTCGATGATCACCTCGCCGCCGCTCGCCGGCAGCAGGCCGACGACCATGCGCGCGACCGTCGACTTCCCTGAACCCGATTCGCCGACGAGGGCGAAGGTCTCGCCGCGGCGGATGTCGAAGGTGATGCCGTCGACCGCCTTGAGGAACTGCTTCGGCGCCCCCTCTATGACGCGGTTGAGCCAAGGCTTCGACACGTCGAAGGTGCGCTTGAGGTCGCGGATCTCGACAAGGGGCTTCTCGGTCACGGCAGGGCCTCCGCCTCGGCGGAATCATAGAGATGGCAGGCAACGCGATGGCCGGCGTCGGCGGGCGCCGCGGGAACGATCGGTTCCGGGCGATCGAGGCGGCAGCGGGCGAAGGTGCGGTCGCAGCGCGGATTGAAGGCGCAGCCCGGCGGGATGGCGGAGAGCCTCGGCATGGCGCCGGGGATCTGCACGAGGCGGTCGGCATCCGTCTCGAGCGAGGGGATCGCACCCATGAGCCCGCGTGCGTAGGGATGCAGGGGGTGCTTCACCACATCGGCCACCGGGCCGATCTCGGCGATGCGCCCGGCATACATGACGGCGACGCGGTCGGCCGTCTCGGCGATGACGCCCATGTCGTGAGTGACGAGCATCACCGCTGTGCCGCGCTCGGCGCACAGGCGCTTGATGAGGGCGATGATCTGCGCCTGCACCGAGACGTCGAGGGCCGTCGTCGGCTCGTCGGCGATCACGAGGTCGGGCTCGGCGCAGAGCGCGAGCGCGATGACGACGCGCTGGCGCATCCCGCCCGAGAACTCGTGCGGATAGCCGTCGATACGCTTCTCGGGCGCGGGAATGCCGACCTCGGCGAGAAGCTCGATCGCCCGCTCGCGCGCCTGGCGCGGCGACAGGTCGAGATGCGTGCGGATCGTCTCCGTGAGCTGGTCGCCGACCCGGTAAAGCGGGTTGAGGCTCGTCAGCGGATCCTGGAAGATCATGCCGATGCGCTTGCCGCGGATGTGGCGCATGGCCTGTGGCGACAGGTTGTCGATGCGCTCGCCGGCGAGGCGGATCTCGCCGCCGGCGATCCGCCCGGGCGGCTCGATCAGACCGATGACGGCCGAGCCCGTCACCGACTTGCCGGCGCCCGACTCACCCACGACGCCGAGCACCTCGCCCTCGGCGATGTCGAAGGATATGCCGTCGATGGCCTTGAGGATGCCGCGGCGGGTGGCGAACTCGACCCGGAGGTCGCGTACGGAGAGGACGGGTTCGGTCATCGGCTCACCCTCATCTCAGCTTCGGGTTGAGCGCATCGCGCAGCCAGTCACCGAGGAGGTTCACGGCCAGCACGAGGCCCGCGAGGGTCACGCCCGGAAAGGCCACGATCCACCACTCGCCCGAGAACAGGAATTGCTGGCCGATGCGGATCAGCGTGCCGAGCGAGGGCTGGGTGGGCGGCAGGCCGACACCGAGGAAGGAGAGCGTCGCCTCCGTGATGACGGCGAGGCCGAGGTTGATGGTGAGGATGACGAGCACCGGCCCGACGACATTGGGCAGGACGTGCCGCATCATGATGAGGACCGGCGACAGGCCGACGAGACGCGCGGCCTGAATGTAGTCCTTGTTCTTCTCGACCAGCGTCGAGCCGCGGATGGTGCGAGCGTATTGCACCCAGAAGGACAGGCCGATGGACAGGACGAGCACGCCGAAGGCCGTGTCCTCCCGGCTCGCGCCCTTGAGGAGGGCGTGGACGACGCCGTCTACGAGCAGGGCGATGAGGATCGCCGGGAAGGTGAGCTGCACGTCGGCGATGCGCATGATGACGGCGTCCACCCGCCCGCCGACATAGCCGGCGACGAGGCCGAGCGTGATGCCGATGGCTGCGGCAAAGGCCACACCGAGCGCTCCGATGAGGAGCGACACACGCAGGCCATAGAGCACGGCCGAGAAGAGGTCGCGCCCCTGGTCGTCGGTGCCGAGGAGGAAGCGCGCCTCGCCCCCCTCCACCCAGCGCGGCGGCAGGTGCGAATCGAGAAGGTCGACCTTGGCCGGGTCGAAGGGATCGGTCGGCGCGATCCAGGGCGCGAAGAGCGCCGCGGCGACGAGCACCACCGTCACGACGGCCGCGACCATGGTCATCTTCGAGGCGAGGAAGCTCGCCACGAGATCGTTGTCCTTCAGGCGGGCGACGAGCCCCGGCGCCCCTTCTGCCGGTGCCGGCGCGGACGCTGCCTCGGCCGGCGATTCTGCCTTTTCTCCGGTCGTGAACGGCATGGCGGACCTCAGGATGCGGTGACCGTCGACTTCAGGCGCGGATCGACGGCCGCGTAGAGGAGGTCGACGACGAGGTTGATGACGACGAAGAGGAAGGCGATGAACAGGAGATAGGCCGCCATGATGGGGATATCGACGTTCTGCACCGCCTGCAGGAAGAGGATGCCCATGCCGGGCCACTGGAACACCGTCTCCGTGATGATGGCGAAGGCGATGACCGAGCCGAGCTGCAGGCCGGCGATGGTGATGACGGGAACAAGCGTGTTCTTGAGCGCGTGGCCGAAGTGGATCGCCCGCTGCGACAGGCCGCGGGCGCGGGCGAACTTGATGTAGTCGGTGCGCAGCACCTCGAGCATCTCGGCCCGTACCAGCCGCATGATCAGCGTCATCTGGAAGAGGCCGAGGGTGATTGCCGGCAGGATCAGGGCGCGCAGACCCGTCCAGGTGAGGAGGCCTGTCGTCCACCAGGAGCCGACCGCGACCACGTCGCCGCGGCCGAAGGACGGCAGCCAGCCGAGCAGCACCGAAAAGACGTAGATGAGCAGGATGCCGGTGAGGAAGGTCGGCAGGCTGACGCCGACGAGCGACACCGCCTGGAACACCTGCGCCAGCCAGCCGTTGCGCCTGAGCGCCGTATACACGCCCATGGCGATGCCCACGGCAAGCGCAAAGGCCGAGGAGACGAGCGCGAGTTCGAGCGTTGCCGGCATGCGCTCGGCGAGGAGTTTCGTGACGGGCTGGCGGAACTGATAGGAGATGCCGAAATCGAGGGAGGCCGCCTTGGCGACGTAGCGGCCGAACTGTACCACCACCGGATCGTCGAGGCCGAGGCTCTTGCGGATCTGCTCGCGCTCGGCCGCCGAGGTCTCGACGCCGACCATCTGGTTCACCGGATCGCCGACGAAGCGGAACATGGTGAAGGCGATGAGGGCCACCGCCAGGAGCACGCCGATCGACTGGATCAGGCGGCGGATGATGAAGGCGATCATGCGAAGTCCGTTCGACGCTCACTGAGGGACGCCGGCGCCGCCCCGCAGGGGACCGGCGCCGGCGCGCGCTCATTCCTTGCGGATCCAGGAGAGGATCAGCTGGTTGTCGGCGCGCTGCACGAGCTTGACCGTCTTCGCGACGCCCCACACCAGCGCCTGCTGATGCAGCGGGATGTAGCCGACGTCCTCGACGAGGGCGACGCGATAGGCCTCGGCGATCAGGTCGTCGCGCTTCTTCTTGTCGGTCTCGGCGCGGATCTTGCCGATCAGCGCCTCGACCTTCGGGTTGCAGTAGTTGCCGTAGTTGGTAAGGCCGCCGTTACCCTTCTCGTCCCGGCAACCCATGATCTGCGTCAGCACGTTGAGGCTGTCGAGGGTCGAAGGCGTCCAGCCGAGCAGGTAGAAGGACGTGTCGTAGCCGCCCGTCTGGCCCGCCTTGGCGAAGTACTTCGCCTTGGGCTGGGCATTGAGGCTCACCTTCACGCCGATGCGTGCCAGCATGCCGACGACCGCCTGGCAGATGCGCTCGTCGTTCACGTAGCGGTCGTTCGGGCAGTCCATGACCACCTCGAAGCCGTTCGGATAGCCCGCCTCGGCAAGGAGCTTCTTCGCCGCCTCCGGATCGTAGGGGAAGCGCTTGAACTCGCCGGCGCGGTCGAAGAGCAGCGGCGAGATCATCAGGGCGGCGGGCGTGGCGAGGCCGCGCATCACCTTGTCCCTGATCGCGGCGATATCGACGGCCTGGTAGAAGGCCTTGCGCACCCGCGCGTCCTTGAAGGGGTTCCTGCCCTTGACGCTTGCCCCGCGCAGTTCGTCCCGGTTCTGGTCAAAGCCGAGGAAGATGGTGCGCAGCTCCGGCCCCTGCATGACCTCGGCGATGCCGCTCGCGTTGACGCGCTGGATGTCCTGCAGCGGCACGGGGTCGATCCAGTCGACCTCGCCCGAGAGGAGGGCGGCGACGCGCGTCGCGTCCGAGCCAATGGGGGTGAAGACGACTTCCGTCAGGTTGTGCCTGGGGCTATCCCACCAGTTCGGGTTCGGTCGCCACACGGTCTTGACGCCCGGCTGGTGGCTGACGACGACGAAGGGCCCGGTGCCGTTCTCGTTGAGCGCGGCGTAGCTCGGCGTTTCGGCCGCCTGCGGCGTCGGCGCCACCGCGTTGTTCGCCTCGGCCCACTTCTTCGACATCATGGGCCAATTGTCCCACTCGGCGATGAGCATCGCGTCGGGGGCCGTGAGCAAGAAGTCGACGGTGTGGTCGTCAACCTTCACCACCTTGGCGTCCTTCGGCACGATGGGCAGGAAATTCGAGCCCTGGGTGCGCACGCGCTGGGCGGAGAAGATCACGTCATCGGCGGTAAAGTCCTCGCCGCCGTGGAACTTGACGCCCCTGCGCAGGTAGAAGCGCCAGCGCAGTCCATCCTCGGATACCTCCCAGCGCTCGGCGAGCGCCGGCTCGATCTCGAGTTTCGGCCCGCGGCGCACGAGCCCTTCGTACACCGCCTTGTGCAGGCCGTTGGTGAAGCTCTCGTTGAGCGTATAGGGGTCGAGCGACTTGTAATCGCCCTGGAAGGCGAAACGGAAGGTCTTGGCCTCGGCGCCAGCGGCGGTCAGGGCGAGCCCCATGGCTGCGGCGGCGAGAAACCGGCGAAACGGCCTCACCATCATCGGATCCACTCCTCCCTCATGACATTCACGACGTTCGCCGCAGGACGATGGCCATGGCTGCCGCTCCCGCCCCTCCCGCGGCGGCCGGCACCGCGGGAGGCACAAGAGTGGCACGGCCGGTGCGGCCCGCCCGAGCATGGGTTCGCGGGTGGCATGCCTCCCGGCGGATATCCGCCGGGAGGCATGCGCTCACTCCTTCGTCACCCAGTAGAGGTGGAACTCGTTGTCGGCGCGCTGTACGAGCTTGACCTTCTTGGAGACGCCCCAGGCGAGCGCCTGCTGGTGCAGCGGAATGTAGCCCGCCTCCTGGTTCTGGACGATGTCGTAGACTTGGGCGATGAGCGCGTCGCGCTTCTTCTTGTCCGTCTCCATGCGGACCTGCTTGGTGAGCTCCTCGACCTTGGGATTGCAGTAGTTGCCGAGGTTGTTGTTGCCGCCATTGCCCTTCTCGTCGCGGCAGCCGTAGAGGTTCACGAGGATGCTGAGGCTGTCGAAGCTCGAGGGCGTCCAGCCCAGCAGGTAGAGCGAGGTATCGTAGCCGCCGGAGGCGAGCACCTTGGCGAAGTACTTCGCCTTGGGCTGGGCATTGAGGTTCACCTTCACGCCGACGCGCGCCAGCATGCCGACGACGGCCTGGCAGATGCGCTCGTCATTGACGTAGCGGTCGTTGGGGCAATCCATGCCGACCTCGAAGCCGTTCGCATAGCCCGCCTCGGCGAGGAGCTTCTTGGCGCCCTCCGGATCATAGGGGAAGCGCTTGAACTCGCCGGCGCGGTCGAAGAGCAGCGGCGAGATCATCAGAGCCGACGGCACGGAGGCGCCGCGCATGACCTTCGTCTTGATCGCCTCGATGTCGATGGCCTGGTAGAAGGCCTTGCGCACCCGCACGTCCTTGAAGGGGTTCTTGCCCTTCACGCTCGAATACTTGAGCTCGTCGCGATACTGGTCGAAGCCGAGGAAGATGGTGCGCAGCTCCGGGCCCTGCAGCACCTGGGCGTTGGCGCTGGCATTGACGCGGTCGACGTCCTGCAGCGGCACGGGATCGATCCAGTCCACCTCGCCCGAGAGCAGCGCGGCGACGCGCGTCGCGTCCGAGGCGATGGGGGTGAAGATCACTTCCGTCAGGTTGTGCTTCGGCTTCTCCCACCAATTGGGATTGGGCTTCCAGACGGTCTTCACGCCGGGCTGATGGCTCTCGATGATGAAGGGCCCGGTGCCGTTCTCGTTGAGCGAGGCGTGGCTCGGCGTCGAGGCGGAGGCCGAGGTGGGCTTGGCGGAATTGTTCGCCTCCGCCCACTTCTTCGACATGATGTACCAGTTGTGCCACTCGGCGTTCAGCGTCGGGTTCGGCGAGGTGAGCACGACGTCAACAGTGTGATCATCCACCTTGACGAACTTGGCGTCGGCAGGCACGCGCGTCTTCAGGTCCGAGCCGTCGGCGCGCACGCGCTCGGCGGAGAAGATCACGTCGTCGGCGGTGAAATCCTCGCCGTTGTGAAACTTTACACCCTTGCGCAGGGTGAAGCGCCAGCGCAGGCCGTCCTCCGACACCTCCCACTTCTCGGCGAGGCCGGGCAGAATCTCGAGGTTGGGCCCGCGCTTGGTCAGCCCCTCGTAGACCGCGGCATGCATGCCGAGGGTAAAGGTCTCGTTCAGCGAATAGGGATCGAGGGACTTGTAGTCGCCCTGGAAGGCGAAGCGGAAGGTCTTGGCCTCGGCCGTGCTCGCCACGAGGGCGAGGCCGACGGCTGCGGTGGCGATCAAACGCCGGATGGATCGCGACATGGGTACCCCTCTGGTGCGCCCCCGTCTTGCGCGGGGTCTTGTTCGTCTGGTCACGACGGATGGCATGTGCGGGGCGGCCGCCCCGCGAAGGGGGCAGCATAGACAGTCCTTGTCGCGCCGGTCCAGCGCGGTGATATGCGCCTGAGTTATGGCCTATAACGTCGACAAAGGGCAGCCGGCGGGTGTCACGGCATGAAATGGGCGCGTGCCATGCGCATGAAGCCGTTGACCGGCGGACGCGCCTCCTCTTTGCTTCAGTTTCTCGACGCGCACCCCTGCGTGCCGCGCAATGCTCCAGAGAGGACCACATGCCATCCGCCGACCGCATCGCCGCCATGACGGACGAGATCTCCGCCTGGCGCCGCGATTTCCACGCCAATCCCGAGCTTCTCTACGACGTGCACCGCACGGCGGGCATCGTGGCCGAGAAACTGAAGAGCTTCGGCTGCGACGAGGTGGTGCCGGGCATCGGCCGCACCGGCGTCGTCGGTGTCATCCGCGGCAGGACGAACGCCTCCGGCAAGGTCATCGGCATGCGCGCCGACATGGACGCCCTGCCCATCGAGGAGCAGACCAACCTTCCCTACCGTTCGAAGGTCGCGGGCAAGATGCACGCCTGTGGCCATGACGGCCACACGGCCATGCTGCTCGGCGCCGCGAAGTATCTCGCCGAGACGCGCGACTTCGACGGCACCGCGGTCGTCATCTTCCAGCCCGCCGAGGAGGGCGGCGCCGGGGGCGAGGCCATGGTCAAGGACGGCATGATGGAGCGCTTCGGCATCCAGGAGGTCTACGGCATGCACAACATGCCGGGCCTGCCGGTCGGTGCCTTCGCGCTCCGGCCGGGCCCGCTGCTCGCGGCCGCCGACCGTTTCATCGTGACGATCGAGGGCCGCGGCGGCCATGCCGCCAAGCCGCACGAGACCATCGACACCGTCCTCGTGACGACGCACATCATCACGGCGCTGCAGTCGATCGTGTCGCGCAACGCCGACCCGCTCGAGGCGGCCGTCGTGTCGGTGACCTCCATCCATGCCGGCGAGACCTTCAACGTCATTCCGCAGACCGCGCAGATCAAGGGCACGGTGCGAACCCTGACTCCCGCCATGCGCGACCTGTGCGAGGAGCGCTTCCGCGCCATCGTCACGACCGTCGCGCAGGCTTTCGGGGCGAGTGCCGCCATCGAGTACAACCGCGGCTATCCGATCACCTGGAACCACCCGGAGCAGACCGCCTTCGCCGCCGGCGTCGCCGGCGAACTCGTGGGCGCCGAGAAGGTCGACACCGCCGTGCCACCGACCATGGGCGGAGAGGACTTCTCCTTCATGCTCGAGGCACGGCCGGGCGCCTTCATCTTCGTCGGCAACGGCGATACAGCAGGGTTGCACCACCCGGCCTACGACTTCAACGACGACGTCATCCCCGTCGGCGTCGGCTACTGGGCGCGCCTCGCCGAGACGGCGATGCCGCTGCGCTGAGGCTGTGGCGGAGCGGGGCCCGGCCGCGCTCCGCCACCCATGCGAGGGGCGGTGGCCGTCGAGGCCGAGCTTGCGCGTGGTCGCCGTCAGGACGGCAACGATCACGGCGGTCGACCAGCCGGACAGCATGATGCCGTTCAGCGCCGTCAGCGGCCCGACGACGCGCCATTCGGGCCACGGAACGACGTCGCCGCAGCCGAGCGTCGTGTAGTTGACGAAGGCGAAATAGAAGGCGCCGACCTCGCGCGGCACGACGCCGGCGAGATCGTAGGTAGAACAGCGCCCACAGCGCCACCTCCACGGTGTGCGCCGCCATCAGCACCGCCACCGTCCCCATCATCACGGCGATCAGCGTCGGCACCGGCCGCTGCCTGCCCGCCGTGACCGCCGGCCGGCGCAGGGCAAAGAGCGCCATCATGGCAATGGCGTGCACCGCGATATTGGCGAGGCTGCCCCCCCGCCGAAGACGAGCTGCCGCAGCATGAACCCTGCCCCCGCGATCCGGCGAGCCTGTCGCGCCACGGCACTCTCGACAAGCCCGACGGTCCCGTCGGGTTCGAATGGCGGCGGCAGCGACGGCATCCCTGCCTCAATCCCCGCCGTGGGGCAGGGTGAAGGACAGGGTCGCATGCAGGCCGAGCTTGTCGACCTCCCTGTTCCCGGTCGTCGGCACGGAGGCGGAGACTGCGAGGACATTGAGGCCGTCGTTGCGCAGGACGATGACCGCCTTGCCGTCCTTGTCGGTCCTGAAGGACGTGCCGTGGCCCTCGTTGACGTAGTCGGCGAGGACGTTCGCGCCGGCGAGCGGCTTGCCGTCCATGAGCACCCGCACGGGCAGGTCGTCGCCCATCCTGAGCGTCAGCGGGTCGGCGAGGGGCACGATCTCGAGCGGCAGGCCCTGTGGGGCGAGAGGGCCGCCGGTCGCGGCGAGGACCGTCGTGTTGAACTTCAGCGAATGTTGGGCGGTCTCGGCATCGGCGACCTCGCTCCTGCCCTTGTTGATCCACTTGCCGGCCCTTGTCTTCGACCAAAAGCCGCCGTCGAAGGTGACGGAGAGGACAGCCGCCTCCCGCGCCGGCTCGACGAGAACATATTTCTCCTGCGGCTTGAGGCTCACGGGAACCGGCTCGCCCCCGGCACTGCGGGCGGTGGCCTCCTTCACCTTCTCCGGCGCGTAGGCGTCGTCGGCGGCCCCGTGGCCGTAGACGACCGCGAGGTCGCCGTGGCGTTGGGCGACGAAGATGCCATGGGCCCGGGCGGCACCGGGGACGAGCGCCAGGGCGGCGGCGAGGGCGGCATGAACGGTCTTGATGCGAACGGCTTTCACGAACGACTCCTCCTGTCGGCTGGTCGAAATGGCCGGCTTCAGGCGGCGACGGCCCGCCGCCAGCACGGGAAGGGATCGGGCAGGCCGGCGTAGTGCGCCGGGTCGAAGCGCAGTGCCGTGGCGCTGCCCACGAGGCAGGCATCGAGGGCCGCGCGGATCGCCGCCTCGTCGAGGCCCAGGCCGATGAAGACGAGCTCCTGCCGCCGGTCGCCCCAGACGGGATGCCAGTGGCGCGCGATGAGCCGGCGCCACCCGGCTTCCGCTGGCCACTCGGCCTTCGGCACGGCTGCCCACCAGAAGCCCATGGGCCCGGTGCGGCAGACGGCCCCGGCGAGGCTCATTTCGCCCACCCACTCCGGCCGCGTGGCGAGCCAGAAATGGCCCTTGGCGCGCAGGAGGCCCGGCCAGGTGCCGCCGAGGAAGGCGGCGAGTCTCTTTGGGTGGAAGGGCCGGCGGGCGCGATAGACGAAGCTTGCGATGCCGCATTCCTCCGTCTCCGGGATATGCGCGGCGTGGCCGTGGAGTTCCTTGAACCAGAGGGGATGGGTCATCGCCTTCGCCTCGTCGAAGAGGCCGGTGTCGAGCACGGCCTCGAGGGGCACGCGGGCGAAATCCGCCTCGAGGAGGCGCGCCTCGGGGTTGAGCGCCTTGACGAGCCTGCGCACCTCGGCCCGCCGCTCGGCGGACACGTCCGCGACCTTGTTGACGACGATCACGTCGGCAAACTCGATCTGCTCCACGAGGAGATCGACGAGCGTGCGCGCATCCGCCTCCCCCGCCGTCTCGCCGCGGTCGCGCAGGAAGTCGCGGCTCGCATAGTCACGCAGGAGATTGACGGCGTCGACGACGGTGACCATGGCGTCGAGCCGCGCCACGTCGGAGAGCGAGCGCCCGTCCGCATCGCGGAAGGAGAAGGTTGCAGCGATCGGCAGGGGCTCGGCAATGCCCGTGCCTTCAATGACAAGATGGTCGAAGCGCCCGGCCTCGGCGATGCGGCGCACTTCGGCGAGCAGGTCGTCGCGCAGCGTGCAGCAGATGCAGCCGTTCGACATCTCCACCAGCCGCTCGCCGGTGCGGGCGAGGTCGGCATCGCCCGCACGCAGCAGGTCGGCGTCGATGTTCACCTCGCTCATGTCGTTGACGATGACGGCGACGCGGCGCCCGGGGCGGTTGTTGAGGATGTGGTTGAGGAGCGTCGTCTTGCCGGCGCCGAGGAAGCCGGAGAGCACGGTGACGGGCAGGCGGCGGTCACAAGGCATGGTGAGACCCTTTAATGAAACGATATAACGTTGCATATACAGGAAGCGACGCGGACGCAACGGGTCTCGCCGCGGCATCAGTGCCTTTCGGGCGGACTGGCCCCGGCCGTCCTTTCCGCAAAGGGAGAACGACGGCCGGAAGAACCGCAGCCCGGCTCCACAGGCTCGCGCCCATGGCGCCGGGCCGCAGGCCGCCGCCGGAGTCCGCAGGGGCGGCGGCTCATTCGCCAGGGCTCATCAGCCTGTGGCGAAATCGATGATCAGCTTGACATTGAGGACGATGATGACGGCGGCGATGAGAGCGGCGAGCACGGTCAGCCAGCGCGGGGCGACGAGCGGCCCCATCTTCCGCCGGTCGGCCGTGAACAGGACGAGCGGCACGACGGCGAAAGGAAGCTGCAGGCTGAGCACCACCTGCGACAGGATGAGGAGCTTCGCCGTGCCGCTCTCGCCATAGGCGATGGTGACGACGGCCGCCGGCACGATGGCAACGGCGCGCGTGACAAGCCGGCGCAGCCACGGAGCGAGGCGGATGTCGAGGAAGCCCTCCATGACAATCTGCCCCGCCATGGTGGCGGTGACCGTTGGATTGAGGCCGCAGCACAGGAGCGCAACCGCGAACAGCGTGGGCGCGAGAGCCGATCCGAGGAGCGGCGCGAGCAGCGTATGCGCCTTGTCGAGCTCTTCCACGCCCGTATTGCCGGTGCGGTTGAAGGCCGCCGCAGCGAGAATGAGGATCGAGGCATTGACGGTGAGCGCGAACATGAGCGCAAGCGTCGAGTCGATGGTGGCGTAGCGGATCGCCTCGCGCTTCTCGCTCGGGCTGTCGCCATAGGCGCGTGTCTGCACGATGCCGGAATGCAGGTAAAGGTTATGCGGCATCACGGTGGCGCCCAGGATACCCAGGGCGAGATAGAGCATGTCCGGGTTGGTGATGACGTCGGTCGTCGGCGCGAAGCCGCGGATCACGCCGCCCCAATCGGGATTCGCCATGACGATCTGCACCAGGAAGCAGACGGCGATGACGCCGAGCAGCGCGATGACGAAGGCCTCGATCCACCGGAAGCCCTTGTTCTGCAGCCACAGGATCAGGAACACGTCGAGCGCGGTGACGAGCACGCCGATCTCAAGCGGGATGCCGAAGAGCAGGTTGAGGCCGATCGCCGTGCCGATCACCTCGGCGAGGTCGGTGGCGCAGATGGCGATCTCGGCCAGGAACCAGAGCGGCCAGGCCACGGTTCGTGGAAAGGCGTCGCGGCAGGCCTGTGCCAGGTCGCGCCCCGTGGCGACCGCAAGGCGCGCGCAGAGCGCCTGCAGCACGATGGCCATGATGTTCGAGACGAGCGCGATGACGAGGAGCCCGTAGCCGAATTTCGCTCCACCCGCGAGCGACGTCGCCCAGTTGCCGGGGTCCATATAGCCGACGGCGACGAGATAGCCGGGGCCGAGGAAGGCGAGGAGCCGGCGCCAGACCGGTCCGCCACGCCGCACCGCGATGGACCTGTGCACGTCGGACAGGGACGGGTCGCGCCGCTCGCGCAGCCAGCCGGACGCTCCCTGCGTCACGAACTCCGACACCTCTGTCCCGCGCATGCCCCGGGGACCTCCGTGCAGTTGCAAATCATTTGCATGACGGGGACATAGGGCGATACCGTCAAGGCGGCCCTTGCCCGGCCGGGTGCAGGCGCATGACGGAGCGTGGAGTGATGTCGAGATGCCCGGCCCTCAAGAGCCTACCGCCCTTCCCGAGCACGCTGCCGGCTTGAGGCGGAGTACGGCTGCGCGGCCACCCCTGGACGAATCACGCACCGGACATTACGCAGCGGAACCCGCCGCCCTCGACATAGTCCGCGTTTTCTCCTGGCTGCCACTCCGGTGGCTGCCACCCAGGCCACGACCGTCACTCTCAGCGTTTGCGAACGACTCATTGGCACGGATATCGCTTTGCACGGAGCTTTTCATGCCGGACATGACCTTTCGTGTCGTCCATTACCAGGACATCTGGGGCTTTCGTCTGAACAACCACTATTTCGGGCCCTTTCGGGACAGGCAGGCAGCCATCGACGCGGCCTTCGCCGAGGCGCGCAGGCGCCGTGCCGAAGGCCGCACCGTGGAGGTCCTGATCCAGGGAAGCGACGGCGGCTTCCGGGCCGTGCCGTTCCACCAGCAGGAGGAGCGCGCAGGCGCCCGGCGCTCCGCCTGACGGGCGCTGCGCTACCGCGTCACGATGCGCACGACCTCGCGCGTCGCCGGGTCGACAATGACGATCTTGCGGTCGCGCGAAACGAAATAAGCGTAGGAATGCGGCGACGGCGGCGACATGCGCGTGATCGGCCTGAGCACGATGTAGTCGGGCACGATACTGCCATGGCGCACGATGCCGGCGCTCTCGCCCGCGTCGGCGTGCTCCTCGACGACGTAGCGGCGCACGACCGTCTCCTCATCCGGGATCAGGTCAGGCTCGGCCGGTTCGGTGACGATGGTCTCGGTGATCGTCCTGGTCGTGGTCTGGGCCGGCGCGGGGATGGCACCGAGGGCGATGCCGGCCGCTGCGGCACTCGCGAGGAAGATGGCCTTCAGTCCCTTCTCCTTGCCGTGTCAGCCCTGGAGGGAACGTGCGCGACGAGAAACGGTTCCACGTCGTCCGGTGGACGTGTCTTTGATCTAGTCCGGCTTTCCCCGGCGCGAGAGCTGTGGTAAGCGGAGGGTGATTGCAGGAGTCCATTCGCCTGATGCGCTCGTTCCGCCGCTGGAACAGCCTTGTCGCGCTCTTCCTCGCCTATGTGATCGCCGCCCAGGCGATTCTGGCGGGACCGGCGTCGGCTGGGCATGTCGCACTGGCAAGCGAGGCGTTTGCAATCCTCTGCGCCTCCTCTGCCGGCGGCGACGACGCGCCGCAGGCGCCGGGCGAGACGCGGCACGACCCCTGCTGCCTCGCCGCCTGCAACGCGGCCCCGGCCGGGATGCCGGCAGGGGAGGGATCAGTGCTCGTCGTGCCGGTGTCCCGGATCGACGCCCGTCCCCTGCCCAACCCGCTCATCCTGCGCGCAGTGCCCCCGCTCCTGCCCCTCGGGGCGCGGGCACCTCCGTCCCTGGCCTGATCACCCGTTCAACCGGCCCGCAGCAGCAGCCGCGGCGCCACGATCAGATCCGTGTCACGGAGACCAGGATGTCCCGCATGTTCATCGCGGCCACGGCCGCGCTCTGCCTCACCGCCAGCGCCGCCGCCGCCCATGTCACGCTCGAGACGCGCGAGGCGCCCGTCAATTCCACCTACAAGGGGGTGCTGCGCATCGGCCACGGCTGCGACGGCGCGGCGACCCGGACAGTGCGCGTGCGCATCCCCGAGGGCGTCATCGCGGTCAAGCCGAGCCCCAAGGCCGGCTGGACGCTGACAACCACCAAGGGGCGTTACGCCAAGACCTATGACTACTACGGCACGCCGATGAGCGAGGGCGTGACCGAGATCACCTGGACGGGCGGGCCCCTCCTCGACGAACACTATGACGAGTTCGTCTTCCGCGCCCGCCTCACCGACAGCCTGAAACCCGGCAGTGTCGTGTACTTCCCCGTCGTGCAGGAATGCGAAAAGGGCGTGCACCGCTGGATCGAGATCCCGGCGGAAGGCAAGTCCGCCGACGATTACAAGGAGCCTGCTCCCGGCGTGAAGCTCACGCCCGCTCAGGCCACGCACTGAGCGAGCGGCCCGGGGTCGGATTTTCGCGCTCACTTCGGTCCCGGGCACTCGCAGCACCGGCAGCGGGCCACGACCCATCCGTCGCGGAGAAGCCGATGCAGCCTCTCGTCACCCTCGTCATCGCCCTGTTGGTCGCCGTCGCCCTGCCAGCGGCGGCGCGTGCCCATGCGAGCCTCGTCGGTGCGGAACCGGCGGACGGCGCCGTCCTGGCCCAGACGCCCGAGACACTCCGCCTGACCTTCAACGAGCCCGTGGCACCGCTCGTGCTCACCCTCGTCGATGCCGCCGGCGTCCGGCACCAGCTCGCGGGCATGCCTGCCGGCGACGGGCTTCTCGAGGTGCCCCTGCCGGCCTCCCTCGGCACCGGCACCCACGCCTTGAGCTATCGCGTCGTCTCGGCCGACGGGCACCCCGTCGGCGGCACGCTCGTCTTCTCCGTCGGTGAGCCGGGCGCCGTGCCTGCGCCCTCCCCTGCCGGCACGGGCGACCTCGGCCTACGCATCGCCGTGTGGCTCGCGCGCGTCGCACTCTCGGTCGCCCTGTTCATCGGTGTCGGCGGCGCCTTCTTCACCCTCTGGATCGCGCGCCGGGCCGATCCCCCCGCCGGCGCCGCCGTGCGTGGCGCACTGGGGCTTGGCCTCGTGGTGCTGCCGATTGCCGTCGGGCTGCAGGGCCTCGACGCGCTCGCAGCCCCCTTCGACGCCCTGACGCAAGGCGCCACCTGGCGCGCGGGCCTCGGCTCGAGCTTCGCCCTCACGGCGCTCGCGGCGGGGTGCGCCTGCGCCCTCGCGCTCGGCGCCCTGGCAGCGCCTCCCTGCCGTGGCCGATGGCTCGCCCTCGCCGCCCTGCTCGTGGCGGCGGCGGCGCCCGCCCTCAGCGGCCATGCGAGCGTGGCCGCACCGCAATGGCTGACGCGCCCGGCGGTCTTGGTGCACGCACTAGGCCTTGCCGTCTGGCTCGGTGCGCTTGCGCCCCTCTTCGCCGTCCTGCGGCGGGTTGGCGCGGAGCAGACGGCCGTCCTCGCCCGTTTCTCGCGCCTCATCCTGCCGACGGTCGGCGCCCTCGCGGCGGCCGGTATCGTCCTCGCCATCGTGCAACTCGGGCGCACCGACGCCCTGTGGACCACAGCCTACGGCGCAGTGTTCATCGCCAAGCTCGCTCTGCTCGTGCCGCTCCTTGGCCTCGCCGCGCTCAACCGGCTGCTGTTTGCGCCACGCCTCATGCGTGGAGGGGAGGAGGCGGCGACGGCCTTCGCCCGCTCCGTCGCTGGCGAGATCGCGCTCGTCCTCGCCATCCTCGCCACCGCCGCCCTATGGCGCTTCACGCCGCCACCCCGTGCGCTCGCCCTCGCCGGCGCGGCGCCGGCCACCCTGCACATCCACACGCCGGCTGCCATGGCCGACGTGACGGCCGTGCCAGGACGCGCCGGGCGGCTCACGGCCACCATTGTGCTCACGGGGGGCGACTTCCGGCCTCTCGCCGCGCGGGAGGTGACCCTCGTGCTCGCCCAGCCCGCAGCCGGGATCGAGCCCATCGAGCGGCGCGCACATCCGACGCCGGACGGCGTCTGGCGCGTCGAGGACCTCGTCGTCCCCCTGCCCGGGCGCTGGCGCGTGCGCGTCGACGCGCTCGTTGGCGATTTCGACAAGGCCATGCTCGAAGGCGACATCGACATCCGGCAATGATGCCGCTGCCCGCTCACCGGTCCGCCGCAGCCCGGTAAGGACGCGATCGCCGAACCCTTGCGGGCCTCACATGATGGCGGCAGGCGCGGCGCCCTCACGGCACGACACCTCTTCGGCCCTGAGGGCGCGATTGAAGACCGGCTGTCTGGTGGACACGCTGCGCATCTCGAACTCGCTCTCGCCGGGCTTGAGGCGATACCGGATCTCCACCCGGCACGCCTCGTCACCTCCCTTGGTGAGGACGAGCGTTTCGATGTGACGCGACCAGAGGGCGTCGCGCCGGTAGCTGTCCGGCACGCCGCGATACCACCGCACGACGGAGATGCCCCGGTGGAACGCCTCGGCGAGCGGCACCGTCGTCATGGACCCCACTGGTTCTTGCTGGATCGCCGCCAGTCGGTATCCGTGACGCGGCCGTCCGCGTTGAGGGAGAACATGATCGTGCGCGACTGCCGGAACAGGCGGCGCGTCGGTCTGACCCGATCCTGCACTTCGGTGAAGCGCACAATGGCGCTCTTCGACCCCGGCTCAGCCTCCGCGCCTCCCTCCTGCGCGGCAGCGCCACTGCCGGCGCCGTCCGACAGGATCATGCCAAGGAGCAGCACCGCATGCGCGCCCGCCGCTCGCGCGCCGGGAGGGCGACCGCCGAAGGCAGCGCGGCTTGTGGCTGAGGGCATGGACCATCGAACAGGCTTCGACGCGCCCACGCCAGCCGTCCCCGGGCCGAGGCGCAACGCGATACCGCTGGCTCCTTGCGCGACGGCGCGGGCCGGGCGCCGGCGCAACCGCCCCGCGTCCCGCGTCAGTCCTTGGCGCGCTCGACGTAGGAGCCATCGGCCGTCATGACGACGATGCGCGTGCCGACGGAGATGTGCGGCGGCACCATGGCGCGCACGCCGTTCGACAGGATCGCCGGCTTGTAGGACGAGGAGGCCGTCTGGCCCTTGACCGTCGGCTCGGTCTCCACGACCTCCAGCACGACGCGCTGCGGCAGCTCCACCGCGACGGCGACGCCCTCGTGGATCGACAGGATGCAGGCCATGCCTTCCTGCAGATACACGGCCTGGTCGCCGAGCACGTCGGCGGCGACGTGGATCTGCTCGTAGCTCTCGGGATTCATGAAGACGTAGCTGTCGCCGTCCTGATAGAGGTAGGTGTGCTCGCGGTCCTCGACGAAGGCGCGCTCGACCTGCTCGGTGGTCTTGTAGCGCTGCGTCGTCTTCACGCCGTCCGAGAGCCGGCGCATGTCGATCTGGGTGGTGGGCGTGCCCTTGCCGGGGAAGAAGCTCTCCGCCGAGAGGACGACATAGAGATTGCCCTCGACCTCGAGGATGTTGCCCTTGCGCACGGAGCTGGCGATGACCTTCACGGATGGAACCTCGGTTGTGTGTGACCCGAACGCGGCGAGGTCCAGCCTTCAGCAGCACCCCACGCCTCGCGAATATCGGCGCGCACCATAGCGATCTTGACACGGAGCGCCAGTCATCTTCTCACAGCCCCGCCCTTTCGGGACCCAAGGACCGCCATGACGACACCCTCCCCCTGGTGGCATCCGCATGTGCATGCCGATCGCCGCCCCTTCCTCGCGGCGCGCGGCCGCATCCGCACCCGGCTGCGCCGCTTCTTCGAGGACCAGGACTTCGTGGAGGTGGAGAGCGCGGCCCTGCAGATCTCGCCGGGCAACGAGGCCCATCTCAACGCTTTCGCCACGGAGCTGCACGGCCTCGACGGCTCGCGCACCCGGCTCTATCTCCACACTTCCCCCGAATTCTCCTGCAAGAAGCTCCTCGCCGCCGGCGAGCGGCGCATCTTCGAATTCGCCCGCGTCTTCCGCAACCGCGAGCGCGGCGCCCTGCATTCGCCCGAGTTCACGCTGCTCGAGTGGTACCGCACGGGTGAGCCCTACGAGGCGCTGATGGCGGACTGTGCCCGCATCCTCGCGCTCGCGGCCGAGGAGACCGGGACGAGGAGCTTCAGCTTCCGCGACCGCGCCTGCGACCCCTTCGCCGAGCACGAGCGGCTGACGGTGGCCGAGGCCTTCGCCACCCACGCGGGCGTCGACCTTCTCGCGACGGTTTCCGGCGGCGAGGGCGACAGGGACGCGCTCGCCGCCGCGGCCGAGGCCATCGGCGTGCGCATCGAGGAGGAGGAGGGGCAGGAAGATACCTGGTCCGACATCTTCAGCCGCATCCTGGTGGAACGGGTCGAGCCGAGGCTCGGCCTCGGCCGCCCCACCATCCTGTGCGAATATCCCGTCTGCGAGGCGGCGCTCGCTCGACCCAAGCCCGGCGACCCGCAGGTGGCCGAGCGCTTCGAGCTCTATGCCTGCGGCGTCGAGCTCGCCAACGGCTTCGGCGAGCTGACCGACCCGCACGAGCAGCACCGCCGTTTCGAGATCGAGATGGCGGAGAAGGAGCGGGTCTACGGCGAACGCTATCCGATCGACGAGGATTTCATCGCCGCCCTCGCCCACATGCCGGAGGCGAGCGGCATCGCGCTCGGCTTCGACCGTCTTGTCATGCTCGCCACCGGCGCCGGGCGCGTCGACCAGGTGATGTGGACGCCCGTCGCCGAGCCGCAGCCGGGCGAAGGGGTCCAGGATTGAACGGCAATGCCCTGCAAGGACCTGTGACAGCGCGCAGGCGGCGTCACGGGCGAAACGAGACGACATGACTTCCGCAGCCAAGACCCTGCGCAGCCCCGCCGACCTCCACGCCGCCGGCCTCGTGCCGGGCGAGGCGCTGGCGCGGCTTGAAGCCGTGGCGGCGCGCTATGCCGTGGCGATCACGCCGACCGTGGCCGATCTCATCGAGGCGGCCGATCCTGACGATCCCATCGCCCTGCAGTTCGTGCCCGACGCCACCGAACTGGAGACGACCCCGGAGGAGCGCGCAGACCCCATCGGCGACCATGCGCACAGCCCGGTCGAGGGCATCGTGCACCGCTATCCCGACCGCGTGCTCGTCAAGCTCGTGCACGTCTGCCCGGTCTACTGCCGCTTCTGCTTCCGGCGCGAGATGGTCGGGCCGGGCCAGCCGCACGCGCTCTCGGGGGAGGCGCTCGCACGGGCCCTCGCCTATGTCGCCGAGCATCCCGAGATCTGGGAGGTCGTCGTCACCGGCGGCGATCCGCTCGTCGTCTCGCCCCGGCGGCTCGAGGAACTGATGCGCGGCCTTGCCGTGATCGGGCATGTCAGAATTGTCCGGTTCCATACGCGTGTGCCGGTCGTGGCGCCGGAGCGCGTGACGCCCGCGCTGATCGAGACGCTGCGGATCGGCGGCAAGGCGACCTACGTCGTCGTGCACGCGAACCACGCGCGCGAGTTCAGCGCGGCCGCGCGCGCCGCCATCGCGCGGCTCGCCGACGCCGGCATCCCGCTCCTCGGCCAGTCCGTGCTGCTCAGGGGGGTCAACGACGACGTGGCCACGCTCGGCGCGCTGATGCGCAGCTTCGTCGAGAACCGCATCAAGCCCTACCACCTGAACCACGGCGACCTCGCGCCGGGCACGGCCCGCTTCCGCACCACGATCGCGGAAGGCCAGGCGCTGATGCGCGGCCTGCGCGGCGACTTTTCCGGGCTCTGCCAGCCGACCTACGTGCTCGACATCCCCGGCGGGCACGGCAAGTCGCCGATCGGGCCCGGCTACGTCGTCGAGGCCCGTGGCACGGGCACAGGCGGCCCATCCCACTACGTCACGGACTACCGCGGCGCGGTGCATGCCTATCCCCCGCCCGGGGACCATCTCGACCAGGATACCGGCGCTGCGGTATCTTCGTAATGTTGGCGTAATCCTCGCGGTTCCTGTGCGAGCGTGGGGGGCACAGCAGAACCGGGGAATCATGCGCGTTCTGATCATCGAAGACGATCGCGAGCTGGCGGCCTGGCTGCAGGAGACGTTCGAGAAGGCAATCGGCACGACGGACAGCGTCGGTTGTCTGGACGAAGCGCGCGCCGCGCTCGCGGTCAGCACCTTCGATCTCGTCGTCGTCGACCGGCGCCTGCCGGACGGCGACGGCCTCAGCCTGCTGCCGGAGCTGAAGGCGCTGCAGCCGCAGCCGGCGACGCTGATGCTGACTGCGCTCGACGATCCCGAGGACATTGCCGCCGCCCTCGACCGGGGAGCCGACGAATATGTCGGCAAGCCCTTCGAGCCGGCCGAGCTCATCGCCAGGGCAAGGGCCGTGCTGCGGCGCTTCTTCCTCGACAAGGGCACGATGGTGCAGGTCGGCAACCTGCGCTTCGATGTTGTGCACCGCTCGGCCTTTCGCGACGGCGAACCGCTGCTCCTGCCGCGCCGCGAGCTCGCAATCCTGGAGCTGCTCATCCGCCGTGTCGGCCGCGTTGTCCTGCGCGAATCGCTGGAGGCCTCCGTCTACGGCTTCGACGACGAGATCCAGTCGAACGCGCTCGATTCACACGTGTCGCGCCTGCGCCGCAAGTTGCGCGAGGCGCAGTGCAGCGCCACCATCAAGTCGGTCCGCGGGGTTGGCTACCTCATGAGCGCCCAATGAGGCTCGGGCGCTCGATCACGTTTCTCGCCACCATCGCCATCGCCACCGTCTCGGCCCTCGTCATGGTGGGCGCCACCATCGTGACCATCGTCGTCGTGATGGCCATGGACGAGGACAATTCGAGCATCGGCGCAACCAGTGCCGTGCAGACGCTGAAGGAGGCCATCGCGCGCGACGCGCAGGGCCGCCTGATGGTCGAGCCCAACGGCAAGCTCGCGGCGCTCGCGCGCAACTATCCCTCCTTCTGGTACGTCGTCAGCGACGACCGCACGACCCTGTTGTCGGGGGAGGTGCCCGGGCAGAACTCGCAGGAGACGCCCGTCCGCCAGAGCCGAATCAAATATGCCCAGTTCGAGTTTCTCTCTGACGAAAAGCGCCTCGTCGGCGTCGCCGTGTCGGAGGAGACGCGCGCCGGCCAGGTGCTGATCGAGGCCGGCGGCCTGCCCCTCTCGATGCTCGAGAACACGCTGATCGTGCTGAGCAACAACGGGCCGCTCCTCGTCCTCTACGGGCTGATCCTCCTCGCCACCATCGCCAGCGCCGTCCTCGTCATGCCGCGCCTCATCGCCCGCCCCGTGCGTCAGGCAGCGGCGGAAGCCGAGGCGATCGACGGCGTGCCCGGCGGCCGCCGCCTCGCCGACGCCGGCACGCCGGCCGAGCTCAAACCGCTCGTCGGTGCCTTCAACCGCGCCCTCGAGCGCATCGATGCCGCTGCCGCCTCGCAGCGCAATTTCCTCTCCAACGCCGCCCACGAGCTGCGCACCCCGCTCACCAAGCTGCGCATGAAGCTCGAAGGCGTGCCGGACGAAACCATCCGCGCGAGCCTCGTAGCCGATGTCCAGCATCTGTCGGCCACGGTCACCACGCTCCTGCATCTCGCCCGGCTCTCGGGCCAGCCGCTCGCCTTCGCGCCCGTCGACCTCGTGGCGCTGTGCCGCGCCGCGGTGGCGGAAGTCGCGCCGACAGCGCTCGACCGGGACATCGACATCGATTTCCGGGCGGACGACCCCGTCGTCGTCGTGCGCGGCGCGGAGGCGGCGATCCGCGCCGCCGTGACCAACCTCATCGAGAATGCGCTGCGCCACGCCAAGGCGACGCCCTCCATCGTCGTCGAGGTGACGGCGCCCGGGCGCATCCGCGTCATCGATTCGGGATGCGGCATCGCGGTCGAAACGCGCGACGTGGTGCTGCGCCCCTTCATCCGCGGTGGCCACGACGACACCGAAGGGGCGGGCCTCGGGCTTGCCATCGTCGCCCAGGTCATGAGCATGCACGGCGGCTCCGTGACCATCGACGAGACGCCGGGCGGGGGCGCCACCTTCACCCTCACCTTTCCCGCGTGAGGTTCTCCGTTACCGGTAATGATGGGGCAATGCTCACCGGCGAGAACCACCCCGTCACGTTCGGCCTCCGGTCTCGCCGGTCGCCGGCTTCGCCTCGGGAACGGGTCAACGCTCACTCCCCCAGATGCTCGGCGTCTTCCCTGGAGGCGCCTCTCGGGCCGAAGCGGCGCCGGCCGCCGAGGCCGGACGTGACAGCCTCGCGCCTCGCGGCGTGACAATCACGTTCGACAAGTTTCGGAGCCTCTCGATGACGTTCACGCGTCCCCTGACCCTCGCGGCGGCGGGCATCCTCGCCGCGGCGCAGGCTTTCGCCGCCGACCTGCCGCGCCGCACGACCTATGTCGCTCCCGCCTATACGCCGCCGGTGTTCACCTGGACGGGCGGCTACGCCGGTCTGCACGGCGGCTTCGTGCAGAAGCGCGCCACCGGCCTGAAGAACCAGAACGGTTTCGCCGGCGGCGCCCAGCTCGGCTATAATTACCAGATGGGCGGTTTCGTCGTCGGCGGCGAGCTCGAAGCGAGCTACCTCGGCGGCGGCAAGTCCAAGCGCAATGCGGCTTCGCTCGTCTCCATCGAGCAGAAGTGGCTCGGCGCCGCCAAGCTGCGAGCCGGCGTGGCGCTCGACCGCACGCTCATCTTCGCCACTGCCGGTGTCGCGACGAGCAAGTTCGACGTGCAGGGCGTGGGCAACAAGGACAAGTGGAAGACGGGCTACCTCCTCGGCGCCGGCGTCGAACACGCCTTTACCGACAACCTGACGCTCAAGGCCGAGTACAACTACCTGCGCTTCGGCGACCAGAAGGTGGCGCTCGCAGGCGGCGGCGTGCGCAAGAGCGAGCTTTCCGACCACGTCGTCAAGGCCGGCCTGAACTACAAGTTCTGAACCGGATGGATTGACGGCCGGGCTTCTTTCGGTGTCAACGGCGACAACGCCCGCGCCCGAAGGGAGCCCGACCGCCGTGAACGCACCGACGCAGGACCGCGCTGCCGGACAGGACGCCCCTGGCAAGGCGGCGGCCGCTGCGGCGCGGCCGGAAGTCGCCGTCATCGGCGCGGGGCCCGCCGGCCTGATGGCTGCGGAGATGCTCGCCGCCGCGGGGCTCGGCGTCACCGTCTACGAGCGCATGCCCTCGCCCGCGCGCAAGCTCCTCATGGCGGGGCGCGGCGGGCTCAACCTCACCCACAGCGAAACCGCCGAACCGTTCCTCGCCCGCTACGGGGCGGCGCAGCAGCGGCTCGCGCCCGCGATCCGCGCCTTCCCGCCCACAGCGCTCAGGGCCTGGTGCGAGGGACTCGGGCAGGAGACCTTCGTCGGCACGAGCGGGCGCGTCTTTCCCCGCGCCTTCAAGGCCTCGCCGCTGCTTCGCGCCTGGCTTGCCCGCCTCGGGGCGCTCGGCGTGCGACACGCCTCGGGTCACCGCTGGGTGGGGTGGACAGCGGCGGGCGAGCTCGCCTTCTCAACCGCCGAAGGCAGCAAGACCGCGCGCCCCGATGCAACCCTGCTCGCGCTCGGGGGAGGGAGCTGGCCGCGCCTCGGCACGGACGGCGGCTGGACCGCCATTCTCAGCGCCGCAGGCATCCCCATCACGCCACTCGCGCCCGCCAATTGCGGCTTCACGGTAGACTGGTCGCCCGTCTTTCGGGAGCGCTTCGCCGGTGAGCCGCTGAAGCGCATCGCGCTTGCCTTCGGCGGGGCACACGTGCGCGGCGAGGCGGTCATCACCGCCCAGGGCCTCGAAGGCGGCGCCGTCTATGCCCTGTCGTCCGTGCTGCGCGACGCCATCGCCCGCGACGGAGAGGCGGTGCTTTACGTCGACCTGCGGCCGGACCTCGATCTCGGCGCACTCGCGCGGCGCCTCGGCCGGGCGCGCGGCGGGCAGTCCACCGCGACCTTCCTGCGCAAGGCTGCCGGCCTGCCGCCGGTCGGAGTCGGCCTCCTGCGCGAGGCCGCGGGCCCGGCCCTGCCGCAGGGGGCGCAGACGCTCGCCGCCCTCGTGAAGGCAGCGCCCCTGCATCTGTCGGGCCCATGCCCCATCGAGCGGGCGATCTCGACGGCAGGCGGCATCCGCTTCGACGCCGTCGACGATGCCTTCATGCTGCGCGCGCGGCCCGGCGTCTTCGTCGCGGGCGAGATGCTGGACTGGGAAGCGCCGACCGGCGGCTATCTCCTGCAGGGCGCCTTCGCCACGGGGGTCGCTGCGGCGCGCGGCATCCTCGCCCATCTCGGCCGCCCCGTGCCGCCGGCCGCGAACCCGCCCTGGTGATGCCGGGGGTTTTGCGAATCAGCGACCGAGCCGCTCGATGAGGGCCATCGCTGCGGCCGGGGCACGCACCTTGGCGCCGTTGATCATGAAGATGAAGCAGTCGCGCGCCTGCACGACCGCCGGCGTCCCCTCGTCGACGCGCGGCAGGTCGGCGGGCTCCCCGCCTGCGCCCCAGGCCCGGGCGCGCTCGGCCCAGGCGTCGAGCACGTCGGGCGCGTAGCCTGTCGGCTCCTCCTCGCGGGCCCGCTGCAGCCGGGCATAGACGAAATCGCCCGTCACGTCGGCGATGGCCGGGTACTTGTCCGAATCGGCGTAGACGACCGGCGTCCCGTAGCGGCGCAGCAGGGCGACGAAGGCCGGCGTGCAGAAGCTCTCGTGGCGCACCTCGACCGCATGGCGGACGGCAAGGCCGTCGACGTTGCGCGGCAGGAGCGCGAGGAAGGCCTCGAAATCCTCGGCGTGGAAGGCCTTGGTGGGGGCGAACTGCCACAGGACAGGGCCGAGCTTCGCCCCGAGCTCGGTAACGCCGCTCGCAAAGAAGCGCTCGATCGAGGGGCCCGCCTCGGCGAGCACGCGGCGGTTGGTGGTGAAGCGCGGGCCCTTCAGCGAGAAGACGAAACCGTCCGGGCTCTCGGCCGCCCAGCGGCGGAAGCTCTCGGGTTTCTGCGAGCCGTAGAAGGTGCCGTTGATCTCGATGGCGGTGACGTGACGGCTCGCATATTCGAGCTCGCGCGCCTGGGCGAGGCCCGGCGGATAGAAGGTGCCCCGCCAGGGCTCGAAGGTCCAACCGCCGATGCCGACCCGAATTGCGTTCGCGGCCATGTGCGCCACCTCCCCGGTCGGAGGCTAGCTGAGGCGCACGGCCGCCGGAAGCCACCCGATTTCTGCGATCGCGGCGGCGCTCAGCCGATCTCGGCCGCCATGATGCGCTTCACGCCGGCGGCTTCCATGTCGGCCCAGGCCTTGGCCAGCGAGCCGTCGACGTCGATCGCGCGGCAGGCGTCCTCGACGACGAAGGTCTCAAAGTTCTCGCGGCGGGCGTCGAGCGCGCTCCAGGCCACGCAGAAATCCGTGGCGAGGCCGGCGAGGAAGAGGCGCGCGAGGCCGCGCTCGCGCAGGTAGCCCGAAAGGCCCGTGGGCGTCCTGCGGTCGGCGGCGTAGAAGGCAGAATAGCTGTCCACCTCGCGCTGATAGCCCTTGCGCAGCACGAGTTCGGCGTGAGGCACGTCGAGGTCCGGGTGCAGCGCCGCGTCCCGCGTGCCCTGCACGCAATGGTCCGGCCACAGCACCTGATCGCCGTAAGAAAGGTGCAACACCTCGAAGGGCTTGCGGCCCGGATGCGAGGAGGCGAAGGAGGAATGTCCGGGCGGGTGCCAGTCCTGCGTCAGGATGACGTGGGCGAATCGCTTGGCGAGCGCGTTGATCACCGGCACCACGGCATCCCCCTCCGGCACCGGCAGGTTGCCACCTGGGACGAAGCCGTTCTGCACGTCGACCACGAGGAGCGCGTCGCTCTCACCGGGCTTGATCATGGCGTCCTCCCGCCCCCCCTCATTCGAATTCTAGCGCCGGAGGACGGGGTGCGGCAAAGCTCCGCGGCGCGGCCGGACTACGCCGTCAGACCGTCTTGCCCTCGAAACGGCAGAGGTCGGCGATGAGGCAACGGGGACACTCGGGCCGGCGCGCCTTGCAGACGTAGCGCCCGTGCAGGATCAGCCAATGGTGCGCGTGGCGGCGATACTGCTCCGGCACGATGCGTTCGAGGCCGAGCTCGACCTCGAGGGGCGTCTTGCCGGGCGCGAGCGGAATGCGGTTGGCGACGCGGAAGAGATGCGTGTCGACCGCGATCGTGTGCTCACCGAAGGCGATGTTGAGCACGACGTTCGCCGTCTTGCGGCCGACGCCCGGCAGCTCCTCGAGGGCCGCGCGCGAGCGCGGCACCTCGCCGCCGTAGCGCTCGACGAGCTGGCGCGACATGGCGATGACGTTTCTCGCCTTGTTGCGGTAGAGGCCGATCGTCTTGATGTAGTCGCGCAGGCGCTCCTCACCGAGGGCAAGCATCTTCTGCGGCGTGTCGGCAACGGCAAAGAGCGCCCGCGTCGCCTTGTTGACGCCGACGTCGGTCGCCTGCGCCGACAAGGCGACGGCGACAAGCAGCGTGTAGGGATTGACGTATTCGAGCTCGCCCCTTGGCTCGGGATTGGCGGCGTGGAAACGGCGGAAGACCTCGGCGACCGTCGCGGCGTCGGCCACCGACGGGCCGCCGCCCGGCGCACGCGTCTTGCGCGCCGCGGCCTTGCGCCCGGCACTCCCAGCGCCAGCGGAGGCCTTCGGCGCGGCCCTTCGTCCCGATGTGGCGTTCACGGAGGCTTGTGTTCTTCGCGGCAATGTCGCTCGCCATATAATGAGGAGCCATGACGACGAGCAAGCGGCACGACGGCGGATTGTATCCCCTGCCCGAGGAGGCGGTGTTCGCGGCGCTCATCACGCCGAATCGCTCCCTCGATCCCAGGATGCTGCGACGCGTGCTCACCCTCATCTGCCTGGCGAGTGTGGCGGCGAGCGTTCCCTTCATCCTCGCGGGGGCGTGGCCGGTCGCGGGCTTCTTCGGCCTCGACCTTCTCGCGCTCTATGTTGCCTTCCACGTCAACATGCGGCGGGGCGGAGCCTTCGAGCAGGTCGTCCTCACCCGGCTCGACCTCCTCCTGCGGCAGGTCTCGCACCGCGGCGAGGCGCGCGAATGGCACTTCAACCCCTCCTGGACGCGCCTCGTGCGCGAGACGAACGAGGACTTCGGCGTGCAGCGCCTCACCCTCGTGTCGCGCGGGCAGCGTGTCGTCGTCGGCGCCGCCCTGTCGGCGGAGGAGAAAGCCTCCTTTGGCGACGCGCTCTCCGCCGCGCTGGCGAAGGCAAGACACCGCTGAGGCAACAGCCTTGCGCAGGGGCAGCTTTCGGGTGTCGCGTGCCGCGGGCGAGGCTTAAGTTCGACCATGGAGGATCACCCCATGCTCGATACACTCGCCGCTCTGCCCGAGGCCGCCGCCACACCGGCGACCGCGAGCCCGACCGCCGACTACGAGCGCGTGCGGCGCATATTGGCCTACATCACCGAGCACTGGCGCTCGCAGCCCTCGCTCGAGGCGATCGCCGACCATGTCGGCCTGTCGACGACGCACGTGCACCATCTCTTCCGACGCTGGGCCGGGCTCTCGCCCAAGGCCTTCCTGCAGGCGATCACCCTCGACCATGCCAAGGCGCTGCTCGCCGATTCGGCGAGCGTCCTCGACACGACCTACGAGGTCGGCTTGTCGGGGCCCGGGCGCCTGCACGACCTCTTCGTGACGCACGAGGCCATGAGCCCCGGCGATTGGAAGGCGAGGGGCGAAGGGCTCGTGATGCGCTACGGCTTCCATCCCTCTCCCTTCGGCGAGGCCATCCTGGTGGCGACCGACCGCGGCCTTGCCGGCCTCGGCTTCGTCGACGGCGGCGACCGCGCCGCGGCGCTCGCCGACATGAAGGGCCGCTGGCCGCGCGCGCATTATGTGGAGGATGCCGGTGCGACCGCGCCGCTTGCCCGGCGCATCTTCGACCCGACGCTGTGGCGCCCGGAGCATCCCCTGCGCGTCGTCCTCATCGGCACCGATTTCGAGGTGCGCGTGTGGCAGGCGCTGCTCAGGATCCCGCTCGGGCGTGCCACCACCTATTCCGACATCGCCTGCAGGCTCGGCAAGCCCGCCGCCTCGCGCGCGGTCGGCGCCGCAGTCGGCAAGAACCCGATCTCCTTCGTCGTGCCCTGCCACCGCGTGCTCGGCCGCTCCGGCGCGCTCACGGGCTACCACTGGGGCCTCACGCGCAAGCAGGCGATCCTCGGCTGGGAGGCGGGCAAGGCCGCAGGCGGCGGCGCCTGACGGCAGGCGGCTCACCTCCGCAGCGCCCCCGGCGAACCCGCCTGCGCTACTGCGTCTTGCCGGGCTCCGTCGCCTCGGGCTCCGCCGTCTCCGGCTGGGCAGCTTTTGGGGCCGGCGTCTTCGGCACCACTTTCCGCGGGACCGCCCTCCCCGGTTCCGGCGTGGCGGCGAGGCGCGCCTTCAGGGCCGCCGCCCGCGCCTCGGTATAGCGCGCCGCGCAGAAGCCGTGCGCCGCCTCCTGCGCGTAGTCCCGGCAGAGCATCTCGCGCTCTGACGAGAAGGCAGCCTGTTCGCCGGCGACCGTCTTGACCTCCTGGCCGGACAGGCGCGCCTGCAGGCGGCGAAAGCTCTCGTGCAGCGCGGCCTCCGCCCGCGACCGCTCGCGCTCGACCTCTGCAGCCCTCGCGGCGAGCGCGGGGCCGTCCGGCCCCCACAGGCCGCCGACGTCGGCACGGCAATCGGCCAGCTCGAAGGTGCAGGTCTCCGTCTGCGCCGACACGAGCACCGCACCCGACAGCACGTCGAAGACGACCGGACAGACCGGCGCTTCGAGAACATAACGCGGCAGGCCCGCGGGGCGGCCGAGGCTCTTCAGCGGCACGGGCTCGTCGACGCCGAGCGCGACGGCGCAGGGCTCCAGCGGGTTCGAGATGGCCCGGCCCTCGAGCGTCAGGCGCAGGGTGAGCGTCGCCTTGTCCCTGCGCTCGACGAGAAGGCGGCCCTGCGTGCCGTGGCGCAGCAGTTCCCGGCCGATCAGCGCCGCCTCCGCCGGCGGCCGGCGGGGAGCGGAAGCGCCCTTGCGGGCAGGCAGCGCCTGCGTCTCGCCCGCAGGCGTGGGCGCCTGCGCGCCGGGCAGGGTGAGCTGTGCTTCGGCGGCCGCCGGCAGCCAGAGCGCCACGCCGACCGCCCATGCGAGCCGCCGCCGGCGCCCGGCCCTGTCGCCGCGCCGTCCCGCCGTGACATCGACGCTGCGCATCACATGCTCGCCCCCAACATGGCGCCTCGCCGGCCCAGCCGAAGCGGAATGCGCCTCGATCTCCTTGAGAACAGAGCCTTTTCCCAGCCGAACCGGCATCCGCTTCGGCGGAAGGCGCCCTAGACGGCTGCACGGAATGCGAGCGTAACATGAGCCCGGCAACCTTGCGAACGCAGCCGCGCGCAACCACCTGTCGAAGCAAGACATCCAGCGCTGCCCGCCGGCATTTCGGCGGCTTGCGACCCTCGGGGCCGGTCCTTATATACGCGCCCGACGTGCGAGCATCGCACCACGGACGGTCCGGCCCCGCTCTTCGCGGCGCGCGGGCCGGACGGCGTTGAGTAAGCATTGAGTAAGCCATGGGCCGGGTCGCTTCGGGGCCCGGCACGGCGGTCTGCTTGAAAGTGAGGGATCACTCCATGGGTAAAGTCATCGGTATCGACCTCGGCACCACCAACTCCTGCGTCGCCGTCATGGAAGGCACGACGCCGAAGGTGATCGAGAACGCGGAAGGCGCGCGCACCACGCCTTCGATCGTCGCCTTCACCGACGACGGCGAGCGCCTCGTCGGTCAGCCGGCCAAGCGCCAGGCCGTCACCAATCCCGAGCGCACCTTCTTCGCCATCAAGCGCCTCATCGGCCGCACCTTCGACGATCCGATGACGAAGAAGGACATGGGCCTCGTGCCCTACAAGATCGTGAAGGCCAACAACGGCGACGCCTGGGTCGCCGCCGACGGCAAGGAATATTCGCCGTCGCAGATCTCGGCCTTCACCCTGCAGAAGATGAAGGAGACGGCGGAGGCCTATCTCGGCCACAAGGTCGAGCAGGCGGTCATCACCGTTCCCGCCTACTTCAACGATGCTCAGCGCCAGGCCACCAAGGACGCCGGCCGCATCGCCGGCCTCGAGGTGCTGCGCATCATCAACGAGCCGACCGCGGCGGCGCTCGCCTACGGCCTCGACAAGCGGGCCTCCGGCACGATCGCGGTCTATGACCTCGGCGGCGGCACCTTCGATATCTCGATCCTGGAGATTGGCGACGGCGTCTTCGAAGTGAAGTCGACCAACGGCGACACCTTCCTTGGTGGCGAGGACTTCGACATGCGCCTCGTCGAATATCTCGCCGACGAGTTCAGGAAGGAGCAGGGTATCGACCTGCGCAAGGACAAGCTCGCCCTCCAGCGCCTCAAGGAGGCGGCCGAGAAGGCGAAGATCGAGCTGTCCTCGGCGCAGCAGACCGAGATCAACCTGCCCTACATCACGGCCGACGCCTCGGGGCCGAAGCACCTCGCCCTCAAGCTCACCCGCGCCAAGTTCGAGGCGCTCGTCGACGATCTCATCCAGAAGACCGTCGAGCCTTGCCGCAAGGCGCTGAAGGACGCGGGCCTCTCCGCCGGCTCCATCGACGAGGTCGTCCTCGTCGGCGGCATGACGCGCATGCCGAAGGTGCAGGAGATGGTGAAGCAGTTCTTCGGCAAGGAGCCTCACAAGGGCGTCAACCCGGACGAGGTCGTCGCCATCGGCGCGGCGATCCAGGCGGGCGTCCTGCAGGGCGACGTCAAGGACGTGCTGCTTCTCGACGTGACGCCGCTGTCGCTCGGCATCGAGACGCTCGGCGGCGTGTTCACCCGCCTCATCGACCGCAACACGACGATCCCGACGAAGAAGAGCCAGGTCTTCTCCACCGCCGAGGACAACCAGAGCGCCGTCACCATCCGCGTTTTCCAGGGCGAGCGCGAGATGGCGGCCGACAACAAGCTGCTCGGCCAGTTCGACCTCATGGGCATTCCGCCGGCGCCGCGCGGCATGCCGCAGATCGAGGTGACCTTCGACATCGACGCCAACGGCATCGTCAACGTGTCGGCCAAGGACAAGGCCACCGGCAAGGAGCAGGCGATCCGCATCCAGGCGTCGGGCGGCCTGTCGGAGGCCGACATCGAGAAGATGGTGAAGGACGCCGAGGCGCACGCCGCCGAGGACAAGAAGCGGCGCGAGCTCGTCGAGGCGAAGAACCAGGGCGAGAGCCTCATTCACTCGACCGAGAAGTCGCTGAAGGAATACGGCGACAAGGTTTCGCCGGCCGACAAGGGCCTGATCGAGGCGAGCATCGAAGCCCTCAAGACGGCGCTGAAGGGTGACGACACCGAGGCGATCAAGGCCCGGAGCAACGAGCTCGTGCAGCATGCGATGAAACTCGGCGAGGCCATGTACCAGGCGGCCCAGGCGGCAGACGGTGCCGGCGAGGGCGCCGGGGCCTCGGGCGAGGCCAAGAAGGACGACGTCATCGACGCCGACTTCCAGGAAGTCGACGACGACAAGAAGAAGCGGGCGTAATCGCTCCGCGTATCCGTCCCCCGGGGCTCGCTCCCCGGGGGAAATTCGATCGGGAGCCGGCGCGCGTCTTTCTCCACTGCGCGCAGTCCGGGTGAGCGTTCAGGGCCGACCATACAGCGACCATGTCGAAGCGCGACTACTACGAGATACTCGGCGTCGACCGGACCGCGACCGAGGTCGAGCTCAAGAGCGCGTTCCGCAAGCTCGCCATGCAGTACCACCCGGACCGCAACCCGGGCGACCACACGGCCGAAGCGCGCTTCAAGGAAATCAACGAGGCCTACGAGGTCCTGAAGGACGGGCAGAAGCGCGCCGCCTACGACCGCTTCGGCCATGCCGCCTTTGACCAGGCGGGCGCCGGCGGCCCCGGCTTCGGCGCCGACTTCGCCTCGTCGATGGCCGACATCTTCGACGACCTCTTCGGCGACTTCATGGGCCGGGGGCGCAGCCGCGCCGGCGGCGGGCGCGAGCGCGGCTCCGATCTGCGCTACAACCTCGAGATCGGCCTCGACGAGGCCTTCGCCGGCAAGACGGCGACCATCAGGATTCCGACCTCCGTCACCTGCGAGGCCTGTAGCGGCTCCGGCGCCAAGGCCGGCTCCAAGCCGCGCACCTGTCCGACCTGCGGAGGCCACGGCCGCGTGCGGGCGACGCAGGGGTTCTTCGCCATCGAGCGCACCTGTCCCAACTGCCACGGCCGCGGCGAGATCATCGACGATCCCTGCGGCGCCTGCGGCGGCGCTGGGCGCGTCACGCGCGAGCGCACGCTCTCGGTCAACATCCCGGCCGGCGTCGAGGATGGGACGCGCATCCGCCTCGCCGGCGAGGGCGAGGCCGGCACGCGCGGCGGGCCGAACGGCGACCTCTACATCTTCCTCTCGGTCAGGCCGCACCCCTTCTTCCAGCGCGACGGCGCCGACCTGTTCTGCCGCGTGCCGATCTCCATGGTGACGGCGGCGCTCGGCGGCGAGATCGACGTGCCGACCATCGACGGCGACCAGGAGAAGCTGAAGATCCCCGAGGGGACGCAGACCGGCAAGCAGTTCCGCCTCAAGGGCAGGGGCATGCCGATTCTGCGCACGCGCGATTTCGGCGACCTCTACATCCAGGTGGTCGTCGAGACGCCACAGAAGCTCACCAAGCGCCAGCGCGAGCTGCTCATGGAATTCGAGCTCGAATGCTCGAAGGAGACGCATCCGGAAAGCGCGGGATTCTTCACGCGCGTGAAGGACTTCTTCGAGGGTCTGGGCGGCAATCCCGCCTGAGGCGACCGGCCGCCGCGACATGCGGGCGCGCCGGCGCCTTGACCTCAGGGCGAGGCTGATCAACCTATTGGAACGATCCGAGGAAACGCGCCCCGTGTTCGAGCCCACCCGCCGCCGCGACGACAAGCCAGTCCGCATCGAGGACGAAGCCCGCTTTCTGAAATCCTGGGTTGAGCGACCGCTGGTGACCGGCGCGGTCACTCCGTCAGGGCGCATGCTCGCCCGCACCATGGCAAGCTACATCGACCCGACGAAGCCGGGCCCCGTCATCGAGCTCGGCCCGGGCACCGGCCCGGTCACCGAGGCCATCGTGCGCCGCGGAGTCGATCCGCACCGCCTCGTCCTCGTCGAGTTCAATCCCGATTTCTGCAAGCTCCTGCACCGCCGCTTCCCGGCCGCCACCATCGTTCACGGCGACGCTTACGGCCTGGGCAAGACCCTGCGCGGCGTCGTCCATGAAGAGGCGGCCGCCGTCGTCTCCAGCCTGCCGCTCTTCACCAGGCCGCTGCCGCAGCGCCTCACCCTGCTCGAAGCCGCCTTCGACCTCATGCACGCCGGCGCACCCTTCATCCAGTTCACCTACGCCGTCGTGCCGCCGATCCCGAAGAATGCAACGCGCTACGCCGTGAGCGCATCCAACCGCGTGTGGTGGAACCTGCCTCCAGCCCGCGTCTGGGTCTACCGCCGGCACACGGGCTGAGTCCCGGGGCCGACGGAATCGCCGCCCGGCAGGCAGGCCCGACATCCTTCCCGACATCGAGCTCATCCGGCGCCGACACGCCATCCGCATCGAGAGGTACTCCATGGCCTTGCCTAGGATTCTCGTCTTCTCCGGCTCCGTCCGCTCCGGCTCGCTGAACGGAAAGCTCGCGGCGCTCGCCGCCCGGCGGCTCCGGGAAGCGGGAGGCGAGGTGAGAGAGGTTTCCCTCAAGAATTATCCGCTGCCGATCTACGACGGCGACGACGAGGCGCGCGACGGCGTTCCGGCCAACGCCCGGGCGCTGCATGGCCTCTTCGCGAGCCATGCCGGCATCTTCATCGCGAGCCCGGAATACAACGCCGGCGTCGCGCCGATCGTGAAGAACACCATCGACTGGGTATCGCGCGTGAAGGATGGCGGCGGGGCAGCTGCGGCCTTCGCGCGGCCGGTCTTCGGCATCGGCGCAGCCTCGCCCGGCGGCTTCGGCGGCTACCGCGGCCTGACCGCGCTGCGCCACAGCCTCGTGCTCGGCCTGAGCGCCCTGGTTCTGCCCGAGATGGTGAGCGTGGGCGCGGCGCAGGACGCCTTCGACGAGGCGGGCGAACTGAAGAACGAGCGGTCCGCGGGCCTGCTCGCCACCCTGGCGAAGCGCCTCGTGGAGGAGGCGTCGCGGCGCGGCGCCTGAGACGCCGGCCGCGGCCGAGGGCCGGTCACGCACCGGCCGTGCATGAGGCCCCCCGGCGATTTGCCTTTGACAGCCGGGTCCCTCGCGTGCTCCACCGGCGGCGTTCCCTCGCCCACCGCTCAATCGGAGAAGCCGCATGAACGCCGGACCGGACGCGCGCGACCGCCTCATCGTCGCCCTCGACACCCCCACCGTCGCCGAGGCCGAGGCGCTCGTCGCGCGACTCGGCGATGCCGTGACCTTCTACAAGATCGGCATGGAGGTGGTGTACGGGGGCGGCCTCGCGCTCGCCGAGCACCTCGTCGGCGCCGGCAAGAAGGTGTTCCTCGACCTCAAGCTGCACGACATCCCGAACACGGTCGAGCGCGCCACGGCGCAGGTGGCGCGCCTCGGCGTCACACTGCTGACCGTGCACGGCTATCCGCAGACCATGAAGGCCGCCGTCCGCGGCCGGGGCGAGAGCGCCCTCAAGCTCCTTGCCGTGACCGTGATGACCTCCTGCGACGACGCCGACCTCGCGGAGGCCGGCTATGCCGCTGGCGTCCGCGACACCGTGCGCCGGCGCGCCCTGCAGGCGCGCGAGGCGGGCATCGACGGGCTCATCCTGTCGGCCGAGGAGGCGGGCGCCATGCGCGCGCTGCTCGGGGCGGGAATGCTGCTGGTGACGCCCGGCATCCGGCCTGCAGGCAGCGCGGTCGGCGACCAGAAGCGCGTCATGACACCCGCCGAGGCCATCCGCGCGGGGGCCGACCACCTCGTCGTCGGCCGTCCGGTGACGGCCGCGGCCGATCCGCGCGCCGCTGCAGAAGCCATCGTCGCCGAAATCGCCGACGCCGTCGTCAGCGTGTAAGGCTTAAGGAGAAGAACGATGCCCAAGGGTTACGTCATCGCCCGCATCACCGTCACCGACCCGGAGCAATATGCCGTCTACGCCCGGCTCGCGACCGAGGCCATCCGCAAATATGGCGGCCGGCCGCTGGTGCGCGGCGGCCGCTGCGAGCATGTGGAAGGCGACGGGCGGCCGCGCAACGTCGTCATCGAGTTCGAGTCCTTCGATCGCGCCCTCGCCTACTATCATTCGCCGGAATATCAGGCGGCGAAGAAGGAGCGCGAGACCGCCGGCGTGGGCGAGTTCGTCGTGGTCGAAGGCGCCGAATGAGGAGCAAGCGGATGCCCAAGGGATATTGGATCGGCCGCGTCGATGTGACCAATCCGGACGGCTACAAGGCCTACGTCACCGGCAACGGCCCGGTGTTCAAGAAGTTCGGCGGGCGTTTCCTGGTGCGCGGCGGCGCCTTCGAGACGGTGGAGGGCGGCGCGCGCTCGCGCAACGTCGTCATCGAATTCCCCAGCTACAAGGACGCGATCGGCTGCTGGAACTCGCCGGAGTACCAGGCGGTGAAGGCCCTGCGCGACGGCTGCGGCGTGGCCGACATCGTCGTCATCGAGGGCTACGAGGGCCCGCAGCCCTCGGACGGCTGAACCGGCCGCCCGTCGGACGCCCCGGGCGGCCCTAATCCAACCGTCGAGATCCCATCCCGCCGCATGCCTTGACAAGCATGCGGCGCGAGCGAAGCTCGTCATGATCGCCTATCTTCCTTCGGGCCGCGGCAGCGCTCATGCGGGAATGCCCGCGGGGCCGGTGCGCGGGGCAATCACGGAGGGAGCGGCGGCCGCCGTCGCGCGGCCATCACCGCGAGGGGCGCGGGTCCGGCGAAGCGCAGGCCGTGGCCTCGATGTGCCGTAACGGACCGCCGCAGGGCGAGGGCAGAGGCGTCGCGCTCGCGAAACGGATCGAGACCCGCCGGGAACCGCGAGCCCGCCGCCCCTACGATGGGAGGAACGTCATGGCTCGCCGCGTCCTGCATCCCAGCCGCATCATGCCCGGCCGGCCGAGGCTCGGCGCAATGCTCGGCCTCGTCGGCATTGCCCTGGGCCAACCCGCACTCGCGCAGCGGAGCGCCCTGCCGTCGGCCTTCGACGTCAAGCCCGTCCTGAAGTCGAGCAAGACCGCCGACGGTGACGTGCTGCAGCTGCCGAAGACCGACAAGCCCGAGATCATCTCGGTGATCGGGACCCTGCAGCCCGGCGGGCGGACGGCGCGCCACCAACACCCGATCCCGGTCTACGTCTACGTCATGGAGGGCGACCTCGAGGTGCAGACGGACGGGGCGGAGGCGCGGCACTACAAGGCGGGCGAAGCCTTCCTCGAGAGCGTCGGCAAGTGGCATCAGGCCTTCAACAAGGGGAGCACGCCGGCGCGCATCCTCGTCGTCTTCTTCGGCGAGGAAGGCAAGCCCACGACGGTCAACGCCCCGTAGCCACGTCGGCTCTCAGTCTTCCGCCGCGCGCAGGCTCTTGAGGCGGTAGAGCGCCTCGAGTGCCGCCCGCGGTGTCAGATCGTCGGGGTCGATGGCGTCGAGCGCCTCGCGCAGGCCGTCGCGCTGCGGTCCGGCTGCCGGAGCGGCCGGCGCGGACCGCACACTCGCGGCAAAGAGCGGCAGATCGTCGATCAGCGCCGAGACCGGCTTCTCGCGATCGCTCTTCTCGAGCTCGTCCAGGATCGTGCGGGCACGGGCGATCACCGCCGGAGGCAATCCCGCGAGCTTCGCCACCTGGATGCCGTAGCTGCGGTCGGCGGCGCCGGCGACGACCTCGTGCAGGAAGACGACCTCGCCCTGCCATTCGGTGACCCGCACGGTGACGTTGCCGAGCCGGACGAGCCGTTCGGCGAGCGCCGTCAGCTCATGGTAGTGCGTGGCGAAGAGCGCGCGGCAGCGGTTCACCTCGTGCAGGTGCTCGATCGCCGCCCAGGCGATGGAAAGACCATCGAAGGTCGCCGTGCCGCGGCCGATCTCGTCGAGGATGACGAGCGAACGCGCCGTGGCCTGGTTGAGGATCGCCGCGGTCTCGATCATCTCGACCATGAAGGTCGAGCGCCCGCGCGCCAGATCGTCGGCGGCACCGACGCGCGAGAAGAGGCGATCGACGAGGCCGATATGGGCGGCCCGGGCCGGCACGAAGGAGCCCATCTGGGCGAGCACCACCATCAGCGCGTTCTGGCGCAGGAAGGTCGACTTGCCGGCCATGTTGGGACCGGTGACGAGGGCGATGCGCCCGGCCGCCGCGCCCTCCGGTGCGGAGAGGTCGCTGTCGTTGGCGACGAAGGCAGCCCCGTCGCGCTTCAAAGCAGCCTCCACGACCGGATGGCGGCCGGCTTCGATGCGGAAGGCAAGGCTCGTGTCGACCTGCGGCCTGACCCAGCCGAGGTCGGCGGCGAGCTTGGCGAGCGCGGCGGTGACATCGACGACCGCAAGCCCTTCCGCCGCCGCCTTCACCGCCTCGGTCGCGGCAACAACCTCACCGAGAAGCGCATCGAAGATCGCGAGCTCGATGCCGAGCGCCCGTTCGCCGGCGGAGGCGATTCTCGCTTCGAGCTCGCCGAGCTCGACCGTGGAGAAGCGCATGGCGCCCGCCATGGTCTGGCGGTGCACGAAGGTCTCGTTGAACGGCGGCCTGAGGAAGTCCTCGCCCGTCGCCTGCGGCACCTCGACGAAATAGCCGATGACGTTGTTGTGCTTGACGCGCAGGGTGCGGCAGCCGGTCTCGGCGGCATAGCGGGCCTGGAGCGCGGCGATGAAGCGGCGCGAATCGGCCTGCAATGCCCGCGCCTCGTCGAGGGCGGGGTCGTACCCCTCCCGGACGAAGCCGCCGTCGCGCTTCAGGAGCGGCAGATCGTCGGCAAGCGCCGCAGCCAGCCGGCCGGCGAGCGCCGGATCGGGCGTCTCGAGGGCGGCCCGCGCCGCCGCGAGCTCCTCCGGCAGGTCGCCAGAGGCCGCGAGCAGACGAGCGAGCGCCCCAGCGGCGGCAAGGCCGTCGCGCAGGGCCGCGAGGTCGCGCGGGCCGCCGCGGCCGAGGGTGAGGCGGGCGAGCGCGCGGGCAATGTCGGGTGCCGCGGCGAGGGCCTGGCGCAGGCGCTCGTGCAGGAGCGAATCGCCGACGAGGAAAGCAACCGCCTCCTGGCGGCGCGCGATCGCCGCGATCTCGGTCAGGGGGCCGGCCAGACGCTCGGCGAGGAGCCGGCCGCCGCCCGGCGTCACCGTGCGGTCGATGGTGGCGAGGAGGCTGCCAGGCCGCTCGCCGGAGAGCGTGCGCGTCAGTTCCAGATTGGCGCGCGTCGCGGCGTCGATGGCAAGCGTGCCGCCCGCGGCCTCGCGCGAAGGCGGCGACAGGGGCGGACGCGAGCCGAGCTGAGTACGCTCGACATAGGCGAGGGCAGCGGCCGCGGCGGCAACCTCGCTGCGCGTGAACTGGCCGAAGGCGTCGAGCGAGGCGACGCCGAAATAGTCCTTCACCCGCCGTTCCGCCGAGGCCGGGTCGAGCCCCTCGCGGGCGAGCGGCGTCACCGCCGCCCGCGTCTCGCGCCACAGGCCGGCGAGATCCGCGTCGTCGTAGACGGCGTCGGGCACGACGAGCTCGCGCGGCTCGAGGCGGGCGATCTCGGCGGCGAGGCCCGCGGCCGAGACCTCCGTCACCGTGAAGCGGCCGGTCGAGATGTCGACGGCGGCGAGACCATAGGCCCACTCCGTGTCCGACAGGCGCCGGCGCGCCACCGCGACGAGCAGGTTCGCGCGAGCCGGATCGAGCAGATTGTCCTCGGTGATGGTGCCGGGCGTGACGAGGCGGATGACGCCGCGCTGCACGACGGACTTGCCCCCTCGCTTGCGCGCCTCGGCCGGGTCTTCCGTCTGCTCGCACACGGCGACCCGGTGGCCTGCGGCAATGAGGCGCTGCAGGTAGTCCTCGGCGCGCTCCACCGGCACGCCGCACATGGGGATGTCCTCGCCGAGATGCTTGCCGCGCTTCGTCAGCACGATGCCGAGGGTGCGCGAGGCAATCTCCGCGTCGGCGAAGAAGAGCTCGTAGAAGTCGCCCATCCGATAGAAGAGGAGGCAGTCGGGATGGGCGGCCTTGATCTCGATATACTGTGCCATCATCGGCGTGACGCGATGCGCCTCGCCGTCGGGCGCCTTCCGACGGCCGTCGCTGCGCGCCGGCGCGCTGTCTCCGGGCGTGGCGCCCGCTTCCTCGAAGTCAGCCGTGGGGATGGTCGTCGCGTCTCGGCTCATGGCCGCCGGACGCTAGCAGAGCAGCCTTGCGCTTTCACCCGTCCGGCAGAGCAGTGTTGCACGAAGCGGTGGAGAACGCCGCTTGGCGCGGAGCCGGCCGGTGCCGTAAGGTCGTTACCCCTTCCGGAAGCGCCTCACGAGAGCAAGCAACACAGTCATGGACACGTCCAAGCGCCGCGCCCGCCCGACCTTCACCGACCAGGAAGCGCTGCAGTTCCACGCCCAGGGCAAGCCCGGCAAGCTCGAGATCGTACCGACGAAGCCCATGGCGACGCAGCGCGACCTCTCGCTCGCCTATTCGCCCGGCGTCGCCGTGCCGGTGAAGGCGATCCACGAGGACCCGACCCGCGCCTTCGACTACACGGCGCGCGGCAATCTCGTCGCAGTCGTCTCGAACGGCACGGCGATCCTCGGCCTCGGCAACCTTGGCGCGCTGGCCTCCAAGCCGGTGATGGAGGGCAAGTCGGTCCTCTTCAAGCGCTTCGCCGACGTCGATTCGATCGACCTCGAGGTCGCGACCGAGGACGCGGACGAATTCGTCAACTGCGTGCGCTACCTCGGCCCGTCCTTCGGCGGCATCAACCTAGAGGACATCAAGGCGCCCGAGTGCTTCATCATCGAGGAGCGCCTGCGCGAGCTCATGGACATCCCGGTGTTCCATGACGACCAGCACGGAACGGCGATCATTGCCGCGGCCGGTCTCGTCAACGCCCTGCACCTGACCGGCCGCGACGTCACCTCGACGAAGCTCGTCATCAACGGCGCCGGGGCCGCGGGCATCGCCTGCGCCGAGCTCATCAAGGCGATGGGCTTCGCGCCCGACAACGTCATCCTCTGCGACACCAAGGGCGCCGTGTACAAGGGCCGCATCGAGGGCATGAACCAGTGGAAGTCGGCGCACGCCGCCGACACCGAGGCGCGCACGCTCGCCGACGCCGTGAGGGGGGCTGACGTCTTCTTCGGCCTCTCGGCCAAGGGAGCGCTGACACCCGAGATGGTCGCCTCCATGGCACCGAACCCGATCATCTTCGCCATGGCCAACCCCGACCCGGAGATCCTGCCCGAGGAGGTGGCCGCGGTCCGCGACGACGCCATCATGGCGACCGGCCGCTCCGACTATCCGAACCAGGTCAACAACGTCCTCGGCTTTCCCTACATCTTCCGCGGCGCCCTCGACGTGCGCGCGACGACCATCAACATGGAGATGAAGATCGCCGCGGCGAAGGCGCTCGCCGAGCTCGCGCGCGAGGACGTGCCGGACGAGGTCGCGGCCGCCTACCAGGGCGCGCGCCCGCGCTTCGGCCGGGACTACATCATCCCCGTGCCCTTCGATCCCCGCCTCATCCACGTGGTGCCGGCAGCCGTGGCGCAAGCGGCGATGGACACGGGCGTCGCCCGGCGGCCGATCGTCGACATGCGCGGCTACAAGGCGCAGCTCTCGGCCCGGCGTGACCCTGTCGCCGGCACGCTCAACCGCATCTTCGAGCGCGTGCGGCGCTATCCCAAGCGCGTCGTCTTCGCCGAGGGCGAGGAGGAGCAGGTCATCCGCGCCGCCGCGTCCTTCGTCAACCAGGGGCTCGGCACCGCGATCCTCGTCGGCCGTGAGGACCGTGTCTACGAGACCGCCGAGCTCGCCGGCATCGACCTCGAGGGCAAGGAGGGCATCGAGGTCCACAACGCCCGGCTGTCACACCGCAACGCCACCTATGCGCAGTTCCTCTACGAGCGGCTGCAGCGCAAGGGCTTCCTCCTGCGCGACTGCCAGCGGCTCATCAACCAGGACCGCAATCACTTCGGCGCCGCCATGGTGGCGCTGGGCGATGCCGACGCCATGGTGACGGGCGTGACGCGCAACTATTCCACCGCGCTCGAGGACGTGCGCCGCGTCATCGACCACAAGCCCGGCCACCGCGTCATCGGCGTGTCCATCGTGCTGGCCCGCGGGCGCACCGTGCTCGTCGCCGATACCGCCATCACCGAGATGCCCGGCGCCCAGGACCTTGCCGAGATCGCGGTGGAGGCCGCCGGCGTCGCGAAGCGCCTCGGCTACGAGCCGCGCGTCGCCATGCTCGCCTTCTCGAATTTCGGCCAGCCGCCGGGCGAGCGCTCGCAGCGCGTGCAGGAGGCGGTGCGCATCCTCGACGGCCGACGCTGCGACTTCGAGTACGACGGCGAGATGGCGGCCGACGTGGCCCTCAACCGCGACCACATCGCCGCCTATCCCTTCTGCCGCCTGACGGGCCCGGCCAACGTCCTCATCATGCCTGCCTTCCACTCGGCCTCCATCTCGACGAAGATGCTGCAGGAGCTCGGCGGCTCCACCGTCATCGGTCCGCTGATCGTCGGCCTCGACAAGCCGGTGCAGATCGTGCCGCTCGGCGCCAAGGATTCCGACATCGTCAACATGGCCGCCCTCGCCGCCTACAACATCGGCGGATGACGGCCGGCGGAACGCCCTCTCCCGCTCCGCGGGAGAGAGGGCCCGTGCGTGCGGCGTCGCGCCCGCGGAAAGCCATATAAAGACTTCTTTATGTCTTTATTGCCTCGCCTCGCGCGGGCTGCTATAGACCGCGCGACTTCGTGAACAGCAGCGGATCGTCGAACCATGTCGCAGGATTTCGTCGTCAAGGATCTCGGGCTCGCCGACTGGGGCCGCAAGGAGATCGCCATCGCCGAGAGCGAGATGCCCGGCCTCATGGCCGTACGCGAGGAATATGGCCCCTCGCAGCCGCTCAAGGGTGCGCGCATCGCCGGCTCCCTGCACATGACGATCCAGACGGCGGTGCTCATCGAGACGCTCGCCGCGCTCGGCGCCGACATCCGCTGGGCCTCGTGCAACATCTACTCGACGCAGGACCACGCCGCCGCCGCGATCGCCGCCCGCGGCATCCCGGTCTTCGCGGTGAAGGGCGAGACGCTCGAGGATTACTGGAACTACACCCGCCGCATCCTCGAGTGGCACGATGGCGGCACGCCCAACATGATCCTCGACGACGGCGGTGACGCGACGCTCCTCGTGCACCTCGGCCTCAGGGCCGAGCAGGGCGACACCGCTTTCCTCGCCGAGCCGGGCTCGGAGGAGGAGGAGATCCTCTTCGCGCTCATCAAGCGCACGCTCGTGGAGAAGCCCGGCTGGTTCGCCGAGCTCGCGAAGAACATCCGCGGCGTCTCGGAGGAGACGACGACGGGCGTGCACCGCCTCTACATCATGGAGAAGGAGGGCAAGCTCCTCTTCCCGGCGATCAACGTCAACGACTCGGTGACGAAGTCGAAGTTCGACAATCTCTACGGCTGCCGCGAATCGCTCGTCGACGGCATCCGCCGCGGCACCGACGTGATGATGGCCGGCAAGGTCGCCATGGTCGCGGGCTTCGGCGACGTGGGCAAGGGCTCCGCCGCCTCGCTGCGCAACGCCGGCTGCCGCGTCATGGTGTCGGAGGTCGACCCGATCTGCGCCCTGCAGGCGGCGATGGAGGGCTACGAGGTCACGACCATGGAGGACGCGGCGCCGCGCGCCGACATCTTCGTGACGGCGACCGGCAACAAGGACGTCATCACCGTCGAGCACATGCGGGCGATGAAGGACCGCGCCATCGTCTGCAACATCGGCCACTTCGACAACGAGATCCAGGTCTCGGGCCTGCGCAACTTCAAGTGGCACAACATCAAGCCGCAGGTGGACGAGGTCGAGTTCCCGGACGGCAAGCGCATCATCCTCCTGTCGGAGGGCCGGCTCGTGAACCTCGGCAACGCCATGGGCCACCCCTCCTTCGTCATGTCGGCGTCCTTCACCAACCAGACGCTGGCGCAGATCGAGCTGTTCACCAGGAACGGTCAGTACGGCAAGAAGGTCTACACCCTGCCCAAGCAGCTCGACGAGAAGGTGGCGCGGCTCCACCTCGCCAAGATCGGCGTGAAGCTCACCAAGCTGCGCGAGGACCAGGCGGCCTATATCGGCGTGTCGCCGGAAGGCCCGTTCAAGCCCGAGCACTACCGCTACTGATCGGCGCGCAGGACGCGCCCCGCAAGCCGCCCGGTTGAGCCGCGCCGGGCGGCCTTGCCGTTTCGTTAACCACTTCCTGCGGGAGTCTCGTAACCGCTATTGTGGGGCTGATTCGGCGGCCGCGGGCCCATCCCGCGCGGGCCGGCGGCGACGGGGGTGACGAGGAGCGGCAATGGCGAGGGCGGATGCGAGGCGCGCCACCGAGCGCTCAGGGCGGGCTGCCGCCGCCTTGCGCCGCGCCCTGCGGTGCTCGGCGGCGCCGGCAGCGCTCCTCCTCTCCGGCGCCGCGCTGGCGCAGACCCCGCCGGCGACCCAGCCGGCGCCCCTGCTCGTCTCGTCCCTGTCGCTCATCGATCCCTACAATGCGACGGGGCTCGCCGTCTTCATCGGCCTCGTCATCTTCTCGACGACGACGGCCCTCCTCCACCTGCGCGAGCGCAAGCGCTGGACGCAGCGCGAAGCGGCCCTCGCCCGCGAGCTCGCCGATCTCAGGGCCCGCAGCGACTGCGCCGACGTGATCCTGGCCGCCGAGCCGCAGATCGTCGTGAGCTGGAGCGGCCGCGACGAGGAGCCGGTCATCGAGGGGGATACCGCCATCGTCGCCGATCGCGGCCCGCCCCGCCGCGTGCTCGCCTTCGGCTCCTGGCTGCCGGCACCCAACGCGCAGGCGCTGGAGGCGGCCCTCGACCGCCTGAAGGAACGGGGCGAGGGATTTCGTCTGCTCCTGCGCTCGCTCGCCGGGCGCTATCTCGACATCGAAGGCCGGGCCGTCGGCGCGCGCGCCGTGATGCGCCTGCGCGAGGTGACGGGCGACCGCCTGGAGCTCATCCGCGCGCGCGAGGAGCTGACGGCCGCACGCGGCGAGCTCGACACGCTCAACGCCATGCTCGACGCCGTGCCGCAACCGGTGTGGCTGCGCAACGCCGACGGCGTGCTGACCTGGACGAACGCGGCCTATGCCCGCGCCGTCGAGGCCGAGGACGGCCGCGACGCCGTGCGCCGCGGGCTCGAATTGCTCGACAGGACGGTGCGTGAGGCGGCACGGCGCATCCGCGCCTCCGGCCAGCCCTATGTGGCGCGCGTCGCCGCCGTCATGGCCGGGAACCGCCGCGCTGTGGACGTGGTCGAGACGGCGGCCGCCGGCGGCAGCGCCGGCATCGCGGTCGACGTGTCCGACCTCGAGGCGGCCCGGGCCGACCTCGCGCGGCAGAAGGATGCGCACGTGCGCACCCTCGACCAGCTGTCGACGGCGGTGGCGATCTTCGACGCCAGGCAGCATCTCATCTTCCACAATGCCGCCTATCGCCAGCTCTGGAACCTCGACCAGGCCTTCCTCGACGGCGGGCCGAGCGACGGCGAGATCCTCGACCGGCTGCGCACCGCCCGGCGCCTGCCCGAGCAGGCCGACTTCCGCGGCTGGAAGGCCTCCGTGCTCGCCGCCTACCGCGCGGTCGAGGCCCAGGAGCAGTGGTGGCACCTGCCGGACGGCCGCACGCTCCGCGTCGTCGCCAATCCCAACCCGCAAGGGGGCATCACCTATCTCTTCGACGACGTGACGGAGCGCTTCCACCTCGAATCGCAGTTCAACACGCTCATCCGTACCCAGGGCGAGACGCTCGATTCGCTGCGCGAGGGCGTCGCGGTCTTCGGGACCGACGGCTGCCTCAAGCTGTCCAACCCGGCCTTCGCCACTCTGTGGGGTATGGCGGGCGACTTCACCGCCGGTCGGCCGCACATCGACGCCGTCATCGCCGCCTGCCGCCGCCTCGCCCCCGACGAAGAGCCCTGGAACGACATCCGCGGCGCTGTCGCCGGCGTGCACGATATGCGCACGGGCCTCGCCTGCCGCATGCGGCGAGCCGACGGCGTCGTGCTCGATTGCGCCGCGGCGCCGCTGCCCGACGGAGCCACACTGCTCACCTTCACCGATGTGACCGCGAGCGTGAACGTGGAGCGGGCCTTGACCGAGCGCAACGAGGCGCTCGAGAACGCCTCGCGCCTGCGTGACGACTTCGTCCATCACGTGTCCTACGAGCTGCGCTCGCCGCTCACCAACATCATCGGCTTCGTGCAGCTCCTCGGCGACGAGACGGTCGGCCCGCTGAACGCCAAGCAGCGCGAATACGCCACGCACATCATGCGCTCCTCGGCGGCGCTGCTCGCCATCATCAACGACATTCTCGATCTCGCCAGCATCGACCAGGGCGCCATGGAGCTCGCGCTCGAAGAGGTGGACATCCGCGAGACGATCACGGCCGCCGTGCGCGGGCTCGAGGACCGCCTGGCCGAGTCCGCCATCCGCCTGGAGATCGACACGGCGCCGGACATCGGCACCTTCCGCGCCGACGGCAAGCGCGTGCGGCAGGTGCTGTTCAACCTCCTGTCGAACGCCATCGGCTTCTCGTCGGAGGGCCAGACGGTGCGCCTCAGCGCGCACAAGACGGACGCCGAGGTCGTCTTTGCGGTCGCGGATCAGGGGCGAGGCATACCGCCGGAGGTGATCGCCAAGGTGTTCGAGCGCTTCGAGAGCCACACGCTCGGCTCGCGCCATCGCGGCGTCGGCCTTGGTCTCGCCATCGTTCGCTCGTTCGTGCAGCTGCACGGCGGGCATGTCGAGCTCGACTCGACGCCCGGGCGCGGCACGATCGTCTCCTGTTACTTCCCCGCCGAGGGCACGGCAGCACGCGAGGCCGCCGAATGATGGAAGCATTGGCACGCATGAGCAACGAGCTCTCGACCGACGGCGGCCCGCCGGCGGCCGCCCTCGCGGCGGAGGCCGCCGCCGGAGCGGCGAGCGGGTGGACGATGGTGCTGCCCGACGAAGCGGCAACCCTGCGCCTCGCCGGCGTCCTCGCCGGCGAGCTGAAGGCGAACGACCTCGTCACCCTGTCGGGCGACCTCGGCGCCGGCAAGACGACCTTCGCCCGCGCGCTCGTCCGCGCCCTCGCCGGCGACCCGGAGCTCGAAGTGCCGAGCCCCACCTTCACCCTCATGCAGCTCTACGAGATGGCCTGGGGCACGGTGGTGCACGCCGATCTCTACCGCATCGGCGGGCCGGAGGAGCTCGAAGGCCTCGGCTGGGACGAGGCGGCGGACGGCGCCCTCGTCCTCGTCGAATGGCCTGATCGGGCGGGCGGCGAACTCAACGCCGACAGGCTCGACATCGCCTTCCGCCTCATGCCGCAGGCCGGCAGCACGCAGCGCCTCGTGGTGCTCACGGGCCACGGCGCCTGGGTGCCGCGGCTCGAACGGCTCAAGGGGATTCGCACCCTCCTCGACCGCACGGGCTGGGGCGATGCCAGCCGCGTCGTCATCCAGGGCGATGCCTCCACCCGGCAGTTCGAGCGCCTGACGAAGCCGAGCGGCGAGACCGCAATCCTGATGATCGCGCCGCCGCGTGTGCCGGGACCGCCGGTGCGGCGGGGCAAGCCCTACCACGTCATCGCCCGGCTCTCCGACACGGTCCATGCCTTCATCGCCATCGACAAGGGGCTCAGGGCGCTGGGCTTCAGCGCGCCGCGCATCTACGGCGCCGATCCGGACGCCCATCTCGTTCTCGTCGAGGACCTCGGCACCGAGCCCATCGTCGGCCCCGACGGACCGATCGCCGAACGCTACGGCGAGGGCGTGCTGGCGCTCGCCAAGCTGCACACGACGACGCTCCCCGACGTCCTGCCCGTGACGGAAGGGCGCGACCATGTCATTCCGCCCTACGATCTCGAGGCGCTCCTGATCGAGGCGGAGCTTCTCCTCGAATGGTACGCGCCGCACATGGCGCAGAAGCCCGTTTCGGCGGTCGCCCGCTCCGAATTCGTCAGCCTCTGGACGCGCCTGCTCGCCGAGGTCGTCGCCGCGCCCGCCACCTGGACGCTGCGCGACTTCCACTCCCCCAACCTGTTCTGGCTGCCCGAGCGCGAGGGCGTCGCCCGCCTCGGCATGATCGACTTCCAGGACACGGTCCTCGGCCACCCGGCCTATGACCTCGTGTCCCTCCTGCAGGACGCCCGGGTCGACGTGCCGGTCGAGCTCGAACTGAAGCTGCTGGCGGCCTACGCCCAGGCGCGGCGCGCGCACGACTCCGCCTTCGACCTGGCCGCCTTCACCCGCGCCTATGCCGTCCTCGGTGCCCAGCGCGCCACCAAGATCCTCGGCGGCTTCACCCGCCTCGACAGGCGCGACGGCAAGCCGGCCTACCTGCGCCACATGCCGCGCATCGAAGGCTACCTCGGGCGCAACCTCGCGCATCCGGCGCTCGCCGACCTGAGGCGGTGGTACGAAACCCACCTGCCGCAGCTCGTCGCCGACGCCTGAGCCCCGCCGTGCCGCCATGACAGACCCCCGCCAGGCCCGCCTTCCCGACAGCGCCATGGTCCTTGCCGCCGGCCTCGGTACGCGCATGCGCCCGCTCACCGACAGGCTGCCGAAGCCCCTCGTCGAGGTCGGCGGCCGGGCGCTCATCGACCATGCGCTCGACCGCCTCGCCGAGGCCGGCGTCGCGCGCGCCGTGGTCAACGTCCATCACCTCGCCGACCTCGTTGAGGCCCACGTGCGGCGGCGCCGCGCGCCGGCGATCGTCATCTCCGACGAGCGCCCGCACCTCCTCGAAACGGGCGGCGGCACGAAGAAGGCCCTGCCGCTCCTCGGCCCGGGCCCGTTCCTGCTGTTCAACACCGACGCCTTCTGGATCGAGGGCCCGCAGCCGAACCTGCCGCGCCTCGGCGAGGCCTGGGACGCCGAGCGCATGGACATCCTGCTCCTCGTCGCCCCGGCCGCGACGAGCATCGGCTACGACGGGGCCGGCGATTTCCTCATGGACGAGGCGGGGCGGCTCGAGCGCCGCGGCGAGCGGGCCGTCGCGCCCTTCGTCTATGCCGGGGTGGCGGTCCTCAAGCCCGAGCTCTTCGCCGACACGCCGGAGGAACCCTTCTCCCTCAACCTCCTCTTCGACCGCGCCATCGCGCGCCGGCGCCTCTACGGCCTGCGCCTCGACGGCCAGTGGCTGCACGTGGGCACGCCGGAGGCCATCGCCGAGGCCGAGGCGACGCTCGCCGCGAGCGTGAAGTGATGACGGCGCGCCCGTCCGAGCCGCGCGTCTTCACCATCCCGCCGGGCGTACCGTTCCTGGCGACCCTCGCCGACGCGCTCCTGTCCGGAACGCTTCTGTCGGGCTTCCCGGACCGGGACGATCCGCTCGCGCTCGCCGCCGCGACCATCTACCTGCCGACGCGACGCGCGGCGCGGGCGTTCGCCACCCATCTCGCCGAGCGCTTCGCGCCGAAGAGCGTGCTCCTGCCGCGCATCGTGCCCCTCGGCGACCTCGACGAGGCGGAACTCGCGCTCGCCGCCGATCTCGGCTCCTTTCCCGAGAGCTTCGGCACGGGCCTGCCGCCGGCCATCGCCGACGGCGAGCGGCGGCTTGTCCTGACGCGCCTCGTGCTCGCCTGGGCGCGGGCCGTGGATCGGGCGCTGCTGCGCCTCGGCGAGCACGAGCCCCTGCTCGTACCCGCCTCGCCCGCGGACGCCTACGCGCTCGCCGGCGACCTCGCCCGCCTCATGGACGCTCTCGCCACCGAGGGCGTGCCGTGGGACGCGCTCGCGACCCTCGTCGAGGAGCGCCATTCGCGCTACTTCGCCATCACTCTCGCCTTCCTGAAGATCGCGGCCGAGCAATGGCCGGCGATCCTCGCCGAGCGCGGGGTGAGCGATCCGGCGGCGCGCCGCAACGCCCTCGTCCTCGCCGAAGCGGCGCGCCTCGAACGCGAGCGGCCCAGAACGCCCATGATCGTCGCCGGCTCGACCGGCTCCGTCCCCTCCACCGCACGCCTCATCGCGGCCATCGCGCGGCTGCCCAACGGCGCGCTCGTGCTGCCGGGCCTCGATCGGGATCTCGACGCGACGAGCTGGGAGGCGATCGGCGGCGACGAGCGGGAGGCCGCGGCCCCGAGCCATCCGCAGGCGGCGCTCAACCGGCTTCTCGCCACCCTCGGCCTGGCGCGCGAGGCCGTGCCGAGCCTCGGCGCGCCGCCGGCGGCGGCATGCGCCCGCAGCCGCTTCCTCAGCGAGGCGCTGCGCCCGGCGGCCACCACCCAGCTCTGGGCCTCGCCCGCGCATCGGCCCGACGCAGAGGCCGTGCGCGCCGCCCTCGATGGGCTCGCCATCGTGGAGGCAGCGGACGAGCGCGAGGAGGCGCTCGCCGCCGCGCTCGCCCTGCGTGAAGCCCTGGAGGAGCCGGAGCGCACGGCGGCTCTCGTCACGCCCGACCGCACGCTTGCCGAGCGCGTCGCCGCCGAACTCGCGCGCTGGGGCATCGCCGTCGAGGATTCCGCCGGCCTGCCCCTCGGGCGCAGCCTGCCCGGGCGCCTGGCGCGGCTCGTGGCCGAGGCGGCGAGCACCGACTTCGCCCCCGGCCCCCTGCTGGCCCTCCTCGCCCATCCGCTCGCGACCTTCGGCCTGCCGCGCGCCGCCGCGGAGCGCGCGGCAGCGGCGCTGGAGATCGGCCTCCTGCGCGGCCCTGCTCCCCCGCCCGGCCTCGCCGGCCTCTTCGCCGTCCTCGACGAGCGGCGGACGGAGGCGCAGGAGCGCCACGCGCCGCGGCCACTGAAGCGTCTGGGCAAGGCGGACTGGGAGGGGGTCGCTGACCTCCTCAAGCGCATCGAGGCCGCCTTCGCGGGCTTCGATCCGGGCAACCATGCGGAGGCGGCGGTGGACCTCGTGGCTCTCGTCGGCCGGCATGCCGAGGTGCTGCGCGCCGTCTCGGGCGGGGCGGCGGAGGAAGCCGCGCCGGCGGCCTTCGCCGGGGAGGCCGGCGAGGCGCTGAGCGCCCTCTTCGACGACATCGCCGCGGCCCATGCCGCCGGCATTACCGGCCGCTTCGCGGATTATCCCGCCTTCTTCGCCGCGCTGATGGAGGGGCAGGTGGTGCGCCGCGCCGGCCCGGTGCATCGGCGCGTGAAGATCTGGGGCCTGCTGGAGGCCCGCCTGCTCGAGACCGACCGCATCGTCCTCGGCGGGCTCGACGAGACGGTGTGGCCGCCGGCGACGCGCACAGACGCCTTCCTCAACCGGCCCATGCGGCTCGCCCTCGGCCTGACGCAGCCCGAGCGGCGCATCGGCCAGACGGCGCACGACTTCGTGCAGGCCCTCGGCGTGCGCGATGCCGTCGTCACGCGCGCCCAGAAGCGCGACAGCGCGCCGACCGTGCCCTCGCGCTTCCTGCAGCGCATGCGGGCGCTCGCCGGCGAGGTGGCCTGGGGGCGTGCGCTCGCGGCAGGCGAGCGCTACCGCCGGCTCGCCGCCGCCCTCGAGAGGCCGCGCCCGGTCGCGGCCTTGCGCCGCCCGGCGCCGAAGCCGCCCCTCGACCTCGTGCCGCGCTCGCTTTCGGTCACCGAGATCGAGACCCTGATCCGCGACCCTTACGCGATCTTCGCCAAACACGTGCTGAAACTCGACCCGCTCGACGATCTCGCCGTGCCACCCGGCGCCGCGGACCGCGGCTCGATCATCCATGACGCCCTCGGCCGCTTCGCCATGGCTCACCCGGGCCAGTTGCCGGCGGACGCGCGCGAGCGCTTCCTCGCCATCGGCGAGGAGGCCTTCCGCCCGCTCGCGCCCTATCCCGACGTGGCGAGCCTCTGGTGGCCGCGCTTCCTGCGCTTCGCGGAAGCCTTCCTCGCCTGGGAACGGGCGCGACGCCCGCAGATCCTGCGGGTCCACGCTGAGTGCCCGGGGCGCATTTCCATCCCGATGCCGGAGGGCGAGCCCTTTGTCCTGCGCGCCCGCGCCGATCGCATCGAGGAGCGGCGCGACGGCGGCGTCACCATCGTCGACTTCAAGACCGGCCAGCCGCCGAGCGCCCCGCAGGTCGTCACCGGCTTCTCGCCGCAGCTCACGCTGGAGGCCGCCATGCTCGTCCGGGGCGGCTTCCCGGGCATCGCCGCCGTGCCCGACGTCGACCTTCTCTACGTGCGGGCCGGCCAGCCGGAGATCGCGCCGGACAGGCCCGTCCGCGACGCGGGGGAAGCGGCGCGGCCGATGCGGGACGTGATCGAGGAGCATTTCACCAAGCTCGCCCGACTCATCGCCCGCTACGCCATGGGCGAGCAGGGCTTTGCCTCACGGCCCTTCGCGGAATTCGCGCGGCGCTTCGGGCCCTACGATCACCTCGCCCGCATCAAGGAATGGTCGGCCACCGGCGGGACCGGGGATGCGGGAGGCGAGCCGTGAACGATCTCGTCGTCCCGCGGAAGACCCTCGAGGACCAGCGCCGCGCTGCCGATCCCGGCGTCTCCGCCTGGGTGTCGGCCAATGCCGGTGCCGGCAAGACCAAGGTGCTCGCCGACCGGGTGCTGCGCCTGCTGCTCGCCGGCACGGACCCGTCGCGCCTCCTCTGCCTCACCTTCACCAAGGCGGCGGCCGCCAACATGGCAAACCGCGTCTTCGCCGAGCTCGGCCGCTGGGTCGGCCTCGACGACACCGGCCTCGCCGATGTGCTCACCCGCCTCGAAGGCGAGCGGCCGTCCCGCCAGAAGCTCGAGGCCGCGCGCCAGCTTTTCGCCCGGGCCGTCGAAACGCCGGGCGGGCTCAAGATCGAGACGATCCACGCCTTCTGCGAGCGGATCCTGCACCTCTTCCCCTTCGAGGCCAACGTGCCGGCGCGCTTCGAGGTTCTGGACGACACGGCGAGCGCCGACCTTCTCGCCCGCGCCCGGGCCGAGGTCATGGCCGCGGCGGCCCTCGGCACGGACCCCGCGCTCGCCGAGGCGCTCGCGGTGGTTGCGGCGCAGACGGGCGACGACGGCATCGCCGAGGCCATCGCGGCGGCACTGAAGGAGAAGGACTTCCTGCGCCGGCACGCACGCCGGCCCGAGGATCTCGCTGCCGTCATGAAGGCGCTCGCCGGCGCCCTCGGCCTCGCGCCGGGCGAGACGGCGACGGGCATCGAGCGCGCCATGCTGGAGGAGGGGCTCCCGCCGGCGGAATGGCCGGCGATCGCGGCGCGGCTGCGCACCGGCAAGGCGACGGACGAGACGCGGGCCGGCGACCTCGCCGCCGCCGCGGCGGCGGCCGATCATTCCGCGCGGCTCGCCCTCTATCGCGCCGTCTTCTTCACCAGGGAAGGCACACCCCGCAGCGACCGGGCCTTCGTGACGAAGGCCGTAGACGAGGGCCTTGCCGCCCGCCTGCGCGACGAGCGCGACCGGCTCGCCGCCCTCGACGAGCGCCTGAAGGCGGCCGCGGCGGTGGCGCGCACAGCGGCGCTGCTGACCCTGGCGCAGGCCGTCTTCACCCGCGTCGAGGCCCTGAAGAACGCGCGCGGCGCACTCGACTTCGACGATCTCATCGCCCGCACCGTCGCACTCCTCGAGCGCGCCGACGCAGCCTGGGTGCTCTACAAGCTCGACGCCGGCGTCGACCACGTGCTCGTGGACGAGGCGCAGGACACGAACCCTCAGCAATGGGCGATCCTGAAGCGCCTGACGGAGGAGTTCACCGCCGGCGAGGGTGCGGGCATCAAGGCCCGCACGCTCTTCGCCGTGGGCGACCCCAAGCAGTCGATCTACGGATTCCAGGGGGCCGAGCCGCGCGAGTTCGAGGGCTCGGGCCGGCATTTCCGCGACCGGTCGCGGCAGGCCGGGCTCGCCTTCGACGAGATCAGCCTCACCCTCTCCTTCCGCTCGGCCGCCGAGGTGCTGAGCGCGGTCGACACCGTCTTCGCCGATCCGGCGCATTTCAAGGGCCTGTCCTTCGAGAGCGGCGCCATGGGCACCGTGCACCAGAGCGCCCGGCTGACCGCGCCGGGCCTCGTCGAGCTGTGGGAGACCGTGCGCCCGAGCGAGCGCGCCGAGCCCGAGGCCTGGGTACTGCCGCTCGACGAGCCGGAAGCGAGCGCGCCGTCGGTACGCCTCGCGCAGCGCATCGCGCGCACCGTCAGGCACTGGACCACGAGCGGCGAGGAGAGCGGCCGGCGCGTGCCGCCGAGCGACATCCTCGTGCTCGTGCGCAAGCGCGGCGGCTTCTTCGAGGCGGTGATCCGCGCCCTGAAGACGGCGGGCGTGCCCGTGGCCGGCGCCGACCGCCTGCGCCTCGGCGAGCACATCGCGGTGCTCGACCTCCTCGCGGCCGGGCGCGCCGCGCTGCTGCCCGACGACGACCTCACCCTGGCGGCGGCGTTGAAATCCCCCCTCGTCGGCCTCACCGACGAGGATCTCGTGCGGCTTGCGGCGCGACGGCCCGAGGGGCAGGGCCTCGCCGCAGCGCTGGGCGAGCGCGTGGCGGAGGATGCCGCGGCCGCGCGCGCCGTCGCCGCGCTCGACAGCTGGCGCGCGCTCGCGGGCCGGGGCGGGCCCTTCGCCTTCTACGCGACGCTGCTCGGCCCCGGGGGCGGGCGGCGGGCGCTCGTGTCGCGGCTCGGGGCGGAAGCGGGCGATGCCATCGACGAGTTCCTCTCCCAGGCGCTCGCCTTCGAGCGGCGGCGCATCCCCTCCCTCTCCGCCTTCCTCCTCGACTTCGCCCGCACCGAGATCGAGGTGAAGCGCGACATGGACGCCGCGCGCGACGAGGTCCGGGTGATGACCGTGCACGGCGCCAAGGGGCTGGAAGCGCCGGTCGTCATCCTCGCCGACGGCTGCGAAGCGCCGAACGGGCGCAACGACCCGCCGCTCCTGCCCCTCGCGCTCGGGCGCGGCGAGGAGGCGACCAAGGTGCCGGTCTGGTCGCCGCGCCAGGACTTCGACCCGCCGGCGGTGGCGGCAGAGCGGGATGTGCTGCGCGAGCGCGCCGCCGAGGAGCACAACCGCCTGCTCTACGTGGCGATGACGCGCGCCAGGGACCGACTCGTCGTCGCCTCCTACACCAATCTCGGGCGCGACAAGGACGACATGCCGAAGCCGCTGCCGCAGATGTGCTGGTCGCAGATGATCCGCCGCAGCCTCGAGGCCGCCACGCCCGGCCTCGTCGAGGGCACGGACGTCTGCGGCGCGCCGGTATGGCGTTGGCACGATCCGGGCAAGGCGCCCTGCGCGGCGGAGAGCCCGCCAGCCGCGCCGGTCGCCGCCGTTGCCGAGCCCGACTGGCTCCATGCGCCGGTCTTCGCGGAGCCGGAGGCGGCGCCGCCCCTCAGACCCTCCAGCGCGCTCGGCGCGGCGGATGCTGTGGCGCGCCCGGGCGACGGCCCCTTCGTCGCCGAGGCGCGGCGCATCGGCACGCTCGTGCATGCGCTCGTCGAGCATCTGCCCGGAGTGCCTCCCGAGGGCCGTGCCGCCGCCGCGCTCGCCTATGTGGCGGCGCGCGGGGCCCGTCTTGCCGGTGAGCAGCAGGCGCGCATCGTCGCGGATGCGCTCGCCCTCCTCGCCGAGCCCGAGCTCGCGGCCCTCTTCGGGCCGGCCGGGCGGGCGGAAGTGCCGATCGCGGGCACGCTCGCGCTGCCGGGCGGCGAGGTGCCGGTCTCCGGCCAGATCGACCGCCTCGCGGTCCTGGCCGAGGCTGTGCTCGTCGCCGATTTCAAGACGACGGCCGCAGCGCCTTGCGATGTCGCGGACCTGCGCCGCGAGCACGTGGCGCAGCTTTCGGCCTATCGGGCGCTGCTCATGCAGCTCTATCCGGACCGGCCCGTGCGCGCCTTCCTCGTCTTCACTGCTGGTCCCCGGGTCTTCGAGATTGCGCCCGATGTGCTCGACGAAGCGCTTCTCGCCCTCGCGGGACGCAGGCCAGCCTTGCCTTGACCGGCCGGCGGGCGCTTCCTACCTTCGCTTCCGACTCGTGAGGCGCTCCACGCGCCTCCCCCGGTGAAAGGATTGGATCATGGCGACCGCCAAGGTGACCGACGCGAGCTTCGAAGCCGACGTCCTGAAATCCTCCGAGCCCGTCGTCGTCGACTTCTGGGCGGAATGGTGCGGCCCCTGCCGCATGATCGCGCCGGCGCTCGAAGAGATCGCCGCGGAGATGGCCGGCAAGGTCAAGGTGGTGAAGCTCAACGTCGACGAGAACCCGAACGTCGCGGCGCAGTTCGGCATCCGCTCGATCCCGACCTTGATGCTGTTCAAGGACGGCAAGCTCGCCGGCCAGAAGGTGGGCGCGGCACCGAAGAGCGACCTGTCGAAGTGGATCACCGCCTCGGTCTGACCGAGATCGACAGCGCGCAAGGGAAAGGGCCCGTTCGGGGCCCTTTTTCATGCCGCCGCCGTCCGGCGGCGGGACAGGCAGCCGCATGCGCCCTGTCGCGGCCCTCCGGCGTCCTTATCTCCGCCGCCCTTTCGGGCGCGGAGGGCTCGGGGCGGGGCGGGAGCCACGCTGCGCTCGGCCCCGGGATGACCGGAAGTGGTTGCCGCGAGTCCTGACCGGTCGTTCGGCACGCTGCATGCGCGAGCGCGCCCCTGCCGCTCAGCTGTCCATCTTCAGGGCGGCGATGAAGGCTTCCTGCGGGATCTCCACCTTGCCGAACTGGCGCATGCGCTTCTTGCCCTCCTTCTGCTTGTCGAGGAGCTTGCGCTTGCGCGTCACGTCGCCGCCGTAGCACTTGGCCGTCACGTCCTTGCGCAGGGCGCGGATCGTCTCGCGGGCGATGATCTTGCCGCCGATGGCCGCCTGGATCGGGATCTGGAAGAGATGCTGGGGGATGAGATCCTTCAGCTTCTCGCACATGGCGCGGCCGCGCATCTCGGCGCGCGTGCGGTGCACCAGCATGGAGAGCGCGTCCACCGGCTCGCCATTGACGAGGATCGACATCTTGACGAGGTCGCCGGGGCGGTAGTCGGTGATGTGGTAGTCGAAGGAGGCATAACCCTTCGAGATCGACTTCAGGCGATCGTAGAAGTCGAAGACCACCTCGTTGAGCGGCAGGTCGTAGACCACCATGGCGCGCTTGCCGACGTAGTTGAGGTCGACCTGCTCGCCACGGCGGTCCTGGCAGAGCTTCAGGATGCCGCCGAGATAGTCGTCCGGCGTCATGATGGTGGCGCGGATCCAGGGCTCGGCAATCTCCGCAATGCGCATCACCTCGGGCATGTCGGCCGGGTTGTGCAGGTCACGCTCCGAGCCGTCCGTCATCTTGAGGCGATAGACGACCGAGGGCGCGGTGGAGATGAGGTCGAGGTTGAACTCGCGCTCCAGCCGCTCCTGGATGATCTCGAGATGGAGAAGGCCGAGAAAGCCGCAGCGGAAGCCGAAGCCGAGCGCGGCCGACGTCTCCATCTCGTAGGAGAAGCTCGCGTCGTTGAGCCTGAGCTTGCCCATGGCAGCGCGCAGGTTCTCGAAATCCGCCGCGTCGACGGGGAAGAGGCCGCAGAAGACGACGGGCTGCGCCGGCTTGAAGCCCGGCAGGGGCGTCGCCGTCGGCCGCTTGTCCTCCGTGATGGTGTCGCCGACCGCGGTGTCGGCCACCTCCTTGATGGAGGCGGTGAGGAAGCCGACCTCGCCGGGGCCGAGCTCACCGACGTCCTGCATCTTGGGGCGGAAGACGCCGACGCGGTCGACGCCGTAGGTCGCCCCCGAGCCCATCATGCGGATGGTCATGCCCTTCCTCAGCACGCCGTCGACGATGCGCACGAGCACGACGACGCCGAGATAGGCGTCGTACCAACTGTCGACCAGCATCGCCTTGAGCGGCGCCGTCTCGTCGCCCTGCGGCGGCGGCAAGCGGGTGACGATGGCCTCCAGCACGTCCTCGATGCCGAGGCCGGTCTTGGCCGAGATGAGCACGGCGTCCGAGGCGTCGAGGCCGATCACCTCCTCGATCTGCTCCCTGACACGGTCGGGCTCGGCCGCCGGCAGGTCGATCTTGTTGAGGACGGGCACGATCTCGTGGTTGGCGTCGAGCGCCTGGTAGACGTTGGCGAGCGTCTGCGCCTCGACGCCCTGGGAGGCGTCGACCACGAGGAGCGAGCCCTCGCAGGCGGCGAGCGAACGCGACACCTCGTAGGCGAAGTCGACGTGCCCGGGCGTGTCCATCAGGTTGAGGACGTAGGTCTTGCCGTCCCTGGCCGGATATTCGAGGCGCACGGTCTGCGCCTTGATGGTGATGCCGCGCTCGCGCTCGATGTCCATCGAATCGAGCACCTGCTCCTGCATCTCGCGCTCGGACAGCGCTCCCGTCGTCTGGATCAGCCGGTCGGCGAGCGTCGACTTGCCATGGTCGATGTGGGCGACGATGGAGAAGTTGCGGATGTTGTCGATCGAGTGCGCGGTCATTCCTGGCCCGAGGCGGCATTAACCTTGTCGCGCGGGCATAGCAGCGCGGCGACGCTTCGCCAAGCGGCGTCAGGGACGCGGCGCGGAACGAGCGCCGCCGTGACGCTGCCCAAACAACGGGCACGGTGCCCGCCATTCGGGCTTGTCGCTCCATGATCGTGGATGAATTCTACTATCATGGAATCAGCCGCTCTTGCCGACAACCTCGACATCCGCCTCGGCCGCCGCCTCAAGGCCATGCGCACGGCCGCCGGCCTGACCCTCGACGAGCTCGCCGGGCGCGCCGGCATCAGCCGCGCCATGATCTCCCGCATCGAGCGCGGCGAGTCGAGCCCGACGGCAGCCCTCCTCGGGCGGCTCTGCGCCGGGCTCGGCATCAGCCTGGCTGCCGTCTTCGCCGACGACCGGCGCAGCGGCGATCCCCTGTCGCGCGCCGCGGCCCAGCCCGTCTGGCGCGATCCGGCGAGCGGCTACCTCCGCCGCGACGTGACGCCGCCCGGCACCGGCTCGCCGGTCGAGATCGTCGACGTCACCTTTCCGCCCGGCGCCGACGTGCGCTTCGACAATCCCTGGACGATGCGCACGATCGACCAGCACGTGTGGGTGCTCGACGGCGAGCTCGAGCTGACGGTGGGCGCGGCCGCGCACCGGCTCGCCACGGGCGACTGCCTGCACATGCGCCTCGACGGCCCCATCCGTTTTCGCAACACGAGCGGGCGCCCGGTCCGCTACGCCGTGGTGCTCACCATGACCGACCGGTGCCTTCCATGAGGACGATGATGAATGATGTGACGACGCCGCCGACGACAGTCGGCGTGATCGCGATCAGGGCCCTCGGCGCGGTCGAGGCGGAGCGGCGGTTGCCGGAGCTCGCCGCCGTCCTCGTCGACGCGGTCGCCCACGGCGCCTCGGTGAATTTCATGGCCGGCTTCACCGAGGCCGAGGCCACTGCCTTCTGGCGCGGGCAATTGCCGGAGATCACGGCGGGCGGCCGCGTCCTCCTCGTGGCCGAGGCCGCGGGCAGGCTCGTCGGCACCGTCGTCGTCACCTTCGCGCATCAGCCCAACGCCCCGCACCGGGCGGAGATCGGCAAGATGCTCGTCCATTCCGGCCTGCGCCGGCAGGGGCTCGGCAAGCGCCTCCTCACCGCCGCGGAAGAGGCGGCGCGCCAGGCGGGGCGCACGCTCCTCCTCCTCGACACCGAGAAGGGTAGTGCCGGCGACCGGCTCTACCGCCATTGCGGCTGGATCGAGGTCGGCACCGTGCCGAACCACGCCTTCACACCCGACGGGCGCCGCGCCCCCACGGTGATCTTCTACAAGGAGCTCGGGCAGCCGTGACCGCGATCCGCCCGGCCGCGGAGGCCGACCTGCCGGCGATCCTCGCCATCCACAACCACCACATCGCCCACACCCTCGCCATCTGGCGCTACGAGCCCGCGGATCTCGCCGAACGGCGCGCCTGGTTCGCCGGGCGGGAAACCCAAGGCTTCCCCGTCCTTGTGGCGGAGGAGGCGGGCGAGATCGCGGGCTTCGCCTCCTTCGGCGACTTCCGCGCCGGCGCCGGCTATCACCGCACGGTGGAGCACTCGATCTACGTGCGCGAGGACCGCCAGCGGCGCGGCATCGCCCGCCGGCTGATGCTGGCCCTGTTCGACGAGGCGCGCGCCGCGGGCAAGCACGTCATGGTGGCAGCCATCGGCCTGCCCAACGACGCCTCGGTGGCGCTGCACGCCTCGCTCGGTTTCGAGGAGGCGGGCCGCCTGCGCGGCATCGGCTGGAAGTTCGACCGGGCGCTCGACCTGCTGATGATGCAGAAGGCCCTGTGACGCGGCCGGCGATCCCTACCGGCTGCCTTCGATGAGCTTCGACACCACCTTCGCCGTGTAGTCGACCATGGGCACGATGCGGGCGTAGTTGAGCCGCGTCGGGCCGATGACGCCGACGACGCCGACAATGGTCTGCGAGGCGTCGCGGAAGGGGGCGGCGATCATGGAGGAGCCGGACAGCGAGAAGAGCTTGTTCTCCGAGCCGATGTAGATGCGCACGCCCTCGCCCGCCTCGGCCCGGGTGAGCAGATCGATGACGTCGTGCTGCGTCTCCAGATCGGCAAAGAGCAGGCGGATGCGCTCCAGGTCCTCGGCGGCCTTCAGATCCTCGAGCAGGTTCGCCTGTCCGCGCACGATGAGGTGGCGGCCGTCCTCGGAGCCCGCGGGCGTGGCGAGGCCCGCCTCCACGAGGCGGGCGGTGAGCGCATCGAGCTCGCGCTCCATCTCGGTGCGGCGCGCCTCGAATTCGCTTCTGAGCTCGCCGAGAGTCTTGCCGCGGATGCGGGCGTTGAGAAAATTCGTCGCCTCCGTCAGCGCCGACGGCGGCAGGCCGGGCGGCAGATCGAGGAGCCTGTTCTCCACCGTCCCGTCCTCGGAGACGAGCACGACGAGCCCGCGCCGGGCATCGAGCTGCACGAACTCGATGTGCTTCAGGCGCAGGTTCTGCTTCGTCGTCACGACGACGCCGGCGCTGCGCGACAGGCCGGAGAGGAGCGCCGTCGCCTCGGCGAGGGCGCTTTCGAGCGAGTGACCGACGGCGGCCGCCCGCACCTGCGTCTCGATGCGGGCACGGTCCTCGGCCGTGAGGTCGCCGATCTCCAGCATGGCGTCGACGAAGAAGCGCAGGCCGAGTTCCGTCGGCAGCCGGCCGGCGCTCGTATGCGGGGCATAGATGAGTCCCGCCTGCTCGAGGTCGGCCATGACGTTGCGCACCGAGGCGGGCGAGAGCGTCATGGAGATGAGCCGCGACAGGTTGCGTGAGCCGACGGGCTCGCCCGTGGCGAGATAGCTGTCGACGATCTGGCGAAAGATCTCGCGCGAACGCTCGTTGAGATCGAGCAGCATGCCGCTGCCGGCACGGTCGGAACTGGACTTCACAGGGGCGCTCATGCGCGTCGCATCCTCCATCCGCTCCATAATGTGAAGCCCCGGGCGCCTGTTTCAAGCGCCGCGCGGGCCGGCAGGCGAGCGGAGCGCGGGATCACGGCCACCCCGAAGCCGATGCCGCCCCTTCGCGACCGCCTCCCCGCGGCGCGGGGGGACGGCGCCGGCCGGGACACGGGTCCGCGCTGGCGAAAAGCGCTTCACACCCTTCGCCCTGATGCTCTAGAAGCGTTCCTCCCTTCCCGATCAGAGGACGATAGCGATGCGGCCCTCCAAGCGCGCCCCGGACGAGTTGCGCAAGGTCACCCTGGAGCGCGCCGTGGCGCGCTACGCCGAAGGCTCCTGCCTCGTCAAGTTCGGCGACACGCATGTTCTGTGTACGGCCTCGCTCGAGGAGCGCGGCCCGGCCTGGCTGCGCGGCACCGGCAAGGGCTGGGTGACGGCCGAATATGCCATGCTGCCGCGCGCCACGCTGGAGCGCACGCGCCGCGAGGTGAACGCCGGCAAGCCCTCCGGCCGCACGCAGGAAATCCAGCGCCTCATCGGCCGTTCGCTCAGGGCCGTCGTCGACCTCACCGCCATCGGCGAGCGGCAGATCGTCGTCGACTGCGACGTCCTGCAGGCCGACGGTGGCACGCGCACGGCCGCCATCACCGGCGCCTGGGTGGCGCTGCACGACTGCCTCACCTGGATGAAGGCGCGCGACATGCTCAAGGGCCCCGCCCTCAAGGACCATGTCGCCGCGATCTCCTGCGGCATCTACAACGGCACGCCGGTGCTCGACCTCGACTATGCGGAGGATTCCGCTGCCGAGACGGACGCCAATTTCGTCGTCACCGGCACCGGCGGCCTCGTCGAGGTGCAGGGCACCGCTGAGGGAAGGCCCTTCTCCGAGGAGGAGCTCCTGTCGCTGCTGCGTCTGGCCAGGCTGGGCACGACGAAGCTCGTCGACCTGCAGAAGATGGCCGTGATGTGAGGGCCGCCATGACCGCGCCCCTGAGGAGCACCAGCCCCGTGCATCGCCCGCTGACCGGCCGCCTCGTCATCGCCACGCACAATGCCGGCAAGCTGCGCGAGATGCGCGAGCTCCTCGCGCCCTTCGGCGTCGAGGCCGTGTCCGCCGGCGAACTCGACCTGCCGGAGCCGGAGGAGACCGGCACCACCTATGCCGAGAACGCCGCGCTCAAGGCCCATGCCGCGGCCAGGGCCACCGGCCTGCCGGCCTTCGCCGACGATTCCGGCATCGCCGTGCATGCGCTCGACGGCGCACCCGGCATCTTCTCGGCGCGCTGGGCGGGGCCCGGCAGGGACTTCGGCCTCGCCATGCGGCGGGTGCACGAGGAACTCGCGAGGCGTGGCGCCGAGAACCCGGCCGACCGGCGCGCCCATTTCGTCTCGGCCCTCGTCATCGCCTGGCCCGACGGCCACGAGGAGCTGTTCGAGGGTCGCGTCTTCGGCACGCTCGTCTGGCCGCCGCGCGGCGACAAGGGCTTCGGCTACGACCCGATGTTCCAGCCGGATGGGCACGAGCGCACCTTCGGCGAGATGACATCGGACGAGAAGCACGGCTGGGCGCAGGGAAGCGGGCTCTCGCATCGCGCGCGGGCCTTCGCCAGGCTCGCCGCCGCCTGTCTGAAGAGGATGTGAGAGCCGCGGCCGCCGCCCCCCTTGCGCTCGCCCGCGAGGCGCGTCAAACCGTTCACCATGAACGCTCATCCGACGGCCGACGCCGGGTTCGGGGTCTATGTCCACTGGCCCTTCTGCGCGTCGAAGTGCCCCTATTGCGATTTCAACAGCCACGTGCGCCACACGCCCGTGGACCAGGCGCGCCACGTTGCCGCCTTCAGGCGCGAGATCGCGCACCGGGCGGCGCTCGCACCGGGCCGCACCGTCACCACCGTCTTCTTCGGCGGGGGAACACCGTCGCTGATGCAGCCGGAGACGGTCGGCGCCATCCTCGATGCCATCGCCGGGCACTGGACCGTCGCTCCCGACGTCGAGGTGACGCTGGAGGCCAATCCGACGAGCGTCGAGGCCGGCCGCTTCCGCGGCTACCGTGCCGCAGGCGTCAACCGCGTGTCGCTCGGCGTGCAGGCCCTCAACGACGCCGACCTGCGCCGCCTCGGCCGCCTGCATTCGGCGGAGGAGGCGCTCGCGGCGGTCCGTATCGCGGGCGCGATCTTCGCGCGCCATTCCTTCGACCTGATCTATGCCCGCCCCGGCCAGACCCCCGAGGCCTGGGCGGCGGAGCTGCGCCAAGCGATCGCCCATGCCGTCGAGCACCTGTCGCTCTACCAGCTCACCATCGAACCGGGCACCTGGTTCGAGAAGCTCCACGCCGCGGGCAAGCTCCCGGTGCCCGACACCGACACGGCCCGCGCGCTCTACGACGTGACGCAGGAGGTCACGGCCGCCCACGGCCTGCCGGCCTACGAGATCTCCAACCACGCCCGGCCGGGTGCCGAGAGCCGGCACAACCTCCTCTACTGGCGCTACGGCGAATATGCCGGCATCGGCGCCGGCGCCCACGGCCGCCTCGTCACCGACCGGGGCCGCCTCGCCCAGGCGACCGAGAAGCATCCCGAGACCTGGCTCGAGAAGGTCGAGCGCGACGGCCACGGGCTCGTCGAGGAGGAGGTGCTGTCGGCGGAGGCACAGGGCGACGAGTTCCTGCTCATGGGCCTGCGCCTCGTCGAGGGCATCGACCCGCACCGCTACGAGCGGCTCGCCGGCCGTCCCCTGAGCGAGGGCCAGATCCGCGATCTCCTCGGCTACGAGTTCATCAGCCGCACGGCGCGCGGCCGCCTGCGCGTGACGCCGGCGGGCTTTCCCGTGCTCGACGCCGTGGTGGCGGACCTCGCCGCCTGACCCGCGCGCCGCGCGAGGGGCGTCATTGCGGCGGGGTGCCGTTTGCCGCCAGCACGTCGCCCGCGAGATAGAGCGAGCCGGTGATCAGGATGCGCGGCGGACGCTCCCAGACGAAGCCGTTGAGGGCGGCGAGCGCCGCCTCGACGCTGGCGTGCACGGTGGCCGTGAGGCCGACGTTGCGCGCGATCTCGGCCACCTCCTCTGCGGGGCGGGCGGCGAGCTGGCTCGGAATGGGCACGGCGAGAAGCTCGCGCGCGAGACCGGCGAAGGGCTTCAGGAAGCCGTCGGCGTCCTTGGTGCCCAGCATGCCGACGACGAGGACGAGCGGGGCGGGGCTGCGCTCCTCGAGCTCGGCCATGGCGCTGGCGACGACGCGCCCACCGTCGGGATTGTGCGCGCCGTCGAGCCAGATCTCGGCACCGGCCGGCGCCAGTTCCGGCAGCTGGCCACGCGCGAGGCGCTGCATGCGCGCCGGCCACTCGGCCTTGAGGAGCCCCGTCTCGAAGGCCGAGACCGGCAGGCGGCCGAAGCCCGCCGCCCTGAGCGCCGCGATGGCGGTGCCGGCGTTGATCTGCTGATGGCGCCCGACGAGGCGCGGCAGGGGCAGATCGAGCAGGCCGTGCTCGTCCTGATAGACGAGCCGGCCGCCCTCCTCATGCACGGAAAAATCCTGCCCGCCCATGAGGAGGCGTGCGCCGATGCGGTCGGCATGGGCCTCGAGGACGGCCCCCGCCTCGAGCTCCTGCGGCGCCACGATCGCGGGCACGCCGGGCTTGAAGATGCCCGCCTTCTCGGCGGCGATGAGCGCGACCGTGTCGCCGAGATAGTCGGCGTGATCCATCGAGACGGGCGTCACCACGGCCGCCGCGGGATCGTCGACGACGTTGGTCGCGTCATACCGGCCGCCGAGGCCCACCTCGAGCAGCAGCACGTCGGCGGGCGTCTCGGCGAAGAGCACGAAGGCCGCCGCCGTGGTGATCTCGAAGACGGTGATCGGCTCGCCGGCATTCACCTCCTCGCAGCGGCGCAGCACGGCGACGAGGCGCTCCTCGTCGACATAGCGCCCGCCGCCCGGCCGGCCGAGGCGGATGCGCTCGTGGAAGCGCACGAGATGGGGCGAGGTGTAGACATGCACCACGAGGCCCGCCGCCTCGAGGATCGCGCGCATGAAGGCGATGGTCGAGCCCTTGCCGTTGGTGCCGCCGACATGGATGACCGGCGGCAGGCGCCGCTCGGGATGGCCGAGCGCGGCGAGCAGGCGCTCGATGCGCCCGAGCGACAGGTCGATCGTCTTCGGATGCAGCGCCAGGAAGCGCGCCAGCAGGGCGTCGGAGGACTCCATCGGCGCCACCGTCCGTCGGAGGGAAGTCGGGATCGAAGCCCGGCCGTCACTCGGCCGCTGCGTCGAGGAGGGGCAGATCCGCAGTACGGCCGGTGAGCGCTGGCTTCGGCTGCTTCATGAACAGCCGGCACAGACGGGCGATGGTCGGGCGCAGGTCGTGCCGGTGCACCACCATGTCCACCATGCCGTGATCCTTGAGATATTCCGAGCGCTGGAAGCCCTCGGGCAGCTTCTCGCGGATGGTCTGCTCGATGACGCGCGGGCCGGCGAAGCCGATGAGGGCACCGGGCTCGGCGATGTGCACGTCGCCCAGCATGGCGTATGAGGCCGTGACGCCGCCCGTCGTCGGGTTGGTGAGCACGACGATATAGGGCAGCCGCGCCTCGCGCAGGCGACGCACGGCGACCGTCGTGCGCGGCATCTGCATGAGGGACAGGATACCCTCCTGCATGCGCGCCCCGCCGGAGGAGACGAACAGCACGAAGGGCGTGCGCCGGGCAACCGCCGTCTCCATGCCGGTGATGATCGCCTCGCCCGCCGCCATGCCGAGCGAACCGCCCATGAAGTCGAAGTCCTGCACGGCCGCCGTCACCGGCGTGCCCTCGACCGTGCCGACGCCGACCTTCACCGCATCCTGCGCCCCCGTCTTGGCGCGCGCGTCGCGGATGCGGTCGGCATAGCGCTTCTCGTCGCGGAACTTGAGCGGATCGGCCGGCACCTCGGGAAGGGCGACATCCTCCCACTTCGCGTCGTCGAAGAAGGCGCGCAGGCGCGGCAGCGCCCCCATGCGCAGGTGGTAGTTGGAGCCCGGAATGACGAAGAGGTTCTGCTCCACGTCCTTGTGGAAGACCATCTGCCCGGTCTCCGGGCACTTGATCCACAGGTTCTCCGGCACCTCGCGCTTGAACAGCGTCTTGATCTTGGGCCGGACGACGTCGGAGATCCAGTTCATGACATTCGATCCTGATCGAGCCGCGGCACGAGGCGCGTTCCGCGGCACATGGGGTCGCTTCCGACGGCCTGCTCGCCTCCGCCGGGACCGACCCGTGAGTTCAACACGTCGCCGTCAGACCTCTTCCAGCAGATGCGAGCCATCCGCCGGCGGCTGACCGTTGCCGCCCGCCACCGAACGCACGCCTGCGGCGAGTTCGGCGACGAGCGTGGTGACGGCCGGCACCGTGCCCGCCGTCGCGCGCTCCTCGCCGTCCAGCGAACGGCGCAGCGCCTCGACGAGGGCGGAGCCGACGACGACGCCGTCCGCCCCGCGGGCGACGGCGGCCGCATGCGCACCGCTCTTGACGCCGAACCCGACCACAACGGGAAGGTGGGTATGGCGCTTGATCCGGTCAACGGCGGCCGCCACTTCGGTGAAATCCGGCGTGCGAGCCCCGGTGATGCCGGTGATCGAGACGTAATAGACGAAACCGCTCGTGTTCGCGAGCACGGCGGGCAGGCGCAGGTCGTCGGTCGTCGGCGTGGCGAGGCGGATGAAGGAAAGGCCCGCCCGCAGCGCCGGCAGGCACAGCTCCTCGTCCTCCTCGGGCGGCAGATCGACGACGATGAGCCCGTCGACGCCGGCGGCCCGGGCGTCGGCGAGGAAGCGCTCGACGCCGTAGATGTAGATGGGATTGTAGTAGCCCATCAGGATGACCGGCGTGTCGCCGTCGCCGCCGCGGAAGGCGCGCACCAGGTCGAGCGTCCTGGCGAGCGTCGTGCCCTGCTTCAGCGCGCGCAGGCCTGCGGCCTGGATCGCCGGCCCGTCGGCCATGGGATCGGTGAAGGGCATGCCGATCTCGATGATGTCGGCGCCCGCCGCCGGCAGCGCCTTGACGAGGGCGAGCGAGGTCGCGAGGTCAGGGTCGCCGCCCATGACGAAGGTCACGAGCGCGGCCCGGCCCTCGGCGCGGACGGCGGCGAAGCGGCGGTCGATACGGCTCATCACAGGCTGCTCCCCAGGATCTCCGCCACCTGCGGCACGTCCTTGTCGCCGCGGCCGGACAGGTTCACGACCATGAGGTGGTCCTTCGGTTTCTGCGGCGCGAGCGTCACCACCTTGGCGAGCGCATGGGCGGATTCGAGCGCCGGAATGATGCCTTCGAGCTTCGACAGAAGCTGGAAGGCCTCGAGCGCCTCCGCATCGGTCGCCGAGAGATAGGTGGCGCGGCCGGTCTCGTGCAGCCAGGCGTGCTCCGGGCCGATGCCCGGATAGTCGAGGCCGGCCGAGATGGAGTGGGCTTCCGTGATCTGCCCGTCGCCGTCCATGAGGAGATAGGTGCGGTTGCCGTGCAGGACGCCCGGCCGCCCGCCGGTGAGGGAGGCTGCGTGCTGCCCGGTCTCGAGGCCGTGGCCGGCGGCCTCGACGCCGTAGATCTCGACGCTGCGGTCGTCGAGGAAGGGATGGAACAGCCCCATGGCGTTGGAACCGCCGCCGACGCAGGCGACGAGGCTGTCCGGCAGGCGACCCTCGACCGCCTGGAGCTGCTCGCGCACCTCGCGGCCGATCACCGCCTGGAAGTCGCGCACCATGGCCGGATAGGGATGCGGCCCGGCCACCGTGCCGATGCAGTAGAAGGTGTTGGCGACATTGGTCACCCAGTCGCGCAACGCCTCGTTCATGGCGTCCTTCAGCGTCTTCGAGCCGGACTGCACCGGCACGACCTCGGCGCCGAGCATCTTCATGCGGAAGACGTTGGGCTTCTGCCGCTCGACGTCGACGGCGCCCATGTAGACCACGCAGTCGAGGCCGAAGCGGGCGCACAGCGTCGCCGTCGCCACGCCGTGCTGGCCGGCGCCTGTCTCGGCGATGATGCGCCTCTTGCCCATGCGCCGCGCCAGCATGATCTGGCCGAGCACGTTGTTGACCTTGTGGGAGCCGGTGTGGTTCAGCTCCTCGCGCTTCAGGTATATCTTGGCACCACCGTCGCGGCCCTGCCCCGCCGCGACGGCACGGACATGCTCGGTCAGGCGTTCGGCGAAATAGAGCGGGCTCGGCCGGCCGACATAGGTCGCGAGATGGGCGTCCATCTCCGCCCGGAAGGCCGGGTCGGCCTTGGCGGCGGCATAGGCCTTCTCGACCTCCAGGATGACGGGCATCAGCGTCTCGGCGACGAAACGGCCGCCGAAGATGCCGAAATGCCCGCGCTCGTCGGGCCCGGTCCGATAGGAGTTCGGCGCAAGACTGTTCACGCGACCCGACCTTTCCGTGTTTCTCCGCGCGCCGCATCCGCCGCGCGGACGGCGGCGACGAAGGCGCGAATGCGCTCGGGATCCTTCTGCCCGGGCGCGCTCTCCACCCCCGACGACACGTCGACGCCAGCGAAGGAGGCGCTCGTCCCGACGAGACGGATGGCTTCGGCCACGTTCTCGGGCCGCAGTCCCCCTGACAGCATGAAGGGCTTTTCGAGGTCAAGGCCCGCCACGAGCCGCCAGTCGAAGGGCAGGCCGTTGCCGCCGGGAAGCTCGCCCCCCGGCGGGGGCTTGGCGTCGAGGAGCAGGCGGTCAGCCGCGACCATGTAGCTGTGCACCACGGCGACGTCCTCGGCGGTCGCGATGCCGACGGCCTTCATCACGGGGATGCCATGAACGGCGCCAATGGCGGCGACGCGGTCGGGCGTCTCCCGCCCGTGCAGCTGCAGCCAGTCGGGATGCACGGCCTCCACGATATCGCCGAGCGTGGCGTCGTCGGCATCGACGGTGAGCGCCACCACCTCGGCGCGCTCGCGCGCCCGCGCCGCGAGCATGCGGGCCGCCTGCAGGTCGACGTGGCGGGGGCTCTTCGGAAAGAACACGAGCCCGATGAGATCGGCACCGGCGTCGAGCGCGGCATCGACGGCCTCGGCGGTGTTCAACCCACAGATCTTGACGAGAAGCGACATTGGGCCAGCAGGTTGCACGACGCGCGCGGCTTGTCCACCACGCGCAATGCCTCAGTTCGCGGCTTCAGCAGCCTGCCCGAGCCGCTGCCAGACCAGCATGGCGGCGGCGAGATCCTCGATCGCCGTGCCGACAGACTTGAACAGGGTGATCTCGTCGGCCAACGCCCTTCCGCGATGCCGCCCGCGGCAGAGGGCGAAGAGGTCGGCGCAAACATCCGCGTCGGTGATGGCGCCCGCCTCGAGGCCGAGCGCCACGTCGCCGCCCTCCGTGCGCGCGGCGTCCGTATCGATGAAGACATTGGCGCATTGCAGCGCGGTGGCGTCCGCCTCGCGCATCTTGAGGTTGAACGCGCCGACGAGGTCGAGATGGGCGCCCGGCTTCAGCCATGCCCCGCGCACGATCGGCTCCGTCGACAGCGTGGCGCAGGAGATGACATCGGCCTGGCGCACCGCCGCCTCGAGATCGTCGGCGACCGAAACGGCGAAGGCCTCGCCCGCGAACCTGGCGGCGAGCTGTTCGGCCGCCTCGCGCCGCCGCGTCCACAGCGTCACCCGCTCGATCGGCCGCACTGCGGCATGCGCCCGCACCATGAAGGGGGCGAGCGCACCCGCCCCGACCATGACGAGATGGCGCGCGTCGGCGCGCGACAGGTAGCGGGAGGCAAGCGCCGACGCACAGGCCGTGCGCCACAGCGTCAGGCGCGTGCCGTCGAGGGCGGCGAGGGGCCTGCCCGTCTGCCCGTCCATGAGAAGATAGGTGCCGAGCACGCTCGGCAGGCTGCGCGCCGCGTTGTCGGGGAAGACGGTGACGATCTTGACGCCGAGATAGGCCTCGGAGGCGGCCGCCCCCGTCCAGGCCGGCATCAGGAGCAGCGTGCCGTGCGCGCCCCTGCTCTCCACCTCGTGATGGTGGCGCACCGGCGTGACGACGTCCCCGGCGAAGGCCGCGCCGAGCGCATCGATGAGGACGGGAAAGGTGAGCGCACGATCGATCTCGTCCGCGCTGACGACGCGCATGGCAATCTCCCGGTTACTGATGGCGTGACGCGGCCGGCCAGGCGGCGCGCCTCGGTGACGAGGGTTTCGGACCGGCCCGCCTGGCGCCGACCTCGAGCGCCGGCGCAACCGGCTCCGGCCTCCCGGGCGCGCCGATCAGGGGTGCGGCCGGGCGGGCGGCGCCGCGCCGGCGGCTGCCCGGAGCCGCTCCGCCTCGGCCCGCAGGCGCTCCATGTCGCGCCGGCCGGCGCGTGCGGCCCGCCGGTGCTTGCTCTGGGCGAGCCAGGCGGCCACCCCGCCGACGAGCACGCCGAGCATGACTGCGGCGAAGAGGAGGAGGAACAGGGGAAGGGTGAGGCTGAGCGCCGGCGCCTCGGCGGAGAAGGGGTCGAGCGAGAGGACCACCGGCGCGCGGTTCGCCACCGCGAGCAGGACGATCACGAGCCCCAGGGGCACGAGCACCAGCGCCTTGACGAGACTCTTCACCGACCGCTCCGTCTCACGCTCCGGCGGCCGTCGCCGAAGAGCGAGACGCCTTCGGCTTGGCGCCCGACTTGCCGGCGAGGCCCTCGTTGTTGAGGCGCAGGCGCATCTCCTTCCCCGTCTTGAACACCGGAATCACCTTCTCGGCCACCTCGACGGCCTCGCCGGTCCGCGGATTGCGGCCGGTGCGCGCCTCCCGCTTCTTCACGGAGAAGGCGCCGAAGCCGCGCAGCTCGACACGGTCCCCGCGCGAGAGAGCCTTGGCGATCTCGTCGAGGATGGCGTTGACGATGTTCTCGACATCGCGCTGGTAGAGATGCGGATTCTGCTCGGCGATGCGCAGAACGAGTTCCGATTTGATCATAGCCCCGCCTAGCTCATTGATAATTCAATGCTTTTTCAAGCGAAGGGTGCCAGACCGCCAAGAGCCCGTCAAGGCGCCCCAGGTCGCTCGCCGCCGCGGCCCGATCGAGGGCGGCGGCGAGGTCGGGATAGCCGAGGACCGCGGCTCCGGCGGCGAGCGACGACCACAGGCCGATGCCCGATCTGTCGGACCTCGGCTTCCATTCGCGCACGGGCAGGTCCTTGGCGATCCCCTTCTCGCGCTCCAGCCAGGCGATGGCCTCGCGCTCGCCGCCGATCTCGTCGACGAGCCTCAGCCCGAGCGCCTGGCGGCCGGTGAAGATGCGCCCGTCCGAAACGCTGGCAAGGCCGGTGTCATCATAGCTGCGGCGCTCCCGGACCAGTCGCTTGAACCACTCGTAGGTGTCCTTGACGATGCTCTCGAGCGCCGCCCGCGCCTCGGGCGAGGTCGGCTCGAAGCCGCTCGGCGCGGCCTTGAGGGGGCTCGACTTCACGGCCTCGACCGTGACGCCGATGGTCTCGAGCAGCCTCGCGACATTGGGATATTGGAACAGCACGCCGATTGAGCCGACGAGCGCGGTCTCGCGCGCCACGATGCGGTCCGTGCCGAGGGCGGCGATGTAGCCGCCGGAGGCGGCCATGCCGTCCACCACGGCGACCGTCGGCTTCTTCTCGGACAGGCGGCGCAGGGCGTCGTAGAGGGCCTCGGCGCCCGTCGTGGTGCCGCCGGGGCTGTCGATGGTGACGAGGACCGCCTTCGCGCCCTGCGCATCGCGCAGGCTCTTGAGCAGGTCGAGCGTGCGCCGGTCGCCGGCGATGAAGCCCGAGATCCTCACGCGCGCGATCTGGCTCTGGGCTGCCGTGATGGTGCGGCCGCCGAGCGCCCAGCCGCCGGCGACCACGAGGGCGATGAGGGCGGCGAAGGCGACGACGCGCCACAGCGACAGCTTGCGCCGCAAGCGGCGGCGGTCCGCGAGAAGGTCGGCGTCGAGAGACATCGGGGACTCCGTCGAGAGGCCGGGACACTACTCCCGGCGGGCCCCGAGCGGCAACCCGGAGTGGCCACGAAAGACGCCCGCACGAAGAAAGCCCGCGCGGGGCTCCGCGCGGGCCTTGTGAGGGAACCGGCCCCGCGGCTCAGGCCGCGGACCGGCTGTCACGCTGCAGCACTTCCCGATTCACGTGCATCGGGAAGTGTGTCCATCTTCGCGAGAATGGAGCATTCTCTTCGCCGAACCGCGTCCACTTCGGCGGAGAATGCTCCGGCGACGCGTCACTTCTTCTCGTTGGCGCGCTTGAGGGCGGCGCCGAGGATGTCGCCGAGCGAGGCACCCGAGTCGGTCGAGCCGTACTGGGCGATCGCCTCCTTCTCCTCCGCGACCTCGAGGGCCTTGATGGAGAGCTGGATGCGGCGCGCCTTGCGGTCGAACTGGACGACGCGAGCGTCGACCTTCTCGCCGGGGGCGAAGCGCTCGGGGCGCTGCTCCGAGCGGTCACGGGCGAGCTCGGCGCGGCGGATGAACGAGGTGAGGTCCGTGTCGACGATCTTCACCTCGATGCCGGAGTCCTTCACCTCGAGCACCTCGCAGGTCACGACGGCGCCCTTCTTGACGTCGCCGGCATCGGCGAAGGGGTCACCCTCGAGCTGCTTGATGCCGAGGGAGATGCGCTCCTTCTCGATGTCGACGTCGAGAACGACCGCCTTGACCACGTCGCCCTTCTTGAACTCCTCGATGACCTGCTCGCCCGGACGGTTCCAGTCGAGGTCGGAGAGATGGACCATGCCGTCCACGTCGCCGTCGAGACCGATGAACAGGCCGAACTCGGTCTTGTTCTTGACCTCGCCCTCGACCACGGAGCCCGCCGGATACTTCTCGGCGAAGGCATCCCACGGGTTCTGCAGGGTCTGCTTGAGGCCGAGCGAGATGCGGCGCTTGACCGGATCGACCTCGAGGATCTGCACCTCGACCTCCTGGGAGGTCGACACGATCTTGCCGGGATGGACGTTCTTCTTCGTCCAGGACATCTCGGAGACGTGGATGAGTCCCTCGATGCCCGGCTCGAGCTCCACGAACGCGCCGTAGTCGGTGATGTTCGTGACGCGGCCCTTGAAGCGGGCGTTGACCGGGTAGCGGGAGGCGATGCCCTCCCACGGATCGGCCAGCAGCTGCTTGATGCCGAGCGAGATGCGGTGCGTCTCGTGGTTGATCTTGATGATCTTGACCTTGACGGTCTGGCCGATGTTGACGACCTCGCTCGGGTGGTTGACGCGCCTCCACGCCATGTCGGTGACATGGAGCAGGCCGTCGATGCCGCCGAGGTCGACGAAGGCGCCGTACTCGGTGATGTTCTTGACGACGCCGTCGATGACCTGACCTTCCTCGAGGTTGGCGACGAGCTCGGAACGAGCCTCGGCGCGCGTCTCCTCGAGCACCGTACGGCGCGACACGACGATGTTGCCGCGGCGACGGTCCATCTTCAGGATCTGGAACGGCTGCGGCACGCCCATGAGCGGGGTGACGTCGCGCACCGGACGGATGTCGACCTGGCTGCGCGGCAGGAACGCCACGGCGCCGTCGAGGTCGACCGTGTACCCGCCCTTGACCTGGTTGAAGATGACGCCGTTGACCTTCTCGTTGGCCTCGAAGGCCTTCTCGAGCTTGACCCAGCTCTCCTCGCGGCGCGCCTTGTCGCGCGAGATCACCGCCTCGCCGAGCGCGTTCTCGACACGCTCGAGATAGACCTCGACCTCGTCGCCGACGTTGAGCGTCTGGTCACGGCCGGGGCCGACGAATTCCTTCAGCGCCACGCGGCCTTCGGTTTTCAGGCCGATGTCGATGACGGCAACGTCCTTCTCGATCGCGACCACCGTGCCCTTGACGACGGTGCCCTCGTAGGCCGCGGACGCGTTGAAGGATTCCTCGAGCAGCGCCGCAAAATCCTCACGGGTCGGGGCGCGATTGACGGATACGGACATGAGTTCTCCTAACGCCACAGATGGCGTGCGCCGGCGGCTCGCGTTGCGGGCCGCCCCCGCCGATCGGCGCCGCACGGTGGGAAGAACCGTGCGGGCTTCCGCTTCCGGCCCACGGCATCGTGCCGTGGGCAGCTCTCGAAAGCGGGCCGGCGCATCGAACCGATGGTCGGGGACGTGTCATCCTCGGCGGACGCCGCACGGCAGCACGAAACGGGCGCGTCACCCGCACCCTCTTCCGCGCCGCCCCCCGCGCGGCATCTCCTCGGATGCCGCGTCATAGTGCAAAGTCTCTTGCCCGGCAAGCGTTTCGCTTCATCGGAACGGCTCGGGTCCGGCCGGAGGGAAGGCGGGGCGGGCGGAGGCCTGCCCACGGTACCGGCCCGTGCGGACGAGACGAGCCCTCAGCGCATGCCGCCGGGCCGCTCGCCTGCGGCCCAGGCCAGCGCCTCCTCGAGACGATCATTGCCCCAGAACATCTCGCCGTCGGCGGTGAGGAGGGTCGGCGCGCCGAAGAGGCCGCGGGTGCGGGCTTCCTCGGTCTCGGCCCTGAGGCGGGCCTTCACCGCTGCGCCCTGCGCCGCTGCCATGACCCCGGGGGCATCGAGACCGAGCTCTCGCAGAAGGGCGAGGATCACCGCCGGATCGGCGATGGCGCGGCCCTCCGCGAACTCGGCGCGGAAGACGGCGCGGGTGAAGGCGGGCGTCGCTCCCTGCTCACGCAGGCTGAGCGCGACGCGCGCCGCGAGGAGGCCGTTCTGCGGGAAGGGGTCGGGCCTCACGAGCGGGAGGCCGAGGCGGGCCGCCTGCCGCTCGATGTCGCGCCACATGTAGCGGCCCCTGGCGGGGTAGAGGTTGAAGGGCGCGGTGGTCCAGCCCTGCGCGGCGAAGATCGGGCCGAGCAGGAAGGGGCGCCAGCGGACCTCGACCTCGGCCCCTTCGGCGAGGGCCTCGATGCGCGCGGCGGCCAGATAGGAATAGGTGGAGGAGAACTCGTACCAGAAGTCGAGGACAGGACGACGGCTCAAGGGAGGGCTCACGCGCGGATGGGAAAGCGGACAGGGAGGAGCACCGGGAGGGGCTTCCTTACCCCATGAACCGTAAAGACGGCAGCGGCATGACGGAGCCGCACGGCGCACCCATCGCGACGGCCTCCCCCATCCATCACAATCTCTCGGTTGCGCCGCCCGGCGCGGCCACTATAGTCCGCCCGCCTTTCGGAACCGGCGCTCGACGGTTTCCTGGCCGCTCCCTCCCGTCTGAACGAGATCCTTGTCCATGTCCGAAAAGCGCGTGAAGAAGGTCGTCCTCGCCTATTCCGGCGGCCTCGACACCTCGATCATCCTGAAGTGGCTGCAGACGACCTACGGCTGCGAGGTCGTCACCTTCACGGCCGATCTCGGCCAGGGCGAGGAGCTCGAGCCCGCGCGCCAGAAGGCGCTGCTCCTCGGCATCAAGCCGGAGAACATCTTCATCGAGGACCTGCGCGAGGAATTCGTGCGGGACTACGTGTTCCCGATGTTCCGGGCGAACGCGCAATACGAGGGGCTCTATCTCCTCGGCACCTCCATCGCGCGCCCGCTCATCGCCAAGAAGCAGATCGAGATCGCCGAGAAGGTCGGCGCCGACGCGGTGGCCCACGGCGCCACAGGCAAGGGCAACGATCAGGTGCGCTTCGAGCTCGGCTACTATGCGCTGAAGCCCGACGTGACCGTCATCGCGCCGTGGCGCGAGTGGGACCTCACCTCGCGCACCAAGCTCCTCGAATTCGCCGAGCAGAACCAGATCCCGATCGCCAAGGACAAGCGCGGCGAGGCGCCCTTCTCGGTCGACGCCAATCTCCTGCACGCCTCCTCCGAGGGCAAGGTGCTGGAAGACCCGGCCCAGGAAGTGCCGGACTACGTCTATTCGCGCACCCTCGACCCCGAGGCCGCGCCCGACACGCCGACCTACATCACCATCGACTTCGAGAAAGGCGACGCGGTGGCGATCGACGGCGTGAAGATGTCGCCGGCGACGCTGCTCGCCAAGCTCAATGAGCTCGGCCGGGCCAACGGCATCGGCCGCCTGGACCTCGTCGAGAACCGCTTCGTCGGCATGAAGAGCCGTGGCATGTACGAGACGCCCGGCGGCACGATCCTCTACGTGGCGCATCGCGGCATCGAGTCGATCACGCTCGATCGCGGCGCGGCACATCTCAAGGACGAGCTGATGCCGAAATATGCCGAGCTCGTCTACAACGGCTTCTGGTTCTCGCCCGAGCGCGAGATGCTGCAGGCCCTCATCGACAAGAGCCAGGAATTCGTCACGGGCCGCGTGCGCCTCAAGCTCTACAAGGGCGGCGTCCACCTCGTCGGGCGCGAGAGCCCCTTCTCGCTCTACGACCAGGAGCTCGTCACCTTCGAGGAGGGCGCCGTCGCCTACGACCACCGCGACGCGGCAGGCTTCATCCGCCTCAACGCCCTGCGCCTGCGTACGCTCGCCCAGCGCAAGAAGAAGCTCGGGCTCTGAGCCCGAGCGACCGGCGGCCCGCCCGACCTCGACGGCTTCGGAGCAAAGCAGCCCGGAGCCGTCCCGGACGGTGACGGGCGGGCAGGCTCCGGCGGAGGGACGAGACCCCGCTTCGCCCCCGCCGGAGGCGCCTCGCGGCCGGGGCCGCTGCCGGCTTCGTCAATCGCGCGCGGTACGTGCGTCGACGTTGCACGCTGGACCCGGGCGCCGGCGAGTGCCACGGTGGCTCGACGGACCCATCCACGCGAAGGAGGCCGCGCGACTATGCTCTGGTCGTTCAGGATCGGCACCATCGCCGGTACGGCGGTGCGCATCCACGTCACCTTCCTGCTGTTCCTCGTCTGGATCGGCGTCGTACAGTACCAGGTGGGCGGCGCCAGCGCGGCCCGCGACGGCATCCTCTTCATCGTGCTCCTGTTCCTCTGCGTCGTCCTGCACGAGTTCGGGCACGTCATCGCGGCGCGGCGCTATGGCGTGCGCACGCCGGATGTGACGCTCTTTCCCATCGGCGGCGTGGCGAGCCTGGAGCGCATCCCCGAGAAGCCGCGGGAGGAGCTGGTCGTCGCCCTGGCCGGACCGGCGGTGAACGTGGTCATCGCGCTCGCCCTCGTCCTGGCCCTGGGCGCGGCGGTCGATCCCTCCGATCTCGCCCGCCTCGAAGACCCGCGCGTCAACCTGCTGGTGCGGCTGGCCGGCGCCAACATCATGCTGGTGGTCTTCAACCTGATCCCGGCCTTCCCCATGGACGGCGGGCGCGTGCTCCGGGCGCTCCTCGCCATGCGGCTCGGCTTTTCGCGCGCCACGCAGCTCGCCGCCAGCATCGGCCAGGGCTTCGCCTTCGTGCTCGGCTTCATCGGGCTCCTGACCAACCCGCTGCTCATCTTCATCGCCATCTTCGTCTATCTCGCCGCCTCGTCGGAGGCTCAGCACGTCGCCTTCCGCGAGGTGGCGCGTGGCCTGCCGACGGGCGAGGCGATGATCGTCAGCTTCGAAGCGTTGTCGCCCGCCTCGACCCTGGACGATGCCGTCGAGACGATGATCCGCACCTCGCAGAAGGAGTTTCCCGTCGTCGACGGCGGCGGGCGTCTGCGCGGCGTGCTGACGCGCGACCGTCTCGTGCTCGCGCTGCGCGACCACGGGCCCGAGGCGCCGGTGCTCGACGTGATGGTCGGCGACATTCCGACCATCCATCACCGCCAGCCGCTCGACGAGGCGGTGCGCATCCTGACCTCCGCCAAGGCGCCGGCGCTCGGTGTCCTCGACGGCGAGGGCCGCCTCGTCGGCCTGCTCACGCCCGAGAACCTCGGCGAAATGATGCTGGTGCAGTCGGCCCGCCCCGACTGGCACTTCGGCCGGCGATCACGAACCTGAGAGCAGGAGGCGACTCGTCCGGTTGGGGGAGCCGGGCGCAACCGCCTTTAATTATCATACCACCCGCACCGGAACGGCCGTCGGCGCGCCGTCCGGCGACCGGCAGGGAGGTATGCAACGGCCATGGGACGCCGAACGCTTGCCGCCGTCACGGCCCTTATGGCGCTCGTCGGTTCAGCGCTCTTCCTCCTGTTCCTCTCCGCGAGCCCCGCGACACTGACGATCGCCGTCGCCCAGCAAGGCGAGGATCTCCCCTTCATCGAGGCGCTGAGCACCCTGCTCGACCAGGAGGGCATCGGCCTGCGCCTGCGCATCGCGCGGACCCCGAGCCTCGCCGCCAACGCGGAGGCGGTCGAGAAGGGCGACGCGCATCTCGCCGTCGTGCGCTCGGACATCGCCCTGCCGGCCAATGCCCACACGGTGGCCGTGCTGCACGAGGACACGGTCATCCTCGTCGCGCCCGGCCAGTCGCGGATCGCCGACATCGCCGAACTGGGCGGGCGGCGCCTCGGCATCGTCGCGCGCGACGAGGCGGACGTGCGGCTCGCCGAGACGATCCTCGCCTACAACGGCCTGACCCGGGACGACGTGGCCATCGCCCCCCTCACCGCCCAGGGTCTCGAGAAGGCCCTGTCCGAGGGACGGATCGATGCCGTGCTCATGGTGGCGGCGCCGGGCGAGGCGCGCGCCTCGGCGATGATCGCGGCACTCGCGCGGGTGAGCCGCGGCCCGATCGCCTTCATCCCCATCCCGCAGAGCGACGCGATCGCCCAGCGGTTTCCGGCCATGGAGGCCGCAGAGATCATCGCCGGCGCCATCGGCGGCCGTCCGCCGCGGCCCTTCGAATCGGTCAGAACCATCGCCGTGACCCATCGCCTTGTGGCGAGGGCCGCGCTCGATGCCCCGACGGTCGCCGCGCTCACGGGCTTCATCTTCGAGATGCGGCCGCGCCTCGCGCGCCTCACGCCGACGGCCAATCTCGTCACGGCGCCCGACACCAAGAAGAGCGCGGCCCTGCCCATCCACCAGGGAGCGGCCGACTATCTCGACGGCAACGAGCTGACCTTCTTCGAGCGCTACGGCGACTGGTTCTACATCGGCATCACGGTGATCGGCTTCGGCGGTTCCATCGCGGCGGCGGTGGCGAGCCGCCTCGCGCGGCGGGAGCACGCCAAGACGGACCGCATTCTCGAGCGGCTGCTCGCCATCCTGACGGAAGCCCGCCACGCGCGAACGGAAGAAGTGCTCGAACGCCTGTCCCTCGACATCGACGCCCAGACGGCCGAGGCGGTGGCCTACGCGCGCCAGCACCCGGGGCACGCCGACTCCGTCGGCGCCCTCTCACTGGCGCTCGAGGCGGCTCGCGCCGCCGTGGCGGAGCGGCGCGACAGCCTCGCGAACCGGCGTCGGGGTCGCGATGACGAGGCAGCGCCCGAGACGCGCCTCGCCACGCTTGGCCGCAGGGGCGCCTCGAGCCGGGCCTAGGGCGATCCCGGATCGCCGCCGTCGGAGGGTGCGACGGGCTGCGTCTTGAGCACTGTTGAGTGGAAGCCCCCAAAGGTGATATTGCGCCGCAACGAATTCCCCCAGCACAGGCTCCCATGAAGCTCCGCAACATCGCGATCATCGCGCACGTCGACCACGGCAAGACCACGCTCGTGGACAAGCTCCTGCAGCAGTCGGGGGCGTTCCGCGAAAACCAGCGCGTGGCCGAACGCGTGATGGATTCGAACGACCTCGAGAAGGAGCGCGGCATCACCATCCTCGCCAAGGCCACCTCCGTGGTCTGGAAGGACACGCGCATCAACATCGTCGACACCCCCGGCCACGCCGACTTCGGCGGCGAGGTGGAGCGCATCCTCAACATGGTGGACGGGGCGATCGTCCTTGTCGACGCGGCCGAGGGGCCGATGCCGCAGACGAAGTTCGTCGTCTCGAAGGCGCTCAAGATCGGCTTGCGGCCCATCGTCGCCGTCAACAAGGTCGACCGGCCGGATGCGCGTGCCCAGGAGGTGATCAACGAGGTCTTCGATCTCTTCGCCGCCCTCGACGCGACCGACGAGCAGCTCGACTTCCCCATCCTCTACGGCTCCGGCCGCGACGGCTGGATGGCCCATTCGCCCGAGGGTCCGAAGGACCAGGGCCTCGCGCCGCTCTTCGACCTCGTCCTCGACCACGTGCCGCCGCCCAAGGTGGAGGACGGCCCGTTCCGCATGCTCGGCACGATCCTCGAGGCCAATCCCTTCCTCGGCCGCATCGTTACCGGCCGCATCACCTCCGGCACGGTCAGGCCCAACCAGACGATCAAGGTGCTCGACCGCGAGGGCAAGGTGCTGGAGCAGGGCCGCGTGTCCAAGATCCTGGCCTTCCGCGGCATCGAGCGCCAGCCGATCGAGGCGGGCGAGGCGGGCGACATCGTCTCCATCGCCGGGCTCGAGAAGGGCTCGGTGGCGGATACGTTCTGCGCCCCCGAGAACGAGGCGGCGCTGCCGGCCCAGCCGATCGATCCGCCCACCGTCACCATGTCCTTCATCGTCAACGACAGCCCGCTCGCCGGGACCGAGGGCGACAAGGTGACGAGCCGCATGATCCGCGACCGCCTCTTCAAGGAGGCGGAGGGCAACGTCACGCTGAAGATCGAGGAATCCGCCGACAAGGATTCCTTCTTCGTCTCCGGCCGCGGCGAGCTGCAGCTCGCCATCCTGATCGAGACCATGCGGCGCGAAGGCTTCGAGATCGCCGTGTCGCGGCCGCGCGTGGTCTACAAGATCGACGAGGCGACTGGCCAGACGCTGGAGCCCATCGAGGAGGTGGTCATCGACGTCGACGAGGAGCACTCGGGCGTCGTCGTGCAGAAAATGTCGGAGCGCAAGGCCGAGATGATCGAGATGCGCCCCTCGGGCGGCAATCGGCTCCGCCTCGTCTTCCATGCGCCGACGCGCGGCCTGATCGGCTACCAGTCGGAACTGATGACGGACACGCGCGGCACGGCGATCATGAACAGGCTGTTCCACGCCTACCAGCCGCACAAGGGCGACATCGCCGGCCGCCGCAACGGCGTTCTCATCTCCAACGACGCCGGTGAGGCGGTGGCCTATGCCCTGTGGAACCTCGAGGACCGTGGCCCGATGATGATCGAGCCGGGCTGGAAGGTCTATCAGGGCATGATCGTCGGCGAGCACACGCGCGACAACGACCTCGAGGTCAACGTGCTCAAGGGCAAGAAGCTCACCAACATCCGCACGACCTCGAAGGACGAAGCGGTGCGCCTGACGCCGCCGATCCGCATGACGCTCGAGAAGTCGCTCGCTTGGATTCAGGACGACGAGCTGGTGGAGGTGACGCCGAAGTCGATCCGCCTGCGCAAGGCGATCCTCGATCCGAACGACCGCAAGCGGGCCGAGCGCGCCAGGGAGGCGGCGGCGAGCTGATCGCCGCGCCCCGATTCAGGACGAGGCCGCTGCCGCGCCAGGGGGCGGCCTTTGCACATCCTCCCGGCTCCGCCGCAGGATGGGGCGGGCGCGCCGGTCCCCGCCGGCTCACGACATCAGGTCTTCGGGACGGCGCCAGCCGGGCAGTGCCCGCAGGCGATCGAGCCAGATCGTCACGGCGGGATAGCGCTCCCATTCGACGTCGATCTCCTCCGGCCAGAAGAGATAGGCGGCGCAGGCGATGTCGGCGATGCTCCAGCGCTCGCCCAGGAGGAAGGGCTGGCGGCGCAGCTCGGCCTCGAGGCGCTCGAGATCCGCCTCGGCGCGCCGGCGCAGCCAGTCGACCACCCCGTCTGCCGTGTCCCTGGCCCAATGCCGGGCGAAGCGCAGGTTGGGCACCGAGAAGCCGATGCGGTTCGCCTCCCAGAACAGCCATTCGCGCGCCAGCACGCTGCTTTCCCGGGGCACGGCGAGCGCGGGCAGGCTCTCGGCGAGCCGCAGCAGGATGGCGTCCGACTGGCAATGCGGCACGCCGTCCACCATCAGCACCGGCACCTCGCCGTAACGGCTCGCCTCCCGGAACTCGGCCGTCCGTGCCGCCCGCGGCTCGGCGATGTCGACCGCGGTGTAGTGGAACGGCTCGCCCGCCAGGGCGAGCGCCAGGGCCGCCTTGTAGGAATGACCCGACCGCCGGTGGCCGTAGAGATGATATTGCGCCGCCATGTCGTCCTCGTGCGTGTCCCGCCGTGACACGAAGAGCGCGCAATCATCCCAGAGTGGATCGCAAGCGCGCTCCGTCGCTCCGTTCGGCATGATCCCCCGGGACCAGCCGCGGTCCCGTGCGGATCGCGTCCCGTATAGCGGATGACAGTCCGGGGATTGGCAGCAACCCTTGCGGCTCAGACGTGATCGGCAAAGCGACCGCTGCCGTCGCGCAGAACGATCTCGAGGATGGCCTGGCCGCTGCGAAACTCCGGCAGTCGCGGGGGGCGGCCGAGGGTCGCGAAGCTGATCGCGGTCATCAACAGGATCGAGAGCAGGGCGAGGCGGCGGCGCATCGTGCTGGTCCTTCCGTCCGGCCGCGGGACCCCCCATCAGCGGACGCAAGCACCATGCCGGAGTGACTGCCCCATTACCGTGCGCTGCGGCACATCCGCGTGCCCGAATGGAACGGGCGGCCCGAGGCCGCCCGTTCCGCCCGCCTGCAAACCGTCGCCGGACGAGGCCCGGCGCCCGCCGCCCTCACAGTCCCTCGAACAGCGCCGTCGACAGATAGCGCTCCGCGAAGGAGGGGATGATGATGACGATGTTCTTGCCCTTGTTTTCGGGCCGGGCGCCGACCTCGAGGGCGGCGGCGACCGCGGCGCCCGCCGAGATGCCGACCGGGATGCCATCGAGCCGGGCGACGAGGCGCGCCGTGTCGAATGCCGTCTGGTTGCCGACGGTCACGACCTCGTCGATGACCGAGCGGTCGAGCACATCGGGCACGAAACCGGCGCCGATGCCCTGGATCTTGTGAGGACCCGGCTGGCCGCCGGAGAGCACGGGCGAATCCTCCGGCTCGACGGCGACGATCCTGAGGGAGGGCTTGCGCGGCTTCAGCACCTGGCCGACGCCGGTAATGGTGCCCCCGGTGCCGACACCCGAGACGAAGATGTCGACGCCGCCGTTCGTGTCGTTCCAGATCTCCTCGGCCGTCGTCAGGCGGTGGATCTCGGGATTGGCGGGATTGCGGAACTGCTGCGGAATGACCGACCCCGGGATCTCCCTGTTGAGCTCCTCCGCCTTGGCGACGGCGCCGCGCATGCCTTGCGGCCCCGGCGTCAGCACCAGCTCGGCGCCGAGCAGCGCCAGCATCTTGCGGCGCTCGATCGACATCGTCTCGGGCATGACGAGGATCAGGCGGTAGCCGCGCGCCGCGGCCACGAAGGCAAGCGCGATGCCGGTGTTGCCGGAGGTCGGCTCGATGAGCGTCGCGCCCGGCCTGATGCGGCCCTCCCGCTCCAGCGCATCGATCATGTTGACGCCGATGCGGTCCTTGACGCTGCCGATCGGGTTGAAGAACTCGAGCTTGGCGAGGAGGTTCGCCTCGATCCCCTTCTCCTTCGCGAGCCGCGAGAGGCGCACGATGGGCGTGTCGCCGATGGTGTCGGTGATCGAGTCGTAGATCCGCCCGCGGCCGGGCACGTGCTCCGGAACGGCAGTTGCTCTACGGGCTGCTTCGGCCATGTCGTCCTCCTTCGGATCTCGGACGACCTTCCTAGCATATACCACAAAGCCGGTCGATATTCTCCAGTATCTACGGATCAGATCGTGAAATCGACCGACGCGGGCGGCCCGCCGAAGACCGACCTGTCCTCAGCCCGGCGGCAGAGATCCTCGACGGTCACGGCGTCGAGCCTGGCGAGAAAGGCTTCCCCCGCCTCCTTCACCGCCGGGCCGACGACCTTGTCGACGAGCGGGGACTCGGGCACCGGCGGCAGCGACTCCTCCCCCGCCGTGGCCATGGCGGCGCGCACGATCTCGCCGGCGGTGATGCGCCGCCGCTCCTTGGCGAGCTCGTAGCCGCCGCGCGGGCCGCGCACGCCCTTGAGGATGCCGGCACGCACGAGCTGCTGCAGCACCGTCTCCAGGTGGCGCGGCGGCAGGTTGTGGCGCGCCGCAAGCAGCTTCGCCGCGACCGGCATGGGGCGGGCGTGGATCGCGACGTCGACCACCGCGGCGATGGCGAGCAGGCTGCGCCGGGACAAGAGGATCATGTCGCGTCCTTTCTTCCTTGTCGATCACACACCCGTCGAACCGAAGCCGCCAGCCCCGCGCGCCGTCGCCCCGACCGCCTCGGCCTCCACGAGTTCGGCGCGCGTCACCGGCGCCACGACGAGCTGGGCGATGCGCATGCCGCGCGTGACGGTGACCGCCTCGTCTCCGAGATTGACGAGGATGACGCCCACCTCGCCACGGTAGTCGGCATCGATCGTGCCCGGCGCGTTGAGCACCGTCAGCCCCTGCCTGAGGGCGAGCCCCGAGCGGGGCCGCACCTGGCCTTCGAAGCCCGGCGGCAGTTCGAGCACGAGCCCCGTGGGCACGAGCCGGCGCGCGCCGCGGCCGATGACCATCGGTGCGTCCTCGGGCACGGCCGCCAGGAGGTCGAGCCCCGCCGCCCCGGCGGACTCGTAACGCGGCAGCGGCAGATCGGCGCCGTGGGCCAGGCGCTTGACTGCAATGCGCAAGGTCATTGCCGCGCCTCCGCCAGAGCGGCTGCGATGCGCGCCACGAGCCGGCGCGCCACCTCGTCCTTGTCCATCGTCGGCCAGTCCTCGATCCCTTCGCCCGTGACGAGATGCACGGTGTTGCGGACACCGCCCATCACGCCCGTCTGCGGGCTCACGTCGTTCGCCACGATCCAGTCGCAGCCCTTCCTGAGGCGCTTGGCCGTCGCGTGCTCGATCACCTTCTCGGTCTCGGCGGCGAAGCCGACGACGAGGCGCGGGCGGCCCTGCGCCAGGCGCGAGACGGTGGCGAGGATGTCCGGGTTCTCGACGAGGGAAAGATTCGGGACGCCGGTCCCGTCCTTCTTGATCTTCTCGCCCGCCTCGCCGTCGACACGCCAGTCGGCGACGGCGGCGGCGAAGACGCCGGCGTCCACGGGGAGCGTGCGCTCGACCGCCGCCAGCATCTCGCGCGCCGTCTCCACATGCACGACGCGGACGCCCGGCGGGTCGGGGAGGGTGACAGGCCCGGCGACGAGGACGACCTCCGCCCCCGCTTCCGCCGCCGCCTGGGCGATCGCATGACCTTGCCGGCCGGAGGAGCGGTTGGCGATGTAGCGCACCGGGTCGATCGGCTCGTGCGTCGGGCCGGACGTGACCAGCAGGCGCCGACCGGCGAGCGGCCCCGCAGGGGCAGCCGGCAGCGGCACGCGCGTGTCGCTCTCGAAGGCGCGCTCGATGGCGGCGAGGATCTCGGCCGGTTCGCTCATGCGGCCGGGGCCGAACTCCCCGCGCTCGGCCATGGCGCCCTCGTTCGGCCCCACGACGAGCACCCCGTCGGCGGCGAGCGTCGCCATGTTGCGCTGCGTTGCCGGATTGAGCCACATGCGCGGGTTCATGGCCGGTGCCACGAGGATGCGCTTGTCGGTGGCGAGCAGCGCCGTGGAGGCGAGGTCGTCGGCGAGGCCGTGCACCATCTTGGCGAGGAGATCGGCGGTCGCCGGCGCCACGACGACGAGATCGGTCGAGCGCGACAACTGGATGTGGCCGATGTCCGCCTCGTCGGTGAGCGAGAAGAGATCTGTATAGGCCTTCTCGCCGGCGAGGCTGCCGACGGACAGCGGCGTCACGAACTCCGCCCCCGCCTTCGTCAGGATGGCGCGCACGGCGCAGCCGCGCTCCTTCAGCCGCCGGATGAGCTCGAGCGACTTGTAGGCCGCGATGCCTCCGCCGATGACGATGAGCACGCTTTTGCCGGCGAGCATCGGCCGTCTCCTCAAAACACGTCGCGAAGGAGTATAATCGCCAGCAGCCCGGCGATCACCCACAGGGCGAGATTTCCCCAGCGCGTGCGGTGAGCCTCTCCCCGGCTGATGGCGGCGACGCTCTCCGGCGCCAGGGCGAAGCCGCGCCCGGTGGCGACCTCGAGCTGCTCGACGAGCCGCTCCCCGCGCGTCAGCAGGCCGGGCACATGCGACAGGAAGCCCGCGACCGACAAGGCGTCGCGTCCGGCCTCGGCGAGGCGGCCGATCGGCCCGAGGTTGCGCTCGATCCACTGGCGCACGACGGGATCGGCGGTGGACCACATGTCGAGTTTCGGATCGAGGCTGCGCGCCACGCCCTCCACCACGACCATGGTCTTCTGCAACATGACGAGCTCGGTGCGCGTCCTCATGTCGAAGAGCGCGGTGATCTCGAACAGCAGGGTCAGGAGCCTTGCCATCGAGATCTCGTCGGCACGCCGGTCGTGGATCGGCTCGCCGATGGCGCGGATGGCCTGGGCGAAGTCGGCGATGCTGTGGTGGTGCGGGACGTAGCCGGCCTCGAAATGCACCTCGGCCACGCGGCGATAGTCGCGCCGGATGAAGCCGTAGAGGATTTCGGCGAGGAAGCGCCGCTCCTTCGGCCCGAGGCGCCCCATGATGCCGCAGTCGACGGCGACGAGCCGCCCGTCCGGCGCCACGAAGAGATTGCCGGGGTGCATATCGGCATGGAAGAAGCCGTCGCGCAGGGCCTGCCGCAGGAACGACTGGATGACGGCGCGCGACAGGGCCACGCGGTCGTGTCCGGCCGCCTCTACCGCAGCCAGATCGGAGAGCGGCAGCCCGTCCACCCACTCGCTCGTCAGCACATCGCGGGCGGTCAGGTCCCATTCGACCTTCGGCACGCGGAAGTCGGCATCCTCGGCGGTGTTCTCGGCGAGCTCGGACAGGGCGGCGGCCTCGAGGCGCAGGTCCATCTCCATGGCCACGGATCGCGCCAGGGTCTCCACCACTTCGAGCGGCCGCAGGCGCTCCGCATCCGGCATGAACCGCCGCGCCACGCCCGCGGCGAAGCGCATGGCAGCGAGGTCGCGCATGAAACGGTCGCGCACGCCCGGGCGCAGCACCTTGACCGCGACCTCGCGCGAGGCGGCACCCGAGCCGATGCGCGCCTTGTGCACCTGAGCGATGGAGGCCGCTGCCATCGGTTCGCCGAACTCGACGAAGAGCCGCGTGACGGGCTGGCCGAAGGCCTCCTCGACGACACGCACCGCCTCGGCGCGCGGGAAGGGGGGCATGCGGTCCTGCAGGGCCTCGAGATCGCGCGCGACGCGCACGCCGACGACGTCGGGTCGCGTCGCCAGGAACTGGCCGAATTTCACGTAGGACGGCCCGAGGCGGGTGATGGCGGCCGCGAGGCGCGTCGCCTCGTCGCCCGCCCGGCGCCGCTCGACGAGCCGCACGAGCCTGAGGCCGAGGCGGCCGGCCGGCGGCAGGACGGAGGCGTCGACGAGGGCAAAGGCGCCCTCCCGCGCCAGCACGAAGCCGACGCGCGCCAGACGCAGGCAATGGGCAACGGCGGAAATCACCAGGGCTGCCTCAGATCTTCCAGCCGGAATGGAGCGCGACGACGCCGCCCGTCATCGGCCGATACGTGACCCGCCCGAAACCCGCCGCGCGGACCATGTCCGCAAAGCCCTCCGCGGTCGGGAAACGGCGGATCGATTCGACGAGATAGCGGTAGGGTTCGGCGTCGCCGGTGACCATGCGCCCGAGCGCCGGAATCACGTTGAAGGAATAGGCGTCGTAGACCGCATCGAGGCCCGGCACGTCGACATGCGAGAACTCGAGGCAGAGGAAGCGCCCGCCGCGCTTGAGCACGCGATGCGCCTCGGCGAGCGCCTCCTCGATGCGCGGCACGTTGCGGATGCCGAAGGCGATCGTATAGGCGTCGAAGCTCTTGTCCGGAAAGGGCAAGGCCTCGGCGTTGCCCTGCACGAAGTCGATGCGGCGGCCGAATCGCGCTCCGGCGCGCTCGCGGCCGACGGCGAGCATGTCGCCGTTGATGTCGAAGACGGTGACCTGCGTCCGGGGGCCGCCCGCCTCCAGCACGCGGAAGGCTATGTCGCCCGTGCCGCCGGCCACGTCGAGATGGCCGAAGGGCCGATCCCGCGGCGGGCGCAGGCTGGAGACCAGCGCGTCCTTCCAGGCCCTGTGGAGCCCCGCCGACATCAGGTCGTTCATGAGATCGTAGCGGCGCGCGACCTTGTGGAACACGTCGTCGACGAGCCCCTGCTTCTCGTCGAGCCGCACGCTCGCAAAGCCGAAATGGGTGTTGTCGCTCGTTGTCGTGGCCATGTCCGCCTGCCTCGTCCGACCGATCAGGGCGGCATCGCATGCCTCGCAACCCCCGCAGCCGCCCCAGCGGAGCCCTGCCGGATCGCGACACCCTGCCCAGTCGGCGCGGACCATAGCGAATGCGCTTCCGCGGCGCTATCAGTGACGCACGATGCGCGGCGAAGTGCCTTAAGGCGAGGCGAAGATGCCGGAATTGCCCGAAGTCGAAACCGTCCGCCGCGGCCTGGAGCCCGCCATGGTCGGCGCGCGTTTCCTCGCGGTCGACCAGCGCAGGCCAGACCTGCGCTTTCCCTTCCCCGAGCGCTTCGCCGAGCGACTGATGGGGCAGGAGGTGGTCGCGCTCGGGCGGCGCGCCAAATATCTCCTCGCCGACCTGTCGTCCCGCGACGTGCTCGTCATGCATCTCGGCATGACCGGGCGCTTCATCGTGACGCAAGCCGGCCACGCCCCTCGCGAGCCCGGCGACTTCCATCGGGACGCCGGGCGGGACCCGCGCCACGACCATGTCGTCTTCGCCCTGTCGAACGGCGCCTGCGTCACCTATAACGACGCGCGCCGTTTCGGCTTCATGACGCTCGTGCCGCGCGACGGACTTGCCGAGCATCCGCTGTTCCGCAACATGGGCCTCGAGCCGCTCGGCAACGAGCTCGACGGGGAGAGGCTGGCGCGATTGTTCGCCGGCAAATCAGCGCCGTTGAAGGCCGCGCTCATGGACCAGCGGCTCGTCGCCGGCCTCGGCAACATCTATGTCTGCGAGGCCCTGCACCGGGCCGGCCTTTCGCCGGAACGGGCGGCGGGCACGCTCGTCACGCGCACGGGCCGGCCGACGGAGCGGGCGCACCGGCTCGCCAGCGTGATCCGCGAGGTGCTGGCGGAAGCGGTGGAGGCCGGCGGCTCGACGCTGCGCGACTACATGAAGACGGACGGTTCGCTCGGCTATTTCCAGCATTCGTTCCGCGTCTACGACCGCGAGGGCGAACCCTGCCCGACGCCAGGTTGCCGGGGCATGGTGCGGCGGCTCATGCAGTCGGGACGCTCGACCTTCCATTGTCCCGTCTGCCAGCGCTGAACGGCGCCCTCGTGGGCGGATAACCATCCCGCCCGCGCAAGCGGCCCCATCGCCAAGGGCAGGCGTCCCGGCTATGAACGGCCGTCCAACCGGAGGGAGCGCCCCATGGCCCATCAGACTGCCCGCGAAACCACCGCCGCGACCGCCTACGAGACCATTCTCGTGGAGACGCGCGGCAAGGTCGGCCTGATCACGCTCAACCGCCCGCAGGCCCTCAATGCCCTCAACTCCCAGCTCGTCGGCGAGGTGAACCGCGCCCTCGACGGCTTCGAGGCCGATCCCGGCATCGGCTGCGTCGTCATCACCGGCTCCGAGAAGGCCTTCGCCGCCGGCGCCGACATCAAGGAGATGCAGGCCAAGACCTTTCCCCAGTCCTATCTCGAGGATTTCATCACGAGCTGGGACCGCGTCGCCAACCGCCGCAAGCCGATCATCGCCGCGGTCGCCGGCTTCGCCCTCGGCGGCGGCTGCGAGCTCGCCATGATGTGCGACATCATCCTGGCGGCCGACACGGCGAAGTTCGGCCAGCCCGAGATCAAGCTCGGCGTCATGCCGGGCGCCGGCGGCACGCAGCGCCTGACGCGCATCGTCGGCAAGGCGAAGGCCATGGAGCTGTGCCTGACGGGGCGCATGATGGGCGCCGAGGAGGCCGAGCGCGCCGGCCTTGTGGCCCGCGTCGTGCCGGCCGACAAGCTCCTCGAGGACGCGCTGAAGACGGCCGAGACCATCGCCTCCATGTCGCTGCCCATCGCCATGATGACGAAGGAGAGCGTCAATCGCGCCTACGAGACGACGCTGGCCGAGGGCATCCGCTTCGAGCGGCGCGTCTTCCACGCCATGTTCGCCACCGCCGACCAGAAGGAGGGCATGGCGGCCTTCGTCGAGAAGCGCGCGCCCGCCTTCAAGAACGCCTGAGAGCCCTCTCCCTTGTCCGACACATCGTCCAGCGCCAGGGCCGGTCGCCCATGACCGGCCTCGATCTCGAACTTCTCTCGCTGCTTGCCCTCGTCGGACTCGTCGCCGGCTTGGTCGACGCCATCGCCGGCGGGGGCGGCCTCATCACCGTCCCGGCGCTGCTCGTCGCCGGCCTCGACCCCGTCACCGCGGTCGCCACCAACAAGCTGCAGGGCACCTTCGGCTCGGCCTCCGCCACCTACGCCTTCGCGCGCGCCGGCAAGATCGGCTGGCGCGAAGCGCTGCCCATGGCCGCGGTCGCGCTCGTCGGCTCGGTCGGCGGCGCCCTGACGGTCAAGCTACTGCCCGTCGCGCTCCTCGCCGGCGTCATGCCCCTCGTGCTCATCGGCGTGGCGGTCTATTTCGCGCTCTCCCCCAAGGTCCGCGACGCCGATGCGCGCCGGCGCATCACGCCGCTTGCGTTCATGGCGTCGGTCGCCGTCGGCGTCGGCTTCTACGACGGCGTGTTCGGCCCGGGGGCCGGCTCCTTCTATATGCTGGGCTTCGTCACCCTGCTCGGCTTCGGCGTGGTGCGGGCGACCGCTCATACGAAGCTCCTCAATTTCGCGAGCAACCTCGGCGCCCTCGTCTTCTTCGCCGTGGCCGGCGCCATCGTCTGGCCCCTGGGCCTCGTCATGGGCCTCTGCCAGTTCGCCGGCGCGCAGATCGGCGCGCGCATGGCGCTGCGCCATGGCGCGCGTCTCATCCGCCCCCTCATCGTCGTCGTCTGCTGCGCCATGGCGGTGCGGCTGCTCGTCGATCCCGCCAATCCGCTGCGCGTGACGGTGCTCGCCATGCTGGGCATCTGAATCGCGGCGGGAGCGTTGACGGTCGCGCGCATTCGCTCTATAAGCCCGCGCTCACGAGCGGTTGCGCCCGGCGCCGACCGCTCGATCCTTTTGCCACCCATGCCGATCCCGATCGCCCGGTTGCCGAGCAACCGCGCGGCGCCGATCGGGACGAGACGAGGACGACCATGGCGAACACCCCGTCGGCCAAGAAGGCGACGCGCAAGATCGCCCGCCGCACTGCCGTCAACAAGGCCCGCAAGAGCCGCGTGCGCACCTTCCTCCGCAAGGTCGAGGAGGCCATCGCCGGCGGCGACCAGGCGGTTGCCCTGCAGGCCCTGCGCGCGGCCGAGCCGGAGCTGATGCGCGCCTCGCAGAAGGGCGTCGTTCACAAGAACACCGCCTCGCGCAAGGTGTCGCGCCTGGCCAACCGCATCAAGGCCCTGCAGGCCTGACGTTGCGGGGCCGTCCGGCCCGCGACCTGCGCGCAGACTGACCGAAGCCCGGCCCACAGGCCGGGCTTCTCTTTTGGGGCGATCGCTGTCAAGCAAGGGCTCCCGCTCCGGCCAATCGAGGCCGGCGCTGAATGCGATGCATGGCTGGGGCGGAGTGCGTCAGCGCACCGGCGGATTGCGAGTTCCCGCCAGGAGTCTGGCTTCCCTGCGAAGTCGGCGCGGGGCCGCTTCATGATCGGGTCGGATGGAGAGGCATCTCAATCTTCTTGTCGAACTGTCGGCCTGAGCTGACGTCCAGCCCCGCCTCGGGATTGCCCGCCCATTCGTCCCTGGACGGGACCTCTTTCCGCAGCGGTGTGGAACTGTGAACCGGCCTGTCAGGCGGCCTTGGTCTCCCAGCGATACGGCGTGTTGTCGACCCACATCCGATGCAGGATGATCGCCCGCCGGCGGGCGACGGCAAGGCCCCATGCCTTCAGCGATGAGTTGCGCTTCAGGATGCGCAGCAGGATCCAGCCCGCCTCGACCAGCACCCAGCGGACCCCGGCATCGCCGCACTTGGAGATGCCCCGATCCCGGTCGATCTCGCCGGACTGGTAGCGCGAGGGCGTCAGCCCGCTCTGTAAAGCCATCGCGACAGCGGGCCGGCTTCCAGGCCGATGCGCTTGTACGGTCCGCCGCTCGCATGAAGCAGGGCGCCGATCGCCTCCGTCTCGGTCTCGACCTTGCTCTCCCGGACGAGCTTGCCGCTCGCCGCCATCACGCAGACGCTGGTGGCGCGAACCGACACATCAAGACCGACGAACAGCTCCATGGCAGGCCTCCTGACCGGGTGATCCGATGGAGCCTGACCGGAAAACCAACCTCCCGTCGCTCTCAGATCGGGGGGGCCGCCGGAGCCCCAATCATCCGATCTTTCTTGCATGCCTTCCCCTCTCGGGCACCGGGTCCCGACGGCCCGGGACAGCCGCGGCGAAGCCTCGCCGGGCGCCTCCGTGCAGCGATGCGACACCCTTCCGACGATCCGCGCGCGGGCGCATCCAGGCACCGCTCGATGCGATTTGCCCCCTTGACATCATCGGCCGCCAAGCGGGTGAAACCGGGCGGGGTTACGCGCCTCGGGCGCGCAGATAAAGTATCGGCAGAACAGAAACTTAGGGGGCAAAGAGCCGGACGGACCCCGAATCCCGCCCGCACACCGGGCTCCGCAGGCAGGGGCGGAAAAAAGAATCCGGGCCGACGCGCGCCCGCCACCCCATTCCCGAGCCTCGAAAAATCCCGAAGACGGACAATAACTTGGATGACCACACCGCTGTCACAATCGTCTGCTTGTGGGGCTCCTACCTCCTCGACCTCCCATCCACAGCAGATTGACGAGTTGCGCACCCTCGGAGGGCTGTGTAGGGTCACCTTACTTCGGCGGGATCGTCGAGGTTTTCTTCCGGCATTCAGAAGTTTTTAACCTCGTTTTCGGGGAGGGGGCGGTGCTTTGTCGAAGAACGAGCTTCGAGCCGAGCGCACAAACTAGTTCCGCCGCCGACTTGCTGACGCCAGAACTTGTTAACTGAATGGCGCTCATAGAGCGCCGGCCGATCCGACATTACTGGGGTCGTCGCACGCTCGGCTGAGATCGAGTGCGCTAATACTTGTCGGATTACTGCCCTCCAGACACCGGGCATGCGTATGCCGCGGCGGGCGGGGGCGTCGCAACGAGACCAAACCATGGCCATCGGAGGTGCGCAGGCACCCCCGACCGGCTCTGTCGCGCTTGCCGCGGCACAAGAGTAACGAGAACACATGGAGCAGGGCACGATGTACAAGGGCGACGATAGCGCGAGCGTGATCGAGACGAGCGGTGCGCGGCCGGTCGACGGCGTGCCTGCCCTGAACGACGGTGGTGCGGTCTGCGGCGACGCCCTGGAGCAGGCCTGGCTGCGCGTCAAGCGCCGCCTGCGCGTCGAGCTCGGCGAGGACGTGTTCACGAGCTGGTTCGGGCGGCTCGAGCTCGACGGCCTGTCCGCCGGCGTGGCGCGCCTGTCGGTGCCGACGCGCTTCCTGAAGAGCTGGATCGAATCCCACTACGCCGATCGCGTGCTCGCCCATTTCAAGGCCGAATGCCCCGATGTCGCCCGCGTCGCCTTCGGCGTCCGCGGTGCCGCCGCGCGCGATGCGAGCCTCGCGACGCGGGTTGCCGACGCCGGCCCGCGATCGGCCGTGCCGGCGGCGCCGGTCCGCGATCACGCTGGTGCCGCAGCGGCGGATGCCGCACCTCGGCCGCGGGCGGGCGCGGGCGACGCCGACCTGTCGGGCAATCCGCTCGACGTGCGGCTGACCTTCGACAGCTTCGCCGTCGGCCGCTCGAACGCTCTCGCCCATGCCGCAGCCGAGCGCATCGCCCGCCACGAGGGCGGCACGCCGCTCTACAACCCGCTCTACCTCCATGCCGGCGTCGGCCTCGGCAAGACGCATCTCATGCAGGCGGTGGCCCACGAGGCGCAGAAGCGCGGCAAGCGCGTCATCTATCTGACGGCGGACCGCTTCATGTACGGCTTCGTGGCCGCGCTGAAGGCGCAGACTGCGCTCGCGTTCAAGGAGAAGCTGCGCGGCATCGACCTGCTCGTCATCGATGACGTGCAGTTCCTGCAGGGCAAATCGATTCAGCAGGAGTTCGGCCACACCATCAATGCGCTCATCGACGCCGGCCGCCAGATCGTCGTGGCCGCCGACAGGCCGCCGTCCGAGCTCGAGGCGCTCGACGAGCGGGTGCGCTCGCGCCTCGCCGGCGGGCTCGTCGTGGAGATGAGCCCGCTCGACGACGAGCTGAGGAGCAAGATCCTCGCCGCGCGCATCGCGGCGGTGAAGTCGGTGCACCCGAGCTTCGAGGTGCCGCCGCCGGTGGTGGCCTACGTGGCGCGCTCCATCACGACCAACGGCCGCGATCTCGACGGCGCAGTCAACCGCCTGCTCGCCCACGCCACGCTCACCGGCTCGGCCCTGACGATGGAGACGGCGGAAGCGGCGATCCGCGACCTCGTGCGCACCCGCGAGCCCAAGCGCGTCAAGATCGAGGACATTCAGAAGCTGGTGGCGAGCCGCTACAACGTCTCGCGCGCCGACATCCTCTCCGAGCGCCGCACCGCGGCTGTGGTGAAGCCGCGGCAGATCGCCATGTATCTCTCGAAGGTGCTGACCCTGCGCTCGCTGCCGGAGATCGGCCGGCGCTTCGGCGGGCGGGACCACACGACGGTCCTGCATGCGGTGCGCAAGATCGAGAAGACCATCGGCGAGGACAACGCCCTCAACGAGGAGATCGAGCTCCTGAAGCGCATGCTGCAGGAGTGATCCCGCCGGCGCGATCCGCCGCGCGACGCCCGTCCATGCGGGTGCGCCCGGACCCACGCTGTTGACGCGGCTGGCGGTGCCCTTGCGCAACGTCCGGGGAGGCGGCATTGTGCGTCCCCCGGTGCGCGGGTCCCCGGCATTGCCTGGTCGGGGACCCGCCGTCGGCCATGCGCGCGGTTCCCGCGCGATCGAGCGAACGGAAGGGCCATGAAGGTCACAGTCGAGCGGGCGGCTCTCCTGAAGTCGCTCGGCCATGTCCATCGCGTCGTCGAGCGGCGCAACACCATTCCGATCCTGTCGAACGTTCTCTTGCGCGGCGAGGCGGGCAGCCTGCGCCTGAAGGCGACGGACCTCGACCTGGAGGTGACCGAGACGCTGCCGGCGGACGTCGAGACGGCGGGCTCGACCACCGTCCCCGCGCACGTCATCTATGACATCGTGCGCAAGCTGCCGGACGGGGCGCAGGTGTCGCTGGAGACGGCCGGCGACGCCACCCAGATGCTGATCCGCTCGGGCCGCTCGCGCTTCACCCTGCAGGCACTGCCCGAGAGCGACTTCCCCGATCTCGCCGCCGGCGAGCTGCCGCACCGCTTCGCCGTGCAGGCGGGCGAGCTGAAGCGTCTCATCGACAAGACGCAGTTCGCCATTTCCACCGAGGAGACGCGCTACTACCTCAACGGCATCTACCTCCACACCCTCGACGTGGAGGGGCGCACGGTGCTGCGGGCGGTCGCGACCGACGGCCACCGGCTCGCGCGCGTCGAGACCGAGGCGCCGGCGGGCGCCGGCGGCATGCCGGGCATCATCGTGCCGCGCAAGGCCGTGGCCGAGGTGCAGAAGCTGCTCGAGGACGGCGAGACGGAGGTGACGGTCGAGCTGTCGCCGACCAAGATCCGCCTGACGATCGGCGCCATCGTGCTCACCTCGAAGCTGATCGACGGCACCTTCCCCGACTATCAGCGCGTCATTCCGGCAGGCAACGACAAGCAGCTCGTCGTCGACAAGCCGCAGTTCGCCGCGGCCGTCGACCGCGTGTCGACCATCTCTTCCGAGCGCGGCCGGGCGGTGAAGCTCGCCCTCGCCGACGGGCGGCTGACGCTCTCCGTCACCAATCCCGACTCGGGCAGCGCCACGGAGGAGCTCGAGGTCGACTACGACGCCCCGCCGCTCGATATCGGCTTCAACGCCCGTTATCTCCTCGACATCACCGCCCAGCTCGACGGCGACACGGCCCTGTTCAAGCTCGCCGATCCGGGCTCGCCGACGCTGGTGCAGGACCGCGAAGGCGCGCCGGCGCTCTATGTGCTGATGCCGATGCGGGTGTGAGCCCGCCCATGCTCGCCGGGGGCGCCGAAGCCCGGCTTCGGTCCCGCGGGAGGCCGACCTCGAGGGCCGGTTCCGCGCAGGGAGCGGCGCTCAGATCTGGTAGAGGAAGAAGCCGCCGATGCCGACGACGGCGAAAGCCGCACCGATGAGCTTGGTAAGGCCCGTCATCAGGGCGCATTCGCGACGCGTGGCGCGCTCCTCATAGGACCGGCTCGACGACGGTTCCGGCGCAAGACCCCCGTCCGCGACGGGGCGCCGGGCGAGATCCGCGTCCGGCAACCGGTCCGCCGACTCCTCGGCGTTGAAGGCGATGAGGAGCCCCATGAGCCCGACGATGCCGAGCCCGAGGAAGCCGAGGAGACCGACCATGGTGGCCGCGATGACGCAGAAGCCGGCCATGACCGCCGAGGCGACGATGGTCAGGATCACCGATCCGTCGATGCGCATGGTGGTTGACCTTCCTGCCCCCTGCGCTCAAGACGCAGGCAGCATAGCATCAGGCGCCGGGGACGCGTGAGAAGGACCTGGAGCATGCTGCCGGGAAGCGCGTCCCACTCCTGCGGGCATCATGCTCAAGATATTGATATTGGTGAACTTTCCTGCAATTGGGGGCCACCCGATTGCAGGTTGATCGGGCGCCAGCCCCTCGACGGCCCGATGAGCGCCCGCGGACGAGCCGCATGAGCGAGCCGCTTCCCCCCTCGGCCGGCACGGCGCCGGCGCCCGGCCACGCGCCCCGCGTCAGGCGCCTGATGCTGGCGGATTTCCGCAGCTACGCGGCGCTCGACCTCGCCGTCGACACGCGGCTCGTGGCGCTCGCCGGCGAGAACGGGGCGGGCAAGACCAATCTCCTCGAGGCCCTGTCTCTCTTCACGCCCGGCCGTGGCCTGCGCCGGGCCGATCTCGCGGAGATGGCGCGGCTCGGCGGCAGCGGCGGCTTCGCCGCATCCATCACCCTCGACGGTGCCTATGGCGGGACGCGACTCGGCACCGGCCTCGACCCCCCGGCGCCGGGTGCGCCCGCGAGCCGCAAGTGCCGCATCGACGGCGTGCCGGTGGGCTCGGCTGCGGCCTTCGCCGAGCACCTCCGCCTCGTCTGGCTGACGCCGGCGCTCGACGGCCTGTTCACCGGCCCGCCGGGGGACCGGCGGCGCTTCCTCGACCGGCTGGTGCTCGCGGTCGACGCCGAGCACGGCGGGCGCGTCGGCGCCTTCGAGCGGGCGGTGCGCTCGCGCAACCGGCTGCTCGAGGAGGGGGCACCCGACCGCGGCTGGCTCGACGCCGTGGAGCGCGAGATCGCCGAGCTCGGCATCGCCGTCGCCGCCGCCCGGCGCGAGACGGTGACGCGGCTCGATGCGCTGATCGCCGCCACGCGCGACGACGCCTCCCCCTTCCCCTGGGCCAGCGTGGAACTCGCCGGCGAGATCGAGGACATCGTCGCCGCGCTCCCCGCCGTCGAGGCCGAGGACCGCTATCGCGCCCTGCTGCGCGACAACCGCGCGCGCGACCGAGCCGCCGGCCGCACCCTGATCGGCCCGCAGGCGAGCGACCTCGTCGTGCACCACGGGCCGAAGACCGCAGCCGCCGCGCGCTGCTCGACGGGCGAGCAGAAGGCGCTTCTCGTCGGGCTTGTGCTCGCCCATGCGCGCCTCGTCGCGGCCATGAGCGGCATCGCGCCGCTCGTGCTCCTCGACGAGATCGCCGCCCATCTGGACCGGCGGCGGCGCGCCGCGCTCTTCGTGGCGCTCGACAAGCTCGGCTCCCAGGTCTGGATGACGGGCGCCGACGCCCAGCTCTTCGCGGACTTGCCGGCATCTGCTATGACCCTGCACGTCACGCCGGGGCGCGTCGAGCCCTTCGTCCAAGGCCCCTTCGTCCAAGGCTAGGAGAGCTGTCATGGATCTCGCCGGGCTCGTCGTCTTCGCCGGAGCCTTGTTCGTCGCCGCCGCCTCGCCAGGACCAGGCGTGGTGGCCATTGTCGCGCGCGTTCTCGGCAGGGGGCGCGAGGGGGCCATCGCCTTCGCCGCGGGTGTCGCCGTCGGCGACGTCGTCTGGCTCACCTTCGCCGTGCTCGGCCTCGCCGTCCTGGCGCAGACCTTCCACGCCGTCTTTCTCGTCATCAGATATGCCGGCGCGGCCTATCTCCTGTGGCTTGCCTGGGAGCTGTGGTCCGCGCCGGCCGAGCGGCAGGCGATCGCGGGCGAGAGCCGGCGGGAGCACCCGGTCAGGCTCTTCCTCGCCGGGCTCGCGCTGACCCTCGGCAACCCGAAGGTCGTGGTCTTCTACGTGGCGCTCCTGCCCAACATCCTCGACCTCGGGCGCGTCACGCCGCTCGGCTATGCGGAGCTCGTCGTCGTCACGGAACTCGTGCTCGCCCTCGTGTTCGCGGGCTACATGCTGCTCGCCGAGCGCGCCCGGAGCCTCGTCGCGAGCCCGCGCGCCATGCGCATCGTCAACCGTGCCACGGGCGGGGTCATGGCGGGAGCGGCTGTCGCGGTGGCGACACGCTGACGCGTTTCGTCCGCGATGCCCTCCCTCGCCAGGGCCCGCGCCGCCCTGAAGCGCGTCTTCGGCTACGACGACTTCCGTCCCGGCCAGGGCGAGGTGATCGCGACCGTCCTCGCCGGGGAGGATGTCTTCGCCGTCATGCCGACCGGCAGCGGCAAGTCCATGTGCTACCAGCTTCCGGCCGTGGTCGACGGCGGCCTGACCGTGGTGGTCTCCCCTCTCATCGCCCTGATGCGCGACCAGGTGCGGCAGCTCGAAGGGCTCGGCATCGCCGCCGCGACGCTCAATTCCGCCAATGACGAGACCGAGGGCCGCGAGGCCTGGCAGCGGCTCGTGCGCGGTGATCTCGCCCTGCTCTTCGTCTCGCCCGAGCGCCTCGTCGGCGACGGGCTCGTGGCGCGGCTCAGCGAGGCGGGGGTGCGCCGGCTCGCCATCGACGAGGCGCATTGCATGTCGCAATGGGGCCACGACTTCCGCCCGGAATATCGACAGCTCGGGCGGGTGCGCGAGGCGCTCGGCGGGCCGCAGGTCGTCGCCCTGACGGCGACCGCCGACCGGGCTACGCGCGCGGACGTCGCCGCCGGGCTCTTCGCGCGCGCGCCGCGCGTCTTCGTGCACAGCTTCGACCGCCCGAACCTCAACCTCCGATTCGCACCAAAGGACAGGCCGCGCCGGCAGATCGAGGATTTCCTGCGCGGCCGCCGCGGCGTGAGCGGCATCGTCTATGCCGCCTCCCGCAGCCGCACGGAGCGTCTGGCCGAGGCCCTCGCCGCCGAAGGCCATCGCGCCCTGCCCTATCACGCCGGGCTCGACCAGGGCCTGCGCAGCCGCCATCAGGACGTCTTCCTGCAGGAGGACGGCGTCGTCATGGTGGCCACGGTCGCCTTCGGCATGGGCATCAACAAGCCGGACGTGCGCTTCGTCGTCCATGCCGACATGCCGGGCAGCGTCGAGGCCTATTACCAGGAGATCGGCCGGGCCGGGCGCGACGGCCTGCCCGCCGACACGCTGACGCTCTACGGCCTCGACGACATGGCCCTGCGCCGTCGGCAGATCGACGACAAGGACATCGACGCCGAGCGCCGCCGCATCGAGCATCGGCGGCTCGACGCCATGATCGACCTCGCCGAGGCCGCGACCTGCCGGCGTCAGGCCGTCCTCGCCTATTTCGGCGAGGAGCGGGGACCCTGCGGGCGGTGCGACCTGTGCAGGAGCGAGGCGAAGCTCTACGACGCCACGATCGACGCGCAGAAGGTGCTCTCCGCCGTCGTGCGCACCGGCGAGCGCTTCGGCGCCCGGCATGTCGCCGATCTCCTGCGCGGCGAAGCGACGGAAGCCATCCGCCGCCACGGCCACGACCGGCTGAAGACCTTCGGCGCGGGGGCCGGGCGCAGCCGCAGCGCCTGGATCACCACGACCCGGCAGCTCTTCGCCGCCGGCGCGCTCGCGGCGGCGAGCGACGAGCACGGCGGCTTCCGCCTGACGCCGCGCGGCGAAGCCATCCTCTTCGGCCGGGAGCGCATCAGCCTGCGCAGCCCCGAGGAGAGCGCGCCGCGTCCGCGCGGTGCGCGGCGGGCCGAGCGCGAAGGCTCCGCCGACGGCCTCGACCCGGCGACGCGGGCGCTCTTCGAGCACCTGCGCGCCTTGCGGCTCGCCATCGCCCGGGATGAGGGCGTGGCGGCCTATATGATCTTTCCCGATCGAACACTGATCGACATGGCCCGGCTCAAGCCGCGCACGCTCACCGCGCTGCGTGAGGCGCAGGGGGTGGGCGAGCGCAAGCTCGCGCGCTACGGTACCGTCTTCCTGCAGGCGATCGCCGCCTTTCCGCCGCCGTAATGCGACGGCGCGCCTCTCTCGCGCACACGCGCGCGTGTGCTAGACGTGCGCGCGTGAGTGCGACCCACTAGATTAAGCTCACGAATCGATCCCGGCGCGCCGTCCGGCGCCGATGAAGGAAATCCCATGTCCCTGCCCGCCCGCGACTCCAATCCCGACACCTACGGCGCCGAATCGATCAAGGTGCTCAAGGGTCTCGATGCGGTGCGCAAGCGCCCGGGCATGTACATCGGCGACACCGACGACGGCTCGGGCCTGCACCATATGGTCTACGAGGTCGTCGACAACGCCATCGACGAGGCGCTGGCCGGCCACGCCACCGAGGTCACCGTCACGCTCAATGCCGACGGCTCCTGCACGGTCACCGACAACGGCCGCGGCATCCCGACCGACCTGCATCCGGAGGAGGGCGTGTCGGCGGCGGAGGTCATCATGACCCAGCTCCACGCCGGCGGTAAGTTTGACCAGAATTCCTACAAGGTCTCCGGCGGCCTGCACGGGGTCGGCGTGTCCGTCGTCAACGCCCTCTCCACCTGGCTGCGCCTGCGCATCTGGCGCGCCGGCAACGAGCATTTCATGGAGTTCCGGCACGGCGACGCGGTGGCGCCGCTCGCCGTCGTGGGCGATGCCGGCGGCAGGCGCGGCACGGAAGTGACCTTCCTGCCGAGCCCGGAAACCTTCTCGCTGACCGAATTCGACTACGGCACGCTGGAGCACCGCCTGCGCGAGCTCGCCTTCCTGAACTCGGGCGTGCGCATCGTCCTCACCGACAACCGCCATGCCGAGCGGCGTCAGGAGGAGATGCGCTACGAAGGCGGCGTGGAGGCCTTCGTGCGCTATCTCGACCGCACCAAGACGCCGCTCATCGCCAAGCCCATCGTGCTCAGGAACGAGAAGGACGGCATTGGCGTCGAGGTTGCCCTGTGGTGGAACGACTCCTACCACGAGAACGTGCTCTGCTTCACGAACAACATCCCGCAGCGTGACGGCGGCACGCATCTCGCCGGCTTCCGCGCCGCCCTCACCCGGCAGGTGACCGGCTATGCCGAAGCCTCCGGCATCTCGAAGAAGGAGAAGGTCTCGCTGACCGGCGACGACTGCCGCGAGGGTCTGACGGCGATCGTCTCAGTGAAGGTGCCGGACCCGAAGTTCTCCTCGCAGACCAAGGACAAGCTCGTCTCCTCCGAGGTGCGGCCCGTCGTCGAGAGCGTCGTCAACGAGGCGCTGTCGATCTGGCTCGAGGAGAACCCCGGTGACGCCAAGACGCTCGTCGGCAAGGTGGTCGAGGCCGCCGCCGCCCGCGAAGCGGCGCGCAAGGCGCGCGAGCTCACGCGCCGCAAGGGCGCGCTCGACATGGCTTCTCTCCCCGGCAAGCTCGCCGACTGCCAGGAGCGCGACCCGGCCAAGGCCGAGCTCTTCATCGTCGAGGGCGATTCGGCCGGCGGCTCGGCCAAGCAGGGCCGCAACCGCGAGTTCCAGGCTGTGCTGCCGCTGCGCGGCAAGATCCTCAATGTCGAGCGCGCGCGTTTCGACAAGATGCTGTCGAGCGAGCAGATCGGCACGCTGATCACGGCGCTCGGCACCGGCATCGGCCGCGACGACTTCTCCATCGACAAGCTGCGCTACCACAAGATCATCATCATGACCGACGCGGACGTGGACGGCAGCCACATCCGCACGCTCCTGCTCACTTTCTTCTTCCGCCAGATGCACGAGATCATCGAGCGCGGGCATCTCTTCATCGCGCAGCCGCCGCTCTACAAGGTGACGCGCGGCAAGTCGCAGCAGTATCTGAAGGACGAGCGGGCGCTGGAGGACTACCTCATCGAGGGCGGCACGGACGGCTCCGTGCTGCGGCTTGCAGGCGGCGAGGAGCGGGCCGGAGCCGACCTGAAGGCCCTCGTCGAGGAGGCGCGCCTCGTGCGCCACGTGCTCGGGGCCCTGCACACGCGCTACGACCGCGCCATCGTCGAGCAGGCAGCGATCGCCGGCGCGCTGCGGCCCGAGACGGCGGATGATCCCGAGGCCGCCGCCGTCGCGGCAGCCTCGGTGGCCGAACGTCTCGACGCCATCGCCGAGGAGACCGAACGCGGCTGGCAGGGCCGCGCCGAGGCAGGCGGCTACGTCTTCACGCGCACCGTGCGCGGCGTGAAGCAGGTGGCCACCCTTGATGCGGCGCTGATCGCCTCCTCTGAGGCGCGGCGGCTCGACGAGCGGGCGCCGAGCCTCCAGGAGGTCTACGGCAAGCCCGCCATTCTGGCACGCAAGAGCGAGGAAACGGCGATCGCCGGGCCCGTCACGCTCTTCGAGGCGGTGACCGCCGCGGGTCGCAAGGGCATCCAGCTGCAGCGCTACAAGGGCCTCGGCGAGATGAACCCCGATCAGCTCTGGGAGACGACCCTCGACCGCGACAACCGCTCGCTCCTGCAGGTGAAGGTGAAGGAGGTCGACGAGGCCGACGACATCTTCGTCAAGCTGATGGGCGACACCGTCGAGCCGCGGCGCGAGTTCATCCAGGACAACGCGCTGAGCGTCGCGAACCTCGACGTATAGCCGGCGAATCGTCTCGCGCTTCGCCCCTCTTCGTCGCGCACACGCAGGGCGGCAATGCGGCCATCCGCCTTGCCAAGGCCGCGCGCTCGCCGATATCCGTTGCGGGAACGCTGCGAGCCGGGCGGCCGCAGGGACGCCGCCCGCGCAGGCGGCGCAGGGGGGGGGAGACAGACGATGCGGGACTTCTTTCAGCCCGGCCGCGGGCCGGTCCTTGCGCGCGAGGCGGCCGTGGCCACCTCGCATCCGCTGGCGACCGCCGCCGGCCTCGAGATCCTGGCGCTCGGGGGCAATGCCGTCGATGCCGCCATCGCCGCCGTCGCCGTGCAGTGTGTGGTCGAGCCCCACATGACGGGCATCGCCGGCGACTGCTTCGTGCTCTACGCGCCCGCCGGCCAGGACGTGATCGCGCTCAACGGCAGCGGCCGCGCGCCGGCGGCGGCGAGCGTCGCCCGGCTCCGGGACCTCGGCCTCACCGAGATTGCCCGCACGAGCCCGCACGCCGTCACCGTGCCGGGCGCCGTCGCCGCCTGGGCGAAGCTGCACCGCGACCACGGTCGCCTGCCGTTCGAGCGTCTCTTCGCGCGCGCCATCGCCTATGCCGAGGACGGCTATCCGGTGACGCCGCGCGTCGCGCGCGATTGGGCCGAGGAGGCGCCCCTCCTGGCGCAGGATGCGGGCGCGAGGGCCGCCTACCTGCCCGACGGCCGGGCGCCGAAGGCCGGCGAGCGGCACGCCCAGCCCAGGCTCGGGGCGCGGCTGCGCGAGATCGCCCGCGAGGGCGCCGACGCCTTCTATCTCGGCCCCACGGCGGAATCGCTCGTGCGCTTCCTCAACGGCCTCGGCGGCCTGCACACGCTCGACGACTTCGCCGCGGCGCTCGACGGCGCCGATTACGTCACGCCGATCAGGACGCGCTACCGCGGCTACGACGTCTACGAATGCCCGCCCAACGGCCAGGGCCTCGCAACCCTGATGATCCTCAACATCCTGAGCGGCTTCGACCTCTCCGACACCCTGTCGCCGGCCGACCGCGCCCATCTGCATGCGGAAGCGACCAAGCTCGCCTATCACCACCGCGACGCCCTGATCGCCGATCCGGCACATCTGCCCTTCCCCGTCGAGGCGCTCCTGTCCGACGAGGTGGCGGCCACGCTGCGCGCCCGCATCGACCCGACGAAGGCGCGCCCCGCCACGCTGTGGAACGAGGCGGAACACAGGGACACGGTCTATCTGTGCGTCGTCGACCGTGACGGCAACGCCGTCTCCTTCATCAACTCGATCTTCCACGCCTTCGGCTCGACGCGGCTCGACCCGGAGACGGGCATCGTCCTTCACAGCCGCGGCTCGTCCTTCCGCCTGATCGAGGGGCATCCGAACGCCATCGGCCCGCGCAAGCGGCCGATGCACACGATCATCCCCGGCATGCTGCGCAAGGACGGGCGGACGGTGGCGCCCTTCGGCGTCATGGGCGGCCACTACCAGGCCGCCGGCCAGGCGGCCTTCCTGTCGGGCGTGCTCGACCGCGGCCTCAACGTGCAAGCCGCCATCGACGCGCCGCGCTCCTTCGCCTTCGACGGCGTGCTGGAGGTGGAACCCGCGCTCGGCGAGGAGACGATCGCCGCGCTCGCCGCGCGCGGCCATGCCATCAAGCGCCGCACGGTGCCATTGGGCGGCGGTCAGGCGATCTGGATCGACCACGGGCGGGGTGCCCTGTGGGGCGCCTCCGACCGGCGCAAGGACGGCTGCGCGCTCGGCTTCTGAGCGCCCGTCGGCCGCCCTCGCGTGGCGGACCCTCGATCTCAACGGGGCTTGCGCAGCAGGCGGTAGGCGAGGCGGGCGGCGACGCGAGCCGTCTGATCGTCGCGGTCCAAGGCGGGATTGAATTCCGCGATGTCGGCGAGTGCGAGCTTGCCCGAGGCGAGGATCTCGTCGACGAGATCCTCGATGATCTCGAGCGCCACACCCCGCGCCGCCGGTGCCGAGACACCGGGGGCGACCGCCTGCGACAGCACGTCGAGGTCGATGGAGAGATAGACCGCGTCCGCCGCGATGAGCCGCTGGGTCAGCGCCGCCCCCAGGTGGGCCGCGTCGCTCGCGCGCATTTCCTCGTCGAGCCAGTATTCGACGCCGAGGGCGCGTGCCCGCTCGAAGAGCGCCGTCGTATTGGCGAGTTCGCTGATGCCGAAGCAGAGGTAGCGGAAGTCTGCGCCCCGGCTCGCGCAGAACTCCGCCATCTGGCGGAAGGGCGTGCCGGAGTTGGGCCGCGGCGCGAGGCGCAGGTCGAAATGCGCGTCGAGATTGACGACGAGCAGGCGCGTCCCGGCAAAGCGCTCGCCGAGGTGGTTGGCGAGGCCGAGGAAGCTGCCGTACGCCACCTCGTGGCCGCCGCCGAGCACGACGGGCCGCAGCCCGCGGCCCATGAGCCCGGCAAGTGCCTCGGCGAGGCGCGCCTGCGCACCTTCGAGATCGCCGTCCGTGCAGGCGACGTCACCGGCGTCGTAGAGGGGCGCCTCGTCGTGCACCGGCAGGCGCTCGAGCACGCGGCGGATGGCGAGCGGACCGGCCGCGGCGCCGACGCGGCCGTGGTTGCGGCGCACGCCCTCGTCGCTCGCGAAACCGATGATCGCGGCTGCTCCCGAAGCGTCGGCTGTCAGCGGCCGCAGCACGTCCTTGACGCGCAGCACGCAGCCGTCCTCGCCCCGGTCGCTCGGCAGGCCAGCGACCGGAGCGGCAAGACCATCGAAGGGCACGGGTGTCAGTCTCGCGCGATGACCGCCTGGAGGAAGGAGCGGGTGCGCGGGTTGCGCGGCGCGCCGAAGATCTGCTCGGGCGGCCCCTCCTCGATGATGCGCCCGCCGTCCATGACCATGACGACGTCGGCGACCTCGCGGGCAAATCCCATCTCGTGCGTGACGACGATCATGGTCATGCCCTCCCTGGCAAGGCCCTTCATCACCTGCAGGACTTCGCCGACGAGCTCCGGATCAAGGGCGGAGGTCGGCTCGTCGAAGAGCATGACGCGCGGCTGCATGGCGAGCGCACGGGCAATCGCCACACGCTGCTTCTGGCCGCCGGAGAGCGTCGCCGGATAGGCCTCCGCCTTCTGCGCGAGCCCCACCTTGCCAAGCAGATCGCGTGCCAGCGCCTCGGCCTCGGCCCGCGGCATCCGGCGCAGGCTGCGCGGCCCGACGCTGACGTTGTCGAGCACCGTGAGGTGCGGGAACAGGTTGAACGACTGGAACACCATGCCGACCTGCATGCGCAGGGCGTTGAGCTCCCGCTCCGGGATGAGCGTGCCGTTCCTGACGAGATCGGTGCCGCAGACGGTGAGCGTGCCGTCCTCGGGCACCTCGAGGGCGTTGCAGCAGCGCAAGAGCGTGCTTTTGCCCGAGCCGGAGGGACCGATGACGACGACGACCTGCGACGGCGCCACCGAGAAGGAGACCTCGTGCAGCACGCGGTGCGCGCCGAAGCTCTTCACGAGGTCGCGGGCGGCGACGATGGGTGCGGCAGCGGTCATTGCACCACTCCTCCGGCGCGCAGGCGCAGCTCCGCCCGCTGCAGCAGGAAGCCCGTGAGGCTCGTGAGCATGAGGTAGACGAAGGCGACCGCGAGATAGACCTCGAGCGAGCGGTAGGAGATCGAGATGATCTTCTGCCCCTCGTGCATCAGGTCGGCGATGGTGAGCAGCGAGACGAGGGCCGAGTTCTTGATGAGGGCGATGAACTCGTTGCCGAGCGGCGGGATCATGCGCACCACCGCCTGGGGCAGGATGATGATGCGCATCGCCTTGCCGTGCGACATGCCGAGCGAGCGTGCCGCCTCCATCTGCCCGCGATCGATCGACTGGATGGCGCCGCGCACGATCTCCGACACATAGGCGCCGGAGTAGATGCCGAGGCCGAGCACGCCGCAGACGAAGGCCGGCAGCAGGATGTTGAACTGCGGCAGGCCGAAGAACAGCAGGAAAAGCTGCACGAGCAGCGGCGTGCCGCGGATGAAGGTGACGTAGCCCGTCGCCACGCCGTAGACGAGCTTGCGGCGCGGATCGAGCCGGGCGATGCCGACGAGGAGGCCGAGGATGCAGCCGAGGAGAAGCGAGGCGCTCGTCACCTCGATGGTGACGAGAGCGCCGTAGGCCAACTCGCGCCAGCCCTGCCAGACGGGGGTGAAGTCGAGATTCATCCGGGACACGCTCGCTTTGCTGGAGCCGTTGCGATGGCGGGGCCGGCGGCGACAGGGGCCGCGTCAGTTGCCGGCTTCGAACCACTTCTGCACGAGCTTGTCGTAGGTGCCGTCCGCCTTGAGCTTGGCGAGGGCGGCGTTCAGCTCCTTGGTGAGCTCCGGCAGGTCCTTGCGCACGGCCATGCCGTATTCCTCGACGGTGAGCTGCTTGTCGAGCACCTTCACGGTCGGCCGGCTCTTGGCGAAGAGCTTGGCAGCGGGCTTGCCGGTGACGGCGGCGTCCACGCGGCCAAGCTCGACCAGCATGAACATCTCCTGGTTCTTCTCCACCTCGGTGCGCTCGACCTTGGGGAAGTTCTCCTGGAGGTAGCTCACGGACTTCGTGCCGACCTGGACGGAGACCTTCTTGCCCGGCAGGTCCTCGGGCCCCTTGATGCTCGTGTTGTCCTTCTTGACCATGATCACGAGGCCGCCCGGATAGTATGGATCCGAGAAATCGACGACCTTCTTCCGCTCGTCGGTGATGTAGATCGCCGACACCGCCATGTCGAAGCGCTTGGCGACGAGGCCCGGGATGAGCCCCTTGAAGTCGATCGTCGTCCACTCGACCTTCTTGTTCATGACCTTGGCGGCAGCCTCGACGAGCTCGATGTCGAAGCCGGTGAGCTTGCCGTCCACCTGGAACTCGAAGGGCATGAAGGTCGCGTCGGTGGCGACCTTCAGCGTGTCGCCGGTCTGGGCCTGCGCCGCGCCGATGCAGGCGAGCGCGCCCACGAGGCCAAGTGCAATCTTGCGAAGAAACGTCATCTGGTGCTCCTCCCTTGCCGAGCAGGCCAACGTCACATCCAAGCCGATGTCAGCTTCTGGCGAGGCGCCGGGTGATCTCCCCCGCCGCCGCCAGCGTTTCACGAATGAGTTCGTCAGAGCGGGCGCCGACGCGCACGCTCGGCACCATGAGGCTGATGCCGCATTCAAGCCGCCCGCCCGACGAGAAGACGGGGGCGCTCACACCCCAGACTCCCGGATCGACCTCGCCCTCGCTCTGGGCGTAGCCGCGGGCGCGGATGGCGCCGAGCTCCTCGACGAGGGCGGCGCGGGCCGCCTCGTCGCCCGCCATGAGCCGCGCCAGGATCTCGTCGCGCACGGCGTCCGGCAGATGCGCGAGCAGCGCCTTGGCCGAGGCGCCGCGCACCAGCGGCTGCGAGCGCCCCTTGCTGAAGGAGCAGCGCAGCGAAAGCGGGCTCTCGATCATCTCGAGGCAGAGCACATCCATGCCGACGGCCTTCATGAGGCCGACGCTCTCCTGCGTCCTGATGGAGAGGCGCTGCATCTCCGGCAGGGCGACGGCGAGGAGATGCGACGAACGGTCGAAGTTCCAGGCCATGCGCAGGCAGATCGGCCCCGGACCGTAGCCGACGTCACGGCCGAGATCGGCGACGAAGCCGCGCTCCTTGAGGAGCGCGAGATGCCGGTAGGCGCTGCTGAGCGGCAGGCCGGCGCGCTCGCCCACCTCCTTGGCGGACAGGGGCCCGGCGGCGGTGGCCACCGCAACCAGGACATCCAGAAGCCGCTCGCTGCTCGACATGATCCCCGCCGGTTTCTCAACTTGGACGTTTGTATTATCGTAATGTGGGAATAACAAGCCGAAACTTGAGAAAATAATGGCGTCGCCATCGGCCTGTCGCCGCACGGCCGCTTCGCGGCGTCCGGGGTGACGGTCGGAGGTTCAGGCGGGCGGCTGCTTCCGGAGGAGAGGCTCGCGCTGGAGCCACCCACGGTCGTCCCTCGCGCGGCCTTGTGGGTTTCGGCGACCGCGGTCGCGCAGCGGCGCGAGGAGTGTTAAAGGGGCCGGCGGCGCCGGTCGCGCGCCTCCTCCGTCAATCACCCGCAGGGACATGGAATGAAGGTTGGCATCGACATGGGCACGACGTCCGCGGGGGCGCCGGCCATGCTCGATCTCGAGGAGCTCCTGGCGACCCGCCTGCTCGTCCAGGGCAATTCCGGGTCCGGCAAGTCGCATCTCCTGCGCCGCCTCATCGAGCAGAGCGCGCAATGGGTGCAGCAGGCCGTCATCGACCCGGAGGGCGACTTCGTCACGCTCGCCGACCGCTTCGGCCATGTCGTCGTGGATGCGGCGCGCACCGAAGCGGAGCTGACGCGCATCGCCGGCCGCATCCGCCAGCATCGCGTGTCCGTCGTGCTCAATCTCGAGGGGCTCGACGCCGAGGAGCAGATGCGATGCGCCGCCGCGTTTCTCGGCGGGCTCTTCGACGCCGACCGCGACCACTGGTACCCGCTGCTCGTCATCGTCGACGAGGCGCAGCTCTTCGCCCCCGCGGCGGCCGGCGAGGTCTCGGACGAGGCGCGCAAGGCCTCGCTCGGCGCCATGACCAATCTCATGTGCCGCGGCCGCAAGCGCGGGCTGGCCGGCGTCATCGCCACCCAGCGCCTCGCCAAGCTCGCCAAGAATGTGGCGGCGGAAGCCTCGAACTTCCTGATGGGCCGCACCTTCCTCGACATCGACATGGCGCGCGCCGCCGACCTCCTCGGCATGGAGCGCCGGCAGGCGGAGATGTTCCGCGACCTGCAGCGCGGCCATTTCGTGGCGCTCGGCCCCGCCCTGTCGCGCCGTCCGCTGCCACTGCGCATCGGCCCGGTGGAGACGAGTGCCCGCTCGTCGAGCCCGAAGCTGATGCCGCTGCCGGACAAGCCGCCGGAAGACGCGCGCGAGCTCATCTTCACGCCGGGAGAGGACGAGCCGCCGCGCGTCGTCCCGCGCCGTCCGCCGCCGCCCGTCCCCACCTCCGACATCCTCCGGCAGGTCGGCCGCCCCCGGCCCGTGCTCATCCCCCTGCCCGCCGCGCCCGCGGAACCGCCTGCGCCGGCCATGTCCACGGAGGAGCGGGAGGCCGCGATCGCGGCGATCCTGCGCGAGATCCTGGACGACCCCGACGCCTCCTTCCGCTCGGTGGCCGTGCTCTACCAGGATTTCCTCGTGCGCTGCCGCATCCGCCGCGTCAGCGGGGAGGCGCTCGACCTGCCGGCCTTTCGCCGGCGGCTCGCCGTGGCGCGGGCGGGTGTCGACACGCGCACGGCCGAGAGCAGCGCCTGGGAGCGGGCGGTGGCAATCTCGGCCTCGCTCTCCGACGACATCCAGGGCGTCTTCCTGCTCGTCGCCCAGGCAGCGGTGGCGGGGGCGCCCTGCCCTTCCGACGCAGCGCTCGCGCGCGCCTACGGCAGCCGCTCGCCCGGACGCGCCCGCCGCCTCCTCACCTATTTCGAGGAGCGCGGCCTCCTCGTCTGCCGCACCGACTTCCGCGGCAACCGCGTCGTCGCCTTCCCCGACCTCGACTGCGAGACCGCCCCGGGCGACCCCAGCGCCCCGGACGAGGCGCAGCCGGGAACGGTCGCCGACGAATCGCCGGCGGCCGGTGCCTGACGCGCGTCGCGGCCCTCAGGCGGCCTCGCTCGCCGCATTGCGCCGCCGCGCCGCCTCGCAGCGCTCGGCGTAGACGCGCCTCAGCCCGTCCTCGATCGCCGCCGTCAGGGTCTCGACCAGGAAGTCGATCGTGACGCGCACGGCGGGCAGGAGGCCCCGGCGCGAAGGAAAGACGAGATGCGCCACGCCGGTGGCGCCGCCCCATTCCGGCAGCACGGCCTCCAGCCGGCCCTCGGCGAGCGCAGGCGCGCAGACGCTCTCCGGCATGAGCGCCACGCCGAGGCCCGAAAGCGCCGCCCCCAGCAGCACGTCGAAGTCCGAGCACATGAGGCGCGGCTCGTGCTCGAGGCGCTCCGTCCGCCCCTCCGGGCCGATCAATGTCCACACGTCGCTGCCGCGCTCGTTCATGCTGAGCGTCTGGTGGCGGGCGAGGTCGGCGACGGCTTCGGGACGGCCGTGAGCGTCGAGATAGGCGGGGCTCGCCACGAGCATGATCCGGCTCCGGCCGAGCACGCGCACGACGAGGTCTGCATCCGTGTCGAGGCGGTCGCGGACCCTCAGCGCGATGTCGACGCCCTCCTCGATGAGGTCGACCCGGCGATTGCTGATGAGAAGCTGCACGCGCACGCGCGGATGGGCCTGCATGAAGCGCGGCAGCACGGGGGCGATGAGGCCCTGCGCCAAGCCGGGTGGGCAACTGACGCGCACGAGGCCGCAGGGCTCGGCGCGCCGCCGCTCGACCGCCTCCGCCGCGGCCTCCGCCTCCGCCAGCATGGCGCGGCAGTGGCGATAGACGTCCTCGCCGATCTCGGTCACGGCGAAGCGGCGCGTCGAACGCTGCAGCAGGCGCGCGCCGAAATCCTCCTCGAGGCGCGCCACGCGGCGGCTGAGCGTCGACTTCGGCAGGCCGAGCGCCCGCGCCGCCGCGGCGAAGCCGCCGTGCGTCACGACGGCGGCGAAGAGGGAGAGATCGTTGAGGTCGGGCATGGCGCCATCGTTCCATCGTTGGAACACCGAGATGCTCGGTTGCGATCTTATCCATCCGGCGTTGCGGATCTAGCTCCATGAAGACGACGGCGCGGCCCCCGTCCGGCGCCGCACACCACTCCCGGAGGTATCCCATGCAGCTCCTGCACATCGACTCCAGCATCCTCGGCGACGGTTCCATCTCCCGCAGCCTGAGCGCGGCCGTCGTCGCCGAGTGGCGCCGCCAGGCGCCGGACGTCGCCGTCACCTACCGCGATCTCGCCGCAGAGCCGATCGCTCATCTCTCCTCGGCCCATTTCGCCGCGCGCGCGACCGAAGCGGCCAAGCGCAGCGCCGAGCAGCAGGCGGAGATCGATGCGAGCGACCGTGCGCTCGCGGAGTTCCTCGCCGCCGACGTCGTCGTCATCGGAGCGCCGATGTACAACTTCAGCATCCCGAGCCAGCTCAAGGCCTGGATCGACCGCCTGGCCGTGGCGGGCAAGACCTTCCGCTACACGGAGAAGGGGCCAGAGGGCCTCGCCGGCGGCAAGAAGGTTATCGTCGTGTCCTCGCGCGGCGGCGTCTACAGCGCCGGCTCGCCGCTGGAGGCGATCGACCACCAGGAGCGCTACCTGCGCAGCATCTTCGGCTTCTTCGGCATTTCGGACGTCGAGTTCGTGCGCGCCGAGGGCGTCAACCTCAGCCCCGAGCACAAGGAACAGGCCATTTCGGCCGCGCGCCGGTCGATTGCCGAGAACGCGGCCTGGGCGGCCTGACTGCAGGGCGGTGCCTGCCGCCCGGATCAGGCATCAGTCCGGCGTGGTGGCGATGACGTGGATGAACGAGCCACTGACCCGGCCGGCCACCTGGCCGGCCGGGCCGAGGTCGTTGCCGTAGGCGTCCGTGACGCGGGCGAGCGGTGCGGCGCCGCCGGCCGCGACGATGCTCGCATAGTGGAACTCGTGGCCGCGCGCCCGCGTGCCACGCCGCCCGAGCGGCGTATCCGCCAGGAGCTCCACGGCGCGATAGCCGAGATGGAGCTTGCGCTCCGCAAAGCTCGTGGCGAGCGGCAGGAGCCCCGCCATGCGATGCGTCACGCCGGCCGCATCCTCCAGGGTCTCGCCCAGCACCATGTAGCCGCCGCATTCGCCATGCACGGCGCCGCCGGCCGCAAAGGCGGCGAGGCCGCCGAGGAAGCGCCGGTTGGCCGCGAGCCGGCCGGCGTGCAGCTCGGGATAGCCGCCGGGCAGCCAGCACATGTCGCAATCGGTGGGCGGCGCCTCGTCGGCGAGCGGCGAGAAGGGCACGATCTCCGCCCCCGCCGCCCGCCAGCCGGCGATGACGTGCGGATAGACGAAGGAGAAGGCCGCATCGTCGGCGAGCGCGATGCGCCCGCCGGGTGGCGGCACGGCGGCGCGCGACGGGGCCGCCTGCGGCAGGGCCCGCGTCGGCGCGGCGAGGCGGCGCACGGCACCAAGGTCGACATGGGCGGCGACGAAACCGGCGAGGCGGTCGAGGTGATCGTCGAGCGCCGCCGTCTCGCGCGCCTGCACGAGGCCGAGATGGCGCTCGGGCAGGGAGACGGCGCCTTCGCGCGGCAGGGCACCGACCACGGTCAGGCCGAGCGCCTCTATCGCCGCCGTCACGAGCCGGCGATGCCGCTCGCTGCCGACCTTGTTGAGCACCACGCCGCCGATGCGGATGCGCGGGTCATAGCGGGCGCAGCCGAGGGCGACCGCCGCTGCCGACTGCGACTGGCCCGACACGTCGATGACGAGGAGCACCGGCCAGCCGGTGAGCGCCGCGACGTCCGTGCTCGCACCCGTGCGCCCCGCCGCGCCCGGCACGCCGTCGAAGAGACCCATCAGCCCTTCGGCGATGACGAGGTCGGCCCCGGCCGTTCCCAGCGCGACGAGCGCAGCGATCAGATCGTCCTCCATCGCCCAGCTGTCGAGATTGACGCCCGGCCGGCCCGTGGCGCGAGCGTGGAAGGCGGGGTCGATGTAGTCCGGCCCGCATTTCGCCGCCGCCACGGCGAGCCCGTCGCGCGCCAGGGCGCGCATGAGGCCGAGCGCGACGGTCGTCTTGCCGGCGCCCGAGCGCGGCGCGGCGACGAGGAGGCCGGGGACGGTGGGCAACGTCATCGTTTTCCTCCCACGGCGCCGCTCTCGGCCTCGATCTGGGCGGCGAGCCCGCGGAGCTTCGCGCGCAGCCGCACGATGGAGCCGATGGCGACGATGGCGGGCGCGCCGAGCCCGGCGGCCGCTGCATCCGCGACCGCGCGGCCGAGCGTCGTCTCAAGCACGCGCTCCTCGGCCGTTGTCGCCGCGGCGACGACGGCGAGCGGCGTGTCCGCGCTCATGCCCCCCGCCATCAGCTCGGCAGTGATGTGCGGCAGGTTCTTCATGGCCATGTAGAGCACGATGGGCTGGCCCAGCCTGGCAAGCGCCGCCCAGTCGAGATCGGCGGGGCCGCCGTCGGCGGTGTGGCCGGTGGCGAGGACGAGCGCCTGGTTGGTGCCGCGCGTCGTCGCCGGGATGAGGGCGGCGCCCAGCCCGCCGAGGCCGGCGGTCACCCCCGGCACGAGGCGGAAGGGCACGTGCGCCCTGACGAGCGCCAGCGCCTCCTCGCCGCCGCGGCCGAAGACGAAGGGATCGCCGCCCTTGAGCCGGAGCACGCGCAGGCCCTCGCGCGCCAGAGCGATGAGGCGCAGCGTGATGTCGGCCTGTCTCGGCGAGGGCTTGCCACCGCGCTTGCCGGCATATTCCAGGCGCGCCTCGGGGCGGGCGAGCTTGAGCACACGCTCGTCGACGAGGGCGTCGTAGACGATGACGTCCGCCGCCTGCAGGGCATTGAGGGCGTGCAGCGTCAGGAGGCCCGGATCGCCGGGCCCGGCGCCGACCAGCCAGACCTCGCCCGGCCGAAACGGCGGGGTGAGCGATGCGAGCGCCGGCCGACTCATCGCCGAACCTCCCTCCGAAGGTGACCGCCGAACGTGGGAACGCTACAGAAAGATGCATGGACGAGAAGGCACCGCAACGGCCGCTCCGCCGCGGATGGACGACCGGCACCTGCGCCGCCGCCGCCGCGCGCGCCGCCTACGAGGCGCTGGTGACCGGCCGCTTTCCCGATCCCGTCCCCGTCAGCCTTCCGGGCGGCGAGCGCCCGGCCTTCGCGCTCGCCCTCGAAGAGCGGGGCGGGGGCTGGGCGAAAGCGGGCATCGTCAAGGACGCGGGCGACGACCCGGACGTGACGCACGGCGCGCTCGTCCTCGCGACCGTCAGCCACGGCCCGCGGGGGACAGGTGTCACCTTCCGCGCCGGGCCGGGCGTCGGCACGGTGACGCGCCCCGGCCTGCCGCTGCCGCCGGGCGAGCCCTCCATCAATCCGGTGCCGCGCGCCATGATCCGCACGGCCCTGCGCGAGGTGGCGGAGGCGACGGGCGCCACGGGCGACGCCATCGTCGAGATCGCCATACCCGGCGGCGAGGCGCTCGCCCGCAAGACGCTCAACCCCCGCCTCGGCATCCTCGGGGGGCTCTCCATCCTCGGCACCACGGGCATCGTCGTGCCCTTCTCCTGCGCGGCGTGGATCCACTCGATCTACCGCGGCATCGACGTGGCGCGCGCCGTGGGGCTCGACCACGTCGCCGGCGCCACCGGCTCCACCTCCGAGGCCGCGGTGCAGCGCCTGCACAGCCTTCCCGAACAGGCGCTCATCGACATGGGTGACTTCGCCGGCGGCATGCTGAAGTACCTGCGCCGGCACCCTGTCCCCCGCGTCACCATCGCCGGCGGCTTCGCCAAGATGACGAAGCTCGGGCAGGGGCTGCTCGACCTTCATTCGCGCGCCGGGGAGGTCGACCTCGCCTGGCTCGCCGAACGCCTCGCCGAGGCCGATGCGCCGGCCGGCCTCGTCGCCCGGGCGGCCCGCGCCAACACGGCCCTCCAGGTGCTGCGCGAGGCCGCGGCCGAGGGTCTCGCCGTCGGCGACATCGTGGCCGGGCACGCCTGGCGCACGGCGGCGAAGGTGATCGCCGGGACGGGCATGGCGCTCGAGATCACGGTGTTCGACCGGGACGGCCTGCTCGTCGGCCGCAAGGATTTCACGCCGGCTCACTGATCCATCCCCCGGAAGCGGCGCAGGTAGTGGGCGCCGTAGAGCGCGCTGTCGGCGAAGTCGCGCGCCGCGAGCGCCGGCCCGACGAGGATCGTCGCCGTGCGTTCCACCGGTCGTTCAGCCATGCGGCCGACGATGTCGGCGAGCGTGCCGGTGACGATCTGCTCGTCCGGCCAGCTCGCCCGCGCCACGACGGCGACGGGGCACTGCGGCCCGTAATGCGGCGCAAGTTCCGCCACCACGTCTGCGAGCACGTGAATGGAGAGGTGGATGGCAAGCGTCGCCCCGGTCGCGGCAAAGGCCGCGAGCCTTTCCTTCTCCGGCATCGCCGAGGCACGGCCGGGCGTGCGCGTCAGCACGACCGACTGGGCCACCTCCGGCAGGGTGAGCTCGCGCTTCAGCGCCGCAGCGGCAGCTGCGAAGGCCGGCACGCCGGGCGTCACGGTATAGGGAATGCCTAGCGCCTCCAGCCGGCGGATCTGCTCGCCCATGGCGCTCCAGATGGAGAGGTCGCCCGAATGGAGCCGCGCCACCTCGAGCCCGGCCTCGTGCGCCGTCCTGCATTCGGCAATGATGGCGTCGAGCGACAGCGGCGCCGTGTCGACGAGGCGCACGCCCGGCGGGCACCAGGACAGGATCTCGCGCGGCACCAGCGAGCCCGCATAGAGGCACACGGGACAGCGCGCCACGAGGTCGCGGCCACGCAGGGTGATGAGGTCCGGGGCGCCCGGACCGGCGCCGATGAAATGCACGGTCATGGACCGTCCCCTTGCGCGAAGGCACAGGTCGCTTTCGCCGTCGCCACGCGCGGCCGGATCAGGCGCGCCCCGGGCCCGGCGGCGGCGAGCGCCACCGCTTCGGCGACGGAGGGAACGCCATATGCCGCCTCGCTCCGCGCCGAGCGTGTGAGGCAGCCGTGGGCTGCGGCCTGCATGGCGGCCGTCGGGACGGCAAGCACCGGGCAGCCCAGGTCGGCCGCCAGGGCGCCGGCCGCCCCCTTCCCCGCCTTCGCCTCCGGCACGGCGAGCGCGCCGACCTCGGCTTGCGTGAGCGAAGCCCGTCCGAGCGCCATCGCAAGCACCGCCGCGAGATCGGCGGCGGTGGCGTCCTTGCGAAAGCCGAACCCCGCCACGATCACGGCTTCACCACGCGCCACTGCGTCACGGGCAGGGCCGGCCGCCAGGCGAAGAAGGAGCCGAGCGGCTCGGCCCGCTGCAGCTCGAGGCGGGTGAGCTCGCCGCCGTGGCTGCGGAACCAGGCGGCGAGAAGCGCCTCGGTCTCCAGGGTCACGGCATGGACGACGAGGCGCCCGCCGGACGGCAGCGCCTGCCAGCAGGCCTCGAACACGCCCGGCCGCGTCGCACCGCCGCCGACGAAAACGGCGTCGGGGCGCGGCAGGCCGTCGAGTGCGCCCGGCGCCCGCCCCTCGACGACGGCGAGATCCGGCACGCCGAGATGGGCGGCGTTGCGGGCGATGCGGGCGGCGCGCCCGGCTCGCGCCTCGACGGCGACGGCGCGCAGGGAGGGATGGCGCAGGAGCCATTCGATGCCGACCGCGCCCGAGCCCGCGCCGACATCCCACAGGGTTTCGCCGAGACGCGGCGCGAGCGCGGAGAGGGCCACGGCGCGCAGCTCCCGCTTGGTGATCTGCCCGTCGTGCTCGAAGAACGCGTCGTCCAGCCCGGCGGCGAAGGGCAGCACGAGGGCGCCCGGCGCAGCCACGACCTCGATCGCGATGGTGTTGAGGGCCTCGACCGCGTCGAGATCGAAGGTCCCTGCCGTCGCGGCACGGATGCGCTCGCGCGGGCCGCCGAGGCATTCGAGCACCGTGAATCGCGACCCGCCGAAGCCGTGCGCCGTCAGATGGCGCGCGAGCTTCTCCGGCGTCGTGCCGTCCCACGACAGGGCGAGAAGGCGGGCGCCCGGCTGCAGATGCGGCACGATGCGCTGAAGCGGCCGACCGTGCAGGGTGAGACAGGCGACATCGGCGAGCGGCCAGCCGAGGCGCGCGGCCGCGAGGCTGAAGGCGGAGGGCTGCGGCAGGCAGACGAAGGCGTCGGGGCCGACGAGGGCTGCGAGCTGCTTGCCGATGCCGTAGCAGAAGGGGTCGCCGCTCGCGAGCACGCAAACCGGCCGGCCGCGGCGCGCGAGGATTGCGGGAAAGGCGCCGTCGAGCGGGCTCGGCCAGGCGAGCGTCTCCCCCCGCACGAGCGCGGCGGCGAGGGCGAGATGGCGGCGGCCGCCGACGACGAGCTCCGCATCGCCGAGGAGGCGCCGCGCCGCCTCCGACAGGCCGGCGACGCCGTCCTCGCCGATGCCGACGATGGACAGCCAGCGGCCGGCCGGTCCATGGTCCGGCGCAGCATCCGGCAGGGGATTGGACCGTTCGCGCATGGCCTCGCTCATCGCCTCTCCATCGGCCTCACGCATCCTCGTCCTCGGCGGCACGACGGAGGCCGGCCGGCTCGCGGCGGCGCTCGCGGCGCGACGGGAGATGGCCGCCATCCTGTCGCTCGCCGGGCGCACGGCCGAGGCCGCGCCCTCGGCGCTGCCGCGCCGCATCGGCGGATTCGGCGGCATCGAGGGGCTCATGCGCTGGCTCGCGGCGGAGCGGATCACGGCCGTCGTCGATGCGACGCATCCCTTCGCCGCGCGCATCTCGGTCAATGCGGCGGCGGCCTGCGCCGCGCTCGGCCTGCCGCTCGCCCGCCTCACCCGGCCGGCCTGGACGCCGCAGCCGGGCGACCGCTGGCAGGAGGTTGCCGATGCGCGTGCGGCCGCGCTCGCCCTCGGCGCGGCGCCGCGCCGCGTCTTCCTCACCGTCGGCCGGCTGACGCTCGACGCCTTCACGGTCGCGCCGCAGCACCGCTATCTCGTGCGCACCATCGACGCGCCGGATCCCCCGCCGGCCCTGCCGGACCTCACCCTCGTCACGGCGCGCCCGCCCTTCACCGCCGAGGCCGAGACGGCGCTCATGCGCGAACATGCCGTCGAGGTGCTGGTGACGAAGAACTCGGGCGGCGCGGCGACCGCCGGCAAGCTCGCGGCCGCACGCGCCCTCGGCCTGCCGGTCGTCGTCATCCGCCGCCCGGAAAAGCCCGCGGCTGACACCTTCCTCACCGTCGAGGCGGTGCTGGCGTGGCTCGAGGCTCATCGCCCGCCTCCGTAATGACGGGGGGTGTAGACCCAGGCGCCGCCCCCCGCGCGCGCAACGAGCCGGGTCTCGGACGAACCGACGATGATCATCGTCGCCATGTCGGCGGCAATGTCCGTCACCTCTGCGAGGGTCGCGAGCGTCACGCGCTCGTCCGCGCGTCCGACGGCGCGGGCGAAGACGACAGGCGTCCCCGCGTCGCGGATCTGCCCCAGGACGGCGAAGGCCTGCGCGAGCTGCTGGGGCCGCGCCCGCGACACGGGATTGTAGAGGGCGAGGACGAGATCGGCCTCGGCGGCGAGCCGCAGCCGCCGCTCGATCACCTCCCACGGCTTCAGGTTGTCGGAGAGGGAGAGCGCGGCGAAGTCGTGGCCGAGGGGCGCGCCGACGCGGGCGGCGGCGGCGAGCATCGCGGTGACGCCCGGCTCGACGCGCAGGTCGAGCCCGCGCCAGGCAGGATCGCCCGTCTCGACCGCCTCGAAGACCGCCGCCGCCATGGCGAAGACGCCGGGATCGCCCCCCGAGACCACGGCGACCTGCCGGCCTCCGGCGGCGAGCGCGAGGGCGTGGCGGGCGCGCTCCAGCTCCACGCGGTTGTCGCTCGCGTGCCGGCGCTGGCCCGGACGGTCGGGCAGCCTGTCGAGATAGGGGCCGTAGCCCACGAGGTCGGTCGCCTCGGCAAGCGCCGCCGTGGCGGCCGGCGTCGTCCAGGCGGCGGGGCCAGGCCCGAGGCCGACGACGGTGAGGCCCCCGCTCACGGCCGCCTCCCCTCGCCGGGCACCAGCACGACGGAGAAATAGGGCGCCTCGTCGTCCTCCTTCTCGCTCAAGGGCAGCACGCGCTCGCCGTGCATGGTGCCGCGCTCCACATAGACGGCGCGCTCGGTCAGGCCCGCCTCGGCGAGGGCGCGGCGCACCTTGGGCAGGTTGCGGCCGAGCTTCATGACAACGGCGGCGTCGGCGTCCCGGAGCTTGGCCGTCAGGCGCTCGGCCGGCAGCGTCGCCGGCAGCACGGCGAGCGCGTCATCGCCCCAGGTGATGGGCACGCCGGCGCGCGTCCAGCAACCGGACATGCCGGTGACCCCGGGCACGATCTCGACGGGGAAGCGCCCGACGAGCCGGCGCCACAGATGCATGAAGGAGCCATAGAAGAAGGGATCGCCCTCGGCGAGCACGGCGACGCTGCGCCCGGCGGAGAGCTCGTCCGCGAGCTGGGCGCAGGCGGCCTCGTAGAAGGCCGCGAGCTCCTCGCGATAGACCGGATCGTGGGGCGGGCGCTCGGTTGTCATCGGATAGTGGAGCGGCAGTTCGCGCCGCCCCTTCGGCACGAGGTCGCCAACGATGGTGCGCGCCGTGCCGGCCCCGCCCTTCTTGGCGAAGAAGGCGACGACGTCCGCCGCGCGGATGACCGCGACGGCGCGCAGGGTGAGATAGTCGCGCTCGCCCGGCCCGACGCCGACGCCGTAGAGCGTGCCGCCCGTGATGGGACCGAGGCTCATTCGCGGTCGCTCGCCAGGGCGTTGACGGCGGCCGCGGCCATGGCGCTGCCGCCCTTGCGGCCGCGCACGACGAGATAGGGCACGCGCCCGTCGGCGACGAGCGCCTCCTTCGATTCCGCCGCGCCGACGAAGCCGACCGGCACGCCGATGACGGCCGCCGGCCGCGCCGCCCCGGCGTCGAGCATCTCGAGCAGGCGGAAGAGTGCCGTCGGCGCGTTGCCGATGACCACGAGGGAGCCGGCGAGGCGATCCCTCCACAGCTCCATGGCGGCGGCGGTGCGCGTGTTGTTGAGGCGGCGCGCGAGTTCCGGCACGGCCGGATCATCGAGCGTGCAGACCACGGCGTTGTCAGCCGGCAGGCGAGAGCGGGTGATGCCATGCGCCACCATGCGGGCGTCGCACAGGATCGGCGCGCCGTGCCGGAGCGCCGCACGCGCGGCCTCGGCGAAATCGGGCGACATGACGACGTCGTCCGCCACCTCCACCATGCCGCTCGCATGCACGATGCGCACCGCCACGCGCTCCTCCACCGGCGTGAAGCGGGCGAGGTTCGCCTCCGCCCGGATGATGGCGAAGGAGCGCCGGTAGATCTCGTCGCCTTCGCGGATGTAGTCGCGCGGGTCAGTCATCTCGTTCCCGTCCAAAGAGCGCCGCGATGTCACGATCGGCGATGCGGCGCAAGGCCTCGGCGGCACCCGTCCCGCCCGATCCGCCGGCGAGCTGCGCGGCAAGGCGCCCGAAGCCCGCGATGATGGCGGCAGGCGGCGCCCGGAACAGCGGTGCGGCGGTCGCATCGGCGTTCCTTGCGAGGCCGTAGCGGCCCGCCTCGCCCGTGAGCACCAGGGTCGCCGGCCGCTGCCGGGCGCAGCCCTTGCCGCAGCCGGAGACGTGCAGCGTGACGCTGCCGTCGAACAGCGCCGCGGCGGCGCGGGCGATGGCCCCGGCGTCGGCGTGGGTCACCGTCGTCGCCTGCTCGCAGGCCGGCGCGCCCGGGCAGGCGGCGATGGCGAGGCGCGGGTCCCGTGCGTCGACCACGAGGCCGAGGTCCCGTCCCGTGGCCAGCATCGCCTCGACATCCGCCCCCGCCGGCACGGGAAGGAGGAGGAGGCGCCACGGCGTCAGGCGCAGCTCGCCCGTGCCGCGCTCGGCCGCAAGGCGCGCGAGCGCCACAAGCGCCTCGCTGCCGATGCGGCCGTAGGCCAGCCCGAAGCCGACGGCACAACAGCCGTCGCCGAGAGCGAGGACTCCCGGGTACAGCGCGCCTGCTCGCCGCGACGGCACGGCCGCGAGCGGCGCGAGCCCGGCCGCCTCGGCGACGCGCGCGCGCAGGGCGGGCGGGATCTGCCGCATGCGCCGCGCCGGCTCCGGCGAAGACGGGCGCAGCGCCAGGAAGGCCTCGCCCAGCGCTGCGGCCGCCGCAGGCAACGCGTCGCGCGCGCAGGCGCCGACCCAGTCGATGCCCTCGGCCGTCTCGAAGCCGACGGCCCAGGCGGCCTCGCCATCGCGCGAGACGGCGCGGAAGCGCACGTCCGCCGTCACGTCGTCCATGGGGCAGAAGCCACCGTCGTCGATCAGCCAGCCGAACTTCGGCGGCAGGGCATGGAGCGCCGGCGTGCCGGCGAGGCAGCGCTCGAGGGCGGCGGCGTGGGCGAGCCCGTCGGCGAGCGCCGCCGGGTCGAGGCCGGCGAGCGGGCCGACGAGCACGTTGCGCACGGCCTCGGCCGCAGGGTGCGCATCGAGAAGGCCGAGGCGGGCGAGTTCGGCCTGGACCGGCGCCAGGGTTTCGGCGCCGACGCCACGGATCTGCAGATTGGCGCGCGCCGAGAGATCGAGGGCGCCGTTGCCGTGGCGGCGCGCGAGATCCGCCACCGCCGCCGCGACCGGGGCGGCGAGGCGGCCGCCGGTGAGGCGCAGACGGACGAGCAGGCCGTCGCCCGTACGCATGGGCGCCAGCGCCCCCGGGCAGCGGCCGCGGCGCAGGGAGGCGAGCGGGCCGCTCATGATGCCCTCCCCCGCTCCGGACCGAGCGCTTCGGCGAGCCGCGGCGCCACCGAGTTGCGCCGCGTCACCCACAGGCCGCGGGCGAGCGCTTCGTCGAAGCGGCTGGCGATGGCGCGCGCCGCACCCGGATTGGCGGCACGCAGGGTGCGCCACACCGCCTCGTCCGCCACCCAGGCGTCGAAGACGGCCTCGAAGGCCGCACTGCCCGCGGTGTCGCTCGTCGCCGCGAAGGCATAGAGCGCGTCGAGGCCCTGGGCGAGTTCCGCCGCCCCGCGGAAGCCGTGGCGCATCTGGCCGGCGATCCAGCGCGGATGGGTGAGGCGGCCGCGCACGAGGCGGGCGATCTCCTCCGCCACGGTGCGGGCGCGCGGTGCGTCCGGCCAGCTCGTGTCGAGATGCAGGAGGGCGGGGGCGGCGCCGAGCGCCGCCGCCGCCGCCGCAAAGCCGCCAATGAAGTCGGCCGCGCCGTCACCGTCAAGAATGTCCCGCTCGCGGTCGTCCTGCGCGTGCACGAGGGCGTCCGCCCGCCGCACCCGCTCGCGGAAGGCCTCCGCCGCCGCGCAGCCCTCGCCCCTTCCGGCATAGGCGAAACCGGAGGCCGCGAGATAGGCCTCGCCCAGATCGGCGCGGCAGTCCCAGCGCCCGTCAAGCGCTGCGACAGCACTGCCCGCACCGTAGGCGCCCGGTGCGCCGCCGAAGACGCGGGCGAGGTCCTCGCCGCGACGGCGGGCAGCGGCGAGGGGGTTGAAGGCGTCGTCCTCGTCGAGGGCCGCGACGGCGCGCACCGCCTGATCGAAGAGGGCGATCTGGGCGGCGAAGGCGTCGCGGAAGAGGCCGGAGATGCGCAAGGTCACGTCGATGCGCGGGCGGTCGAGCCGCGCCGCCGGCAGGACCTCGACGCCGGTGACGCGGTTCGACGCGTGGTCCCAGACCGGGCGCACGCCGAGGAAGGAGAGCGCCTGGGCGAGGTCGTCGCCTCCCGTGCGCAGCGTGGCCGAGGCCCACAGGTCGAGGAGGAGGGCGCGCGGCCAGTCGCCGTGATCCTGCAGGTAGCGCCGCAGCACCTCGGCGGCGGCGCGCTCGCCGACGAGGGCCGCCGTGCGCGTCGGGATGCTGCGCGGATCGACGGTGGCGAGATTGCGCCCGGTGGGCAGGACGTCGAGCCTGCCGCGCGTCGGTGCGCCCGCGGGCCCAGCCGGCACGAAGCGGCCGTCGAGGGCGGCAAGCAGCGCCCGCCGCTCGGCCGCGGCGCAGGCGTCGAGCCGCGCCGCGAGCAGGTCGGCCGGCGTCCCAGGCGCGGCGGCCGCCAGGGCGGCGAGCATGGCCTTCCGGGCCTCCGGCGGCGGCGGCTCGCCGAAGACGTGCAGACCGTCACGGATGGCGAGCTCCTTCAGGTCGCAGAGCCAGGCGTCGAGGCGCGTCACGAGGGCGTCGTCGTCCTCCTCCCCGGCGCCGCATTCGGCGGCGAGCCCGCTCGCCCGGGCCTCCGCCACGATGGCCGCCTTCAGGTGGCGCTGGCGCTGCCGGTCGAGGCCGTCGGCGACGGCATATTCGTCGAGGAGGCCCTCGAGCGTGGCGGCGGCGCCGTGCAGGCCGGCATGGACGAGCGGCGGCGTCAGATGGCCGACCGTGACGGCGGCGATGCGCCGGCGCGCCACCGCCGCCTCGCCCGGATTGTTGACGATGAAGGGGTAGACGACGGGCAGTGGCCCCGCGAGCACCTGCGGCGCGCAGGCGGGCGAGAGCGCCGCCGCCTTGCCGGGCAGCCACTCGAGCGTGCCGTGCGTGCCGAGATGCACGAGGGCGTGGGCGTCGAACTCCGCGCGCAGGAAGGCATAGAAGGCCGCGTAGGCATGGCGAGGCGGCAGCGTCGGATCGTGATAGTCCGCCTTGCGGGCGGCCACCCGGCCGCGGTCGGGCTGCAGCGCGACGACGACGTTGCCGGCAGTGAGGACGGGAAAGCGGAAGGCGCCGTCGACGAGCGCCGGATCCTCCTCCGGCGGCCCCCAGGCCGCGGCGAGCGCCCGCCGGAAGGGCTCGGGCGTCTCGTCGAGCCACTGCCGGTAGCGTGCGAGCGGGACGGCGGCGGTCTCGGCGCCTGCGGCGAGGCGGGCGAGGGCGCCGTCTGCGGCCAGCCCCGGCCCGATCGCGTAACCCTCCTCCCCGAGCCAGCGCACGATCCTGGCCGCGCTTCTCTCCGTATCGAGGCCGACGGCATAGCCGGCGCGGCCCTCGCGCGAGGGATAGTCGGAGAGGACGAGGGCGATGCGCCGCTCCCGCCGCGGCGTCTCGGCAAGGCGCAGCCAGGCGGCGGCGCGGTCGGCGATGAGGGCGACCTGCGCGTCGTCCGGCACATGCTGGACGGGCGCGAATTCGAGCGCCGGATCGAAGGTCCGCTCGCCCTTGAAGGACACCGGCGTCGTGCCGATGCGGCCGTCGAGCTCCGGCAGCACGACGTTCATGGCGAGGTCGGCCGCGCCGAGGCCGCGGGCGCTCTCGGCCCAGGCATCGCGCGAGGCGCCGGCGAGCACCACCTGCAGCACGGGGCAGTCGGCCATATCGAGCACGGTCGTGCCGTCGTCGCGGCGCGCCGAGAAGGCGGTGGCATTGAGCACGATGCGCGGCCGCCGGCGGAGGAGGAGCCGCTCGACCTCGGCCGCCGCCGCGGCATCCTTGAGGCTTGGGACGTAGAGGCAGACAGGCTCCATGCCGCGGGCGGCAAGCGCGGCGGCAAGCGCCTCGATCGGCGCCGTATCGCCGGCGAGGAGGATGGAGCGGTAGAAGACGACGAGGGCGACGGGCCGGGTCGCGCGGGCCGCCACCATCGGCTCACCAACACCGGGATCCCACACCCCCGCAGCCGGCACGGGCCGCGGCGGGGCGACGGCAAGGTCGGCGCCGAGCTCGGCCGCGATGCGCCGCAGGGCCTGCCGCAGATTGTCGACACCGCCGGCGCGGGCATAGGCGTCGAGCTCGGTGCAGAGCGCCGCATCGGCAGTGCACAGGGCCTTGAGCCGCGGGTCGGGCCGGTCGTCGCCGGCAAGCGCCACGAAGGGGATGCCGCCCGCCCGGCAGGCGCGTGCCATCTCGGTGAGGCCGTAGCGGTGATAGTCGAGGCCGCCGAGGCAGCGCACGAGCACGAAGCGGGCGCTGGCGACCACCCTCTCGACATAGAGATCGACCGAGAGAGGGTGGCGCAGGCGCTGGAGATTGGCCAGCCTGAGGCTCGGCAGCACGGCGCGGTCGCGGGTCCAGGCCGCGGCGAAGGCCGACAGGTCGGTGTCCGTGAAGGACAGGATGACGATCTCCGCCGGCGAGTGGCCGAGGTCGACGGGCGCTTCCGCGGCGTCGAGCCCGACCGTCGTCACCGGCAGGAGATGCATCGGCCCGCTTCCTCAGGTGGCGAGGGCGGCCGCGATGGCGGCCCGGTCGAGGCCGCTGCGACCGATGACGACGAGGCGGCTGCGGCGCGCCTCACCGGCGGCCCAGGCGCGGTCGAACTGCTGCTGGAAGCGCGCGCCGACGCCCTGCACGAGCAGGCGCATGGGCTTGCCGGCGACGGCGAGGAAGCCCTTCATGCGCAGGATGTCATGCGCCTCGGCGGTCCGGCGCAGGCGCGCCACCACCGCCTCGGGGTCCGCCGTTTCGGGAAGCTCGACGACGAAGCTCTCGAAATCGTCGTGATCGTGCTCCTCCTCGTCATCGTGGTGGGAGGGGCGCGCTTCGAGATCGGCCTCCGCCGCGGCCCCGAGGCCGAGGAGGATCCTGGGCTCCACAGCGCCGTTGCGCGTGGCGAGGACCTTGACGGCGCGCGGCACGACGGCGCGGATGTCGCGCTCCACGGTGTCAAGCGTCGCCTCGTCCAGGAGATCGGCCTTGTTGAGGAGGATCATGTCGGCGCAGAGGAGCTGGTCCTCGTAGACCTCCTCCAGCGGATTGTCGTGGTCGAGGCTCGCGTCCTCGGCGCGCTGGGCGGCGAGGGCCTCAGGATCGTCGGCGAAGCGCCCGGCGGCGACCGCCGGGCCGTCGACCACGGCCACGACGCCGTCGACCGTGACGCGGGAGGCGATCGCCGGCCAGTTGAAGGCCTTGACCAGCGGCTTCGGCAGGGCGAGGCCGGAGGTCTCGATCAGGATGTGCTCGGGCGCGTCCGGCCTGCCGATGAGGCTCTCGAGCGCGGGCACGAAGTCGTCCGCCACGGTGCAGCACAGGCAGCCGTTGGCGAGCTCGACGACGTTCTCCTCCGGGCAGCTCGCGATGCCGCAGCCCTTCAGGATCTCGCCGTCGATGCCGACATCGCCGAACTCGTTGACGATGACGGCGAGCCGCCGGCCGTCGGCGTTCTGCAGCACGTGGCGCAGGAGGCTCGTCTTGCCGGCGCCGAGGAAGCCGGTGACGATGGTGCAGGGGACCTTGCGCAGGCTCATGAAGGATCTCCGAAGGACCGGAAGCCGAGCGGCGGCACGCGGGCGACGACGCCCTTGCGGAAGGCCTGCGGCCGCTCCTTCCAGGGAATGATGCCGTTGTCCGTGGCGGCGAAGCTCTTCGCCGCGGCGAGGATGTCGTCGGCATGCGCCTCGGCGTCGAGGTCGCCGACGAGATAGGTCCACTTGCCGCCGCCCGAGAGGGCGACGGTGCAGGGTCGCGAGCAGACGGCCAGACACTCGACGGGTGTGACGACGACACCGGTCGCCGCCCCGCCCGCGAGCCTCTCCTCGAGGGCCGCGACGAGGGCGCGGCCCGGCTCGTCGAAGGCGCGCTCCCCCTCCCCCGTCCGCCGCCGGCAGGCGACGCAGACGAAGATGGTGACGTCGGATCGCTCGCTCACGGCGCTCTCCCGACCGCTGGGTCCGGTGGATGGGAGCGGGATCGGGCGCCGGACCTGCGTCCGCTGCGATCGATCCCGCTCCGGCGCGGCAGGCCGCCGTCAGGCCGCCACGCGCCGGGCAAAACGGGTCCAGATAAGGCCGACGGCAAGCCCGGTGAGGAGCCACAGGGCCGCCTGCACGGCGAGCGACCTGGCGGCGAACTGCGCCGCGAGCTCGGCCGGCACGCGGCTCTCGAAGCCGGCCGGATGGGGCGCCCCGACGGCGTGCGGCGCGACGAGCAGGAGGGCGGCGAGTACCTTCGCCCAGGCCGCCTCCGTGCGCAGGAAGAGCCACAGGGAGGCGGCGGTGGCCACGGCCGTCGCCACCCACCAGGCCTGGCGGGCAACGAGCGGCCCGGCCGCAGCGCCGGGGAGTTCGGGCGCGAGGCCGAGCGCCGGTGCAAGGCCCGTGGCGAGGAAGGCCGCAGCCGCCCAGGCGAGCGCCCGGCGGGCATCGATCTCGTCTCCTGCCGCGATCATGCCGGCGAGCAGCACGAGGGCGAAGCCGATGGCCGAGACGACCGTGGTCAGCCCCGTGAAGAAGGTGCGCGCCAGCCCGTCCTCGGGCTTCCAGCCCTCGGCTTCGGCGCCCGCCACCGGCTCGTGGCCCGTGTGGGCGAGCACGATCCTCGCGCCGCCGAAGTCGGGGCCGGCGAGGGCCGCCGTCTTGCCCGCCGTCTCGTAGGTTTCCGCCGCCAGAATCAGCGGTGTCGTGGTGAAATGCTGCAGGACCGCCACCGCAAGCCCGGCAACGAGGCCGGCCAGAAGGCCGACCACGAGCACGCGATTGAGCATCGCCGGCTCAGTGGCAGGGGTAGCTGAGGGCGTGGCGCGTGTCGTGCGCCGCGTTGTGGATGGCCTCGGGATGGGCGAAGCCCGAGACGAAGACGAGCGCGGCGCCGATGAAGAAGGCGACGAGCGCGACCCTGAGCGCCTCGGCGCGCGTCCTGGCGCTGGCGGTCTTGGCGCCGGCAATCGACAAACCAGTCATTTCGACCTCCTTGGCCGCCCCACCGGCGACCCTGCGGGTACAATCTCCGACGGCAGGTCTCCTGGCTCGCGGGTCGCTGCCTGGCACCACCTTCCCGGATCCCGAGGATCCAGTGGCTTTTCTCGGCACCAGGCTCGCCGCTCACAGTTGCGGGGGCAGCTCCGGTCTTGGGCGCGAGGCCCGCACCGGATTCCCTTTTCACCTCACAGAGGACCGTCGCTCTCTCGTTTGGGCGTTTCGCCGCGGCAAGTCAATGCCGCCTTCGTCGAGCACAAGTGCGGAAACGCCGGCACCAACCGGTTTCCCTTGGCCGCGCGCCTCGACAGGAGACCGTTGACGCTCCGTCCCGCCTCCCCTATCATTCCAGAATAAAGATCTAAATTACATAATAATGTAATATCCGCAGAGGGGGGATGTCATGTCGCCTTTGAAATGCGCGCTTCTCGTCGGTGCCGGGCTCGCCGCCCTCGCCGCAGGCCCCGCCCTTGCCCAGCAAAAGGGCGGCGTCGTCAATGTCGCCACCGTGGGCGAGCCGCCGACGCTCGACCCGATGGTGTCCACCGCCGACCTCGTGGGCATCATCACGCAGCACGTCCTCGAGACCCTCTACACCTTCGACAAGAACTGGAAGGTGACGCCCCTCCTCGCCGAGAAGCTCCCGGAGATCTCGCCCGACGGCAAGGTCTACACGATCAGGCTGCGGACCGGGGTGACGTTCCACGACGGCAGCGACATGACGGCGGAGGACGTGGTCGCCTCGTTGAAGCGTTGGACGCAGGTGGCCTCGCGCGGCAAGCAGACGGCGGGCAACATCGCCGCGATCGAGGCCGTCGACCCGGCGACGGTGCGCATCACGCTCGTCGCGCCCTATGCGCCGCTCACCGCGCTGCTCGCCTTCAACAACTCGGCCGCCGTCATCCTGCCGGCCGAGAAGCAGGACAATCCCATGAAGGAGCCGGTCGGCACCGGCCCCTACAAGCTCAAGGAGCGCAAGCCCGATCAGTACATCCAGCTCGTGCGCTTCGACGGCTACAAGTCCTTGCCCGGCGAGCCGGACGGCTACGGCGGGGCCCGCAAGCAGTATCTCGACGAAATCCGCTTCGTGCCCGTGCCCGATGCCAACACGCGCATCGAGGGCGCGCTGTCCGGCCAGTACGACTATGTCGACGCCCTGCCGGTCGAGGCCTTCGACCGCCTGAAGGGGCAGAAGGCGACGGAGCCCGTCCTGCTCAAGCCGTTCGGTTGGCCGGTCTTCGTCATGAACACCAAGCAGGGTCTGACCGAGAGCAGGGACGTGCGGCTCGCCGTGCGCTCCGCCCTCAACATGGAGGACATGCTGGCGGCCGCCTTCGGCAACAAGGAGTTCTTCGCCCTCGACGCGGCCATGTATCCGAAGTCCTACGTGTGGAGCACGGACAAGGGCACGGAGGGCGCCTACAACGTCGGCGATCCGGAGAAGGCGGCCGCCCTCCTCAAGAAGGCGAGCTACGACGGCAAGCCGCTGCGCATCCTGACGAGCCGCCAGTACGAGTTCCACTACAAGATGGCGCAGGTGGCGGCCGAATATCTCAAGGCCGCGGGCTTCAAGGTCGACCTGCAGGTCGTCGACTGGGCGACGCTGACCCAGCGCCGCGCCGACCCTGCGCTGTGGGACATCTACATCACGCACAGCCCCTTCCTGCCGGAGCCGGCGCTCATCGGCATGCTGTCGACGAGCGCGCCCGGCTGGTGGGACACGCCGCAGCGCAGGGCCGTCGTCGACGCCTTCAACAGCGAGGCCGACCCGAAGAAGCGCGAGGCGCTGTGGGGCGAGGTGCAGAGGGTGATCGCGGCGGATGTGCCCTTCATCAAGATCGGCGACTTCAACGCCCTCTCGGCCAAGGCGCCGAAGCTCGAGGGCGTCGTGCCGGCCCCGTGGCCCTATTTCTGGAACGCCTCGCTCAAGAAGTAGGCGCCCGCCCCTTACCCGCATCTGCGCCCCGGACACCCGCGCCTCGCGTGCATCCGGGGCGGCAGGCCCCTCGAGCGGCACGCGACAGGCAGATGGCCCGCTACATCCTTCAACGCTTCCTCGGCATGCTCGCCGTGATGTTCGTGGTGGTGACGATCGTCTTCGTCATCGTCCGCGTCGCGCCAGGCGATCCCGCCGCCGTCATGCTCGGGCCCGACGCCACGGCGCAGGACGTGGCGACCCTGCGTGCCCGCCTCGGCCTCGATCAGCCGCTCGTCGTCCAGTATGTCTATTTCCTCGGGCAGCTCCTGCAGGGCGACCTCGGCCAGTCGATCTTCCTTGACCGCCCGGTGACGACCGCACTCGCCGAGCGGGCCGAGCCGACCTTCTTCCTGACACTGTTCTCGATCCTGATCGCGAGCCTGATCGCGCTGCCGATCGGCATCTACGCCGCCTACCGGCGCGGTTCGCTGTTCGACCAGGCGGCGACGACGGCGGCGATGCTCGCCGCGAGCATCCCGAGCTTCTGGCTCGGCCTCATCTTCATCCAGTTCTTCGCCGTGCGCTTCGGCCTCTTCCCCGTCTCGGGCTATGGCGGGCCGGATGCCGGCTTCCTCGTCCGCCTGCAGCATCTCGCCCTGCCGGCACTCGCGCTCGGCGTCGTCTCCTCGGCGCTCATCCTGCGCTTCACCCGCGCCTCGATGCTCGACGTGCTCGGCGACGATTACGTGCGCACCGCGCGCTCCAAGGGCATGGGCGAGTTCCGCGTGGTCATGCGCCACGCCTTCAAGAACGCCCTTATCCCGATCCTCACCGTCATCGGCCTCACCGCCGCGCTCCTCGTCTCGGGAGCGGTCATCACCGAGACGGTCTTCGGCCTGCCCGGCGTCGGCAATCTCGTCGTCTCGGCCGTGCTGCGCCGCGACTATCCCGTCATCCAGGGAGCGCTGCTCGTCATCGCCGCGCTCTACGTTCTCATCAATTTCGCGATCGACATGCTCTACCTCGTCGTCGATCCGAGGGTGCGCTACTGATGGCCGCGTCCGCTCCCACTGCCGGTAACAGCGAGCGCGTGAGGCTCCTCGGCCTTCTCCTCAAGCGCAGGACGGTCGTCGTCGGCCTCGTCGTGCTCGGCCTCATCGCCGCCCTCGCGATCCTCGCGCCGCTCATCGCTCCCTATGCGCCCAACAAGCTTTCGGTCGTCAACCGGCTGAAGCCGCCGGGCGGCACCTGGCTCTTCGGCACCGACGAGTTCGGCCGCGACGTCTTCTCGCGCACCATCTACGCCGGGCGCCTGTCGCTCCTCGTCGGCGGCGCGGTCGTCGTCATGGCGGCGGTCCTCGGCGTCACGCTCGGCCTGTGCGCCGGCTTCTTCCGCCGGCTCGACACGCCGATCGCGCGCATCATCGACGCGATGATGGCCTTCCCCGACATCCTGCTCGCCATCGCCCTCGTCGCCGCCCTGGGGCCGTCGCTCGTCACCGTCATCGTGGCGCTCGGCATCGTCTATGCGCCGCGCCTCGCCCGCATCGTGCGCGCCTCGACGCTTGTCATCCGCGAGCTGCCCTATGTGGAGGCGGCCCGGGCGCTGGGCGTTTCCACGCCGCGCATCATGACGCGGCACGTGCTGCGCAATCTTGTCTCGCCCATCCTGGTGCAGGGCACCTTCATCTTCGCCTACGCCATGCTGGCGGAGGCCGGGCTCTCCTTCCTCGGCCTCGGCGTCAGCCCCGAGGTGCCGACATGGGGCACGATGATTGCCGCCGGCCGCCAATACATCGGCCAGGCCGACTGGATGACCCTCTTCCCGGGCGTCGCCATCGTGCTCTCGGTGCTGTCGCTGCAGATGGTCGGCGACGGCCTGCGCGACGTGCTCGATCCGCGCCTGAGGAAGGACCTGTGATGCGCGCCGCGACCTTCAGAGGCGGGCGCCGCCGCCCCGCCGCCTTCGACGCACAGTGAGCACCGCCATGTCCACCGCCCCCGGGCCCCTTCTCCTCGCCGACGTCAGGCCGGTCGCCTTCGGCCCCGGCACGCCCCGCGGCCCCCTCGACATCCTCGTCGGCGGCGACGGGCGCATCGCGGCGGTCGGACCGTCGCTCGCCGCGCCGGCGGGCGTGACGCGCATCGACGGCAAGGGCGCCTGGGTATCGCCCGGCTGGATCGACCTGCACGCCCATGTCTGGCACGGCGGCACCGACATCTCGATCCGCCCGTCGCTCTGCGGCGTCGAGCGCGGGGTCGCGACCATCGTCGACGCGGGCTCGGCGGGCGAGGCGAGTTTCGAGGGCTTCCGCGAGTTCGTCATCGACAGGGCGCGTGAGCGCATCAGGGCCTTTCTCAACATCGGCTCGATCGGCCTCGTCGCCTGCAACCGCGTGAGCGAGCTCATCGACATCCGCTCGATCGACATCGACCGCACCATCGCCTGCGTCGAGAAGCATCGCGACGTCATCGTCGGCCTGAAGGTGCGCGCAAGCCACGTCATCCTCGGCTCCTGGGGCATCACCCCCGTCAAGGTGGCAAAGAAGGTCGCCAAGATCCTCAAGCTGCCTCTGATGGTGCACGTGGGCGAGCCGCCGCCGCTCTACGACGAGGTGCTCGGGGTGCTCGGACCCGGCGACGTCGTGACCCACTGCTTCAACGGCAAGGCCGGCGGCAGCCTCATCGAGGACGAGGATCTCTTCGCGCTCGCCGAGCGCTGCGCCGGCGAGGGCATCCGCCTCGACGTCGGCCACGGCGGGGCGTCCTTCTCCTTCCGCGTGGCGGAGGTCGCCATCAAAAGGGGGCTTCTGCCCTTCTCCATCTCGACCGACCTGCACAACCGCTCGCTCGACAATCCCGTCTGGGATCTCGCCACCACCATGTCGAAGCTCCTCGCCATCGGCATGCCCTTCGACAAGGTGGTGGAAGCGACGACGCTCGCGCCCGCGAGCGTGATCGGCCTGCCGACGGACGGGCTCCTCGGGCCGGGCGCGCGCGCGGAATTCACCGTCTTCGAGGTCCGGGACGCCGATCTCAGGATCGTCGATTCGATGGGCGACGCGGCGACCTTGAGCCGGCTCATCGAACCGCGCTGGACGATCCTCGGCGCCGAGGCGATCCGCGCCGGCCGCTACGAGGCCCGCGGCGGCTCATTGAACGGCTCGGCCTGCCCTCACTGCGGATGGGTGTTGTCGCGATGACCGAGCTCGCTGCGGATGTCGTCCTGCAGGTCGAGGACCTGAGGACCCATTTCGAACTGGGCCGCCGGGTGGCGAAATCCGTCGACGGCGTGAGCTTTTCCGTGCGCCGGGGCGAGACGGTCGCCGTCGTCGGCGAGTCGGGGTCGGGCAAGTCGGTGACGAGCCTGTCGATCATGCGGCTCCTCGCTCCTCCGGGGCGCATCATCGGCGGGCGCATCCTCTACCGCCGGCGGGACGGCAGCATGGTCGACATCGCTGAGCTCCCCGAGAAGGCGATGCGCGCCGTGCGCGGCCGGGAGATCGCCATGATCTTCCAGGAGCCGATGACGAGCCTCAACCCGCTCTTCACCGTCGGCGACCAGATCAGCGAGATGATCCTCCTGCACGAGCCGGTCGGGCGCGCGGCCGCCCGCGCGCGGGCGAAGCGCATGCTCGAACTCGTCGAGATCCCGGCGGCGGAGCGGCGCCTCGATGACTATCCGCACCAGATGTCCGGGGGCATGCGCCAGCGCGTCATGATCGCCCTCGCCCTCGCCTGCACCCCCTCGCTCCTCATCGCCGACGAGCCGACGACCGCCCTCGACGTGACGATCCAGGCGCAGATCCTCGATCTGCTGCGGCGTCTGCAGGCGCAGATCGGCATGTCGATCCTCTTCGTCACGCACAATCTCGGCGTCGTCGCCGAGATCGCGCACGAGGTCGTCGTCATGTATGCCGGCCGCGTCGTCGAGCAGGCCCCGGTCACCCGGCTCTTCGAGCGCCAGAAGCACCCCTACACCAGGGGCCTCCTCGCCTGCATTCCCGACGCGAGCCGCGACCGCGGCGCGGCGGGCGAGCGCCTGCGCCTCAACCCGATCCCGGGCAACGTGCCCAACGTGACGGCGCTGCCTGCGGGCTGCAGCTTCGCGGCGCGCTGCCCCTATGTCGTCGACGTCTGCACGAAGGATCCCGGCCCGCCCCTCGTCGCAGCCGAGGTCGCCCATCTCTCCCGTTGCTGGAGGCACGAGGCGCTATGACTGTCGTGACCCATCCCGAGAGCGACGTGCGCGCGCGGCAGGGCGGCACGCTGCTCTCCGTCGAGCACCTGTGCAAGCAGTTCCCGGCCAAGTCCGGCCTCGTGAAGGCCGTCGACGACGTGAGCTTCACGATCAGGCGCGGCACGATCGTCGGGCTCGTGGGCGAGTCGGGCTCGGGCAAGACGACGGTCGGGCGCTGCCTGTTGCGGCTCATCGAGCCGTCCGGCGGCCGCGCCGTGTTCGACGGCGTCGACCTGTTCGCTCTCTCCGAGCGACAGATGCGCACCTGTCGCCGGCGCCTGCAGATTGTGTTCCAGGACCCCTATTCGAGCCTCAATCCGCGCCTCAGAGTCGAGGACATCATCAGCGAGGCCCTCGACACCCACGGTCTCGCCCGCGGCGCCGCGCGCCGCGAGCGCATCGCCGAGCTGCTGACGCGCGTGGGCCTCAACCCGGAGCATGCGCGCCGCTACCCGCACGAGTTCTCCGGCGGCCAGCGCCAGCGCATCGGCATCGCCCGGGCGCTCGCCGTCGAGCCGGAATTCATCGTCGCCGACGAGCCCGTGTCGGCGCTCGACGTTTCGGTGCAGGCGCAGATCCTCAACCTGATCCAGGACCTGCAGCAGGCCCATGGCCTGACGATGCTGTTCATCGCCCATGACCTCTCGGTCGTCGAATGTCTCTGCGACGAGGTGGTGGTGATGTATCTCGGCCGCGTCATGGAACGCGGCCCGAGCCGCCGCGTCTACGCCAACCCGCGCCACCCCTACACGCGTGCGCTCCTCTCCACCTCGCCGGTGCCCGACCCCAGGGCGCGCCGGGAGCGCGTCGTACTCCGGGGCGATATCCCGAGTCCTCTCGACCCGCCGTCCGGCTGTGTCTTCCGCACCCGCTGCCCGCACGCCATCGGCGCCTGCGCCCAAGTCGTGCCACCGGCCGAGGCGGTCGGCCCCGATCATGTCGTCGCCTGCATCCGCCAGGCCGAACTCGCCGCATGACCTTTCAGGAGTTTCGTGTGACCCACGCCGTCGACCAGATGGACCGCGCTGCCGCCGACACGCCCTACGCGCGGCTCGCGGCGCTCGGCCTCGCGCTGCCGAAGGCGCCGCCGCCGATCGCCAACTTCGTCACCCACGTGCGCGAGGGCGATCTGCTCTTCCTCTCCGGCCAGGGCCCGCGCGAGGCGGACGGCCATCTCCATGCCGGCAAGGTCGGCGCCGACGTGAGCGTCGAGGAGGCCTATGCCCATGCACGGCTCGCCGGTCTCAATCTCATCGCCGTCATGCATGCGGCGCTCGGCGACCTCGGTCGTGTCAGGCGCGTCGTGAAGCTCCTCGGCATGGTCAACGGCACGCCCGACTTTGCGGATCATCCACAGGTGATCAACGGCTGCTCCGATCTCTTCGTCGCCGTCTTCGGAGAGGCGGGGCGGCACGCGCGCTCCGCCGTCGGCTTCGGCTCGCTGCCGGGCAACATCACCGTCGAGATCGAGGCGATCGTGGCAGTGAGGGATTGATGCGCCCCTGCCGAGGGAGCGGCTCCTAATGCCCGCGCCAGCCGAGTGTCGTCTCGATGCGCTCCGCCGCCGCCTTGACGGCATCGGTGTAGCGCGCGCTGTCCTGCGCGACCTTGTGCTCGGGCAGGACGATGGAGATCGTGGCGACGCAGGCCCCGCTCGCGTCGACGATGGGCGAGGCGACGCAGGCCACCGCATAGTCGGATTCGCCTGCCTGGATCGACAGACGCTCGCCGAGCGCCACGCCCGCTGCGCGCGCGAGCGTCGCAGGATCGGTCTCGGCGCGGCCGGTGGGCGAGGCCTTGGCACAGCGCGTGAACAAGGCCAGGCGCTCCGCCTCCGGCAGGTGACCGACGAGGAGGCGCCCCGACGCCGTCCAGTTCAGCGGCACGCGCGTGCCGATGCGCGACGTGACGCGGAAATGGCCGGGGCCGTCAGCCATGGCGAGCACGACCATATGGTCGCCGTCGCGGCCGCAGACCTGCACGGTCTCCTCCGACAGGCGGCAGAGCTCGTGCATCTCGCGGGTCGCGACGTCGAGGAAGTCGAGCGAGCGGGCATAGGCGAGGCCGTAGTGATAGAGCCGCGGCCCCAGCCAGACGCAGCCGTCGCCGCGCCGGCTGAGCAGGCCCTTCTCGACGAGATCGTCGATGATGACGTAGGCCGTCGACAGGGGCGCGCCGATCGCCTTGGCGATGGCATAGGCGCCGGCGGGTGTGCCTGTCTCGAGCAGATGGTCGAGTACCTGCAGGGCCCGGTCGATGCCGCTCACGCGCGAACGGCGGGCGCCCTGCGTCTCCTGGCTATCGGCGGTGGCGCGGCTGTGCGGTGTTCTCACATCCACGGGCGGGCTCCTTCCCCGTTCCGGCAGCGATCTGGCCGGGCAATCATACACCACCACTACACAATAATGTCAGGCATTCCAACGGACCGGAACATCACGGGCGGCAGCCTGTCCGAGAGGAGAGCAGCATGAGCGATCAGGACATCCGTGTGACATTGGGCCTGCGCCCCGTCATCAACGTGTCGGGGACGATGACCTCGCTCGGCGCTTCCATAGCGGTCCCGGAGGCGATCGCGGCGATGACCGCCATCCTGCCGCAGTTCGTCGAGATCGACGACCTGCAGCGAAAGGTGAGCCCCGTCATCGCCCGGCTGACGGGCGGGGAGGCGGGCTTCGTCACCGCCTCCTGCTCGGCCGGCATCACGCTGGCCGTCGCCGCAGCCATGACCGGGCCGGATCTCGCCGCCATCGAACGCCTGCCCGATACCACCGGCCTCAGGAACGAAGTCGTCATCCAGATGGGCCATGTGGTGAGCTACGGCGCGCCGATCGACCAGGCGATCCGCCTCGCCGGTGCGAAGGTCGTGCCCGTCGGCCAGGCGACCTCGGCCCGGCGCTACCATCTCGAGGGCGCCATCACCGAGCGCACGGCGGCGGCCGTCTACGTCGTCTCGCATCACACGGTGCAGTACGGCCTCGTGCCGCTCGACGAGTTCGTCGCCGTCTGTCACGGCAAGGGTGTGCCGGTCATCGTCGACGCCGCCTCCGAATATGATCTCCGGGGCTTTCTGGCGCAGGGCGCCGACCTTGCGCTCTATTCGGCCCACAAATTCCTCGGCGGGCCGACGGCGGGCATCGTGGCCGGGCGGAAGGACCTGGTGCGCGCCTCGTTCCTGCAGAACCTCGGCATCGGTCGCGGCATGAAGGTCGGCAAGGAGAGCATGTTCGGCACCATGGCCGCGCTCGAGGCCTGGGAGCGGCGCGACCACGCCGCCGTGCGCGCCCGCGAGACGGCGCATCTGGAGCTCTGGGAACGGACGCTCGCCGGGCGGCCCGGCGTCAGCGCCGCGATCGAGCCCGACCCGACCCACAACCCGCTCGAGCGCCTGCGCGTCAACCTGCGGCCGGAGGAGGCACACATCACGGCCTGGGACCTCGCCGACGCCCTCGCCGCCGGCGAGGTCCCGATCATCGTGCGCGACCACGAGATCGAGCACGGCTACTTCTATCTCGACCCGTGCAACCTGCACCCGGGCGAGGAGACGATCGTGGCAAGGCGCCTCGGCGAGGAACTCGACAAGGCCCAGCGCTCCAACGAGATCATCGCCACGCCGCTCGAACGCCGCCGCAACCGCCGCGCCGAGGCGCTGATGCGCTGGCCGGACTGAGGTGCACGCCCCCGGGGGGCCGCGGGTCGGCGCGCGGCGGGGCGAAGGTCTGCGACGCTCCGGACTGCCCCGGTAGCGCCTGTCCACCGGCGGGAGGCGCGCCTTGCGACCCGCCGGGCGGGGCGAGCCGGGCCTCCATGCGGTGAGGCCGGCGCCGAGTACCATCACCGGCGCGTCACTGCGGCTCCCGGCCGATGGCTCGCCCCGGCCGGCGAGCCCGCAAGCGTGCGAAGCGCCGCCCCGCTCATGGCCTCCTCACGCCCCGTCATCGGGCGGCCGGTGATGTCGGTGACCTCGACCATTGCCCTGCCGCCCCTGGCCGAGGCGGCCAAACCGGCGAAGGCGACGAGGCTCGCGAGCAGACACAGAACGAATTCGAAGGGCGCCACCCGATAGGGGGCGCGCGGCAGGGCGACGAACGACATGACATGACCTCCTTGCCCGACCGGGGTTCAAGGCCCCGCGCCAAGGCCTGTCTTGCAGGGCTCCCGGACATTGTCCGCGCGCCCTCCTCGTCGCTAACGGCCATGGCGGAAAATATCAAGAAAAATCAATAATTTATACTTATTTCAATGTAAGGGGGCCGATCGCGATGTCGCCGTCGGCGCCTGGGCGGGACACCGGACGGCTCTTCGGCGAGGGGGCACCGTGCGCCTCAGCCCAACCGGCGCCGGCTGACAGCCCACCACGTGCGGCGAAGGACCTCTCCCGACCGCCGCACGGCTTCGCGCGACATCCGCATGACCAGATCACCGAGACGCTCGGCCAGGGCGAGGCTGCGGTCCAGGCCGGGGGTCGCCGTTGCCGAAGCCCCTTCGGGCGGCTCCTCCGGGATGAGCGCCACCGTCGTCACGACACCGTCGTCGGCGCCCCGCGCCACCAGGGTCACGGGTCCGAGTGCGATCCGGTCGCCCTCGCGCACGCCTTCCTCGAAGGTATCGGCGAAGAGCGCGCCGAGCGACATGTCGCCCATGTCCTCCGCCACGGGGATGCCGTAGGCGCCAGCGAGGTCGCCGAGCTTGACCTCGGGGCCGAATATGAAGACGCCGGAGAGGGCCCTGTCGTGATGCCCTTCGAAGGCGGCGAAGAGACGGTCAAGGCGCTTCACTCGCTCGGGCGGCGCGAGAAAATAGCCGTAGTCGCCAATGCGCAGGACGCCCGCCTGCTCCGGCGTCAGCACCTCCCCGCCGCGCACGATGAGCACCGCCCGCGCCCAGGAGGGCAGCGTGCCGCGGTCCATGACCGGGCTGTCGGCGAGGATGGGGTAGCCGACCATTTCGAGATCGAGCTGGCCGGGCAGGTCGATCTCGACGCGGCTCACCTCCGGCGCCGGGTCGGCGAGCGCCACGCCCGAGCGCCGGGCGGCGACCGTCACGCTCCAACCCTGTACGAGCAGGGAGACCAGGACGACGAAGAAGGCGACGTTGAAATAGACCTCGGCGTTCGGCACGCCCGAGAGCGTCGGGATGGCGGCCAGGAAGATGGAGACCGCCCCGCGCAGCCCCACCCAGGAGACGAAGGCCTTCTCCATGCGCGAGAAGCGGAAGGGCGTGAGGCAGAGCCACACGGCGACGGGCCGGCCGACGAGGATGAGGAAGAGCGCGATGACGAGCGCCGGCAGCGCGTAGCCGACGAGCTTCGCCGGCGTGACGAGCAGACCGAGGACAAGGAACATGACGATCTGGCACAGCCAGGTCGCCGCGTCATGGAAGCTCAGGATGGAAGCGAAGGCGCGTACCGGCCGGTTGCCAAGGACGAGTCCCGCCAGATAGACAGCGAGGAAGCCCGACCCGTCGGCGATCGCCGCGAGCGCGTAGATGAATACGGCGGATGCGACGACGAGCAGCGGGTGGAGGCCGGCGGGAAAGGCGATGCGGTTCAGCACCCACGACATGCCGAGCCCGGCCGAGAGGCCGAGCGCGGCCCCGACGAGCCCCTGGCGGACGAGGAGATTGGCCACCTCCCAGGTGGGGGCCCCTTCCCCGGCGAGCACGAGCTCGACCAGCAGCACGACGAGGAACACGGCGACGGGATCGTTCGTCGCCGATTCGATCTCGAGCGTGGCGTTGACGCGGCGCCGCAGCTGCAGGCCGCCGGCGCGCATGAGGAAGAAGACGGCCGCGGCGTCGGTCGAGGCGACGACCGAGCCGACGAGCAGACCCTCCAGCCAGCCGAGGCCGAGCACCAGCTTGGCGACGAAGCCGGTGAGCCCCGCCGTCAGCACCACGCCGGCGGTGGCGAGAAGCGTCGCGGGCGCCACGGCGCCGCGCACGCCGGCAAGGCGCGTCCTGAGGCCGCCGTCGAACAGGATGATGGCCAGCGCCAGCGAGCCGATGAGATAGGTGGTGCGATAGTCGCTGAAGGCGATGCCGCCCGGGCCGTTCTCGCCCGCCGCCATGCCAAGGACGAGGAAGACGAGGAGGAGCGGCGCGCCGAAGCGCGAGGCGATGAGGCTCGAGGCGATGCCGAGGACGACGAGGCCCGCCCCGAACAGGAGCAGTGAATTGACGAGAGAGATGCTATCCATCCGCCCCTGAACCCACCTTTCGCCCGACGTCTATCGCCGCCCCGGCGGAACGAAAGGCCAACCCGTGGGGTTGGCCTGCGAGCCTTGCGTCCACCCGAGCCCCGACCGCTTCCGCGGGACAGCCCGGGCCGCGCGCCGCCCGGACGCCCGCCGGCGAGGATCGCGGCACGAACCTCTCCCGGAAACCGGGGAATTCCCGTGGAAACCGAATCGCGAGGATGAGATCGCAACCGAGCTTGCCCAAATTCGGGCGAAAGCTGAAAGATTCGGGCGCTCAGGGCGATTTTCGCCGCGGACGCGTGCGCCGCACAACAATCCTGCGGCGGAAAGGCGGTCACGCAGCCGTAACCGCCCCTTAATCCGCCATATTTACCCTCGCAAGAGCGTGTCGGACGGATGGGCGGTGCTGGAACGCACGGACGCGCAGGCCCGCGCGATGGAACGGAGATCGGACACTGCCGGGCGCCCTCCGGCGGAACTGACGCGAGACTTCGAGCAGGACGCATGGCTGAGGGTTACGGCACGGGACGGCGGCGCGAGCCGGGCTTCGGCGAAGCAGCCTGGGACCACGCGCCCGAGACGCTCGATTTCGGTCTCTCGCACGCGGACCGTGCCTCGGCCGGCCCGGCGCGCCCCGGAACGCGCAGCCGCGAGACGGCGGCCGCCGCCAGATCCGGTCGGCGGCGCGAGCCGACCTTCGAGCCGACGATCGCGCCGGTCGACGACCCGCTTGCCGCGAGCCACCGCCCGGCCGCCCGGCGTGACGCCACGGAGCGGGCGGCACAGCACCCGGCGCCCACGGCGCGCCACAGCCACGAGGAGGCGGCCATGAGCCCTCGCAGGAGCGCCAGGAACGGCGGCAGCGGTGGGCGCCGCAGCGGCGGGGCGGGGCGGCGCGGCGGCGGCCGGCGCCAGCGCTCCTTCCTCGGCCATCTCGTCTACATCGCCTGCGTCATCGGCCTGTGGGGCATCATCGGCATCGCCGGCGTCGTCGCCTATCACTTCGCACAGCTGCCGCCCATCGACCAGCTCGCGGTGCCCAAGCGCCCCCCGAACGTCGCTATTCTGTCCGCCGACGGCTCGCTCCTCGCCAACCGCGGCGACACGGGCGGCCAGGCGGTGTCGCTCAAGGATCTGCCGCCCTACCTGCCGAAGGCCTTCATCGCCATCGAGGACCGGCGCTTCTACAGCCACTTCGGCATTGATCCCATGGGCATCGCCCGCGCGGTCGTGCGCAACGTGACATCGCGCGGGGTTGCGCAGGGCGGCTCGACGCTGACGCAACAGCTCGCCAAGAACCTCTTCCTGACGCAGGAGCGCACCGCCTCGCGCAAGATCCAGGAGGCGATCCTGGCGCTCTGGCTAGAGCAGAAATTCAGCAAGGCCCAGATCCTCGAGCTCTATCTCAACCGCGTCTATTTCGGCGCTGGCTCCTACGGCGTGGAGGCGGCGGCGCTGCGCTACTTCGGGAAGCCTGCGAAGGACGTGACGCTGTCCGAAGCCGCGGTGCTCGCCGGCCTCGTGCAGGCGCCGTCGCGGCTTGCCCCCAACCGCAACCCCGACGCAGCGCAGGCGCGCGGCCAGCTCGTGCTCACCGCGATGGCAGAGGAGGGCTTCATCAGCGCGGCCGAGGCGAAGACGGCGCTCAGCAATCCTGCCACCGCCGTGCGGCCGCGCGGCGCCGGATCGGTCAACTACGCCGCCGATTACGTCATGGATGTGCTGGATGACTTCATCGGCACGGTGGAAAAGGACATCGTCGTCGAGACGACGGTGGACAACCGCCTGCAGGCCGCGGCCGAGCGCGCCATCGTCGAGGAGCTCGACCGCAACGGCGCCAAGTTCGGCGTGCGGCAGGGCGCCCTCGTCTCGCTGGCGCCGGACGGCGCCATCAAGGCCCTCGTCGGTGGACGCAACTACGGCGAGAGCCAGTTCAACCGCGCCACCGCCGCCAAGCGCCAGCCCGGCTCCTCCTTCAAGCCCTTCGTCTTCCTCGCCGCCCTGGAGAACGGCCTGACGCCGGACAGCGTGCGGGAGGACGCCCCGATCAACTACAAGGGCTGGCAGCCGGAGAACTATTCGCGCCGCTACAGCGGACCGATGACGCTGACCACTGCGCTCGCCCACTCGATCAACACGGTGACGGCCCGGCTCATCCTGGAGATGGGGCCGCAGGCGGCGGTGCGCACGGCCCAACGCCTCGGTGTCACCTCGTCGTTGCAGGCGACGCCGGCGCTTGCCCTCGGCACGTCGGAGGTGCGGCCCATCGAGCTCGTCGCCGCCTATGCTGCCTTCGCCAACGGCGGCACCGGCGTCATCCCCTATGTCATCAGGCAGGTGAAGACGACCGACGGAGAGGTCGTCTACAAGCGCACGCCGACCGACCTCGGCCGCGTGATCGACCCTCCCTATGTCGGCATGATCAACGGCATGCTGCACGAGGTCATGGCCTCGGGCACGGGGCGCAAGGGCAACATCCCCGGCTGGGAGCTCGCCGGCAAGAGCGGCACCACGCAGGAATACCGCGATGCGTGGTTCGTCGGCTTCTCGAGCAGGCTCGTCACCGGCGTCTGGCTCGGTAACGACGACAACACGCCGATGAAGCGCGTCACGGGCTCGAACCTGCCGCTCGAAGCGTGGACGCAGTTCATGAAGGTCGCCCTGCAGGGCCAGACACCGGCGCCGCTCCCCGGCGAGCCGTGGCGCCGCCAGGCCGCGCCGGTGGACGATGGAGAAGGGGCGGCGCCCCTGACCCAGCCGCTGCCGCCGGCTGCGCAGGGCTCCGCACCCGCGCAGGCGATCACCCAGCCGGCGGACGGCGGCCTGCGGCCTCCAGGCGCGGTCGCCGGTCAACGAGCCGTGCCGCCGCCACGGCGCGAGCGCGGCCTTCTGGAACAGCTCTTCGGGGGATAGTCGCGCCTCGTCTCACGTGGCCGCGCCGATCCGGCTGCCGAAGCGGTTGATCAGGAAGGCGACGACGCCCAAGGCGGCGATGGTTGCCGGCAGCGGCACCGCCGAGCCGCGCAGCATGTGGCCGACGAAGAGGCCGACGAGGGCCGCCAGCGTCATCTGGCAGATACCGAGCAGGGACGAGGCTGCGCCGGCACGCTCCGGAAAGGGCATCATCGCGGCCGCGGCCGCCTGGGGCATCGTGAGGCCGACCCCCATCGTGTAGAGCGCCATCGGCAGGGTGATCTCGAAGGAAGAGCCGGTGCCGACGAGCACGAGGCCCAGCATGACGAGCCCGCCGGCGCACAGGCAGGCGACACCGAGCCCGATGGTGCCGTCGAGGCCCAGCCGGCCGACGAGGCGCTGCGCCACGACCGTTCCGGCGATGTAGCCGAGGACGACAGAGGCGAAGGACAGGCCGAAGGCGATCTCGCCGAGGCCATAGACCCCCTGCAGCACGAAGGACGAACCGGAGATGAAGGCGAAGAGCCCTGTATAGGTGAGTGCCGACAGGGCGACGTACAGGCGATAGCCGCGATGCTGCAGCAGCACGGCGAAACCGCGCGCCACCCCGAGCAGCGACAGGGGGTCCTGCGAACGGGCACGCAGCGTTTCGGGCAGGGTGAGGACGACCGTCGCCCCGAGGCCCAGGCTGAAGAGGAGGCTCGCGAGGAAGACCGAGCGCCAGCCGAACCACGTCTGCAGGAAGCCGCCGAGGACCGGCGCCAGGGCCGGCACGAGGCCCATGATGGTGCCCATGCGCGACAGCTCGCGCCCCGCGCGCGGCCCCTCGTAGAGATCCCGCACGACGGCGCGGGCGAGCACGATGGGTCCGGAGCCGCCGAGCGCCTGGAAAAAGCGCGCGAGGATCAGCGCCTCCACATTGGGCGCGAAGGCGCAGGCGGCCGTCGCCGCGATGAAGAGGGCGAGGCCGCCGAGGAGGACGGGCTTGCGGCCGAACTTGTCGGAGAGGGGACCGTAGACGAGCTGGCCGGCGGCGAAGCCGAAGAGGAAGGCCGAGAGCGTCGCCTGCACGGCGGCGGTCGTCGTGCCGAAATCCCGCGCGATGGCCGGGAGCGAGGGCAGATACATATCCGTCGACAGGGGCCCGAGCGCGGTGAGCAGGGCGAGCACCGCCGTCATGGCGAGCGTGTCGGGACGAAGGCGCATGAAGCTCCGGGCTCTCGGGCTCGAGGGACGGGACACGGCGGCGCGACGCCGGCCGCGAGATGGTTGCGGGTGTAACCGGCAGGCGGCGGCCTGTCGAGCCGACACCGGCCGTCGCGCCGGCCCGCGCAGGTCGGGCGGCCGTCAGCCGTAGCGGTGCAGTTCGGCGCCGTGGCGCTTGAGCCAGCGCTCCGCCTCCTGCGTGCGGGGGCAGAGCCCGTGCACGACGCGCCAGAAGCGATGCGAATGGTTCATCTCCGCAAGATGAGCAACCTCGTGAGCGGCGAGATAGTCGAGGACGAAGGGTGGTGCGAGGATCAGCCGCCAGGAGAAATTGAGGCGCCCGCTCGCCGTGCACGAGCCCCAGCGGCTCGTGGTGTCGCGCACCGTGATCGCCCTGCCGCGCCGGCCGAGGGCCGCGGTGTGGCGCGCCACCGCCTCGGCGAGGTCGCGCTCGGCCTCGCGGCGCAGGAAGTCGCGCACCCGGCGCGGCACATGCGGCGCCTCGCCCGAAACCGCGATGACCGCGCGGCCCTCGCCATCCGTACCCGCGGCGACGGGCCCGCGCTCGCCGACCCGGTGCAGGATGCGGTGGGGAACGCCGCGCAGGGGCACCGTATCGCCCGGCCGGAGAAGGATGCGCTCGGGCAGACGCTGGAGGCGCGCCGCGATCCAGGCCCCATGCGCCTCGACGAACCGGGTTGCAGCCTTGAGGTCGCCCCCCACCGGCAGCGTCAGGACAATCTCGCCGGTCGCGTTTGACACGCGCAAGGTGAAGCGCCGTGCGGCCGCGCGTCGCCGCACGGCGACCCGGAACAGCTCTCCGCCGTGCACGACGCTGATGTGGTCGGGATCGGGCGCCGCGCGCCGGAAGAGACTGACCCGCATGGCCGGCATGATGCGGTGGCGGCGAAAGCCTGTCATCCGGTGCCGCGGCAGCGACCGGTGCTCACTCCGCCGCCAGCCGGCGACCCTTGCGGCCGCCCGCCTCGGCCTCGATGGTGGCGATGAAGTCGGCGATGCGCGGCGCGATCTCGGCGCGGAAGCGCGAGCCGTTGAAGACGCCGTAGTGCCCGACGCCCTTCTGCAGGTGGTGCACCTTGAGATCGTCGGGCAGGTTCACGCACAGGTCGTGCGCCGCCTTCGTCTGGCCGACACCCGAGATGTCGTCCTTCTCGCCCTCGACGGTCATCAGGGCCGTGCGGCGGATGGCGGCGAGATCGACGGGCTTGTCGCGGTGCATCATGCGCCCCTTGGGCAGGGCATGCCGCACGAAGACGGTGTCAACCGTCTGCAGGTAGAACTCGGCGGTCAGGTCCATCACCGCGAGATATTCGTCGTAGAATTCACGGTGCTTCTCGGCGGAATCGCCGTCGCCCTCGACGAGATGGTTGAACATCTCCCAATGCGCCGTGAGGTGCCGGTCGAGATTCATGGCCATGAAGCCCGAGAGCTGCAGGAATCCGGGATAGACGTCGCGCATGAAGCCCGGATAGCTCATCGGCACGGTGACGATGCAGTTGCGCCGGAACCAGTCCGTCCCCCGCTCCTTGGCGAGCTGGTTGACGGCCGTCGGCGACCGGCGCGTATCGATCGGCCCGCCCATCAGGATCATGGAGCGCGGCGCCCGCGAATCGCCCTCCGCCTCCACGCGCGCCACCGCGGCGATCACCGGCACTGCCGGCTGACACACGGCCATCACGTGCACGTCGGGGCCGAGGACATGCAGCATCGAGATGACATAGTCGATGTAGTCGTCGAGGTCGAAGCGCCCTTCCGCGAGCGGCACCGTGCGGGCGTCCGCCCAGTCGGTGATGTAGACCTCGTGGGTCGGCAGGAAGGCTTCCACCGTGCCGCGCAGCAGCGTGGCGTAGTGGCCGGACATCGGCGCCACGATGAGCAGCTTCGGCTGGCGTACGGGCTTGGCGTGCCCGAGCGCACGTTCGAAATGCAGGAGGCTGCAGAACGGCCGCTCCCACACCACGCGCTCGCGCACAGCCACGCGCTCGCCGCCGACGAGCGTCGTCGAGAGGCCGAATTCCGGCTTGCTGTAGCGGCGAGTCGAGCGCTCGAACAGCTCGCAGGCGGCCGAGATGGTGCGGCCGTAGGTGGTGTAGGTGAGCGGGTTGGCCGGGTTGTTGAACAGGAGCCGCGTCGCATCCGAGAGCATGCGGGCCGGGCCGACGGCGGCGTGCGCCGCTTCGTACCAGTAGTAGGCGAGGTTCATTCCCACCCCCTTATTCGGGCGGGGCCCTCCGTCCAAGCGAATCGACCCCGTTGGGTGCAACGCACAAACCGGCGTGCAATGTAACGTTTCAATGAAACGATTCAAACCTACGAAAGGCTAATGAATCCTGAGCGTTGCCCAACTTCCGGTGCGTAAGTCGGGCGGAATGATGCTCCGCAGCAAAGCTCCGTGACGCGTCACATTCCGCTGCAAGTCGATGAAAAACAGCGTTAATTTGCCGCAAGAGCGCCCTGTTGCGCCGACGGCTCGGAGAAGGGTGCCGGAAGGCGGTGGAAAACCTGTCGATAACCGGGCCGTGAAACGCCGGGAGCATGCTCCGGACGTGTCGAAGGAGGCTTGTGGGGCGACTGCCGAGGGTTTAGCGGCAAGAATCACCGCCGATCACGCCGGGCGATGGTGCCGGGCGAAAGCGCTGGAGGGAGGCGACATGGCCGATACGGCTGTGACCGATCCGGGCCGCGACGCCCAGCATCTGCGGCTCGACACCCTGGTCAGGCTGCGCTGGCTCGCCGTGATCGGCCAGAGTACGGCGGTCGCCGGGGTGCATTTCGGCCTCGGCTTCCCGCTGCCCTTCGGGCTCTGCTTCCTCGCCATCGCCATTTCCGCTTGGCTGAACATCGCCCTGCGCATCCGCTACCCCGTGAGCTACCGCCTCGGCGACACGGCGGCGTCGATCCTGCTCGGCTACGACATCCTACAGCTCGCGGCGCTCCTCTATCTCACCGGCGGGCTCGAAAACCCCTTCGCGCTGCTCTTCCTCGCGCCGGTCCTGATCTCGGCGACGGCCCTGCCCCCCGGGCGCACGCTCGTCCTCGGCATCCTGGCGGTGATCAGCGCCACGGCGCTCGTCTTCTATCATCGCCCGCTGCCGTGGATCCCCGGAGAAACCCTGCAGCTCCCCTTCCTCTACGTGGCAGGCATCTGGTGCGCGATCCTGCTCGGCCTCGCCTTCACCGGCGTCTATGCCTGGCGCGTGGCGGAGGAGGCGCGCGACCTCGCAGCGGCGCTCACGGCGACCGAGCTCGTGCTGGCGCGCGAGCAGCACCTGTCGCAGCTCGATGGGCTCGCGGCCGCGGCCGCGCACGAGCTCGGCACGCCGCTGGCCACCATCACGCTCGTCGCCAAGGAGCTGAGCCGCCTCGCACCCAAGGAAGGCCCCTTCACCGAGGACATCGCCCTCTTGCGCGACCAGGTGGATCGCTGCCGCGAGATCCTGGGCAAGCTCACCTCGCTCAGCACGGAGGAGGCAGGGCCGCTCGAGCACATGACGCTCAGCCACCTCATCGAGGAAGTGGCCGGCCCCCAGCGCCCCTTCGGCGTGCCCATCACGGTGGTCCGGCAAGGGGAGGCACCGGAGCCCGTCTGCCGGCGCAATCCAGGCATCCTCTACGGCCTCGGCAATCTCGTGGACAATGCGCTCGACTTCGCCCGCGCCGGCGTCGGCATCGAGGCGCGGTGGACGAGCGACAGCGTCAGCGTCACAGTGCACGACGACGGCCCCGGCTTCGCGCCGGAGGTGCTGCTGCGCCTCGGCGAGCCCTATGTCACCACGCGCGGGGCGCACCGGCGCGGCACCGAGGACGCCGGCAGCGGCCTCGGCCTCGGGCTGTTCATCGCCAAGACGCTGCTCGAGCGCTCGGGGGCGAGCATCACCTTCACGAACGCCGCCGCGCCCGAGCACGGTGCGGTGGTGACCGTGGCCTGGCCGCGGGCGGCCTTCGAGCGCGATCTCCCGCCGGCGGCACGGGCGACGCGCCTCCTGCATGTGACAGACGCGTGAAAATGCCTATCTATTCAGGCAGAATTCCAGCCGTTGCATAGACAAACTCATTACCGAGCCGACGAGGACATGATGACGGACACTCAGCTGGGCGAGGCTGTCGCGGACCGCAGCCTCCTGATCGTGGACGACGACCGCCCCTTCCTCACGCGCCTCGCGCGCGCGATGGAAGCGCGCGGCTACGTCGTGCGCACCGCCGAGACCGTGGCCGACGGCCTCGCCGCCATCGACGAGCAGCCGCCAGCCTTCGCCGTCATCGACATGCGCCTGACCGACGGCAACGGCCTCGATGTCATCACCAGGCTCAAGGACCGGCGTCCCGATGCGCGCGGCGTCATCCTGACGGGCTACGGCAATATCGCAACGGCCGTGACTGCCGTGAAGCTCGGCGCCTACGACTATCTCGCCAAGCCCGCCGACGCTGACGAGATCCACGCCACGCTCATGGCCCAGCCCGGCAGCCGGGCGCTGCCGCCGGAAAACCCGATGTCGGCCGACCGCGTGCGCTGGGAGCACATCCAGCGCGTCTACGAGCTGTGCGGGCGCAACGTCTCGGAGACGGCGCGGCGGCTCAACATGCACCGCCGCACCCTGCAGCGCATCCTCGCCAAACGCGCCCCGCGCTGAGGCACCGGGGTGGCGGTCGCCGCAGCGGCTGCTAGAGACCGAGCCCGGCAGCGGCCTCCGGATCGGAGAGGGCGTGGAGCCTTGCCGCCGCAGCCTGCGCGAAGCGCAGGGTGACGGCCTTGCGCCGTGCACCGGCGAGCGGATGCACCGGCGCCTCCCGAAGGATGGCGGCGCCATAGGCGTCGGCCACGATGATCCCGACGTCCTCGGGCAGGATCTCGGTGGGGAAATCATGCCCGACGGCGAAGTGCAGCCGATCGCAGAAATCGCGGTAGGTGTGCCATTTTCCGTCGGTGCGGAAATCGACGACGCTCGACTTGATCTCCACGATCGTCAGCGTGCCGTCGGGCGCGAGGGCGACTACGTCGGCGCGTCGGCCCGAGGCGAGCGTCAATTCGGTGACGCTCGCATGGCCAAGGCCGGCGAAGAGCCGGCGCACGCCCCGCTGCAGGCTCGCCGCGGCGGGTGACTGGCGGCCGTCGTCGAGCGGCGAGGGACGGGCGACGAGAAGGCTCATTGCGCGCGCTTCCAGGCGACGGCGGCGATCGCCGCGCCGACCAGCAGGCCACCGGCCGTGCGGTTCACCACCTTGAGGGCGGCGGGGTGGCGCACCGCGCGGCGCGCGCTCGCCGCAACAAACGCGTAGATGAACGCATTGAGCGCCGCGAGCGCGACGAAGGTTGCCTCGAAGACGGCCATCTGCGGCAGGACCGGCCGCGACACGTCGAGGAACTGCGGCAGGAAGGCGACGAAGAAGACGATGCTCTTCGGATTGAGCGAGGTGACGAGCCAGGCATGCGCCAGCATCCCCAGCGGCCACCGCCCCTCCGGCGCCGCTTCGGCCAGACCGGTCGGGTCGGCACGCCACAGCTTCACGCCGAGATAGACGAGATAGGCCGCGCCCGCCCATTTGAGCGCCGTGAACAGGGTCGCCGATGTCGCGAGGAGCGCGCCGAGGCCGAGCATCGACAGGGTCATGGCCGTGGCATCGCCGAGGGCCACACCGGCGACGAGCGGCATGGCCGCCCTCCGCCCCTGGCCGAGCGCATAGGACACCACGAGCAGGATGGTCGGACCGGGAATGACGAGAAGCACCGCCGAAGTCGCGACAAAGGCCGCCCATGTCTCGGGTGCCATGATCTCGGGCGTCAGGACGGTTGCGATCATCGTCTCCTCTCCGGTGCCCGCGGGCCGATCGTCGCGAGAGGTTAGCGCACCGCGCCGCCGCGCGCATCGGCGAGAATCATCTCCGCCCCCTTCTCGGCGATCATCATTGTCGGCGAGTTGGTATTGCCGGAGGTGATGAGGGGCATGGCCGAAGCGTCGACGACGCGCAGCGCCTCGATGCCACGCACCCTGAGGCGGGCGTCGAGCACGGCGCCCGGATCACCGTCCGTCCCCATCTTCGCCGTGCCGACCGGGTGGAAGATGGTCGTGCCGATGTCGCCCGCGGCGATCACCAGATCGTCGTCGGAGACGACATGCGCGCCGGGCTTGAACTCCTCCGGCCGGAAGCGCGCCAGGGGCGGGGCGGCAACGAGGCGGCGCGTCAGGCGGATGGCGTCAACCGCCACGCGCCGGTCGGCGTCCGTCGAGAGATAGTTCGGGCGGATCGCGGGCGGGATCGCCGGATCGGGCCCGCCGGCGTGGACGGAGCCGCGACTCGTGGGGCGCAGATTGCACACGCTCGCCGTGAAGGCGGGGAAGGGGTGCAGGGCGCCGCCGAATTTCTCGAGCGACAGAGGCTGCACGTGGTACTCGAGATTCGGCGTGGCGTAGTCCGCCGACGAGCGGGTGAAGATGCCGAGCTGGGACGGGGCCGCGGTCAGGGGCCCGGTGCGGCGCAGCGCATATTCGAGTCCCATCAGGGCCCGCTTCCAGAGTTTCCGGTAGTCGGTGTTGAGCGTGCGCACGCCGGTGACCTTGTAGATCGGCCGAAGCTGCAGATGGTCCTGCAGATTCTCGCCGACACCCGGCAGGTCGTGCAGCACCGGGATGCCGAGGCCCGCGAGCCGCGCGCCCTGACCGAGCCCGGAGAGCTCGAGGAGTTGCGGCGAACCGATCGCACCGGCGGCGAGGATCACCTCTCCCTCGGCCCGCGCGAACAGGCGTTCGCCGCCCCGCGCGAAGACCACGCCCGTGGCCCGCCGGCCTTCGAAGAGCACGCGCTCGACGCGCACGCCCGTCTCCAGCGCGAGGTTGGGGCGGCGCAGCACCGGCTTCAGGAAGCCGCGCGCCGCGCTCCAGCGACGGCCGTTCTTCTGGTTCACCTGGAAATAGGAGCATCCCTCGTTGTCGCCGGTGTTGAAATCCTCGACCTTGGGGATGCCGATGCTCTCGGCGGCATCACGCACGGCGTCGAGCAGGTCCCAACGCACGCGGGGGTATTCCACGCGCCATTCCCCGCCCGTGCCGTGCAGGACATTGGGTGGGCTCGCATGATCCTCCATGCGCAGGAAGTAGGGCAGCACGTCGTCCCAGCCCCACCCGGCGAGGCCGAGCTGGCGCCAGCCGTCGTAGTCGGCCGCCTGGCCGCGCATGTAGATCATGCCGTTGATGGCCGATGACCCGCCGATCACCTTGCCGCGCGGATAGGCGAGGGCGCGACCGTTCAAGCCCGGCTCCGTCTCGGTGCGGAACATCCAGTCGGCGCGCGGATTGCCGATGGCGAAGAGATAGCCGACAGGGATGTGGAACCAGATCCAGTCGTCGCTGCCGCCGGCCTCCAGCACGAGTACGCGCTTGCCCGGGTCCGCGGAGAGGCGATTGGCGAGCACGCAGCCAGCCGATCCGGCGCCCACGATCACATAGTCGAACCGGCCCATCTCGCGCGGCGCATCGTTCATCGGCTTCCTCCCCGGGCGGCCTTCCCGGAATCGGGCCGCCGTTCTCAGGCGAAGTGCGCCCCAACACGCCGGCGGTGGCAAGCGGCGGCTATGCGCGGTCCCGACTGGCAAGGCCGCACGGCCTCCGCTACGGTCGGCGCCGACGCCCCCAGATCCAGGCCCCATGGAACGCGACCCCATCCGCTACGTCTGGCAGAAGACCCGCATCATGCATCTCGTCGCGGGCCTGCTCGTGCTCGCGCTGGTGCCCGCGTCCTGGTCCTCTCTCGCGCTGCTGCGCACGTTGGTCGACGATGCCGCGCTCGGGCGCGCCTTCGCGGATGGACAGGCGGCCGCCGCCCTCCTCGCCGTCGAAGTGACGCCGCCGCGCGCGTTCGGCCGGCCCTGGATGCTCTTCGAGGGGTTCGTCCTGCCGCGCGAGACCTTTGCCATCGCGGCGGCGGCGGGCCTGTTCGGCCTCGTCGCGCTGCGCACCGCCCTCATCACCTCCCTGCGGTCTGTCGGCGACCGACTGGCCACGGACCTCGGCCACGACCTGCGCACGGGACTTTTCCAGCGCATCGTCTCGGCGCGTCCTTCGGCACAGGACGAGGCGACGGCTGCAGCCGCACAGATCGGCAATCTCGCCACCGTTTCGCCCTTCCTGGGCCGAGCCCTCCTCACGCCCCTCGCGGCCGGCGCGGACATGGCGACGGTCCTCCTCTTCGGCTTCGTCCTGCATCGCTGGCTCGGCCTCACGCTTCTCGTCGCCGTGATCCTCCAGATGCTGCTCCCGGCCGCTCGCGAGGACGCCGAGCGCAGGGTCGCGGAAGACGGCGGGCGCATGGATCGCAGGACCGCCCGCGCCGCCCGGGAAGCCGTGCGACGCCTGCCGGCGATCCGCGCCCACGGCACGGCCCAGGTCGAGCGCACGGCCTTTGCCGCCCAGCTGCGCAAGGAGGGCCGGGCGGAGCGGGATGCGCTGACCTGGCGTCTCGCCCTGCGCGCGGCTGCGCGGCTGCTGCGCGAAGGGGCGCCGGCTGCGGTCGTCGCCATCGGTGCCTGGCTCGTCGCCGCCGGCGATCTGAGCCCGGGCGGCCTCGTCGCCGCCAGCATCGCCGTGATCGCCGTGGCCCGTCCCGCGACGGCGCTGGCGCGATGGCGCCGCGATGCCGCGGCCGCCCGGGCCGTGTTCGACGAGATCGGGCGCTGCGTGGGCGCGCTTCAAGCCCGCGCAGCCCGCCGGCCGCTGACGGGCGCCCTGCCCGCGACGCTCGGCACCGTCGAGACGGTGCAACTCGGCGCCCTCGATCCACGGGCCACGGAACGCGTCGCCGGCGTGGACGTGAAGCTCGCTCTCGCCCAGCACGTCGCACTCGTCGGCGAGGGAGCGCGGGCGTTCGGCGCCGCCCTCGGCGGAGCCGTCGAGCCGACTGCCGGCCAGATTCTGGTGGATGGAACCGACCTCGCAAGCGTCCCGGCCCACCTGCGCGCGCGGCGCATCGCCTACACGGGATGCGATCCAGTGCTGCTCGACGCGCGCCTGCGCGACAACCTTCTCTACGGCGTGGCCCCGGTCGATGCGCGCGAGGCGGCGGCGCTCGACGAGCGGCTGATCGCGGCCGTAACGGTCGCAGGGCTCGACGCGGAGGTCTATGCCCTCGGTCTCGAGCACACCGTCGATCCGCGGCGTGAACCGCGACTCGCCGAGGCCATCGTCGAGGCGCGGCGCGCCGTGCGCCGGACGCTCTCGGCCGAAGGCCTCGACGGCCTCGTCGATCCGTTCGCGCCCGAGCGATACAACCGCCACGCGACCGTGGCGGAGAACCTGCTCTTCGGAGTCGCCGTCGGTGATACCTTCGGCGAAGCCCATCTCGCCGCCCATCCCTTCCTGCGGGCGGTGCTCGAGGCGGAGGAGCTGACCAAACCGCTCGTGGACATGGGCCTTGCCATCGCCACCAGCATGGTGGAGATCTTCGCCGGCATTTCCGAGGGCCATCCGCTCTTCGCGCAGTTCTCCTTCTTCGCCCCCGGCGAGCGCAGCCTCTACGAGGAGCTCGTGGCGCGGCGCACCGAGCGGCGGCGGGGGCACGAGGCGGGACGCGACCGCGATCGTCTCATCGCGCTCGCCCTGCGCTACGTCGAGACGCGGCACCGGCTCGGCCTGCTCGACGAGCGGCTCGAGGCGCGCGTCGTCGCTGCGCGCGCCACCTTCGCCAAGCTGCTTCCCGCAGGCCTGCAGCCTGCCGTCGAATTCTACGATCCCGACCGCCTGTGCACGGCCGCGTCGTTGAGCGACAATCTGCTCTTCGGGCGCATCGCCTATGACGTTGCCGGCGCAGGGGAGCGCGTGCACACGATGATCCGCAAGGTGCTCGCCGCCCAGGAACTCGACGCCGATGTCTTCCGCATCGGTCTCGAGGCGCATGTCGCCCCCCGCGACGGCGAGCTCCTGAGCCTGTCGCCGGCCGTGATCGACCTGGCGCGCTGCCTCGTGCGGCAGCCGGACATCCTCATCGTCGACCGCGTGTTCGAGGGTCTCTCCACGGCCCAGGCCGATGCCCTCGTGGCCCGCCTGCGGGCGGCGCTGAAGGGCCGCACGCTCCTCGCCGTCCTCCCCGAGGGCCTGGACCGGGACGGGTTCGACCGGACGCTGGCGTTCGCACGGGGTGGATTGGTGGGGCAGATTTCCACCCGATCCACGGCAGACGCATGATGGCCGGGGTGCGGACGGAGCCCGATCGGGTCACCAACATGTGCGCCAGCGCACCTCCTTTGCGGCTTTTTTGCGGTAGCGATAAATGATGTGCATGACGTCGCCCACCGCCGAGGACACGCTCCAGGTCCGCTTCTGGGGTGTCCGCGGATCGCATCCGGCTTCCGGACCGGACATGCGAGTTTTCGGCGGCCACACAGCTTGTGTCGAGGTGCGCTGCGGCGAACGGCTCTTCATCGTCGATGCGGGGACGGGGATCACCGCCCTGGGCCTTTCGCTGGGCGATCAGGCACCGGCCGAGATCAACATCCTGCTCAGCCATCTCCACCATGACCACGTGACGGGCCTGCCGTTCTTCAAGCCCGCGCTCAAATCGACGCGCACCGTGCGGCTCCATTGCGGCAATCTCGGTGGCGAGAGCGCCAAGGCCGCGCTCGATCGACTGTTCTCGCCGCCGCTCTTTCCGGTGAGGCTCGACCAGCTTCCCGCCCGCTTCGAACATGTGGGCTTCCATGCCGGCGAGACATTGCATTTCGCCGACGGCTTCACAGTGCCCACCTGCCCGCTGCAGCATCCCTCCGGCGCGACGGCCTTCCGCTTCGAGCACCGGGGACGCGTTGTCTGCTACGTCAGCGACGTCGAGCATGACGAGGCGTGGCCGCCGGAGAACCTGCGGCGTTTCGTGCAGGGCGCCGATCTCGTCATCTACGACGCCATGTTCTCCGAGGACGAGTTCTGCCGCTGCCGCGGCTGGGGCCATTCGACCTGGCAGGCCGGGGTGGCCCTCTGCCGGAGCGCCGGTGCCAAGGCACTCGCAGCCTTTCATCTGCATCCGCACGCCGACGATGCCTGCCTCGAGGCGCTCGATCGAACCCTGCGTGAGGCGCTGCCCGGATCCTTCGTGGCGCGGGAAGGCCAGACCGTCGCGCTCGCGCCCGTCCTCGCGCCGGCCTGAACACCCCGCTTGCCGCCGCGGCCGCGACAGCTATTGTCCCGGCCGACTCGGCGACACCGGGAGCTCATCGTGTCGACATCCGCTCCGATCCTCGTCACCGGCGTGGCCGGATTCATCGGGTTCCACGTCGCCCAGCGGCTGCTCGCACGCGCAGAGCGTGTCATCGGCGCCGACTGCCTGACGCCCTACTACGACGTCGGCCTCAAGGAGGCGCGCCTGCGCGAACTGTCGGGCGCGGCCGATTTCACCTTCGTCCATGTCAATCTGGCCGACGCCGAGGCGACGAGCCGGCTGTTCGCCGAGCACCGGCCGACGCGCGTGGTGCATCTCGCCGCCCAACCCGGGGTGCGGCGCGCCCTCATCGAACCCCGCCCCTATGTCGACAGCAACGTCGTCGCCTTCCTCAACATGCTGGAGGGCTGCCGGCACGGCGGCGCGGAGCATCTCGTCTATGCCTCGTCGAGCTCGGTCTATGGCGCCAACCGCAAGCTCCCCTTCTCGGAGCACGACGGCGTCGACCATCCCGTGAGCCTCTACGCGGCGACCAAGAAGGCGAACGAGCTGATGGCGCATTCCTATGCCCATCTCTTCGGCCTGCCGGCGACGGGCCTGCGCTTCTTCACCGTCTACGGCCCCTGGGGCCGTCCCGACATGGCCGTCTACGCCTTCACCGACGCCATCGCGAAAGGCCGGCCGATCGAGGTGGCGAACGCCGGCGCCGTGTGGCGCGACTTCACCTACATCGACGACATCGCCGAGGGCGTGGTACGCGTTCTCGACCGCGTGCCGCAACCCGACCCCGCCTGGGACGCCGTGCAGGCCGATCCGGCCACCAGCGCCGCACCCCACAGGGTCTACAACATCGGCAACAATCGCCCGGAAAAGCTCGACCGCCTCGTCTCGCTGATCGAGCGCGCGCTCAACCGCCGTGCGCAGCGCATCGACGTTGCCCTGCCGCCCGGCGACGTGCTCGAAACCAGGGCCGACATCACCGACTTGCAACGGGACGTGGGCTTCGCCCCATCGACGTCACTCGAAGAAGGTGTCGGCCGTTTCGTCGCCTGGTACCGGACCTACCACGGCCTGTGACGGGGCGGCGGGGGCTCCGCCTCAGGCTCCGGCCGCGCGGGCGATTGCCACGACGGGCACGGGAGCCGCTGCCGCGGGCGCATTCCCTGCGGCGGTCTTGCGTCGGGCGAAATCGGGGATCGCCTCCTCCATCACCGCCTCGGCGAGCGTCCGGTCCTCGCGCGCGACCGCTTTCGCCAGGGCAGCGAGCCAAACATCGAGCCGCGGCTTGTCGGCGAAGATCGGCTTGGCCGCCATGATGCCGTCGATGCCCGTCTCGGCCATCGGCTCCTCCCGCGCGAAGAGGATCTCGTGCAGGCGTTCGCCGGGCCGCATGCCCGTGACGGCGATCTCGATGTCGACACCGGGCTCGAAGCCGGCGAGACGAATCATGCGCTCGGCGAGATCGTAGATGCGCACCGGCTGGCCCATCTTGAGCACGTAGACCGCCGTCCGGTCCAGCGCGCCAGGGCCGTCGAGGCTCGCCCGACGCGCCTCGCCATCGGCGTGCGAGGCGGCCGTCAGCACGAGATCGCAGGCTTCGCGGATGGTCATGAAATAGCGCACCATGTCCGGGTGCGTGACGGTGATCGGGCCGCCGCGGGCGATCTGCGCCTTGAACTTCGGCACGACCGAACCGACCGAGCCGAGCACGTTGCCGAAGCGCACCGCGATGAGGCGCGTGCCGCCGATCTCGCCCGCCGCGATCTCCGCGTCGCGCGCCTGGGCGTACATCTCGGCGAAGCGCTTGGTGGCGCCGAGCATCGACACCGGTTCGATCGCCTTGTCGGTGGAGATCATGACGAGCGCCCGCGCACCCGCCGCCACCGCCGCATCGGCGACGTTGACCGAACCGAACACGTTCGTCTTGATGCCCTCGGTCCAGTCCTGCTCGAGATAGGGCACGTGCTTGAGCGCGGCGGCGTGGAACACGACGTCGGGCTTGAATTCCTCGAGCACCCGCTCGATGCGGGCGCGGTCGCGGATGTCGGCGATGACCCCTGTGATGCGGGTGTTCCCGCCCTGGGCCCCGGCCTCCTCCGTGACGTGGTGGAGGGCGGGCTCCGAATTCTCCACGACGAGGAGATCGGAGGCGCCAAAGGCGATCACGCGCGAGCAGATCTCGCTGCCGATGGACCCGCCGCCGCCCGTCACGACCACGCGCTTGCCCTCGATGAAGCGGGCGAGGCGCGGCCGATCGATCTCGACCGTCGGCCGCAGCAGGAGATCCTCGATTTCGACGGGAGCGAGGGCGGAGCCCCGCATGCCCTCCTCGAGGCTCTGCAGGCGCGACAGCGGCAGCCCGAGGCGCCGCGCCCGGGCGAGCGTGCGCTCGGGCTCCGCCTCCGGCGACAGGGCGCTGGGCAGAAGCACGAGGCGGCGAATGGCGATGCTGCGCTCGGCGAAGTCGTTCACGACCTGCTCGAGGTCGTCGATGGTGCCGAGCACGGGCACGCCGCGGATGGACTGCCCGAGATCGGTGGCGCGCGGCGCCAGAATGCCCCTGACCCGCAGCTTCCTGATCGCCCCCGTCTCGACGGCGCGCAGCACGATCTCGGCATCAGAGGCACGCCCGATCAGCAGCGTCGGCGTCGTGTTCTCCCGTTCCACCACCTGCCGCGAGCGCAGATAGCGCAGGTAGCGGTAGGCGAGGCGCGCGCCCCCCAGCAGGAACATCTGCAGCACCCAGTAGAGGGCGATGGTGATCTTGCCGAAGAAGAAGGAGCCGTAGAAAGAGGAGGAACCAAGCACGTAGTCGACGACGAGCAGCGTCAGCGCCAGCACCGTTGCCGCGCGCACGATGTTCGACAGGTCCGGCAGGGACGCGAAGCGCCAGCGCGAGCGATAGAGGCCGCAGAACCGGTAGACGATGCCGGCATAGGCGACGAAGAGCGGCAGGACCGCCGTCAGGACGTCGAAGCGGATCGCCAGGCCAGGCTGGTCGAAGCGCACGAGGAACGCCAGCAGGACGGCCGCCGCCGTCGCCACGAGATCGTGGACGACGACGAGCGTCTTCTTGAAACCTTGAGGCGTCGTCAAGCGCAGCATGGGCGAAGGGGGTATCCGACCGGCCCGCCAAATTCAACGGTCCATGATCCTGTCGACGTCGACTGCGGATCTGGAGCCAGACCGGCGAGGGGGCGAGCAATCCCGGCCGATGGGCGAAAGAAAGGCGAGCCTGCGCCCATCCAATATCCGCCGGACGGCATGTCCAGCCCCGGAGCTCGCCTGAGGACGCAGCACCGAGGGCGTGCACAGGGTGCCCGACGCCTCGGCAAACCGCCGATTTGCCATCCGCGCGGCAGACATGTAGGTGAGCGGACCATCCATCAGGCCCCTCGCGCAAGCATGGACATCGTCTCTCTCGACATTCCCGACGTCCGCCTCGTCCGGCCGCGGCGCCACGGCGACACCCGCGGCTGGTTCATGGAGACCTGGCGGCGCGACCGCTTCGCCGCGCAGGGCATCACGGACGATTTCGTGCAGGACAACCGCTCGTTCTCGGCCAGGCGCGGCACGGTGCGCGGCCTGCACTTCCAGCGGCCGCCGCATGCCCAGGCCAAGCTCGTCGGCGCCCTGACCGGCTCCCTCCTCGACGTGGTGGTCGACCTGCGCCGCTCCTCGCCCCATTACGGCCGCCATCTCACGGTCGAACTGAGCGCCGACGAGGGCACGATGCTCTACGTGCCCGTGGGCTTCGCCCACGGCTTCTGCACGCTGAGTGACGCGACGACGGTCTTCTACAAGGTGTCGGACACCTATGCGCCCGAATGCGACGGCGGCATTTCCTGGAACGATCCGGCGCTCGGCATCGCCTGGCCGGTCGGCGTGGCGGAGGCGGTCGTGTCCGACAAGGACCGGGCGCTGCCACTCCTCGCCGAGCTTCCCCCCATCTTCGTGTGAGGAGCCGACGTCGTGCGCATCCTGGTGACGGGCGGAGCGGGTTTCATCGGATCGGCCCTGGTGCTGCATCTCGTGCAGGATCTCGGGCACGAGGTCGTCACCGTCGACGCCCTGACCTATGCGGCCAATCCGCGCTCGCTCGCGCCGCTCGCCGGCAACCCGCACCATCGCCTCGTGGAGGCCGACATCTGCGACGCGGCGCGCATGCGTGCCCTCGTTTCCGAGACGAAGCCGCAGGCGATCGTGCATCTTGCGGCCGAGAGCCATGTGGACCGCTCGATCTCGGGCTCGGGCGCCTTCGTGCGCACCAATGTGCTCGGCACGCACGTCCTGCTCGAGGCCGCGCGCACCCTGTTCGACCGTCTCGACGCGTCCGAGCGGGAGCGCTTCCGCTTCCTGCACGTCTCGACGGACGAGGTGTACGGCTCGCTCGGCGACAGCGGCCTCTTCACCGAGGCGACGCCCTACGACCCGCGCTCGCCCTATTCGGCCTCGAAGGCGGCGTCCGACCACCTCGTCTCCGCCTGGGGCCACACCTACGGCCTGCCGGTGCTCGTCTCCAACTGCTCGAACAACTACGGGCCGCGGCAGTTTCCCGAGAAGCTCGTGCCGCTGATGATCCTCAACGCGCTCGAGGGCAAGCCGCTGCCGCTCTACGGCGACGGCCTCAACGTGCGCGACTGGCTGCACGTCGAGGATCACGCGCGCGCCCTCGTCGCCATCCTCGAAGGCGGTCGCCCCGGCGAGAGCTACAACGTCGGCGCGCGGGCCGAGCGAACGAACCGCGTCGTGGTCGAGGCGATCTGCGCGGCGATGGATGAGCTGCGCCCGGATGGGGCGCCTCACGCCCGCCTCGTCACCGCCGTTCCCGACAGGCCGGGCCATGACCGGCGCTACGCCATCGACCCCGCCAAGATCGAGCGCGAGCTCGGCTGGCGGCCGCGGATGGACTTCGAGCGCGGTCTGAGGACGACCGTGCGCTGGTATCTCGACAACGAGGACTGGTGGCAGCCCCTGCGTCAGCGCGTTTACGGCGGGGAACGCCTGGGGCTCGTCGCGCGATGAGCACGGACACGCAGCGGCCCTATCTCATCGTTGGACGGGCCGGCCAGCTCGCGACCGATCTCGCCGCCGCGGCGGCGGCGCGCAATCTGCCCGCCGTCGCCCTCGGCCGACCTGACCTTGATCTGACCGATGCTTCCTCCGCCGCGCGGGTCATCGCCGCCCTCCACCCGCGCGCCGTTGTCAACGCTGCCGCCTACACGAATGTGGACAGGGCGGAATCGGAGCCCGAGCTTGCCTTCGCTCTGAACCGCGACGGCCCCGCGCGGCTTGCCATGGCCTGCGCCGCGGCCGGCATTCCGCTCGTCCACGTGTCGACCGACATGGTCTTCGACGGCACGAAGGACAGCGCCTATGTGGAGACGGACCGGACGAACCCCCTCGGCGTTTACGCGCGCTCGAAGCTTGCGGGCGAGGAGGCGGTGGCGACCGCGCTTTCCGACCATGTCGTCGTGCGCGTGTCCTGGGTCTTCGGCCCCTCGGGGGACAATTTCGTCAAGAAGCTCCTCACCTGGGCCCGGGAGCGCGGCGAGCTCTCCATCGTCAGCGACCAACGCGGCCGGCCGACCTACTCCCCCGGCCTGGCAGCGGCGCTTCTGACGCTCGCCGAGCGCATGGCGGCGGGAGGGCCTGCAGCGCCACGGGGGCTTCTGCATCTTGCCGGCGCGAGCCTCATGACGCGCTACGAGCAGGCGCTCGCCGTCATGGAGGGCGCGACCGCCCGCGGCGGCCCACGGGCCGCGGTCAAGCCCGTCCTGACTCGTGACTTTCCGACGCCGGCCAGGCGCCCGCTCAACGCGGAGCTCGACCCCGGACTCGCCGCGCGCGCACACGGCATCAGGCTCGACCGCTTCGAGGCCGATCTCGCGCTGACGCTCGACCGGCTTCTCGGCCCCATCCCCACCCCGGGCCGCCCCGCTTCCTGAGCGGACGCGGCGCAGGCCCGGCGCGATCACAGGAGAAACGGCATGAAGGGCATCGTGCTCGCAGGCGGCTCCGGCACCCGGCTGCACCCGGTGACGGCGGTGGTCTCGAAGCAGATCATGCCCGTCTACGACAAGCCGATGATCTACTATCCCCTGTCGACGCTGATGCTCGCCGGGATCCGCGAGATGCTCGTCATCTCCACCCCCCGCGACCTGCCGCTGTTCCAGGCGCTCCTCGGCGACGGCTCGCAGCTCGGCCTTTCCCTCGCCTATGCCGCGCAGGCCGAGCCGAACGGCATCGCCGAGGCCTTCCGCATCGGCCGCCACTTCATCGGCGACGACAGCGTCGCCCTCGTGCTCGGCGACAACATCTTCCACGGCCACGGCCTCGTCGAGCGCGTCCAGGCGGCGGCGCGGCGGCGCTCGGGCGCCACCATCTTCGCCTATTGGGTGTCGAACCCGGAAGCCTTCGGCGTCGTGACCTTCGACGAGATCGGGCGCGCCGCCGACATCATCGAGAAGCCGAAGGAGCCTGCCTCCAACTGGGCGGTGACGGGGCTCTATTTCTATGACAACCGCGTCGTCGACATCGCCGCAGGCCTCTCGCCCTCGGCTCGCGGCGAACTCGAGATCACCGACGTCAACCGCGCCTATCTCGCGGCCGGCGACCTCATGGTGGAGAAGCTCGGGCGCGGCTATGCCTGGCTCGACACCGGGACGCACGAGAGCCTGCTGCAGGCGGCGCAGTACGTGCGCGTCGTCGAGGAGCGTCAGGGCCTGCGCATCGGCTGCATCGAGGAGATCGCCTGGCGCATGGGCTATATCGACACCGCGCAGCTGCTGCGGCTGGCCGAGGCGGTGGCGAAGTCGAGCTACGGGGCCTATCTCAGCCGAATCGCCCGTCAGGACCGGGCGTGGTGACCGAGCGCCGACAGGATGAAGTCGGCCTGCTGCTCGACCGTCGGTCGCGGGATGTCGTGACACTGGGTCAGGAGCCCCGGGTGGCAGAAGCGCATCATGGCGGCCCGGATGCAGGGACCCGTCACCTCAGGATCCGAGGGGACGAACTCGCCCGAGGCAACGCCGTCGCGCAGTACGCGCGTGATGATCGCGTCGACCTCCTCGATATGGGCGCGGATGACACCCCAGCTCTCGGCCATCGCCACGGCGATCATCTCCTGCATCTTGGCGTCGGTGACGCCGAGCTCGAGCACGGACTGGTGCGCCGTGAGAAGCAGAGCGCGCATGCGCTCCGCCGCCGGCCTGCCGGAAGCCGCGACCGCCTCCAGCCGCATGCGGATCTCCGCCGTGCAGCGGGCCGTGACGGCCTCGTTGATCGCCTTCTTGGAGGAAAAGAAGCGGTAGACATTCGCCGGACTCATGCCGAGCGTCCTGGCGATGTCCGCGACCGTGGTCTTCTGGTAGCCGATTTCGCGGAAGAGCCGGTCTGCCGCGGTGATGATGCGCTCCCGCGTATCGCTCTGAGGGCGGTCGCGCATGATGAACGTGTTCTAGATGGCCGCGTTTATAAGTATGACGAAATTCATCATTCGTCAAACGCGCCTCGCCGCTTCACGGAGACGCGTCGGGGCATGGAGATCCGCAGCGGGCGTTGCGCCGGCCCGGATCCTCACCGCGGCAGACGCCAGGGCAGGACGAGGAGGCCGTCGTCGCGCTCCTCGACGAGGGCCTCGACGGCGAAGGCATGCGCGACGCCCGCCCGCGTCAGGACCTCGCGCGGGGCCCCCTGCGCCACGAGCCGGCCGCCCTTCAGGATGGCGATCCGGTCGGCGAAACGGGCGGCGAGCGCGAGATCGTGCATCACCACGGCCACCGCCCGCCCCTGCCGCGCCTCCGCCTTGAGGACGTCCATCACCGCGAGCTGATGCTGCGGGTCGAGCGTCGCCACGGGCTCGTCGCAGAGGAGCACGCCCGCCTCGACCGCGAGCGCACGGGCGAGCAGCACGCGCGCCCGCTCGCCGCCGGACAGGGCGAGGACGGAACGCTCCGCCAGCGCTTCGATGTCGGTCGCCCGCATGGCGCGCGCGACCGCCGCGTGGTCGCCCGGCGCGAGAGCATCGGGCTCCGCCCCGTGCGGCAGGCGACCGAGGGCCACCACGGCCTTCACCGGCAGCGGCCAGGCGACCGTACCGCCCTGCGGCAGATAGGCGATGGCGCGGGCCCGCTCGTGCCGGCCGAGCGCCGCGAGATCGCGCCCGCCGAGCCGCACCTGCCCCGCAGCGGGAGGAAGAAGCCCGGCGAGCGCCCTGACAAGGGTCGTCTTGCCGGCGCCGTTCGGACCCAGGAGCGCGAGGAGCTCGCCCGGATGGAGCGCGCAGTCGACCTCCGACAGGATGGCTCGACCCGCGAGCGACACCGCGAGGTCCTGCGCCGTGAGCGAATGGGCGGAAGGCGTGCCGGCGCTCATGCGGGCATCTCCGCGAGCTCGGCGCGCCGGCGCAGGATGATCCAGAGGAAGAAGGGCACGCCGACGAGAGCCGTCAGGACGCCGAGCTTGACCTCGGTCGTGGAGGGCACGAGCCGAACGACGCAATCGGCCGCCGTCAGCAGGGCGGCGCCCGCGAGCGCCGAGGGCAGGAGCGCGCGCTTCGGGTCGTGGCCGACGAGCGGGCGCACCAGATGCGGCGCCACGAGGCCGACGAAGCCGATGGAGCCCGCCACGGCAACGCTCGCGCCCACGCCGACGGCGGAGCCGGCGACGACGAGCAGGCGCAGGCGGCGCAGGTCGACGCCGAGGCTTGCGGCCGCATCCTCGCCGAGCGCCAGCGCGCGCAGGCCCCCGCCGCAGGCGAGCAGCATGGTGACGGCCACCGCCGCGAAGGGCGCGGCGAGCGCCACGTGGCGCATGGTACGGTCCTCCAGCGAGCCCATCAGCCAGAAGACGATCTCGGTGACCGCAAAGGGGTTCGGCGACAGGCTGATGGCAAGCGCCGTCGCAGCCCCCGCGAGGCTCGAGATAACGAGGCCGGCGAGGACGAGGAGCACCGTGCCGGCGCGCGGGCCGGCGGCGAGCACCACCAGCGCGACCGACAGGAAGGCGCCCGCGATGGCCGCCACGGGTAGAAGGGCGGAATAGACCTCGGCGATGCCGAAGTAGAGTACGACGACCGCGCCGAGCGCAGCCGACTGCGAGGCGCCGAAGACGGAAGGCTCCGCCAGCGGATTGCGAAGGAGCCCCTGCAATGCCCCGCCCGCGAGGCCGAAGACGGCGCCGATCATCACGGCGAGCAGCGCCCGCGGCAGGCGGATCTCGCGCACGATGAGGCTTGCGCCGCCCCGGTCCGCGACGAGGGCCGCTGCCGCCTCGCCGAGCGACAACCGCACGGGCCCGAGCGCGAGGGACAGGACGACGAGGATGAGGACGAGAAGCACGAGCGCGGGCACGAGCCAGCCGCCGCGCCCCGCAGCCTCCCCCGTCGTTTTCCTCATGGGCGCCTCACCAGGTCGTGCGCAGGCCGGCGTAGAACGAGCGGCCCGGCGTAGCGTAGTTCCTCACCTCTTCATAGCGCGCGTTCGTCAGGTTTTCTGCGCGCAGGAAGAGGGAGGCCGTCGGCGACAGGTCGTATTCGGCGAGGAGGTCGAGGCGGGCATAGGGGGCGAGGCGGTCCCGCTCGTCCGGCGAGGAGAAGCGCTCGCCGACGAAGACCACGCTCGGCTCGATGGAGAGGCCTGCGGCGGGCGTCAGCACGAAGCCGAGGCGCCCCTCGTTCGCCGGGCGGCGCGGCAGGGCCTTGTCGGTGGTGCGGTCGACGGCGTCGAGATTGGTATAGGCGAGCTTGAGGCGCAGCAGCGCCGGCACGAGCTCGGCGTCGGCGGCGAGCTCGAAGCCGCTCGTCTGGGCGCGGGCCACGTTGAAGTAGCAGCCCCACGGCTGCGTCACGGGGCACACGCCGGTCGCGAAGGCGATGAGGTCGCGGTAGCGGTTGAGGAAGAGGGTGCCCGAGAGCTTCAGGCGCCCGTCGAAGAGGGTCTGGTCGACGCCGGCATCGACGCCGAAGGAACGCTCCGGCGCGAGGCCCGGCGTGCCGTAGGTCGGGTCGTAGAGCTGGAAGAGCGAGGGGGCCTTGGCGCCCGTGCCGGCGCTGGTGCGGAACACCGTCTCGCTTTCGGGGATCTCGTAGGCGAGGGTGGCACGCCAGGTGGCGAAGCGGTCGGCATTCGCGACGTCGTCGAGGCGGCCGCCGAGGGAGAGGGAGAGATTGTCTGCCGGCGACACCTGATAGAGGGCGAAGAGGGAGCGCGTCGTCTGGCGTGCGTCGTTCGTCTTCATGCGCGGCGTCGGCTGCGGCAGGACGGACTGCTGGTGCGAGACGAGCCTCTCCTCCTCGGTGCGCAGGCCGACCGTGAAGAGGCCCCAGCGGTCGAGGGAGAGGTCCCCCTGGTACTCGGCGCCGATGCGGTCGCCCACATAGGCGCTCTTCAGCCACTCGGCCCGCGGCTGGGGGCCGAAGCCGTAGGAGATGTCGCGATAGTCGCGCTCCGTGCGGTTGGCGAAGACGGTCAGCGTGTTCTTCAGTTGATGATCGAAGGCATGGGCCGTGGTGCGCGAGAAGACCTGGGACAGGCGCTGGAGGCTCGCGGAGGGCGTGTCCGGATAGGGGCCGAAGGCGGCGTCGTACTGCGCCCGGGTCACCGCCGTCGAGCCGCCGAGCTCCGTCTCGACGTCGTCGGACAGGGCAACGCCGAGGCGCCCCGTCGCGGCGAAGCGGGCGGTGGCGTCGGCCTCGAGCGGGCGGCCGTAGGCGCGGGTAATGCGGCCGATGCGGTCGCCATAGCGCGAGAAGCCGGCCGTGTCATAGCCCGTCAGGGACAAGGCGTAGAAGAGCCGCCCGCTCGCGCCGGAGACGGCGCCGCGCAGGCCCTTCGAGCCGTAGCTGCCGGCCTCGCCGTCCGCCTGCACCCTGGTCGGACCCTTGCCCCTGCGGGTGATGACGTTGATCACGCCGCCGATGGCATCCGACCCGTAGAGCGCCGACTGCGGCCCGCGCAGGACCTCGATGCGCTCGATATCGGTGGGGATGAGATTGACGAAGTCGAACTCGCCGGCGGCCGCCGACGGATCGTTGACGCGGATGCCGTCGACGAGCACGAGTGTGTGCCGCGGCTCGCTGCCGCGCAGGCGCACCAGGGTGGTGCCGCCCGGTCCGCCCGTCTCGACGACCGAAAGGCCGGGCACGCGCCGCAGCACGTCGGCGACGCTCTTGGGGCTCGCGCGGCGGATCTCCTCGCCGGTGATCACCGAGATGGCGCTGCCCACGCGCCCGATCGCGGTCGGGCCGCGCGTGGCGGTGACCACGATCTCGGGCAGCGCAGCATCAGTGCCTGCGGCCGGATCGGCCTTGGCCGAGAGAGGAAGCGATAGGGAAAGCGCAAGGAACAACGGGCCGGCCGCCGCCACGCGGCGCCGCAACGGGAACGTCATGCGAGCCTCCTGTCCGCCCCACCGGCGGACGTCCATCGAGCCTGACGCCGGCCGGTCTCCTGGCTCGCGGGTCCCTGCGGGCGGCCCACCTTCCCGAACCCCGCCGCGCCAGGCGCTTCAGGGGCCAGTGGTTCGTCGGACCGCCGCTCGCCGCTCACAGTTGCGGGGGCAGCCACGGATTCGGACGCCCGGCCGTCGGGCCGCATCCCCACCGTGTTCCCGTTTCACCCCAGGGCGTACCGGGGCACCAACGTCGGTGCGATCTATATGTCGCTGCCGAGACGGGCACAAGGCCCTACATTTGGCCCAGTACGTCGCGGGTGACAGGGCAGGCGTAGCCGCGTAGCGTGCCGGCCATGTCGCCTTTCGCTCGCAAATTCCGGCTGGGCCGTGCGCTCGCCCTCGTCCTTGTGCTAGGCCTCGCCGCGCCGCCCGTGCTTGCCCAGGAAGCCCCGCCGCGCCGGGTCGTGTCGCTCAATCTCTGCGCCGACCAGCTCCTCATCGCCCTCGCCGACCGCAACCAGATCGCCTCGCTGAGCCCCCTCGCCCGCGACGCGTCGATGTCCTTCCTTGCGCAAGAGGCGCAGAGCCTGCCCGTGAACGGCGGCAGCGGCGAGGTGATTCTGACCGAGGGTGCCGACCTCGTGCTCGCCGGGCGCTACGGCAGCCGGGCGCGGCGGGAATTGATCGAGCGACGGGGTGTGCCGGTCGCGGTGCTCGACCCGTGGCGCGACCTCGACCAGGGCCGGGCGCAGATCCGCGACCTCGCCGCCCGGCTCGGCCACCCGGTGCGGGGCGAGGCGCTGATCGCGGCGATCGACGCGGCGCTCGCGCGCAGCCACAACGTCGCGCGCGAGCCACGCAGCGTGCTCGTGCTCTACCGGCGCGGCTGGGTGCCGGGCGAGGCGAGCCTCGTCGCCGAGTTCCTGCGCCACATGGGGCTCGAGCCGATGCAGGCGCGCCTCGGGCTGCCGCAGGGCGGCCTGGTGCGGCTCGAGCGCGTCGTCGCGATGCCGCCCGACTACGTCCTCCTCGACGAGTCGGACGCTGCGGCCATCGACAACGGCACCGCCCTCCTCGTGCATCCGGCCCTCAAGGCCGCCGTGCCGCCGGAGCGCCGTCTCGTCCTGCCCGGCCGCCTCACCATCTGCGGCGGCCCCTCGACGCCCGCCGCCATCGACGCGCTTGCTGCCGAGATTCGCGCCAAGCTGCGCTGACGCTCCTGACCGCCACCTGGTTCAGGCGCGCGAGCGGGCGAGGGCGAGGATCGCCTCGGTGTCGAGATGCGCCGCCAGATGATCGGCGAGGGCGTCGAGCGTCGCCTCGATGCTCGCCTCGTAGGCGAGGTCCCGCCCCGCCTCCGCCCCGAGGCTCGCGAGGAAGGCACGACGGAAGGCATCGGCCGAGAAGAGGCCGTGCAGATAGGTGCCGACGACGCGCCCGTCGGCGGAAGCCGCTCCCTCCGGCCGCCCGTCGAGGCGGAAGGGGGCGCGCGCCGTGTCCGGCCCTTTGCTGACGCCGAGGTGGATCTCGTAGCCGGGCACGGCGAGGTCCGTGGCTGCATGGGCGGCCGTGACCTGCCGCACCGTCTTGTCGCCGGTGAGCACCGTGTCGACGGCGAGAAGGCCGAGCCCCGGCACGGTGCCGGGCGCCCCTTCGTGTCCCTCAGGGTCAGCGATGCTGCGGCCGAGCATCTGGTAGCCGCCGCACAGGCCGAGCACGCGCCCGCCGCGGCGCCGGTGTGCCATGATGTCGATGTCCCAGCCCTCGGCTCGCAGGGCGGCAAGATCCGCCACGGTGGCCTTCGAGCCGGGCAGGACGACGAGGTCGGCATCGGCAGGCAGGGGCTCGCCGCGCGGCACCAGCACGAGCGACACCGACGGCTCGAGCCGCAGCGGATCGAGATCGTCGAAATTGGCGATGCGCGGCAGGATGGGCACCGCGACCTTGAGGCGCGCGCCGGGCTTGGCGCCCGTCGCGTTCAGGTCGAGGGCGTCCTCCGCCGGCAGGCGGTGCGCCTCGGCAAACCATGGCACGACCCCGAGCCCCGGCCATCCCGTGCGCGCCTCGACGGCCGCCACGCCCGCGGCGAAGAGACTCGCCTCGCCGCGGAACTTGTTGACGAGGAAGGCGCGGATCATGGCCCGGTCGTCCGCGTCGAGCACGGCATGGGTGCCGACGAGGCTCGCGATGACGCCGCCGCGGTCGATGTCGCCGACGAGAATCACGGGCACTTGCGCCGCGCGCGCAAAGCCCATGTTGGCGATGTCACCGGCGCGCAGGTTGACCTCGGCCGGGCTGCCCGCGCCCTCGACGATCACGAGATCGGCCCCCTCGCCGACCCTGGCGAAGCTCTCCATCACATAGGGCATAAGCGCCTCGCGCTTCGCACCGAAATCGCGCGCAGCGAGGCGCCCGAAGCGCCGCCCCTGGACGACGAGCTGGGAGCCCTTGTCCGTCTCGGGCTTGAGGAGCACCGGATTCATGTGCACGCAGGCCGGGACGCGCGCGGCGCGCGCCTGCAGCGCCTGGGCCCGGCCGATCTCGCCGCCCTCCACGGCGGCGGCGTTGTTCGACATGTTCTGCGCCTTGAACGGGTGCACGGCGAGGCCCCGGCGGGCGAAATGGCGGCAGAGACCTGCGACGAGCAGCGACTTGCCGACGTTCGAGCCCGTGCCCTGGATCATCACCGCGGCAGGACGCATCAGAACTCTATCCCCGCCTGCGCCTTCACGCCGGCATCGAAGTGGTGTTTCACGGGAATCATCTCGGTGACGAGATCGGCGGCGGCGATGAGCTCGGGCTTGGCATTGCGCCCGGTGACGACGACGTGCAGGTCCGGCCGTCGCGCCTTCAGCGTCTCGACGACCTCGGCGAGCGGCAGATAGTCGTAGCGCAACGCGATATTGAGCTCGTCGAGCACGATGAGGCGGATGTCCTTGCGCCCCATGAGCTCGACCGCCCTCTCCCAGGCGCGGGCAGCGGCGGCGACGTCGCGCGCCTTGTCCTGTGTCTCCCAGGTGAAGCCCTCGCCCATCGTGTGCCATTCGACAAGGTCGGAGAAGCGTTCGAAGGCTGTGCGCTCGCCCGTCGCCCAATGGCCCTTGATGAACTGCACCACGCCCACCTTCCAGCCGTGCCCGAGGGCACGCAGCATCAGGCCGAAGGCGGCCGTGGTCTTGCCCTTGCCCGGCCCCGTGTTGACGACGAGCAGGCCCTTCTCGATCGTCCTGGCGGCGACCTCGGCATCCTGCACCGCCTTGCGCTTTTTCATCTTCTCGCGGTGGCGGGCGGCTTCTTCCTCGCTGATTTCGCTCATCTGGCCCTCATTTCACCACCATGGGGACGCCCGCCACCGTGAAGACCACCCGGTCGACGACGGCGGCAAGACGCTGGTTGAGAATGCCCGCGTGATCGCGGAAGGCGCGCGCGAGCGCGTTGTCCGGCACGATGCCGAGGCCCACCTCATTGGCGACGAGGACGAGTGGCCGCGTCTCGCCCGCGACGAGCGCGACGAGCCGGTCGATCTCCGCCGGCACGTCGCGTTCGGCCAGGAGCACGTTGGTGAGCCACAGCGTCAGGCAGTCGACAAGCACGGCCGCGCCGGCGGGGGCGCGGGCGAGCGCCCCGGCCAGATCGAGCGGGGCCTCGCAGGTCTCCCAGCCCGCGCCGCGCTCGGCTCTGTGGCGGGCGATGCGGGTTTCCATCTCCGCATCCATCGCCTCTGCGGTGGCGACGTAGATCCACGGCGCCGGACGGGCGCGAATCACCTCTTCGGCGTAACGGCTCTTGCCGGAGCGGGCGCCGCCGAGGACGAGATGGGTGCGGGGATCGTCGGCCATGCGCGAGGCGTCTCACGACCGCCGCCCGTTGGCAAGCCGGCCGAGACACGGCACGGCTGACGATGGCCGGACAGCGCGGCTCCGAACCGGCTCGAAACAGCCGCTCCGCCCGGCGTCGACCAGCCCTCCGAACTCCTCACTCGGCCGCCATGCGCAGCGGCACGGGCGCCTCCGCCCCGTGCGGCGCCGCATCGTCGGCCGGCGTGCCTTCGCCGCGCTCGTCGAGGCGCTTGCGGAACCAGAGGGCATAGAGCGCCGGCAGGAAGAGCAGGGTGAGGAAGGTGGCGACGAAAAGGCCGCCCATGATGGTGATCGCCATCGGCCCCCAGAAGGCCGAGCGCGACAGGGGGATCATGGCGAGGATGGCGGCGAGCGCCGTGAGGATCACGGGGCGCGCGCGCCGCACGGTCGCCTCGACGATCGCCTCGCGCCGCATCATGCCCTGCGCCACGTCCGCCTCGATCTGGTCGACGAGGATGACGGTGTTGCGCATGATCATGCCGGCAAGCGCGATGAGGCCGAGCAGGGCCACGAAGCCGAAGGGCTTGTTGGCGAGGTTGAGCCCGAGCGAGGCGCCGACGATGCCCAGCGGCGCGGTGAGGAAGACGAGGGCGAGCCGCGAGAAGCTCTGCAGCTGCACCATGAGGATGGTGAGCATGAGGATCAGCATCAGCGGGAAGAGCGCGAAGATCGAGGCGTTTCCCTTCTGCGATTCCTCGATGGCGCCGCCGACCTCGAGGCGATAGCCCGGCCTCAGCTCCTTGCGGATATCGGCGAGCTTCGGCCAGATCTGGTTGGTGACGTCCGGCGCCTGCACGCCGTCGACAATGTCGGAACGGACGGTGATGGCCATGTCGCGGTTGCGCCGCCACAGGATCGGCTCCTCATGCCCGTATTCGATCTTCGCCACCTGCGACAGGGGCACGGCGACGCCGTTGCGGCTCGTGACGGTGAGGTCGCCGATGCGCCCGAGGTCGAGCCGCTCGACGGCGACCGCGCGGGCGACGACCTCGACCTTCTCCGTGCCGTCGCGCACCGTCGTCACCGGCGCGCCGGAGATGAGCGTCTGCAGCGCCTGCGCCACGTCCTGCACGTTGAGGCCGAGAGAGCGCGCGCGCTCCTGGTCAACGACGAGCTGGACGGAGGGCGTCTGCTCGTTCCAGTCGAGATGCGGATCGACGGTGTTGCGGTTCGCGCGCATGACGTCGCGCACCTTGAAGGCGATGTCGCGCACGGTGTTGGGATCGGGGCCGACGACCCGGAATTGCACAGGGAAGCCCACCGGCGGGCCGAAGTTGAAGCGGTCGACGCGCACGCGTGCCTCGGCCAGGGCGCCGTTCGCCACCGCCTTCTCGATGCGCGCCTTGATGCGCTCGCGCGCCTCCACGTCCTTCGCCACGATGACGATCTCGGCGAAGGCCTCGTTGGGGAGCTGGGGGTTGAGGCCGAGCCAGAAACGCGGCGAGCCCTGGCCAATGTAGCTCGTGTAGGTGGCGATGTCCGGGTCGTCGCCCAGGAGCTTCTCCGCCGTCTTCGCCGTCTCGGTCGTGACGCCGATGGCCGTCCCCTCGGGCAGGCGCATCTGGAAGAACAGCTCCGGCCGCTCGGACAGCGGGAAGAACTGCTGCTGCACGCGGCCGAAGGCGACGACCGAGGCGACGAAGACGAGCACCGTGGCGATCACGGTCAGCCCGCGCCAGCGCACGCACCAGACGATGACGCGGCGCAGCGCCTCGTACAGACGCGTGTGGTAGATGGCGTTCGGGTCGGCGTGGACGCTGTGGCCGTGCCTGTCGGCGAAGTTCGGCAGGAGCTTCATGCCGAGATAGGGCGTGAAGATCACCGCGACCACCCAGGAGGCGAGGAGGGCGAGCGCCACCACCCAGAAGATGCCGCCCGCATATTCGCCGACGCCGGAATTGGCGAAGCCGATGGGCAGGAAGCCCGCCGCGGTCACGAGCGTGCCGGTGAGCATGGGGAAGGCGGTGGACGTCCAGGCGTAGGAGGCCGCCCTCACCCGGTCCCAGCCCTGCTCCATCTTCACCACCATCATCTCGACGGCGATGATGGCGTCGTCGACCAGGAGGCCGAGGGCGATGATGAGGGCGCCGAGCGTGATGCGGTGCAGGTCGAGCCCCATGGCCAGCATCACCATGAAGACCATGGCGAGCACGAGCGGCACGGAGAGCGCCACGACGATGCCCGTGCGCCAGCCGAGCGACAGGAAGGAGACGAAGAGCACGATGGCGAGCGCCTCGCCGAAGGAGCGCACGAACTCGCCGACGGCGTGGTCGACGACGAGCGGCTGGTCGGCGATCTGCTCGACGTCGATGCCCTGCGGCAGGGCGGCGGTGAATTCGGCCACCGCCGCCTTCAGGTCCTCGCCGAGCTTGAGGATGTTGGCGCCCTTGGCCATGACGACGCCGACGCCCAGCGCCGGTTTGCCGCGCTGGCGCACCATATAGTCCGAGGGGTCCTCGAAGCCGCGCGTCACGGTGGCGATGTCGCCCAGACGGAAGACGCGGCCGTTCGCCTCCACCGGCGTCTCGGCCACCGCCCTGGCGCCGTCGAGGGCGCCGGTGACGCGCAGGGAGACGCGCTGGGCCCCGGTCTCCACCACGCCCGCCGGATTGACGCTGTTCTGCCTCGCGAGCGAATCGAAGATCGCCTGCGGCGAGATACCCAGGGTCGCGAGCTTGGCGTGGCTGAACTCCACCCAGATGCGCTCGTCCTGCACGCCGTAGAGATTGACCTTGGTGACGTTCGGCACCTTGAGCAGGCGCTGGCGCATGGCCTCGGCGACGCGCTTCAGCTGGGCGTAGTCGGCCCCGTCGCCGGTGAGCATGTAGAGGAGGGAATCGACGTCGCCATATTCGTCATTGACGTTGGGCCCGAGGAGCTCGCGCGGCAGCTCGGGCTTCAGGTCGGTGAGCTTCTTGCGCAGCTGGTAGAAGAGCTCGGGCACCTCCTTGGGCGGAGTGTAGTCGCGGAACGACACCTGCATCGCCGTGAAGGAGGGCTTCGTATAGGTCTGCACCTTGTCGAAGAAGGGCAGCTCCTGCAGCTTCTTCTCGATGCGGTCGGCGACCTGGTCCTGCATCTCCTTTGCCGTCGCGCCCGGCCAGATGGCGGTGACGACAGCGACCTTGATGGTGAAGGAGGGATCCTCGGCGCGGCCGAGGCGCAGGTAGGAGAAGATGCCGCCGACGGCGAGCGCGATGATGAAGAAGAGAACCAGGGCGGGGTGCGTCACCGCCCAGTGCGACAGGTTGAACCGGCGCATCGCCCCGACCATCCTTGCTTCGAATGCCGCTCGCGGCGGGAGCCCCGACCGCGGCACCGCCATCGCCTCAGAAGGCCATGGCCTGGACGATCCGCACCTTGTCGGCCGGATCGAGCTTCTGCACGCCGAGCGTGACGACGAGATCGCCCTCGGCGACGCCGCCCGCGACGAGCACATCACGCGCCTCATAGGCGCGCACCGTCACGGGCTTCAGCGCGAGCGCGCCGGTCTTCTCGTCCACCACCCAGAGCGCCGGACCGGCCCCCTGGTTGAACAGGGCCGAGAGGGGCAGGCGCGCCGCCCGCTCCTCGCCGCTGCCGGCGAGCACCAGGGTCGCCGTCATGCCGAGCGAAACCGCCTCGTCTGCCTGCGGGATCGAGAAGCGCGCCTGGTAGGTGCGCGTCGCCGGATCGGCCGCCGGCGCAAGCTCGCGCAAGGTGGCGGCGTAGCGCTTGTCGGGCTTCGACCACAGGGTGACGGAGGCCGCACCGGAGCGGGCGCGCTCCACGAGCGCCTCCGGCACGGCGACCACCGCCTCCTTCTCGCCTAAGCGGGCGACGCGGACCGCCGCCTGGCCGGCCCCGACGACCTGGCCCGGTTCGATCATCGTCGCCGTGACGATACCGGCGGCATCGGCCGCGAGCGTGGCGTAGGAGAGGTTGTTGCGGGTGAGCTCCGCGGCCTTCTCGGCCCGGGCGAGGCGACCGCGCGCCTCCTCGGCCGCGGACTTCTGCCGGTCGTAGGCGGCGTCCGTCGACCAGCCGCGGCGGCGCAGCTCCTCGCCGCGCCGCTCGTCGGCGGTGGCCTGGGCAAGTACCGTGGTCGCGGCGCGCCGCTCCGCCTCCGCCTGCTCGGCCTGCAGGCGCAGATCCGTCTCGTCCAGCACGGCGAGCGCCTGGCCTGCCTCCACCCTGTCGCCCACCTGGACGAGGCGGCGCGCCACCTTGCCGGCGACGCGAAAGCCGAGATCGCTCTCGATGCGCGGGCGGATGGTGGCAACGAAGCTGCGCTCGGGCGTCAGCGCCTCGTAGCGCACGGCGGCGACGAGCACGGGCCGCTCGTTCCTCGGTTTCACCTCGGCGACGGAATCGTTGCAGGCGGCGAGGACGAGCGGCAGAAGCGCCGCGGCGGCGATGGTGCGAAGGCCGGAAACCAGACGGGGGGTGATCGCGGCGGAGACGGCGGCGCCCATGGAGAAGCTCCCGAGAGGGAACCAGCCCGGCGGGGTCGGCGAGGGGTGTTGGGGGGCACCGAGAGCGACCCGCCCGCCGACCGCGCCACCGGGCCGGTCTGCCGGGACGTTAGCTGATGAGTGATGAATGTCAATTTTCATCACTCGATATCGTGCGCTGCGGCATGAAACGCCCGCGCGCGATGTGCGCTGGCACACACGGCTTCTAACCGGGTGCGCCCACGTGCTAAAGCGCGTCGCCAGAGCCAAGTGGAGCACGCGTCATGAATTCCATCCTCGCCGGCCTGCCGACCACCGTCTTCGAGGTGATGTCGCGGCTCGCGCGCGAGACCGGCGCGGTCAATCTCGGGCAGGGCTTCCCCGATGATCCGGGCCCCGCGGACGTGCGCGCCAGGGCGGCGGAGGCCGTCGTCCACGGCTGGAACCAGTATCCGCCCATGCTCGGCCTGCCCGAGCTGCGCCGCGCCGTGGCCGATCACTACCGGGCGCACCAGGGCCTTACCCTCGACGCCGAGGGGGAGGTGATGATCACCTCCGGCGCCACGGAAGCGATCGCCGGCGCGCTCTTCGCCCTCATCGAGCCGGGCGACGAGGTCGTGCTCTTCGAGCCGATGTACGACGCCTATCTGCCGCTCGTCCGCCGGGCTGGCGGGGTGCCACGCTTCGTCACGCTGCAGCCCCCGCACTGGCGGCTGAGCGAGGAGGCGCTCGTCCACGCCTTCTCGCCGAAGACGAAGGTCGTGCTCTTCAACAATCCGCTCAACCCGTCCGCCGTGGTCTATCCGCGCGAGGACCTCGAGCTCCTCGCGCGCTTCTGCATCGCCCACGACGCCATCGCCCTGTGCGACGAGGTGTGGGAGCACGTCGTCTTCGACGATCGCGCGCATGTCCCGCTCATCGGCCTGCCGGGCATGCGCGAGCGCACGGTCAAGATCGGCTCGGCGGGCAAGATCTTCTCGCTCACGGGGTGGAAGGTGGGCTTCGTCTGCGCCGCGCCGGCGATCCTCAAGGTGCTCGCCAAGGCGCACCAGTTCCTCACCTTCACGACGCCGCCCAACCTGCAGGCGGCGGTCGCCTACGGCCTCGGCAAGGAGGAGGCCTATTTCCGCACCATGCGGGCGGGCTTCGAGCGCAGCCGCGACCGCTTCGCCGACGGCCTCAGGCGGCTCGGCTTCACCGTCCTGCCGAGCGAGGGCACCTATTTCCTCAACGTCGACATCGCCCCCCTCGGCGAGACGGACGACGTCGCCTTCTGCCGGCGCCTCGTCGAACGGCATGGTGTCGCAGCCATTCCCGTCTCGGCCTTCTACGCCGAGGGCGCCGTGAAGACCGTCGTGCGCTTCTGCTTCGCCAAGACCGACGCAACGCTGGATCGCGCGCTGGAGCGGCTCGAAGCCGTTGCCGGGCGCGCCGGCTGAGGCGGAGGCGCCGTTCAGGCGGCGGCGCCGGCCGGCAGGAGGTCTGCCATGAACTCCGGCAGCGGCCGCCCCACCGATGCGAGGAATGCCGCCATGCGCCCGACCACGGCGCGGACGGCAGGGCGCGCCGTGACGCGCTCCCGCCAGGCGAGGAGCCCGGGCGTTGCGGCCGTCATGGGCGCGCCCATGCGGGCGGCAAAGAGCTGCGCCATGTAGAAGGCGATGTCGGCATGGGAGTAGCTGCCGGCGACATGGTCGCGCCCGGCGAGCATCGCCTCCATCTCCTTGTAACAGGCGGCGACCGCCGCCCGCGCCGCGACGGCGGCAGGATCGTCCGGCGTCTCCTGAAGGCCCATCAGGCGGATGACGGGTGGAAAGAAGACCTCGTCGGACTTCAGTTCGAGCAGCCGTGCCCGCGCCCGTTCCGCCGGCGCCGCGGGCCACAGGGCGGGCTCCGGCTGGAGATCCTCGAAATACTCGACGATCTGCGTCGAATCGAAGATCTCGAGGTCGCCGTGCACCAGCACGGGGACCTGGCGCTTGGGATTGATGCGCAGGACCTCGGGATGCTTGGGCTCGTAGAGGTTCGTCATGTCGAAGGGAACCATGACGACCTCGACGTCGAGGCCCTTCTCGAGGGCCGCGATCTCGACCTTGGCGCCGAACATGCTCAGGGGACCGGAGTAGAGGCGCATGCGCGCGCCGGCCACGCGATGATCGGGTTTCATGGCGTCCTCCTTGAAGGGGCTGCGAGCTTCCCCCGCCTCCCGACAATAGTCGCCCGGCCATCCCGTCCTGTCAGGAGCGAGAACCCCGCAGGTGGCACCGCGAGCCCCTGTGCTCTGTTGTTTCCGGGACGCCGAGCGCATAGCCTGCCCCTGCGCCGCTTCGGCGCTCCTGCAACGTCCGTCGCCTGACAGGGAGACAGCCCGGAAATGATCCGCGCCGACCTTCTCCGCTCCTTCGCCTCGCTCGCCTTCGGTCTCGTGCTCGCCAGCGCCGCCGCCGCGCAGGAGAAGACCGTCAACGTCTACAACTGGTCTGACTATATCGACCCCAAGGTGCTCGAGGACTTCACCAAGGAGACGGGCATCAGGGTCGTCTACGACACCTACGACAACAACGAGATCGTCGAGACGAAGCTGCTCGCCGGCAAGTCCGGCTACGACATCGTGGTGCCCTCCGGCCCCTTCCTGCAGCGCCAGATCAAGGCCGGCGTCTTCCAGAAGATCGACAAGGCGAAGCTCACGAACGCCAAGAACATCTGGCCGGACATCGCCCAGCGCCTGCAGGTCTTCGATCCGGGCAACCAATATGCCGTCAACTACATGTGGGGCACCACGGGCATCGGCATCAACGTCAAGAAGGTGAAGGAGCGGCTGGGCGACACGCCCTTCAACACCTGGGACATCGTGATGAAGCCGGAGATCGCCGCCAAGCTGAAGGACTGCGGCATCTACATGCTCGATTCGCCGGAGGACCTCTTCCCCGGCATCCTCAACTATCTCGGCCTCAACCCGGACTCGAAGGATCCGAAGGACTTCCAGAAGGTGGCCGACGCGCTCGCCAAGACGCGCAAGAACATCAAGAAGTTCCACTCCTCCGAATATATCAACGCGCTCGCCAACGGCGACATCTGCGTGGCGGTCGGCTATTCGGGCGACATCCTGCAGGCCAAGAAGCGCGCCGAGGAGGCCAAGAACAATGTCGAGGTCGCCTACATCATCCCGAAGGAAGGCGCGCTCATGTGGTTCGACTCCATGGCGATCCCGGCTGACGCCAAGAACGTGGGCGAGGCGCACGCCTTCATCGACTACATGCTGAAGCCGGAGGTGGCCGCGGCGAACTCCAACTTCGTCTCCTATGCCAACGGCGTGCTGCCGGCGAAGGACCTGGTGAAGCCCGAGGTGCGCAACAACGCCGGTGTCTATCCGGACGAGGCCACCTTCAAGCGCCTCTTCACGAACACGGCCTACGACGACAAGGCCCAGCGCGCCATCACGCGCCTGTGGACCAAGGTCAAGACGGGCAAGTGAGACCGGCAAGAGTGATCCGGCGTGCCGGATCGGGTCCGGCGATGGGGTAAGCAAGAAGGCGCTGCGGCCCGGCCGCAGCGCCTTCCTTGTCTTCGCCATGGAGCGGGCGGCTCAGCCGAGGTTGAGCGCCTTGAAGAAGTCGTTGCCCTTGTCGTCGGTGACGATGAAGGCGGGGAAGTCCTCGACCTCGATGCGCCACACGGCCTCCATGCCGAGCTCGGGATATTCCACGACCTCGACCTTTCGGATGCAGTCCTGCGCGAGGCGTGCCGCCGGCCCGCCGATGGAGCCGAGATAGAAGCCGCCGTGCTTCTGGCAGGCCTGGCGCACGGCATCCGAACGATTGCCCTTGGCGAGCATGACCATGGAGCCGCCGGCGGCCTGGAACTGGTCGACAAAGGCGTCCATGCGCCCGGCCGTCGTCGGGCCGAAGGATCCCGAGGCGTAGCCCTCCGGCGTCTTGGCCGGGCCGGCGTAGTAGACGGGGTGGTTCTTGATGTAGTCGGGCAGCGGCTCGCCGCGCTCCAGCCGCTCGCGCAGCTTGGCGTGGGCGAGGTCGCGCGCCACGATCATCGGACCGGTGAGGGAGAGGCGCGTGCGCACGGGATACCTGCTCAGCGTCGCCAGGATCTCCGGCATCGGCCGCGTCAGGTCGATCTCCACCACCTCGCCGCCGAGCGCGGCCTCGTCCACCTCCGGCAGGTACCGCGCCGGATTGGTCTCGAGCTCCTCGAGATAGATGCCGTCGCGCGTGATCTTGGCCTTGGCCTGCCGGTCCGCCGAGCAGGAGACGCCGAGACCGATGGGCAGCGACGCCCCGTGGCGCGGCAGGCGGATGACGCGCACGTCGTGGCAGAAGTACTTGCCGCCGAACTGGGCGCCGACGCCTAGGCTCTGCGTGAGCTTGTGGATCTCGGCCTCCATCGCGAGGTCACGGAAGGCGTGGCCGGCCTCGGAGCCCTCTGTCGGCAGGTCGTCGAGGTAGCGGGTCGAGGCGAGCTTCACCGTCTTCAGGTTGAGCTCGGCGCTGGTGCCGCCGATGACGACGGCGAGATGATAGGGCGGGCAGGCTGCCGTGCCGAGGGTCAGGATCTTCTCCTTGAGGAAGGCCATCAGCCGGTCCTTGGTCAGGAGCGAGGGCGTGCCCTGATAGAGGAAGGTCTTGTTGGCCGAGCCGCCGCCCTTGGCGATGAAGAGGAACTTGTAGGCGTCCTCGCCCTCGGCATAGAGCTCGATCTGCGCCGGCAGGTTGTTGCGCGTGTTCTTCTCCTCGAACATGGAGAGGGGCGCGAGCTGGGAATAGCGCAGGTTCTTCTTGAGATAGGCGTCGCGGATGCCCTCGGCGAGCGCCGCCTCGTCGTCGCCGTCCGTCCAGACCAGCCGGCCCTTCTTGCCCATGACGATGGCGGTGCCCGTGTCCTGGCACATGGGCAGCACGCCGCCCGCGGCGATATTGGCGTTCTTGAGGAGGTCGTAGGCGACGAACTTGTCGTTCGACGTCGCCTCCGGATCGTCGAGGATCGCGGCGAGCTGCCTGAGATGGCCCGGGCGCAGGAGGTGGTTGATGTCGATCATCGCCTGTTCGGCGAGGAGGCGCAGCGCTTCGCGCTCGACGACGAGGATCTCGCGCCCGCCGAAGCGTTCGACGCGCACGCCATCGGCGGTCAGCTTGCGATAGGGCGTCGTGTCGGGACCGAGGGGGAAGAGCGGGGTGTAGGCGGCTTCGGCTGCAGACATGGCCATTCCTTGGCAGGATTGCGCGGGACGATCCCGATGGAGGCGGCGACACCCATGGCGCGGGACGACCGGCGGGCGTTTTACGGGTTCTTTCGCATCATTCCAAGTCGGTCCGGACCTCCTGTGCCTTCAGGGTCTTGACCGCAGGGCGAGGCTCGCGGGACAAGGCATTCATGGTTCGCGTCGAACGGGGCCTGTTCCCCCATCCCGTGCTCGTCGGCGACATCGGCGGCACCAACGCCCGCTTCGCACTCCTGCCGGCGCCGGGCGCCGGGCTCACGCGGCTGCCGACGCAGGCGACGCACGACCACGCCGGGCTCGAGGTTGCCCTCGCCGCCAGTCTGGCTGCCGTGCGGGAAGCCGCCCCCCGGTCCATGCTGCTCTGCGGAGCGGGGCCGGTCCTGGACGGCCGGCGCATCGTCCTCACCAACGCCGGCTGGACGCTCGACGGGCTGGAGATCGCCCGGGGGCTCGGGCTCGCGCAGGGGCTCCTCCTCAACGATTTCGAGGCCCAGGCTCTCGCCCTGCCGGCCCTGCCGGCCGATGGTTTCCTCGACCTGACGCCCGATCTGGCGCCGCGGCGGGGAACGCGTGTCGTGCTCGGCCCCGGCACGGGCCTGGGCGTCGGCGCCCTGGCGGACGTGGACGGACGCTTCCTGCCCCTGCCAAGCGAGGGCGGCCATGTCGGCATCGGCCCCGCGAATGCCGAGGAAGAGGCCTACTGGCCCCATATCGAGCGCATCGACGGTCGTGTGACGGCAGAGACGCTCTTGTCCGGTCCAGGCCTCGCCCGCCTGCATCGGGCGCGCCTCGCCGTGGCGGGCCGGCGCCCCGTGGAGACCGACGGCCCGACCATTACCGAGGCGGCGCTCGCCGGCCATTCGCCCGACTGCCGCGAGACGGTGGCGGCCTTTCTGCACCTCCTGGCGACCTTCGCGGGCGACATGGCGCTCGCCTTCGGCGCGGCCGGCGGCGTGCATCTCTCCGGCGGCATTCTGCCGCGGCTCGCACCGCTCATCGACGCCGCCGCCTTCCGCGCGGCCTTCGCCGCCAAGGCACCCGTCGCCGCCTTCGTCCGCGCGATCCCGCTGCGCCTCGTGACGACACCGGATGCCGTGCTGCACGGCCTCGCCGCCATCGCCGAGCGGCCTGACCTCTATCTTCTCGACTGGCAGGCGCGCCTGTGGCGACCCTGAGTCCGGATCCGGGCGTTGCGGCTACGCCGCTGCGGTGGAGGCCGAGCTCTGGGTGAGCACCGCATAGAGCGCGGAGGCGTCGCGCGTGGCGCGCACTTTCTCCAGCACCCCGGGCTCCCGCAGGATGCGGGCGACGCGGGCGAGGGCCTTCAGATGATCGGCTCCCGCCGTTTCGGGCGCGAGCAGCAGGAAGATGATGTCGACCGGCTGACCGTCCAGCGCCTCGAAGTCGATGGGGCGCTCGAGACGCGCCATCAGGCCGAACAGGCGGTCGATGCGCGCCGGCTTGCCGTGGGGAATGGCGATGCCTTCGCCGATTCCCGTCGAACCGAGGCGCTCGCGTTGCAGGAGCGTCTCGAAGATGTCGCGCTCGTCGAGCCCTGTCAGGCGCGCGGCGTGGGCCGCCAGCTCCTGGAGGGCCTGCTTCTTGCCGTTCACTTTCAGCGCCGGCAGGACAGCGTCGGGCGTGAGGAGATCGGTTAGGGGCATCGTCTCGAAACAGGTTGCGTGCAGCCGCTCCCGGGCGGGGCGCCGGGCGAAGGATCCGGCGAGGCCGACGCTTGGGTCAGGCTTGGTCCGTGGGAGCAGCGGCCGGAGGGTCGACCCAGCCGATGGTCCCGTCGAGGCGACGATATACGACGTTGACGCGTCCACTGCCAGCGTGTCGGAAAACCACCACCGGCTTGCCGGTCAGGTCGAGCTCGACGACGGCGTCGCTGACGGACAGGACGTGCAAGGGCTTGGTCGTCTCGGCCACGACAGCGGGGTGGTAGCCCTCGTCGAACTCCTCCTCCTCGCCGGGAGCTTCGAGCACATAGGCGGGCATGCCCTGGGCGGCCAGAAGCCGGGTGGCCGTGGCGGCCCCGTTGGCGGCACTGCGGTCTCTCAGCCGCCGCTTGTAGCGGCGCAGCCGCTTCTCGATGCGATCGGCCGTCTGGTCGAAACTGACATGGGCATCGTGGGCCATGCCGGAGGCTTCGAGGGTGATGCCCGAGGCGAGATGCAGCACGCAGTCCGTGCGGAAGCCGGTGCCTTCGCGCGCGACCGTCACGTGGCCGGAGTATCCCCCCTCGAAATATTTCGCGATCGCGCTCGCGACACGCTCCTCCACCTGGCCCCGCAGAGCCTCACCGATGTCCAGATTCTTCCCCGAAACCCGCAGTGTCATTGTTTTCTCCCTTCCCTGGGCGGCCGTGGATTGGCGCCGTGCGAGGGGCCGGTTCAGCAGGTTCTTCTGCCTAGATTCGTAAGAAGAGCCTTGGCCCAAGTCAACGCGGGAGGGGTTACCCGACGTCACGCGCAGGGCTGCGGACGGCGGCCGCCTGCTTCTCGCGCCGGCGCTCCACCGACGAGGGAATCCTCAGCGATTCCCGATACTTGGCGACCGTCCTGCGAGCGATGTCGATGCCGAGGTCCCTGAGCTTCTGCACGATCGCATCGTCCGAGAGCACGTCGTTCACCGGCTCGGCGTCGATCATCTGCTTGATGCGATGGCGCACCGCCTCGGCTGAGTGGGCCTCGGCGCCGGTCACACCGGCGATCGCGGCCGAGAAGAAATATTTCATCTCGAAGACGCCGCGGGCCGTGCCGATCGACTTGTTCGAGGTCACGCGCGACACGGTCGATTCGTGCATGCCGATGGCGTCGGCGATGGTCTTGAGATTGAGGGGCCGCAGGTATTCGACGCCCTGGGCGAAGAAGGCGTCCTGCTGGCGGACGATCTCGCTGGCCACCTTGAGGATGGTCTTGGCGCGCTGCTCCAGGCTGCGCGTCAGCCAGTTGGCGTTCTGCAGACAGTCGGCGAGGAAGGTCTTGTCGGTGTCGCGCCGGGCGTCGCGGGCGACGCGGGCATAGTAGGCGTGATTGAGGAGGACGCGCGGCAGCGTCTCGTTGTTGAGTTCGACGAGCCAGCTGCCATCGGGGGCAGCGCGCACATAGACATCGGGCACCAGCGGCTGCGGCGGCGTGCCGCCGAAGGCGCGGCCGGGCTTGGGATCGAGCCGCCTGAGCTCGGCGAGCATGTCGGCGAGATCCTCGTCGTCGACGCCGCACAGGCGCTTCAAGGCGGCATAGTCGCGCCTGGCGACAAGCGGCAGATTGGCGACGAGCGCCTGCATGGCGGGATCGAAGCGATCCCGCTCCTTGAGCTGGATGGCGAGGCATTCGGCGAGATCGCGCGCGCCCACCCCGCTCGGCTCGAAGGTCTGGACGAGGGCGAGCACGGCCTCGACGCGCGTCTGCGGCGTGCCGAGCCGCTCGGCGATGGCCGCCACCTCCTCGGCGAGATAGCCAGCCTCGTCCACCGCGTCGACGAGATGGCGACCGATGAGGCGGTCCACCGGATCGGCGGTGGCGATGTCGAGCTGGGCGAGCAGATGGTCGTGCAGGCCGACATCGGCGGCGAGCGTCGCCTCGAAGCCGGGTCCTTCGTCATCAAAACTGCCCGCCGTCGCACCGCTCCACAGGGAGGACGAGACGGGGAGCAGGTCCTCCGCCGGCCTCGCCGCCTCCGTGCGGTGCGGCGCCTCGTCCTGGAAGACGTTGTCGAGGGCGGTGCCGAGCCCCGATTCGATGGCGTCGCGCGAGGTTTCGAGCTCCTGCGAAAACCAGGTCCGCTCGTCGCCGGCATCCGGCCCTGTGGCGGGATCGAACGCCTCCGCCTCGCCGGCTGCATCGGTGGCGGGCGCCTCCCCTTCAGCCTCGGCGCGCTCCAGGAGGGGATTGCGCTCGAGCTCGGCCTCGACATAGGCGACGAGCTCGACGTGCGAGAACTGCAGCAGCTTGATCGCCTGCAGGAGCTGCGGCGTCATCACCAGGGACTGCCCCTGGCGCAGTTCGAGACGATGCGAGAGCGCCATCGCCGTCCGCGGACCCCCGATTGCCGAAGCGTCGCCTCGCGGCACGCTTCTTGCTATTCCCTCGGGTCGACTCTCTAGCCGGTCGGCGATCCGCCGTCAAAGCCGGCGTGATGCGGCGCGGCTCGACGCCCGCCCGGATCAGAGGTGGAAATCCTCGCCGAGATAGAGGCGGCGCACGTCCTCGTTGGCGATGATCTCCTCGGGCGTGCCCTCCATCAGCACGCGGCCGGAGTGGATGATGTAGGCCCGGTCGATGAGCCCGAGCGTCTCGCGCACGTTGTGGTCGGTGATCAGCACGCCGATACCGCGGCCCGTCAGATGCCGCACGAGATTCTGGATATCGCCCACCGCGATCGGATCGATGCCGGCGAAGGGCTCGTCGAGCAGCATGAAGGACGGCTTGCCGGCGAGCGCGCGGGCGATCTCGCAGCGGCGGCGCTCGCCGCCCGAGAGTGCGATGGAGGGCGACTTGCGCAGCCGTGCGATGGTGAACTCGTTGAGGAGCGCATCAAGCTCCTCCTGGCGCTTCTTGCGGTCCGGCTGCACCACCTCGAGCACGGCGCGGATGTTGTCCTCGACGCTGAGGCCACGGAAGATCGAGGCCTCCTGCGGCAGGTAGCCGATGCCGAGGCGGGCGCGCCGGTACATCGGCAGGTGCGTGATGTCGTGGCCGTCGAGGCTGATCGTGCCGGCGTCGGCGGCGACGAGCCCGGTGATCATGTAGAAGATCGTCGTCTTGCCCGCCCCGTTCGGCCCGAGGAGACCCACGGCCTCGCCGTTGCGCACGTGCAGCGCCGCGTCCTGCACCACGGTGCGCCCGCGATAGCTCTTCTTGAGGCCGTGCACGGCGAGCGTGCCCGGGCCGCCGATATCGGTGCGAAACTGCGGATCGGCCTGTGACGTCCGCCCGACGTGGTCGACGGCGAGCGCCCCGCCGCCCACCTCATCCGCCCATCGGGCGGCAGTCTCGGCATGTTTGTCGGCGCGGGAGCGGCTGAAGGGCAGTTTCACGAGCTGGCTCGACGGATCGGATGGTTCGGCCGTAGGTAGGCGAGCGACGCCGCGACCGCAATAGACCGCGTGGTTGCGTCGCGCCGGCCCCGACGCCAAGGGACGATGTCAGTTGGCCTTGGCCTTCGGCTTCGGCGCGCCAGCCGCCTGATCGGGCGTGCTGCCGGGCACGAAGACACCCTGCACGCGCCCGCCGGGCTTGGCCTCGCAGGTCGCGACGCTGCTGTCGAGGCTGTAGACGACGCGCTCGCACTGCTGCACGTTCTGCCCCTGGCTCAGCGTGACCTTGCCGGAGAGGATGACCTTGTCGGCGACGCGGTCGTACACAGCATCGCTGCCCGTCGCCGTCTGGTCCTTGGATACGACGGTCACCGGCCCCTTGCAGTCGAGCTTCTTGATGTTGCTGTTGTCCTGCCCCTGCGCGGCGGGGGCGGCGCCCGCCGCGCCCTTGGTGGCACTCTGCTCGTAATAGACGGTGAGCGTCGAGCAGCGCATCGTCGTCTCCCCCTGCACGGCGACGACATTGCCGGCGAACACGGCCTTCTGCTCCTTGTCGAAGACGTCCAGCCGGTCGGCATCGATCTTGATCGGGTCCTTGCTGTTGGAGCCGAGGCCGCCGAGGGGCGAGGACTTCGCCGGCGGAGGCTTCTGCTGCGCCAGCGCCGTGCCGCCCGGCAAGGCGAGCGCCAGGGCGAGAAGGGCGGTAGGCAATCGGTTCATGGCCAATGTCTCACGCTGCGCTGCCGGACACCGGTGCATTCCCGGATGCCCGCAATCCATGGTCTCGTCTCATACTGAACCGCCGCCGCCATGCGGCCAAGCGTGGTCCGGGTGCCTCACGGCGTCGTCGTCGCGGGCTGCGCGACAGCCGGCCCCGCGCCGAACTGACCGCGATCGAACACGGTGCGCACCCGCCCGATGAAAGCGATGCGCTTGCCGTTGTCGCTCACCTGCAGGCTCTCGGCCTCGATCGTGCCGCCCTTGATCTCGACCCGCACCGGCTCGTTCGAGACGACGGTGCCGGCCTTGAAATCCACGGATGCCGACTGGAGCCTGGCATCGTAGCCGCTGTCAGTGCGCACCAGAACATTGCGCTGGAGCTCGAGCTGCTCCTTCTGCGTATCGTAGACGCCGGTGGCAGCCTGGAGGTGGGCGAAGCCCTTCTGGTCGAGCGCGACGCGGGCCTTGAGCTCCTTCAGCTCCACGATCGTCGGCTTGCGCACATCCTGCGAGGCGGAAACCGCTGTCACTTCGTAGGGCTGGGCATCCTTGCGGAAGCCGCTGAGCCGCGGCTGCTCCATCGTCACCTTCGTGCCGGACAGGCTGACCGGCCCCAGCGTCACGCCCTGCAGCCGCCCGAAGGGATCGAAGAGGCCGACGACAAGCACGGCGACGATGGCGACGACCGCCCCGATCGGAATGGCCCGCTTGAGGAAGCGCACGCGCGCGCTGTGACGCCGCGCCGCCGCATAGGCCGCTGCGTGCTCCGCGCCGGCGCGGCCGGGCGGCCGCGGCGGGACGCCGCCGGTGGGAAGAGTGGCGCTGTCGCTCACGTGATCGATCGTTTCATCGTTCCGAGGCGCGAAACCCGTCCTCGCTGCCCCAGCGGGGTGGCGAAGTTGTGACGGCCTCTACCCGACGCACATTAACGCACCGTCAACTGTGCGCAAAAATATCCACCTCCGGCCAGCCGGCGAGATCGAGCCTCGCCCGGGTCGGCAGGAAATCGAAGCAGGCGGCGGCGATCTCGGCCCGTCCCTCTCGGGCAAGAAGCGTGTCGAGCCGGTTCTTGAGCGCGTGCAGGTGCAGGACGTCGGAGGCGGCATAGGCGAGCTGCGCGTCGGTCAGCTCGTCGGCGCCCCAGTCCGAGGACTGCTGCTGCTTGGAGATCTCGATGCCGAGGAGCTCGCGCAGGATGTCCTTGAGCCCGTGCCGGTCGGTGTAGGTGCGCGTCAGCCGCGAGGCGATCTTCGTGCAGTAGACCGGCCCCGGCATGACGCCGAAGGCCTGGAAGAGCACGGCGAGATCGAAGCGGGCGAAGTGGAAGATCTTCAGCACGCGCTCGTCCGCGAGCAGGCGCACGAGGTTGTCCGGCCGTGGGCCGCCCTTCACGATCTGCACGATGTCCGCCGTGCCGTCGCCCCGCGACAGCTGCACGACGCACAGGCGGTCACGATGGGGATTGAGACCGAGCGTTTCGGTGTCGATGGCGACGGAAGCACCGAAATCGAGGCCGGCGGGCAGGTCGCCGCGATGCAGACGGATGGTCATCGAGAACCGTTCACGGTGGCGCCCGGCGACGCCACGCGTCGCCGAAGACATTGATCCTGGAGGCGTTGATGCCTTTGCGTTCCGGGCCCGAGGGCGTCAGCGGCCTTTAACACCCGCCCGGCCGCGTCACAAGGCACCGCCGGCCGGGCGGCGGCGGCGATGCGCATGATGATGATGATGAGGAGGAGGAACGCGCAGCTGCGCGTGTCAACGGGCAGACCACTCGGGCCTTCCAAGCCGCCTGCCTGCCGTCCCACCGCCCTCTCGATTCGCGCGCTTCGCTGGCGCGGGCAAAGCGCGCATCCAGCCACCACGCGCTCGCAAAGGGCGACGGCCTCGTCTGATTCACATGAAACACGGAGGCGGCACCCAAGAGCAGCCCCACCGCACCCTCGGACGGGGCGGTGGTGCCCAGGAGAGGACTCGAACCTCCACGGCTTGCGCCACTGGTACCTGAAACCAGCGCGTCTACCAATTCCGCCACCTGGGCATGCCGCGTCGGGCACGCGCTCCTTTAAGGGCCTCCACGGCTCGCTGTCAACGTGTCTTCGTGCCCGATCCACCGCCCCTATACAGCCGGGTTGCGATTGACTAAGGAAACGCCCGAGTTCCTCAGGGGTTTCAGCGGAGATTGTCGATGTCGGCGGGTGCGCTTTCGCCCTCCTCGCAGCTCGTCACCGTGTTCGGCGGGTCGGGCTTCATCGGTCGGCACGTGGTGCGAGCCCTCGCCAAGCGCGGCTATCGCATCCGCGTCGCGGTGCGTCGCCCGGACCTTGCCGGGCATCTGCAGCCTCTCGGCCGCGTCGGCCAGATCCACGCCGTGCAGGCCAACCTCCGCTACAAGACCTCGGTCGAACAGGCGGTCGCCGGCGCGGCCATCGTCGTCAATCTCGTCGGCATCCTTCAGGAAACGGGCCGCCAGACCTTCGAGGCCGTGCAGGCCTTCGGCGCGCGCGCCGTCGCCCAGGCCGCCGCCGCCGCCGGTGCGCGCCTCGTGCACGTCTCCGCCCTCGGCGCGGATGACGCCTCCGATTCGGCCTATGCGCGCACCAAGGCCGAGGCCGAGAAGGCGGTCTTCGCCGCCCTGCCGCAGGCCGTGGTCTTCCGGCCCTCGATCGTCTTCGGTCCCGAGGATCAGTTCTACAACCGCTTCGCGGCGCTCGCCCGCATGATGCCGGTGCTGCCCCTCGCCGGGGCAGACACGAAATTCCAGCCCGTCTTCGTCGGCGACGTGGCCGAGGCCATCGCGCGCGCCGTCGACGGCGCGGTCGCAGGCGGCCGCATCTACGAGCTCGGCGGCCCGGAGGTGCGCACCCTGCGCGGCCTCGTCGAGTATGTGCTCAAGGTGACGCACCGCAAGCGGCTCATCCTGCCGCTGCCCTTCGGCGCCGCGCACCTGCAGGCGACGGTGGTCGAGTTCCTCGACAAGCTGACGCTGGGCCTGATGCCCGACGAATTCGTCATCACGCGCGACCAGGTGAAGCTGCTGCGCCGCGACAATGTCGTGTCGGAGGCGGCGGTTCGCGAGGGCCGGACCCTGGAGGGCCTCGGCATCACGCCCAATGCCGACGAGGCGATCGTGCCTTCCTACCTCTGGCGCTTCCGCAAGGCCGGCCAGTTCGACACGGCCCGCACGATCTGAGGCCGCCTTGCGGTCCGGGCTCCGGGAAAGACGCTTCAGACCTCTGCCGTGGCGCGTGCCGGGACGGCTGTGGCCCGGGCGCTCAGGCGCTTGTGGACGTGCACCATGAGCGCGATGCCGAAAAGCGGCGTGACCAGATTGAGCACGGGCACGGCGATCACGGCCGCGATGGCGAGCCCGGCGAGGAAGACCGCGCCGCGATGGGCGGCGCGCATCGCCGCCGCCTCCGGCATCGGCCGGAAGCGCCCGGCCGCGAGCTCGAAATATTCCCGTCCGAGCAGATAGCCGTTGGCGACGAAGAAAGCGACGAGGTTGACGCCCGGAATGAAGATCAGCGTCAGCGCCACCGCATTGACGAGAAGGGAGAGGGCGGCGAAGCGCAGACCGAAGACGATCGAGCGGCCGAGCGACAGCGGTGCGCCCGGCGGCTCCTGCCCGTAATGCCGGCGCTCGACGAGCTCGGCCGCGTCGTCGAGGAAGTAGCCTGCGACGAGCGCCGAGACCGGCGGCACCAGGAAGGCGAGCGCGACAAGCATGCCGATGCCCGCGAAGGCGAAAGCGAAGCTGTCGACGAGCGGGTAGTCGGCGAAGACCTGGTAGCGCTCCATCAGCAGGGCGAGGAGACGCGTGAGCCCGAGCCAAGCCAGGGCGAGGAGGGCGAGCGTCAGTGCGAGCGAGCGCCACAGGATGCGCCGGAAGGGCGGCGACAGGATCTGCCACCAGGCCTTGAACGCCGCTTCGATGATCATCGCGATTGTGTCCGCCTCTCCTGCGCGTGATGCGCGCGGGCGCAAGGTGGGGCTGCGGCCGGCGGCGTGCAAGGGGGGCCGCGCCAAGCGCACGCACAGGCCGCGCGGCGGTGATCCGCTGGGCACCGGCCGCGGTCTGCCCGCACCGGCGGCCGCCGCGATCAGGCGCTGCGCCGCATCGGTTCTCTGGCGCTCACCGGCCGATCCTCGCCCCAGAGATAGCGCTTGTAGTCGAACCCGGTCTCGATCGTCGGCTTGACGATGGCGAAATAGGGCGAGATGTCGAAATCGCGCGGCGCATAGAGCGTGTGGTGGCGGATGTGGAGGATTTCTTCGCGCGCGAATTCCGACTTCACCTTGCGGTCGTCGCCCCTGTCCTTGACGCGCGGGAGGATGGGATAGCGCACACTCTGGAAGGCCTGAGCGATCAGCGTCGAGCAGATGGTGCGCGTTGGCTCGCCGGAGCCGAAGGCGAGCAGGCGCCGCCGGAAGCGCAGCGGCACCGGCGGCTGCGGCAGGAGATAGCGCATGAGGTCGACGACGTTCTTCACGTCGTAGCCGTAGCCGATGCGCTCGACCATGAAGCGGATGACGCTCTCGCGATCCTCGGGCGTGAGCGCGATCGGCCGGCAGACGCGCACGTGCGCGTCGCGGTACTTGGAGAGCGGCGCGGAGGCGACGCCCCCCTCGATCGTCGCCTCGACGAGGACGTGCGGCTCGCCCTCCGGCGTCTTCCGGCCCATGACGTCGCCGACGAACATCGCCGCATGCGACCAGGTTGACTGGGTGAGATATTTGATCGCGATGGAGACCCGGGTGTTGCCTTCGACAAGCAGCACGTCCGCCGGGCGCAGCACGCGGGCAAGCGCCTGCGCATCAGGGGGATAGGCGGGCTCGTAGCCCTTCACCGGCTTCGTCAGGATGCCGACGAGCCCGCGGCCGATCCCGGTGAGCACTGCCGAGGTCATGCGCCCCTCCCCGATCGACCACACCCCCCCTGCCCCGCGTCCGATGGACCGGTCATAGGTGGCGCTTCGCGGCGATGGGCGCAACGCACCGCGCTACCGGGCGAGGCCCGGCCGTCGCCGGCGATTCGCTGGGCCGGCGCCCCGGCCTTCGCTCACAACATGCTCGGCAGCACGCGATCCGGCGGCCTGTGGCCGTCGAGGAAGGTCTTGATGTTGACGATGACCTTCTCGCCCATGTCGATGCGGCCCTCGATGGTGGCCGAACCCATGTGCGGCAGCAGCACCACGCGGTGCTGCTTGGCGAGCTTGAGCAGGCGCGGATTGACCGCCGGCTCGTGCTCGAACACGTCGAGGCCCGCGCCGGCGAGCTCTCCGGCCTCGAGCATGCGGGCGAGCGCCGTCTCGTCGATGATCTCGCCGCGCGCGGTGTTGACGATGATGGCCTCGCGCTTCATCAGCTTCAGCCGCCGCGCCGACAGGAGATGGTAGGTCGCCGGCGTGTGCGGGCAGTTGACGGAAACGATGTCCATGCGAGCGAGCATCTGGTCGAGCGATTCCCAGTAGGTCGCCTCCAGCTCCTCCTCGATTACCGCCGGCACGCGGCGCCGATTGTGATAGTGGATGGAGAGGCCGAAGGCCCTGGCGCGGCGCGCCAGGGCCTGGCCGATGCGCCCCATGCCGACGATGCCGAGGCGCTTGCCGGTGATGCGGCGGCCAAGCATCCAAGTCGGCGACCAGCCGGCCCATTCCCCCTCGGGCAGGATGCGCGCGCCCTCGGGGATGTGGCGCGCCACGGCGAGGATCAGGGCCATCGTCATGTCGGCCGTGTCCTGGGTGAGCACGCCAGGTGTGTTGGTGACCGTGATGCCGCGCGAGAGCGCCGTCTGCACGTCGATGTGGTCGACGCCGGTGCCGAAATTGGCAATGAGCTTCAGATGGCCGCCGGCCTGCGCCAGGAGCGAGGCGTCGATGCGGTCGGTGATCGTCGGGACGAGGACGTCCGCCGTCCTGACCGCCTCGACGAGGTCGGTCGGGGTCATCGGGCGATCATCGATATTGAGGCGTGCGTCGAAGAGCTCGCGCATGCGCGTCTCCACGACCTCGGGCAGCTTGCGGGTGACGACGACGAGCGGCTTCTTCTTCATCAGGGAGCGTCCCCCCGCGCTCACGCTGGGCGCTTCACGCGCCGTTAAGCACAATCGGCGACAGATGACTTCGGGCATCCGCCTGTCGCCCGCCTCACTTCCGCCTCTCTATCAGAGGACGGCAGAAACACAACTGAGACAGGAGTCGAAGCCCGGGCGAGCGACAGCCGCCGCGCGGGGATCGATCGAAGAGGTTACCAGGGTCACAATGCTTCCGTGCCTAGCCCGTTCCGCGATGCGTCTCGCCCTCGCCGGGCTCGCACTCGCGACCCCTGCATTCGCGGCACAGAATACGGCACCCGGCGTAGGCCCGGTCAGCGGCCTGCCGGTGCCGCGCTACGTCAGCCTGAAGTCTGATCGCGTCAACCTGCGCGAAGGCCCGTCGAAGGACCATCGCACGGCGTGGGTCTTCCAGCGGGCCGGCCTGCCGGTGGAGATCACCGCGGAGTTCGAGACCTGGCGGCGAATCCGCGACGCCGAGGGGACGGAGGGCTGGGTGCTGCACAGCCTCCTGTCGGGGCGGCGCACCGCCCTCGTCGCACCCTGGGCGAAGGGCGAGACCTTCGAGCTGCGCGAGCGTGCCGATGACAAGGCCCAGGTCGTGGCGCGACTGCAGGCGGGCGTCATCGCCAATATCAAGCTGTGCACGGGCACGTGGTGCCGCATCATCGTGCAGGACGTGGACGGCTACCTGCGGCAGGAAAAGCTCTGGGGCGTCTATCCCAACGAACGCGTCGAGTGAGGCCGGTCAGGCAAGCCCCGGCACGACGCTGTCGTCGCTCGGAGCAGGCACGCCGTTCAACCCGTCGAGGTCGCCGAGGAAGCGCCCGGCCCAGCCGCCGATGTCAGTTTCGGCGAGGCGCGACCACATGGCGTTCCAGCGCCAGCGCCGTTCATCGCCGGACATCGCCAGCGCCTGCCGGATGGCCGAGGCCGTCCCGTCGATGTCGTAGGGATTGACGAGCAGGGCCCCGTCGAGCACCGCCGCCGCGCCCGCGAAGCGCGACAGCACCAGCACGCCGGGATCCTCCGGATCCTGAGCGGCGACATATTCCTTTGCCACGAGATTCATGCCGTCGCGCAGGGGCGTGACCACGCCGACCTTGGCGAGCCGGTAGAGCCCGGCGAGCTCCCCGCGCGTATAGGAGCGGTTGACGTAGCGGATCGGCGTCCAGTTCGCCTCGCCGTAGAGGCCGTTGATCCGACCGGCCGTCTCGCCCAGGGCGCGCTGCATGGCGGCATATTCGGGGATATCGCTGCGGCTCTTCGGCGTGATCTGCAGGAAGGTCAGCCGGCCGCGCCATTCCGGCGCCACCGCCAGGACGCGTTCGAAGGCGTCGAGGCGCTGCGTCAGGCCCTTCGAATAGTCGAGCCGGTCGACGCCGATGAGCATGGTGCGGTCGCTCAGGCTCTCGCGAACCTCACGGATGAAGGCCGAGCGCCCGGCCCGCGCCGCCGTGCGGGCATAGCCCAGCCGGTCGATGCCGACAGGATAGACACCGATGCGCAGCTCGCGGCCGGCGACCGACATGCGCCGGCCCTCGCAGGCGGAGGCACCGAACTCCTCGACGAGATAGCGGCCGAAATTGTGCGCGTCGCGCTCCGTCTGGAAGCCGACGAGATCGCAGGCGCAGAGGGCGCGCGCGATCTCGGCATGGTTCGGCAGGGCGAGGAATAGATCGGGCGAGGGCCAGGGAATGTGCTGGAAGTAGCCGATGCGGTTGTGCAGGCCGCGCGCCCTCAGCGCTTCGGCGAGCGGGATCAGGTGATAGTCGTGCAGCCACAGCACATCGTCCGGCCGCACGTGTCTGAGGAGGAGATCGGCGAAATAGGCATTGACGCGCCGATATCCGGCGAGGTCGCGCCGGGCGAACTCGGTCAGGTCGAGCCGATAGTGCAGGAGCGGCCACAGCGTCCGGTTCGCGAAGCCGTTGTAGTATTCCTCATAGTCCTCGTGCGACAGGTCGCAGACCGCGTAGGTGACGTTGCCGCGCTCGACCAGGACCGCGTCGTCCTGCTCGGCGCCGATCCTGCCGCTCCAGCCGAACCAGAGGCCCCCGCGCGCCCGCAGGACGTCATTGAGGGCGACGGCGAGACCGCCCGCCGAGGCGCCGGCCTTGCGCGAAGGCACGGCGACCCGGTTCGAGACGATCACCAGTCTCCTCAAAACGCTTCCTCCCAGGGCTGCGACAGGGAGAGTGCCGCGTGGATCAGGCCCACCATCGAATAGGTCTGCGGGAAGTTGCCCCAGAGCTCTCCCGTTTCCACGTGAATGCCCTCGGACAGGAGGCCGAGGCTGTTGCGCCGGCCGAGAACGTCGGCAAACAGGTCGCGCGCCTCCTCCTGACGGCCGATCTTGGCGAGCGCCTCCACGTACCACAACGTGCAGATCGTGAAGGCCGTTTCCGGCACGCCGAAATCGTCCTCTGCCGCATAGCGGAAAAGGTGCTTGCCCCGCTTCAGGCGCCGCGCCACGGCCTCGACCGTAGCATGAAAGCGCGGATCGTCGGCGCTCACGAGGCCGATATCGGCCAGAAGCAGCAGGCTCGCGTCGAGATCGTCGCCGCCGAAGCGCGACACGAAGCAGCCCAGTCTCTCGTTCCAGGCTTCGCGGAAGATGCCCTGGCGGATGGCCTCGGCCTGTTCGCGCCAGTAGGGGGCCCGATCCTCGGCCCCGACGCGCCGGGCGATGCGCGCCAGCCGGTCGCAGGCCGCCCAGCACATGGTGGCCGAATGGGTGTGGACATGGGAGAGCGTGCGATACTCCCACAGACCGGCGTCGGACTGGTTCCACAGGGCCGCCGCCCGCTCGCCGAGCCTTTCCAGCCGCTCGAACAGGGCCATGTCGCCACGGCGGTCGAGCCGCTCGTCGAAGAAGCACTGGGCGATGGCGAGGATGACGGAGCCGTAGCCGTCGTTCTGGCGCTGGGCAAAGGCGGCGTTGCCGCGCCGCACGGGGCCGAGACCACGATAGCCGGGTAGCCCATCGACGAGCGCCTCGTCGAGCCGGCCCTCGAACTGCAGCCCGAACAGGGGCTGCAGCTCGCGGTCGCCGACCTTTGCCACGACGTTCGTCACATAGCTGATGAAGTCCTCCATCGTGCGCGTCGCCCCCAGGCGGTTGAGGGCGCGCACGGCGAAGAAGGAGTCGCGCAGCCAGCAGTAGCGGTAGTCCCAGGTGCGGCCGGTCGCCCCGTATTCCGGGATCGAGGTGGTGAGCGCCGCGACGATCGCGCCGGTCTCCTCGTAGGCGCAGAGCTTCAGGGTGATCGCGGCGCGGATCACCACGTCCTGCCATTCATAGGGAATGGCCAGATAGCGCACCCACTCACGCCAGTAGGCCGCGGTCTGCTCCACGAAGCTGCGATAGACCGTGGCCGGCGCCTCGGCCAGACGCTCGTCCGGCCCCAGGACGAAGGTGAGCGGCCGTTCGAGCACGAAGGAGATCTCGTCGAGGATCAGGCCCGGCGAGGCATCCGTCGTCAGGCGCAGCGTCTGGTCGCCCAGCTCGAAGCGCAAGTGGTTCGAGCCGCGCGTGACGCGCGGCCGCTCCGCCCCATAATCCCAGGACGGGCGCAGGCGCACGGTCACGCGTGGCGAACCGGCGAGCGGCTCGATCTGGCGCATGACCATCGCCGGCCGAAACAGGCGCCCGAACATCTTGAACCGGGGCACGAAGTCGACGATGCGCACGCGCGAGCCGTCCTCGGCCTCGAGCACCGTTTCGAGAATGGCCGTGTTCGGCCAGTAGCGGCGCTCCGCCCGGGCAAAGCCATCGAGCTCCACGGCAAAGGAACCATCCCCGCCGGCGCCGGCGCCAATGAGCGCGTGGAACACCGGATCCCCGTCGAGCCGCGGATAGCAGAGCCACACGATCCGTCCCCGGTCGTCAACCAGCGCGGCCACGGCGCTGTTGCCGATGACGCCGAGGTCGAGATTTGCCGGTTCACCCGTCATACGGTCTCCCCTTCGCGGACCGGAGCCACCGCCCGGGCGACGAAGGCCCGCACGGCCACCGGATCGGGCAAGGCGAAATCGGCCCCGACCTCGCGCGCCGACCGGCCGACCGCAATGGCCACGCCGCCGTGCATCCGGGCAGCGGCAAAGCCGTCCTGATCGGTCACGTCGTCGCCGAAGAAGACCGGCAGGCGACCAAGGAAGGGGCGTTCGGCGAGGAAGGCCTCGAGCGCCGTGCCCTTGTGCGCGCCGGCGGTGCGAAGCTCCGCCACCGCCTTGCCGGGCAGCGCCTCGAGCGCACCGTCGCTTCCGGCGGCGAGATCGGCGATCAGCCGGTCCACGACCGCGCCGCGTTCCGGGACGGAGCGGTAGTGCACCGCGACGGCGAGGCCCTTGTCTTCGACGAGCACCCCGGGCCAGGCCGCCACGGCCGAGTCGATGGTCCGGCGGGCAAGATCGAGTCCGGCCGGGGGAACACGACGTTCGATCGTGCCTGCGGCGGTGCGCCGCTCGATGCCGTGCAGGGCCCCGACGGCCGTCACGACCGCGTCGAAGCGGCGGTCGATCCAGGCGAGCGTGCGGCCACTGAGGAAAGCCACGGCGCCACCGAAGCGGCGCGCAAGACGACGGAACTGATCCGGCAGGGCGGCTGGCACGACGACCGCGTCGGGCGTCGGCGCGATCTCGATCAGGGTGCCGTCGATATCGAAGAAGAGCGCGTAGCGCTGCGGCTCGGCAGCGACGCGGGCGAGAAAGGCGCTCACACGCGCACCGCCGATGTCGTGCGCATCCCTATCGTCAAGGCTCATGCGTTCTCCGCCGAGCCGCCTGCTTCCGTTCGACGAACGGTGACGACTCAGCCCTTGCGGCGAAGGCGGACGATGACGTCCACGCGGGCGATCTCCATGCCTTCCGGGGCCTCCGGCAGGTCGCTCACGGCGATGCCCGGACCCGGAATGTCCATCAGCTTCTCGTCACCCTCGACGAAGAAATGATGATGGTCGGAGACATTGGTGTCGAAATAGGTCTTCGACCCGTCCACCGCGAGCTCGCGCAGGAGCCCGGCCTCGGTGAACTGATGCAGCGTGTTGTAGACGGTGGCGAGCGACACCGGCACGCGGGCGCGGGTCGCCTCTTCGTAGAGCATCTCGGCCGTCACGTGCCGATCGCCCTTGGCGAAGAGCAGCCAGCCGAGCGACACGCGCTGGCGGGTGGGCCGCAAGCCGACGCGCCGCAGCCGTTCGCGCAGGTCGTGGAACGGGCAGCCGTTGCGCTCGCCCCGAACGGCGTTCAGCATGCTCAATTCCCCGGGAGCTACGGACCGCGCGGCGGCACCCCGGCCCAGATCAAGCCCTTCATCCATGGTCACGTCGGTCCGCGTTATTGCAAGTCATTCCTAATCATAGGAACTGCCGGACGGTATCGCAACCCGCGATGCCGCCCGGCGGCGCCGGCCGCTTCCTTATACCGCAATGCAAAAGCGGGCAAATCGCCGCGCCGATGCCCGCCTGTGCGGCTTTCGGCCCGGCGACCCTTGTGTTAGACAGCCCCGATCATCAGGGCCGCATAGGCACCGAACCATGACAGCGCAGTGACAGGGATAGACCTCGGGGATGGAGCGGCAGTCGAGCTACAATTATGAAGAGCTTCTCGCTTGCGGACGCGGCGAGCTGTTCGGCGCCGGCAATGCACAGCTGCCGCTGCCGCCGATGCTGATGTTCGACCGCATCGTCGCCATCGCCGAGGACGGCGGCGAGAACGGCAAGGGCCATGTGCGGGCCGAGCTCGACGTGCGTCCCGACCTCTGGTTCTTTCCCTGCCATTTCAAGGGTGATCCGGTCATGCCCGGCTGCCTCGGGCTCGACGCCCTGTGGCAACTCGTCGGCTTCTTCCTCGGCTGGTCGGGGTCGCCCGGCCGCGGCCGGGCGCTCGGCGTGGGCGAGGTCAAGTTCGCCGACCAGGTGCTGCCCACCGTCAAGAAGGTCGTCTATGGCGTCGACCTGAAGCGCGTGTTCCGCTCCAAGCTCGTCCTCGGCATCGCCGACGGCTGGCTCGAGGCCGACGGCAAGCGCATCTACGAGGCCAAGGATCTGCGTGTCGGCCTGTTCCAGGCGCAACCCGCGGCCGGCTGAACGTGCGGGCGCGGCAGACGCCGCGAATCGGCCATGCGGCCGCATTAGCATATCGTTATCGTATGATGGTGATCGGCTCGCCGGGCGAGACGAAGCCGGGCGGGTCGCCGGACACTCGACAGGAATGAGGAACCGACAGCGATGAGACGCGTCGTCGTGACGGGGATGGGCATCGTCTCGTCCATCGGCAACAACACGAACGAGGTGCTCGCCTCCCTGCGCGAGGCGCGGCCCGGCATCGTCTTCGCCGAGGACTATGCGAAGCTCAGATTCCGCTGCCAGGTACACGGGGCACCGACCCTGAAGGCGGAGGAGGTCGTCGACCGGCGCGCCATGCGCTTCCTCGGCGGCGGTGCGGCGTGGAACCATGTCGCCATGGAGCAGGCGATCCGCGACGCCGGCCTCGAGGAGAGCGACGTCTCGAACGAGCGCACGGGCATCGTCATGGGCTCGGGCGGGCCGTCGACGCGCACCGTTGTCGAGGCCGCCGACATCGCCCGCGGCAAGGGGCCGAAGCGCGTCGGCCCCTTCGCCGTGCCGAAGGCCATGTCCTCGACCGCGTCGGCGACGCTCGCCACCTGGTTCAAGATCAAGGGCGTCAACTACTCGATCTCCTCCGCCTGCGCGACGTCGAACCACTGCATCGGCAATGCCTATGAGCTGATCCAGTGGGGCAAGCAGGACGTCGTCTTCGCCGGCGGCTCGGAGGAGCTCGACTGGACGCTTTCCGTCCTCTTCGACGCCATGGGCGCCATGTCGACGAAGTTCAACGACACGCCGCACCGGGCCTCGCGCGCCTACGACCGGAACCGCGACGGCTTCGTCATCGCAGGCGGCGCCGGCGTGCTGGTGCTCGAGGAGCTCGAACACGCCAGGGCCCGCGGAGCCAAGATCTACGGCGAGATCGTCGGGTATGGCGCGACCTCGGACGGCTACGACATGGTGGCCCCCTCGGGCGAGGGCGCGGTGCGCTGCATGCGCCTAGCGCTCGAAGGCGTGAAGGTGCCGGTCGACTACATCAACCCGCACGCCACCTCGACCCCGGTCGGCGACCTCAAGGAGATCGAGGCGATCCGCGAGGTCTTCGGCGCGAAATGTCCGCCGATCTCGGCCACGAAGTCCCTCACCGGCCATTCGCTGGGTGCCACCGGCGTGCAGGAGGCGATCTACTCGCTGCTCATGATGAACAACGGCTTCATCTGCGAGAGCGCCAACATCGAGGAGCTCGATCCCGACTTCGCCGACATGCCGATCGTGCGCAGCCGCATCGACAATGCCGCCATCGGCTGCGTGCTCTCGAACTCCTTCGGCTTCGGCGGCACCAACGCCACCATCGTGATGAAGCGGCTCGAGGCCTGATCGCCCGAGGCTGCAGGACAACGGGGGCACCGCTTGACAGGGCTCATGCACGGTAAGCGCGGCGTCATCATGGGCGTCGCGAACGATCATTCCATCGCCTGGGGCATCGCCAAGACGCTGGGCGCACACGGGGCCGAGCTCGCCTTCACCTACCAGGGCGAGGCGCTCAGGAAGCGCGTGGCGCCGCTCGCGGAATCCGTCGGCTCATCCTTCCTCCTGCCGTGCGACGTGGAGGACATCGCGTCGGTCGACGCCGTGTTCGAGGCCTTGAAGGCGCGCTGGGGCGGCATCGACTTCCTCGTCCACGCCATCGGCTTCTCGGACAAGAACGAGCTCAAGGGCCGCTATGCCGACACCAGCCGCGAGAACTTCTCGCGCACGATGGTGATCTCCTGCTTCTCATTCACCGAGATCGCCAAGCGCGCGGCGGCACTGATGCCGCACGGCGGCGCGCTGCTCACGCTCACCTATGACGGCGCCAACCGCGTCATGCCCAACTACAATGTGATGGGCGTGGCCAAGGCGGCGCTCGAAGCGAGCGTGCGCTACCTCGCGAGCGACTTCGGCCCCGACCAGATCCGTGTCAACGCCATCTCGGCAGGCCCCGTGCGCACCCTCGCCGGGGCCGGCATCGCCGATGCGCGGCTCATGTTCAACTACCAGAAGGCGCACGCACCGCTGCGCCGGACGGTCACGATCGAGGAGGTGGGTGGCGCCGCCCTCTATCTCCTCTCGGATCTCTCCTCCGGCGTCACCGGCGAGATCCACTACGTCGACTCCGGCTACAACATCATCTCCATGCCACGGCCCGAGGTGTTGAAGGCGCAGGAGGCGGCCCAGATCGCGACCGGTCCAGCCGAGGCCGCCGAGTAGCGGCAGCGGCCGCCCTCGAATGTCTCCGGCCGGGGCGCGGGCCTCACCGCGTTGTGAGGCCGAGCGGCATTGACCGACTCGGCCTTCACGGGGCACTCGCTGCGGCATGACCGACACGACGCGCAGACGCCTCCTCGCCGGCGGGCTTGCCACGCTCGCTCTCCCCGCCTCCGCCGTCCCGGCGCCCGCAGCTCCGGCGCGTGCCGCGCCGGATGCCGTTCGCCTGGTCCGCGCGGCCGCGGGGACTGAGGTCACAACGCCGCACAACCGCGTGCCGAGCGAGCTCGCCAACGAAGCCTCCGAGCTGCCGGGACGGGTCAGGCTCGGGGCGCGGACGCCCAACGTCACGATCTACGAGTTCTTCGACTACAACTGCCCGTGGTGCCGCAAGTCGTGCCAGGATGCCCGCGCGCTCATCGAAGGCGAGGCGGACCTCGCTTATGTGCTCGTCAATTTCGCCGTGCTCGGTGCGCCGTCGATCGAGGCGGCACGCATCGCTCTCGCCTATGCCCGCCAGACTGATGGCAAGGGCTATTTCGCCCTGCACGAGAAGCTCTTCTCGCTGAAGGGCACCGTGAACGGACAGCGCGCCTACGATGCCGCCAGGGCGCTCGGCGCGGATGGCGACAGGCTGCTGAAGGATGCCGATTCCGACGTCGTGACAGCAGCGATGAAGGCCGCGGTGAACCTTGGCAACAACCTGGGCTTTACCGCCACCCCCACCTACCTCGTCCTCACCGAGGCCTATCACGGGTACCTGCCGCTCGCCGACAAGCGCCGCATCGTCGCGAATGTCCGGGGCTGCGAAGCGGTCGTGTGCTGAGCGCGGCGGCATCGTCGAACGTCGGGGCCACCCGCATCGCTTCGCAGCATCCCTGTCACGCAGGGCTCGCGCCAGCGACCGAGGGCGCGCTCTCCTCGCCGGGGGCGGATCGCCGGGTCGCCGCGCGGCGGGCCTGGCGCCGAAGATGCTCCAGTCGACGGGCAGCGTTGCGCCCAGCGGGGTGGCCCCGGAGCGGCGTTGCGCCTTAAATCGCCCGCCTGCCGCAAGGACAAGACGGCCGGAGCCCCATGGGAGGCAGCATGAGCGAGATCACGGCCGCCCTGCCGCGGCGGGACGTGCGCATCGTCGGCGTCGTCAGCCTGGCGCATTTCTCCAGCCATTTCTTCCAGCTCGTGCTGCCGCCGCTGTTCCCGGTCATGAAGGACGCCCTCGGCGTCGGCTATGTCCAGCTCGGCCTGGTGATGACCGTGTTCTTCGCCGCCTCCGGCGTGGCGCAGGTCGTCGCCGGCTTCCTCGTCGACCGATTCGGGCCGCAGCGCGTGCTGCCCACCGGTATCGCCCTGTTCGGGGCGGCGACGCTGATCGCCGGGCTCACGCCGAACTATTGGGCCCTCATCCCGGTCGCGGTGCTGGCCGGCCTCGGCAACAGCGTCTTCCATCCCGCGGACTATGCCATCATGACGGCGCGCGTCACGCCCACGCGCCTCGCCCGCGCCTACAGCGTGCACGTCATCAGCGGCACGCTCGGCTGGGCGGCGGCGCCGATGACGATGCTGGCGCTCAGCGATCTTCTCGGCTGGCGCATGGCGCTCGTCGCCGCCGGGCTCGCCGGGCTCGCGCTCGCCGCCTTCGTCGCCCTCGAACACACGAATCTGTCGGTGGCGCACCAGCGCAAGGCGGAAGCGAGCCCAGGCGCGAGCTCGGCGCGCTTCCTCCTCGCCCTGCCCATCGTGATGTGCCTCGTCTATTTCGCGCTGCTCTCCATGGCGCAGAGCGGCTCGCAGAACTTCCTGCCGAGCCTCCTGCCGCAGGTGCAAGGCATCACCTACGCGCTCGCCATCACGGCCACGACCGTCTATCTGTCCGCCAGCGCGCTCGGGTCGCTTGTCGGCGGTTTCATCGCCGACAAGACACCCAACCACGAGCATATTGTCGGCGGCGGCCTCCTCGGCGGCGGGGTCGCGACGCTGGCGACCGGCTTCGCGGCCCTGTCGCTCCCGCTGCTCTTCGTCACTGTCGCGGCCGCGGGCTTCCTCACAGGCACGACCATCCCGTCGCGCGACATGCTGGTGCGGGCGGCGACGCCGCCAGGCGCGACCGGCAAGGTCTTCGGCTTCGTCTATTCGGGGCTCGATCTCGGGGCGATGCTGGCCCCCCTCGTCATCGGCTTCACACTCGACAGGGGCTACCCGCAGCTCGCCTTTGCCTTCATGGCAGCCGCCCTCGTCGCCACGGTCGCGAGTGCCTTCGTGGTCAAGGGCGCGGCGCGCCGGGCAGCCTGACCCGGGGAGCTGCGGCGGCGCTTCGACGGATCGACCTCAGCGCCCGCCGGAGGCGCGCAGGACCGCACCGGTGACGTAGGACGCCGCGTCCGAGAGCAGGTAGAGGATCGTCTCGGCGATCTCCTCCGGCCGGCCGGCCCGGCCCATGGGAATCATCGGCGCGAGCCGCGCCAGGCGTTCCGGCGCGGCCGAGCTCCTTTCGTGGATCTCCGTCTCGACCAGGCCCGGCGCCACGGCGTTGACGCGGATGTTCTCGGCGGCGAGCTCGCGGGCGAGGCCGATGGTCATGGCATTCACCGCGCCCTTCGACGCTGCGTACCACACGTACTCGCCGGGGCTGCCGAGGTCGGCCGCAACGGACGAGACATTGACGATCGCCCCACCCTGCCCGCCGTGGCGCGGCGCCATGCGCTTCACAGCCTCCCGGGCGACGAGCAGCGCCCCCGTGACGTTGACGTCGATGCAGTGCCGGATCACCGCCGGGTCCGTTTCGTCCAGGCGGCCGACGCGTCCGGTGACGCCTGCGTTGTTGACGAGATGGGTGAGACGGCCGAGGCCCTCGTCCACCGCCGCAAGGATGCGACCCACCTCCGCCTCGCGGCTCGTGTCACCCTGCGCGACGAGAGCGCGCACCCCCGCCGCCCGGCACTCGGCCGCGACCGCCTCGGCTGCCGCCCGGTCGGTCACATAGTTCACGGCGACGTCATAGCCCCGTGCCGCCGCGAGCCGGCAGGTCGCGGCGCCGATGCCCCGGCTCCCGCCGGTGACGAGAAGGATGCGGCTCATGAGGCTAGGATCTCGGATCGATCGCGGGATCGCGACGATGGCCCGGACGCCGCCCGCGATCAATCCTCATCAGGGCAATTCCCCGGCGCAGCCATAGCGCGCCCATGATGCGCAAAGGGGCGGCCTCGCGGCCGCCCCCTGCATGCGCTCGCATGGCTGTCGGGCCGATCGGCGCCGGCAGGATCACTCCGCCGCCGGTTCGGCCTGCTTCTCGGCCTTCTGCTTGGCCTCGAGGTCCTCGCCCGTCTCCTGGTCGACGGCCTTCATCGACAGGCGGACCTTGCCGCGTTCGTCGAAGCCGAGGAGCTTCACCTTGACCTTCTGGCCCTCCTTGACCACGTCGGTCACCTTCTGCACGCGCTGCGGCGTGAGCTGAGAGATGTGCACGAGGCCGTCCTTGGCGCCGAAGAAGTTGACGAAGGCGCCGAAGTCGGTGGTCTTCACCACCGTGCCCTCGTAGATCATGCCCACTTCCGGCTCGGAGGCGATCGACTTGATCCAGTTGATCGCGGCGGTGATCGACTTCACATCGGAAGAGGCGATCTTCACCGTGCCGTCGTCGGAAATGTCGATCTTGGCGCCGGTCTTCTCGACGATCTCGCGGATGACCTTGCCACCCGAGCCGATGACCTCGCGGATCTTGTCCTGCGGGATCTTGATGGTCTCGATGCGCGGCGCGTACTGGCCGAGCTCGGCCCGGGCGCCGGCAAGCGCCTTGCCCATCTCGCCGAGGATGTGCATGCGCCCGCCCTTGGCCTGCTCCAGGGCGACCTTCATGATCTCCTCGGTGATGCCGGCGATCTTGATGTCCATCTGCAGGGCGGTGACGCCAAGCTCGGTGCCGGCCACCTTGAAGTCCATGTCACCGAGGTGGTCCTCGTCGCCGAGGATGTCGGAGAGCACGGCATAGCGCTCACCCTCGAGGATGAGGCCCATGGCGATGCCGGCGACGGGGCGGCGCAACGGCACGCCCGCGTCCATCAGCGACAGCGAAGCGCCGCAGACGGTGGCCATCGAGGAGGAGCCGTTCGACTCGGTGATCTCCGACACGACGCGGATCGTGTAGGGGAACTCGTGATGCGGCGGCAGCATCGGGTGCACGGCGCGCCAGGCGAGCTTGCCGTGGCCGATCTCGCGGCGGCCGGGCGAGCCGATGCGGCCCGTCTCGCCCACCGAATAGGGCGGGAAGTTGTAGTGGAGCAGGAACTGCTCCTTGTAGGTGCCCTCCAGCGCGTCGACGAACTGCTCGTCCTCGCCGGTGCCGAGCGTGGCGACGACGAGCGCCTGGGTCTCGCCGCGGGTGAACAGGGCCGATCCATGCGTGCGCGGCAGGAAGCCCGCCTCCGCCACGATGGGGCGTACGGTCTTGACGTCGCGGCCATCGATGCGCGTGCCGGTGTCGAGGATGTTCCAGCGCACGATCTTGGCCTGGACCTCCTTGAACACCGTCTTGACCTGCTCGACGTCGAAGCGCGCCTCGCCCTCGGCCGGGCAGAGCGCCGCCATCACCTTGGCCTTGGCGGCATCGACCGCGGCATAGCGCTCCTGCTTCTCGACGATCGAGTAGGCGGCGCGCAGGTCGGCCTCGGCGATCTCGAGCACGGCCTTCTCGATCTCCGACAGGTCCGGCGTCTCGAGGGCGCGCGGCTCCTTCGCCGCCTTCTCGGCGAGGCGGATGATCGCCTCGATGACCGGCTGGAAGTGCTTGTGGCCGAACATGACGGCCCCGAGCATCACCTCCTCGGGCAGCTCCTTGGCCTCGGACTCGACCATGAGCACCGCATCGGAAGTGCCAGCGACGACAAGATCGAGATCCGAGCCTTCCATTTCGGGAAGCGTCGGGTTGAGCTTGTATTCGCCCTTGACGTAGCCGACGCGGGCGGCGCCGACCGGCCCCATGAAGGGCACGCCGGAGAGCGTCAGGGCGGCGGAGGCCGCAACCATGGCAACGACATCCGGATCGTTCTCCAGGTCATGCGTCAGCACCGTGACGATGACCTGCGTGTCGCAGCGCCAGCCCTCGGCGAAGAGCGGGCGGATCGGACGGTCGATGAGGCGGGAGACGAGCGTCTCCTTCTCGCTCGGACGGCCTTCGCGCTTGAAGTAGCCGCCGGGAATGCGGCCAGCCGCATAGGCCTTTTCCTGGTAGTTCACCGTAAGCGGCATGAAGTCGACGCCGGGCTTCGGCTCCTTGGCGGCCACCACGGTGGCGAGCACGGTCGTCTCGCCGTAGGACGCGAGCACGGCGCCGTCGGCCTGGCGGGCGATCTTGCCCGTCTCCAGCACGAGCTTGCGGCCGCCCCACATCAGCTCAACGCGTTGAATGTCGAACATTGGTTTCTTCTCTCATGTGTCGGCCAAGCGGCCGAGGCCCTCGCGGCTCGACGCCATGAGCAAGACGGCGAGAGGCTCCTCCGCCGGGGCGCGAAAGGTGCGCCGCATTGCGCGGAGAAGCATCCGGCGATCCTGCCATGGTCGTCAGGCCGGGCCGGTTCAGGATTTCCGCCCGAGCGGAAATCCGCTGCAGGGCCGGATCGTCGCGTGATCCGACCGGGGGAGCGGGCGCCTCGTCGGACCGCCCCCGACAGAAGTCCAGTGACTGTCGGAGCCGATCCCGCGCCCGCCCGATACGCGCCGCGGGCGATTCTTGCAGATCCGCCCGCGGCCAGGAAACGTCAGCGGCGGATGCCCAGACGCTCGATGAGGGTCTTGTAGCGGCCCTCGTCCTTCTTCTTCAGATAGTCGAGCAACGAACGGCGCTGCGACACGAGCTTGAGCAGACCGCGACGGGAGTGGTTGTCCTTCGTGTGGGTCTTGAAATGCTCGGTCAGGTTGGCGATGCGCTCCGTCAGGATGGCGACCTGAACCTCGGGCGAACCCGTGTCGCCGGCCTTCTGGGCATATTCCTTGAGCAGCACCTGCTTGCGCTCGGCAGTGATCGACATCGTCTCGATCCTTCTTGTTCGGGGTCGTGGCGGGTGGCGCCCGCTTCGATGCGCCACCTTCGTCCGGCGGCCGGGCCGGGATGTCGTCCAGCGCGGTCGGCGAAACGAAGCGGGCGGCGTTTCCTCACGCCGCCTCGTGCGCGCTCCTATACACGAATTGCGGCGGATTTCCAGCCGCCTCGCCGACGCGCCGAGAGCCGGTCCTCATCGCGGCAAGTTGAAGATGCGCCGCGGGTGCAGTTCCCCGAGCTCGATCTCGCCCACGGCGATGAGCGCGCCGTTCGTCGATACCGACACCCAGCCCTCCATCACCGGCGCATCGCGGCCGCGCAGAAGCACGCTCTGGCCGCGCATGAGGCGCGCCGCATCGGCCCGGCTGACGGCGAGCGCCGGAATGTCGCCGAGGGCGGTCGCGACCGGCAGCAGGGCGGTCGCCAGCGCGGCCTCCGGCTCCGCCGCCTTGCCGAGCTCCTGCAGCCGCTCGACGACGACCGCATGGTCCAGGCGGAAGGGGCCGACGCGCGTGCGCCGCAGGGCCGACACGTGGCCGAGACAGCCGAGCGCACGCCCGAGGTCGCGGGCGATGGCGCGTACATAGGTACCCTTGCCGCACTCGGCCTCGAACAGGGTGCGGTCGCCGGTGTGGCTCACGAGCGTCAGCCGGTCGATGTGCACCGGGCGCGGCGCCAGCTCGATGTTCTCCCCGTCCCGGGCGAGATCATAGGCGCGTTCGCCCGCGATCTTGATGGCCGAGAAGCGCGGCGGCACCTGCATGATGGCGCCGGTGAACCGCGGCAGCAGCGCCTCGATGGCGACCCGCTCGGGCCGCATGTCGTGGATGGCCGTGACGCGGCCCTCTGCATCGTCGGTGTCGGTTTCGGCGCCCCAGGCCACCGTGAAGGCGTAGGCCTTGCGGCCGTCCATGACGAAGGGCACCGTCTTCGTCGCCTCGCCGAGGGCAATGGGCAGGAGACCGGAGGCGAGCGGGTCAAGCGTGCCGGCGTGCCCCGCCTTCCTGGCGTTGAACAGCCGCTTCACCACGGCGACCGCATGGGTCGAGGTCATGCCGATCGGCTTGTCGAGCACGATCCAGCCGTGCACGTCGCGCTTCTTCGGTCGCGGCCGCTCGGCTCGCGGGCGCGCCTCGTCCTGCTTCTCGTCCTGCGTGAGGTCGTCGTCTTCGGCGATCATCGTCGTCTCGTGAATCAGGATCAGGCCTCGTCATCGACATCGGATCGCGGCGCGGCGACGTCGCGCTGCACCTTCTCGCTCCTCAGGAGCCGGTCGATGTGCGCTGCCTCGTCGAAGCTTTCGTCGAGGCGGAAGCGGATGTCGGGGGCGAATTTCAGATTGATCCGCCGGGCAATTTCCCCGCGCAGGAATCGCCTGTTGCGCTCCAGCGCCGCGACGACGGCTTTCTCGTCCTTGCCGCCGAGGGGCATGACGTAGCAGGTGGCGATCCGGAGGTCGGGGCTCATGCGCACCTCCGGCACGGTGACGACATGGTTCGCGATGACCTCGTCCAGCACCTCGCCACGGGCGAGAATCTCGGCGAGCGCATGGCGCACCAGTTCGCCAACGCGCAACATGCGCTGGCTCGGGCCGGAGCCCGTTTCAAAACGTCCGCGTGACATCGTTCGTCTCCCGGGATCGGACCGGGTTTCCGCATTCGGTTCAAATCGTCACCCCGGCCGCCGCAGGCCCAGGCGGCAGCGACCGGGATCGTGGATTACCGGGACCAGCCGTCCGCCGGTGGAGCGCCGGGCGATCGCCGCCTCACAGCGTGCGCTTGATCTCCTCGACGCGATAGCACTCGATGACGTCGCCGGCGCGCATGTCCTGATAACTCTCGAAGGACATGCCGCATTCCTGACCCGCGACCACCTCCTTGGCGTCATCCTTGAAGCGCTTGAGCTGCGAGAGCTTGCCTTCGTGGATGACGACGTTGTCGCGGATGAGGCGCACATGCGCGCCGCGCTGCACGACACCTTCCGTGACACGGCAGCCCGCCACCTTGCCCACCTTGGACACCGAGAAGATCTCCAGGATCTCGGCCGAGCCCAGGGTATGCTCCCGCAGCGTGGGCGCCAGCATGCCGGACATCGCCTGCTTCACGTCGTCCACGAGGTCGTAGATGATGTTGTAGTAGCGGATCTCGACGCCGGCGCGCTCGGCCGCCTCGCGCGCTTCCTTGTTGGCGCGCACGTTGAAGCCGATGACGGCCGCCCCCGACGCCTCAGCGAGCGTGATGTCGGACTCGGTGATGCCACCGACACCCGAGTGGATGACGCGAGCCGCCACCTCCTCGTTGCCGACCTTCTCGAGCGCGCCGACGATCGCCTCCACGGAGCCCTGCACGTCGCCCTTGACGACGAGCGTGAACTCCTTGCGGCCGGCACCCTCCTTCAGGTCGCGCATCATGTCCGCAAGCGAGCGGGCCTGGCCGGAGCCGCGCGCCGCCATGCGCTCGCGCCGCTGGCGCTGGCGGTAGCCGGTGATCTCGCGGGCGCGCGCCTCCGACTCGACGACCGCCACGCGGTCGCCGGCTTCGGGCGTGCCGTTGAAGCCGAGCACCTCGGCCGGCATCGACGGCGCCGCCTCGCGGATCTGGTCGCCCGTGTCGGCGATGAGGGCGCGCACGCGACCCCATTCGGCGCCCGCGACAACGATGTCGCCGACCCGCAGGGTGCCGCGCTGCACCAGCACGGTCGCCACCGGACCACGACCGCGGTCGAGCTTGGCCTCGATGACCGTGCCCTCCGCCGAGCGATCGGGATTGGCCTTGAGCTCAAGCACCTCGGCCTGCAGCTGCAGGCCTTCGAGCAGCTTGTCGAGATTCGTGCCGACCTTCGCCGACACCTCGAACTCGAGCGTCTCGCCGCCCATCGACTCGACGACGACCTCGTGCTGCAGCAGCTCGGTCCGCACCCGCTGCGGGTTGGCATCCGGCTTGTCGATCTTGTTGATCGCCACGATCAGCGGCACACCGGCGGCCTTGGCGTGATTGATGGCCTCAACCGTCTGCGGCATGACGCCGTCGTCCGCCGCCACGACCAGCACGACGATGTCCGTCACCTTGGCGCCGCGGGCGCGCATGGCCGTGAAGGCGGCGTGGCCGGGCGTGTCGATGAAGGTGATCTTGCCGCCGAGAGGCGACGTCACCTGGTAGGCGCCGATATGCTGGGTGATGCCGCCGGCCTCCCCCGCCACCACGTTGGCGTGGCGGATGGCGTCGAGCAGCGACGTCTTGCCGTGGTCGACGTGACCCATGATGGTCACAACCGGCGGCCGGGGCTGAAGCGTCTCCTCCGCGTCGGGCGCGTCGAACAGACCCTCCTCGACGTCGGACTCGGCCACACGCTTGACGGTGTGGCCCATCTCCTCGGCGATGAGCTGGGCGGTATCGGCGTCGATCACGTCGGTGATCTTGTGCATCTCGCCCTGCCGCATGAGCAGGCGGATCACGTCGACGCCGCGCTCCGCCATGCGGTTCGCGAGTTCCTGAATGGTGATCGTCTCCGGAATGATCACCTCGCGCGACAGCTTTTCCTTCGGCTCGGCCGAGACGCTGCCCTTCATGCGCTGCAGGCGGCGGCGGAATGCGGCCGCCGAATGCGTACGCTCCTCCTCGCCCAGGGTGGCGCTGGCCACGGTCAAACGGCCGCGCCGACGCTCGTCGCCGGGCGTCTTCGGGGCCTTCGGAGCCGGTGCCGGGCGCGCGGCCATGCCAGATCGGGGTCCGGCACCGGGCCGGCGCGCACCGCGCCCCATCTCGTCTGCTTCGGGCAGAGGACCGCGAGCGAGCGCGGGCGGCGCGCCGGCGGCGCGGCGCGGGGGCACGCCTTCGCCCGCGCGGGCCGGAGCCGCGGGCCGTCCCGGTGCGGCTGCGCCGGGGCGCGCCTCGCCGGCCGGGCGCGACGCCGCGGGGCGCGCTTCCTCGGCACCGAGGCGGCGCTTGGCCTCCTCCTCGGCCCGGCGCTTGCGCTCCTCCTCCTGACGCCGACGCTCTTCCTCTTCGCGCTGGCGCGCCTCGGCGGCCTCGCGCTCGGCCTTCTCGCGCGCTTCGCGCTCGGCCCGGCGCCTGGCCTCTTCCTCGGCGCGGCGGCGATCCTCCTCCTCGCGCTTCTTGGCCTCGGTCAGCGCGTGCAGGCGGGCGTCACGCTCCTCGTCGGTCAGCGTACGCAGGACCATGCCGCCGCTGCTCGGGCGCTGGGGCGCCGGGCGGCGGGACTGCGTCGCCGCCGGCGCGCTTGGCGCCGGCCGTGGCGACGGAGCCGACGTCGCCGGCGCGGCAGGCGCAGCCGGTGCGTGGTCCTTTTCGCCGGGACCGATGACGCGACGCTTCACCTTCTCGACGACGACCGCCTTGGAGCGGCCGTGCGAGAAGCTCTGGCGCACCACGCCTTGCTCGACGGGGCGCTTCAGCGTGAGCGTCTTCGACGGCGTCACGCCCAGCGTCTTGTCACTCGGGTTCTTCGTATCACTCATTCCGCTCGAATCCTGCGGGTTCGCCTGTGTCCGTGCCCAGATCCCCGGAAGGCGCCTCCTCCGAGGATCTGCTCGCCCCGCCCGAAACCCCTGTTCCGGACGGACCGTCGGCGCCGTAGCGCGCCAGCCTGCGCCAGCGCGTCAGAAAACCTTCACTGCCGGGGCCCGCGACGAGGGCTGCATGTATCACATGTGCCCGCCCCAATGCCAAATCCAAATCAGCCTCGGCGAAGTCGCCGACGACCGGCAGTTCCGCCGATGGTTGGTCGCCGCCCGCCCGGCCGCGCCGCCGCACCGCCTGCGCGAGCTTGCGGCGCCCGTCCTCCGCCGCCTCCCGGGCGTGGACGAGGGCGACTGCCGCTCCCGAAGCAACCGCGTCCTCGACCTTGCCGAAGCCGGTGACGACCGCCCCTGCCTTGTTGGCGAGAGCGAGCGCCTGCACGGCATCGCGCCGGAGCAGCTCCTCCACCTCCGCGGCAAGCGTCGGCGACACCGTCACCGCCGCCTTGAGCCCACGGCCGAAGGCCTTGCGCCTGACGGCCTCGTCGACCGCCGCGCGCGACGCCGTCACCCACACACCGCGCCCCGGCAGCTTGCGCCGGATGTCCGGCACGACGGCGCCGTCGGGACCGGCGACGAAGCGGATCATCTCGTCCGGCGAGCCCGTCCGCCGCGAGACGATGCAGCGCCGCTCGGAGCCTTCGTCGCGCCTGCGCGGCACGCCCTCCTCCATTCGTCCGCGGGGGCCGCGCCGGAGCGCCGTCCCCGCCACCGCGCGCCGGAGCCCCACGGCCCGGCCCGCCCGATCATGCCTCTTCCGATGCCTCCGGGGCATCGTCGGCCGGCTCTTCCGCAGCCGCCACGGCCGCCGGCTCGATCCATCCGGCCTTGACACGCGCGGCCATGATGATGGCCTCGGCTTCCTGCCGGGACAGATCGAAGCCGTCCAGGATGCCCTTGACGCGCGTCACCTCGGCCCCCTTGCGCTCGGTCCAGCCGGTGAGCTCGTCGGTGGCGCAGCCGGCGAGATCCTCCACCGTCTTGACGTCGTTCTCGCCGAACGCGACGAGCATCGCCGTCGTGACGCCGTCGATCTCCTTGAGCTCGTCGGCGACGCCGAGTTCCCTGCGCTTGGCGTCCAGCTCCGCCTCGACGCGCGCCAAATGGTCGCGCGCCCGGTTCTGGATCTCCTCGGCGGTCTCCTCGTCGAAGCCCTCAATGGAGGAGAGCTCGCCCGGCTCGACGAAAGCGAGTTCCTCGACGGAGCGGAAGCCCTCCGAGGCGAGAAGTTGGGCGACAACCTCGTCGACGTCCAGAGCCTCCATGAAGATCTTGGTGCGCTCGACGAATTCCTTCTGGCGGCGCTCCGACTCCTCCTGCTCGGTGAGGATGTCGATGTCCCAGCCCGTAAGCTGCGAGGCGAGCCGCACGTTCTGACCGCGGCGACCGATGGCGAGCGAGAGCTGCTCGTCGGGCACCACCACCTCGATGCGCTCGTTCTCCTCGTCGAGCACCACCTTGACCACCTCCGCCGGCTGCAGGGCGTTGACGATGAAGGTGGCGGCGTCGGGCGACCAGGGGATGATGTCGATCTTCTCACCCTGCAGCTCGCCGACCACGGCCTGCACGCGCGAGCCGCGCATGCCGACGCAGGCGCCGACGGGATCGATCGAGGAGTCGCGCGAGATCACCGCGATCTTGGCGCGCGAGCCCGGATCGCGGGCGACCGCCTTTACCTCGACGATGCCGTCGTAGATCTCCGGCACCTCCTGGGCGAACAGCTTGGCCATGAACTGGGGATGCGTGCGGGAGAGGAAGATCTGCGGGCCGCGCGTCTCGCGACGCACGTCGTAGACATAGGCCCGGATGCGGTCGCCGGGGCGGAAGGCTTCGCGCGGGATGAGCTCGTCGCGCCGCACGATCGCCTCGCCGCGACCGAGGTCGACGATGACGTTGCCGTATTCGGCCCGCTTGACGACACCGTTGACGATCTCGCCGATGCGGTCCTTGAACTCCTCGTACTGCCGGTCGCGCTCTGCCTCGCGCACCTTCTGCACGATCACCTGCTTGGCCGACTGCGCCGCGATGCGCCCGAAGTCGAAGGGCGGAAGCGTGTCCGAGATGACGTCGCCGATCTGGGCGGCCGGGTTGTGCCGGCGCGCGTCCTCGAGATCGATCTGGGTCGCCGGGTTCTCGACCTCCTCCACCACCAGGAGATGGCGCGACAGCCTGAGCTCGCCCGTGCGCGGGCTGATCTCGGCGTGGATATCGGTCTCGGCCCCGTAGCGGGAGCGCGCCGCCTTGGCGATCGCGTCCTCCATCGCGGCGAGCACGATCTGGCGATCGATGACCTTCTCGCGCGCGACGGCGTCGGCGATCTGCAAGAGCTCCAGCCTGTTGGCGCTGACGGCCATCGGGATCACTCCTTCTCTGACTTGCGTTTGGCAGCGGGCCTTCGGGCGCCGCGCCCTCCCCCGCGCCGGGCCCCGGCGGCGGGCTCGTTGTCCTCGGTGTCGGCGACATCCTGCGCGGCGGCGAGTTCCGCCTTGCCGCGTCGGAGCGCCTCGGTGATCAGCGCGTCGGTGAGCACGAGATGCGCACCGGCCAGCTCGCCGAGAGGCAGGGCCACGAGGCTCTCCTCCTCGGGCTTGGCATCGAGGCGCTCGAGCTTGACCGCCCCCTCCTCGACACCGCGCAGGATGCCGCGGAAGCGCTTGCGGCCGGCGACCGGCAGCACCGTCTCGATCTTGGCCTCGTGCCCCGCCCAGCGCAGGAAATCGGATGGGCGAACGAGCGGCCGATCAATGCCGGGCGAGGAGATTTCGAGATGATAGGCGCGATCGATGGGATCCTCGAGGTCGAGCACGGGCGAGACGGCGCGGCTCACGGCCTCGCAGTCGTCGACACCCATCGTGCCGTCCGGTCGCTCGGCCATGATCTGGACGGTGCAGCCATTCAGGCCCGTGACCTTCACGCGAACGAGGCGATAGCCCAGGTCCTCGATGACGGGCTCCAGGATCGTCGCGACCCGTGCCGCAACCCCGCTCTCGCCGATGACGCGCGCTTCGAGATCCATGTGTCGAGGCCGTTGCTCCCTGCGCCCCGCATTCCCCAATCCCGGTCGGGCGGCCGTGCGGGGCGACCGTCCGCGGTTCCCTGCCAGAACGAAAAAGAGCGGACCCCCGGGGGCCCACTCTCCGTCACGATCCGCACCGGATCACTCTGGATATCGGGATGGCGCGCACCATAGACCCCGCGCTTCCGTTGCGCAAGTCCGGAAAGCTCGGGCGTCGTGGCGGCGCGCATGCTAACGCTCCGGTGACAACTCGGGCGATAGGAACATCCCTTCCGCCCCTTGTCTGTCCATTCCGGAGTCCTTGATGAGTGCGGTCCTGCAGCTCGTGCGCGAGCTCGACGATGCCATCGCCGAACGTTCGGTGGAGCGGCGCACCGAGGCGCTGCGGCGCGTCACCGACCTCTTCCTGCGCGATGCTCCCGCCTACGCGGACGACCAGGTCGCGCTCTTCGACACGGTGCTTGTTCGCTTGGCCGGCGTCATCGAGACGCAGGCCCGGGCGGAGCTCGCCGAGCGCCTGGCGGGCGTCGCCAACGCCCCGGCCGGCGTCGTCCGCTCGCTCGCGCACGACGAAATCGCGGTGGCGCGGCCGGTGCTCACGCGCTCGGCGCGCCTGAGCGACGAGGATCTCGTCTCCGTGGCAACCGCCAAGGGCCAGGATCACATGGCGGCCATCGCCATGCGCCGCACGCTGGCGCAAACGGTCACCGACGTGCTCGTCGAGCGCGGCGACGACGCGGTCGTGCGCACGGTAGCCGGCAACAGTGGCGCCCGCTTCTCGCCGGCCGGCATGGACCGCCTCGTCGAGCGGGCACGGATCGACGAACCGCTGCAAACGATCCTCGGCCGGCGCCGCGATATGAGCGACGCGCAGCTCGGGCGCCTCATCGCGATCGCAAAGGAGACGGTCAGGCAGCGTCTGACGGAGGACCTGCCCGCCGAACATGTGCCCGATGTCGCCGTGGCGATCGACCTCGGCGCGCGCGTCGTCGAGGCGCAGGTCCGGGCCCGCGCCGCGGCGGCCCCCCGCGACTACGAGGCTGCGGAGGCCGAAATCGAGCGCCTCGCGGGCCTGCGCCGGCTCGACGAGACGGCCCTTGCCGTCTTCGCGTCGAATCAGCGTTTCGAGGAGAGCGTCTGCGCTCTGGCCGCCCTGTGCGAGATCACACGCGCCACGGCCGAGCGTGTTCTCACCGGCGACGCCGATCTCGCCATCATCCTCGGCAGGGCCAAGGCCTGGTCCTGGCCCACCGTGCGCGCCCTCCTGAAGCTCGCCGGCCGCAACGGCGGCGCCTCCCGCGCCATCGGCACGGCGCGCGACATCTATGACGAGCTGAGCATCGATACGGCACGGCGCGTCCTGCGCTTCGTGCGCGTGCGCGAGCACGTGGCGGAAGCGGGCAGGGCTTCCTGATGCCATCCGCAGGCCGGACGTCGGTAACCCTCCGGTGAGGAGTGGCGGGCAATCTGGGCCCGCAGGGGGGACTTCAATGCAGGGCTCAGGCCTTTCCGCGCTCGTGCGAGATCTCGACGCCGCGATCGCGCGCCGCCCGCCGGAACAACGCGTTGAGACCCTGCGCCGCGTCACCGACCTCTTCCTGCGCGATGCGAAGGCGCTCAGGGGCGAGCACGTGGATGTCTTCGACATCGTCATCGCACGGCTTGCCGCGGTCATCGAGCGACGCGCCCGCATCGACCTCTCCGAGCGCCTGGCCGACGTGCCGAACGCACCGATCGGCGTCATCCGCACGCTCGCCCAGGACGACATCGTCGTCGCCCGCCCCGTGCTGACCCGTTCCCCCTGCCTGACGAGCAGCGATCTCGTGGCCATCGCCGCCGCCAAGGGGCGCGACCATATGCTGGCGATCTGCGAGCGTCCCTATCTGCCGAGCGCGGTCACCGACGCGCTGGTGATGCGCGGCGACCGCGCCGTTCTTCACGCCGTCTCCCGCAACGCCGGCGCGAAGTTCTCGCGCGCCGGGCTCGAAGCGCTGATCGCCAAGGCGCGCGCCGATTTCGCCCTGCAGGCCCAGCTCGGGCAGCGGGTCGACATTCCCGAGCCGCACCGCACGCGCCTCATCTCGATCGCCAAGGAAGCGGCGCGCCGGCGGCTTGCGGACGCGCTGCCGGAGGCCGCCGAGAGCGACATCGCGAGCGTCGTGGATGCGGGGGCGCAATCGCTCGCGCCGCGCGGCTCGCCCGAACGCTATGCCGAGGCCGAAGCCGAGGTCGCGCGGCTTCTGTCGCTCGGCCATCTGGACGAGAAGGCCGTGGCGGGCTTCGCCGAGTCGGAGCGCTTCGAGGAATGCGTGCTCGCCATCACACGCCTCTGCGGCGTGTCGCAGGCCATTGCCGAACGCACGCTCACGGGCGACGTCGAACTGCTCGTCGTGCTGTGCCGGGCGCAGGAATGGACATGGAAGACGACGCGGGCGCTCATCGCCCTGCAGGGCCCGCGGGGCGGGCGCACGGCCAAGCGCGCCTACGCGAGCTTCCGCTCGCTCGCCGTCGAGACGGCGCTGCGTGCCGTGCGTGCCCTGACGCTGCAGGAGGCGAGCCGCGACATCGTCGGCGTCAGCGGCGCCGGAATGTGAGGTAACTCGGCCTGCGGCCTTCGCGAAAGGCCTTGGCCTCGTAACGGGTCCCCGGCCAGTCGTCCCAGGCGCGCCGCCAGTCGTCGGCGCGCATTGCCTCCCAGACGAAGTCGGCCGAGCGCTGCACGCGGGCGAGCGTCCAGGCCGCGTAGTCGTCGATGTCGGTGGCAAAGCGCAGGACCGCTCCGGGCCTCAGCACGCGAGCGAGTTCCGCCAAGGTCGCATCTGACAGGAAGCGGCGCTTGCGATGTCGCCGCTTCGGCCACGGATCGGGATAGAGGATGAAGGCGCGTCCGATGCTCGCCGCCGGCAGGCGCGGGATGAGCAGCATGGCATCGGCGCCGTGCAGCCGCACATTGGCGAGACCACGGGCCTCGATGCCGGCGAGCAGCTTCGCCATGCCGTTGACGAAGGGCTCGCAACCAATGATGCCGACGTCGCGATGGGCCTCGGCCTGGGCGAGGAGGTGCTCGCCACCGCCGAAACCGATCTCCAGCCACACGTCGGAGACGGCCTGCGGGAACAGGCGCGCCGGATCGGCGATCGGCCCCTCCTGCGGCACGCGCAGACGCGGCAGCGCGTCCGCCATCAGGCCGGCGTGATGCGCCCGCAAGCGATGCCCCTTGCGGCGCCCGAAGAAGGCGCCACGCCTGTTCGCCATCTCGCTCATGATCGATCGGCGCGCCCGCTCGTCAGGCGACGGCCGAGCGGATCGCCTCGGCAAGGTCCGTGCGTTCCCAGGAGAAGCCGCCGTCGGCCTCCGGCGCCCGGCCGAAGTGGCCGTAGGCCGCGGTGCGCGCATAGATCGGCCGATTGAGGCCGAGATGCTTGCGGATCCCACGAGGGGACAGGTCCATGACCTGCATGAGGACGTCCTCGAGACGTGCCTCCTCGGCATTTCCCGTGCCGTGCAGGTCGACGTAGAGCGACAAGGGCCGCGACACACCGATGGCGTAGGAGAGCTGGATGGTGCAGCGGTCCGCGAGCCCGGCGGCGACCACGTTCTTGGCGAGGTAGCGCGCCGCATAGGCGGCGGACCGGTCCACCTTCGTCGGATCCTTGCCGGAGAAGGCGCCGCCACCGTGCGGTGCCGCGCCGCCGTAGGTGTCGACGATGATCTTGCGCCCCGTCAGGCCGCAGTCACCATCCGGGCCGCCGATGACGAACTTGCCCGTCGGATTGACGTGCCAGACCGTGTCGCGCGCGATCCAGCCGTCCGGGAGAGCCTTGCGCACGTAAGGCTCGACGATGGCGCGCACGTCGTGGGAGGTCAGCGTCTCGTCGAGATGCTGGGTGGAGACGACGATCTGCGTCACGCCGACGGGCCGGCCGTTCTCGTAGCGCACCGTCACCTGGCTCTTGGCGTCCGGACCGAGCACGCCCGTCTCACCGGACCGGCGCGCCTCCGACAGGCTCTTCAGGATGCGGTGAGCGTAAAAGATCGGCGCCGGCATGAGCTCGGGCGTTTCGCGGCAGGCGTAACCGAACATGATGCCCTGGTCGCCCGCGCCCTCGTCCTTCGCGCCGGCCGCGTCGACGCCGGCGGCGATGTCGGCCGACTGGGCATGCAGGTGAACCTGAATGTCCGCCTTCTGCCAGTGGAATCCCTCCTGCTCGTAGCCGATGTCCTTGATGGCCAGTCGCGCGAGGTGGGAGATATATTCCTTGGTGATGTTGCCGGGACCGCGCACCTCGCCGGCGATCACGACCCGATTGGTAGTGGCGAGCGTCTCGCAGGCGACGCGTGCCTCCGGCAGGGCCTCGAGATAGGCGTCGACCACCGCATCCGAAATCCGATCGCAGACCTTGTCGGGATGGCCCTCTGACACCGACTCGCTCGTGAAGAGGTAATTCGAACGCGGCACGGCTTTCTTTCCTTGTGGTGGAGGCGAAAGCTGCCGCGCACCATCCCACGTCCGCAGCTTCCGCAAGGGGCGCGGTGTTGTGACAGTGCCGCCGATCCGGGTCAAGGCGAAAAGACGGACGCGTTCGTTTGAGCGAACGAAACGGGGTCTTAACCGGACGCCTGTTCGTCGTCTCCGGCGATCGTGGCGACGAGATCGATGATGCGCCGCCGCAGCTTCGGATCCTTGATGCGCACGAAGGCCTTCGTCAGCTGCACGCCCTCGCTTGTCGCAAGGAAGTCGGACACGTAGGCGGCCGCCGGCGTTTCGGCGAAACCCTCGCCGTTGACGTGGGCGGCATCCGCATGCGGGGCGCCATCGAAGAAGAACTCGACCGGCACGCCCAGGACCTTGGAGATCTGCTGCAGGCGGCTCGCACCGATGCGGTTCGTGCCCTTCTCGTATTTCTGAACCTGCTGGAACGTCAGCCCCAGCGCATCGCCCAGCTTTTCCTGGCTCATGCCGACGAGCATGCGGCGCATGCGCACACGGCTGCCGACATGTTTGTCGATTGGATTGGGGGCCTTCTTCATTTCCAGTTGTTCCTCACTGCGCCGCGAATCCGCGGCCGCGCCCCGGCTTCGGAAAAATTTTCACTCAAATGGCTCGCAGATCAGCCGCGCGAACGCGCGGCAAACGAAAAGGCCGCGAAACATACAATCACGACCAGGAAAGATACATCTCTAAATCGTGCATAAATTGTGGTATTAATTGCTGCCGGAAGTTGAGAATCTAGAACGCCTTCCACCCCAAGTGGCAGCCGTTCCACAATCCGGCCGTAAGCGTCGACAACGGCCGAAATGCCCGTGTTGGCGGCACGCACCAGCGGCAGCCCCTCCTCGACCGCGCGCAGCCTCGCCTGGGCGAGATGCTGATAGGGGCCGGGCGTCAGCCCGAACCAGGCGTCGTTGGTTACATTGAGGAGGACGACGGGCCTCTGACCGTCGGGCACGACCTCGCCCGGAAAGATGGCCTCGTAGCAGATGAGCGGCGCGGCGGCCGACAGACCCGGCACCGAGAGGGGGGCGCGGCGCGTCCCCGCCTCGAAGCCGCCCGGCACATGGACGAATTGCCGCAGCCCCAGGCGCTGCAGCAGCGCCCCGAGCGGCAGGTATTCACCGAAGGGCACGAGATGCACCTTGTCGTAGGTGCCGATAATCGTGCCGTCGTCCCGGATGACGTAGATCGAGTTGTAGAAGCGATAGGCGGTCTCGCCCGGCAGCGGCGTGTCGGCGCGAGCCGCTCCCGTGATGAGCGTCGTGCCCGTCGGCAGGAGCGCCGCGATCTGCGCCAGAGCCGCGGGGTCGCGCGCCAGGAGGAAGGGAAAGGCGGATTCCGGCCAGATGAGATGCGTCGCATCCCCGACGCCGTTCGACTGCGGCGAGGTGGCACGGTCGCTGAGCGTCAGATAGCGCTGCATGATCCCGTCCTTGTTGTCGGGACGGAATTTGGCATCCTGCGGCAGGTTGGGCTGCATGATGCGCAGCTTCACGCCCACGACCGTCGCCGTCGGTCCTTGCGGGATGCGCCACAGGCCGTAGCCGGCAAGACCGATGAGCGCCAGCAGCGCCAGCAACGGCGCCGTCCAACGGGCGCGCCCCTCCTCGGTGCCGAGCGTCGCCGGCGCGGCGCAGATCGCGACGGCGGCAAGCGTGAGACCATAGAGCCCGACAACTGACGCCGCCTGCGCCATCAGGGGGTGCTGGCCGAAGGCCATGCCGAAGCTGTTCCAGGGAAAACCCGTCAGAACATGGCCGCGCAGCCATTCGCTCGCTCCGAGGCCGGCGGCGAGGCCGAGCAAGCGCATGCCGCCCGCCGGCCACAGGAGCCGCGCGAGCGCAAAGCCGAGTGCCGGAAAGACCGCAAGGCCCGCCGGCAGGCCGAGCACGCCGAGCGGCAGGGCCCAGGCGAATTCCTCCGCTTCCACCAGGAAGGCGGCGCCGAGCCACCACAGACCGGCAACGAAATAGCCGAAGCCGAACCACCATCCCGCCGCAGCCGCGGCGCGAATCGTCGCCCAACGCCCGCCCCTGCCGCCGTGAGCCGAACCGTCGACGAGCCAGACTGCAACAGTCATGGCCACGATCAGCAGCGGCCAGATGCCGAAAGGCGGCATGGCGAGCGCCCCGATCGCCCCGGCGAAGAGAGCGATGAGACGCCGCGGCCATCCCCAGGCGAGGATCACGCGGTGGGCAAGTGCCGTCATGCGGTGCCGGTCTTCGGCGTGGACGATTCCGGAGCGGGCGGGGAGACCGTGGAAGCCGCGGGAGCGGCGTCGCCGGTCGATGCCGGCGCACTCTGGTCCGCCGCCGGACCGCGCGCAAGGGCCTCCGCCGCCGCCGTCGCCGCGCCCTGTTCCCGCCGGGGGCCCTTGCGATGGTCTCCGGCCTCGGCACCGCGCAGATGCACACGAATGCGCTTCAGCCGGCGCGGATCGGCGTCGAGCACCTCGAACTCGAGGCCGCCCGGCCCCGGGACGAGCTCGCCACGCACCGGCACACGCCCGGCGAGCGTGACGATGAGGCCCCCGAGCGTATCGACCTCCTCCGCGACTTCGGCCTCAGCGAGTTCCACGCCGATCGCCCCGGCAACCTCCTCCAGGCTCGCGCGCGCGTCGACCGTGAACGTGCCATGCTCACCGCGCGCGATCTGCGGGGCCTCTTCCTCGTCGTGTTCGTCCTCGATGTCGCCGACGACCATCTCGACGAGATCCTCCATGGACACGAGCCCGTCGGTGCCGCCGTACTCGTCGATGACGAGGGCCATGTGGGTGCGCGTTGCCTGCATCTTCACGAGAAGGTCCATGGCCGGCATCGACGGCGGCACGTAGAGCACCGGCCGCAGGATCTTGGCGGCGGACAACGGCATGGAGAGATCCAGGCCGAAACGCGCCCCCTCGCGCGCGCCGCGCAGACCGCGCGGCCGCACCCCGGCCTCCGCCTGGGCGGCAATGAAGTCGACGAAGTCGCGAATGTGAATCATGCCGCGCGGATCATCGAGTGTCTCCCCGTAGACGGGCAGGCGCGAGTGGCCGGCGGTCCGGAAGCTGTGCAGCACCTCCTCGAGCGTCGCGCCGACCTGCACGGCGATGATGTCGGCGCGCGGCACCATGGCGTCGTCGACGCGCAGCTCGCGCAGCGCCAGCACGTTCTTGAGCATGGCGCGCTCCAGCGGGGAGAACTCCCCGCCCGGGGCCGTTTCCTCGAGCGCGTCCTCGAGATCGTCGCGGATCGAAGGGCCGGCACGCAGGCCGAGGCCGGCGAGCAGCCGGTCGATCCAGCGCTCGCCCGTTTCGCGCCCCGGCGTCGTGCCGGGGCCGGACCTCGAACTTCGATCGTCGCTCATGGGGTATCAGGTCTCCGTAGTGGCCCGGGCGGGCACCGCGCCCGCGTCGGCATAGGGGTCGGCGATGCCCAGTCGCGCGAGCGCCGCCACCTCGCGGGCCTCCATGTCCTCGGCCTCGGCATCCGTCTCGTGATCGTAGCCGAGGAGATGCAGCAGTCCGTGTATGACGAGATGGGCCGTGTGGTCGGCAAGGCTCTTGCCCTCGGCTTCGGCCTCCCGCTGCACGGTCTCGAAGGCCACGACGATGTCACCGAGATGCGGCGCCTCGGCCAGCCGGTCCACCGCCGCGCCGGGAAAGGAGAGGACGTTCGTCGGCTTGTCGAGCCCCCGCCACTGCCGATTGAGACCACGGATGGAGGCATCGTCGGTGAGGACGATGCTGAGCTCCGCCCCGGGCAGGATGCGCCTGTCAGCCGCGGCAAGCCCGACGGCCACGGCGCGTTCCACCAAGGGACCCGCGTCGGGCAGGGCCTGCCAAAGGTCGCTCGCGGCGACGATGTCTATGCTCGGCCCGTTCACGATTCGCCGATCTCGGTCTTGCGGCGGCGGCCCCGCTCGGGCGCCGGCTCGGGCCGTTCCGCCTTCAGGTCATCCTCATAGGCCTTGACGATCCGCCTGACCAGATCGTGGCGCACCACGTCGCCCTCGCGGAAGACGATATGCCCGATGCCCTCGACGCCGTCGAGGATGCGCATGGCCTCGATCAGGCCCGACTTCTGCCCCGGCGGCAGGTCGATCTGCGTCGGGTCGCCGTTGACGATCATGCGCGAACCCTCGCCCAGACGGGTGAGGAACATCTTCATCTGCATGGTGGTGCAGTTCTGCGCCTCGTCGAGCAGGACGCAGGCGCCGGAGAGGGTGCGGCCGCGCATGAAGGCGAGCGGCGCGACCTCGATCTGGCCCGTCGTGAGGCCGCGTTCGACATGCCGCGCCTCCATGAAGTCGTAGAGCGCGTCGTAGATCGGCCGCAGATAGGGATCGACCTTCTCGCGCATGTCGCCGGGAAGGAAGCCCAGGCGCTCGCCCGCCTCGACCGCCGGCCGCGACAGGATGAGACGCTCGACGATGCCCTGCTCCAGGAGCGACACGGCATGGCCCACGGCGAGCCAGGTCTTGCCCGTCCCGGCCGGCCCCTCCGCAAAGACGAGCTCGAAGCGGCGCAGCGCCCTGAGATAGGCGTCCTGCGCCGCGTTGCGGGCCTTGACGACGCCGCGCTTGCGCGTGGCGATCTGCTCGAAGCTGCCGCGGCCCGGGGCCTCGACCGAGGGGAACAGGCTACCCTGCAGGGCGCTCTCCTGGATGGCGCCGTCGACGTCGCCAAGGCTCACGGTCTCGCCGCCGCGCACGCGCTCATAGAGGCTCTCGAGCACGCGGCGCGCCTGTTCGGAAGCGTCGGGCCGGCCCTTGATGATCACGTGATTGCCGTTGGCATTGGCCAGGACGCCGAGGCGGCGCTCGATATGGGCGAGATTCTGGTCGTACTGACCGAAGACGAGGCTCGCCAGCTTGTTGTCGTCGAAGGCGAGCACGATTTCGGCCCCATCGTCACCCCCAGGCGCACCCGCCACCGGAGGACGTCCCCGCATCAGACGCTGCGGCACGTCGTTCTCTCCCCTCAATGCGGCTCCTCCCCAAGCAGGCCTGCCTCGATCGGACTACAGGCCCGGCGAAGGCAGACCTGCAGGGTCTCAGAGTCTTCCAGCATTCCCGAACCCCGGCGTCTTGCACCGGCGTCCGCAATTCCTGCCCGGCCGACGGCGGCGATCAAGCGGCGCTCGCCCTCCCCGCGTTCGGCGCCGCGGCGCCCTCGTGGCCCTTCTTGCGGCCGTGCAGGCTGTTGGGGGCTGCCTCGACGATCTCGACGGGAGCCAGGTCGCCGATGGCGATGTCGTCCGCCTCGACGTGTACGGCCTGCAGATAGGGCGACTTGCCGACCATCTGGCCCGCATGGCGGCCCGCCCGCTCGAAGAGCACCTCCACGGTCCGACCCACCATGGCGCGATTGAACGCCTGCCGATCGACCTCGAGCTGCTGCTGAAGTTCGGCGAGCCGGGCCGCCTTCACCTCCTCCGGCACCTGCCCATCCATCTCGGCTGCGGGCGTGCCGGGGCGAGCGCTGTACTTGAACGAGAAGGCACTGGCGAAGCGCATCTCGCGCACGAGGCGCATCGTTTCGGCGAAGTCGGCATCGCTCTCGCCGGGGAAGCCGACGATGAAGTCGGAAGAGAGCGCGATGTCGGGCCGCGCCGCGCGCACACGCTCGATAATGCGGCGGTAGTCGTCGCCGCTGTGGCGGCGGTTCATCGCCGCCAGAATGCGGTCCGATCCCGACTGCACCGGCAAGTGCAGATAGGGCATCAGGGCGCCGAGGTCCCGGTGGGCGGCGACGAGCTCCTCGTCCATGTCGCGCGGGTGGCTCGTCGTGTAGCGAATGCGCGCCACGCCCGGCACCTCGGCAAGGCGCCGCAGCAGGCGGCCCAGCGACCAGTCGCGCCCGTCGGGTCCCTCGCCGTGGTAGGCATTGACATTCTGGCCGATGACGGTGAGCTCGCGCACGCCTGCGGCGGCAAGCTCCTCGGCCTCCGAGAGGATCTTGGCGGCCGGGCGCGACACCTCGGCGCCGCGCGTGTAAGGCACGACACAGAAGGTACAGAACTTGTCGCAGCCCTCCTGTACCGTGAGGAAGGCCGAGACACCGCGTGAGCGGATCTTGTCGCGCGAGGGACGCGGCAGATGGTCGAACTTGTCCTCGACCGGGAATTCGGTGTCGACGACGCCCCGCGTTTCGCGCGCCTTGGCGAGCAACTCCGGCAGGCGGTGGTAGCTCTGGGGACCGACGACCAGATCGACGACCGGCGCGCGCCGCACGATCTCGCCCCCCTCCGCCTGTGCCACGCAGCCGGCGACGACGACGGTCGTTTCGCGCCCGTCGGCGGCCCGCTCGTCCTTCAGCTTGCGCACGCGCCCGAGCTCGGAGAAGACCTTCTCGGCTGCCTTCTCGCGGATATGGCAGGTGTTGAGGATGACGAGGTCGGCGTCCTCGGCGTCAGCCGTCTCGACATAGCCCTGCGGCGCCAAGACGTCCGCCATGCGCTCGGCATCGTAGACGTTCATCTGGCAGCCGTAGGATTTGACGAAAACCTTCTTCACTTGTTCGTTTCGCACGCGATTCACAGTTCCGCGCCCCAGGGGCGCTCCGGGAGCCCGCAAGGCGCTCTTGCCATTCTGTTTAAGGCTTCTCGCCTTCCGAGAGAATAGCCAAGCCCCGGCTGCGTTTGCATGACGCCATCAGTCGCGCCCGCGCAGGGCTGCCCGAAACGTCGCCCGCACCGCCCGCTCGGCCCGGCGCGTCACGGCCTTGCGGTCCGTCTCGGCATCGAAGGGGATCGATTCGCCCCAGGCGAGATGCACGTCGATCGGTCCGTCGGCGAGGATCGCCTTCAGGTGCGGCAGGAGATCCATGTCACCGTACCAGGCGACGTGCGGCTGCCCCGCGCGCCCGAGCGGCAGGCCGTGGCGCCGCACATAGGCAATCGACAGCGGCTTGAGGGCGATGCGCGGCGCGTCCGGGTCGGCGAGGGCGTCGCGCGCCGCGCCGACGAGCGCCGAACGGAAGGGCAGGAGGCGGTGACCGTCACCGGTCGTGCCCTCGGCGAACAACACGATCGCCTCGCCCCGCTTCAGGCGGTGGGCGATCGTCTCGTTCGCCACGGCCGTGGCGCTGCGTCGCGTCCGGTCGATGAAGACCGAGCGTTGCAGCTTTGCGAAAAGGCCGAACAGCGGCCAGCCCGCGATCTCCGACTTGGCGACGAAGGACAGGGGCATCAGGCTGCCGATGACCGTGATGTCGAGCCAGGAGACGTGATTCGCCAGAATGAGCGCCGGCTCACCGTTCGGCGGGTGCCCGGTCACCACGCGCCGAATGCCGAGCACGCGGCAGACGATGCGATGGAAGAGCCAGGGAATCGCGCCCGGGTGGCCGAGGCCGAACCTGAGCACCGCCCACTGGGCCGGAATGCCGATCGCGACCACGGGAACGAGCGCCGCGACCTTCGCCACCGCACGAACGGAGAGCATGGCGATCAATCGCCCTCGTCGAGGGGCACAGCATAGAGCTCGAGCCGATGGTGCACGAGCCTGTAGCCCAGCCGGCGGGCAATCTCGGCCTGCAGGCGCTCGATCTCTTCGGAGTGGAACTCGATCACGTCACCGGTCTTGAGATCGATGAGGTGATCGTGGTGCTCCTTGGGCACCCGCTCATAGCGGGCGCGCCCGTCGCCGAACTCGTGGCGCTCGACGATGCCCTGGTCCTCGAGAAGCTTGACCGTGCGATAGACGGTGGACAGCGAAATGCGCTCGTCCACCGCCGCGGCACGGCGATGCAGCTCGACCACGTCGGGATGGTCGTGCGCTTCGCCGATGACGCGCGCGATGATGCGCCTCTGGCCCGTCATGCGCAGGCCGCGCTCGACGCAGGCGCGCTCGATCGCGTTGGGCTTGCTCGCGCGGGCCTTTGCCGTGGTCACGCCCGTCATCCTCGTGTGATCGTTGCAGTCACGTGTCCTTATAGGAAGTAAGGTCGCGCGCGAGAAGGGTCCATAGGCGAAGGCTCTCCCGGCCCGCCGGCGCTCACCCGAGGGTGAGCCGCATGGTCAGCGCCGCGGCGCGCCGGCCGTCAGGCTTCGGATAGTAGCCCTCCCGTCGCCCGCTCTGCACGAAGCCGAAGGACCGGTAGAGCGCGATCGCGGCGGCATTGCCCTCTTCGACCTCCAGGAACAGCGTGCGCACGCCGCGAGCCGCGAGCCGCGCCAGGTGGCGCGCCAGCAGCGTCCGTGCGAGCCCCCTCCTCCGGTCGCGCGCGAAGACGGCGATCGTCAACACCTCCGCCTCGTCGAGGACGATGCGCGACAGCACGAAGCCCGACGGTTGCCGGGCCGCTCCACGAAAGACGGAGTCACCCACGACCGCCGCATCCGCGAGCATGCGCTCGATCTCGTGCAGATCCCACGGCCGCGCGAAGCTCTCGGCATGGATGCGGGCGGCAGTGGCTGCGGCGTCCGGCGCAAGCGGGCCAACCCGCGCGCGCGGCAGGGGCATGAGACGATCGAGGATCATCGGCGCGGCAGGGACACGTGGTTCTGTGGCCTGGCGTCTGGCGAACGCAGATAGAAGGGCTTGGGCAAGGCCGCCGCCGGGTCGGCGGCGAGCCCCAGTCGCGCCACCCAGAGGATGCTCGGCGCTGGCGCGACCTCGCCGACCACGGCGTCGGTGCCGAGGGACAAGGCTTCGGCGGCGACCGCGGGCGCCCCGGATCCGGAGAGCGTCACCGGCCCGGCGCCGATGGCGCGCGCCGCATCGCGTACCGACAGGTGACGGGGCGGAATGACGGTGCGGCCGCCGGCGGCCACGACCTGGAAGAAGACATGGCCGTGGCGCGCATCGATGGCCGCGGCCAGGAAGCGGTTCTCCTCGCGTGCGACGAGCGGGGCGAGCAGCGCGGACAGGGTGGTGACGCCGACCACGGGGATCTTGGCGGCGAGCCCGATGGCGCGCGCCGCAGCGATGCCGACGCGCAGCCCCGTGAAGCTGCCCGGGCCGACGGTGACGGCGACGCGCGACAGCGCCGCGAAGCCGCCCTCGCTATGGGCGACGACACGTTCGACGAGCGGCAGCAGCGCCTCGGCATGCCCGCGATCGATGGTCAGGCTCTCGTGGGCGAGCGGCTCGGCCGCCCCCTTCTCCAGCACGCAGGCGGCGCAGGCACCGAGCGCCGTGTCGATGGCGAGAACGCGCAAGAATCATCACTCCTCTCCCCGAAGGGGGCAGATCACAGCCCGAACCGCCGCCCGCGAGGATCGAAACTCCGCTTAGTACCCTTCCTAGAGCATTTCGCGGCCGACTGGAATCCGGCCGGCCACGAAGGCCGCCCGACGTCAGGCAGCCCTGATGCGCGTCCGAGGGACGCTTCGCGGCTGGGGACGCGGCCCGGGATGCGCTGGACGTCACGCGATGGTGCAGAACTCGTCGAAGGCAAAGCGCGGCGAGCGCGGGAAGAGCCCGGCCGGGTCGCCGTAGCCGAGGTTGCAGATGAAGTTCACCTTCACCTTGCCCCCCGGGAAGAAGGCCTGCTCGACGCCGGCCTTGTCGAAGCCCGACATGGGGCCCGTGTCGAGGCCGAGGGCGCGGGCGGCGAGGATGAGATAGGCGCCCTGCAGCGACGAGTTGCGGAAGGCCGTTTCCTCGATGAGCGCCGGATTGCCCGCGAACCAGCTGCGGGCGTCGGCGTGGGGGAAGAGCTTCGGCAGCTTCTCGTAGAATTCCGTGTCGTAGCCGAGGATGGCCGTCACCGGGGCCTTCATCGTCTTGTCGCGGTTGCCCTCGGAGAGATGCGGCTTCAGCTTCTCCTTCGCCTCGCGCGACTTGACGAAGACGATGCGCGCCGGCGAGCAGTTGGCGCTCGTCGGCCCCATCTTCAGAACGTCTGCGAGCTCCCGCAGCGTCTCGTCCGACACGGGCTTGTCGGTCCAGGCGTTGTGGGTGCGGGCTTCGCGGAAGAGCTGGTCAAGCGCCACGTCGTCGAGGCGCCGGCGGACGGGGATGTGGACGGTCATCGGCTGCTCCGAGACGGAACGTCAAAGCATCATCGCCGGTTCACTTAAGGCGTGCACCGGCAGATACCAACGCCTTTCTCGCAAGCGGCGGCCTGCAACCGCGCAAAAGCTGTCCGGCCTGCCGGCGTCAGACCGCCTGCACCTCGCGCACGTCCGGCAGGAAGTGGTGCAGGAGATTCTGGATGCCGTGCCTCAGCGTGGCGGTGGAGGAGGGGCAGCCCTGGCAGGAGCCCTTCATGGCGAGGTAGACGACGCCATCGCGATAGCCCCGGAAGGTGATGTCACCACCGTCGCCGGCCACCGCCGGCCGCACGCGCGTCTCGAGCAATTCCTTGATGGTCTCGACCGTCTCGGCGTCGTCGGCATCGAAGAATTCAGCGGCGCTGTCGTCGTCGGGCATGACGGCGTCGCGCAGGAGCGGCGCGCCCGACATGAAATGCTCCATGATGGCGCCGAGAATGGCCGGCTTGAGATGCTGCCATTCGCCGCCGACCTTCGTGACGGTGATGAAATCGTAACCGAAGAAGACGGCGCCGACGCCCTCGACGCCGAACAGCCGCTCTGCGAGCGGCGAACGTGCGGCGTCCTCGGCCGACCTGAGATCGAGCGTGCCTTCCGGCATGACGACGCGGCCGGGCAGGAACTTGAGGGTCGCCGGGTTCGGCGTGGCCTCGGTCTGGATGAACATCGCTTTCTCCTCACACGGCCGGGCCAAGACCGGCGGTGACGACGGATTGCAAACGGGGCGGCGCCCACGACCCCTCTGTTAGAAGAATTCTCGGCGCTTGTCCTCCCGATGTGTGCATCGCCGGGTTGCGAATCAACGTCGCGTCCCGCCGGGCCGCCCGCGGTCGAGCGGCGATCCGGCACGCGGTCAGGCGAGCGCGTCGATCTCCTCGTCCGCGAGATGGCCGGGAACGATGGCCACCGGCACGGGAAAGGTCGCCGCCGCCCTGCTGGCGAGCATGGAGACGAGGGGGCCCGGCCCCTCGCTGCCGGTGCCCGCCGCGAGCACCAGGAGCGCGATGTCCTCGTCTTCCTCGATGAGGGAGAGGATCTCCTCCGCCTTGGTGCCGAAACGCACCACACGCTCGGGCTCGATGCCGGCGATCTGGCGCACGCGTGCCGCCGCCTGCTCGAGGCGCTCGTTCGCCTCCTCCTCGGCCTCCGCCCGCATGACGTCGCCGACGCCGAGCCAGTGCTGGAAGTCGGCCGGTGGCACCACGCAGACCATGATCACGGAAACCCCCGTTCGGGCTGCGCGACGGGAGGCGAAATAGATCGCGCGGTCGCATTCCGGCGTGTCGTCGACAACCACAAGGAATTTCGCGCGGTGCCCGGCCTCGTAGGACCGCCTTCGCTTGCCCGTCATGTCTGCCGCCCAGGTCCGCCTCGGGTAGAGGGGATGCTGCCAAGCCACGCGGGCGCGGGCAAGAGCGGCATCGCCGCGGCCCTGGGGCCCGCGTCAATGACCGCGGACGAAACCGACGATGTCCTTGACCGCGTCCATCGTCTGGCGGGCGATGACGCGAGCCCGGTCGGCGCCGTCCGTCAGGATGGCGTCGATATGGGCCGGATCGGCGACGAGCCGCTTCATCTCGCTGCCGATCGGCCCGAGCTTCTCCACGGCAAGATCGACAAGGGCGGCCTTGAAGGTCGAGAACTGTGCCCCGCCGAACTCCTTGAGCACCTCGTCGCGCGAGCGGCCGGAGAGCGCCGCGAAAATGCCGACGAGGTTCTGCGCCTCAGGCCGGCCCTCCAGCCCCGCCGCCTCGGACGGCAGCGGCTCCGGGTCGGTCTTGGCCTTGCGGATCTTCTGGGCGATGGCGTCGGCATCGTCCGTCAGATTGATGCGCGAATAGTCCGACGGGTCCGACTTCGACATCTTCTTCGAGCCGTCGCGCAGCGACATGACGCGCATGGCCGGCCCCTGGATGAGCGGCTCGGTGAGCGGGAAGAAGGCATCCCCCCAGCCGTGCTCGGCGATCGATTCGGCAAAGTCGTTGTTGAACTTCTGAGCCACGTCGCGGGCAAGCTCGAGATGCTGCTTCTGGTCCTCGCCGACGGGCACGTGCGTACCCTTGTAGACGAGGATGTCGGCGGCCATCAGCGAGGGATAGGCGTAGAGGCCGAGCGAGGCGTTCTCGCGATCCTTGCCCGCCTTTTCCTTGAACTGCGTCATGCGGTTCATCCAGCCGACGCGGGCAACGCAGTTGAACACCCAGGCAAGCTCGGCGTGCTCGGCCACCTGGCTCTGGTTGAAGACGATATGGCGCTTGGGATCGATGCCGGCGGCGATGAAGGCGGCCGTGACCTCGCGGATCTGCCGCTTCAGTTCCTTGGGGTCCTGCCAGACGGTGATCGCGTGCATGTCGACGACGCAATAGATGCAGTCGTACTTCTCCTGCAGCGGCACGAAGCGCGAGATGGCGCCGAGATAGTTGCCGAGATGCAGATTGCCGGTGGGCTGGACGCCCGAAAACACGCGTTCCTTGAACTGGGCCATCGCCTGCTCCGCACGAAAAGGCGCGGCCTTATCGCAACCGCCGCGAGGCCGCGCAAGTGAGCGCCGGCGTTATTCGCGAGGCAGCCGGACACCGGCAGCGGACCCGCCGTCATGCCCTGCGCAGAAGTGCCTTCACATTCGGCCAGGCGAGGGCGCCGAAGAGGCACGCAGCCAGCCCATAGACGACCGCGCCAACGAGGCTGAGCCCTGCGAGCGCCGTGAGCTTCAGCGGCAGGGCGCGCGCAGGCTCGAGCCACGGGCCGAGAAGGTCCGCGAGGCCGTTGACCGCAAGGCCCATCACGGCACAGGCCAGGGCGAACCGCGGCAGGCGCGCAGAGAAGCCTCGGTCCGCCTGCCACAGGCGCCCGCGCCACAGCCCGAAGGCCAAGAGGCCGGCATGCGCCCAGAGGCCGAGGCTCACGCCGAGGGCAATGCCGGCGACGCCGTACCACCGATTGAGGACGCCGCCGGCCAAGCCGGTCACGGCAAGGCCGGCAAAGCCCGCGGCGAGAGGCAGGCGCAGCCGCTCGCGGGCGAAGAAGGGCTGCGCGAGGACCTTTCCGGCGACCGCGGCAGGCAGGCCGGGGGCGAGGCCCGCGAGGGCCGCCGCGGTACCGGCAGTGTCCCCTGCGGTGAAGGCACCGTGCTGGAAGAGCCCCTGTGCTATGGGCCAGGCGAGGACGGTGAGCGCGACGGCGGCCGGCAGCGCCAGGGCGAGGGCCGCCTCCAGGGCGCGCGTTTGCGCCTCCCCCGCACCGGCCTCGTCGCCACGGCCGAGCCGCGCCGCGATCTCCGGCAGGAGCACGATGCCGACGGCCACGCCGACGAAGGACAGGGGCAGCTGGAACACCCGGTCGGCATAGTAGAGCCAGGAGACTGCCCCCGGCCGGTAGGACGCGACCTGGGTCCCGACGAGGATGGCGAACTGGGCGACGCCGCTCGCGGCGAGCGCGGGTAGCACCAAGCGCGCCAATCGCCGGAGGTTGGCGCTGCGCCGCGGCCACACGAGCCGCAGCGGCTGCGGTAGTGCCGCGGCGGCGAGCGCCACGGCCACGAGATGCACGAGGCCGGAGACGGTGACGGCAATGGCGAGGGCCGCGCCGAGTTCCTCTGCGGTCATACCGCTCGCCCCGTCGAGCACGACCAGGGCACCAACGAGCAGGACATTGACGAGCGCAGGCGCGACGGCCGCCGCCGCGAAGCGGCGCTGCGCGTTGAGGAAGGCCGACACCACCGAGGCGAGCCCGGCCGCGGTGACGAAGGGAAAGGCGAGCCTCAGGTAGTGCGCCGCCAGGGCGAGCTTGCCGGGCGAGTCATACCCGCTGGCGAGCATGGTGACGATCCACGGGGCGGCGAGTTCCGCCACCGCGGTGACGGCGAGCAGCAGAAGAGCACTGGCCGTCAACGATTCGGCAGCGAAACGATGCGCTGCCGCGGCGCCCTGTTCGGTAGCGATATGCGCCTGCAGCGGCACGATGCCGGCGTTCAGACCGCCTTCCGCCAGCACGCGGCGCGCAAGGTTCGGCACTCGGAAGGCGATGAGAAAGGCGTCCGCCACCGGCCCCGCTCCAAGGACCCGGGCGATGAGCATGTCGCGCGCAAATCCGAGCAGGCGCGACAGAACGGTCGAGACGCCGACGACGAGGCCGGCACGGGCAAGGGACATGAGCGGATCCGAACGGGCGCTGATCTTGCGGGGTCAAATCGAGTCGGGCGCGGAACGACCGGAAGGGCTGCGAGAAGCGACAGCCGACGCTTATCTCCGAGAATCCGCTCCGGGGCCAGAGCCGCGCCTCGGTCGCGCAGGCATTCGCCTGGCGCCGCCGGGCCGTGTCCGCGCCGCATGCGGCACCGACCCATGCATTGGCTGCCATGCACCAAACGCATGGGAGCGCGGTTGGAGATCGCCTATCTAAGGGCTTTCCCACCCGAGGCTGCCATGTCCGCCACGACTACCGACGCCCCGGCAGAGTCCGGCCGACAGGACGGCGTGCCCGCCAGATCGATCGCGCTTCTGGCCTTCGCGGCCTTCGTCAGCGGCGCGACCATTCGCGTCGCCGACCCGCTCCTGCCGCAGATCGGCCGGGATTTCGGCGTCACGACGGGCGCGGCTTCGGTGGTGGTGACCGCCTTCGCCGTCTCCTACGGCCTGTTGCAGATGTTCTTCGGCCCCATCGGCGACCGGTTCGGCAAATATCGCACGGCCGCCTGCGCCACCCTCCTCTCAGCGATCGGGACAGCCGCCTGCGCCTGGGTGGGTACGCTCGAGAGCCTCACGGCGGCGCGCCTCGTCGCCGGCGGCACCGCCGCCGCGATCATTCCGATGAGCATGGCCTGGATCGGCGACACGGTCCCCTACGCCGAGCGGCAGGCGGTGCTCGCCCGCTTCCTGTCCGGCCAGATCCTTGGCGTCGTCTTTGGCCAGGCGGCGGGGGGCATGCTCGGCGAGCACCTCGGCTGGCGCAATGTGTTCCTCGTGCTCGCCGCCTTCTATGTTGTCGCCGGGACGGCCCTCCTCGTCGAAATGGCGCGCGACGCATCCGCCCGCACGCGCGCCGCGGCAGCGCCCGAGGCGCGCCGGGGCGTGAAGGAGACCGTCCTGCATTCGGCCGCGCTCCTGCGGCGGCCGTGGGTGCGCGTCGTGCTCCTCACCGTCTTCCTCGAAGGCATCGCCGTCTTCGGCACCTTCGCCTTCGTGGCGAGCGACCTGCAGCACCGCTTCGGCCTGGGCGCCGCCCAGTCGGGCCTGATGGTGGCAGCCTACGGCTTCGGCGGGCTGTTCTATGCCGCCGCGGCTCCCTGGCTCGTCGCCCGGCTCGGCGAGCGCGGCCTCGTGCGCGGAGGTGGACTCGTGCTCATGCTCGCCTACGGCACGCTCGCCCTCATGGGCGACGTGTGGATGGCGCCCTTCGCCGCAGCGCTGGCGGGGCTCGGCTTCTACATGCTGCACAACACGCTGCAGATGAATGCCACTCAGATGGCGCCCGAGGCGCGCGGCGTGGCCGTGGCTCTCTTCGCCTCCTGCCTGTTCATGGGGCAGACCGTGGGCGCGGCCGGGCTCGCCGGCGTCTTCGACCGCTTCCACGGCCTGCCGATCTTCGCCGGCGCCGCCGTCATGCTGCCGCTGCTGGCCTTCTGGTTCGCGCACAGGCTGAAGCGGCGCGGCGGGTGAGCCCCGCCCGGGAGCAGCGCCGAACGCGCCGTTTCAAAGGATGAAGCGGCTGAGATCGGCGTTGCGCGCGAGTTCGCCGACATGCCGGCGCACATATTCGCCGTCGATGGTGATCGTCTCGCCGCCGCGGTCGGGCGCCGTGTAGGAGATGTCGTCGAGCACACGCTCCATCACCGTCTGCAGGCGGCGGGCGCCGATGTTCTCCACATTGGTGTTGACCTCGACCGCCGCCCGCGCCAGCGCGTCGATGGCGTCGTCGGTGAAGGCAAGCGTCACGCCCTCGGTCTGCATCATGGCAATCGACTGCTTGACGAGGCTCGCCTCCGTCTCGGTGAGGATGCGGCGGAAGTCCTCCTCGGTGAGAGAGGACAGTTCCACGCGGATCGGCAGGCGGCCCTGCAGCTCCGGCAAGAGGTCGGAGGGCTTGGCGAGGTGGAAGGCGCCCGAGGCGATGAACAGGATGTGGTCGGTCTTCACCGCGCCGTGCTTCGTCGACACGGTGGTGCCCTCGATGAGGGGCAGGAGGTCGCGCTGCACCCCCTCGCGCGACACGTCGGCGACGCCGCGGCCCTCGCGGGCGCAGATCTTGTCGATTTCGTCGAGGAAGACGATGCCGTTGTCCTCGACCTCGCGGATCGCCTCCTGCACGATCTGATCCTGGTCGAGGAGCTTGTCGGATTCCTCGGCCATCAGCGGTTCGTAGGCCTCGCGCACGGTGGTGCGGCGCATCTTGGTGCGGCCGCCCAGGGCCTTGCCGAAGATGTCGCCGATGGAGATGGCACCGACCGAGGCACCCGGCACGCCCGGCAGCTCGAACATCGGCAGGCCGGCGGCACCCGCCTGGACCTCGATCTCGATCTCCTTGTCGTCGAGTTCGCCCGTGCGCAGCTTGCGCCGGAAGGCGTCGCGCGTCACCGCGCTCGCGGTCGCGCCCACGAGGGCATCGAGCACGCGCTCCTCGGCGGCGAGCTGGGCCTTCGCCTGGACGTCCTTGCGCCTGCGCTCCTTGACGAGGCCGATGCCCACCTCGACGAGATCGCGCACGATCTGCTCCACGTCGCGGCCGACGTAACCCACCTCCGTGAACTTGGTCGCCTCCACCTTGAGGAAGGGCGCTCCGGCGAGCTTCGCCAGACGGCGCGAGATCTCGGTCTTGCCGCAACCGGTCGGTCCGATCATGAGGATGTTCTTGGGGAGAACCTCCTCCCGCATCGGCCCTTCGAGCTGCTGCCGGCGCCAGCGGTTGCGCAGCGCAATGGCGACGGCGCGCTTGGCCTCGTCCTGCCCGACGATATAGCGGTCGAGCTCGGAGACGATCTCGCGGGGAGAGAAGTTGGTCATCGCTTTCCTCGTTCCGCCACCGGGCCGCGCATCATGAGCAGCACGCGGCCGAACGGCGTGTCTCTTTCCTCAAGAGGCCGGAAGCCGGCCTTTTCGTAAGCCCGGACAGCCCGGGCGTTCAACGGATTCGGATCCGTCACGACGCAGGGCACGCCGTCGCGCTCGAGCATGTCGCAGAACCGGCGGATGAAAGCCGGGCCCTGGCCGCAGCCGATCATGTCGGCCTCGCCGATGAACTGGTCGATGCCACGCGCCCCGAGCGGCCGGTCAGCATAAGGGTGGTCCGCCTCCGCGTGGACCACATAGCACTGCAGGAAGCCGATCGGCCGCCCACCGTGCGAGACAATGAAGGCCTCGACGGCCGGATCGGCGAAGTCGGCCCGGATGCCCTCGATCTCCTCCTCGATCTCGCCCCACCACTCCGCGACGTGCGGCGCCTCCATCCAGCGTCGCAGGAGGCCGAGATCGGCCTCGGTGACCGGCCGGAAGGTGTAGGGGGCCGCGGTCATTCCTCAGGCGCTCTCCAACGTCTCGACGACGAGATTGCCGTTGGTATAGACGCAGATCTCGGCGGCGATGGCGAGCGACCGGCGCACGATGGTCTCCGCGTCGTGCTGGCCGTCCGCCAGCGCCCGGGCCGCCGCCAGGGCGAAATTGCCACCGGAGCCGATGGCCATGATGGAGGCCCCATCCCGGGCCTCGGGCTCCAGTACGTCGCCCGTGCCGGAGAGCAGGAGGCCGGCCTCCCTGTCGGCAACGAGCATCATCGCCTCGAGCCGCCGCAGATAGCGATCGGTCCGCCAGTCCTTGGCGAGCTCCACACAGGCGCGCGTGAGCTGGCCGGGAAACTGGTCGAGCTTGGCCTCGAGCCGCTCGAAGAGCGTGAACGCGTCCGCGGTAGCGCCGGCGAAGCCGCCGATGACGGCCCCCTTCGCAAGCCTGCGCACCTTCTTGGCGTTGCCCTTGATCACCGTCTCGCCGAAGCTCACCTGCCCGTCACCGCCGATGACGACGCGACCGCCCTTGCGGACCATGAGGATGGTGGTGGCGTGGAACTGTGCCTCGCCCGGGGACTGCATGAACGGCGACCCTCCGAAATGACCGCCCTCATGTAAGGTCTTTTTCCGTCGCCTCCAATGGTCGGATCGAGCGGGCCACGCAACGCCGCGCCGCTCGCGGGGACGGGTGGCGCCCGGGCGCTGCTCTTGCTAGAAGGCGCCGGCCCGCCGTGCCGGCGGGCGAGCTGTCATCCATGCCGGAGAGCAATCCATGCGTGCCGCGAGCGTGACGCGCCGCACTGCCGAGACCGACGTCTCGGTGAGCGTGAATCTCGACGGATCGGGCAAGGCCGAGATCGCCACGGGCATTGGCTTCCTCGATCACATGCTCGAGCTCTTCGCGCGACATGCGCTCTTCGATCTCACCGTCAAGATCGATGGCGACCTGCACGTCGACCAGCACCATTCGGTCGAGGACTGCGGCATCGCCCTCGGCGAGGCCTTCCGCAAGGCGCTCGGCGACAAGCGCGGCATCCATCGCTACGCCGACCTGCACCTGCCGATGGACGAGACCCTGACGCGCGTCGCGCTGGACATCTCGGGCCGGCCGTTCCTCGTGTTCCGCTCCGCCTTCGCGCGCGACAAGATCGGCACCTTCGACACCGAGCTCGTGCGCGAGTGGTTCCAGGCCTTCGCCATCAACGCCGGCATCACGCTGCATGTCGAGACGCTCTACGGCGAGAACAGCCATCATATCGCGGAGAGCTGCTTCAAGGGTCTCGCCCGTGCCCTGCGCACGGCGGTGGCGGTCGATCCACGCGAGGGCGAGCGGGTGCCTTCCACCAAGGGCTCGCTGTAGCGCATGTTCCGCGGCAACGGATATCGGTTCTGCGGAACGAGCGTGCTCGAACAATGAGGTAGGGTGGCGCGGGCGGAGGCGGACGGGGACTGGGCCCGCGCCTCGGCTTTCGACCGTCGATTTCGAGCGACGTGCCCGGCGTCCGACTTGCGGACCGGGCAGATCCGCTGCAAGGAGGGCCTCATGGCCGTCTATACCTTCCACATGCCGGTTGCGGCCCGGCCCGGCGATCCCCATGCGCTTGATGCGGCCGTCCTGGTGAGGGACGGCTTCTCCTGGGGCGCTTTCGCCTTTTCCGTCCTGTGGTTCCTCTGGCACCGCCTGTGGCTCGGCGCCCTCGGCGTGCTGGCGGCGGCCTTCGTGCTGACGGCCATCGGCCGGCTCATCGACCTGCCGGGCACGGCCGCTACGCTCGCCGGCCTCCTCTTCGGGATCGCCGTGGCGCTGGAGGCCAATTCGGTCCGCCGCTGGACGCTTCAACGACGCGGCTTGCCAGTCGTCGACGCCGTCTTCGCCGACGACCTCGAGGGTGCCGAAGCGCGCGCCTTCACACGCTGGCTGCGGCGCACGCCGGAGGAGGCACCCGCTACGGCGACGCCGCTGCCGCCCACCCGGCATCCGACCGTGCCGGCATCCGTGGTCGGCCTGTTCCCGGAAGCGGAGGGAGGACGATGAACGTCGCCATTGTCGACTACGGCTCCGGCAACCTGCATTCCGCCGCCAAGGCCTTCGAGCGCGCGGCCCGCGAGGCGGGCATCGCCGTCGATGTCGCCGTCACGAGCGACCCCGAGGCTGTGCGCCGCGCTGCGCGCATCGTCCTGCCCGGCGTCGGCGCCTTCGCCGACTGCCGCCGCGGCCTCGACGCGGTGCCCGGCATGGCCGAGGCGCTTGAGGAGGCTGTGCGGCAAAAGGCCACACCCTTCCTCGGCATCTGCGTCGGCATGCAGCTCATGGCAAGCCGCGGCCTCGAATACGAGACCACGCCGGGGCTCGGCTGGATCGCCGGCGACGTGACGCTGATCGAGCCCGCCGATCCGGCCCTCAAGATCCCGCACATGGGCTGGAATACGCTCGAGGTGCTCAGCGACCACCCGCTCTTCGCCGGTATCCGCACCGGTCCCTCCGGCCTGCACGCCTATTTCGTGCATTCCTACGCGCTCGCCGCTGCCCATCCGACCGAAGTTGTGGCCGTGACGGACTATGGTGGTCCGGTCACGGCCGTCGTCGCCAGGGACAACATGGCCGGCACGCAGTTCCACCCCGAGAAGAGCCAGAGGCTCGGCCTCGCCCTCATCGCCAACTTCCTGAGGTGGCGTCCGTGATCCTGTTTCCCGCCATCGATCTCAAGGACGGCCGTTGCGTGCGCCTGGTGCAGGGCGACATGGCCAGGGCAACCGTCTTCAACGACGATCCCGCCGCGCAGGCCGAGACCTTCGCGGCGCAGGGCTTCGAATGGCTGCATGTCGTCGACCTCGACGGCGCCTTCGCCGGCAAGCCGATGAACGCCGCCGCGGTGGAGGCGATTCTGGCGCGGCTCGCCATTCCGGTGCAGCTCGGCGGCGGCATCCGCGACATGAAGACGGTGGAGGGCTGGCTCGCCAAGGGCGTCGCCCGTGTCATCATCGGCACCGCAGCCGTGCGCGATCCCGGCTTCGTGCGCGAGGCGGCGCGGCTCCACGCGGGCCGCGTCGCGGTCGGCATCGACGCCCGCGACGGCCGCGTGGCGGTGGAGGGCTGGGCCCGCACGTCCGAGATGACGGCCGAAGAGCTCGGCCGGCGCTTCGAGGACGCCGGCGTTGCGGCGATCGTCTATACCGACATCGCCCGCGACGGCGTGCTCAAGGGCCTCAACATCGGGGCGACGCTGCGCCTTGCCGACGCCGTCTCCATTCCCGTCATCGCCTCGGGCGGCCTCGCCTCCATCGAGGATGTGGCCCGCCTCCTCGAGCCCGATTGCGCCAAGCTCGCGGGTGCCATCACGGGCCGGGCTCTCTACGACGGGCGGCTCGATCCGGCAGAGGCGATCGCACTGATCAAGGCGGCGGCCCGCCGGGGAGCAGCCTGATGCTGAAAGTCCGCCTCATTCCCTGCCTCGACGTCAAGGACGGGCGCGTCGTAAAGGGCGTCCGGTTCGTCGATCTTCGCGACGCCGGCGACCCCGTCGAATGCGCCATGGCCTACGACGCCGCGGGCGCGGACGAGCTGTGCTTCCTCGACATCACGGCGAGCCACGAGAATCGCGGCATCCTGCTCGACGTCGTGCGGCGCACGGCGGAGGCCTGTTTCATGCCGCTCACCGTCGGCGGCGGCGTGCGCACGGTCGACGACATCCGCAACCTTCTCCTCGCCGGCGCCGACAAGGTGTCGATCAACACCGCGGCCGTGAAGGACCGCGCCTTCGTGAAGCAGGCGGCGGAGAAGTTCGGCGACCAGTGCATCGTCGTCGCCATCGACGCCAAGCGCGTGTCGGGACCGGGTGAGGCGGACGGGGAGGGAGCCTCCTGGGAGATCTTCACTCACGGCGGCCGCAATGCGACAGGGCTCGACGCCATCGACTATGCGCGCGAGGTCGTCGAACTCGGCGCGGGCGAGCTCCTCGTCACCTCGATGGACCGGGACGGCACCAAGGCGGGCTACGACCTTGCCCTCATGCGCGCCATCGCCGACGCGGTGCCGGTGCCAGTCATCGCCTCCGGCGGTGTCGGCACGCTCGACCACCTGGTCGCCGGCGTGCGCGAGGGCCATGCCAGCGCCGTGCTCGCCGCTTCGATCTTCCACTTCGGCCAGCATACGATCGGCGAGGCCAAGGCCTTCATGGCGGCCGCCGGGCTGCCGATGCGGATGGATGTTTGAGGTTCCTGCCGCGCGAGGAAGTCAGCCGATGACCGCCTTCACTCTCGACGACCTCGCCCGCATCGTGGCTGAGCGCGCAGGCGCGAGCCCCGAGGTCTCCTATACGGCGAAGCTCATCGCCGGCGGAGCCGCCAAGGCGGCGAAGAAGCTCGGCGAGGAGGCGGTCGAGGCTGTCATCGCAGCCGTGGAAGGTGACAAGCACAGCCTTACGGCGGAAGCAGCCGACGTGCTCTTTCACCTATTGGTCGTGCTTCAAGCGCGCGGCGTCCCGTTGCAGGATGTCATGGACGAGTTGCAGCGGCGGACAGCCCAGTCCGGCCTGCAGGAAAAGGCATCGCGAGCAGGGTGAGCGCGGCCGCCACCCCGCCGGGGAGTTTGCGCATGGACAAGCGCGTTCCAGGCCTCGTGCCGATAGAGGACGATCTTTCCCCCTACCGCAGCTTCACGCGTGACGAGTGGGCGAGGCTGCGCGCCGACACGCCGCTGACCCTCACCGCCGAGGAGGTGGTGAAGCTGCAGTCGCTGAACGATCCTATCTCCCTTACGGAGGTGGCCGAGATCTACCTGCCGCTGTCGCGCCTGCTCTCGCTCTACGTCGCGGCGACGCAGGGGCTGTTCAAGGCAACCCAGCGCTTCCTCCTCGCCGAGGACCATGCCAAGGTGCCCTACATCATCGGCGTTGCGGGATCGGTCGCCGCCGGCAAGTCGACCACGGCGCGCGTGCTCAAGGCCCTGCTCGCGCGCTGGCCCAATACGCCGAAGGTAGACCTCCTCACGACTGACGGCTTCCTGCTGCCCAACGCGGAGCTCGAGCGGCTCGGCCTGATGGAGCGCAAGGGCTTTCCCGAGAGCTACGACACGCAGGCGCTCCTGCACTTCCTGCGCGACATCAAGGCCGGCAAGCGCAACGTCTCGGCCCCGGTCTACTCGCATCTTGTCTACGACGTGGTGCCGGGAGAGACGGTGACGGTGGACCGCCCGGACATCCTCATCGTCGAAGGCCTCAACGTCCTGCAGCCCGCCCGTCTGCCCAGGGACGGCAAGGCCATTCCCTTCGTCTCCGACTTCTTCGACTTCTCGATCTATGTCGACGCGGAGGAGGTGTTGCTGCACAGCTGGTACGTCACGCGCTTCATGCGCCTGCGCGAGACAGCCTTCCGCGACCCGCAGTCCTACTTTCGCAAGTATGCCTCGGTGTCGGAAGCCGAGGCGCTTGCCACCGCCGAGCGCCTGTGGGCGCGCATCAATCTCGTCAACCTGCGCGAGAACATCCTGCCGACGCGCCAGCGCGCCAGCCTCATCCTGCGCAAGGGCGAGGATCATCGCATCGAAGAGGTGTCGCTGAGGCGCCTGTAATGGCCGCGACGGGCGAGCAGGGGCCGCCTCAGACCGGAAGCCCGCTCTCCTCTGCGAGCGCCTTGAGGCTGCGCTGCGGGCGCGGGCCCATCTGCTGGATGATCTCGGCCGCGGCGAGCGCTCCGTGGCGGGCGCAGGTGCGGTGGTCGAGGCCGCGGGCGAGCCCGAAGAGAAAGCCGGAGGCGAAGAGATCGCCGGCGCCGGTCGAATCGACGATCTGGGTCACCGGATGCGCTGGCACGGCGAGCGTCTCCCCGCGCGTCACGACAAGAGAACCTCGCTCCGAACGGGTGACGACACCGAGCACCTCCTCCTGTCGCAGGGCGGCCGCGGCCGTGTCGAAGTCGGCCGTCTGGTAGAGGCTGCGCAACTCGTGCTCGTTGGCGAAGACGATGTCGAGCTTGCCACGGCGCATGAGATCCAGGAACTCGTCGCGGTAGCGATCGACGCAGAAGGAATCCGACAGCGTGATGGCCACGCGGTTGCCGGCCGCATGGGCGATGTCGGCGGCCTTGATGAAGGCTTCCTTGGCCGCGGGCGGATCCCACAGATAGCCTTCGAGGTAGACGATGCCGGAGCTCTCGACGGTGTCGCGGTCGATGTCGTCGGGCGTCAGGTTCTGGCAGGCGCCGAGATAGGTGTTCATGGTCCGCTCGCCATCCGGCGTGACGAGGATCATGCTGCGTGCCGTGGCAGGGCCGTCGGCTGCCGGGGCGGTGGGGAAATGGATGCCGATGGCCCGGATGTCGTGCGCGAACTGGCGGCCGAGATCGTCGGTCTTCACCTTGCCGATGAAGGCGCCGCTGCCGCCGAGCGAGGCGAGGCCGGCGATGGTGTTTGCTGCCGAACCGCCGGACATGACGATGGCCGGGCCCATCGCGGCGTAGAGCGCTTCCGCGCGCGCCTCGTCGACGAGCTGCATGGCGCCCTTGTGCACGTTCTGCGCGACGAGGAAGTCGTCGTCAGCGCGGGCGAGAATGTCGACGATGGCATTGCCGATGCCGAGCACGTCGTGGCGGCGCGTGGTCATGTCAGCCTTTCGCGTGAAAGCGGGAAGAAGGGCGGGCGAGCCTTTGGCATCGGCGCGACCTGCGGTCAAGAACGTGCCGCGCGGCTGCGCGCGCCGTCGAGAATGGCGAGCAGCGCCTCGAGCTCGGCGTCGCTGAGAATGGTGATGTCCGCGGCCAGACGATTGGCGACGAGCGTCGCCTGCGGCGACAGGCTTGCGGTTTCCACGACGACGCGCGGATCGGACATCTCGGCGAGCCGGAGGAGCTCGTCCGCCTCGTCCCAGATGATGTTGAAATACTGGATGATCGACTGGACCATGGCCCAGGTCGGCCGGCCGCGCTTGCCGTGCTCGAGGGCCGAGAGATAGGCGCTCGAGACGCCGAGCGCCGCCGCCATGTCCTTGAGCGTCACGCCGCGCTCGGCGCGCAGGGCGCGCAGGCGGGCTCCGAAAGGCGTCATGGCCGTTCTCCCCCCGCGCGCCGCCGGCGCAGACGGACGTAGAGCGCGCCCTCGCCGCCGTGCTCACGCCCCGCCTCCTCGAAACCGAGCACGACACTGCGCAGGTCGGGCAGACACAGCCATTGCGGCACGAGGCGGCGCAGCACACCCCGTTCCCCGAACGGATCGCCATGATGCGGGGCGCCGCCCTTGCCCGTGACGACCAGCACGACGCGCGCTCCGCGTGCCCGTGCGCGGACGAGGAAGGCGACCAGCGCACCATGCGCCTCGGCCTGGCGCAGGCCGTGCAGATCGAGCTTGGCGTCGACCGTCTGCGTGCCGCGTTTCAAGGCGACGCGCAGGCGTCGGTCCAGCGGCGCAAGCGGCGGCAGCTTGGGAGACGGCGGCCGCCCATGGCCGGGCGGCAGGAGGGCCGCCGCAGCGGTGGCGGGCGGCATGTCGGCATCGGGCCGTGGCGGTTCCGGCTCGCCGCCGGGCAAACGCCGGCCGGGAAGTGGCGTCACGCTCCTGGCGACATGGCGCCAGAGCGCGAGCTCGTCCTCGCGCAGAGAACGATCGCGCCGTCGTCTCACCGCTCCCGCCCCCCTTCGCCCGGGTCCCGCGGCAGGAGGACAACGAAGCGGCCCGGATGGCGGACGAGGCCCGCCCGCAGGCCGGCCTCCGGCCCCGAGCCGAAGAAGATGTCGGCCCGCGCCGGTCCGAGGATGGCCGAGCCCGTGTCCTGCGCGATCATGAGGCGGCGGAGCGTCGCGGTGCCGGCATCCGGCTCGGGAAGCTCCGCTTCGATCCAGAAGGGCAGCGCATAGGGCCAGAGGGTCCGGTCGACGGCGATGCTGCGGCCGGGCACGAGCTGCACCGCCGCTGCCCCCAGCGGGCCGTGTTCCGGCCGCAGCTCGTCGGCGCGGCGGAAGAAGATGTAGGAGCGGTTCTGCCGCATGAGCCGGCGGGCATCCGCCGGATGGGCGCGCAACCAGGCGACGAGCCTGTCCGTGGTGAGCTCGGCCGGCGGCAGGCCCGTTTCCTCCGCCACCAGACGGCCGACAGATGCATAGGGCTGGCCGTTGCGCCCGTCATAGGCGAAGCGCAGCCTCCGCCCGTCCGGCAGGCGCACGCGCACGGACCCCTGCACATGGGCGAGGAAGGCCTCGATCGGATCGAGATAGACGAGGGGATTTGCCTTCTCGCCCAGGGCGCCGTCCTCGATCGCCGCCCGATCCGGATACGGCTCATAGCCGCGTGGCCCGAGCCGGGCTCCGGTAAGGGTGGGATCGAGCCCGGGCAGGCTCTCCCCGGGCTTGAGCGTGACGAGGTCCTCGGGGCGAGCAAGGAGCGGCGCCGAGAAACGATCCGTGCGCGCGAGGGCCCCGTCGAACTCGGGCTCGTAATATCCGGTGAGAAAGCCCTCCCCGTCGGGCAAGACCACGGCGTGCGGCATGAAATGACGCTCGAAGAAGGCTCTCGCCGTGGCAGCGTCAGGTGCCGCGGGCAGCGTCACGGCCGCCCGGCAGACGGCCTGCAGCCGCTGCGACGCGGCGAGCCCCCGGCGCAGGGCCGCCCTGCCGGCGACGATGGCCTCGCAGGTGCGGCGGAAGGCGCGGAAGGCAGCCCCGTGGTCGTCCGCCGCCCAGCCCGCAAGCGCACCGAAGGAGGAGGCTTCGAGCCGGGCAGCGCCGACATGCGTCGGTGCGTCGGCGAAGGCGGGCGGGGCGCTCGTCACGGTTGCGGCCGACATGAGGGCGAAAAGACCGGAACACCAGATGTTCCGGCGTCGTGCGGTCATTGGCCGGATTCGGTCGCCACGAGCTGCCAGTTCGGGTCGCGGCTTCCGAGCACACGCGAGAAGGTCCACACGTCAGTGACGTCGACCACTTCGCCGGGATTACCGTCGACGACCGCGCCGGTGGCATTGCGCGTGGCCGTGATGAGCTTCGACAGGAAGCGTACTGTCACCTGCGCCGTCTTGCCCCGCAGCTCGACATGGGTGATGTCGGCGGTGTCGATCGACACGAAGGTCGTCTCCACCTTCTCGCCGCGCCTGTCGCGCTCGCTGATGGCGCGCTCGAAGCCTTCGTAGACCTCCTTTGACAGGAGGTTCTTCAACGTCTTGCGGTCGCCCGAGGCGAAGGACATGACGATCATTTCGTAGGCCATCTTGGCGCCGTCCAGGAAACTGCGCGCGTCGAAGGCGGATTCGATGCGGGCGATGCCGTCCAGCCCCGCCGCGACAGGCGAGCCGGGCTCGGCGATCCCCTTCCAGCGGTCGGCGAGCACCACCTGTTCAGCCGGCGCGGGGGTGGCGCGATCGTTGGCCGCACCGGGCAGGCGCACCACGTTGTCCTCGCCCCGGCGCGCGTCGGCTCCGGGCTTCATCGGCGGATCGCGGCGCGCGAAGGGATCGTACGGTGGCCGTTCATTGCCGGTCTTCTGGCCGAGCACAGAACGCAACCGCCAGATCACGAACACGGCAAGCGCGAGAAAGACGATCGTCGTTATGTCGAATGAATCTTGCATGGCTGTCCAGGTCGTCTCGCGCTCCGCCGCCGGGCCCCGGGAGCTCGGCGGCGACGAAGGGATCATCGATGGCCCCTGCGATATGGGTTCTTGCGCTCGTAACATCCACCTCATGGGCGAACAAGGCCGCCGCCCGGTGCAGGCGCCGCCGCGGCCCCATCCCGCGGTGCGCGCCGGACCCCTTCCGGCATCTGCGCCTTGTCGCTAACCCGCCTTCCGTGCTAGCCCCGCGGGCTGCCGGGTCGCGGCGGATTGCGCGGCGGCCGACGGCATCGATGGTTCTCACCTGCGCGGACCCGGCCCGAGGCGACCGGCCGTTCGGCAGAACCGGTCGACGGACCGCGGATGTCCGTTGAGCTCAGGTCCGTACATTTCCAGCGATCCGGAGGACGCGCTTCACATGACCGACACCACCGCGAACGGCGGCGCCGCCGAGGACAACGCTCCGTCTCTCAACGCGCTCGCGCAGTATATCAGGGATCTATCCTTCGAGAACCCGAATGCGCCGCGCTCGCTCGCGCCGCAGCAGCAGGGCCCGCAGATCTCGATCCAGGTCAATGTCGGCGCCAACCAGCTTGCCGACAACGACTTCCAGGTGGAGCTGACCCTCGAGGGCAAGGCCACTTCCGGCAATGACACGCTCTTTGCCTTCGAGCTCGTCTACGGCGGCGTCTTCCGCATCCGCAACGTGCCCCAGGAACAGCTGCATCCGATCGTCATGATCGAGTGCCCGCGCCTGTTGTTCCCCTTCGCCCGCCAGATCGTGGCGGACGCGGTGCGCAACGGCGGCTTCCCGCCGCTGTTCATCGACCCGATCGACTTCGCCGCACTCTACCGCCAGAAGCTCGCCGAGCTGCAGGCGGCCGAGACGCCCGCCACGGTCTCCTGATCCGACTTGTGATCCGACTTGCGCAACGATGTCGCGGCCCGGTGGCTCACGCTTCCGGGCCGCTGTCGTTTTCGCCGAGATAGTCGCGCCAGATCGCCTGCGGGCCGAGGGTCGCGACGAAGGCGGCGTGGGCCGCTCGCTCGGCTTCGGTGAGGCGCGGGGCGAGCGGCAGGGGCCGCTGCGCCGCGCGTTGTCCTTTCGCCACCGCGACGGTGAGCACGCGCGCGCTCGCCGGGCCCACGAGGCCGAGGTCGGCCTGCTTGCCGCCGATCAGCTCGATATAGACCTCGGCCAGGATCTCGGCGTCGAGCAGCGCGCCGTGCTTCGTGCGGCGCGAGTTGTCGATGCCGTAGCGGGCGCAGAGCGCGTCGAGGCTGTTCAAGGCACCCGGATGCTTGCGGCGCGCCAGCGCCAATGTGTCGACCACCAGCTCCGGCTGGATCGGGCTGTGGCCGAGCCGCTTGAGCTCCATGTCGAGGAAGCCGACGTCGAAGGCGGCATTGTGGATGACGAGGCGAGCGTCGCGGGCGAAGGCGATGAAATCATCGGCGATGGCCGCAAAGACCGGCTTGTCCGCCAGGAATTCGTCCGAGAGGCCATGCACCTCGAAGGCCCCGCGCGAGACGGGGCGCTCGGGATTGATGTAGACGTGGAATGTGCGCCCTGTCGGGATGTGGTTGAGCAGCTCGACGCCGCCGATCTCGATGATGCGGTCGCCCCTGGCGGCGTCGACGCCGGTCGTCTCCGTGTCGAGAACGATCTCCCTGAGCACCTTCAATCTCCCGTTCCGGCAAGGATCCGTGCCGCGGCCGTGCCATTGCGCCCGCTCAGGGCGCGCAGGATATCGCCGACCTGCCGCTCGGCGGCAGCGAAGCCGCGGCCGGTATCCACGAGGAAATGGGCACGGGCACGCTTTTCGGCATCGGGCATCTGTTTCACGTGAATCAGCCGAAATCGCTCCTCGGTCATACCCGGCCGGGCGAGCACGCGGGCACGCTGCACCTCGGCCGGAGCGGTGACGACGACCACCGCGTCGCAGCGACCCTCGCCTTGTGTCTCCAGGAGAAGCGGGATGTCGAGAACGGCGACCGGCCGGTTCGCGGCGACGGCGCGACGCACGAAATCCCGCTCGCTTTCCCTGACCAGCGGATGCACGATCGCCTCGAGGCGGGCGATCTTCTCCGCATTGCCGAGCACAGCAGCGCCAAGCTTGGCACGATCGACCACCCCGTCGACGGTCGTACCGGGAAAGGCCGCCTCGACGAGCGGAGCCGCCTCGCCGCGATAGAGGGCGTGGACGGCGGCATCTGCGTCGTGCACCGGCACCCCGAAGGCACGGAACATGGCCGCCGTCGCCGACTTGCCCATGCCGATGGAACCGGTGAGGCCGATGAGAAAGGTCACGGGTTGGTCCTGACTATGTCGGCGACGATATGAGCGCGCAGGGCCGCCGAAACCTGAGGGCGGACACCGAACCAGCGTTCGAAACCCGGCACCGCCTGATGCAGGAGCATGCCGAGCCCGTCCACCGCGAGCAGGCCCCGGGCGCGGGCAGCGGTGAGGAGCGGCGTCTCCAGAGGCACGTAGACGATGTCGTTGACGACGGCGCCGGATGGCAGGGGCTCGAGGTCGATCGCAAGCGGGGGCTGGCCGCTCATCCCGAGCGAGGTGGTATTGACGAGGAGCTTGGTTTCGCCGAGGAGGGCGGGCAGGGCTTCCCACGGAGCCGCCAGGACGCGCGAGCCGAAGCGCTCGCGCAGGGCATCAGCCCGCTCAAAGGAGCGGTTGACCACGGCGACGCGCTCCATGCCGCGCTGCAGCAGGCCGTAGACCACGGCCTTCGCCGCGCCGCCCGCGCCGAGCACGACCACGGTCCGCGTGCGGGCGTCCCAGCCCGGCGCACCTTCGTCCAGATTGGCGAGAAAACCGACGACGTCGGTGTTGTCGCCGCAGAGCCTACCGCCTTCGAACCACAGCGTATTGACCGCGCCCATGGCCTGCGCCGTTTCGGTCACGGCATCGAGGCAGGCCATGATGCTCTCCTTGTGCGGCACGGTGACATTGCCGCCCACGTAACCCTTGCCCGCGAAGCCGGCCATGAAGGAGGCGAGATCTTCGGGCGCCACTTCTGCCCGTTCGTACGCGCCATCCAGCCCGTACTCGTGCAGCCAGTGCCCGTGCAACAGGGGCGACCGCGAGTGCTTGACGGGATAGCCGATGATGCAGGCCTTGCGCAGTTGCAGCGTCATGATCCTCTCACGCAGCGAGGCAGCGCTCGCGGCGAAGCGCCGCGAGGAGCGGAATGAGGGGCAGGCCGAGGATGGTGAAATGATCACCCTCGATCCGCTCGAAGAGGTGCACGCCGAGCCCCTCGAGCCGATAGGCCCCGACGCTCCCCGTCACTGCAGGACCGACGGCGGCGACATAGCGGCGCACAGAGCTTTCGTCCAGCGGCCGCATGGTGAGAGCGGCGCTCGTCACGGTCTCGAAGAGGACGTCGCCGTCACGCGTCAGGGCGACCGCCGAGTGAAGGTAGTGCGTGCGTCCGGCGAGCGCCAGGATCTGCGCCACCGCTCCCTCCGCATCGGCGGGTTTTGAGAAGGCGCGGCCCTCGCAGTCGAGTGTCTGGTCGGCGCCGACGACGAGGCGCCCGACCCGCCGACGGCTGACAGCCAGGGCCTTCTCGCGCGCAAGAAGCGCGGCGATGCGATCCGGAGCGGCGCCGGCGGCGCGATGCGGCGCCTCCACCGCCCGTTCGTCGAGGCCGGGGTTCTCCGTCTCGACGGGCAGGCCCGCGGCCTCCAGCATGTCACGGCGCGTCTGGCTGGTCGAGGCGAGGAGAAGAGCCTGTTCGGCGATCCACAGTCCGGCTGTCATGGCGCTTCAAGTCGGCTGGTCGTCAGGTCAGATGGCGATGAACTTCATGCGGTGGTCGCGATAGAGATCGATGATCGCCGCGGCTGTCTCCTCGATGGAGCGGCGCGTCACGTCGATCACCGGCCAGCTGTTGCGCGCGAAGAGGCGCCGCGACTGGGCGATCTCGTCGGCGACGGCGTCGCGGTCGACATAGGGCGATGCATCGTCGGCACGCAGGCTGAGCAGCCGGTTCTGGCGGATCTGAACGATGCGTTCGGGCGAGGCGACGAGGCCGACGACGAGCGGCTTGCGCACTTCGTCGAGCTGCGGCGGCAGTGGCAGGCCGGGCACCAGCGGGATATTGGCGGTCTTGATGCCACGGTTCGCCAGATAGATCGAGGTCGGCGTCTTGGACGTGCGGCTGACGCCGACGAGCACCACATCGGCCTGTTCGATGTCCTCGGCCATCTGGCCGTCATCGTGCAGCAGCGTGAAATTCATCGCGTCGATGCGCTTGAAGTACTCGGCATTGAGGACATGCTGAGCACCGGGGCGCGCGGTGGAGGCGGCGCCGAGGTAAGACTGGAACAGGCCGAGCACCGGCTGCAGCACCGACAGGCAGGGCGATCCGGATGTGCCGCAGGCCGCTTCCAGGCGCTCGGCGAGGTCGGGTTCGACCAGCGTGTACAGCACGATGCCCGGTGCGGCCTCGATCTCGCTGATGACGCGCTCGAGCTGGGAGTCGGAGCGGACGAGCGGATAGACATGCTCGATGGCCGAGATGCCCTCGTACTGCGCCGCAGCCGCACGCGCGACGGCAATCAGCGTCTCGCCCGTGGCGTCCGAGACGAGATGGAGATGGAAATAGCTGCGGCCCAAGAGAGGCTCCAGAGGCTCCGGATCCGTGGGACGGGGAGTCGAGAGATGTGGACAAACGCGCACCCGGCCGGCGGCGTCGGGCGGCACTGTGACCTGTGGCGCGTCCGCGATCAACAGGCGAGCCCCTGTGCGGGAATTGCGCCTGCCAGCAGCGGCATCCGTGGATGGTTACGATCCCTTAACCATTCCCCCACGGAACGACGGCCATGGTTAACAAGCCATAAATCTTAAGGATTCGTTAAGGTCCCGCGAAGGGGCGGCGGCGACCGTCGCCCGGGCAGTGCGTCCGCCCACCCGCTGCCTGCGACTCCGGGACCACCTGTTGAACGATTGTGGATGGCGTTGGGGCGCGGTAATCCGCAGCTCAAACAAAACCAACAGAGTCCTTTTCCAAGAATCTTAGATCTTTGAGGGAGCCTCCGTGGACGGGACTGCCCAAACCCGCGCCGTGATGCGCGTACTCGCCGGCGAGGCGCTTCCCCGTCCGCCGGTCTGGCTCATGCGACAGGCGGGCCGCTACCTGCCCGAATATCGTGCCGTGCGGGCGCAGGCCGGATCCTTCCTCGACCTTTGCTACAACCCGGCGCTCGCCACCGAGGTCACCCTGCAGCCGATCCGCCGCTTCGGCTTCGATGCGGCGATCCTGTTCAGCGATATTCTCGTCGTGCCGCATGCGCTCGGGCAGGACGTGCGCTTCACCGAGGGCGAGGGCCCGCGCCTCGATCCGGTGACGGGCCTTGCCGACCTGGCGCACCTCGACGAGGAGCTCGACCTCGGCCGCCTTTCACCCGTCTTCGAGACGCTGCAGCGGCTGCGCGGCGATCTGCCGGGCGAGACGACGCTCCTCGGCTTCTGCGGTGCACCGTGGACGGTGGCGAGCTACATGATCGCCGGCAAGAGCACGCCAGACCAGGCACCGGCGCGGGTTCTCGCCTATCGAGATCCGGTCTTCATCGAGCGGCTCATCGACCGGCTGGTCACAGCCTCCGTCCGCTATCTCGTAGCCCAGATCGATGCGGGTGCGGACGCCGTGCAGATCTTCGAGAGCTTCGCCGGCGCCCTGCCCCCGGCACTTTTCGACCGCCTGTCGCTCGATCCGGTGCGGCGCCTCGTGGAAGGCGTGCGTGTCGCCCGGCCGCAAGCCCGCGTCATCGTTTTCGCGCGCGGGGCCGGCCCGCGTCTCGAGGTTCTGGCGAAGAGCGGCATCGCCGATGCGGTGGGCCTCGATTGGGCCGTCGACCCCGCTTGGGCGCGCGACGTGCTGCAGCCGCTCAGGCCTGTTCAGGGCAATCTCGACCCGCTCGCGCTCGTCGCCGGCGGGCGCGCCCTGGACGAGGCCGTCGACGCCATTCTCGCCGCTTTCGCGGGGCGGCCGCACATCTTCAATCTCGGCCACGGCATCCTGCCGGAGACGCCGATATCCCATGTCGAGCGGATGCTGCGGCGCGTGCGCGGCGATTGAGGGACGAACCATGCTCTACGACTGGCTCAAGGCCCTGCATGTCGTCGCCGTCATCGCCTGGATGGCGGGTCTGCTTTATCTGCCGCGTCTGTTCGTCTATCACGCCGATGCCGCTCCCGGGTCCGACAAGTCCGAAACCTTCAAGGTCATGGAGCGCCGGCTTCTCAAGGCGATCATGACGCCGGCGATGGTGGCTGCCTGGGTTCTCGGTCTGGTGCTCGCCTGGCAGGCAGGCTGGTTCAAGGCGGGATGGTTCCACGCCAAGATGGCCCTCGTTGTCGCCCTGTCCGGCGTTAACGGCTTCCTCGGGGCCACCGTGCGGCGCTTCGCCGAAGATCGCAACACGCGTCCGGCAGGCTTCTATCGCGTTCTCAACGAGGTCCCGACGATCCTGATGATCGGCATCGTCGTGCTCGTCATCGTGAAGCCGTTCTGACGGTCCGACGCATCATGGGGGGTTGAGCCCCACAGGAAAAGACGTTACGAAAGGAAGCCTTCCCGACAACAGGCTCGCGCAGCGGTTTCTTCCAGCCGACCTCGCGCGCAGCGGTGGCGGCCGGTTCGCCCGCGTGCTGCCTCGGCCTGTTTTCCCGCCTCGTTTTCCCGGCCGCTCACCGCGGCCTTCGCAGGATCAGCCTCAAGAGAGTCCCCATGCGGGAGATCAAGCTCCAGGACCTCAAGTCCAAGTCGCCGACCGAGCTTCTCACCTTCGCGGAGGAGCATCAGGTCGAGAACGCGAGCACCATGCGCAAGCAGGAGCTCATGTTCGGGATACTGAAGCAGCTCGCGGCGGTCGAGACCGAGATCATCGGCGAGGGCGTCGTCGAGGTGCTGCAGGACGGCTTCGGGTTCCTGCGGTCCTCCGATTCGAACTATCTGCCGGGACCCGACGACATCTACGTGTCCCCCTCGCAGATCCGGCGCTTCGGCCTGCGCACCGGCGATACCGTGGAAGGGCCGATCCGGGGGCCGAAGGAGGGCGAGCGCTATTTCGCCCTGCTCAAGGTCAACACCATCAATTTCGAGGACCCGGAGAAGATCCGGCACAAGGTCCACTTCGACAACCTCACGCCGCTCTACCCGGACGAGCGCCTGAAGCTCGAAATCGAGGACCCGACGAAGAAAGACTACTCGGCGCGCGTCATCGACATCGTCTCGCCGATCGGCAAGGGCCAGCGCGCGCTCATCGTGGCGCCACCGCGCACCGGCAAGACGGTTCTCCTGCAGAACATCGCCAAGTCGATCACCACCAATCATCCCGAGTGCTATCTTATCGTGCTGCTCATCGACGAGCGGCCCGAGGAGGTCACCGACATGCAGCGCTCGGTGAAGGGCGAGGTCATTTCCTCGACCTTCGACGAGCCGGCCGCACGACATGTGCAGGTGTCGGAGATGGTGATCGAGAAGGCGAAGCGCCTCGTCGAGCACGGCCGCGACGTCGTCATCCTGCTTGATTCGATCACCCGGCTCGGACGCGCCTACAACACCGTGGTGCCCTCGTCGGGCAAGGTGCTCACGGGCGGTGTCGACGCCAACGCCCTGCAGCGACCGAAACGCTTCTTCGGCGCGGCGCGCAATATCGAGGAGGGCGGCTCGCTGACCATCATCGCGACCGCGCTCATCGATACCGGCAGCCGCATGGACGAGGTGATCTTCGAGGAATTCAAGGGCACGGGCAATTCCGAGATCATCCTCGACCGCAAGGTCTCGGACAAGCGCGTCTTCCCGGCGATCGACATCACCCGCTCCGGCACGCGCAAGGAGGAGCTCCTGGTGCCGCCGGACGTGCTCAAGAAGATGTACGTGCTGCGCCGCATCCTCAATCCGATGGGCACGGTGGACGCGGCCGAGTTCCTGCTCGACAAGCTGCGGCAGACCAAGACGAACGGCGACTTCTTCGAATCGATGAACACCTGAGCCGGAGCCTCGCGAACTCGGCAAGGGAATGGCGATCAGACGGGCGGGGGTACCCCCGCCCGTTCTGCATCGACGGCCGCGTGCAATCGATTCGGGTCCGTTACGGGCAGGGAGCAGCGGTCTCCGGCACAGACGAAGGCGGTCGCTGTTCCCGGACTTGCGGAAATCTGGGCCTGTCGTACTTCGTCGAACGAGGCGCCGCTCGCAGGATCGAGATCCAGCACCGTTCGATTCGGGTACGGAACGCTGCGCGCCGCGCGTAGCATCGTCTCTCGGCCCGACCCGGTGACGACGATGGAGGCCCCGCAAAGGTGCAGATCAAGGGCATTGAGGATTGATCCGTGCGCGACGGGGGCGGCGCGCGCCCGGCGCGTGAGAGCGGCGAGGAGGCGGTCAGCCCGCTCACGGTCATCCGCCCGCCCGCTGAGCAGGGCGAGCCGTACGACATTCTCGGCATGCATGCCGTTGGCGTTCGGTACCGCGTCATCGTGCAGCGGCTGCGGGCGCAGGAACAGATCCGCGGCGTCGGCGGCGGTCATGAAGAGGATACCGTCGGCATCGGCGAAATCCCGTTCGGTGACACTGACCCAGAGGCGTGCCCGCTCGAGCCAGCTTGCATCGCTGGTTGCTTCGTAGAGTGCCATGGCTGCGCGCGCCATCGCCGCATGGTCGCTGGCGAGTCCGGGAAACAGCAGGCGTCCGGCGCGCCAGGAATGTCCGAGACGATCCTCTCGCATCATCGATTCGGTTATGAAACGAAAGGCCCGCTGGGCGGTGGCGAGCCAGTCCGGCCGGTCGAGGAGCACGGCTGCGCGCGCCAGTGCGGCGATCATGAGGCCATTCCAGTCGCAGAGCACCTTGTCGTCGCAGGCCGGCCGCGGACGCTTCCCGCGATGCGCCAGGAGCCGCTGCCGCAGTTCGGCGAGCCGCGCTGCCGTCGGGGCGTCCGGATCGGCTGAGTCGAGGCGGTTGAGGATGACCCGGCCTTCCCAGTTGCCGTCGGGCGTGACCCCGTAGTGCCGTGCGAAGAGGTCGGCATCGGCGCCGAGGAGGGCGCGGATCTCGGCATCGCTCCAGACGTAGAAACGCCCCTCCTCGCCCTCCGAATCGGCATCGAGGCTGGCGGCGAAGGCTCCCTCCGGCGTGAGCATCTCGCGCAGCGCCCAGGCGACGATGCCTTCCGCCGCCTCGCGCAGGATGGGCCGGCCGGTCTCCGCCGCCGCAAGGGCATAGAGCTCGAGGAGCTGGGCGTTGTCGTAGAGCATCTTCTCGAAATGCGGCACGAGCCAGCGTGCATCGACGGCGTAGCGGGCGAAGCCGCCGCCGAGATGATCGTGGATGCCGCCGCACGCCATGCGCTTGAGGGTGTGGAGAAAGGCACTGCTGGCCACCGCGTCGCCGCAACGGTCGGCCTGACGCCAGAGCAGTTCCAGGAGCGGAGGGTTGGGAAACTTCGGTGCGCCCGGCAGCCCGCCATCGACGGCGTCGAAGGTGCGGGCAAGCTGGGTGCCGATGCGGTCGAGCTCCGGCCGGCCGATCGCCTCCTGGGCCGCGGCCTGCCCTTGCCGGGCAAGGCCCGCCGCGAGGACGCGGCGGTTGTGCTCGATGCGTTCGGGCTCGTCTCGGCAGAGGCGGGCGACTTCGCGCAGCACGGCGACGAATCCGGGGCGGCCGAAGCGCGGCTCCTTCGGGAAATAGGTACCGCCCCAGAACGGTTCGCCGGTCGGAGTGAGGAACATGGTCAGAGGCCATCCGCCGGCTTCGCCAAGCGCATGCAGGGCCGACATGTAGAGGTGGTCGACGTCGGGGCGCTCCTCGCGGTCGACCTTGATGTTGATGAAGAGGTCGTTCATGACGCGGGCGGTGGCTTCGTCCTCGAAGCTCTCGTGCGCCATGACGTGGCACCAATGGCAGGCAGCATAGCCGACAGACAGGAGGATGGGCTTGCGCGAGCGGCGCGCCTCGGCGAGTGCATCCTCGCCCCAGGGCCACCAGTCGACCGGATTGGCACTGTGCTGCAGCAGGTAGGGGCTTGTTTCCTGGGCCAGTCGATTCATGGTGCTGCCCTCCCGCGCCTTGCTCCGAGCTTGGCATTGGAGCCGCCCGCTGGCCAGCCCGCAGACCCACGAGCGCGTGTCCGAACGGGGGTCAGGGAGATGCACAAGATGAAGTCACGGGGCACGCCGGTTGACATGCGACGTCTTGCCGCGAAACGGCTGCCTGTCGTCAGAACGGCGCGCGGCATCGATTCGGATCCGTCTCAATGACCCGTTCCACGGACACCATCGCGGCACTTGCGTCGGGCTTTGGCCGATCCGGGGTCGCCGTCGTGCGCATCAGCGGCGCAGGGAGTCGATTCGTTCTCGAAACGATGGTGGGCGGCCTGCCGGAGCCGCGCCGCCTGAGCCTGCGCCCGATCAGCGATCCCGCAACGGGTGAGCTGCTCGACCGGGGGCTGGTCGCCTGGTTTCCGGGGCCGCACAGCTTCACGGGCGAGGACGCCGCGGAGTTCCACCTGCACGGCAGTCGTGCCGTGATCGCCGCGGTGCTCGCCGCCGTCACGGGGCTGCCGGACTGTCGCGTAGCCGAGCCGGGCGAGTTCACCCGGCGGGCATTTCTCGCCGGCAAGCTCGATCTGAGCTCTGTGGAAGGCCTCGCCGACCTCATTGACGCCGAGACCGAGGCGCAGCGCCGGCAGGCGCTGCGGCAGATGGACGGAGCGCTCGCTCAACGGGTGGAGAACTGGCGGGGCCGTCTGCTCCATGCCCTGGCCTTGGCGGAGGCAGAACTCGATTTCGTCGATGAAGCCGACGTGCCTGAGGATCTGTTGGGCGAAGCCCTGGTCGATGCGGCGTCGGTGCGCGGAGAGATCGCGGTGGAGCTCGCCAAGGGTCGGGGCGGCGAGCGCCTGCGGGAGGGCTTCACCGTCGTCATTACCGGTCCACCCAATGCCGGCAAGTCGACCCTGCTGAATGCGCTCGCCCACCGTCCGGCGGCCATCGTCTCGCCGATTCCCGGCACGACGCGCGACATCATCGAGGTGCACTGCGACCTCGGCGGGTTGCCGGTCGTGCTTGTCGATACCGCCGGGCTGCGCGACACGCGAGACCCGATCGAGCAGGAGGGTGTGGATCGCGCCCGCGCCCGCGCGGCGACCGCTGATCTCGTCTTGCGGCTATCGGCGATCGATTCGCCTCCGGAACTTCCTTGCCAGGACGATGCGGGCGTCCTCCACGTGTGCACGAAGGCCGACCTCGGCACGACGACCGATGGGAGGGGCCTCGTCATCTCCGCGCTCACGGGAGCCGGTCTCGATGAGCTGCTTGCCGCCATTCGCGAGCGCGCGGCGGGGGCACTCGGCGGCGGACAGGCGCTCATCACCCGCGAACGTCACCGGCATGCCCTCACCGATACCGTCGAGGCCCTCGATCGTGCGGCGTCGGCAGCAGAGCAACGGCTGCCGGCCGAGCTGATTGCCGAGGACCTGCGCCTTGCGGCTCGCGCGCTGGGCCGCGTCACCGGACGGGTCGACGTCGACGACGTGCTCGATCGCATCTTCTCCTCCTTCTGCATCGGCAAGTGACCCACGCCATGCCAATGGCGCACGGCAGGCGTTGAGCAGGAACATGGCGCCGGCGATGGAGTCCGCGTGACGATGCCCATTCCTGTTTCATGTGAAACGTCGGGTAAAAACAGCCATTCAGGTTTGCCGGCATTTGACCCGGGTTGCGTCGTGCGCTAGCCACTGACCACTCCGAGAGGTAAGGCGATGGACGCCAGATACGATGTCATCGTGGTCGGCGGGGGACACGCCGGCACCGAGGCGGCTGCGGCTGCAGCCCGCGTCGGGGCGCGCGTGGCGCTCCTGACGCACCGCTTCGATACGGTCGGAGCGATGTCGTGCAATCCAGCGATCGGTGGCTTGGGCAAGGGCCATCTGGTGCGTGAAATCGATGCGCTCGACGGCCTGATGGCTCGCGTTGCCGACCAGGGCGGCATTCAGTTCCGCGTGCTCAACCGACGCAAGGGGCCAGCGGTGCGCGGCCCTCGGGCCCAGGCCGACCGCAAGCTCTATGCGGCCGCCATGCAGGCCGCCTTGCGCAGCATCGACAATCTGACGGTCGTCGCGGCCGAGGTGGACGATGTGGTCGTGGCCGATGGACGCGTGACCGGGGTGGTGACGACGGATGGGCGTCGATTCGGCGCCGGTTCGATCGTGCTGACCACAGGTACCTTCCTGCGCGGCGTCATCCATATCGGCGAAGTGAGGATTCCAGCCGGACGCATGGGGGAGGCGCCGGCGAGAGGCCTGTCCGCCACCCTGGAGCGGTTCGGCTTCACCCTGGGGCGGCTGAAGACGGGGACGCCGGCACGGCTTGACGGCCGCACCATCGACTGGGCTTCGCTCGAGCGCCAGGCGGGCGAGGAACCACCCGAGCCCTTCTCGACGATGACCGAGCGGATCACCAATCCGCAGATCGAATGCGGCATCACGCGCACGACGCCGGCGGTGCATGATCTCATTCGCGCCAATCTTCATCGAACGCCCATGTATTCCGGCGCCATCGAAGGGCGCGGGCCGCGCTACTGCCCCTCGATCGAGGACAAGGTGGTGCGTTTCGGTGACCGGGAGGGGCACCAGATCTTCCTCGAGCCGGAAGGGCTCGATGACCATACGGTCTATCCGAATGGCATCTCCACCTCGCTGCCGGAAGAAGTGCAGCGGGCCATGATCGTGCAGATCCCCGGCTTGGAACGGGCAAGCGTTCTGCGGCCTGGTTATGCCATCGAGTATGACTATGTCGATCCGCGCAATCTCGAGCCGACGCTGGAGAGCAAGGCCGTGCGCGGGCTATTCCTCGCCGGCCAGATCAACGGCACGACGGGCTACGAAGAGGCCGGGGCGCAGGGGCTGGTGGCTGGCCTGAACGCGGCGCGGAGCGCCGCCGGGGCCGACGGCGCGGTCTTTGACCGGGCCGAATCCTATATCGGCGTGCTGATCGACGACTTGGTGACGCGCGGCGTCAGCGAGCCCTATCGCATGTTCACCTCGCGGTCGGAATATCGCCTGTCCCTGCGCGCCGACAATGCCGATGAGCGTCTGACCCCGCGGGGGGAGTCGCTCGGCTGCGTCGGACGGGAGCGCAGCGCGCATTTCCGCAAGCGTCTGGCGGCGCTCGACGCGGCGCGCACTCAATTGCTGCAGCGGTCCCTGACGCCGAGCGAGGCGGCGCGGCACGGCCTGCAGCTCAACCGCGACGGACAGCGGCGCACGGCATTCCAGCTTCTGTCCTATCCGGACATCGATCTGGCGCGGCTCGCGGCCATCTGGCCGGAGCTCGCGACCATCCCGGCGCCGCTTGCCGAGCGGCTGGAGACGGATGCCACCTATGCCGTCTATCTCGACCGGCAGGCGGCGGATATCGCCGCCTATCGTCGCGACGAGGCTATCGCCCTGCCCCTTGATCTCGATTTCGGCGGTCTGGCCGGCCTGTCGGCGGAATTGCGCGGCAAGCTCGCCGCCGTGCGGCCGCGTAATCTGGGGCAGGCGGCCCGCATCGAAGGGATGACGCCGGCGGCGATGACCTTGCTCGCGGCGCAGGCCAGGCGCATGAACCACGCGCCGGCGGACGACCGATTCGGCTCCGTTCCGGATGAGGCCCTGTGATGGGGCGGCCGATCGCAGGGGCAGATGATCGGGCGGCAGCGCTCGCCCTCATGTCCGTTTCACGTGAAACGGAGGAGCGTCTGGCCCGATTCGTCGATGAGCTTCGCCGCTGGCAAGCTGTGAAGAACCTCGTCGGACCGGCGACGCTCGATCGCGTGTGGACCCGGCATATCGCCGATTCGGCCCAGCTCGTGGCGCTCGCGCCGCAGGCGCGGCGCTGGCTCGATCTCGGCTCCGGAGCCGGCTTTCCGGGCCTTGTCGTCGCGATCCTGCTCGCCGATACGCCGGGCGCGCAGGTCGATCTCGTCGAGAGCAACGGCCGCAAATGCGCATTCCTCCGCGCTGTGTCACGGGCCACGGGCGCGCCAGCGCGGGTGCACAACGTGCGCATCGAGGATGTGATCCCGGAATTCGTTGGCAAGGTGGACGTGGTGAGCGCCCGAGCACTGGCGCCGCTGACCGTGCTGCTCGGCATGACGAAAGATCTGTTGAGAACCGGGACCCTTGGCCTCTTTCCAAAGGGACAAGATCTAGAGGTCGAATTGACCGAGGCTTCTAAATCTTGGAGAATCCAGGCCGATGCGGTAGCCAGCAAGACGGATCCGCAGGCCCGCATCCTCGTCGTCCGGGAACTGAGCGAGCGGCAGGCTCATGACTGACAACGGCAATCCTCTCCACCGCCCCTTGCGGGGGGGCGCCCCGCGCGTCCTGGCGCTCGCCAACCAGAAGGGCGGCGTCGGCAAGACCACGACAGCGATCAATCTCGGGACGGCGCTGGCCGCCATCGGCGAGCGGGTGCTGATCGTCGATCTCGACCCGCAGGGCAATGCCTCGACGGGATTGGGCATCGACCGGCGCAGCCGCCGCATCTCCACCTATGACGTGATGATCGGCGCTGTCAGCCTGGGGCAGGCGGTGCTCGAGACCGCGGTTCCCTGCCTGTCAGTGGCGCCCTCGACTCTCGACCTCCTCGGCGTCGAGCTGGAGATCGCGGCCGACAAGGACCGGGCCCACAAGCTGCGCAAGGCGATCGACGACCTGATGCAGCATGCGGATGAGGGCGAGGCCTTCACCTATATCCTCATCGACTGCCCGCCGTCGCTCAACCTGCTGACGATCAACGCACTCGCCGCATCGGACGCGGTGCTCGTGCCGCTGCAATGCGAGTTCTTCGCGCTGGAAGGCCTCAGCCAGCTCCTGACCACCGTCGAGCAGGTGAAGACCGCGCTCAATCCGCGTCTGACCATCCACGGCATCGTGCTGACGATGTACGATCCGCGCAACAACCTGTCAGGCCAGGTCGTCGCTGACGTGAAGCAGTTCATGGGCTCGAAGGTCTACGACACCATCATCCCGCGTAACGTGCGTGTCTCCGAGGCGCCGTCGCACGGCAAGCCGGTCCTGCTCTACGACCTGAAATGCGCTGGAGCGCAGGCCTATCTGCGGCTCGCCTCGGAGATCATCCAGCGCGAACGCGCCCTGCGCGCTGCCTGACCCGCTCGTTTCTCACAAGGTTCATGATCTGTTCGCGTTCGGAGGTGTCGCCCATGGCCGAAGAACTGGCCCGTTCCCGCCTCGGCCGAGGACTTGCCGCTCTCATCGGCGACGTCGGTGACGAGGTCGCTGCCGTCGGCCGCGCCCGCGGCCAGCGCCAGGTGCCGATCGAGTTCCTGCGTCCGAACCCGCGCAATCCACGCAAGAGCTTCGCCGAGGCCGAGCTCGAGGATCTCGCGGCCTCGATCCGCGAGCGCGGCATCATCCAGCCGATCATCGTGCGCACGGTGCCGGGGCTCGCCGATGTCTACGAGATCATCGCCGGCGAGCGCCGCTGGCGGGCGGCGCAGCGCGCCGGCCTGCACGAGGTCCCCGTTCTGCTCGTGGAGGCAGACGACCGCGTGGCGCTCGAGATCGCCATCATCGAGAACGTGCAGCGGGCGGACCTCAATGCTCTCGAGGAGGCGGCGGGCTATGAACAGCTCATTGCCGAGTTCGGCTATTCGCAGAACGATCTCGGTCAGGTCATCGGCAAGAGCCGCAGCCATGTGGCCAATACGCTGCGCCTGCTCAAATTGCCCGAGCCCATCAAGGTCCTGGTGAACGACGGACAGCTCTCGGCGGGCCATGCCCGCGCCCTGCTTGCCGTCGCCGATCCGATGGCCGTCGCCCGGAGGGTCATCGAGCAAGGTCTCAACGTGCGCGATGTCGAGCGCATCGCGCAGGAGGAGGCGCAAGGCGAGGCAACGGCACAACCCGCCACCCGGCGCACGAAAAAGGAGAAGGACCCGGATACGCGCGCCCTCGAACAGGCGCTTGAGGATGTGCTCGGGCTCGTGGTGAACATCGACCATCGCGGCCAGGGCGGCGAAGTGCGTGTGCGCTACAAGACCCTCGAGCAGCTCGACGGGCTCTGCCGGCGCCTGCGGGCCTGAGCGAAGGCGCCCGCGGGCGGGTTAAGGGTCGGAGCATCGGTGCCAATGACGGCGGGGCCGCCTCGGACAGGGGCGGCCCCGCGCCGTTCAGGCCCGACGGAACAAGCCTCCCGGCGAAGTCTCGCCGGCGTCCGGAGTGTCGGGGGCAGGGGTATGGAAGCCGAGTCAGCGCCCGCCGCGGCGGGCGAGGAGCGCTAGGCCCCAGAGCGCCTTGAGCGCCAGCTGGTTGCCGAGGGCCGCGTTGCGGCGCGTGGCCGTCACGGCCTCGCCCAGATTGACGACGGCCTGCCGCAGCGCCTCGCTCGTCCACAGGCGCAATTGCCGCTCGACGGCGCTCTTGCGCTTGAAATGGAGCGTGCGCAGGCCCTCGACCGCCGCCTGCGGGCTTGCCCCACGATCAATGCCGCTGCGCGCGCGCGCCAGTGTGAGAGCGTGCCGCAGGGCGGAGCCGAGAAGCACGCCGGCATCCATCCCCTCGGCGCAGAAGCGGCCGAAGGCGCGGTCGAGGGCGGCAAGATCGCCGAGGAAGGTCGAATCCACGACCGCGTCGATGGCGAGTCTCGAGACGTCGCCGACCACGGTCTCGACGTCCTCGGCGGTGACCTCGCGCCGTCCGTGGGCATAGAGAGCGAGCTTGGCGAGTTCGTTCCGGGTTGCGATTCGATCGGCGCCGAGGAGGCCAACCAGCATCTCCCGCGCCTCCCGGCCGATAGCGAGCCCGGCGGCGCGCATGGTTTCGTCGACGAGCCCCGCGATGTCGCGCGCCTCGTCGGCATAGCAGGGGAGCGCAAGCGCCACAGGCGACTTCTCGCAAAGCGTGCGCAGCGGCGATGACCGCTGCAGTTCCCCGGCTTCTATGACGACGATGGCATCGCGGGGCGGGGCAGCGATGAGAGGCGAGAGCGCCGGCACGAGATTGCGGCTCGTCGGCTTGATCCAGATGGCGCGCCGGCCGCCGAAGAGCGGCACGGTGTTGGCCTCGTCAGCCAGACGAAGAGGATCGGCGGCGACCGCATCGCCATCGAGCTTCACGAGCTGGAAGGGATCGGCCGGATCCTCGACAGCGCCCTCGGCGAGTGCCTTTGCCCGCTCGCCGACGAGGCCCGTGTCCGGCCCATAGAGCAGGTAGACGACGATGCGCGCGTCCCGCCTGCGCAGGACCGCATCCACCTCTCCCGCCTTGACTGCGACCATGGACCGTCCGGCTGAGCTGATGACGAATTCGAGATCCGCTCCGTGCGGCGGAGGAGCGTGCGACCGCTCGGGCCGAGCAGCCCTCCGCCCCGGGGGCCGGGCTATTCGTGCTGCCCCCTCGTTGCAACCGCGATGGTGCTTGCACCGCCGCATGGCTGCGCCGTGAGCGCGCCTCCTGTTTACGAGCGCGTCGCAAGCATGGCGGCGATGCGTGTCTTGATTTGCTCGGCGAGCAGGCTCGCGACGCGGATCTCAGCGTCGCGAGCAGCCCGCAGGGTGGTGAAGCGCTGGGACGAGCGGTCGTAGGAGGCCGAGGCGATGGCCTTGCCGGTGGTGACGGCCGGGCCGTCGCCGAGCGGCTTCAGCGTATAGGTCGCCTCGGCGATCAGCGTCGCGGAATCGGCGCGACCGGTCTGCGTGTCCACGATGGCCGTCTGCACGCGTTCGGTCGTTGTGATCTCGAGCCGGTAGCGCTTGGCCTGCACCGGGGCACCGCCGCCGAGGTCGAAGGCGAGCTCGTTGCGCAGGTAGTGGCCGAGGCGTCCCTCGTTGGGCGATCTGATCTGCGGCACGTCGATGGCCGCCAGCGTGTCCTGCACGGACGTGCCGGCCGCTGTGGTGCCGTAGAGGGGCCGGAAGCATCCGGCGAGGCCGAGGGCGAGCGTGCCGACGACGGCGAGTGAGAGTGCCCGGCGGCGCAGGCTGACGTGATCAGGCGACGACATTCACGATCCTCTGCGGAACGACGATGACCTTGCGCACGGGGCGGCCCTCCGTGGCGCGCTGCACGGCCTCGAGCGCAAGCACGGCCGCCTCGATCGTGGCGGCGTCGGCGTCGCGGGCGACCGTCACGTCCGCCCGCTTCTTGCCGTTGACCTGCACGGGCAGGGTGATCTGGTCCTCGACGAGCAGGGCGCGCTCGACCGCGGGCCAGGGCGTCTCGGCGACCAGTGTCGTCGCGCCAAGGGCGGCCCAGCATTCCTCGGCGAGGTGCGGCATCATGGGGGCGATGAGCTGCACGAGGACGGTGGCCGCTTCGCGCAGCGCGAAGCGCATGTCGGCCGACACCTCGCCCTGGCGCGCGCCGGCGAGCGCCGCCTGCAGGGCGTTGGCGAGCTCGTAGATCTGCGCGACGCAGCGGTTGAAGCGCAGGCGTTCGATGTCCTCCTCAACCCCGGCAAGGGCCCGGTGGGTCGCCTTGCGCAGGAGGAGGGAGGGCTCGTCCAGCGTCGTCCCGACGGCGCCGTTGCCGGTGCCGGCCACCTCGACCACCTCGTTGACGAGGCGCCACAGGCGCTGGACGAAGCGGTAGGCGCCCTGCACGCCCTCCTCCGTCCACTGCACGTCCCGCTCGGGCGGAGAGTCGGACAGCATGAACCAGCGGGCCGTGTCGGCGCCGTAGGTGCCGATGATGTCGTCCGGGTCGACCGTGTTCTTCTTCGACTTCGACATCTTCTCGACCGGCCCGATCTCGACCGGGGCCCCGCTCGCGGCGTGCACGGCCCGCCGGACACCGCTGTCGGTCTCGATGCGGACCTCGGCGGGCTGCAGCCAGGCGCCGTTCGCAGCTCGGTAGGTCTCGTGCACCACCATGCCCTGGGTGAAGAGGCCGGCGAAGGGCTCTTCCAGGCTGCAATGGCCGGTCACCTTCATGGCGCGGGTGAAGAAGCGTGAATAGAGAAGGTGCAGGATCGCGTGCTCGATGCCGCCGATGTACTGGTCTACCGGCAGCCAGCGGTCGACGACGGCGCGGTCGGTCGGCGCGGCGGCCAGATGCGGATCGGTGAAGCGGGCGTAGTACCAGGACGAATCAACGAAGGTGTCCATGGTGTCCGTCTCGCGGCGCGCGGGCTTGCCGCAGGACGGGCAGGCGACGTGCTTCCACGTCGGATGCCGGTCGAGCGGATTGCCCGGCACCTCGAAGCTCACATCCTCCGGCAGGGTGACCGGCAGCTGATCGTCCGGCACCGGCACGACGCCACAGGCGTCGCAGTGGATCATCGGGATGGGGCAACCCCAGTAGCGCTGGCGGGAGATGCCCCAGTCGCGCAGGCGGAAGTTAACCTTGCGCTGGGCGACGGGCCGGCCGGCGCGCAGCTCGCGCTCGAGGCGGCGCGCCACCTCCTCCTTCGCCTCGGCCACTGTCATGCCGTCGAGGAAGCGCGAATTGATCATCCGGCCTTCGCCGTCATAGGCGGTGTCGGTGATCGTGAAGGTGGCGGGGTCGGTGCCGGGCGGGCAAACAACCGGCGTCACGCCGAGGCCATGGGCATTGACGAAGTCGAGGTCGCGCTGGTCGTGTCCTGGGCAGCCGAAGATGGCGCCGGTGCCGTATTCCATGAGCACGAAATTCGCGACATAGACCGGCAGGGTCCAGGAGGGGTCGAACGGGTGCACAGCGCGCAGCCCTGTGTCGAAGCCCTTCTTCTCCGCCTTGTCGATCAGCTCCTGGGCCGTGCCGGTGCGCCGGCACTCCTCGACGAAGGCGGCAAGCATCGGATTGGCGGCGGCCGCGGCCCTGGCGAGGGGATGGTCGGGCGCCAGCGCGACGAACTTGGCGCCGAACAGCGTATCGGGCCGCGTCGTGTAGACCTCGATCTCGCTGATCGTTTCGGCGCCGGTCAAACCATTCGATTCGAGTTCGAAACGAACGGTCAGCCCCTCCGACCGGCCGATCCAGTTCTTCTGCATCAGCCGGACCTTCTCCGGCCAGCGATCGAGACCATCGAGCGCGGTGTAGAGCTCCTCGGCGAAATCAGTGATCTTGAGGAACCACTGGGTCAGTTCGCGCTGCTCCACGAGCGCGCCCGAGCGCCAGCCGCGACCGTCGATGACCTGCTCGTTGGCGAGCACGGTCTGGTCGACCGGGTCCCAGTTCACCTTGGCCGTCTTGCGGTCGACGAGCCCGGCGCGGAAGAAGTCGAGGAACATCTTCTGCTGCTGGCGGTAGTAGGCCGGATCGCAGGTGGCGATCTCACGGCTCCAATCGAGGGACAGGCCCATCGACTTCAGCTGCGCCCGCATGGTTGCGATATTGGCGTAGGTCCATTCCTTGGGATGAACCTTGTTGGCCATGGCGGCGTTCTCCGCCGGCATGCCGAAGGCGTCCCAGCCCATGGGATGGAGGACGTTGTACCCCTTGGCGCGCATGAAGCGCGCCACGACGTCGCCCATCGTGTAGTTGCGCACGTGGCCCATGTGGATGCGCCCCGACGGATAGGGGAACATCTCGAGGACGTAATACTTGGGGCGCGGATCATCGTTCCGGGTGTGGAACAGCCCGCGCTCGTCCCAGGCCGTCCGCCATTTCGGTTCGGATTCCTTGGGGTTGTAGCGCTCGACCGTCATGGCTCGTCGTGTTCGGATCGGATGAGAAGGGCTCGCGCGCGAGCCGGCTCGGACGCAACGTCACCGCGCCGCCGTTCACTGCGGGTGAACGACGCAGCACGGTTGTCTTGCGCGTGTCGGGCGGACTAGGGCACGAATGCCGTTGTCGGTCAACGGTCGCCCGCCACGCGAGAGGCAATGCGTCGCGGCCGCGCCAAATCCCGGAGCCGAAATCTTGTCCGATCTGCCAGACGTGTCGCTCGAAGCCTCTTCCGCCGTCGATCGCCTCGCCGCCGTCAGGGCGGCCATCGCCCGCGCCGCCCGCGAAGAGGGGCGCGATCCGGCCGAGGTCACGCTCGTCGCGGTGTCGAAGACCTTTGCGGCGGGTCAGATCGAGCCGGTGCTCGCGGCTGGCCAGCGTGTCTTCGGCGAGAACCGCGTGCAGGAGGCCAAGGCCAAGTGGCCGGCGCTCAAGGCGCGCTATCCGGACGTGGAGCTGCATCTCATCGGCCCTCTGCAGTCGAACAAGGCGCAGGAGGCTGTCGCTCTCTTCGACGTCATCCATTCGCTCGACCGGCCCTCCCTCGCCGCGGCGCTCGCGAAGGAGATCGCCAGGGAGAAGGCGAAGAGCGGCCGGCAGCCGCGCCTCCTCGTCCAGATCAACACAGGCGAGGAGCCGCAGAAGGCCGGTGTCGTGCCGGCCGAGGCGGATGCCTTCATCGCCGCCTGCCGCGGCGTCCACGGCCTCGTCATCGACGGTCTCATGTGCATCCCGCCCATCGACGAGCCGCCGTCGCCGCATTTCGCGCTTCTCGCCCAGATCGCCCGGCGCAACGGCCTGAGCATGCTCTCCATGGGAATGAGCGCTGATTTCGAGCAGGCCATCATGCTCGGCGCCACGCATGTGCGCGTTGGCAGCGCCATCTTCGGCCATCGCGGCTGACGTCCGTCAGGCCGCTTCGGCAGCCGCGAGGCGCGTCTCCAGGAGGGCGTAGATCCGGGGATCGATGTAGTTGCTCGCCGCGAAGGAGGCGCCGGCGGCGAGCAGCGGCTCGGCGGCGAGCGACGTTGTCAGGCCGACGACGGGCAGTCCCGCAGCTGCAGCCGAGGTGACGCCCGATATCGAGTCCTCGAAGGCCACCGAGCGTTCCGCCGCCGCGCCGAGCCGCTCCAGGCCGGTGAGATAGGGCAGCGGATCGGGCTTGGCACGTCCGACCTCGTCGCCGATGACCAGTGTGCGGAACCGGCCCTCCAGGCCGAGCGCGGCAAGCATCGCCTCCGCATTGGCACGCGGTGCGTTGGTGACCAGGGCGCAGGGCACCTCCCTCCGGTCCGCCCAGGCGAGGAGATCGAGCAGCCCCGGCATTGGCTGCACCTTGCCCGCGGCGCGCTCGCGAAAGGCCGCCTCCTTGCGGTCGGCGATGCGCCGGTGCTCGCTCTCCGGCAGATCGGGAAAGAGCGTCTGCATGATGACGCTGTTGGCGCGCCCGAGCACGGTCGTCTCATAGGTCGCCATGTCGAGGTCGCGGCCAAATTCGGCCATCAGCGCCCGGAAGGTCTCGAAATGCAGGTGGTCGGTCGCCGCGAGCGTGCCGTCGAGATCAAACAGCAGGGCGGGGGCCGTCGGTATGGCGGTCATGCGATCTCCGGTTCGAGGGGGAAGTCGGAGGGAGGAAGCCCTCTCCGCTAGCCGATGATCAAGGTCGTTTCGGGGCCGAGCAGGGCGAGGAGCCGCCGCGCCGCACGGGGTGCTATGGCAATGCAGCCGGCGGTGGGCGCGAAATCCTGCCGTGCGAGATGCAGGAAGATGGCGCTGCCGCGCCCGCGCAGGATCGGCCCGCGGTTGAAGCTGATGTCGAGGACGAGGTCGTAGAGGTGATCATCGCGCCACAGCCGCTCGTGCCCCGCCCGATAGGGCAGCTTCACGGGACGATTGTAGCGAGTGTCGGCGGGATCGTCGCACCAGCCGTCGTTCGGGCGGAGCGGCAGGAGCGGCAGACGGGTGCGCGGCCGGCGCAGGCGGTCCGCGCGGAAATAGAGAGCACCCAGCGCGAAACGGCCGATCGGCGTGCGGCCGTCGCCCTCGCGCCGGGTGCGGCCCGTGCCGGAACGGCCGAGGGCACAGGGCAGAGCGAGAGGCCCGGCGAGGATGACACCGCGACGCCGGTCGCCCGGGCGCGGCAGGACGCGGATGCTGCGCAGGGTCGTTCGTTTCATAGCGAGTGGGCGCCTTTCCTCGACGATCAACGCCGCGCTTGTTGCCGTTCGTGGGGCGCGTAGTCTAAGCAAGGCGACGCAACCCCGCCACGCGTGGCGGGGCTGCAAATCCTGCAAGACTCTCGGGGTCCTGCAGGTCCGCCTCGGTCGGGTCGCGCGGCCCGAGCGAAGCGAGCCTGTCCTGACCTCTCCAACCGAGGGACAGCCGGAGAATCAAGACGCATGGCCAATGCCCGCCATATCCTCGTCGTCGACGACGAGCCGGACCTGCGCGACACGCTGTCGGAACAGCTGGCGCTGACAGAGGAATTTGCTGTCTCCACCGCAGAAACCGCCACTCAGGCGCTGTCGGTGTCCAAGGGCGAGCGCATCGATCTGGTCGTCATGGACGTGGGCCTGCCCGACATGGACGGGCGCGAGGCCGTAAAGCTTATGCGGCGCAGCGGCTTCAAGAGCCCCATCATCATGCTCACAGCCCACGCGAGCGACGCCGATACCGTGCTCGGCCTCGAGGCCGGCGCCAACGACTACGTGGTGAAGCCGTTCAAGTTCGCGGTGCTGCTCGCACGCATCCGGGCGCAACTGCGCCAGCACGAGGCGAGCGAGGATGCGGTCTTCAACATCGGCCCCTATACCTTCAGGCCGAGCGCCAAGCTCCTCGTCAGCGACAAGGGCTCCAAGCTCAAACTCACCGAGAAGGAGACGGCCATCCTGCGCTTCCTCTACCGCGCATCGCAGCGCGTCGTGACGCGCGACGTGCTGCTCGCCGAGGTGTGGGGCTACAACGCGGCGGTCACCACCCATACGCTGGAGACGCACATCTACCGCCTGCGCCAGAAGATCGAGAAGGATCCCTCCAACGCCCAGATCCTCGTAACCGAGGCCGGCGGCTACAAGCTCATTCCCTGATCGTCCACGGCATGTCGCTCAACGATGACATCGCGCTTCTCGCCGGGGTCCCGACGCTCGCAATCTTCGATCGCGAGGCCCTGCGCCTCATCGCCTTCGCGGCCGAGACGCGCAACCTCAGGGCGGGCGACGTGCTGTTCCGCCGAGGCGAGCCGGCGAATGCCGGGTTTGTGGTGGTGCGGGGCTCCATCGCCCTTGACGCACGCGACGACGGATCGCCCGCCGGCTATGTCGCGGGCCCCGGAACGCTGATCGGGGAACTCGCCCTCATCGTGCGGACCGATCGGCCGGCGACGGCGATCGCGCGCGAGCCCTCAACGGTGATGAAGCTGACGCGCAATGTCGTTCACCGCGTCCTCGGCGAGTTTCCAGAGGCGGCGGTCGCGCTGCGCCGCGTCATGGCCGAACGGCTGTCGACGATGACGCATGATCTCGCGCGTGTGCGTGGCGCGCTCATGGCCATCGACGAGCGGCGGTAGCGAAGGAAGGACGCGGAAGCGGCGGCGCCTCAGAAGTCGAGCGTGACCGTCACTGGCGCGTGGTCGGAGGGCCGCTCCCAGCCGCGGGTGTCTCGGGTGACGTGCGCCTCCTGCAGGGTCGACTGCAGAGAGGGCGCAAGCCACACGTGGTCGAGCCGGCGGCCCTTGTTTGCCGCCGCCCAGTCGGGTGAGCGGTAGCTCCACCAGGTGTAGACGGGCTCCGGCTCGGGCTTGAGGTGGCGCACGGCGTCGACCCAACCGGCGGTCTGCCGCCATTCCTCGAGCCGCGATGTCTCGATCGGCGTATGGCTGACGACGCCGAGCAGCGCCTTGTGATTCCACACGTCCGTCTCGTAGGGCGCGATGTTGAGGTCGCCGACGAGGATGCTCGGCTCCGCCGCCGGCCTTTCGCGCCCGGTCCAGGCCATGAGCTCGTCGAGGAAGGCGAGCTTGTGGGCGAAGCGCGGGTTGACCGCCGGGTCCGGGATGTCGCCGCCCGCCGGCACGTAGAAATTATGGATGGTGATGCCGGCGGCCTGTTTTGCCTCCTTGCCGAGCGTCACGGCGATGTGGCGTGCGTCGTTCTTGTCGCAGAAGCCCATAGCCCGCGTCTCGGCGAAGGGCAGGCGCGAGAGCACGGCGACGCCGTGGTAGCCCTTCTGGCCGTTGATGGCGATATGTGCGTAGCCGAGGCTGCGGAAGGCCGAAAGCGGAAAGCGGTCGTCCGGGCACTTCGTCTCCTGCAGGCAAAGCACGTCCGGCTTCGATTCGGCGACGAAACGAGCCACGTGGTCAAGGCGCAGGCGGACCGAGTTGACGTTCCAGGTGGTGACGACGAGCTGCACGTGGCTCACTCCCGCAGCGCGGCGTCCCCTCGCGAATCGGTGGGACCCCGGCAGGCCCGAAGGTGGGCTCTCGGCCCGGCAGACGCAACCCGCCGGGCCGGTTATCGCACCTTCCTGATCTGGAGTACGACGCTCAGGGGCGACCTCAGCCAGCGCTGGAGCCCCGCCGGCCCTGGCGAGACGGAGTGTGCGGCCCTCGGGATCAGCCCTTGGCCTTCTTGGCGCGATCGATGGCTTCCTCGATGAGCCGGCGGGCCTCCTCGGCGTCGCCCCAGCGCACAATCTTCACCCACTTGCCGGGTTCGAGGTCCTTGTAGTGCTCGAAGAAATGCTCGATCTGCTTCAGCGTGATCTCGGGCAGATCGGCATAGGACTCCACCCGGTCGTAGCGCTTCGTCAGCTTGCGCGACGGCACGGCGATGATCTTCTCATCCTGGCCGGCCTCGTCCTCCATCACCAGCACGCCGACGGGGCGGCAGGACATGATGGCGCCGGGTACGATGGCGCGCGTGTTGGCGATGAGCACGTCACAGGGGTCGCCGTCCTCCGACAGCGTGTGGGGAATGAAGCCGTAGTTCCCCGGATAGCGCATGGCCGTATAGAGGAAGCGGTCGACGACGAGGGTGCCGGCCTCCTTGTCCATCTCGTACTTGATCGGCTCGCCGCCGATCGGCACCTCGATGACGACGTTGACGTCGTGGGGCGGATTCTTGCCGATGGCAACGGCGTCGAGACGCATCGCGCTGACCTTCTTCTGTGCTTCTGTGCGAGGAAATTGCTGCACCGCATCGCGGCGGGGCCTCTGTAAGCGCGCCAGTCCTGCACGGCAAGCGCGCTTTTCGGCGAAAGCCCGCACCATCGCGGCAGAGGAGGACGCAGGACGGGGGGTGGTGCCGCAGGCTCAGCGGAAGACGTAGGCAACCTTCTGCAGGGTCACGCCGCCGAAACGGGTCTCGGCGGTGGCCCGCAGCTCGCCGCCAAGCCGCTCGTAGAAGCGACAGGCGCGCGTGTTGTCGGCGAGCGCCCAGACGACGAGCCCCTTCAGGCCACGGCCTGCGAGCTCGCGGCGGGCAGCGGCGAAAAGCCGGGTACCGAAGCCGAGGCCCTGCACCACGGGATCGAGGTAAAGCTCGTCGATCTCGCCCTGTTGCGGCAAGGCGAGCGTGCGGCTCGGCCCGAAACTCGTGTAGCCGCCGATGCGCTCACCGAGGTCGAGAACGCTGACCGGCCGGCCGCGCCGGACGGCGGCCTGCCACCATGCCGGCCCGCGCTTGGCGATCATGCGCTCTAGGGCGATGCCGGGGATGATGCCGCGATAGGCCTCACGCCAGGCCGCGTCGTGCACGGCCGCAAGCCCCGCGGCGTCGGCGGGGCGGGCCCGGCGGATGCTGATGACGAGCTCGCTCACAACCTACAGCGTATGGAGCGCCGCACGTCGGCACAAGGGCCGGGCCATCACAGAGTCGCGCAGCCCGGTGTCGCAGTGGCCGGGCGTCGCCACGCGCCGTTGCCCTCGGACGGCGCGGCTGCTATGGCCCCGCGATGGCGCGTGCGCCGGGGTACGGTGCCGGACAGTGGACGCGGTTTTCGGCAGCGATCGGCTCCGGCTTCGCGCGGATCCAGGCATCCGTTCCGAGACACCGTGATCAATCGCTTTCGCAAGCCCGAGATTCGCTACGCCCGCCGCATGGCCCGCATCGCGCGCTGGGACCGCCCCGTGGGCGGCAGGCTCCACCGCTTCGCGGCATGGGCGAACATGGTGCTCGCCGACCACGGCATCTTCCGGCTCATCTATCTCAACCGGCACAGGGTGACCGAGCGCTTCTGGCGCTCGGCGCAGCCGGCGCCGCATCAGATCCACGCCCTGGCGCGCGCCGGTGTCCGCACCATCGTCAACCTGCGCGGCGGGCGTGAGCACGGCTCCTGGCCGCTCGAACGCGAAGCCTGCGAGGCTGCGGGAATTGCGCTCGTCGATTTCATCGTGCGCTCACGTGGCGCACCGGAGCGGCAGGCGGTCCTCGCTGCGCCGGCATTCTTCGCCGGGCTCGACTATCCGGCGTTGGTGCATTGCAAATCGGGCGCCGACCGGGCCGGTTTCATGGCAGCTCTCTATCTCATCGTGCACGAGGGGCGGCCGGTCGAGGAGGCGATGAAGCAGCTCTCCCTGCGCTTCGGCCATTTCCGCTTCGCCAAGACCGGTATCCTCGACGCCTTCTTCGAGATGTACCGGCGCGAGGGCGAGGCGAGGGGCATCCCCTTCCTGACCTGGGTCGAGAAGCACTACGACCCGGACCGGCTGGAACGCGAATTCAAGCCGGGCTTCTTCTCCGACCTCCTCGTCGACCGCCTCATGAGGCGCGAATAGGGGCGGCCGGCGCCTCGCGCGTATCGTCGGCGAGCTGCAGCCGGTGCAGCTTGGCATAGAGACCGCCTGCGGCGACGAGCGCCTCGTGCCGGCCAGTCTCGACCACACGGCCCTGGTCGAGCACGACGATGAGATCGGCGTCGCGCACGGTGGAGAGCCGATGGGCGATGACGAGCGTGGTGCGCCCCTTCATCAGCCGGCCTAACGCCTCCTGCACGAGCCGTTCCGATTCGGTGTCGAGGGCGCTCGTCGCCTCGTCGAGCAGAAGGATGGGCGCATCCTTGAGGATGGCGCGGGCGAGCGAAACGCGCTGGCGCTCGCCGCCGGACAGGCGCGAGCCGCGATCGCCGACGCGCGTGTCGTAGCCCTCGGGCAGGCGAGCGATGAAGTCGTGCGCCGCCGCGGCCTTGGCCGCCGCGACGATCTCCTCGTCGCTCGCGCCGGGGCGGCCGAAGGCGATGTTGGCGCGGATCGTGTCGTCGAACAGCACCACCTCCTGGCTGACGACGGCGATGTTGGCGCGCAGGCTCGCGAGCGTGACGTCGCGCACGTCCTGGCCGTCGATGGCGACACCGCCGCCCGTGACGTCGTAAAGGCGGGGCACCAGGGCCATCAGCGTCGACTTGCCCGAGCCGGAACGGCCGACAAGGGCGGTGGTGGTGCCGGCGGGCAGATCGAGGTCGATTCCCTCGAGGGCCGGGTGGTCGTCGCGGTAGCGGAAACGCGCGTCACGGAAGGCGATGGCCCCGCCGCGCACGGCGAGCGGCGCGGCACCCTGGCTGTCGACGATCGTGGGCTGCGTGTCGACGATGGCGAAGTAGCGCCTGAGCGCCGCCATGGCCTCCTGCACCACCGCATGCAGCTTGCCGATGGCCTGCAGCGGCTGGGCTGCAAGCAGCAGCGCCGAGACGAAGCCCGTGAACTCGCCAACCGTACTCTCGCCGCGCATGATGCGCCAGCCGATAAGGACCAGCACGGCTGCGACGGCAAGCCCGCCGCCGATCTCGAGCAGGGGGTCGAGCTTGGCGCGGGCATTGGCGGCCTTCATCTTCAGCCGGCGGATCGTCTCGAAGGCCTCGCCGGCGCGGCCCTTGAGATAGCCCTCGAGGGCAAAGACCTTGGCGACGCGGGCGCCGGCGAGGCTCTCCGACACGTGGCTCGCCATGGCACCGATCTCCTCCTGTGTGGAGGTGGCGACGCGGCGCAGCTTCTTGCCGAGGCGGGTGATGGGCAGGCTGACGAAGGGCGCCACCAGGGCGGCCACCAGCGTGAGGAAGGGGTCCATCCAGAGCATCGCCGCGATCAGCGCTGCGATGCTGGCGACATCGCGCAGGAAGACGGTGAAGATGCGCGTCAGCGCCTCCTTGATGAAGGCGAAATCCGTCGTGAAGCGCTGGGTCAGGGCAGCCGGGCTCTCGCGGCCGAGCTGAGCGAGGTCGGAGTCGATGAGATGCGCATAGAGTGCCGTCTGCATGTCGGCCTCGATGCGCGTGATGACGCGGTTGGTCAGCACGGCCTGGGCATAGAGGGCGAAGCCGCGCACAGTCGTTACGGCGATGACGAGCAGCGGGCCATAGAGCACGGCGCGCTCGTCGCGGGCGGTGAAGGCGTCGTAGGCCTTGTTGATCAGAACCGGATAGAGGCCGGTGGTGCCGCCGGCGACGCCGATGCAGACGAGAACGAGTGCGAGCTGCGGCCAGTGCGGCCGTACCCACGTGCGCCACAGGCGCAGCACCATCGGTACCGTGTCGCCGGAAAGAAGGGCTTTGTTCATGGCCGGCAGGCGCTAGCACGGGCTGCCGGCCGGCACAATGAGGGGCATGGCCGGGATCGTCGATGTGCGACCGGTCACGTCGCCGGAAGGCTACTTCGCCTTTCCCGCCCCGTGGGCTTGCCGGGACGGGCGGGCATCCCCGCTGCCCGATCCGCCTGCCCGAAGGCGCGCGCCCTGCGTTCGAAGGGGGCGGCCACCCGCTCGCAAACGATAGATCTCGTCATCGCTTCGTAGCGGGAGGAAGGCTACGCTGCCGGCCATTGGCGCCGGCGAGCCGTTCTCACCGGCGCGGATCCAGTCGCGGTGGCCTCGTTTCTCCTCTTCCTCGCGGATGCCATGCGCCTCGCCTGTCTCGCCCTGGCCCTGTTCGGCCTCGTCGGCTGTGCCTCCGTCGTCGACGTCGAGCCCGTCAACATCGCGACCAGCGTTCTTCCCAAGCAGTCCCCCATCATCGGCGATGCCGGCTCCGACGACATGGTGCTCGGCCTCGCCTTCTCCGGCGGGGGCACGCGGGCGGCAGCCTTCGCCCACGGCGTGCTCGAAGAACTCGAGGCGACGCGGATCGGGCGCGGGCGCAGCCTCGTCGAGACGGTGGATGTGGTTTCCGGCGTGTCGGGCGGCTCGGTCACGGCGGCCTATTTCGCGCTCAAGGGGCGCGCGGCGCTCGCCGACTTCCGCGAGCGCTTCCCGCTGCGCAACGTGGTGGCCGACCTCAAGACCGACATCGACCTCGCCAACATCCTGACCGCATGGCGTTACGGCGTGGTCAACGACCGCAAGGGCCTGCCGCGCTGGCTCGACGCCAATCTGTTTGACGGCGCGACCTTCGGCACGCTGGGTGCCCGACCGGGGCTGACGCTGCTCGTCAACGCCTCCGACATCTACAACCGCATTCCCTTCGTCTTCTCCTATGAAACCTTCAACGCCCTGTGCTCCGACCTCGACCGCTATCCCCTCGCCGATGCGGTCGCGGCTTCGGCGGCCGTGCCCGTGGCCTTCACGCCGGTCGTCCTGCGCAGCTATCCGCAGGCCTGCGATTACGCCACGCCCTTCTGGATGGAGCGCACGCTCGCGGCCACCGATCCCGCCTCCCTCGGGCTGCGCGCCCTGGCCGAGGGATTGAAGCGCTACCGAGATGCGGAGGTGATGCGCTACGTGAAGCTGGTCGACGGCGGCGTGACGGACAATTTCGGTCTGCAGGGCTTCATCCTGTCGCGGGCGGCGGCGAAGAACGCCTATCGGCCGCCGACGCCCGGGCGGGCCGTGCGGCTGCGCCGCTTCGTCTTTTCGTCGTCGACGCCGGGCGTGGGCCGCGCGGCGAGTGGGCGAAGGAGACCCTCGGCCCCTCCGGCCCGGTGATCGCCCAGGCCGTGACCGACACGGCGATCGACGCCAATGTGCGCCAGAGCTACGACAACCTGCGCCTGATGCTCGAGAAGTGGCGCGGTGAACTGGTGAACTGGCGTTGCCGCCTGTCCCCCGCCGAGGTTGCGCGCCTGCGCGGCGGGCTCGGGGGATGGGATTGCCGGGACGTGACGATCGAGGTCGATCTCGTCGATTTCCGCGGGGCGGGAGAAGAGGTGAGGCCCCGGCTCGACGCCGTGCCGACCAGCCTGAACCTGCCGGCCGAGCAGGTCGATTTTGTCATCGCCGCCGAGCGGCAATCCCTGCGCCGGAATGCAGCCTTCGGACGTCTCGTCGCCGCAATCGGCGACCGATTGCACCCGGATCGACTGGCGGCGCGCTGACGGGGGCCGCTGCCCATTCCCGGTGGGAACGCCGACGCGTTTCGCCGCGGCTGCTGCAGGCGGCTGCGGGCGGGCGCCAGCGCCCGCCCTTCGCGACGGTCAGGGTCGCTTCAACGCTCGATCATCTTGTTCCAGCGTGCGTTCCATTCCGGGCGCTTGGCGTTGATCGCATCCCAGTCGAGGGTGACGGCCGCCTTCATGAAGGTGTTCATCTGCTTCACCTTCTCCTCGGTGCCCTCGGGCGGGACCACCTTGGTGTTCGACGGCATCTGGTTCGCGTATTGCAGGGCCTTGGCCTGCGCGCCGGCGCTCAGGAGATAGGCCGCGAGCTTCTGCGTGAGCTCGGGCTCGCTGTTGTTGGCAATGGCGCACTGGGCCACCATCAGCACGACGGAGCCTTCCTTGGGCTGGGCGTACTCGACAGGCACGCCCTTACCCTTCAGCGTCGCCACCTGGGTGGGGGTGAGCGGGAAGAGGGCGGCCTCGCCCGTCTGCACCATCTCGGCGATCTTGGCCGAGCTCGGGATATACTCGAGCACGTTCGGCCCGACGGTGCCGCCCCAGGCCTTGAAGCCCGGCTCGACATTCGCGTCCGTGCCGCCCTGGATGCGGTTGAACATCAGGAAGCCGTGCAGGCCGAAGCTCGACGAGGAGATGGACTGGAAGACGACCTTGCCCTTGAACTTCGGATCGGAGAGGTCGGACCAGGACGTGGGCGCCGCCCATCCCTTCTCGTCGAACATCTTCTTGTTGTAGGCGAGGCCGGTCATGCCCATGTCGATGCCCACCGCCATGTCGCCCTTCAGGCGGGCGGCCGGGTAGACCTCCGAGAGCTCGGGGCTGTCCTTCAGCTTCTCGCAGAGCCCCATGCCGATGGCGCGGTACATCACGCCGTCGTCGAGGAACATGAGGTGCATGATCGGCTTGTCCTTGTTGGCCTGGGCCTTCGCCAGGATGTCCGAGGAGGTGCCGGGAACGACGACGATCTTGACGTCGTGCTCCTTCTCGAAGCTCGGGAAGATGTACTGCGTATAGCCCTTCTCCATGACGCCGCCGTTCATGCCGACGTAGAGCGTCTTGGTCTGTGCGGTGGCAGGGGTTCCGGCGAGGAGGCCGATGGCCGCGCTCGCAAGGAAACCCGCGGCGAGGGTGGCGGGGAGCCCGTGGTTTCGGTCAGTCATCATCTGCTTCTTCCTCTCTGTACGGTGCTTGGCGACGGCTCCGGCGAGCTCTTGGGTCTTGGCGGCCCGCGCCCTCAGCGGGGCGCGGCTGCGGCGGGTTGGGCTGCGCGTTCAGCCCCGGTGAAACGCGTGATGGAGAAGGCTGCGATCGGTGTGGGGGTGGCGCCGTCGCGCACGAGCTCGGCGAGCACCTCGCCGACCGCCGGGCCGATCTGGAAGCCGGCGCCAGCGAAGCCGAAGGCATGGACGAGCCCGGGCGTCGTCGTGCTGAAGCCGATGACCGGGTCGCGGTCGGGGAGGTAGCCCTCCGTGCCGCTCCAGCTGCGGATAACGTGGGCGTGGCGCAGTTCGGGGAAGAGCTCGGCCGCCTGGACGAGGAGCGCGAAGATGGCCTCGCGCGCCGGGCGCGCCCGTTCGGCGTCGAGGCCATAGCCCTGGCCGCCGCCGATGACGCAATTGCCGCGCGCCACCTGCCGTCCGTAGATGCCGCCGCCCTCGACGCCGATATTGACATCCATGAACAGCGGCAGCGGTTCGGTCACGGCCATGTTGGGATGGCCGGACGTCATGGGCACGGGCTCGCCGAAGCGCTCGGCGATGGCACCCGCCCAGGCGCCGGCGCAGTTGAGGAGGAAGCGGGCGCGCACCTCAAGCCGGTCACCGCAGCGCAGGACGAAGTCCCGGCCGTCGTGGGCCACCTCGTCCACGCGCGTCTGCTCGCGCACGTCGGCGCCGAGGCGGGCGGCGGCGCGGGCGAAGGCCGGCGAGACGAGGCGCGGGTTGGCGTGGCCGTCCTCGGGCGAGAGCGAGCCCGCGAGTGCGCGCTGGCCGAGCCACGGGTATCGCGCCCGGAAGGCATGGCCCGCGACGATCTCGAGGTCGAGGCCATGTTCGCGCGCACGCTCGCGATAGGCTTCGAGGGAGGCGAGATCCTCCTCGCTGCGGGCGAGCTTGAGGTGGCCGGAGCGCACGTATTCGCCGTCGATACCGATGAGTTCCGGCAGGCGGGCCCAGATGCGGTGGGCGCGCTCGGCGAGCGGCAGCTGCGCCATGGGGCGCCCCTGGCGACGCACGCCGCCGTAGTTGACGCCGCTCGAACGGGAGCCGCAGAAGTCCCGCTCGAGGAGCACGACGGCAAGGCCCATGCGTCGCAGGGCGAGCGCCGCCGACGCGCCGACGATGCCGCCGCCGACGATGGCGACCGGCGTGACGAGCCGCTCGATCATCGGCCAACCTCCTCGGGCTCGACGTGGCGGGCGAGGGCGACGGGCAGGGGCTTGACCGGCGGCTGGCCGCGCAGGCGGCCGACCGCCTCCGGGGCGGTGTCGCAAGCCTGCGCCAGAATCTCGGCCGCGGCCGTGCCGCACATGCGCCCCTGGCAGCGCCCCATGCCGACGCGCGTCAGCGCCTTCAGGCGGTTCATCTCGCGGGCGCCCGCCTCGCGTGTCGCCGCCCGCAGCTCGCCCGCCCGTACCTCCTCGCAGCGGCAGATGACGAGGTCGTCGGGGACGTTCGCCGCCCAGTCGGCTGGAACGGGGAAGGCGCGCTCGAGGGCGCGGCGGAAACCCTGGATGCGGCCGAGCTCGCGCTCGAGGTGAAGGGCGCGTGCGCCGTCGACCGCGGTGCCGATGTCCTGCAGCAGGGCGAGCGCCGCCCGCTCGCCGGCGCGCTCGGCCGCGTCCGCCCCCATGACGCCCGCGCCGTCGCCGGCGACATAGACATGGGGCACGGAGGTGCGGCCGGCGGCATCGCGCACGGGGAGATAGGCCCGGTCCAACGCGTCGAAGGCGAAGCGGCAGCCTAGAAGGTCGGCGAGCTGCGTCTCCGAGCGCAGCCCATAGCCGAAGGCGACGGCATCACACGCCACACGGCGCTCGCGGGTCCCTTCACGCCACAGGAGGCCGGTGGCGCGCGCCTCGCCCTCGACCTGCAGGGGACGGACGCCGCTGCGGACGGGGATGCCCCGTGCCTTGAGCCAGGCGAGATACCACAGGCCCTTGGCGAAGACCGCGGGCAGGCGGAGCATGCCGGGCGCAGCCTGAAGCTTGGCTGTAAAGGGGGCCGTGTCGAGCACCGCCGCCACCGCGGCGCCCGCCCGCGCGTACTGGTAGGCGACGAGATAGAGGAGCGGTCCGGTACCCAGGAAGGCGACGCGCCGGCCGATGCCGCAGCCCTGGAACTTCAACGCCACCTGCGCCCCGCCGAGGGTATAGACGCCCGGGGTCGTCCAGCCGGGGAAGGGCAGCACGCGGTCGGTTGCGCCTGTGGCGAGGATGAGATGCGTGTAGGTGAGCGTGGCCGCCCGCCCGTCGCTCAGGAGGTCGAGGCGCTCGCCCTCGGCGTTCCAGACAAGGGTGTGCGGGCGGTAGTCCACCCTGTCTCGGATGGCCGCCATGGCGGCGTGCACGGCCTTGGCGCGTGTCACCTCGAAGCCGTAGAGCGCGCGCTTGGGCCGGGTGAAGCCGGGTGGCTGCTGGCGGTAGATCTGGCCGCCCCAGGCGGGCGCTTCGTCGACGACGACGGGGCGGAGACCGGCGGCGACGAGCGTCTGCGCCGCGCGGACGCCGGCAGGGCCCGCGCCGACGACGACGGGTCGGATGGACGCTGTCATGGCGCCGCTCCCGGGTCGGTGAGGAGGCGCATGCCCTCCGCGAGGAAGGTGGTGCAGGCGCGCAGGCACTCGCCGGTCTCGGTCGCGATCCAGCAGTCCTGGCAGGCGCCCATCAGGCAGAAGCCGGCGCGCGGGGCACCGCTGAACTCGCTCAGGCGCAGGCGCTCGGCCTCGGTCAGGACGGCGGTGAGGACGGTATCGCCTTCGCGCCCGATACAGGGCCGCCCGTCGAGCATGAAGCGCAAGGGGCGGCGGTCGTGCTCGGCGAGCCTCGTGAGGATCGGCATGGCGGGGCTCAGTTGTGGCCGACGAGGATCTTGTCGAGGCCGTAGACGCGGTCGAGGAGGAGCATCGCGACGGCCGTGAGCGCCACCATCAGGGCGGAGATCGCCGCCATCATCGGGTCGATGGACTCGGTCGCGTACATGTACATGCGCACCGGCAGCGTGACGGTCGCCGGGGAGGTGACGAAGATCGACATTGTCAGTTCGTCGAAGCTGTTGATGAAGGCGAGCAGCCAGCCGCCCGTGATGCCCGGCAGGATCATGGGCAGGGTGATGCGGCGGAAGACGGTGGCCTCGCTCGCGCCGAGCGACAGCGCTGCCTGCTCGGCGCTGCGGTCGAAGCCGACGACCGCGGCGATGACGAGCCGCAGCGCATAGGGCGTCACGACGAGCACGTGCGCCAGTACGAGCCAGGGAAAGCTCCCCGTGGCGCCGATGAGGGCGAAGAGGCGGAGCAGTGCGACGCCGAGCACGAGGTGCGGCACGATGAGCGGCGACAGGAAGAGCGCGTTGAGGAAGTCGCGCCCGGGAAAGTCGTGGCGCGCGACGGCAAGGCCGGCGGGCACCGCCACGGCGACCGAGATCGTCGCCGCAAGGGCCGCGAGCCGCAGGCTGTTCCAGAACGACTGGACGAAGTCGGGATGCACGAAGATCGCCCGGAACCAGCGCAGCGAGAAGCCGGTGGTCGGCAGGCTCAGCGTGTCCCCGGGCGTGAAGGCGACGAGACACACGATGACGAGCGGCGCCAGCATGAAGGCGACGACGAGGGCGTGGAAGGCGAGGGCCACGGGGCCGTTGCGGGTCATGGCGCTCAGCCCAGGCGCTTCCTGTACCGGCCCTCGAGGAGCCGGTTGTAGGACAGCATGACGACGAGGTTGGCGAGGAGGAGGACGATGGCAATGGCGGCGCCGAGCGGCCAGTTCAGCTCGTGCAGATATTCGTCGTAGACGACGGTCGCGACCATCTTCAGCCGCCGTCCGCCGAGGAGGCCGGGGATGGCGAAGGAGCTTGCCGAGAGGCCGAAGACGATGAGGCTGCCCGAGAGGATGCCCGGCAGCACCTGCGGGAGCACGACGCGGGTCAGCGCCGTGAAGCGCGAGGCGTTGAGGGAGAGCGCCGCATTCTCGACCAACGGATCGAGTTTCTGCAGCGACGTCCAGACGGGGATGACCATGAAGGGCAGCATGACGTGGACGAGGGCGGCCACCACGGCAACCGGCGTGTAGAGGAAGCGCACCGGCCCGAGCCCGAGGAGCGCGAGCGCCTTGTTCACCGGCCCCTCGGGGCCGAGCAGCATGCTCCAGCCGAAGGCGCGCACGACGACCGAGACGAGGAGCGGCGCGACGACCACGAGAAGGAAGATGGAGCGCCAGGGATTGCGCATGCGGCTCAGCACACAGGCTTCCGGCGCGCCGATCAGGACCGTGATCAGCGTCGTCAGGCCCGCCATCCAGAAGGTGCGGAAGAAGACGGTGAAATAGTAGTCGTCGGTGAGAATCGCGGCGTAGTGGGCGAGCGTCAGCTCGTTCTTCACGCCCGTGGTGTGGTCGAAGGCGTTGAAGGAGAGGACGGCGGTGAGCGCCAGCGGCACGACGAGGAGCGTGCCGAAAAGGAGAAGCGCCGGGGCCGTGAGGAGGTAGGGCCGCACCGCGACGCGCGGCGCGGCGGCCGGGGCGAGGGCGCTCATGCCTGCGCTCCCGGTTCTGCCGGCGCCTTCAGCACGCGCACGTGCTCGGTCGGCCAGTCGATGCCCACGATGGTCGCTTCCGCCACCGCGGGCAGGCCGTCGTTGGGGCGCGTGAGCACGAGGTCCCCGAGCTCGGTGGCGACGCGATAGAGCCACTGGCTACCGAGGAAGAAGCGCTCGACGACAGTCCCGTCGAGCCGTCCCCGCCCCGGGGCAACGAAGGTGAGCTTTTCCGGCCGGATGCCGAGGATGATCTCCTCGCCCGGGGCGAGGTCGGCAGCCGGCAGCGCCAGCTTCGTGGCGCCGAGATCGGCGACGAGGTCGGCGCCCTCGGCCCGTACGCGCCCGGCGACGAGGTTCGCCTTGCCGACGAAGGTGGAGATGAAGCGGGTGCGCGGATGCTCGTACATCCGGTAGGGTTCGTCGACCTGGGTGACGCGGCCGGCCTGCATGACGACGATGCGGTCGCTGATCGACAGGGCCTCGGCCTGGTCGTGGGTCACCATGATGGTCGTGGTGCCGACCTTGCGCTGGATCTGCCTGAGCTCGAACTGCATCTCCTCGCGCAGCTGCGCGTCGAGGTTCGACAGGGGCTCGTCGAGCAGGAGCACCGGCGGCTCGATGACGAGCGCGCGGGCGAGCGCGACGCGCTGGCCGCCGGAGAGCTCGCGCGGATAGCGGTCGGCGTGGGCATCAAGGCGGACGAGCGCGAGCGCCGCGTTGACGCGCTCGCGTCGCTCGGCCTTGGGGACGCGGCGCATCTCGAGGCCGAAGGCGACGTTGTCGAACACGCTCATGTGGGGGAACAGCGCATAGCTCTGGAAGACGATGCCGAGGCCGCGCTTGTTCGGCTTGGCCCGCGTGATGTCCCGCCCGTCGAGACGAATCGTGCCGCGCGAGGCTTCGACGAAGCCTGCGATCATCTGCAGCGTCGTCGTCTTGCCGCACCCCGACGGGCCAAGCAGGGAGACGAACTCGCCCTTCTCGACCGCAAGGTCCATGTCGATCACGGCGCCGACCGGGCCATAGAACTTCGAGACGTTTTCCAGCTTCAGGAACGACATGGGCGGGCAATCGGGGCGAACGGTGCGGGTCAGCCGGTATCGCCTTCCGTGGCACGGAAGGCGGGTTGATCGGGTGCCTCCCCGAAGCCCCTTTGCCCGCGGTCGATCGGACCGACCTCACCGGCGGTTGCCCCAGGAAGCACGGCTTCTCCTTCCACTCCCCCCGAGGTTTTCGGGCTGGGGGGTGACCACGGATCGTGGATGGCCGATTGGCGGCCATTCAAGCGTGCTGACGAGATGCGTCAACGAATAATTCCAGTATGCGAGAGAAAATGTTGACTTATTCCGATATACGGAATGAATGTGAGCCGTTGGCCTCACTCGTTCCGATTTCAGGTGGTTCATGTCTGACAGGGAAGCGCAGCAGGGTACCGGCCTGCACCGCGCCTTCGCCATCATCCGCGTCCTCGCCGCCTCGGACGGGACCGGCATGCGGGTCACCCAGATCGCGCGGGAGTCGGGACTGACCCAGGCCACGGCGCACCGCCTTCTGCAGGCGCTGATGGCCGAGGGCGTCGTCGTGCAGGGCGAGGGGTCGCGCCTCTACCGGCTGAGCGTCGAGTTCTTCGCCCTCGCGGCAAGCGCCGGCAATCCCGGGAACCTGCGCGACCTGTGCCGGCCGGCGCTGCTTCGCCTGTCGGCGAGCCTCGGTGACACCATCTTCCTCCTCGTGCGCAGCGGCTTCGACGCTGTCTGCCTCGACCGCAGCGAAGGGCCGTTCCCGATCCGCTCCTTCACCGGCGACGTCGGTGGGCGCGTCGCGCTCGGCGTGGGGCAGGGCAGCCTCGCCATCCTCGCCTTCCTGCCGGAGGCAGAGCGCGAGGAGGTCATCCGCTTCAACCTGCCGCGCCTGCGCGACTTCGGCGTCTTCGACGAGGTCTATCTGCGCACGGAGATCGCCCGCGTGCGCGAGCTCGGCTATGCCGGCCGCAACACGGGTCTCCTGCCCGGCATGGCGGGTGTCGCCGTCCCGGTTCTCGACCGCGACGGGCGGGCGGTGGCGGCGCTCAGCGTCGGCACCATCGCCGAGCGGCTGAGCCCCGAGCGCCTGCCCACGGTGGTCGAGCTCCTCCGCCGCGAGACGGTCGCGATCGGGCCGGGCATCAACCCCTTCGACGTGGTTCTGCGTCGGCCGGCGCAAGGGCTCGGCGGCATCAACGGCCCAACGCGCATCGAAACCTCCGACAGTCGCACAGGCCAACAGGGCAGGCTGCCACCAGGCGCTGCTCCCCGATCGTGAGCGGGCGACCAGCGGCCACCTTCCCACGTGGCAAGGGCAATTCGTCGCGATTGTGCGAGAGTGATTTGCCGGGCCCGCGCCGATCACCTATTTTGCAGCCATGCACGGTCGCCTGCACAGCCGTCTGGTTGCCATCCTCGCCGTCCTGGCTCTGAGCCTGAGCCTCGTGGCGCAGAGTGTCATGTCGACGGACATGGCCATGGCTGGCCTGGGCGCGAGCGACAGGGGCGCGACCATGGCGACCGTGGCGGCCGTTGACGACATGTCGGCCTCCGAGGGCTGCGATGCCTGCGGGGGCAGCGGCGACCATGGCATGCCGATGGGTTCCTGCTCGACATTGTGCAGCGCGAGCGCGGCCGTCGTAATGCCCTTCGTGCCGATGGCCCGGGTCTCGACCACGCGGGTCGGCGGGCGGGACGAGCCGTTGCTCGTCGGTCGCCACGGCTCACCTGATCCCCATCCTCCCAAGTCCTCCACCCTCGGCTGAGGCGGCTTCGCGCGCGGGCGCAAGTGCGTCTCCCGTCGCATGCGGGTGGCTTGTCGCCCCCGCTTGCGCATCGAAAGGCGGCAGCGCCTGCCGTGCGGCGGCGCTTCCCCCAACAGAGGACGACGGATTCATGGTTACATCCCTTGGTTCGGCGCCGAGCCGGCGGTCGGTCATGATCGCAGGCGCCGGCCTGATGCTCGCGGCGGCCATGCCGCGGCGGGCTCGCGCCGCTTCGGCCGGCACCGTCGAACGCCGCCTCGTCGCGGCCCCGGCGCGGCTTCCCCTGGTGGGGCGGGGCCATCCCGATACGGACGTCTGGAGCTACGACGGCTCGGTCCCGGGCCCGGAAGTCCGCCTGCGCCAGGGCGAGCGGCTCAAGGTCACGGTGGAGAACAGGCTGCCGCAGCCGACCACCATCCATTGGCACGGCGTGCGCGTGCCGAACGCCATGGACGGCGTGCCCTATCTGACCCAGAAGGCGATCGAACCCGGCACGACCTTCACCTACGAGTTCGACCTGCTCGATGCGGGGACCTTCTGGTACCACCCGCACCACCAGAGTTCGGAACAGGTAGGGCGCGGCCTCTCCGGCCCGCTCATCGTCGAGGAGCGGGACCCCGTCGCGGTGGACCGCGACGTCGTCTGGATGTTGGGCGACTGGCGGCTCAATCGGGACGCCTCGATCAGCGACGACTTCGGCAACCTGCACGACGTGATGCATGCGGGCCGCCTCGGCAATACGGTGACCGTCAACGGCCGCATTCGGGAGAGCTTCGCCCTGCGGGCGGGCGAGCGCCTGAGGCTGCGTCTGGTCAACGCGGCGAACGCGCGCATCTTCGGGCTTGTCTTCGAAGGGCACGATCCGCAGATCATCGCGCTCGACGGCCAGCCCGTCGATCCGCACGCGCCGGACGGCAACCGCGTCGTCCTCGGCCCGGCGCAGCGGATCGACCTCATTCTCGACGCCACGGCGAAACCGGGCGCGCGCTTCCGCGTGCTCGACACCTTCTATGAGGGCCTCGAATACCGGCTTCTCGATCTCGTCTACGGGAGCGAGCCGCCGCTGCGCGATCGTCCCTTGGACGCGCCGATGCGTCTGCGGGACAATCCGCTCGCCGAGCCCGATCTCGCCGCCGCGGAGCGTCATGAAGTGGCTTTCAGCGGCGGCATGATGGGCTCGATGTCGGGAGCGATCGTGGACGGCGAGCGCCTGTCGATGGCCGCCATGATGCGGCGCGGCCTGGGGTGGACCCTCAACGGCGTCGCGGCCGGCGAGCACAGCAGCAAAGCGTTGTTCACGATCGGGCGTGGCCGCTCCTGCGTGCTGGCGCTTGCCAATGATACCGCCTGGCATCACCCGATCCATTTGCATGGGCACAACTTCCGGGTGATCAGCCGCGATGGCCGGCCGACGCGCCGTCGCGAATGGCTGGACACCCTCCTGATGGCCCCGCGCGAACGCGCCGAAGTCGCCTTCGTCGCCGACAACCCCGGCGACTGGATGATCCACTGCCACGTCCTCGAGCACCAGGCGGGTGGCATGTCGGGTGTGATCCGGGTGGCCTGACCGGGGGGCGGCATGACGACGATGATGCAAGACCACCTGGGCTGCCGCCGCGGCCACCCTCGCTGCTGCGGCACTGCTCCACGTCCTGTCGCAGACGCCGGGCAGCGGCGCGACGACGGGCCTGAAGGAGCAGATGCATGCCGTGATGACGGGTCAAGCCCAGGCGATGCGGGGTTTCGCAGGCGGCGCGGTGCCCAACGGGCAGTGGCGCGCCGCGCCGCGGTCGCGGGACGGGATGGCGGACTGAGGAGCGGCCGGAAGGGCCGGCGGACATGGCGGACGGCGGCCAGCAGTGTGGTGCGGCCGATCCCGCAACCGATCCTGCAACCTCTGGGGACACCAGGTCTTGAAGGAAGGAAAGCATCCATGAGATCCAGGACCATCATCCGTGCCGCCCTCGGCACGACTGCCACGGCGATCATCGGCGGGCTTCTCGCCAGTTTCCCGGCGGCGGCTGCCGAGACGACGGTGGCCGCTCTCGCCAGGGAGACGCATCTCCACGGCATCTCGGTCGATCCAAGCGATTCCACCCGCGTCTATCTCGCAACGCATCACGGTCTCTACCTCGCCGCCTCCGACGGACGGGCAACCCAGATCTCCGTGACGCGCGACGACTTCATGGGCTTCACGCCGCATCCGAGCGATCCGGCAATGCTCTATGCCAGCGGCCATCCGGCGCGCGGCGGCAATCTCGGCTTCATCGCCTCGTCCGACGGCGGCAAGTCCTGGGTGAAGCTCGGTGACGGCTTCGGAGGGCCGGTCGATTTCCACCAGATGGATGTGAGCAAGGCCGACCCGAAGGTGATCTACGGCGTTTACGGCGACCTGCAGAAGAGCACCGACGGCGGCCGCGGCTGGCAGCGGGTGGGCCCTGCGCCGGACGGCCTGATCAGCCTTGCAACGTCCAGCAGATCCGCGGAGCGCCTCTACGCGGCGACGCAGGGAGGGCTCCTCGCCAGTGCCGACGGCGGCAGGAGCTGGAACGCGGCTCATCCGGTGCGGCAGCCCGTGACCGCCGTGCACGTGACGCAGGGTGGCACCGTCTACGCCTTCATCGTCGGGGTCGGCCTGGTGCGGGCGGCGGAGCCCGATCTGAACTGGCAGACGGTTGGCGGCAATGTCGGCAACCGCTACCTGCTGCACATCGCCGTCGAGCCGCGGGGCGAGCGCACGCTCTATGCCGCCATGGTCGACGCCGAAAAGCGCACGACGACGATCGTGTCGAGCCGGGACGGCGGGGCGACCTGGGCTGCGCTCGGCGGTGACGGCGGCTGAGCGGCAGGCCCGCCGCAGATCGAGGGGGCGGCGGACGGCACCGGTCCCGCGTCACCCCGAACCCGTGGCACGGGCTCTGGCGGGAGGGCGTCACCGACGAGGCCGGGGTGCTCGCGGCGCCGGCCGCAATCGGGCTCGATGTCGACCGCCTTGAGGCGGACATCAAGGACCCCGCCACCCGGGCGGCGATCGACCGGAACCGCGCCCTGCCCGGGCTCCCAGGATCACAGGACCGCCGAGTTCCGTCGCCGGGGATCAGCTCCTGCGCGGCGCTACCGGTCCGGGCACGCTGCAACATCTCATCGAACGGGCACGGCAGCGGCAGTGATATTCTGGCAGGACGGGAGCCTATGCTGCAAATCTCGAACATCGGCCTGATGACCGCCTTTGCGGCGGGGATCGTCTCGTTCCTCTCGCCCTGTGTCCTGCCGCTTGTTCCCAGCTAGGTCTCTCATGTCGCGGGCAGTGCCGCGGGCGGCCGGGCGGCCGGGCGGCCCGCGGCGGGCTTCCCCTGCAGGCCATCGGGCTGAGCCTGTGCCTTGTGCCCGGCTTCTCGACGGTCTTTGTGCTGCTCGCTTTGTGCTGCTCGGCGCGGGCGCGATCCTGCTGGGCGGGCTGCTGAATGCCTACCGCTACGAGCTCAATGTCGTCGGGGGCGCCATCATCATCCTGTCCGGCTTCTTCCTCACGGGCCTGGCGCGGCCGGCACGGCTCATGCGCGACCATCGCTTCCAGACCACGATCCCCGGGGGGCGGCCGGGCTCGGCCTATGTGCTGGGGCTCGCCTTTGCCTTCGGCTGGACCTCCTGCATCGGCCCGATCCCGGGTGCGATCCTGACGGTCAGCGCCAGCTCCGTCACGCTCACCGATGGCATGGCGCTGCTTGCCGTCGACTCGGCAGGGCTGGGGCCCTTCGTCGTGGCGGCTGCCTTCACGCACGGCCTCGCCGCCAAACTCGAGGCGGTCCGCCGCCTCGGGGGGCTCCACTGGGTCGCGGGTGGCGTCATGATCGCGATGGGCTTCGCCATGATCACCGGGCGGCTGGCGGGTTTCGCCCTGTGGCTGCTCGAGACTTTTCCCGTGCTGGCGACCATCGGCTGAGCGAGCGCGTCGCCACGCGCTACGACAAGAGCAAGGCGTCCTATCTCGGCTTCGTCACCATCGCCGCTGTCAAGCTGTGGCTACCTTCTGCCCACAAGGACTAAATGATGGCTAAACGCCCCGAAAACGAAAAGCCCACCAAAGCGGTGGGCTTTCGTATGTCTCTCTAATTATTAAGAGATTTTGGAGCGGGCGAAGGGATTCGAACCCTCGACCCCAACCTTGGCAAGGTTGTGCTCTACCCCTGAGCTACACCCGCATCCGAGAAAGAGCAGCGCCGCAGCGCCGTCGTGGGGCGCTTATTGCCGCAAAGGCGCTCACAATGCAAGAGGGGTCGAGCAAGGAAAATGCAACAATGCGCGATCGGCGCGGCAAGGCCTTGGGGCGCCTTGCGAATTTCGTCGCTGGCGCAGCGCAAGACCAATTTGCAACCGGCTCTCGCGCCGGCCGGGGGAAGCGCATTTTCTGCGCCGGCACCGGTTTCCCCGTCGCCGGAGAATGGTAGAAGCCGGTCATGGCTGCCACACCGCCCGACCTCTTTGCCTTTCTCGCCGGCCTCGGCATCTCCGTGCGCACGGTCGAGCACGCGCCGCTCTTCACCGTCGCCGATTCGCAGAAGCTGCGCGGCGACATACCGGGCGGCCACACCAAGAACCTGTTCCTCAAGGACAAGAAGGGACGCATCTTCCTCGTGGTCCTGCTGGAGGATGCGGTTGTCGATCTCAAGCGCCTGCATGACGCGATCGGCGCCTCGGGGCGCCTCTCCTTCGGCAGCGCCGAGCTCCTGCGTGCGACGCTCGGCGTCGAGCCCGGCTCGGTGACGCCCTTCGCGGCGATCAACGATGAGGCCGGCGTGGTGACCGTCGTGCTCGACACCGACATGCTGGCCTGCGAGCAGCTGAACTATCATCCGCTCGTCAACACCATGACGAGCGGCATCGCTCGGGAGGACCTGATCGCCTTCCTCCGCGCCACCGGACATGAGCCGCTGATCCTGCCCGTTGCACGGCCAGCCGGGCGCGCCGATGCGGAACGCGATTGCCACAGCGCCGGAGCGACCCCATCTTGAGGGCCACAGACGGCCCGTCGCCCCGGCTCCCGGGGCGACCGAACTGCCGACAGAGGACACGATGCTGAACGACATGGCCGCACCAGGAACGCCCGGCGAGGGCGCGACCGACCCGTCCGCCGCGCTGGTGAGGGACACGACGACGCAAGGCTTCCGCCAGGATGTCATCGCCGAATCGATGAAGCAGCCGGTGCTCGTCGACTTCTGGGCGCCGTGGTGCGGGCCGTGCAAGCAGCTCACACCCGTCATCGAGAAGGTGGTCAGGCAGGCGCGCGGCAAGGTCAAGCTCGTCAAGCTGAACATCGACGAGCATCCGCAGATCCCCGGCCAGCTCGGCATCCAGTCGATCCCGGCCGTCATCGCCTTCCAGCGCGGTCAGCCGGTGGACGGTTTCATGGGTGCGCTGCCGGAAGGGCAGATCAAGGGCTTCATCGAACGTCTCGTCGGCCCGCTCGGCCCTGGCGCCGTCGAGGAAATCCTCGCCGCGGCGGATGCTTCGGCGGCGGCAGGCGACGCCGGCGGTGCGGCCGAGCTCTACGCCTCCGTGCTGACACAGGAGCCCGGCAACACGCGGGCGATCGGGGCGCTCGCGAAGCTGCACGTGGAGCTCGACGATCTGGACGGCGCCAAGCGCTTTCTCGCCATGGCCCCGGCGGACAAGGCGAATGATCCCGCGATCGCGGCGGCACGCGCCGCCGTCGAGCTCGCCGAACAGGCCGCCTCGCTCGGTGACGCAGCAGAGCTCGAGCGCAAGGTCGCGGCCGACCCGCGCGATCATCAGGCCCGCTACGATCTTGCCCTCGCGCTCAACGCGCGCGGCAAGCGCGAGGCGGCGCTCGAGCACCTCCTCGAGATCGTGCGGCGCGATCGGACGTGGAACGACGACGGCGCGCGCAAGCAGCTCGTCCAGCTGTTCGACGCCTGGGGGCCGATGGACGAGCTGACGATTGCCGGCCGTCGGCGGCTCTCGTCGCTCCTCTTCGCCTGAGCCGCGGGCGCCGAACGCGCACGGAAGGAAAGGGTGACGGCGATGGTGATGAACCCGGTTTATCGCGCTCCGTCGGACTGCCCGGCCGTCATTCCGCTCTTTCCCCTGTCGGGAGCCCTGCTCCTGCCGCGAGGGCAGATGCCGCTCAACGTTTTCGAGCCCCGCTATCTCGCCATGGTGGACGACGCGCTCGCCGGCCGGCGCGTCATCGGCATGATCCAGCCCGACGCCGATGTTCCGGGGTCCGCGTCGGTGCCGAAGCTCTACAGCGTCGGCTGCGCCGGGCGCATCACGCAGCTCGCCGAGACCGGTGACGGCCGCTACCTCATCACGCTTTCGGGCATCGCGCGCTTTCGCGTGGCGGAGGAACTGTCCGTCCTGACGCCCTACCGGCAGGCCCGCGTCGACTACCGCCCCTTCGCCACCGACTTCACGGCCCGCGCGGGAGAGGAGGCCGTCGATCGCGAGGGCGTCATCCGCGCCCTGCGCGATTTCGCCAAGGCGAACGACCTGCGCATCGACTGGCAGGGCATCGACGAAGCGCCGAACGAGGCGCTGGTCAACGCCCTGTCGATGATGAGTCCCTTCGGCGCCAGGGAGAAACAGGCGCTGCTCGAGGCACCCGACCTGAAGTCGCGCGCCGAGGTGCTCATCGCCATCACGCAATTGGAGCTCGCGCGCGAGACGGGCGGGCCCGAAACCACGCTGCAATGAGCAGAAGCGAGGACATCATGAGCGACGAGACGACGGTGCAGCACGAAGCCGGGCGCATCGATCCCAAGCTCCTCGAGCTCCTCGTCTGCCCGCTGACCAAGGGCACGCTGGAATATGACGCGGCGCGGCAGGAGCTGATCAGCCGGCAGGCCAAGCTCGCCTATCCGATCCGCGACGGCATCCCGATCATGCTCCCCGAGGAGGCGCGCCCCCTCGAATAGCGGACCCAGTTCGCCGCGGCCCTGGCGGCCCTGCGGGCAAGGGCCGAGTCCATTCTGCAGCGGCTGCGTCCGGGCGAAACCGTCGAGGATGTCGACGCGGACCTCGCTCCCCTGTTCCGGCTGAGCATACAGGCGCACCGGCGTTCGCCGATGCCGATCGATCCGGCGGCCGAGGCGGCGCTCCTCGTCCCGGCCCGGGGACGCGACCTGCAGACCGGTGCCGCGGAGACGAGCGCTTTCTTCGGCGGCCTGCCGCGCCGGCAGATCGAGGTGCTGCCGTCGATGAACCACGTTCTCAAGGATGTCGGCGAGGACCGGAGCGGCAATCTCGCTGCTTACCACGATCCGCGGCGGCCGCTCGCCGTCGGCTTGGTCGATGCGATCGACGCTTTCGTGCGCCGGGAGATCGGGGCGTGACCGAGGCCGCAGCCTGCCTCACGCCAGGGCATCACCCCAGCCCAGGCGGCGTGCCGTCCTGAAGACCTCTCCCTCCCGCCGGGTGAGGCGTCGCTCCTCGATGCGGCCGTCCTGCGTGCACAGTTTCAGGTCGATGCGGCCGCTGCCCGAGCGCGGCGGGGCGAGGATGCGCGCCTGTGAAGGCGGCGCCGACGGCGGCCGTCGCGAGACGGCGACATAGGCGAATTTCTCGTCTTCCCACGGCACCTCCGCGGCCTTCGCCAGGCGATGCAGGCGCGAGCGCGCGACGCGGCGCGAGAAATGGCACCAGTCCTGCTCCGGCAGGGGACAGGCGGCGGCGTGCGGGCAGGGGGCTATGAGATGAGCGCCCGCTGCGATCAGCCTGTCCCGCAGGGCCAGCATGCGGGCCGAGCCCGCGGGCGTGCCCGGCTCGACGATGACGAAGACGCCGGCCGTACGCGACCACAGAGCGTCGACGAGGCGTCCCCGGGCCTCCGGCGCCAGTTCGTCGAGCACATAGGCGAGGGTCACGAGGTCGCGCGGCGCAAGCTCCGGCAGGTCGGCGGCGATGTCGGCCTCCTGCCAGGCGATGCGCGACGGCGTGGCCGCCGCCGCGAGCTTCTCGCCCCAGGCGCGGATCGCGGGGCTCCCCTCGACGAGGAGGGCGTCATCGATTCCGGGCCAGCAGGCGGCGGTAGCCCACAGGGCCGAGCCGGGGCCGGAGCCGACATCGAGCAGGCTGTGCGGCGCGAAGTCGGGCCGTGCCGCCGCCACTGCATCGAGGCTCGCGCGGATCGCCGCGAAGGTCGCGGGCAGGCGCGTGGCGAGATAGGCGCGCGCCGCGAGGTCGTCGTCGATGTGGAAGCGCCCGTCGCGCAGCTCGGCGCGATAGCGGCGCGACAGGCGCTCGGCCGCCCGGGCGAGCTCCGCGACGGGCACGCCGTCGAGGGCGCGGTCGACGGCCTGGCGCAGCGCAACCGGGAGCTCCATGCGCGTCGCGTCCGGAGAGGGTCAGAGCGCTTCGCCGCGCATCAGCCGCGGCACGGCGCCCACCATCCCGGCGGCCTCGCGGATGAAGAAGCGCTTCAGGTCGGGCATGCGGTCGACCAGCCCGAGCCCGAGATCGCGCACCAGTCGCAAGGGCAGCAGGTCGTTCGAGAACAGGCGGTTGAGGCCGTCGGTCATCACGCCCATGGTCACCGTGTCGAAGCGCCGGGCCCGCTCGTAACGGGCGAGCGCCTCCTCGTCGCCGGGAGGAAGGCCCAGGCGCACGGCCTCCGTCACCGCCTCGGCGAGCGCAGCCACGTCGCGCAAGCCGATGTTGAGCCCTTGGCCGGCGATCGGGTGGATGACATGGGCGGCATCGCCGACGAGTGCCAGGTGGTCGCCGACGAAGCGGCGGGCAATGCCGATGCCGAGGGGGAAGGCCTGGACACGGCCTTCGAGGGCGATGCCGCCGAGTTCGAGGCCGAAGCGCCGCTCGACCTCGGCGAGGAGATCCTCCGCGGCGAGGCCGAGGAGGGCGGGCACGTCGCGCTCGCGCTCCGTCCACACGATGGAGGAGCGGTGGGCGCCGTCCTTGTCCTTCAGCGGCAGGATGGCGAAGGGGCCGGCGGGCAGGAAATGTTCGACGGCGCGGCCCTCGTGCGGCCGCTCGTGGCGGATCGTGGCCACGAGGCCGGACTGCCCGTAGGAGCGGCCGATCCACTGGATGCCGGCCATGCGGCGGATGCGCGAGCGCGCGCCATCAGCGGCGACGAGGAGCGCCGCATCGCACGTGCCGCCGGTCTCGAGCGCCACAGCCATCCCGTCGGTCGTGCGGGCGAATCGCGCGACGGCGGACGGCGCGAGCGTCACACCAGCGGTGCCGCAGGCGTCGCGAAGGGCGCCGATCAGGGCGGCGTTCTCGACCATGTGGGCGAAGGGTTCGCCCGGTTCCACCTCGCCGTCGAAGGTGAGGAAGACGGGCCGCACCGGGTCCTTGAGGCGGCTGTCGGTGACGATCATGTCGAGCATCGGCTCGGCGCCGGCCTCGGCCTGCCGCCACACTCCGAGCACCTCGAGCATCCTTCGCGCTCCGGCCGCAATGGCGGAGGCGCGCGGATCCACGCCGGGATCGCGTCCGATTCCGGGGTCGCAGACCGTGACGGCAAGCGCGTCGCCCGCGCCGTGCTTGAGGGCAAGTGCCAGGCTCAGGCCGGCGATGCCGCCGCCTGCGATCACGACCTCATGCCCCTTCGACCGTGCGGTGCGCGCCATGGCCGGTTCTCCTCGCTCACCCGGGCGATCTGCCGGGACGGGTTTGCCAGGGCGCTTGACGCGGTGCAACACCGCGGGCCTCATGCGGGACGCCGGCCGGCTGCTTCGTCACGCCCGCCGCCGGTTACTCCGCCATGCCGCCCGCGAAGGCCACCCCATGACGAGCGCCATCGACAATCTTCTTGCGATACTCGATCTCGAGCCCCTGGAGCACAACCTCTTTCGCGGTCGCAGCCCCCAGGTCGGGTGGCAGCGCGTGTTCGGCGGGCAGGTGATCGGCCAGGCGCTCGTGGCGGCGACCCGCACCGTGGACGGGCGGCGGCCGCATTCGCTGCACGCCTATTTCCTGCTGCCCGGCGACCCCAAGGTGCCGATCATCTATGAGGTCGACCGCATCCGCGACGGCAAGAGCTTCACGACGCGGCGCGTCGTCGCCATCCAGCACGGGCAGGCGATCTTCTCGATGTCGGCCTCGTTCCACGTCCAGGAAGCGGGCTTCGACCACCAGATGGAGATGCCCGACATGCCGCCGCCGGAGGCGCTGCCGAGTGACGAGGAGATCAAGACGCGCGTCCTGCCGCTGATGCCCGATCCCGTGCGCGCCTACTACGAACGCGAGCGGCCGATCGAGCTGAAGCCCGTCGAATTCAAGCGCTACCTGTCGCGCGACGGCATGGCGCCGTCCTTCAACGTCTGGATCCGCACGACGGGCAGGCTGCCGGACGATCCGGCGATCCACCAGTGCGTCCTTGCCTATGCCTCGGACATGACGCTGCTCGACACGTCGCTGGTGCCGCACGGGCGCACGGTGTTCGAGCGCTCGATCCAGGCCGCGAGCCTCGACCACGCCCTGTGGTTCCATCGCCCTTTCCGCGCCGACGACTGGCTGCTCTACACGCAGGATACGCCGTCAGCCGGCGGGGCGCGGGGCTTCGCCCGCGGCCTCATCTACGACCGCGCCGGCCGGCTCGTCGCCTCGGTGGCGCAGGAAGGCCTCATCCGCGAGCGCCCTGACCTCGCCTGAAACCGCGCAGCTCGCCTGTTCCGCGACCATTCTGCCTAATTTTTAGCCGTTCGTGCCCACTGCCCTGCTGCAGGCGCAGGCGGAGTGCGTGGTTTTTCGCCCGCTCGCATCGCTCGCGACATCGTGCTGCGCGCCCGTGCAGGGGGCCCTGCGGCTGCAAGGCGCCGCAAATCCTTGCCCCTGCGCTCCTCATCGTGCCAGCTGGCTGCCGCCGGCGCGGAAACGGCCCTTCGCGGCGGCGGCTTCCCATCTGGCACGCTGCTTGATTCCCCACGTCCCGGCAACTGGGCCGGCCGGCCGTTCCGACGGCGGCGCGAACGGGGAACCGAGTCATGAAAATCGTGATGGCCATCATCAAGCCGTTCAAGCTCGAGGAGGTGCGCGACGCGCTCACCGCCATCGGGGTGCACGGCCTGACAGTGACCGAGGTGAAGGGCTACGGCCGCCAGAAGGGTCACACGGAGATCTATCGCGGCGCCGAATATGCGGTGAGCTTCCTGCCGAAGCTCAAGATCGAGGTGGCCGTGCCGAGCGACCTCGCCGACAGGGTGGTGGAGGCGATCATCGCTGCCGCCCGCACGGGCCAGATCGGCGACGGCAAGATCTTCGTCTCATCCATCGAGAAGGCCGTGCGGATCCGTACCGGCGAGACCGATCTCGACGCCCTCTGATCCCGCCCGAATCGACGATACAGGGAGTTTGTCCATGACGCTCAAGCGTTTCCTCGGGGCGGGGGGCATGGGGCTCGGCCTCGCCGCCCTCCTCGCCTCCGCCGCCCTGGCGCAGGGTGCGGCCGCAGCACCAGTGCCCAACAAGGGCGACACCGCCTGGATGACGGTCGCGACGCTGCTCGTGCTGATGATGTCGGTGCCCGGCCTCGCCATGTTCTACGGCGGCCTTGTGCGCACCAAGAACATGCTCTCCATCCTCACCCAGGTCTTCGCCATCGTGTCTCTGGCGGCGATCCTGTGGGTGTTCTACGGCTATTCGCTCGCCTTCACCAACGGCGGCGGCCTCAACGACTTCGTCGGCGGCTTCTCCAAGGCCTTCCTGCGCGGCGTCGATGCCAATTCTGTTGCGGCGACCTTCTCCAACGGCGTCGTCATCCCCGAATATATCTACATGGCGTTCCAGGCGACCTTCGCCTGCATCACGCCGGCGCTCATCGTGGGCGGCTTCGCCGAGCGCATGAAGTTCTCGGCGATCCTGCTCTTCGTGGCCCTGTGGCTGACGCTCGTCTATTTCCCGATCGCGCACATGGTCTGGTACTGGGCCGGCCCCGACGCCATCGCCGAGGCCGCCAAGGCGGTCGCCTCCGCCGCGGACGCGGCGGCCAAGACCGCGGCGGAAGCCAAGCTTGCCGAGGTGCAGGGCGACGCCGGCCTCATCTTCAAGTGGGGCGCGCTCGACTTCGCCGGCGGCACGGTGGTGCACATCAACGCGGGCATCGCCGGCTTCGTCGGCTGCCTGATGGTCGGCAAGCGCATCGGCTACGGCAAGGACCTGCTTGCCCCGCACTCGCTCACCTCGACGATGATCGGCGCGTCGCTGCTGTGGGTCGGCTGGTTCGGCTTCAACGCCGGCTCCAACCTCGAGGCCAACGGCACCACGGCGCTCGCCTTCGTCAACACCTTCGTCGCCACCGCGGCGGCGGCGCTCTCCTGGCTCTTCGTCGAGTGGGCGGTGAAGGGCAAGCCGTCGCTCCTCGGCATGGCCTCGGGGGCCGTCGCCGGCCTCGTCGCCATCACGCCGGCTTCCGGCTTCGCCGGCCCGATGGGTTCGATCGTGCTGGGCCTCGCCGCCGGCGCCGTCTGCTTCTTCTTCTGTTCCACGGTGAAGAACGCCTTCGGCTACGACGACTCGCTCGACGTGTTCGGCGTGCACTGCGTCGGTGGCATCCTCGGCGCCATCGCCACGGGCATTCTCGTCAGTCCGGCCCTCGGTGGCGTCGGCATCGCCGACTATGTGTCGAAGCCCGGCGAGCTCGCGGCCGGCACCTACGAGTTCGGCACGCAGGTCATGGCCCAGCTCAAGGCCGTGCTGCTGACGCTGGCGTGGTCGGGCATCGGCTCTGCAATTCTCTACAAGGTGGTCGATCTGCTTGTCGGCCTGCGCGTCACGCAGGAGGAGGAGCGTGAGGGCCTCGACATCGCCGAGCACGGCGAGCGGGCCTACAACTACTGAGCGACGACACGCCGTGGCGCGAAGCCCGGCGCCGACAAATCGCGGGAAGCCCCGGCCTTGGCCGGGGCTTCTTTGACTCCCAGGCCGGTGCGCGATCCCGGGCCCGCCGGCGCCGACAAGGTTAATCGTGTCTTAACTTCGCGATCGCTATGCTCGGAGGGAATCCATCCGTCCGTGGACCACCCGACGCCCTCCAACGCCAGCCGCCGCGACGCCGCCCATGCGCACCACCCGCCGGACATCGTCCCCTGCCGACGACCTCTCCGATGCCCTGCGCCGCTTTCTGGCGCGGCGGGCGGCCGAGTTTGTCGGCCTCGGGCTGATCGCGCTCGCGGCAGCGGCGGCGGTGGCGCTCGCGAGCTGGTCGGTGGACGACCCGAGCTTCACCCACGCCAAGGACGGGCCGGTGGTCAACTGGCTCGGCATGTCGGGAGCGGTGGTGGCCGACATCGGCATGCAGATCCTCGGTCTCGGCTCCATTGCCCTCGTGGCGCCCCTGGCGGTCTGGGGCATGCGCCTGATCTCGCGCCGCGCCCTGCCGCGACTCCCCCTGCGCCTCGGGCTCTGGATCGCCGGCACGGCGGCGGCGGCGGCGGTCGCGAGCGCCATGCCGCCGACGGCGCGCTGGCCATTGCCGACCGGCCTCGGCGGCGTCGTCGGCGATGCGCTGCTCTTCGGGGCGCGGGGCGTTCTCAGCCTCGGCAGCGGTCCGGGCGCTGCGATCGTCGGCTTCGTCTATGCGGGCGTCGCGATCCTCACCCTCACGGCCGCCTGTGGCTACGGCCTCGTGGAGGATGGCGACGAGGCGGCCGATGGTGCCCGCGCCGGGCGCGATCCCTTCGACGAGGAGGAGGACGGCCGGGACGAGCCGGGCTGGGGAATCATCTCGCTCGGGGCGCTCGTGCACGGCCTCATGACCGTCAAGGCAGCGCTCGCCCGCCGGCTCGCCGGCCGCGCGGCGCAGCCCCTGGCGGCCGCAGCCGGACGTGGCTTCGACGCTCACCGCTATGCCGACGATCCCTTCGCCGGCCTCCCGCGTCCAGTGGCACGCGGCCGGCGCGACCCGGTCTTCGACGGTGCTGCCCCGATGCCGGCCGACGATGCGCCCCATGCGCCCTACGACGAGGACGATGACGGGCCCGAGATGCCCGTGCGGCCGCGCTCGGTGCCGCTGCCCCCGCAACGCGGCCCTGCGTCGCGCGCGGCGCGCTCCGGCCGCGTGGGGTTGGCGGCGCCCTCGGCTGAGGCGGATTTCGTCTCGAGCCGTGTGATGCCGCCCGCGGCCGCGCCGCGGCCGGGCAAGCGCCTCGCCCGCGAGCAGCAGCCCTCGCTCCTCGACGGGGAAGGCTATCAGCTGCCGCCGCTGACGCTGCTCGCCGAACCGAAGAAGTCGCCTGCCGCCGCCGTCTCTCCCGAGGCGCTCGAGCAGAACGCCGCCATGCTCGAGAGCACGCTCGAGGACTTCGGGGTTCGTGGGGAGATCATCAACGTGCGTCCGGGCCCGGTGGTGACCTTGTACGAGCTGGAGCCGGCGCC
>NZ_JASJEV010000005.1:79088-304836 GCF_030067675.1 Chelatococcus albus | reverse complement strand
AGCTCGATCGGGCGGGCGAGAATGAGGCCGCGCCGCCACAGACTGCCCAGGCCCCGTCCTCGCGCAAGGCGGCCTGACCTGTCCCGCGCGGCTGGCTGGCAGCGGCCATGGCGCGTAACGTGCGGAGGAGCCGCGACGCGCTCCCTCGCACGACCCGCTCTGGCAGGGAGGGCGCAGGGGAGGGCGCCGTCCCGCTCCTTGTCACACGACCAGGCGGCGCGGAAGGCTCCGCGCCACCCGCTCCTGGGCCCTGCCGTCCCGGTGGGCCGATCGGGGGCAGCCCTTCGGGAACCATGCGGCTCGAGCGCAACCGGACGCGACGATGATGCGACAAATCTCCTTGCACGCCCGGAGCGGCCATGCCGCGTGGGCCGCGGACGGGACCTGCGGCAAGGCTTCCCTTCCGCAACGACGCGCGCTCGCGGGTGGCGGACCTCGCCACGCAACTCCGCTCAATACCGAGTGCCGCGGCTGCGGCAGGCGCGCCCACGTCCTGCTCGAAGTGCTGTTGAACGGGCGCGCTCCGGCCGATCTGAACCTGCGTTGTCTCGCCTGCGGCGGCGAGGTCGCGGCCTGGGTACCGGAGGGGCCTGCGGCCGCGCCGGCTCATCTCGCGGATGCCGCCCAGCCCGCCGATCGTGCGCTGGACAGCCGTGGCGCGCAAGACGCCGGGTGATGATCGATCCTCCCTGGCGGGAAGGTCTCCGCCCTCGGCTCCGGGGCGGGTGCGGTCGTGGAGAGGCGGGCGAGGCTCCCTCGTCGCCGCGTGACCGGCGCCGGCCGAGCCAGGCGCCATCCGGTCCTTGTCAGTGACTGTCGTGCATGCACTTGCCGTGGTCGGCCAGGACCTCGATGACCCGGCAATCGGCGATGGCGCCCGAACAATGCAGTCGCGTCATGCGTTCGAGCTCCTGTTCCAGGTTCCTCAAACGGGCGATCTTGGCTCGCACGTCCGCGAGATGGGCGGCGGCGATGGCATCCGCCTCGGCGCAGGGGCGCGCCGGATCGGCGCTGAGCTTGAGAAGGTCGCGGATCGCGTCGACGGAGAAGCCGAGGTCGCGCGCATGGCGGATGAAGCTCAGGATCTGCAGATGCCGGCGGGTGTAGCGGCGCTGGTTGCCGCTCGTGCGCTCGCCTTCGGGCAGGAGTCCGATCTGCTCGTAGTAGCGGATCGTCTCGATCTTGCAGCCCGTGGCCTCGGCCAGACGGCCGATCGGCAGCAGGCGTTCGGCGAGATCGGCGCGCATGCGAATACCCTCTTGAACCTCTAGCGACTTCAGGTCCTATGTAGGTAGCGGTCGACAGAGGAGCAAGCAGATGACCGCCATCGTCCGGCCCGCCCGCGCGCCGCAAGTGCGCGATCTCGCCTGGAAGATCGAGGGCATGGATTGCCCGAGCTGCGCCGGCAAGATCCGCGGCGCCCTCGAGCGCCTGCCCGGAGTCAGCGCGGTGCGCGTCACCTATACGAGCGAGACGCTGTCGCTGCGCGCCGGCGACGGAGCGAGCGCCGAGGCCATCGAAAGGCAGGTCAGGGCGCTCGGCTATGTACCGACTCGGCTCCAGCGCGCGCAGGACGCGCCGTCCGAGGCCGCGCACGAGGTCGACCTGTGCGGCCGCGGGCCCGGCCATGACCACGGACACGACCACGGCGCCGGCTGCACACACGATCATGGGCAGGCTCAGGCCGCCCGCGTGGTGGCGGTCTCCTCGCCCGTGATCGGGGCGGTGGAGGGGGGCGAGCGGCCGGCGCGCGCGGCGGCCGGAGAAGTCCGGCGCTGGTGGCAGACCGCCAAGGGACGTCTCGTCCTGCTGTCCGGAGCGCTGCTCGGCATCGCCTTCCTGTCGGAGTTCACCGTGCCGCAGGCGTCGGCCTGGGCCTTCGGCGCCGCGGCGCTGATCGCGGCCGCGCCGGTGGCGCGGCGCGCGCTCGCGGCGCTTCGGGCACACGTGCCCTTCACCATGGAACTCCTGATGACGATCGCGGTCGCGGGCGCGCTCGTCATCGGCGCCGTCGAGGAAGCGGCGCTGGTGGTCTTCCTCTTCGCCGTGGGCGAGCTCCTGGAGGGTGTCGCCGCGCGGCGCGCCCGCGCGAGCATAAGCGCGCTCGCCGCTCTCGTGCCGAAGACGGCGCTCGTCGAGGAGAACGGAACGACGCACGAGATCGAGGCGGCGATGCTCGTCGTCGGCCAGACCGTCCTGGTGCGCGCCGGCGATCGCATTCCGGCGGACGGCAGTGTCGTCGAAGGTGCCTCCAGCGTGGACGAAGCGCCGGTGACGGGCGAATCCGTGCCCAAGGCCAAGGGCGTGGGCGACGCCGTCTTCGCCGGCTCCATCAACAAGGACGGGGTGCTGCGTGTCGTCGTCGAGAAGGCCGCGGCCGACAACACGATCGCGCGCATCATCAGCCTGGTGGAGGAGGCGCAGGAGGCCCGCGCGCCGACGGAACGCTTCATCGACGGGTTCTCGCGCTGGTACATGCCGATGATCGCCTGTGCAGCCGTGCTCGTCGCCGTCCTGCCGCCGCTCGCCTTGGGAGGGGAATGGGGCACCTGGACCTACCGGGCGCTGGCACTGCTTCTCATCGGCTGCCCCTGCGCGCTCGTCATCTCGGTGCCGGCCTCCATCGCTTCTGCCCTGTCCGCGGGTGCGCGCTCCGGGCTTCTGCTGAAGGGCGGCGTCGTGCTGGAGCAGGCGGCGCGCATCTCGCTCGTCGCCTTCGACAAGACCGGTACGCTGACCGAAGGCCGGCCGCGCGTCACCGACATCGTCACCTTCGGGCGCTCCGAGGCCGAGGCCCTGGCGCTTGCTGCGTCGGTCGAGAACGGGTCCAGCCATCCGATCGCCGCGGCGATCCTGCAGCGGGCCGGTGATGCAGCGGTCGACCTCGAGTCCGCCTCCGCGATCGTTGCGCTGCCCGGCAAGGGCATCGAGGGCGACGTCGGGGGCGTGCGGGTGTTCCTCGGCTCGCCGCGCCATGCGGCCGAGCGCGCGCCGTTCGACGGCCCGGTGGCCGCGGCGGCGGAGCGCCTGGAGGGCGAGGGCAAGACTTTGTCCGTGCTGGTGGTCGATGGCGCGGTGACGGCGCTCATCGCCCTGCGCGATGAACCGCGGCCCGACGCGCGTGGCGCCATTGCCGAGCTTGCCGCCCTCGGCGTCGATGCGGTGATGCTGTCCGGCGACAACACCCGCACGGCCAGCGCCATCGGCGGAGCGCTCGGCCTGCGGGCTGAGGGCGAGCTCATGCCGGACGACAAGGTGGCGCAGGTGCGCCGCCTCGCCGAGACGCGCGTGGTGGCGATGGTCGGCGACGGCATCAACGACGCCCCCGCGCTCGCCGCCGCGACCATCGGCGTCGCCATGGGCTCGGGAACGGACGTGGCGCTGGAGACGGCCGACGCGGCCCTCATGTGCAGCCGTGTCGCCGATGTCCCGCGCCTGCTGCGGCTCGCGCGGGCGACCATGGCGAACGTGCGCGAGAACATCGTCGTCGCGCTTGGCCTGAAGTTGGTCTTCCTGGTGACGAGCGTAGCCGGCGTGACGGGCCTGTGGATGGCGATCCTCGCGGATACGGGCGCGACCGTCATCGTCACGGCCAATGCCTTGCGCCTGTTGCGCTTCGGTCGGCGCGACGGTGTGTGGCAGCGGTCGCCCGAAGGGCAGGCCGGTATCAAATTGCCGCATTCCTCGGCGGCGTGACTCGCTCCAGTCTGGCGCCGCGAGAGCCGGTCCCGCAGGCGGGATCGGCTCTTAACGATCGAGGGAGCCATCGAGAATGCGACGGATGTGGATTGCCGGCCTTGCGATTGCGGCGCTCGCCACGGCGGCCCGGGCCGAGGGGGATGCGGCAGCGGGCGAGAAGGTGTTCCTCAAGTGCCGGGCCTGCCACCAGGTGGGCGAGAGCGCGAAGAATGTGGTGGGACCGAAGCTCAACGGCCTCTTCGGCCGCAAGGCGGGCAACGTCGAGGGCTACAGCTATTCGGAGGCCAACAAGAACTCCGGGCTGACCTGGGACGAGGCGACCTTCAAGGACTACATCAAGGATCCGAAAGCCAAGATCCCCGGAACGAAGATGGTCTTCGCCGGTCTCAAGACCGACAAGGAGATTGACGACGTCGTCGCCTATCTCAAGCAGTTCGATGCCGACGGCAAGAAGAAGTGATCGCCCTATCCGTCGATGGACAGCCGCGCGGGCGATCCGCGCGGCAGTGGCGTGATCGCGAGATCCTGGTCGCGAAGGGTTGCTGACGGCATCGCCCTCAGCGTACCGGCGGGGCATATTGCAGGCCGCCCCTGGTCCAGAGTTCGTTGTAGCCGCGCGGGATGGCGAGGCGCGTGCCCTTCCCGAGGTTGCGCTCGAAGATCTCGCCGTAGTTCCCGACCCGGCGGATGATGCGATGGCCCCAGTCCCTGGTGAGGCCGAGCGCCTCGCCGAAGTTGCCCTCGACGCCGAGGAGGCGGCGAACCTCCGGAGTGTCCGACTCGCGCATGGCGTCGGCATTGCCGCGCGTGACGCCGAGTTCCTCGGCACCCACGAGCACGAACAGCGTCCAGCGCACGATGTCGAACCACTGGTCGTCGCCCTGGCGGACCCAGGGGCCCAGCGGCTCCTTGGAGATGACCTCGGGCAGGACGAGATAGTCGTCAGGCTTGGCGAGCTTCAGGCGGTTGGCGAAGAGGGCCGAACTGTCGGTGGTGTAGACGTCGCAACGGCCGGCCTCGAAGGCCTTTACCGTCTCGACAACCTCCTGGAAGGTCACCACCTCCAGCTTCATCTTGTTCTTGCGGAAGAAATCGGCGGCGTTGAGCTCGTTGGTCGTGCCCTGCGAGATGCAGACCGTGGCGCCGTCGAGTTCCTTCGCTGATTTTACGCCGAGCGACTTGCGCACCATGAAGCCCTGGCCGTCGTAGTAGGCGACCGCCGTGAAGTTGAGGCCGAGGGCCACGTCGCGCTGCAGGGTCCAGCTCGTGGTGCGCGACAGGACGTCGATCTCGCCAGCCTGGAGGGCGGTGAGCCTGTCCTTGCTCGACAGGGGTACGAACTGGGTCTTGTCCGGATCGTCGAAGATCGCCGCCGCCAGTGCCCGGCAGAAGTCGATGTCGAAGCCCGACCACACACCCTTGTCGTCGGGGATGGAGAAGCCGGCCACTCCCTGGCTCGCGCCGCAGCGCACGGCGCCGCGCTCGCGGATCTTCTGGAGCGTCGTCTGGGCGTCCGCCGTCGACGCGGCCCCCATGAGCGAAAGCGTGGCAAGCAGGGCGAGAAGCGGTTTCAGCATGGCGTTTCCTCGGGTTGTCTCGTTGCTCGGCTGTTGTCGTCAGTCGCTCGTCAGGGCCGCGAGGAAGCGTGCAAGGTCCGCCTTGAGGTCTTCCGGGTCCTCGAGGCCGATGGAGAGGCGCAGGAGCGGCCCCCTCTCCGTCCATGGCACGACGGTGCGCTGCCCACTCACGTCCATCGGCGCGATGAGGCTGTGCGTGCCGCCCCAGCTCGCGCCGATGCGGAAGATGTCGAGCCGTCCGAGCGCGGCATCGAGGCGGGGTGTGACGGCCGGCGCGAGCACGACAGCGAAGACGCCGCTCGCTCCCTTGAAGTCGCGCTCCCAGACGGGATGGCCCGGGCAACCCGGCAAGGCCGGGTGCAGCACACGCTCGACGTCGCGCTGGCGCTCCAGCCACAGCGCCAGGTCGATGGCGGCCGCGCCGACGTGGCGCAGCCGCACCGCCAGCGTCTGCAGACCGCGGAGCGCGAGAGAGCAGTCGTCGGGCGAGACGCCGAGGCCGAGGATGCGCGTCGTATCCTTCACGCGGTGGAGGAGCGCCTTGTCGGGCGCCGCGATGGAGCCCATGAGCAGGTCGGAGTGGCCCGAGAGATATTTCGTGACGGCGAGGATGGAGAGGTCGGCGCCGGCGGCCAGCGGGCGGAAGAGGAGGGGTGTCGCCCAGCTGTTGTCGCAGGCAACGAGCAGGCCGCGGGCGTGGGCCGCCGCCACGATGGCCGGCACGTCCTGGACCTCGAAGGTTCCCGACCCGGGCGACTCCACCCAGACGAGGCGCGTCGCCGCCTCGATGAACGCGGTGATGCCGGCGCCGATCAGCGGATCGTAATAGGTGGTACGCACCCCGAGCGCGGCGAGGAAGCCGTCGGCGAAGGCGCGCACCGGCGGATAGACGGAGTCGGGAATGAGCAGGTGGTCGCCCGGCTTGAGCAGCGCGAGCATGGTGGTCGTCACAGCCGCCTGGCCCGAAGGCGTCAATGCCACACCCGCCGCGCCTTCGAGCATGGCAATCTGGGCTTCCAGCGCGCGCGTCGTCGGCGTGCCGTAGAGGCCGTAGGTGTAGCCGTCGTGCCCGCGCTCGTGGCGGCGGGCGAAGCTCGGGGCATCGGGAAAGGTGATCGTGGAGGCGCGCTGCACCGGCACGGTGAGGCTCGCGAAGCCGTCCGCGTCGATGGCCGGTGCCTGTACGCAGCGGGTCGCGTCGCGCATGAGGGGCCGTGGGTTGGTTTCCGGTCCCGAGCAGGCTAACGATGCTTTCCTCATGCGATCCAGTGCCTAGATCGCTGGAGTCTATGCTCGAATCTTATACCTGTCCGGGAGGCCTCGGGCTGCGGAGGATGGTGCTTGATGAATCTCAAGCAGATCGAGGCCTTTCGGGCTGTCATGATCACGGGCACGGCGTCCCGCGCCGCGGAAATCCTCGGGGTCACGCAACCGGCGGTGAGCCGCGCCGTCGCCGAGCTAGAGCGTTCCGTCGGGCTGCGGCTGTTCGACAGGGTGCGCAGCCGCCTCGTGCCGACGCCGGAGGGCCGGCTCTTCTTCCGCGACGTCGAGGAGGCCTTCACCGGGCTGGAGCGGCTGCGCGCGTCCGCGGCCCGCATTCGCGACTTCGGGTCGGGGGATCTGCGCGTTGCGAGCCTTTCGGCGCTCGGCACGACACTCGTGCCGCAGGCGATCGGCCGGTTCGTCGCGGGTCATGCGGGCGTGTCCGTCACCCTGCAGATCCACGGCTCCAGCACAGTGCGCGACCTCGTGGCCTCGGCGCAGTTCGACATCGGCCTCGCCGCCGACGAAATCGACACGTCCGGGGTCGTGCACCAGGTCTTCTGCACGCCGCGCATGCTGTGCGCCGTGCCGGCGGGGCACCGTCTCACAACGCGAGAGGTGATCGAGGCCGCCGATCTCGACGGCGAACCCTTCGTCGCACTGGCGCCGGAGGACACCGTGCGCCGCGCCCTCCAGGAGGAGCTCCTGCGCATCGGCGCGCGGCCGCGCATCGTCGTGGAGACGCCGGCGTCACTCACCGTCGGGGCGCTGGTGGCACAGGGCCTCGGGCTCGGCCTCGTCAATCCCTACACGGTCGAGGGGCTTGAGGCCGCGGGCGTCTCGCTGAAGCCCTTCGAACCCGCGCTCCATGCGCGCACCCTGCTCCTCCTGCCCGCCGATCGGCAGAAATCGCGCCTCATCGTCGCCTTCGTCGAAGCCCTGATGGCCTGCCGGAATGCGTGGGGCGCCGGGCGATGAGGCGCGGCCATGCAGCGAGGCGCCTCGGCGGGGCGGCCGGCATGCGCTACAGCCGATGAGGCTGCCCGCGGGGGCATCCGGCGATCCGATGCGAGGGAGGGCGACGTGTCGCGCCGCAGCGAAACCGAACGAACCATCACAGACTGGCTCGCCGCGCAACGCGAGGCGATGATCGACCTCCTGGGCGAGGTGGTGAACATCGACGGCGGCAGTTACGACAAGGCCGGCGTCGACGCGGTGGGCGAGCGCTTCCGCCGGTTCTTCGCCGACCACGGGATCGCCGTCTCGGTGACGCCGGATGCGACCTTCGGCAATGCCCTTCACGCCGTGGTCGATGGTCCGAATGCCGGCGGGGGCGCGGCGCTGCTCATGGGGCACCGCGACACGGTGTTCCCGAAGGGCGAGCCTCTTCGGCGGCCGTTCCGCTTTGCCGACGGACGCGCCTATGGTCCCGGCGTCGCCGACATGAAGGGCGGCCTCGTCATGAACGCCTTCGTGCTCGCCGCCTTCAAGCGCTTCGGCGGTGCGCCGCTGCCGGTCACCGTGCTGATGACGGGCGACGAGGAGATCGGCTCCCCCTTCTCGCGCCCGGTCATCGAGAGCGAGGCGCGCAAGGCGCGTGTCGTCTTCAATGCCGAGCCCGGGCGGCCGTCGGGCAACGTCGTCAGCGGCCGCAAGGGCGGCCTCTTCCTCAAGCTCGATGTTTACGGCAAGGCGGCGCATTCGGGGGCGAACTTCGCCGACGGCATCAACGCCATCGGCGAACTGGCGCACAAGACCGTGGCCCTGCACGGGCTCACCGACGTCGCCGCCGGCATCACCGTCAACGTCGGCCTGGTGCGCGGCGGGCAGTCGGTGAACACCACGGCGCCGCACGCCGAGGCTGAAATCGATATCCGCTATGTCACGCCCGAGCAGCGCCGCGCGGTGATGGAGGCGGTGACGCGCATCGTCGAGACGAGCATCGTGCCGGGCACGCGCGCCGCCCTGGAGACGAAGGGCGAATTCCTGCCGCTCGTGGCGACCCCCGAGGCGCGGCGGCTTCTGGTGCTCTACCGGGAGGCCGCGGCCGATGCGGGCCTGACGCTCGACGGCGAGTTCACCGGCGGCTGCGCCGATTCGGGCTTTGCGGCGAGCGTCGGCACGCCGACGATCTGCGGCCTGGGGCCCGTCGGCGGCAAGGCTCACACGCCGGATGAATATCTCGAGCTCGACAGCCTCGTGCCGCGCGCCCAGGCCCTCGCCCTGGCAATTCTGCGTCTCGACAGCGCGCTCTGACCGACAACCGCCAGCCTGGGCGGCGGCCGCCGCCCCGTGGCGCCCTCAGATCACCGATCTGATGCGCTCCCAGGCGTTGTGCATGTGCCGCGCCAGGACGTCGGCGAGGGCATCCGCGTCGCGTCGCTCGAGGGCCGCCACCATCTCCTCGTGCTCGGCGATCGACGACTGCCACTTCTCGGGCGTCTCGTTGCCCAGGAAGCGGATGCGCTTGAGGCGCGCCTGGATATTGTCGTGCGTCGCTACCAGCACGGCATTGCGCGACATGAGCGCGAAGGCCGAGTGGATGCGCTGATTGAGCTTGAAATATTCGAGGCGGTTGCGGGCGGCATATTGGGCGATCATCGCCTCGTGCAGGGCGCGCAGCTCGGCAATCTCCTCGTCCGTGGCATGGATGCAGGCGAGCCGGCCGGCGAGCGCCTCAAGCGCGGCCAGCACCTCGAGCATGTCGCGCACGTCCTTCTCGGTAAAGCGCCGCACCACCGCCCCTCGGCTCGGCACGAGGTCGATGAGCCCCTCGCTCGCCAGGAACTTCAACGCCTCGCGCAGCGGCGTACGGGAGACACCCAGCGCCTGGCCGAGTTGACCCTCGTGGATGCGCGTACCCGGGGCGAGACGCCCCTCGATGATCATGTCGCGCACGCGCGTCACGATTTCGTCGTGCAGGGTGCGGCGCGTGATCGGGGCAGGTTCCTCGGCGCGCTGCCGGACATTGTTCTCAATGATCGTCACTCGGTGCCCCGTGGAAATCCCGGGCGCGGTCGACTTCCGCCGGCCCTTCGCCGCCGCGATGCGGGCACGCGGGCGGTGCGCGGCCGGCCGCCGCGCCGGCGACAGCAGCAATCTTCAACATCTCAAAATGCCGCTCCGGCTCGACACAGTCAATCGACACTCAGAATGCGAAATTCTGTATGCAGCATTCTTGAAGACGGAATTTTGCCATGCTAGCGTCCCGTCGACGCACAGCAGAGGAGGCACCTTTGGCCGGCGCTTCGCCCCGTTCCGCATCGAGAAGACCGACGATCGCGCTCGCCATGGGCGATCCCGCCGGCATCAGTCCCGAACTCACGGCAAAGCTCCTGGCCCTGGACGAAATCCGAGCGGCGGCGCGTCTGCTCGTCATCGGCGACATCCGGGTGCTTCGGGCGGGTGCTGCTGCGGCCCAGGTCGAGCCGGACGTTCTGGTGGTCGCGTCGATCGGGGACGCGCCGGCCGAGGCCGACCGGCCGGCCTTCATCGATCTCGCCCATCTCGATCCGGCAACCATCGAGCTCGGCACCGTCAGCGAACGGGGCGGGCGATTCGCGCTCACGAATTTCCGCACGGCGCTCGAGCTCGCGGCCGAGGGCGCCGCGGATGCGGTGGTCTTCACGCCCTTCAACAAGGCCGCGATGCGCCTCGCGCACCCGTCCTATGACGACGAAATCGGCTATTCGGTCGAGATCGTCGGTGCAAGCGGCCCAGCGAGCGAGTTCAACATCCTCGACGATCTCTGGAACGCCCGCGTCACCTCGCACGTCCCGCTGAAGGACGTGGCGTCCCTGCTCAGTGTCGATGCCATTCTGAGGGGCATCACGCTCACCGACGCATCGCTGCGGGCGGCAGGCATCGCCGCGCCGCGGATCGCGGTCGCCGGGCTCAATCCGCATGCCGGCGACGGCGGCAGCTTCGGCCGTGAGGAGATCGAGGTCATCGGTCCGGCGGTGGAGAAGGCCAAGGTCGAGGGCTTTGCCGTCGACGGGCCCTTTCCCTCCGACACGGTGTTCGTGCGGGCGCGCGGCGGCGCCTTCGACGCGGTGCTGACGATGTACCACGACCAGGGGCAGATCGCGATGAAGCTCATGGGCTTCGACCGCGGCGTGACGCTGCTCGGCGGCTTCCCGTTTCCCATCTGCACGCCGGCACACGGCACGGCCTACGACATCGCAGGAAGGGGCATCGCCAATGTCGGCGCCGCACGCGCCGCGCTTCTGCTCGCCGCGCGCATGGCCTCCGACCGCCTGCGCGGCAAGGCGGCAGCGGCGGCCTGAGCCGCCGGCCGGCGGCTGTCCCACAGCGGCAGCGACGGGGCTGCGCCAACGAGAACAACAACAAGAACGAAGACGATCGAGCCATTTCGATGGAGGAGGGAACGATGGGTGTGAAGACGACGCTTGCGGCTGCGGTGGCGCTGGCCGCTCTCGCGACCGGCGCCGCCGAGGCCGGGTGGAAACCGTCGAAACCGGTCGAGTTCGTGGTCACCTCTGGCGCCGGCGGGGGCACCGACCAGTTCGCGCGCACGGTCCAGGCCATCATCACGAAGTACAACCTGATGGAGCAGCCGGTCGTCGTCGTGAACAAGGGCGGCGGCAGCGGCGCCGAAGGCTTCGTCTACGGCAAGACCGCGAGCGGCGAGCCACACAAGGTCATCTTCGCCACGAACAACGAGTATCTTCTCCCCCTCGTCGCCAAGCTCGCCTTCAAGCCGAGCGACCTCACGCCCGTCGCCGCCATGGCGGTGGACGAGTTCCTGCTCTGGGTGAAGGCGGATTCGCCGCACAAGGACGCGAAGAGCTTCGTTGAGGCCGCCAAGGCCAAGCCCAACGAGATCAGGATGGGCGGCAGCCAGTCCAAGGATACCGACCAGATCCTGACGAAGCAGATCGAGAAGGCAACCGGCGCGCGGTTCACCTACGTGCCCTTCAAGAGCGGCGGTGAGGCGGCGGTGCAGCTCGCCGGCGGCCATGTCGACTCCAACACCAACAATCCGGCCGAGAACCTCGGCCAGCTCAAGGCCGGGGCGGTGCGCCCCCTCTGCGTCTTCAGCCCGCAGCGCATGGCCGAGGCGAAGGTGACGGCGGGTCTCTCCTGGGCCGACATCCCGACCTGCAAGGAGGCGGGGATCGGGCCGGAGCAGTACCAGATGCCGCGCACCGTCTTCCTGCCCGGCAACGTGCCGGCGGACGCCGTGGCCTATTACGTCGGGGTACTGAAGCAGGTGCGCGAGAAGCCCGAGTGGGCGGACTACATCCAGCGCACCTCCCAGTCGGACAGGTTTCTGACGGGGGCTGCCTTCGAGGCCTTCATCAAGGCGGATGAGGCGAAGGGGCGCGAGACGATCAGGGAAGAAGGCTGGCTCGTGAACTGACGCCGGTCCTGGACGGGCGGCGCGCGTCGAGGATCGCGCGCCGCTGCCCTTCGCACCCACGGCGCGGGTACGTCGTGCGCCCTCGGCCATCCGCGGAGCCCTTCATGACCGTTCCCTCGTTGCGCACCGCGTGCCCTGCCAACGCCGCGCATTCCGTTGCCCTCGTGGGGGCCGGCGAATTCGGCGCGACCTTCGCGGCGCAGGTGCGGCGCATTCCGTCACTCGCGCTGCGGCTTGTCTGCGACCGCGACCGGACGCGCGCCCTAGGGGCGCTCGCGGCGGCGGGTTACGGGGCTGAGGATGTCGCGGCCTGCGACGGCCGCCCCGGGATCCTCGCCGCCCTCGCGCGTGGCCGCATCGCCGTCGTCGAGGATTTCACGCTCGTCGCCGATCTGCCGCTCGACCTCGTCGTCGAGGCCACCGGCCAGCCGCACGCCGCCGCGGCGCTTGCGGACCTTGCGCTCGCCGCCGGCTATCACACGGCGCTCGCCACCAAGGAAGCGGAGATCGTCGTCGGACCGATCCTGGCGCGCAAGGCCCGCTCTGCCGGCCTCGTCCACACGCCGGTCGACGGCGACCAGCCGAGCCTCCTGATGAGGCTCTTCGCCCGCGCGAGGACGCTCGGGCTGCCGGTCGTCACGGCCGGCAAGTCGACCGAATCCGACTATGTCTACGATCCCGGCGCCGGCACGGTGTCGACCTGGGGCCGGACGGTGGCGCGACCGGACTACGCACCGCTCTTCACCGGCGAGGCCGATCTCGCCGCGAGCCTTGCGGCGCGTGTCGTCTCCGGGCTCGACACCGCGACGGTGCCGGACCTCTGCGAGATGGGGATCGTCGCGAACCATTGCGGCCTCGCCGTCGATCGCGCCGAGCTGCATGCGCCCGTGGCGCGCACGGTCGAGCTCGCGCGGCTCTTCCGCCCGCGCGAGGAGGGGGGGCTGCTCGCACGCAAGGGTGTCGTCGACGTCTTCGTCTGCCTGCGCCGGCCGGATGAAATCAGCTTCGCGGGTGGCGTCTTCGTCGTCGTCGAGGCGCCGGACGCCGCTACCGGTCGCCTGCTTGCCGCCAAGGGCATTCCGGGCGACGGCGAGGGCCGCTACCTGCTCCTGCACAATCCGGTGCATCTCCTCGGTGTCGAGGCACCGATCTCTGTACTGAGCGCCGTGCACGACGGGCGTTCCACGGGCGGGGACGAGGTGCGGCAGCGTTATGACCTCGTGGCGAGGGCCGAGCGCGACTTCGCCGCCGGGGAAACGCTCGACATGGGTGCGCGCCATGCCCTCTCCGGCGTGGCGCCGCTGCTGGTGCCGGCCCGGCCACTCGGACCCGAAGCGCCGGTGCCCTACTATCTCGCCGCCGGCGCACGCCTCAGGCGGCCGGTGGGACGGGGGGCGACCTTCACGCTCGCCGATGTCGTCGTCGACGAGGACAGTGCACTGATGCGCCTGCGCCGCGAGCAGGACGCGCTGGACGCCCTGCGCGAGCCGCGCCCGAGCGCCGTGTGAGCAAGGAGAGGAGGGCGGTCATGAAGGCAGACGATCGGGTGGTGCTGTCGCGTTTCACCCTGGAGGTCGTGACGGCGCTGGTGACGCTCGCCGCGGGGGCGGTGGTGATGGGGGGCGCGGTCGAGTACGCCATCGGCTGGGACGAGACCGGCCCACAGCCCGGCTACTTTCCCTTCCGCGTCGGGCTTGTCATCGCCCTCGCGAGTCTCGGCGTGCTCGCCCAGGCCTTCGTCACCCATCGCGGCACGGGAGAGGCCTTCGTCTCGCGCGAGCGCTTGAGGCGCGTCGCGGCCTTCCTCCTGCCCGTTGTCGGCTTCGTGTTCTGCGTCGTCTTCCTCGGCCTCTATGTGGCGACGGCGCTCTACCTCTTCGCCGTCATGCTCGGCCAGGGCGGCTATCGCTGGCCCTTCGCCGCCGTGGTGAGCCTTGGCGTCACGGGCTTCTTCTTCGTCCTCTTCGAGTGGTGGTTCAAGGTGCCGCTCGTCAAGGGGCCGGCCGAGGCCCTTCTCGGAATTCACTGACCACCGCGAGAGGCCGGACGAACGGCTCGACAGGGAGGAAGCCCGTGGAGAACATCTCCTCGCTCATGCACGGCTTCGGCGTGGCGCTGACCACCTATCACGTGGCGCTGATGATGGCGGGCGTGCTGCTCGGCATCCTGGTCGGCGTCCTGCCGGGCCTCGGCGCGCCGAACGGCGTGACGCTGCTCCTGCCGCTGACCTTCTCCATGGAGCCGGTCTCGGCCATCATCCTGCTCACGTCGATGTACTGGGGCGCGCTCTTCGGCGGCTCGACGACCTCGATCCTCTTCAATATTCCCGGCGAACCCTCCTCCGTCGCCACCACCTTCGACGGCCATCCCATGGCCAAGAACGGGCAGGCGACGGAGGCGCTGACCTATGCCTTCCTGTCGGCGGGCACCGGCGCGCTCGTCGGCGTCGCCGTCATCACGGCCCTGTCGGGCTGGGTGGCGCAGTTTGCGCTCAAGTTCTCGCCGCCGGAATATTTCGCCGTCTACTTCCTTGCCTTCGCGAGTTTCGTCGGGCTCGGCGGGGCGTCGCCCTTCAAGACGGTGGTGTCGATCATGCTCGGCTTTGCCTTCGCGGCGGTCGGCATGGATACGGTATCGGGCAGCCTGCGTCTGACCTATGGCCTCAACGAGCTGATCGGCGGGATCAGCTTCCTCGTCGCCGTCATCGGCCTCTTCGGCATCGGTGAGCTCCTCCTCACCATGGAGGAGGGGCTGAAGTTCGACGGCGTGCGCGCCCGGGTGTCGCCGCGCAAGGTCTTCGAGACGTGCCTCGACATGCCGCGGCATTGGGTGGCGCTCTTGCGCTCGTCGGCGATCGGGGTGTGGATGGGCATCACGCCGGGCGGGCCGACGGCCGCCTCCTTCATGAGCTACGGCCTTGCCAGGCGCTTCTCGCGCAATCGCGCCAGTTTCGGCCGGGGCGAGCCCGAGGGTGTCGTCTCGCCGGAGACGGCGGATCACGCCGCCGGCTCCAGTGCCATCCTGCCCATGCTCGCTCTGGGAATTCCGGGATCGGCGACCGCCGCGGTGATGATGGGCGGCCTGATGATCTGGGGCCTCGCGCCCGGCCCGATGCTCTTCGTCGAGCAGAAGGACTTCGTCTGGGGGCTCATCGCCTCCATGTATCTCGGCAATGTCGTGGCCGTCGTGCTCGTGCTCGCGACCGTGCCGCTGTTCGCGGCGATCCTGCGCATCCCCTTCGCCATCATCGGGCCGGTCATCATCGTCGTGTGCGCCATCGGCGCCTACACGGTCGCCAACTCGACCTTCGACCTGTGGCTGATGCTCGTCTTCGGCATCGTCGGCTACGTCTTCAAGAAGCTCGACTATCCGATCGCGCCGCTCGTGCTCGCCATGGTGCTCGGCGACAAGGCGGAGGACGCCTTCCGCCAGTCGCTCATCATGTCGCGCGGCTCGCTGTCGGTCTTCTGGTCGAACGGCCTCGTCGCCACGATCACGGCGCTCGCCATCGTGCTGTTGCTCTGGCCGGCCGGGTCGGCTCTCATCCAGCGTGCCAGGCCGCAGCGCGTCCGCGCGCCGGAAGCCGTTGTCTGACTCGGCCACAACAATCGGAAGCAGCCTCCATGAGCCTTCGTCTCGTCCAGTTCATCGACCGCCACGGCGCCCGCTGCACGGGCGTGCCCTCCGAGGATGGCAGGACACTTGCCGTGCTCACGGGAGCGGGTCGCGTCTACGATCTTGCCCTCGGCGCGCTGGCGGAAGGCGTGTCGCTCGAGGCTGCGGTCCGCGCCCGCCTCGGACGGGAGACGGTGGACTATGATGCGGTCGTCGCCGAGGGGCGCCTGCTGCCGCCGATCGACCATCCCGACTTGAGCCGCTGCCACGTCACTGGCACGGGTCTGACGCATCTCGGCAGCGCCGATACGCGCGACAAGATGCACAGGTCGACGATCGAGGCGGAGGAGGAGAAGCTCACCGACTCGATGAGGATGTTCCGCTGGGGCCTCGAGAAGGGGCGCCCGCCGATGGGCGAGGTCGGCGTCCAGCCGGAATGGTTCTACAAGGGCAACGGCCGGTTCGTCGTGGCGCCCGAGAAGCCGCTCGTGTCGCCCGCCTTCGCCGAGGACGGCGGGGAGGAGCCGGAACTTGCCGGCCTTTACGTGATCGCCTCCGACGGGACGCCGGTGCGCCTCGGCTTTGCCATCGCCAACGAGTTCTCCGACCACGTCATGGAGCGGAGAAACTATCTGTTCCTCGCCCATTCCAAGCTGCGCCAGAGCTCCTTCGGTCCGGAACTGCGCCTGGGACCCCCGCCTGCCGACATCCGCGGCACGAGCCGCATTCGCCGCCAGGGCGCCGTGATCTGGGAGAAGCCCTTCCTCACCGGGGAGGCGAACATGTCGCACAGCCTCGCCAATCTCGAGCATCACCACTTCAAATATGCCGAGCATCGCGTGCCGGGCGACGTGCACGTGCACTATTTCGGCACGGCGACGCTCAGCTTCGCCGACGGCGTCCGCCCCGAGCCGGGCGACGTCTTCGAGATCGAGGCGGCGGGTTTCGGGCGGCCGTTGCGCAATCCGCTCGCGGTCGAGCCCGGCGGCGAGGTTCTGGTGCGCGTCCGCGATCTGTAACCGTCGCCGACCTCCGCGGGTCGGCCCCTCCTGCACGAGTTCCCTGACGCAGAAGCGCCGGGCGGTCCTCCGCCCGGCGCTTCCATTTGCCTCGTGAGCGCCCGCCAGCCGCCGACCCCTGCTCGCCCTCGCCCCTCACCTGCGCGCGAGGCCGCGCATTGGCGCTTGACTCCGTTGCCGGAGGAATGGAATAAATATTCTATAACAAGAAAACTAAGTTCATTCGTTCCGCCTCGTCGGGCGGGGCGATGCCGGGAGGAGCGCATGGCACACTGCTGTCGCAGGCGATGTCGTCTGCCGCCCGGCTTCCTTCGGAGGGGGCCGTGAAGGCCCTCGTCCGCCGGTGGCGATGAACGACGAGGCCGATGTGCCAAAGTGGAGGAAACCCATGCGTTCCATGCTCAAGACCCTGGCGGTGGCGGCCGTGGCGGCCGCGGCTCTCACCGCCGGCTCCGCCCGCGCCCAGCAGGACATCCGCATCATCGTGGTCAGCCACGGCCAGGCGAACGATCCGTTCTGGTCGGTGGTCAAGAACGGCGTCACCAAGGCGGCCGACGATGCCAAGGTGAAGGTCGACTATCGCGCGCCCGAGACCTTCGACATGGTGGCAATGGGCCAGCTCATCGACGCCGCGGTCAACCAGAAGCCGGCGGGGCTCGTCGTATCGATCCCCGACGGCTCGGCGCTCGGCCCCGCCATCAAGAAGGCGGTCGCCGCCGGCATCCCCGTCGTCTCCATGAACTCGGGCTCCGACGTGTCGAAGTCGCTCGGCGCCCTGCTGCATGTCGGCCAGGACGAGTATGACGCCGGCAAGGCAGGCGGGGCCAAGCTCAAGGAGATGGGCGGCAAGGCGGGCCTGTGCGTCAACCACGAGGTCGGCAACGTGGCGCTCGACCTGCGCTGCAAGGGGTTCGCCGACGGCTTCGGCGGCAAGGTCACGGTCCTCCCGGTGTCCAACGACCCCGCCGAGATCCGCTCGAAGGTCAAGGCGGCCATCGGTGCGGATGCCTCGATCGACACGATCATGGCCCTCGGCGCCTCGCTCGCCGGCGAGCCGACGGTCGCCGCGGTGAAGGAGGCGGGCAAGGCGGGCGCCATCAAGGTCGCCTCCTTCGACCTCTCCGCGAGCTTCCTCAAGGCGGTTGCCGCGGGCGAGGCGGCCTTCGCCATCGACCAGCAGCAATATCTGCAGGGCTACCTGCCCGTGACCTTCCTGGCGCTCAATGCCCGCTACGGCCTCGTGCCCGGCGGCAACGTGCCCTCCGGTCCGAACCTGATCACGAAGGACAAGGCGGCACAGGTGGTCGAGCTGTCGGCGAAGGGCATCCGCTGAGACGACGCCCGGCGTCGAGCGACGCGAGCGATTTCCGCGCCGCTCGACGCCCCCCAAGAACTATAATGCCGTGTGGCCCAAGGCCGTGCGCGTCGGCGCGCGGGGTCACGCTTCCGATCAGACGGAGGACGCCATGGTGGACATGCGAGCGGGCGCTACCGGGCCGGGCGCGGTCGCATCCGAGCCGAGCGCGGGACCTGCGAAGGCCCCTCCTGTTCAGGACGAGCGGCTGCGCGAGGTGTCGTTGCTGACGCGGATCATGCGCCGGCCGGAACTCGGGGCGGTGGCCGGCCTCGTCCTCGTGACGATCTTCTTCTTCCTCACCGCCGACCGGACGATGTTCAGCCTGGCCGGCGTGATGACGATCCTCGCCCCGGCCGCGCAGCTCGGCATCCTCGCCATCGCCGCGGCCCTGCTCATGATCGGCGGGGAATTCGACCTCTCCATCGGCTCCATGGTCGCTTTCGCCGGCCTGATCTTCGGCGCCGCCATCGTCGCCTGGCAACTGCCGCTGCCAGTGGCGATCCTCGCCACCTTCGTCGTCGCAGCCGCCGCCGGCGCGGTGAACGGGCAGATCACCATCCGCACGAAGCTGCCTTCCTTCATCGTCACCCTCGCCGGCCTCTTCATGCTGCGTGGAATGACCCTCGTCGGCCTGAAGTGGGTGACGGGCGGCTCGACGCAGCTGCGCGGCATCGGCGATGCGGCGGGGGAGGGGGTTCTGCGCTCGCTCTTCTCCGGCCACGCCTTCCAGGGGCTGTTCTCCTGGCTCGCGGCCAACAACCTCATCGACAAGTTCGACAACGGCATGCCGAAGGTGTCGGGCGTGCCCGTCTCGATCCTGTGGTTCATCGTGCTCGCCGGCATCGCCACCTGGGTGCTCCTGCGCACGCGCATCGGCAACTGGATCTTCGCGGCGGGCGGCGACGCCAACGCGGCGCGCAATTCCGGCGTGCCGGTGAACCGGGTGAAGACGGGCCTCTTCATGCTGACGGCTTGCGCGGCGGCCCTCGTCGCCATCCTCACCGTGCTCGACGCCGGGTCGACGGACGCGCGGCGCGGCGTGCAGAAGGAGTTCGAGGCCATCATCGCGGCGGTCATCGGCGGCTGCCTGCTGACGGGCGGCTACGGTTCGGCCATCGGCGCCTTCTTCGGCGCGATCATCTTCGGCATGGTGTCGATCGGGCTCACCTACACCCGCTTCGACTCCGACTGGTTCCAGGTCTTCCTGGGCGCCATGCTGCTGCTCGCGGTGCTGTTCAACAACTTCATCCGCAAGAAAGTCACGGGGGAGCGTTGAGCCATGACCACCGCTGCCACTCCGCTCATCGAAGCACGCGACATCGTCAAGCACTTCGGCTCGGTCATCGCGCTCTCGGGCGTGTCGCTCACGGTCAACCGCGGCGAGGTGATGTGCCTCCTCGGCGACAACGGCGCCGGCAAGTCGACGCTCATCAAGACGTTGTCGGGCGTGCACAAGCCGACGACGGGCGAGTACCGCGTCGAGGGACGGTCGGTCGAGTTCAGCTCGCCGCGCGATGCGCTCGATGCCGGCATCGCCACCGTCTTCCAGGATCTGGCGATGATCCCGCTCATGTCGGTGACGCGCAACTTCTTCATGGGCCGTGAGCCGACCAGGGGCTTCGGGCCGTTCAAGTGGATCGACTTCGATCACGCGCACGCGGTGACGCGGGAGGAGATGCACAAGATCGGCATCGACATCCGCGACCCCCACCAGGCGGTCGGCACCCTCTCGGGCGGCGAGCGCCAGTGCGTCGCCATCGCCCGCGCCGTCTATTTCGGTGCCAAGGTGCTCATCCTCGACGAGCCGACCTCGGCACTCGGTGTGGCGCAGACCTCCATGGTTCTCAAATACATTCACCAGGTGCGGCAGAAGGGCCTCGGCGTCATCTTCATCACCCACAATGTGCGCCATGCCTATGCGGTGGGCGACCGCTTCACCGTGCTCAACCGCGGCAAGACGCTCGGCACGTACACGAAGTCGGATATCCACATCGACGAGCTGCAGAACCTCATGGCCGGCGGCAAGGAGCTGCAGCAGCTCTCGGCCGAGCTCGGCGGGACGGTCTAGGCCGCCCGAGCGGGCGGTGCGGGAACAGAAGGGCCGCTCCCCGGAGCCCGAGGAGCGGCCGGGGACAGTGCAGCCTCCCGCGCCCAAGGGCGGCCGCGTGGAAGGCCCGCCTCGGGGGATGACCATGGATTCGATCGGCATCGGTCTCATCGGCACGGGCTTCATGGGCAAGTGCCATGCGCTCGCCTTCAACGCGGTCAAGGCCACCATGGGCGACGTGCCGCGGCCGCGGCTCACCGTGCTGTGCGATGTCGATGCGGCGCATACGGCGCAGAAGGCGAGCGACTTCGGCTTCGCGCGCCACACCACGGACTGGCGGGCGGTGATCGCCGACCCGGAGGTCGACCTCGTGTCGATCACGACGCCCAACGCCCAGCACCGCGAGATGGCGATCGCCGCGCTCGAGGCCGGCAAGCATGTCTACTGCGAGAAGCCCATGGCCCTCACCCTCGCCGATGCAGAAGCGATGGCGGCGGCGGCGCGAAAGGCGCGCGGGCGCACGCGCCTCGGCTACAATTACACCGTCAATCCGGCGATCCAGCACGCCCGGCGCCTCGTCCACGAAGGGGCGATCGGGCGGCTCCTGCACGTGCGCGGCCAGGTGGACGAGGACTACATGGCCGATCCAGACCTGCCCTGGTCCTGGCGCTGTCGCGCCGCCGACGCGGGCCTCGGCACGCTCGGCGACATCACCTGCCACCTCGTCTCGCTCCTGCACGGTCTCGTTGGGCGCATCACGAGCCTCTCGGCCGACATCGCCGTCGCCTATCCGCAACGCCCGATGAAGGACGAGCCGGGCAAGTTCGGCACCGTCGAGAACGAGGACATCGCCCAGGCGCTCGTGCGCTTCGAGAACGGCGTGACCGGCGTCCTCTCGTCGAGCCGGGCGGCGCATGGCCGCAAGAGCCTCATCCGCATCGAGCTGCACGGCTCGCACGGCATGATCACCTTCGACCAGGAGCGCATGAACGAGCTTGAGCTTTACGTGGCTGAGGGCGATGCGGCGACCCGCGGTTTCCGCACGATCCTGACGGGACCGGCCCATCCGCCCTACGGGCAGTTCTGCCCGGCGCCCGGGCACCAGCTCGGCTTCAACGAGCTCAAGGTGATCGAGGCGGCGGAGTTCCTGCGCGCCATTGCCGCGCATACGCCGATCGCCTTCGACTTCGAGGAGGGGCTTGCCGTGGAGCGCGTCATCCACGGCTTCGTCCGCTCGGCCGAGGAGCGGCGGTGGGTGGACCTGTAACGTCGCCCCCGGGCGGGGCGGCTGCGGCCCGATCGACGGTCTTTCAGGCCCGTGCGCGCCGCGCTTCAGTGCGACGCCACCCCGCGCCGCGTATCGTGGACGTCCGGCGGAACGTTGGAAATATCCGCTTCCTCGATCAGCGCCATCACCCGGTCGAGGTCCTCGGCCACGACGACGACGTCCGGCATGTGCAGGCTTCCCGTTGACAGGTAGATGTTGCTGCCGCCCTGCGCGATGCTGCGCACCATCAGCACGTAGGCGGGATTGATCAGGAGCCTGCTGCCCGAACTCTTCTCCGTGACGGTGAGCGTTCTCATGACGCGTCTCCCAGTTCAGAGAGCATACATGAGTATAGGGATGCGGTGTGGCCCGCTGCAAACGGGAACGACGCGAGCGCCGCCCCGGGGCGGCGCTCGCCGGTTCCGCCTCACACAGGCAAGGTGTAGGCGGTCTTGACTGTGGTGTAGAACTCGGCCGCATAGCGGCCCTGCTCGCGCGGGCCGAAGCTCGAGCCTTTGCGGCCGCCGAAGGGCACGTGATAGTCGACGCCCGCCGTCGGCAGGTTGACCATGACCATGCCGGCCTCGGCATTGCGCTTGAAGTGGCTGGCGTACTTCAGGCTCGTGGTGCAGATGCCGGCGGAGAGGCCGAACTCGGTGTCGTTCGCCGCCGCGAGCGCCGCCTCGTAGTCCTTGACGCGCACCACGGCCGCCACCGGGCCGAAGATCTCCTCGCGCGCGATGCGCATGCCGTTCGCCACCTCGGTAAAGAGCGCCGGGGCCATGTAGAAGCCGGGCGTGTCGCGGTTGAGGAGTTCGCCGCCGCAGACGAGCTTCGCCCCCTCGTCCTGGCCGATCCTCACATAGGCGAGGTCCTGGTCGAGCTGGTTCTGGTCGACCACCGGGCCGATGTGGGTTCCAGGCTTCAGCGCATCGTCGACGACGAGGCCCTTCAGGCGCTCGGCCACCGCATCGACGAAGCGGTCGTGGATGCCCTCGGTGACGATGAGCCGCGAGGAGGCCGTGCAGCGCTGGCCGGTGGAGAAGAAGGCGCCGTTCACGGCGCAGTCCACCGCCGTCTTGAGATCGGCGTCGTCGAGCACGACGAGCGGGTTCTTGCCGCCCATCTCGAGCTGGAACTTCTTCATCGTGCCGACGCAGGCGGCGGCCACCTTGCGCCCGGTCGCGACGGAGCCTGTGAAGGTGATCGCCGCCACGTCCCTGTGGGTGAGGAGCACCTCGCCCACCACCGAGCCGCGGCCCATGACGAGGTTGAACACGCCCGCCGGGGCGCCGGCCTTGACGATGATCTCGGAAAGCGCGTGCGCCGAGCCGGGCACGAGGTCCGCCGGCTTGAACACGACGGTGTTGCCGTAGGCGAGCGCCGGGGCGATCTTCCAGGCGGGGATCGCGATGGGGAAATTCCAGGGTGCGATGATGCCGACGACGCCGACGGGCTCGCGCGTCACCTCGATCTCGACGCCCGGGCGCACGGAGGCGAGCTTGTCGCCCGCCTGGCGCAGGCACTCCTGGGCGAAGAAGAGGAAGATCTGGCCGGCGCGCACCACCTCGCCGACGCCTTCCGGCAGGGTCTTGCCCTCCTCGCGCGACAGGAGGCGTCCGAGCTCGTCCTTGCGCGCCAGGATCTCGTCGCCGACCTTCTTGAGGAGGTCGTGCCGCTCCTGCGGCGTGGATCGCGACCAGGCGGGAAAGGCGGCCTTGGCCGCTGCGATGGCGCGCTCGGCGTCGGCAGCGGAGGCGCGCGCATAGTGCCCGACGACGTCGTTCGTGTTGGACGGGTTGATGTTGGCCGCCGCGTCCGTGCCCGCCACCCATTCGCCCGCGATGTAGTTCCTGTGCTCGCTCATCGTCTCCTGCCCGAGGTCGTCGTCGCGCATCGTGAATTGCCCGGCCGCAGCGCAGGCGGCCGGCGGGAACACTACTGCCGCCGGCGGCGCAAGGCGAGCCGCCGGCGACGGGGGGCTGGCGTGCATCGAGCGGGAGGCTCGGGGCCGCCGCTCCTAGTGGTTGTCGCGCGGCACGGCGGCACCGCTCCTGCCGACAAGGAAGTCGAGGTCGCAGCCGGCGTCGGCCTGCAGCACATGGTCGACGTAGAGCTTGACGTAGCCGCGGCCGGCATGCGGCGCGGGCGGTGTCCAGGCAGCGCGGCGCCGGTCGAGCTCGGTCGCATCCACGTGCAGGTGCAGGCTGCGCGCCTCGACGTCGAGCGTGATCAGGTCGCCGTTCTCGACGAGAGCGAGCGGCCCGCCTGCGGCGGCCTCCGGGGCCGTGTGCAGCACCACCGTGCCGTAGGCCGTGCCGGACATGCGAGCGTCGGAAATGCGGATCATGTCGGTGATGCCGCGCTTCAGGAGCTTGGGCGGCAGCGGCATGTTGCCGACCTCCGCCATACCGGGATAGCCTTTCGGCCCGCAGTTCTTGAGCACCATGACGCAGGTCTCGTCGATGTCGAGGGCGTCGTCGTTGATGCGGGCATGCAGGTCCTCGATCGACTCGAAGACGACGGCGCGGCCGGTGTGTTTCATGAGATGCGGCGAGGCGGCGGAGGGCTTCAGGACCGCTCCGTCCGGCGCGAGATTGCCGCGCAGGACGGCGATGCCGCCGCTCGGCTTGAAGGGCTTGTCGAAGGCGTGGATGACCTCGCGGTTCCAGCACTCTACCGCGGCGTTGTTCTCCCAGATCGTCCGGCCGTTGACGGTGAGCGCGTCCTTGTTGATGAGGCCGCGCTCGCCGAGTTCGCGGATGACGACGGGCAGGCCGCCGGCCTCGAAGAAGTCTTCCATCAGGAAGCGCCCGGAGGGCATCAGGTCGACAAGGCAGGGCACGTCCCGGCCGAGCCGGTCCCAGTCCTCCAGGCCAAGGTCGACGCCGATGCGGCGCGCCATGGCGATGAGATGGACGACCGCATTCGTCGAGCCGCCGATGCCGCCGTTGACGCGGATGGCGTTCTCGAAAGCCTCGCGAGTGAGGATGCGCGACAGGACGATGTCCTGCCTGACCATCTCCACGATGCGCCGGCCGGCCTCGCGGGCGAGGAGGTTGCGCCGGGCGTCGACGGCCGGAATGGCGGCGTTGCCGGGCATGCCGACGCCGAGGGCCTCGACCATGCAGGCCATGGTCGAGGCCGTGCCCATGGTCATGCAATGGCCGTGCGAGCGGTGCATGCAGGCTTCCGCCTCGTGGTACTCCTCGAGCGTGATCTGGCCCGAGCGCAGTTGCTCGCTCATGGAGATCGTATTGGTGCCGGAGCCGATGTGCCGGCCCTTGTAGACGCCCCGCAGCATCGGGCCGCCCGAAATGCCGATGGTCGGGATGTCGACGCTCGCCGCACCCATGAGGAGCGCCGGCGTGGTCTTGTCGCAGCCCATCAAGAGCACCACGCCGTCGAGGGGATTGGCGCGGATCGATTCCTCCACGTCCATCGCGGCGAGGTTGCGGTAAAGCATCGCGGTCGGACGCAGCATGGTCTCGCCGAGCGACATGACCGGGAATTCGAGCGGAAAGCCGCCCGCCTCCAGGACGCCCCAGCGCACGTGCTCGGCGATGGTCCGGAAGTGCGAGTTGCAGGGGGTGAGCTCGGACCAGGTGTTGCAGATGCCGATGACCGGCCTGCCGTCGAACTGGTCCTGCGGGAAGCCGCGGTTCTTGAGCCAGGACCTGTAGTAGAAGCCCATCTTGTCCTGGCGCGCGAACCAGGCCTCACTGCGCAGCGGTTTCTTCGTCTCCGACATGGCGTTTCCGTATGGTTCTCAGGCGTCGAGCCGGTTGCGCCGTTCGAGTTCGGCGAACAGGGCGGAATGGTCGAGGTCGCCCGCATGGGCGAGGAGGCCGCGAAGGAGCTCTGCCGTTGCGGTGGCGAAGGGCGTGTCCGTCAGGCCGAGGCGGCGGGCGGCATCCAGGGCGTTGTCGATGTCCTTGAGATGCGTGACCGAGCGGCCCCTGGTTGCGAAGTCGCGCCGGACCATGCGGTCCCCGTGCAGCTCCAGCACGCGGCTTTCGTCGAAACCGCCGCGCAGGGCCTCGCGCACCTTGGCGGGGTCCGCGCCGCCGCGCTCGGCGAGGATCAGCGCTTCCGCCACGGCGCCGATGGTGACGCCGACGATGATCTGGTTGGCGAGCTTGGCGAGCTGGCCCGAGCCGGTTGGCCCGACGTGGGTCGGCCGGCCCATGGCCTTCAGGATCTCCTCCACCCGGGCGAAGGTTTCCGCCTCGCCGCCGGCCATGATGGCGAGTGTGCCGGTTTCGGCACCCACCGTTCCCCCGGAAACGGGGGCATCGAGGTAGGCGACGCCGAGCGCGTGGAGGCGCGCGCCGTGGTCCTGCGCCTCGGCCGGCTTGATGGAACTCATGTCGACGAGAACGGCGCCCGGCTGCATCGCCACGGCCGCGCCCTGGTCGAAGACGACCTCGGCGACGATGCGGCCGTTCTCCAGCATGGTGACGACGAGGTCGGCGCTGCGCACGGCGTCGGCCGCCGTTTCCGCGACCGCGGCGCCGAGGGGGGCAAGCGCCTCGGCCTTCTCGCGCGAGCGGTTCCAGGCGATGAGCGGATAACCCGCGTCGAGAAGGCGCCGGGCCTGGCGCGAGCCCATCAGGCCGATGCCGAGGAAGGCGATCGACGGCTTCTGTTCCCTCATTGGCATGGTGCTCCCGGATCCCTGCACGAGAGGGCAGCCGGATCGGGTCTAGGGCACAGATCGATAACTAACCAATGGCAATATCGGATCGACCGATATAGGAAACATTATCGATTGCGATGGGGCCCGGACCGGCCGCCCAGGTGGGCGCTGCACGGCGCCTCGCGGCGGCGACGAGGCCGGGCGGCGGGCCGACCCGGCCGTGAGGGGCAGGCATGGCCGTGGATCGGCATGAGGGAGGGGAACGCGCCATGCCCGTACCGAGTGCGGGAGGGACCGGGCATCACGTCGCCGGCGTGCAGCATCTCAAGATCAGGCAGCTTCAGCTCCTCGTCGCTCTCGGGGAGCACGCCAACCTGCATCGGGCAGCGGAGGCGGCGCACATCAGCCAGCCGGCGGCGAGCAAACTCCTGCAGCAGGTGGAGGCTCTCCTCGGCACGCAGCTCTTCGAGCGACTGCCGCGCGGCGTGCGGCCGACGCCCGCGGGCGAAGCCCTGCTGCGCCACGCGGCCAACGCTCTCGCCGAGCTCGCCGCGGCGGGCCAGGAGCTCGCGGCCCTGGCGGACGGACGCATGGGGCGGGTGCGCCTCGGCTCCATCGTGGGGGCGGTGCCGGGGCTCGTGAGCGCGACCGCGCTCGATCTGCACGCGGCCGGCAAGAGGGTGGCGCTCTCCATCACGCTGGGCACCAGCGGCGTGCTCATCGCGGCCCTGCGGGACCGGCAGCTCGATCTCGTCGTCGGGCGCATCCCGGTGACGAGCGAGCGTGACGATCTCGCCTTCGAGTTTCTCCTCGACGAGCGGCAGGCCGTGGTCTGCCGGGTGGACCATCCCCTCGTGCGCGGCAAGACATCCGATCTCGCCGAGGCGCTCGCCTTTCCATGGGTGATGCATCCGCACGGCAGCGTGTTGAGGGCCCGTTTCGAGGAGCTCTTGCGCGGCAGGAATCTCGCCTCGCCGGAGCGGGCCATCGAGACGGATTCCGTCGACATCACCGTGAACCTGCTGCTCTCGGGCGATTTCGTGGCCGTCCTGCCGCGCGACACGGCAGCGCCGTGGATCGCGCGCGGTTTCCTGGCAAGCCTGCCCATCGCGATTGCGCTCGATCTCGGCGCGGTCGGCATCGTGACGCTGCGCGAGCGGCCGCCCTCGCCGGCGGTCGCCCGCGTCATCGCGCGGCTGCGCGCCCATGCGGCGCGGCTCGCCGCGGCTACTTGACGACGAGCCAGTCCTCGACCACGAGCGCGTCGAGGCCCGTGGTGTAGAACATCAGGATCGCATCCTCCGTCGTGTGCAGGATCGGCTTGCCCATCACGTTGAAGCTCGTGTTGAGGAGGATCGGCACGCCGGTGAGACGATGGAATTCCTCGAGAAGGGCGTGAAAGTGCGGGTTCCACGCGTCCGTCACGCTCTGCAGGCGGCCCGTGCCATCGGCGTGGACCACGGCGGGAACGCGCTCGCGCACCTCCGGGCGGAAGCGCAGGGTACGCTCCATGTAGGGCGTCTCCTGATAGGCCTCGAACCACGCCGGCCCGTGCTCGGCGAGGATCGCAGGGGCGAAGGGGCGGAAGGCCTCGCGGTATTTCACCTTGGCGTTGATCGCGTCCTTCATGCCGGCCGGGCGCGGATCGGCGAGGATGGAGCGGTTGCCGAGCGCGCGCGGGCCGAACTCGGCGCGACCCTGCGCCCAGCCGACGAGCTTGCCCTCGGCCAGGAGGCGCGCGGTCGCCGTCACGATGTCGGCGCCCAGCCGGCGGGCCCGCGGCTCCTGCGCCGCCAGTCGCTCCATCGGCTCGGTGCAGAGGCCGGCGCCGAGATAGGGCGTGAAGCGGCGGCCCTGCGGCTTCCAGGCCGGTTCGTCCTCCTTGAGCGCGAGAAGAGCGGCCCCCACGGCATTGCCGTCGTCGGCGGGGGCGGAGGGAACGTGCACCGCTTCGAAGGAGGTGCGTTCGACGATCTTGCCGTTGAAGGAGGAGTTCAGGGCGCAGCCGCCGGACAGCACCAGATTGCGCGAAGTGACCCGCGCTTCCGCGTCGGCGAGGAGCACGGCCATCATCTCCTCGAACACGTCCTGGCCCGCGCGAGCGAGGTCGGCCCAGCCCTGCTCATCCACGTCCCCGGGTCGGCGGGCTTCGATGTCGCGCACGGCGTCGGCGATCGTCTCGGCATCGGCAAACCTGAGATTGCCGTTCTCCACCCGATAGAGGCGGCGCAGGAGCGCGACGAGGGCCTCGTCGCGCCGGCCATAGGGCGCAAGCCCCATGACCTTCCATTCCTCGCCCTTCACCTGGTCGAAGCCGCAGAGATCGGTGACGAGGCCGAAATAGAAGCCGACACTCTCGCGGCCGCGATGGCGGCGGACCTCCTCGATGCGACCGTCGGCATAGCGGAAAATGGCGCTCGCGCCGGTCTCGCCCATGCCGTCGACCACCAGGCAGACAGCCTCCGCGAAGGGCGAGCCGAAACAGGCATAGGCGGCGTGGGTCAGATGGTGGTCGTAGCGGCGCAGCGAGAAGCGGGCGGGGCGGCCGAGGTGGAGGAGACCGAGGAGCAGGCCAAGCCCCGCTTGCTCCTGCGCGATGCGAAGGCTCGCGACCAGACCGCGCTCGCCGATCTCGGGCACGAGGGAGCGGTTGAGGGCGGCCGGAAACTGCATCAGCCGGTCGACGGTGAATTCGCCGGCGGCGGCGATCCGCGTCAGGAACTCGGTGAAGCGCGTTCCCCAGGTCGTCGCCACGACGATATCCGCGTCGGGCTCCACATACTCCTTCAGGAGCCTGGGGACGTAGGTGGCGAGGTCGGCCTCGCAATGGGGGGCGCGCTTGTACTGCAGGAAGCGTTCCGTCGCCTCGGCGAAGCGGATGTCGCCGTCCGGGCCGACGATGGCGATGGCGGGGTCGTGGAAGGTCGTGGCGAGGCCGATGTAGACGCGGGGCAATGCACACTCCCGAAATCCGGTCTCTGAAGGCGGAACGGCCGAGGTCCCGGGGCGGCGCGTTTCGCCGGCCGGCCGGCGGCTCGCCCCGTTCCGCAGGCGACACATGCGAGGTGCAGGGGATCGTCGCGACGCGGCGCCCGATGTCAACCGCGCCTCGGCCGCCTCGCTTGCGAGCGGCCGTCCGGCTCGCTACATAGCGGCCCACTTTCCTCGCTCCTGCGCGACCTTCAGCGCCCGACAGCACAGGGTGGACCTTTTTCATGTCCGGCAGACAGTTCATCTATCACATGCGCGGTCTTTCGAAGACCTATTCCGGCGGGAAGAAGGTCCTCGACAACATTCACCTGTCCTTCTACCCCGACGCCAAGATCGGCGTGCTCGGCGTCAACGGCGCGGGCAAGTCCACGCTGCTCAGGATCATGGCGGGCATCGACAAGGAGTGGACCGGCGAGGCCTGGGTCGCAGACGGGGCGCGTGTCGGCTACCTGCCGCAGGAGCCGCAGCTCGATCCCGCCAAGACCGTGCGTGAGAACGTCATGGAGGGCGTCGCCGAGAAGAAGGCGATCCTCGACCGCTACAACGAACTCGCCATGAACTACTCGGACGAGACGGCCGACGAGATGATGCGGCTGCAGGACGAGATCGAGGCGAAGGGCCTGTGGGACCTCGACAGCCGCGTCGACCAGGCGATGGATGCGCTCGGCTGCCCGCCGGACGATGCCGACGTATCGAAGCTCTCGGGCGGCGAGAAGCGCCGCGTGGCGCTGTGCCGCCTGCTCCTGTGGGAGCCCGAGCTGCTGCTTCTCGACGAGCCGACCAACCATCTCGATGCCGAGACCACGGCGTGGCTCGAAGGGCATCTGCGAGCCTATCCGGGCGCGATCCTCATCGTCACCCATGACCGCTACTTCCTCGACAATGTGACCGGCTGGATCCTCGAACTCGACCGCGGCCGCGGCATCCCCTACGAGGGCAACTACTCCTCGTGGCTCGAGCAGAAGCAGAAGCGCCTCGCCCAGGAGGGCCGCGAGGAGGAGGCGCGCCAGCGCGCGCTCGAGCGCGAGCGCGAGTGGATCTCGGCTTCGCCGAAGGCCCGCCAGGCCAAGAACAAGGCGCGCATCCAGCGCTATGACGAGCTCGTCCAGAAGGCGGCCGACAAGGCGCCGACCACGGCCCAGATCATCATCCCGATCGCCGAGCGCCTGGGCAACAACGTCATCGATTTCAGCGGCCTGTCGAAGGGCTACGGCGACAAGCTCCTCATCGACGACCTGTCGTTCAAGCTGCCGCCGGGCGGCATCGTCGGCGTCATCGGCCCGAATGGCGCCGGCAAGACGACGCTCTTCCGCATGATCACCGGCCAGGAAAAGGCCGACGCCGGCACGATCACCATCGGCGAGTCGGTCAAGCTCGGCTATGTCGACCAGTCGCGCGACGCCCTCGACGACAAGAAGACCGTGTGGGAGGAGATCTCCGGCGGCAACGACGTGATCTATCTTGGCAAGAGGGAGATCAACTCCCGCGCCTATTGCTCGGCCTTCAACTTCAAAGGCGGCGACCAGCAGAAGAAGGTCGGCATGCTCTCGGGTGGTGAGCGCAACCGCGTGCATCTCGCCAAGATGCTCAAATCCGGCGCCAACGTCCTCCTGCTCGACGAGCCGACCAACGACCTCGACGTCGAGACGCTGCGCGCGCTCGAGGAGGCGCTGGAGGATTTTGCCGGCTGCGCCGTGATCATCAGCCACGACCGCATGTTCCTGGATCGCGTCGCGACCCACATCCTCGCCTACGAGGGCGACAGCCATGTCGAGTGGTTCGAAGGCAACTTCCTGGAGTACGAGGAAGACAAGAAGCGGCGCCTCGGCGTGGACTCCACCATCCCGCACCGCATCAAGTACAAGAAGTTCGGCCGCTGAGGCCGTGCGCATCCGGGCGGCGCGCGCCAGCGAAGGCAGGGCGCTCTCCGCCCCGGTGCTGCGGTCCAAAGCTTCCTGGGGCTACGACGCGGCCTTCATGCGCCTCAGCGCGCCCGTCCTGCGCGTAAGCGAGGAGGAGATCGCGGCAGGCTGCGCCCTGGTCGCCGTCGACGCCGAGGGGCGACCTGCGGGCGTCGTCGCCGTTTCTTCGGCTGCGGAGGAGGGCGAGGCCGCCCTCGGCCGGCTCAAGCGCCTGTTCGTCGATCCGGCCTGGCAGGGCGCGGGCCTCGGCCGGGCGCTGATGGTCGCCGCCGGCGGTTTCGCCCAAGCGGGGCTTTTCGGCGCTCGCCATCGCTCCGATTTCTTCGCCGCGCCGTCTAGGAACGGCTCGGCGCGCGGGCGAGGTGCCCTCCGACGTGGTGGAGTGGCGGCATGCTGCCGCTCCACCGCCTCGATCTCGACGGATGAACGGGCTCCCGCCTCGGGGCGACGGGCGAAGGTCCAGTCAGGGAGACTGCGCATGACCGACTGGAACGCACGGCTTTACCTGCGGTTCGAGGACGAGCGCACGCGCCCGGCGCGCGACCTCCTGGCGGGCGTGCCGCTCGCGACGGCGCGAAGCGTCGTCGACCTCGGCTGCGGCCCGGGCAATTCCACCGAGCTCCTTGCTGCGCGCTTCGCGGACGCGCAGGTCGTCGGTCTGGACAACGCCCCGGACATGCTGGCCGCCGCGCGCAGGCGCCTGCCCTCGGTCGCCTTCGTCGAGGCCGACCTCGCCGCCTGGCAGGCCGAGGCGCCGGTCGATCTCCTCTTTGCCAATGCCGTGCTGCAATGGCTGCCGGACCACAGGGCGCTCCTGCCGCGGCTCGTCGGCATGCTCGCGCCCGGCGGTGCGCTCGCCGTGCAGATGCCGGACAATCTCGACGAGCCGACGCATGTCGCCATGCGCGAGACGGCCGGGGCGGGGCCATGGGCGGCGCGCTTCGCCGCGCGGCCGGTGGACCGCGCGCGGCTACCGGGCATCGAGGCCTATTACGACCTGCTCGCGCCGCTGTGCCGGCGCGTGGATATCTGGCTCACCGTCTACAACCACGCCCTCGAGGGCGTCGGCGCCATTGTCGAATGGGTGAAGGGCACGGGGCTGCGCCCCTATCTTGCGCCGCTCGACGAGGGCGAGCGCGCGGCCTTCCTCGCCGCATACGAGGGGCGCCTGCGGCAGGCTTACGGGCCGCGTGCGGACGGGCGCGTGCTCCTGCGCTTCCCGCGGCTCTTCATCGTCGCCGTGCGCTGAGGTGGCGCCAAGGGAATGCCGCGCGAGGCCGGCGGGGGGAGTACGATGCGCTTCGTCGATCAGCTCAAGGCGCGGCCGCGGACCTTGGTGGCGCTCGGCGTCACGGTCGGCCTCGCGTTGGCGCTACCGGCCTCCTGGACCATGGCGAGCCGCCTTCTCGTCGCGTGGGATGCCGGTGCCGCCGTCTATCTCGGGCTCGTCGCCGTCCTCGCCGTGCGCTCCGACATCCATGCCATGCGAAGGCGCGCGGCGCGGGAGGACGACGGCGCCGCCGTCGTGCTCTTGCTCACCTGCCTCGCCGCGGGCGCGAGCCTCGGCGCGATCGTGCTCGAGCTGAGCGGGCTTGCCGCCGCCGATGCAGGCGGGCGGGCCTTTCGCCTCGCCCTCGCGGTGGTGACGGTGCTGTGTTCGTGGTTCTTGCTGCACACGACCTTCGCGCTGCACTACGCCCACGAATATTACGGCGAAGGCGCGGACGGCCAGCGCGGCGGCCTCGCCTTTCCCAGGGGACAGCACGAGGCCGACTATTGGGACTTTCTCGATTTCTCGTTCAATCTCGGCGCGGCCGCCCAGACTTCGGATGTCGTCATCACCTCGCGCGCCATCCGGCGCGTGGTTCTCGGGCACACCATCCTGTCGTTTCTCTTCAACACCACGATGCTTGCGCTCGGCATCAACGTGGCGGCGAGCCTGATGTCGGGCGGGCCGTAGGGCGCGCGTTCAAAGGCCGGCGGAGACGGGCCCGGCCGCCTCGCGGCGCGAGGGGACCTTCGCCTCCATCTCGCCGCGGCGGGCGGCGCGGATGATCCCGTTGGCGAGGCGGCGCGCCATGCAGGCGTGGCCGCGGTCGCTCATGTGGAAGCCGTGCGCTCGAAGAGGCCATTCCTGCGGATCGTGGGGTAGAACTGCTGGTCGAGCAGCACGAGGTCGGCCCCGTGGGCGGTGGCCGCGGCGATCCCCCGTTCGACGAGGGTGCGGAAGACGTCCTCGCCCACGTCGGCGAGGGCGTCGTTGGTGCCCACCTGCCAGACGACGAGATCGGGCTTCAGCCGCGCCACCTCCCTCTCCAGCCGCTCGAGCGTCTGTGCGGCCGTTTCGCCGCCGACGCACGAGGCCCCGATGTCGACGTCGATCGTGGGCAGGCGCGTCTCGATCTCCTCAGCAAGCCGGGCGGGATAGGCGGCCTCTGGGGAGCAGGCGCCCACGCCCGCCGTCGTCGAGGAGCCCGGCGGCCGGGACACCATGGGCAAGGGTGTTTGTGACGAGGGTTCGCCCGGGAAGGAGGGGGTTGCGCTTCCGTCCGGCACGAGGGAGCGGGAAGCGTGAGACACGACGAGCGAGGCGAGGAGAAAGGCGAGCACGCTCGCGAGCAGCACGGGCGAGAGCGGCAGGGGCTTCCTGCCCCGGAACACGCCGGCCGCGATCCCCAGCATGAAGATGAACTGCCAGATGCAGGGATTGAAGAACCAGGCCTTCTCCCGCGGCCAGGCCGGCAGGGTGACACCGAAGACCCGCGCCGCCACATAATGATGAAGGAGAATGCGAGCGCGCGCAGTGGACCGATGCGCACGGCCTCCAGCATGACCGGCGCCGCAAGCATGAGCACCACATGGAGCGGCAGGATGTTGAAGTAGCCGATCCGGTGCATGCGCATGAGGAGTGCCGGAATGCCGTGCGCCGGATCGTCGAACACGAGGCCGCGGCCGTGATCGTCGATGAAGGCATCCTTGCCGCTGACGACGAAGCCGTTGGCATGGAGTGCGAGCGCGGCGAAGGTGATCAGGAGATGCACGGCAGAGAGCACGCCGGCGCGCCGCCGGGCTTTGGCCGCGATGCCGGCCTCCCCCTCGGGAGGCGCGGATGATAGGCGTAGGAAACGGCGAGGCCGGACAGGAAGACGAAGGCTTCCGCCGGATCGGAAAAGCCGAAGTTGCGCGGGGTCGCGTGCTCGAGGAGGTTGCCCGGCACGTGGTTGACGAAGATGATGGCGAGGATCGGCCCCCGCCAGAAGTCCTTGGTCTCGACGCGCCCGTCATTGCGCATGCCCGTCCCCGGTGAGTGCACGACGAGGTAACGCCGTAATCGGGGCAGGAGATCGGCGGGGCTTCCCCAACCCCTGGGGGCCGGGCGGGCGCGCGGCGGCAGAGGCCAGATGGGCGCAGGGCTTCGAGCGTTCCGGCGCGGTGTGCATTCACGGTTCGCTGCACCCGTGTCGGCCCACTTTACGGGTCACACGCCTTTCGCCAAGCTGGACCACGTTTCCCCGCCGTCGCCCCTGCGACGCGGGAAGCGGGGCGAAAAGAAGGATACGAACGTGCGCCTCGAAAAGAGTTCCGAATTCATCGACGTCTCGACACCCGACGAAGCGGTCGACCGGCTGACCGCACTCCACGCCTCCGCCACCGCCGCTCTGCGCGACGCGCTCGAACGCTATCTTTCCGACAGGACGCCGCCGACGCCGGCGGAGCGCGCGCTGTTCCGCTATCCGGAGCTGCGCGTGACCTACCGGCCGGAGGGTGTGATGCCGGTGTCGGCGCGCGCCTATGCCAAGTTCCAGGGGCCCGGCGTCTATGCGACGACGATCACGCAGCCGCAGGCCTTCCGGCCCTATCTCCTGGAGCAGCTGCGCCACCTCATCGCCGACTATGGCGCGACGCTCGCCGTCGGCACGAGCGCGCAGGACATTCCCTACCCCTACGTCGTCGAGCGTGGCGACGAGCTCGCCGGCAGCGGCGTGACGGCGGCCGAGCTCGCGCGCTTCTTCCCCGTGCCGCTCCTTGCCGCGGTGGGTGACGAGATCGCCGACGGCCTGTGGGAGCAGCCGCCCGACAGGCCGCGCCCGCTCGCCCTTTTCGACGCCGTGCGCGTCGACTTCTCGCTGAAGCGGCTCATGCACTACACGGGCACCGACTGGCGCGCTGTGCAGCCCTGGATCCTGCTCACGAACTACCATCGCTACGTCGACCAGTTCGTGCGCTGGGGCCTCGCGCAGTTGCGGGAGGACGGGCGCTTCGTGCGCCTCGTCCTGCCGGGCAACGCGGTGATCGAGCGCGACCTGCCCGAAACCGAGGCCATCGCGCGCGCCACCGCGGTCGCCTGGCATCGCTTCCAGATGCCGGCCTACCACCTCGTCGCGAAGGACGGGCACGGCGTTACCCTCGTCAACATCGGCGTCGGGCCGGCCAACGCCAAGAACATCACCGACCATCTCGCGGTGCTGCGGCCGCACTGCTGGCTCATGATCGGCCATTGCGGCGGCCTCCGGCAGTCGCAGACGATCGGCGACTACGTGCTCGCCCATGCCTATCTGCGCCAGGACGGCATCCTCGACGACGCCGTGCCGCCGGACATTCCCATCCCGGCGCTGGCCGAGGTGCAGGTGGCGCTGCAGGAGGCGGCGGCGCTCGTTACGGGCGACCGGGGCGAGGCGCTGAAACGGCGCCTGCGCACCGGCACCGTCATGACCAACGACGATCGCAACTGGGAGCTCCGCTGGTCACAGGAGCGGCGGCGCATCAACCTGTCGCGGGCCATCGCGGTGGATATGGAATCGGGCACCATCGCGGCGCAGGGCTATCGCCTGCGCGTGCCCTACGGCACGCTGCTGTGCGTCTCCGACAAGCCGCTGCACGGCGAGATCAAGCTGCCGGGCGCGGCCAACGCCTTCTACGAGCGGGCCGTGGGCGAGCATCTGCGCATCGCGCTGGCGGCGCTCGACCTCCTGCGCAGCCAGCGGGAGTCGCTGCATTCGCGCAAGCTGCGCAGCTTCGACGAGCCGGTCTTCCGCTGAAGAGGCCAAAAAAGGCCCCGCGACGATCGTCGCGGGGCCAGGATGCGGCCGGCGCCGGGAGGGCCGGCCGGATGGCTGGCGCGCCTGGGCAGGCGAACGGCTCAGGCGTCGACAATCCGCGGCATACCGGCCTCGACGACGAGCGATTTGCGCGTCCTGATCGGCTGGCCGGGTGTGCGCACCGTTTCCAGCACCTGATAGTCCGCCTGCCAGCGCCTTGGCGTCACCACATGGCGCAGGTAGCCGCGCTGGTTGTTGAAGAACTTGGCCTGGGGGTTCTGCTCAAGGAGGGCGGTGTAGGTCGCGTCGATGTCGAAGCCGTCGCCGCCCGAACTGATCGAGGTCGCCACGAACTCGATGCCGAGGGTTTTCGACTTCATGTCGTCGAAGTCCGCCTTCAGTTCTCCCGCCCAGTTGTTGTGGATGTCGCCCGTCAGCACGATGGGGTTTGCGGCGCGGGTGTCGTCGAGCGTCTTGAGCAGCCGGCCACGGGCTGCGACGTAGCCGTCCCACTTGTCCATGTGGAAGGCCTGGGCTTCCGGGCGCGGGTCGCGGTCGTTGCGCATCATGATGACCTGCTGGGCGAGGACGTTCCACGTCGCCTTCGAGGCGGCGAGACCATCCGCAAGCCAGCGCTCCTGCGCCTCGCCGAGCATGGTGCGGCTCGTGTCGAACACCTCCTTGCACACGGGCTTGACGCTGTCGCCGCAGGCCTGGTCCGAGCGGTACTGGCGCGTGTCGAGCACGTGCAGGTCGGCAAGGCCGCCGAGCGCGAACCGGCGATGGGCGAGGATGTCGGCGCCCCGCGGCAGGGCGGAACGACGCAGGGGCATGTGTTCGTAGTAGGCTTGGAATGCCGCGGCGCGGCGCAGGAGGAAGATCTCCGGCGGCGTGCCGTTCTCGTCCATATCGCCAGCGAAGTTGTTCTCGACGTTGTGGTCGTCGAAGGTGACGATGAAGGGCGCGGAGGCGTGCGCGGCCTGGAGGTCGAGATCGGCCTTGTAGACCGCATAGCGGTTCCGGTAGTCGGTGAGCGTGTAGGGCTTGTCGAGCGCCACCGGCATCGTGCGGGCGATGTCGCGCTCGCCCGGCACGAAGTGGCGATACTCGTAGATGTAGTCGCCGTAGTGGAAGACGAAGTCGAGCCGTTCCCTCGCCATGTGGCGGTAGGCGGTGAAGTAGCCGTCCTCGTAGCGCTGGCAGCCGGCGGCGGCGAAGCGGATCTCGGCGACCGGGGCGCCGGGCGCGGGCAAGGTCTTGGTGCGGCCGACGGGGCTGCGCTCGTCCCCCACCGTGAAGCGGTAGAAATATTCCCGCGCCGGCTCGAGCCCGCCGACCTCGACATGGACGGCATGACCGAGCTCGGGACGGGCGAGCGCCTTGCCCTTCTGCAGGACGTTGCGCATCTTCTCGTCGCCGGCGATCTCCCAGCCGACCTCCACCCCCTTCATGGGCATGCCGCCGCCGTTGAACGGATCGGGCGCGAGCCGCGTCCAGAGCACGACGCTGTCGTGCGCCGGATCGCCGGAGGCGACGCCGAGGCGGAAGGGATAGGCGAAGAACGCGGGGTTCGCCCATACGCTGGAGGTGATGGCGCCACTGGAGAACAAGAGGGCCGACGAAGCGAGCCCCTTCAGGAAACGACGGCGGCCGATGGTGACGAACTGATCGACGTCGAAACGGCGCATACTCCCCTCCCGCGGCCGATCCGGCTGCCGCCGGCGGCGCATTGACCCGGCTGCGTTTCCCCTTCGGCGTCTGGCGCGCCTGTCGAGCCCGCACATCCGCGTCGCCCCGGAGCGACGTCAGCCGGCAGGCCGCATGAAGCATTGCACACGCGTGCATCAGCAGCAAGATGGAATGTGCGTTCCATCTGCGTCGCCGATGAAATGCTTGAGCTGTCCTTGCTGCGGGTGCGGCGGTTCCCGCCCTCAGTCGGCGCGCGTGCTGCCGCGCCTGACGAGCGTGACGGGTACGGTGACGGCTTCCGCCGGAGGGGGCGCTTCGCGTTCGATGGCGGCGACGACGTGACGGGTTACGGCCGGCAGGTCCTGCCGCAGGGTGGTGAGGCCGTAGGCCGCCCAGCCGGCCTGCGGGATGTCGTCGAAGCCGACGACGCAGAGGTCCTGCGGGATGCGCCGGCCAAGACCGTGGCGCGCCCGGTCCATGAAGCCGAGGGCAATGAGATCGGTGACGCAGAAGACGCCGTCGACGCCCTGCGGCACGAGGGCTTGCGCCGCGGCGGCGCCCGTCTCGTAGCTCGTCGGCCCCTCGGCCCAGACGAGGGGGCTGAGGTCGTGCCCGGCGAGGCGCTCGCGGAAGAAGGCGATGCGGCGGGCAAGGCTCGGCGTCTGCCCGCCGCTGCTGACGACCGCGAGCGACCGGCAGCCGGAGGCGAGAAGCAGGTCGGCGGCGGCGCGAGCGCCGCCCTCGTCGTCGCAGAGGATCGTGTCGGCGGCCACGCCCTCGACCGGCTTGTAGACGAGCACGACGCGCACGCCGTTGCGCACGCATTCCTCCACGATCGCCGTCGGCGGGCTGCCCGACATGATGACGATGGCGCGCGCGCGGAACTCGAGCATGCGCTCGATGAGCGGCGTGATGCTCTGGTCGGCATCGTCGGCGTTGAGGAGCAGGCATTGCAGGCCGCGCGCCATGAGGGCGCTGCTGAGAAGCGCAAGCTGCATGGCCTGGAAGGGCTGGGCGAGGCGTGCGCCGACCACACCGACAAGGTTGGAACGGCTGCTGATGAGGCCCTGGGCCAGCCGGTTGACCCTGTAGCCGAGCGCATCGGCCGCTGCGAGCACGCGGGCACGCACCTCGGCCGAGACGCTGGCGCCGGGCGTGAAGGTGCGTGACACGGCGGAGCGGGAGACGCCGGCGAGCCGCGCGACATCGGCCGAGGTGACGAAGCCCGAGGTGATGGCATCCCTGCGCATCGGCGCTGCTCCCCTCCTCAGCCGCGCCGCGCCGCGTGCCAGGCGACGACCGCTTCGGGGCGGGCGTCGGTGGAGGCGAAATAGGGTTTCAGGTCAAGGAGCGGCGTGCCGTCGAGGCAGTCGAGCCCGCGCACGGTCAGCCGGTTGCCGTCGACGGCGACGAGCTCGACGCAGGAAAGGGCGATGGGGTTCGGCCGCGCCGGCGAGCGCAGGGCGAAGGTGCCGTGCGTCTCGTCGTAGTGGCGTGGCCGCTGCCGCACGAGGTCGCGGCGGGCCTTGTCCATCCAGTAGAGCACCCACAGGTGGCTGCAGCCCTCGATGTCCGCGAGGCCCTCGGCGAAGGCGGGCGAAACCTCGATGGTGCAGAGCGCGTCCGACTCGCGCGCGTTCCTGGGGCAGTCGGCGCGCCTCGTCCAGGGCGTGTGGATGCGCCCGATGAAATGGAGCCCCGCGTCGAAGGCGGCCGGCAGTGACGTCGCCACCTCGCCTTCGCGGATGCCGGACGTGTCGTCGCTCATGGCTCTGGCCTCCCGTCAGCCCGTCGGCCTAGACCATAACGACAGGAGCCTCCCTCCGATCAAGAAGGGAGGCGCAGGATTACAGCGGCCCTGCTCCGGCCTGGTCCCGGAAGGGGGGCGCCGTCACTCGGCGGCGACGAGGGCGGGTTCGGCTTGCGCTGTCCCACCGTAGACGGCCTCGTCGAGGATGCCTTCCTCCTTGGCGACGAGGACGGGCACGAGGAGCTGCCCCGTGACGTTGGTGGCCGTGCGCATCATGTCCACGACGCGGTCGATGGCGATGATGTAGCCGATGCCCTCGAGCGGCAGGCCGGCCGTGTTGAGCGTCAGCGTCAGCATGACGATCGACGTGCCGGGCACGCCGGCCGTTCCGAGCGACCCGAGCACGGCGGTGAGGCCGATGAGGACATATTGCGTGAGGCTCAGCTCCAGGCCGAAGTACTGGGCGATGAAGATCGAGGCGATGGCCGGGTAGATGGCGCCGCAGCCGTCCATCTTGACGTTGGCGCCGAGGGGCACGGCAAAGCTCGCATAGCTCGGCGGCACGCCGAGGCGCTCGACCGCCGCGCGCAGTGTCATGGGCAGCGTCGCGAGGCTCGAGGAGGTGGCGAAGGCCATCTGCTGCGCCGGGAAGGCGCCGCGGAAGAAGCGCGAGACCTTGAGGCCGTGCAGCTTGATGAGGCCGCCGTAGACGACCGCCATGTGGAAGAGGCAGGCGAGATACATCGCCAGGATGAACTTGGCGAGCGGCGCGAGCGAGGAGAGGCCGTAGCGGCCGACGACCCAGGCGATGAGGCCGAAGGTGCCGATGGGGGTGAGCTGCAGCACCCATCGGGTGATGCGGAAGGTGAGGGCGGCGCCTTCCTCGACGAGCCCGCGCAGGCGCGCCGTGCGCTCGCCGAGCGAGACGAGCGCCGCGCCGACGAGGCCGGCGAAGAACAGGACCTGCAGCACGTTGGTGTCGGCCATCGCCTTGACCGGGTTGGTCGGCACGATGCCGATGAGCACCTCCACCGGGGTGGGGATCGTGCGCGGCTTCACCTCGCCGAGCGGCAGGTTCGACAGGCCGGCGCCGGGGTTGATCAGATGGCCGAAGGCGATGCCGACGAGGACGGCGAGCGCCGAGGTGGCGACGAACCAGAAGAGGGTGCGGGCGCCGAGGCGGGCGACATTGCCGGCGTCGGCGAGCTTGGCCACGCTCGCCGCGATGGAGAAGAACACCAGCGGCACCACGACCATGCGCACGAGATTGAGGTAGATGTCGCCGAGGGGCTTGAACCATACGGCTGCCTTGTCGCCGGCGAGCACGCCGGCGACGATGCCGAGGAGGAAGCCCGCCGCCACGCGCTGCCACAGCGGGCGCTCGAACCACGATGCAATCATGTGATTTGTCTTTCAGTGCGAATTCTGATGTAAAATATCGCCCCCCGCGCGGCACCCCACAACGCGTGGCGATGCAGGGCGCCTTTGTGCTGAGCGCATGGCACAGGCTGAGCCGAGGGGGCAGTCTGTCGTCCTGCGCCGGGGTCCGGCCTCGGGCAGCGCCGCCGCCGGGCGGCCGGACAGCCACGCACGATCGCACGGGCTGGCATCTGCAAGAGGTGCATTCCTCGCACGGTGCGGCCCGCCACCCAGGATGCTCGCCCATGCAGCTTTCGATCGCCGAGATCGTTCCGCGCTTTCCCGCCTTCCGCGTCGCTGTCGTCGTGGCCGAGGGCCTGACGCTCTCGGGCGCGCGCCCGCCGGCGCTCGATGCGGTGATCGAGGAGCGGGAGGCGGCCTGCCGGCGACGCTGGCAAGGGATGGAACTCTCGACGATCCCGGGGATCGCGGCCTGGCGTGAGGCCTACAAGGGATTCGGCATCAGGAAGACGAGCTACCGCTCGGCCGTCGAGCGGCTGGTGAAGCGGGTGCTCGCCGGGGAGCGCCTGCCGGTCGTCAACACGCTGGTGGACCTCTACAACGCGGTCTCGCTCGCCCATGTCTTCTGTTGCGGCGCCGACGACCTCGACAAGGTCGCTCCTCCACTCGCCTTCCGCTTCTCGCGCCCGGGTGACAGCTTCGTTGACATGGGCGCGGAGGCGGCAGAGGACCCGCCCAAGGAGGGCGAGGTGGTCTATGCCGACAGCCGCCACGTGCTCTGCCGCCGCTGGAACTGGCGGCAGGACGCGCGCACCGGCATCGAGCCGCGTACGACGCGTGCCGTCGTCACCATGCAGGCGAACGGCTGGGGCGACCTCGACGCTGCGGTGGGCGATCTCGTCGCCCTCGTCATCGCCCACGCCGGCGGCCGCTGCCGCGTCACGGTGGCGGATGCGGCGAAACCGACAGTCAGCCTGTGATCGCGCCGCCGCAACGGCCTTCTCCGGGGAACGCGCGGGAACCACCACTGCAATCCCGGGGCCGCCGCAGGCGTGGGCCCGGGAGCCGGACGATATCGACCGGGGGCGGCGCCCGGCGCCGCAGCCTCGCGATACCCGCATCCGTTCCGGCTCCCGGATGGCGGCTGCGCCGCCTGCCGGATGACAGGGAGGGGTTTTGAGGCCTACGGGCGGCGTCGCCGCGCGCTCCGGCTGCTGCGCGGCGATCCGCCAGGTCTCAGGCCGCCTGCCGCCGGGGTTCGCCCGCCTGTCGCGCCGCCGTTCCGGCCTCGCGCCGCGTCCGGAAGGTCGCGACGAGGTCGTTGAGGCGCTGGATCTGGCTCGCGAGCATGGCGGCGGCGGCCGCGCTCTGCTCGGCGAGGGCCGCATTCTGCTGCGTCATCTCATCCATGTGCGCCACGGCCTGGCTCATCTCGTCGATGCCGTTCGCCTGCTCCTGGGCGGCCGTCGAAATCTCGGTGACCGTCTCGGAGACCTTCTGCGAGGCGCCGACGATGCGCACCAGCGCCTCGCCCGCCGAGCGCACGAGCTTGACGCCCTGCTCCACCTCGGCCGCGCTCGAGGCGATGAGGCCGGTGATGTCCTTGGCGGCGTCGCCGGAGCGTTGGGCGAGGGTGCGCACCTCGGAGGCGACGACGGCGAAGCCCTTGCCCTGTTCGCCGGCCCGGGCCGCCTCGACCGCGGCATTGAGGGCGAGCAGGTTCGTCTGGAAGGCGATCTCGTCGATGACCGAGGTGATCTCGGAGATCTTCGCGGAGGCACGCTCGATGCGGGTCATGGCGTCGACGACGTCCTGCACGATGCTGCCGCCCGCCTCGGCGACCTGCATCGCCTCCTGCGCCAGGGCGACCGCGTCGCGTGAAGAATGGGCGCTCGCCTTGACGGAGGCGGCGAGCTCCTCGGTTGTCGCCGCCGTCTCCTCGAGCGACGAGGCCTGATCCTCGGTGCGGCGGGAGAGGTCGTCGGCGCCGCTATTGATTTCCTTCGCCGCGGTCGTCACCTCGGCGGCGGTCGTCTGGATGGTGACGACCGTCTCCGCCAGGCGGTGGATGGTTTCGTTGACGGCCGCCTTGAGCTCGCCGAAACGGCCGCGGTAGTCGGTCGCGACCGCCTGCGTCAGGTCGCCCCGGGCGACGGCACCCAGGACGGCGGCGAACTCGACGGTGGCGCGGTCGACCACGGCGTTGATGGCGTTGATGCCCTCGACGAGCTTCCGCAGGTCGGCCTCGGCGTCCGTCACCGAGACGCGGGCGCTGAAGTCGCCGTCGGCGGCGGCCGCAACCACCTTGCCGACCTCGCCGACCACGGCCGCCATAGCCTCGGCGCGGGCGACGCGTTCGGCCGCGGCGGCGCGCTCCTCCGCCTCGAGCTCCCTCATGCGCAAGGCATTGTCCTTGAACACGCGGATCGCGCCGGCGATGGCGCCGATCTCGTCGGTGCGCTCGGCGCCGGGCACGGGCGTTTCGTACCTGCCCTCGGCGATGCGCTCGATCGCCTGCGTGAGCGCCGCCAGCGGCTCGACCACGCGACGCGAGAACATGGCGGCGCAGCCGCCGATGAGTGCGACGATGACGCCGAGCAGGGCGACCGCGAAGACAACGCGCAGGCGGGCCGAGGCAATGGTCGCGTCGGCCGTCTGCAACGCATCCTCGAGGGCCGCGTCGCGCACGCCGATGATGGTCTGCAGCGAGGCGCTCGTCCAGTTGCGCCATTCCGCAAGGCCCATCGGCGGCGCGGCGCCGTCCCGGCCGGCGGCGAAGACCGCGGCGTAGTTGCGTCCGCCCTCGTCGATGAACGCGGCCTTCATCGCGCGCATGGCCGCCTCGAGCCGGCTGCCGCGCTCGGCCTGCCCGACGACGCGCTGCAGGCGATCCCAGGCCTGGGTGATGCGCCCCGTCATCTCGTGGATCTGCACGACGAGCTCCGGGCTGAAGCGCTGGCCCGAGCCGACATATTGCGAGAACCAGGCCGAGCGGCTGCCGCCGACGTCGCGCAGGTCCATGGCGAGGCCGACGATGGGCGTGGTGTTGGCGGTTTCGGCGTCGCGCGCGCCGATCTCGGCCTCGATGACGCCGAGGAGGCGCGAGCCCGTGGCGATGATGTCCATGACCGCGCGCTGGTACTGCGCGGCCGCGCCCGGCTCGCGCTCGCCCATGGCGCGGGCGATGCCGCGGTCGACGGCGGCCCGCGTCTGCGCGAGCGCGGCGAGCGAGGCGCTCACCGGGCGTTCGATGCGCTTGCGCGCGTCGCCCGGCAGCGCCGCCACAAGCTCCTTGAGACGGTCGGCCACGGCGTCGGTGTTGCGGCGGCTGGCGAGGGCAGTCTCGAGCGGCTGGCCGGCGGCCGGCGCCTCGGTGACCAGGAGCTGGTTGTAGTTGCCGCGCTCGAGCGCCAGGCGCTCGTTGAAGCGTGCCACCTGCCCCAGGGTCTCGACGAGGGCGCGCGCCTCGGCCGCGGCGGACCAACGCTGCCACTCCTGCCAGGCGACGAAGGAACTGACGAGGGCCGCCAGGGCTCCGGCGACCGACATGCACAGGATGAACAAACCACGGACACGCATAATCTGACCTCAAGACTGCTGTCGTTCTCATGCGGTCGAGGTGTTTCCTTCGCGTTAATGCGGGAACATGCCTGCCATGCTGAGGGCACTTCGCAAATATATGCCTCACGGCTCGGATGTTTCCGGAACAAAATATACTGCTGAAGATTCATTCGTCATATAGTACAGTTAACAAACCCGCTCCATGACGACTCTGTCGAGTCACGGCGCCTGTATTGCTTGATTCAGGGCGCGCCCGGAACATCCCGAATTCGCCGCGCATGAGTGATGCCCGTGCGCGATTGCATGCGGCAGCCGTCCGGCATGACCGAAGGCGCTCGTCCTGCTCGTCGCCCCCGGGGCGGGGAAGGGCAGCTTGCCGTTCCGGCTTCCTCCGGCCGAGGTCGGAGAGCCCGCGCGACACGGAGTCGCTCCCATGACCTGTGCATGACCCGTGCTTGCCGCAGGCGGCAGCGGGGGGCAGGGGCAGGCATTATCCGCTTGGCTCGATGGCGATTTTGATATAAACATATCTTTATATATCTTAGAGAATGTCGATGGCCGACCCTGTGCCGCTGCCGATGCCCGTGCTCCTCACCGCGCTCAAGGCGGCGGGGGAGGAGACGCGCCTGCGCATCCTGGCGCTGCTCGCCGAGGGCGAGCTCAACGTGTCCGACCTCACCGACATCCTCGGCCAGTCACAGCCACGCATCTCGCGCCACCTGAAGCTCCTGGCGGAGGCCGGGCTGATCGAGCGGCACCGCGAGGGCGCCTGGGCCTTCTTCCGTCTTGCCGACCGCAGCCCCGCCGCGGCGGCAACGCGCAGCCTCATCGCCAGCCTCGACGCGCGGGATGAGCAGCTCGCCGCCGACCGGGCGCGGCTTGCGGCCGTGCGCAAGGCCCGCGCCGAGTCGGCGCAGAGCTTCTTCGCCCGGCTCGCAGCGGACTGGGACCGCGTGCGGTCGCTGCACGTGTCGGAGGAGGCGGTGGAAGCCGCCATCCGCGACGTCGTGGGCGACAAGCCCGTGCGGGCCTTCCTCGACCTCGGCACGGGCACGGGGCGGATGCTGCAGCTGCTTGCGCCGCGCGCTGCGCGCGCCGTGGGGGTGGACGCCAACCATGCCATGCTGTCGGTGGCGCGCGCCAATCTCGAGCGGGCGGGGCTTTCGAGCGTCGAGCTGCGCCAGGGCGACATCTACGCCCTGCCGGTGGAGCGCAACGCCTTCGACCTCGTGCTGGTGCACCAGGTACTGCACTATCTGGACGATCCGGCGCGGGCGGTGCGGGAGGCGGCGGCGGTTCTTGCGCCCGGCGGACGCATCCTCATCGTCGATTTCGCGCCGCATGACCTCGAGTTCCTGCGCGATCAATATGCGCATCGCCGCCTCGGCTTCTCGCGCGAGCAGCTCGGCGCCTGGCTGGGGGAAGCCGGGCTCGACCTCGTCGCGCATCGTGAATTGCCGCCGCCGGAGCGCGGCGAAAACCGGCTCGTCGTATCGTTGTGGCTGGCGCAGGACCGGCGGATCGTCACCGATCTTCCCGTGCGTTCGCCTCACCGGGAGGTCGCCTGATGTCCACCGCAGCCTTTCGCCCCAGCCGTCACAGCACGCGGCCGGTGCGCGTCTCCTTCGAGTTCTTTCCGCCGAAGACGGAGGAGATGGAGAAGACGCTGTGGGCCTCCATCGAGCGGCTGGCGCCGCTCGCACCCTCCTTCGTCTCCGTGACCTACGGCGCCGGCGGCTCGACGCGCGAGCGCACGCACGCCACGGTCAAGCGTCTCGTCGACGAGACGGCGCTGAAGCCCGCGGCGCATCTGACCTGCGTCGCCGCGACGCGCGCCGAGGTGGACGAGGTGGTGCGCGGCTACTGGGCGGCGGGCGTGCGCCACATCGTGGCCCTGCGCGGCGACCCGGCAGACGGCCTCGGCGCAGCCTACATCCCGCATCCCGGCGGCTACGCCTCCTCGCCCGATCTCGTCGCCGGCATCAAGGCGATCGGCAATTTCGAGGTGTCGGTCGCCGCCTATCCGGAGAAGCATCCCGAAAGCCCGTCGGTCGAAGCCGATATCGAGATGCTGAAGCGCAAGGTCGACGCCGGGGCGACCCGCGCCATGACCCAGTTCTTCTTCGACAACGACCTCTATTTCCGTTACCTCGACCGCGTGCGTGCCAAGGGCATCGACATCCCCATCGTGCCGGGCATCCTGCCGGTGCAGAACTTCAAACAGGCCGCGAGCTTCGCCAAGCGCGCCGGGGCGAGCGTGCCCCCCTGGCTCGCGACGCGCTTCGAGGGCCTCGACGAGGATGTCGAGACGCGCCGCCTCATTGCCGCCGCGGTGGCGGCCGAGCAGGTCATCGACCTCGTCGACCGCGGCGTCACCGACCTGCATTTCTACACGATGAACCGGGCCGACCTCGTCTATGCCGTCTGCCACCTGCTCGGCCTGCGCCCGCAGGCCGAGCCGGCGCGCGCGGCGGTGGCGGCGGAGTAGTGCGCCCTGTCCGGGGGCAATGATCGAAGATGCCGGCGCCTGTCCGGCGGTGACGAGGATGAAGGTCGCTCAAGATGGCTGATGTTCGCCCTGCCGACGGCGCCGAGGTTCTCGCCGCCCTGACGAAGGCCGCCTGCGAGCGCATCCTCGTGCTCGACGGGGCCATGGGCACCGAGATCCAGCGCCTGAAGCTGACGGAGGCGGACTTCCGTGGCGAGCGCTTCAGGGACTTCGATCGCGACCTCAAGGGCAACAACGACCTGCTCATCCTGACGAGGCCGGAGGCGATCCGCGACATCCATCTCGCCTATTTCCGCGCCGGCGCCGACATCGTCGAGACGAACACCTTCTCCGGCACTTCCATCGCCCAGGCCGACTACGGGCTCGAGGCGGTCGTCTACGAACTGAACCGCGAGGGCGCGCGCATCGCCCGCGAGGCCGCCCGCCTCGCCGAGAGGGAGGACGGGCGGCGTCGCTTCGTCGCCGGCGCCATCGGCCCGACGAACCGCACGCTCTCCATCTCCCCGGACGTGAACAACCCCGGCTACCGTGCCGTGACCTTCGACGAGGTGCGGGAGGCCTATGCCGAGCAGATCCGCGGCCTCGTCGATGGCGGGGCGGAGATCATCCTGATCGAGACGATCTTCGACACGCTCAATGCCAAGGCCGCCATCGTGGCGGCGCGGGAGGTGTTCGACGCGTGCGGCGTCGAGCTGCCCGTCATGATCTCCGGCACCATCACGGACCTGTCCGGGCGCACGCTGTCGGGCCAGACGCCGACGGCCTTCTGGCATTCCGTGCGCCATGCCGCGCCCTTCGCCATCGGGCTGAACTGCGCGCTCGGCGCCCGCGAGATGCGCGCGCATATCCAGGAGATCTCGAAGGTCGCCGACACCTTCGTCTGCGCCTATCCGAACGCGGGGCTGCCCAACGAGTTCGGCCTCTACGACGAGAGCCCGGAGGCGATGGCGACGATGATCGCCGACTTCGCCGACGAGGGATTCGTCAACATCGTCGGCGGCTGCTGCGGCTCGACGCCTGCGCATATCGCGGCGATCGCCGAGGCGGTGGCCGGCAAGACGCCGCGGCCGATCCCCACGGTCGAGCGGCACATGCGCCTTGCCGGCCTCGAGCCCTTCGTACTCACCGCCGACATTCCCTTTGTCAACGTCGGCGAACGCACGAACGTCACGGGTTCGGCGAGGTTCCGCAAGCTCGTGACGGCGGGCGACTACGCCGCCGCGCTCGAGGTGGCGCGCGACCAGGTGGCGAACGGTGCGCAGGTCATCGACGTCAACATGGACGAGGGCCTGCTCGATTCCGAGAAGGCGATGACGGAGTTCCTCAACCTCGTCGCCTCCGAGCCGGACATCGCGCGCGTGCCGGTGATGGTGGATTCCTCCAAGTTCCACGTCATCGAGGCCGGGCTCAAATGCCTGCAGGGCAAGGCCATCGTGAACTCGATCTCGCTCAAGGAGGGCGAGGAGAAGTTCATCGCCGAGGCGAGGCGCGTGCGTGCCTATGGCGCAGCCGTCGTCGTCATGGCCTTCGACGAGCAGGGCCAGGCCGACACGCTCGCGCGCAAGGTCGAGATCTGCACGCGCGCCTACAGGATCCTGACGGAGAAGGTCGGCTTCCCGCCCGAGGACATCATCTTCGACCCGAATATCTTCGCGGTTGCCACCGGCATCGAGGAGCACGACAACTACGGCGTCGATTTCATCGAGGCGACGCGCACGATCCGCCGCACGCTGCCCTACGCCCACGTCTCGGGCGGCGTGTCGAACCTCTCCTTCTCCTTCCGCGGCAACGAGCCCGTGCGCGAGGCGATGCACGCCGTCTTCCTCTACCACGCCATCCAGGCGGGGATGGACATGGGCATCGTCAACGCCGGCCAGCTCGCCCTCTACGACGAGATCGCCCCCGAACTGCGCGAAGCCTGCGAGGACGTCGTCCTCAACCGCCGCAAGGACGCGACCGAGCGCCTCGTGACGCTCGCCGAGAAGTTCAAGGGGGCGGGCAAGCAGGCGCGCGAGGCCGATCTTGCCTGGCGCGCCTGGCCGGTTGAGAAGCGCCTCGAGCATGCCCTCGTCGCCGGCATCACCGAATTCATCGAGGAGGATACGGAAGAGGCGCGCCGCAAGGCGGAGCGGCCGCTCGCCGTCATCGAAGGCCCGCTGATGGCGGGCATGAACGTGGTGGGCGACCTGTTCGGTTCCGGCAAGATGTTCCTGCCGCAGGTGGTGAAGTCCGCGCGCGTGATGAAGCAGGCGGTCGCCTATCTCATGCCCTTCATGGAGGAGGAGAAGGAGCGGCAAGGCCTCACGGAGCGCCCGGCCGCCGGACGCGTGCTGATGGCCACGGTGAAGGGCGATGTGCACGACATCGGCAAGAACATCGTCGGCGTCGTGCTGCAGTGCAACAACTACGAGGTTATCGACCTCGGCGTCATGGTGCCGGCGCACAGGATTCTGGAAACGGCGCGGGAGAAGCAGGTCGATATCGTCGGCCTGTCGGGCCTCATCACGCCCTCCCTCGACGAGATGTGCCATGTGGCGGCCGAGATGGAGCGCGAGGGCTTCGACATCCCCCTCCTCATCGGCGGGGCGACGACGAGCCGCGTGCACACGGCGGTGAAGATCCACCCGAACTATTCGCGCGGCCAGACCGTCTACGTCACGGATGCGAGTCGGGCGGTGGGCGTCGTCTCCTCCCTCCTCTCGCCGGAGACGAAGGGGGCTTACGTCGATACCCTGCGTGCCGAATATGCCAAGGTGGCGAATGCGCATGCCCGCGCCGAGGCCGACAAGCAGCGCCTGCCCCTCACCAGGGCGCGCGCCAACCGCTTCAAGCCCGACTGGGCGGCCTATGTGCCGCCGAAGCCGAGCTTCCTCGGCACGCGCGTCTTCCGGTCCTACGACGTGGCGGAGATCGCGCGCCGCATCGACTGGACGCCCTTCTTCCAGACCTGGGAGCTGAAGGGGCGCTTCCCGGCCCTGCTCGCGGACGCGGCGCAGGGCGAGGCCGCCCGCCAGCTCTACGAGGACGCGCAGGCGATGCTCAGGCGCATCATCGAGGAGCGCTGGTTCACGCCCAAGGCTGTCATCGGCTTCTGGCCGGCGAATGCGGTCGGCGACGACATCCGCCTCTACACCGGCGAGAGCCGCGGCGAGGAACTCGCCACCTTCTTCACCCTGCGCCAGCAGCTCACCAAGCGCGACGGCAAGCCGAACATGGCGCTCGCCGACTTCGTCGCGCCGGCGGAGTCGGCGAAGGCAGACTATGTCGGCGGCTTCGTCGTCACGGCCGGCATGGAGGAGGAGCGCATCGCCCGCCGCTTCGAGCGGGCGAACGACGACTATGCCTCGATCATGGTCAAGGCGCTCGCCGACCGCATCGCCGAGGCCTTTGCCGAGCGCCTGCACGAGCGTGTGCGCAAGGAGTTCTGGGCCTATGCCCCTGACGAGGACCTCGACAACGAGGCCCTCATCCGAGAGGAATACCGCGGCATCCGCCCGGCGCCGGGCTATCCCGCACAGCCCGACCACACGGAGAAGGCGACGCTCTTTGCCCTCCTCGACGCGGAGCGGCGCATCGGCGTGAAGCTCACCGAGAGCTACGCCATGTGGCCGGGCTCCTCCGTCTCGGGCCTCTATCTCTCGCACCCGGATGCCCACTACTTCGGCGTCGCCAAGGTGGAGCGCGACCAGGTCGAGGACTATGCCCTGCGCAAGGGCATGAGCATCGAGGAGGTGGAGCGCTGGCTCGCCCCCATCCTCAACTACGACCCTGGGGCTTACGCCCGCGAGGCGGCGGAATAGGGCGGGGCGAAGAGCGACACGGCGCCTTCGAGAATAGCCCTGCGGTCATCCCGGGCGGGACCGAGCGAGGCGCCCGGGAACCGGAACCGACGTGGTTGATCGGGAAGGCACGACGGTCCCGGGCCCGTTCTCCACCGCCATCGCTTCTGGGCCCGGGCCGACGTTTCGGCATCCTTCAGTTGAAGGCGCCGGCGTAGGCGTTGATGGCCGGCACGCCGCCGAGGTGGACGTAGAGCACCTTGGAGGAGGCGGGGATCGCGCCGGAGGAGACGAGGCCGATGAGGCCGGCCATGGATTTGCCCTCGTATACGGGGTCCGTGATCATGCCTTCGAGGCGGGCCGCGAGGCGGATCGCCTCGATCGTGTCCTTGCCAGGGGCGCCGTAGGCCGGGCCGGCATGGCCGGTCTCGATCACCACGTCCTCGTCCCGTACGGGTGTCTTCAGTTCCACGAGCTCGGCCGTGGCCCGGGCGATCTTGGTGACGGCCGCGCGCGTCATGGCCTCGTCGGCGGCGACGTCGATGCCGATGAGGCGGCGCGGCCTGTCCTGGCCGAGGAAGCCGACGATCATGCCGGCCTGCGTCGAGCCGGTGCAGGTGGCGACCACCACCGTGTCGAAGAAGATGCCGTGCTCCCGCTCCTGCGCCGCGACCTCGCGGGCGAAATTGGCATAGCCCAGGCCGCCGAGCGGATGGTCGGAGGCTCCGGCGGGAATGGCGTAAGGCTTGCCGCCCCTGGCGCGGACCTCGGCGAGCGCGCCCTCCCAGGTGTCCTTGATCGCGGTGGAATAGCCCTCGCCCTCCTGGCGCGCTTCCGCGCCCATGAGGCGGGAGAGGAGGAGGTTGCCGACCTTGTCGTAGATCGTGTCCGGCCACTCCACCCATTTCTCCTGCACGAGCCGGCATTTCAGCCCGAGATGGGCCGCCACCGCCGCCACCTGGCGCGTGTGGTTCGACTGCACGCCGCCGATCGAGACGAGGGTGTCGCAGCCCTTCGCGAGCGCGTCGGGCACGAGATATTCGAGTTTGCGGATCTTGTTGCCGCCGAAGGCGAGGCCGCCGCAGATGTCGTCGCGCTTCGCCCAGATCTCGGGTCCGCCGAGATGGGCGGAGAGACGCTTCAGGGGGTGGATCGGCGAGGGATAGAAGGCGAGCGGAATGCGCTCGAAACGGTCGAGATTCATGGGAGGACGCTCCTGCGCTCGGGCGATGGGGACGCCGCGAATGCTAGGAGTTTTGCCAGGCGAATGTCCTTTCAAAGATGAGCGGCCTCGCAAGGGCTATTGTGCGTCAGATTCCATGAACAGCTGCGATCATTCGCGAGAAGGCGCCATTTTTCAATCAATCATCTGCCGCCGCGGCGACGGCGGTCAGAACTGCAGGGGGCCGGCGTCGCGCACCTGTTTCAGCACGAAGAAGGTGCGCGTCTGACGCACGCCGGGCAGTGCGATGAGCTTGGAGCCGTGGAAGGCGTTGAAATCGTCGATGTCGCGGGCGCGGACCTTGAGCATGTAGTCGAAGTCGCCGGCGACGAGGTGGCATTCGAGGATCGCGGCATTGGCGAGCGCCGCCTCCTCGAAGGCGGCGAAGCTCTCGGGCGTCGAGCGGTCGAGCACCACCGCGACCAGCACGAGCACCCCGAGATCCACCTTGGCGGGGTCGATGCGGGCGTGCACGCCGGTGACGTAGCCGCCGGTGAAGAGCGCCTGCACGCGCCGGTGACAGGCGGCCGGTGACAGGTTCACCCGCCGCGCGATCTCGGCATTGCCCATGCGCCCGTCCGCCTGCAGGAGGCGGAGGATCTTCAGGTCGATCTTGTCGAGCTCGGCCATCGGGCGCCGATCCTTCTCGTTCGGCTTGCAAGTTCGGCTTGGGGCAAGCCGGCGCCACGCTCGCAAGAGGCACGGCGCATGGCAAGCGCGTGGAGGGGCGCGCGGGAACCATCCACGGTCGTCCCGGGGCCGAGCGGAGCGGGGAGCCCAGGACGAAGAACCGATGCGGGTGAACCGGAAGATGCAGCGGCCGTCGCACCCCTGCCGGCACCGTTATCGTTTCCGGGATGACGCCGCACGGGCCGCGGCCCTTCACTCGCGGCGCAGGGCTTCGATCGGGTCGAGGCGGGCGGCGCGGCGGGCGGGGTAGAAGCCGAAGAAGATGCCGACGAGGCTGGAGAAGGCGACCGCGATCACGATCGCCTCGGGCGAGATGAGTGTCGGCCAGCCGAAGGCGCCGGCGACGAGCCGGGCCGCGACGATGCCGAGCGCAACCCCTGCCGCCCCGCCGATGGTGGCAAGCGTCGTCGCCTCGATGAGGAACTGGCCGAGGATGTCGCGCGGGCGGGCACCAACGGCGAGCCTCAGGCCGATCTCGCGTGTCCGCTCCGTCACCGACACGAGCATGATGTTCATGATGCCGATGCCGCCGACGAGGAGGGACACACCGGCCACCGCCGCGAGCAGCAGCGACAGGGTGTTGGCGCTCGCCGAGACGGTCTCGGCGATCTCGGTGAGGTTGCGGATGGAAAAGTCGTCCTCCGTGTCGTCCGTCAGGCGGTGGCGCTGGCGCAGGAGCGCGCGCGTCGCCTCGATGCCGGGGGCGATGTCCTCCTCGCTGCGGAACTTGATGAAGATCGAGCCGATGGAGCGGTTCTTGGCGAAGTTGCGCCCGATGACGCGGCTGCGGCCGGCATCGAGCGGCACGAAGACGACGTCGTCCTGGTCCTGGCCGAAGCTCGACTGGCCCTTCGCCGCCATGACACCGATGACGCGGAAGGGCACGTTGCGGATGCGGATCGTCTCGCCGACGGGGTCGGCGTCGCCGAAGAGGTTCTGTGCCACGGTGCGGCCGATGACGGCGACGATCTCGCCGCGGCGGATCTCCTCCGGGTCGAAGAGGCGGCCCGCCTCCACTTCCCATTCGCGCGCGGTGAAATAGGCCAGGTCGACGGCATAGACGGACGTTGCCCAGTTGCTGCCGCCATGGACGAGCTGCGCCGAGCCGCGCACGAAGGGGGCGGCGGCCACGACGCCCTCCACCTCGCGCTCGACGGCGCGGGCGTCCTCGTCGGTGAGCGTCGAGGCGGCGCCGGCCCCGAGCCGCACGCCGCCCTGCGTGACGTTGCCGGGCGAGACGATGGCGAGGTTGCCGCCGAGGCTCTTGATCTGGCGGGTCACCACGTCGCGCGCGCCGGAGCCGATCGCCACCATGGCGATCACCGCCATGACGCCGATGACGATGCCGAGCATGGTGAGCGCCGAACGCAGGGCATTGGCGGCGATGGCCGAGAGCGCGGCGCGCAGGGCCTCGTAAAGCCTCATGCCGTCACCTCCTCCGCCGTCGGCGCAAGCTGCGCCAGCGCCGCGGCGGCGTCGGAGGCCACCTGACGCTCGTCGGCAACGATGTGTCCGTCGCGGAAGCGCACGACGCGCGCGGCATGGCGCGCCACCTCGGCGTCGTGCGTGACGATGAGGATGGTGACGCCCTCGCGGTTCAGCGCCTGGAAGAGGGCGAGGATCTCGAGCGCCGTGCGGCTGTCGAGGGCGCCCGTCGGCTCGTCGGCGAGGATGAGGCGGGGATCGTTGACGAGGGCGCGCGCGATGGCGACGCGCTGCTGCTGGCCGCCGGAGAGCTGCATCGGCCGGTGGTGCGCGCGCCCGGCGAGGCCAACGCGGGTGAGCGCCTGCAAGGCCTTCTCGCGCCGCCTGTGCCGCTCGACGCCAGCATAGACCATCGGCAGCTCGACATTCGTCTGCGCGTCCTGGCGGGGCAGCAGGTTGAACTGCTGGAAGACGAAACCGATGGCGCGGTTGCGCAGGCGGGCGAGGCCGTCGGCGTCGAGCCGCTCGACATCGGCGCCATCGAGCCGGTAGGAGCCCCTCGTGGGCCGGTCGAGGCAGCCGACGAGGTTCATGAAGGTCGACTTGCCCGAGCCCGACGGCCCCATGACTGCGACGAACTCGCCCGGCGCCACGTCGAGCGACACGCCGGAGAGCGCCACGACCTTCGTGCCGCCGAGATCGTAGACGCGGGTAAGGCCGCGGGTTTCGAGCAGCGGCGTGGGCGCCATGGCCGTCGCGCCTCAGAACAGGCGCGGGCCGCGCGGCCCGCGGGCGGGCGCCGCCGCCGCTTCGGCTGCGGGCTTCGGGCCGCCGCCCACGACGACCGCCGCGCCTTCCGCAATGTCGCCGCCGAGAAGCTCGGTGTAGCTGCCGTCGGTCGCGCCGAGGCGCAGGGGAACGGCCTTCGGCTCGCCGACGCGGTCGAGCACGTGGACGCGGCCGCGTGTGCCCGTTCCGCCGCCCGCGGCGCGTTCGGCGCGCAGCTCCCGGGCGAGCGCCTCGAAGCGCGCCCTGCGCTCGGGGGTGAGCGCGGCGGCGATCCTGTCCATGAGGTCCTGACGGGCCGCGCGCAGGGCGGCGCGCCGCTCCTCGTCGGCGAGTTCCTGGGCGCGGGCGCCCGCGGCACGGCGCGCCTCGTCCAGAATCGCCTCGATCGCCTTCGCCTCGTCGGGCGTGGGCTTCACCTCCGCCGCGATGCGCTCGCGCAGCTCCTGCAGCGGGGCAACGCGCACCGGCGACTTCGCCCCCGCTGAAGGGGCATCCGCCGTCGCTCCGGTCACCGGCTTGAAGCGCAGCGCCGCGTTGGGGACGCGCAGCACGTCGCGCCGCTCATCGGTGACGATCTGCAGGTTCGCCGTCATGCCGGGCAGCAGCGACAGGTCGGCGTTGTCGACGCCGATCACGCCCGTGTAGGTGACGACGTTCTGGATGGTCTGGGCGCCGAGACGGACCATGCGCACGCGGCCCTCGTAGGTGCGATTGGGATAGGCGTTCACCGTGAAGATGACGCGCTGGCCTTCGCGGATGCGGCCCACGTCGCTCTCGTCGATATTGGCGTAGATGTCGATCTGGTGCAGGTCCTGGGCGATGGTGAAGAGCGTCGGGGCATTCAGCGAGGCCGCGACCGTCTGGCCAAGGTCGATCTGGCGCTGCACGACGACGCCGTCCACGGGCGAGCGGATCTCGGTGCGCTCGAGATCGATCTCGATGTCCCTGAGCTTCGCCCGGCGGGCGAGGACGACGGCCTCGGCTGACTTCAGCTGTGCCTCGGCCAGCGCGATGTCCGCATCCTGGCCGACGAGCTCGGCCCTGGCGGAGGCGATCTGCGCGTCGGTCGAGGCGAGGGTGGCCGCCTGCACGTCGGCCTGGGTCTTGGCGCTGTCGTAGGCGCTCTGCGAGCCCGTGCCGCGCTCGAACAGCTCCTTCTGGCGCTCGTAGGTGCGGCGGGCGTCGGTGAGCTGGGCCACAACCCGGTCGCGCTGGGCGAGGAGATCCTGCAGGGCGGCCTCCGAGCGCTGGCGCGTCGCCCGGGCGCGGTCGCGCTGGGCCCGGCGCTGGGCGACGTCGGCCTCGCCCTGGGCAAGGTCGGCGCTGGCTGCATCGCGTCGGGTCCGGATCTGCTCGCTGTAGAGGCGCGCCACCACCTGCCCGGCTTTGACCGGCGAATTGTAGTCGGCCAGGATCTCGACGATCTGGCCCGAGAGCTGAGAACCGACGAGCACGGTGGTCACGGGGGTGAGCGTGCCCGTCGCCTTGACCGTTGCCACGATCGTGCCACGGTCGACCGGAGCCGTGCGATAGGCTGCGCCGTTCGCCTCGCGCGTGGCGCTCCAGCCGAAGGCAACCGCCAAGAGGCCCGCTGCGACCGCAGCCCCGCCGACAATCCACACTCGCCGCACGTTTCACCTCGCTCCGGACCGCCCCTCGGCGGCGGGCGGATCATGGCGAAAGCCGCGCCGGGGGGCGAGTGAATTCGCGGTAATCTCGCTTCAGGCAACGGCCATGCGGCCGGGGCGGGAGGCGATGAGGTCGCGCAGGGTCGTGATGGTGGAGGCGTCCGCCACGCCGTCGACACGCTCGGGCCGGAAGTGGCGCTGGAAGGCGGCGACGACCTGCTCGGTCTCCGCATCATAGCGGCCGGAGATGGACAGGCCGTAGCCGTACATGGCGAGCATGGCCTGCAGGGCCTCGACGGGCTGGCCGGCGTCTCCCGGGCTGAGGAAGCGGCCGCCGCGGACGGGAGCGGGGGGCACCCAGTGCCCGACGCCGGCCCGATGCAGCGCCTCCCAGGGAAAGGTCTCGCCGGGATCGAGCTTGCGCGCGGGCGCGACGTCGGAATGGGCGAGGACGCGCTCCGCCGGGATGTGCCAGCGCGCGACGATGTCCTGGCACAGGGCCGTCAGCGCCGCGATCTGCGCAGCAGGATAGGGCGGCATGCCGCCGGGGTGGCCGGGATTGGCGATCTCGATGCCGAGCGAGGCGGAGTTGATGTCGGTTTCCCCCGCCCACGAGGCACGGCCGGCGTGCCAGGCCCGGCGCGCCTCGGGCACGAGCTGCAGGACGTGGCCGTTCTCGAAGACGAAATAATGCGCCGACACCTCGGAGACGGGGTTGCACAGCCAGTTCAGCGCCTCGCCCGTGTCGGGCATGCCGGTGTAGTGCAGGACGAGCATGTCCGGCCGGCGCGGGCTGCCGTCCGCGCTCTTGCGCTCGCCGTGGTTGGGCGAGGGGAACACCTTGGCGGCGACGGGGCTGTCGGGGGCTGGGCGGTCGGTCATGAGAACGTGGGTGCGCTTCAGGCGAGGTTGCGCTCGCGCGCGATCCTGTCCCACGCGGCGTTGATGGCGGCAAGCCGGTCGGTGGCGATCTTCACGGCTTCGGGTGGCAGGCCGCGGGCGATCTCGCGGTCGGGATGCGTCTCGGCGACGAGGCGGCGGTAGTGGCGCTTCAGCGCTTCGTCGCGCATGGACCGATCGGCGCCGATGACGACGTAAGGATCGTCGTCGCAGTGCAGGTGGCGGGCCTCGATGCGGGCGAAATCGCTCTCCGCGAAGCCGAAGATGGCGGCGACGGCCGCGAGATAGCGCAACTCCGCCTCGTGCAGCGCATGATCGGCCTTGGCGATGAGGAACAGACCGTCGACGATGTCCTCGAGCAATGCGGGATCGTCGCGGAAGGCGTCGGCGATCTGCCGTGCATAGGCCTCGAAGCCGGCCGTCGTCGCCTTCGCGAGGTCGAAGAGGCGCGCGACGTTGCCTTCCTCGCCGGGCGGCACGTCGACGATGCGGCGGAAGGCGGCCACCTCGTCATGGGTCACGACGCCGTCGGCCTTCGCCATCTTGGCGGAGAGGGCGACAAGGCCGGTGGTGAAGAGCGCTTCCTTTGCCGCGCGGCCGAAGGGCGCGCCCTCGCGATCGACCAGTACGTGCCCGGCAAGCGCGCCCATGAGCGCTCCCAGCGGCCCGCCGATGGCGAGCCCCAGGCCCGCGCCTCCGATCTTGCCCCACATACCCGTCTTGCTTGCTCACGCGGAAGGGACCGCCGAAGCCCGCTTCGACGGTCCGAATCGTCCATCCGGACGATCAGTAGCACTCTTGATAGCGCCGGCCGCGATAATAATAGGTGCGGCAGGGAGCGGTGGCAGCCCCGATCATGGCGCCTCCGGCCGCGCCGATGATGCCGCCCGCGACGGCGCCGCCCGCACGGCCCGTCGCCGCGCCGCCGATCGCCGCACCCGCCGCGCCGCCGATCAGCGCACCACCGACGGCCCGTTCCTCGGGCGTGTAGCAGGCCGCCACGCTGAGCGCGACGACCCCGATAGCCAGCCATTTCTTCATGGGGGCAGCTCCCTCTCGCTTCCACTCCGCTGTCAGCAACGCGCGGGCAGGAGAGATAGTTCCATTGTAGCTGCTGCGTTATGTCGCGCCAAGCGCGGTAGGGCGGTAGGACTGGCGCGAACGGGCGCGCCACATCCTTCCGTTTGGGGATCGGCCTACCGATTTCTTGCGAATTCACTAATACAAAGTAATTCAGTAGTTAATAAGCAATTAATTACGTATTGTTTCGGTAACATAATTCTATAACCCATTAAAGTCCTTATTCTGCCTGATCATTGCCAAATTTCAACGCAATTTATCTCTGCCAATAAAGAGCCAACTGCGGTCAGGGGTCGCTCATATGATCAGGACGACTGTGCTCGCAGCCGCGGTCGCGGCCTCGGTGTTGCCGGGATCCTTCGCCTTTGCGGAGGATGGCGATCGGCAGCTGGTCGCCGCCCGTCAGGACGCTGCCGGCGCGGCGGCGCCGGAGCCCTCCACGGGCGCCCTCCCTTCCGAGGCCGACGCGACGTCACGCAAGGGCCGCCGCGCAGCCGCCGCGGTGAATTCGTCGGCCTTTCGCGCGCTCATCGCCAAGCACGCCGGCGAGAACAGCGTGCCCTTCGGCCTTGCTGATGCCGTGGTGCGCATCGAGAGCCGCTACAACGCCCGCGCCAGGAACGGTCCGAACGTCGGGCTCACCCAGATCAACGCCCGCACGGCCCAGGCACTCGGCTATCGCGGGGGTGCGGCCGGGCTCTACGATCCGGACACCAACCTGCGCTATGGCATCCGCTATCTCGCCCAGGCCTATCGGCTCGCCGGCGGGGAGACCTGCGGTACCGTGCTGCGCTATCAGGCCGGGCACGGCGCCCGACGCATGACCAACGCGGCGCGCGCCTACTGCGCCAGGGTCAAGACCCATCTCGCCGAACTGCGCTGAGGCCGCCCGGGCCGACGCCCCCCCCCCCCCCCGATCCATCGCAGCCAGCGTCTCGCCGGAAGGCAAGGCCCGGAGGCCACAGGCGTGTCCGGCGGCAGTGGATCCTCGTTGTCAGTGTCGAGGAGTATCGCATTGAAGAACCATCGGACGCTTGGCGTCATCGGTCTTGCCGCGCTCATCGCGGCCACGCCCGTGCTCGCCAAGTCGCCTGCGAGCCGGCTCGCGAAGGTCGAGGCGGCTGCGGCCGCCCCGCAGCAGACAGAGACGCCCCGCCAGCCCGGTCTGTTCGAAAGCCTGTTCAGCGGCGCGAAGCCAGCAGAGAGCGCCCCGGCCGAGGCGGGGGCGTCCGCCGGCGGCAAGCGCGCCAAGGCCGGCTACGTCAAGCCGGGCAGCGCCCTCGGCTATGACGTGCCGGCGCGCGAACAATATCGCGATCTCATGGCCAGGCACGCCGCCGCCAACGGCGTGCCCTTCGCCCTCGTCGACGCGGTGGTGCGTATCGAGAGCCGCTACAACCCGCGGGCCCATAACGCCGGCGCCATCGGCCTGATGCAGATCAAGTACCGCACGGCGCGGGGCGTCGGTTACACCGGCTCGCCCGCCGGGCTGTACAGCCCTGAGGCCAACATCGAATACGGCGTGAAGTATCTCGCCGGGGCCTACCGTCTGGCTGGCGGGGACACCTGCGGCACGGTGATGCGCTACCAGGGCGGCCATTACGCCACGCGCATGAGCCGCGCCAACCTCGCCTATTGCGCCAAGGTGCGCACGATAGCCGCGAGCCTCGCCACGGGCCAGGAGAGCTGAGCCGAGAGCTGAGGCGAGGGCCGAGGCGCCGGGCGCGGCCCGGCAGGTTCCTTCCGCGCTGCGTCGCTTCTGCCGGCGGCAACGCCGCGGCCCCCGTGGCCGCGGCGTTGCCGTCCTTGACCCCGGGCGCCGCCATCCCTATCCCAAGGGTGCCAGTCGGCCGGACGGCCGCTGCCTGCGGGGCGACCCACGGGCGGAGGAAAGTCCGGGCTCCATGGAGACACGGTGCCGGATAACATCCGGCGGGGGCGACCCCAGGGACAGTGCCACAGAAAGCAAACCGCCCCGCCGAGGCCCACGGCCTCCGGGGTAAGGGTGAAAGGGTGCGGTAAGAGCGCACCGCGTCGGCGGCAACGTCGGCGGCACGGTAAACCCCACCGGGAGCAAAACCGAATAGGGGCGACAGGGCGTTTCGGCGTCCAGGCAGGTTTCCAAGCTCGTCGCCCGGGTTGGTTGCTCGAGGCGGCCGGTAACGGCCGTCCCAGAGGAATGGCCGTCACGCCCGGGGCGACCCGGGCCTTACAGAACCCGGCTTACAGGCCGGCTGGCGCCTTCTCATTCCCTGCCTCGGATACCGCCGCAGCAGTTGTGCCGTGACGTTCCAGCAACCGGAAATCCATGCCGATTCAACGGTTCGTTAACCTTAACGCGGTGTGATCGCGACGAGGGCGAATGACGCCATTCGGGCGCCCGATTCCGTTGACGACCATATGGTCCCATGATATCCCAAATCATCCCGCCGTCGACGAGCCGCGTCGCACCGCACGGGGGCCGCGCAGGTTGCGGCTCGACCGAGCGTGCGGCTGTCTTGCCGGGCGTCGGGATGGGGCGCGGCGCCGTCGCGGGCGACACGCCTCGGTCAGGGGCGATGAAGGGGACGGCGCGGGCCGCGGGTCATGGACCGCTTCGTGTCCAACTTCACCAATCGGCTGGATGCGAAGGGACGCGTGTCGATCCCGGCGTCCTTTCGCTCGGTGCTGGCGCGGGACGGTTTCGAGGGGCTCTACGTGCATCCGGCGCTGGACAGTCCGGCGCTCGATGCGGGCGGCAACGCGCTCTTGCGGGAGATCGACGGGCTCCTGTCGACGCTCTCGCCCTACTCGGACGAGCGCGACCACCTGTCGACGGCGCTGCTCGGCACGAGCGAGGTGCTCAAGGTCGATCCGGAGGGGCGTGTGATCCTGACCGAAGCCTTGCGGGCCCATGCGGGGATCGCGGATGCGGTCACCTTCGTCGGGCACGGCCACAAATTCCAGATCTGGGAGCCCGAACGCTTCCGCGCGCATCTCGAGGAGGCGCGCGCCAAGGTGCGGGATCTCAAGAAGTCGCTCGGTGCGGCCAGGGGCGCGGCCACGGCTGCGCTTCCGGGCGGCGTTCCTCCCGGAGCACGGGAACAATGACGGGCCGCGGCGACGGCTCGGCCGGCGCCGCTGGCGGACCGGCCCGTCATGTTCCCGTGCTCCTGCGGGAGGTGCTTGCAAGCCTCGCGCCGAAGCCGCGCGGCCTCTATCTCGACGGCACCTTCGGGGCGGGCGGCTATTCACGCGCCATTCTCGACGCCGCTCCCGGCGTGCGCCTGCTCGCACTCGACCGTGACCCCTCGGCGGTCTCCGGCGGTGCGGATCTCGTCGCCGCGTCCGCCGGGCGGCTCGTGCTGACGGAGGCGCGCTTCGGCGATCTCGATGCCGTCGCGCAAGCCCATGGCTTTGTGCCGCTCGACGGCGTCGTGCTCGACATCGGCGTGTCCTCCATGCAGCTCGACGAGGCCGGGCGCGGCTTCTCCTTCCGTTTCGAGGGGCCGCTCGACATGCGCATGGAGCAGGCGGGGCCCAGCGCGGCCGACCTCGTCAATCACGCCGGGGAGCGCGAGCTCGCCGACATCATCTATCACTACGGCGAGGAGCGGCGCTCGCGGGCCGTGGCGCACGCCATCGTCGAGGCGCGGCGCCGCGGCCGCATCTCGACCACCAAGCAGCTTGCGGACATCGTCGCCACCGTCGTGCGGGCCGAGCCGAACGCACCGCATCCGGCGACGCGCACCTTCCAGGCGCTGCGCATCGCGGTGAACGACGAGCTCGGCGAGCTCGTGCGCGCGCTGGCCGCGGCCGAGCGTGTGCTCGCTCCGGGCGGGCGGCTCGTCGTCGTGACCTTCCACTCGCTCGAGGATCGCATCGTCAAGCAGTTCCTCGCGCGCCGCTCCGGCCGGGTGGGCACAGGCTCGCGCCACCTGCCGGGGGCGCCCGCCGAGGCGCCGACGTTCACGCTCGTCACGAAGGGGGCGGTGTCCCCCTCCGAGGACGAACTCGCCGCCAATGTGCGGGCGCGCTCCGCCAAGCTCAGGGCGGCCGAGCGGACGGAGGCGGCGGCGAGAGGCCTCGACGACAGCGTGCGGGCGCTCGCCGAACTGCCGCAACCGAAGGGGAGAGGGCGCTGATGATGCGTTTCCTGCACATCATCGCGATCGCGGCGCTCGTCGCCTCGGCGGGCTATGCCTACTCGATCAAGTACGACACGATCTACTATGCCGAGCAGGTCGCCAAGCTGAAGAGCCGCATCCAGCGCGAGAAGGACGCCATAGCGGTGCTGCGCGCCGAATGGCAGCATCTCAATCGCTCCGACCGTCTGCAGGTGCTGGCCGAGCGGCACCTCGACCTGCAGCCGCTCTCCATCAACCAGATCGTACGCATGTCGGACATCCCCACGCGCCAGCCGAAGATCGACGAGATCGGCCGCAAGCTGGAGGCGCTCGGCCTCGGGCCGACACCGCAGGGTGACCGCGTCGGTGAAGCGCGCACCCCGTCCTCGACCGCGACGCCGTGAGGGAGGTGGCCATGCAGGAAGACATCTCTCCGGTCGCCCGGAGCGAAGCGGGCGAGCCCGGCGCGGAGCCCCGTCCGAGCCGGCTGCGGCGCATCCTCGCCTTCGTGCGCGACCTTTTCCGCATGCGCTCCGAGAAGAGCGAGGCGCGCGTCGGCCTTGTCGCCGTCGCCTTCTCGGCCTTGTTCCTCCTCATCATCGGACGCCTCGCGATGCTGGCCCTGGCGCCCGATGCGGCAAACAGCGCGCGGCGCGCCGCGTCCTCCGCCATCGCCGCGGCGCGGCCAGACATCGTCGACCGCAACGGTGTCGTTCTCGCCACCGACGTGAAGACGGTGTCGGTCTTCGCCGAGCCGCGCAACATCATCGACAAGGACGAGGCGACGGAACTCCTGACCGCGGTGCTGCCGGACCTCAATGCCCGCGAGCTGCGCGACAAGCTCGGCACCAGGAAGGGTTTCGTCTGGGTGAAGCGCGAGATCACGCCGCGCCAGCAGGCGGAGGTGCATCGCCTCGGCATCCCGGGTGTCGGCTTCCTGCCGGAGCACAAGCGCGTCTATCCGAACGGGCCCGTGGCCGCGCACGTCCTCGGTTTCGCCAATGTCGACAACGAGGGCATTGCCGGCATCGAGAAATACATCGACAACCAGGGGCTCAAGGACCTGCTCGGGGCAGGCTTCGCCCGCTCGGCCGCGGACCTGAAGCCCGTACAGCTCTCCCTCGATGCCAACGCCGAGCACGCGGTGCGCGACGAGCTCGTCAAGGGCATGGAGAAGTTCAAGGCCAAGGCCGTTGCTGCGCTCGTCATGGACGTCAACACCGGCGAGGTGATCGCGCTCGTCTCGCTGCCCGACTTCGACCCGAACAATCCTGTCGACGCGCTGGAGAAGGACCGCATCAACCGCATGAACGTCGGCGTGTTCGAGATGGGCTCCACCTTCAAGGCGCTGACGACGGCGATGGCGCTCGACAGCGGCAAGGTGAGCATCAATTCGAGCTTCGACGCCCGCAGCGCCCTGCGCTACGGCCGCTTCAAGATCAGCGACTATCACGGCAAGAACCGCATCCTCACGGTGCCGGAGGTGTTCATCTACTCCTCCAACATCGGCACGGCGAAGATGGCGCTCACCATCGGCGTGGAGGGGCACAAGGCCTTCCTCAAGAAGATGGGCCAGCTCGACCGCCTGCGCACCGAGCTGCCGGAAAGCGCCGAGCCGATCCTGCCGCCGCGCTGGGGCGAGCTCAACACCATCACCATCTCCTACGGCCACGGCCTGGCGGTGGCGCCCATCCAGGCGGCCGCGGCGGTGGCGGCCCTCGTCAACGGCGGCTACCTCATGAAGCCGACCTTCCTCAAGCGCAGCGAGGAGGAGGCAAGAGCCGAGGCGACACGCGTGATCAAGCCCGAGACGAGCGAGGCCATGCGCTACATCATGCGCCTCAACGCCACCCGCGGCTCGGCGACCAAGGCCTCGGTGCCGGGCTATTTCGTCGGCGGCAAGACCGGCACGGCCGACAAGGTCATCAACGGCCGCTACGCCAAGAACAAGAACTTCACCACCTTCATGGCCACGGTTCCCGCCGACAAGCCGAAATATCTCTTCCTCACGATCTACGACGAGCCGCAGGGCCTGCCGGAGACCTACGGCTATGCCACTGCCGCCTGGAACGCCGGCGTGACCACGGGCCGCATCATCGAGCGGGTGGCCCCCATCCTCGGGCTACCACCGCGTTTCGAGCCGCCCGTGCAACCCTTCCCGACGATGGTGCGGCTCGGTGCCTGGGGCTCGCAGCAGTGACGAACGCATGACGATGAAGATTGCCGAACAATGAAGCTCGCCGAACTCCTGCCCGAGGTCTTCGCGACCGGTGCCGCCGCCGAGAGGCCCGTGGCGGCGCTGACCGCAGACTCGCGCCTGGTGCGCGCCGGCTCCCTCTTCGTCGCCGTGCCGGGCACGAAGGCTGACGGCATGCGCTTCGTGGCGGATGCGGCCGCGCGCGGCGCGGCGGCCGTCGTGGGGGAGGGGGCGCGCCCCGCCAGCCTTCCGGCGGAGGTCGCCTATGCGCAGGTTGCCGACGCGCGCCGCGCGCTGGCGCTGGCCGCGGCGCGGCTTCACCCGCGCCAGCCGCGCACGATCGTCGCCGTCACGGGCACGGCGGGCAAGAGCTCGGTCGTCGACTTCGCGCGCCAGCTCTTCGCCGCCTGCGGCCATGCCGCGGCGAGCCTCGGTACCATCGGCGTGGTGGCGCCGTCGGGTACCGTCTATGGCTCGCTGACGACGCCGGATCCCGTGAGCCTGCACGAGACGCTCGACCGGCTCGCCCAAGAGGGCGTCACGCATCTTGCCATGGAGGCCTCCTCGCACGGGCTCGACCAACGCCGGCTCGACGGCGTGCGGCTGACCGCCGCCGCCTTCACCAATCTCGGGCGCGACCACCTCGACTACCATCCGACGGTCGAGAACTATCTCGCGGCGAAGCTGCGCCTGTTCGACACGCTCATGCCCACGGGCGCCACCGCCGTCGTCAATGCCGACGCGCCGGAGGCCGGGGCGGTGGAGGCGGCCGCGCTGAAGCGCGGCTTGGCCGTGCTCAGCGTCGGTCGCGCGGGCCGCGACCTTGCGCTGGTAGAGGCCGTGCGCCAAGGCTTCACCCAGCGCCTGACGATCCGGTTCGGGGCAGCAAGACACGAGATTCTGCTGCCGCTCGCCGGCGACTTCCAGGCATGGAATGCGCTCGTGGCGGCGGGGCTCGCCATCGCGGCCGGCGAGCCGCCGGACGCGGCTCTCGGCGCGCTCGCACATCTTGCGGGCGTCAAGGGGCGGCTCGAGCGCGTGGCCGAGGTGAACGGCGCGCTCGTCGTCGTCGATTATGCGCACAAGCCGGACGCGCTCGCGCAGGTGCTCGACGCGCTGCGGCCCTACACCGCCGGCCGGCTCTTCGTCGTCGTCGGGGCGGGCGGCGACCGGGATGCCGGCAAGCGCCCGATCATGGGGCGGATCGCGGCGGAGCGGGCCGACGTGGTCATCGTCTCCGACGACAACCCGCGCTCCGAGGAACCGGCGGCGATCCGCGCCGCAATCCTTGCGGCGGCGCCCGGCGCGCGCGAGATCGGAGACCGGGGCGAGGCGATCCGCACCGCCGTGCGGGAACTCGAGCCCGGCGACGTCCTCGTCGTCGCGGGCAAAGGTCATGAAACGGGCCAGATCGTGGGTGATCGGACGCTCCCCTTCTCGGATCACGACGCCGTGCGCGCGGCCGTCGCGGAGCTTTCTCGATGACACAACCCCTGTGGACCGGCCTTGAACTTCTCACCGTGCTCAGCGCCCGGGCGCACGGCGGGCTGCCGGATGAGGTCGGCGGCGCCTCGATCGACACGCGCACGCTGATGCCCGGCGACCTGTTCTTCGCCATCAAGGGCGAGGCGCGCGATGGCCACGACTTCGTCGCCGATGCTCTCGCCAATGGTGCCGCCGCCGCCGTGGTCGACGAGGCTCATGCCGGGGAGCTGAAGCATCTCGGCCCGCTCTTCGTCGTCGACGACGTGCTCGCCGCCATGATGGCGGCGGGGCGGGCCGCGCGTGCCCGCAGCGAGGCGAGGATCGTCGCCGTCACGGGTTCCGCCGGCAAGACGGGTACGAAGGAGGCGCTGCGCCTGGCGCTCGGCCGGCAGGGCCGCACACATGCCTCGGTCGCCTCCTACAACAACCACTGGGGCGTGCCGCTGACGCTCGCCCGCATGCCGCGCGACTGTGCCTACGGCATCTTCGAGATCGGCATGAACGCCCCCGGCGAGATCCTGCCGCTCACACGCCAGGTGCGGCCGCAGGTGGCCATCGTCACGACCGTGGAGCCGGTGCATCTTGCCTTCTTCCCCTCGGTCGCGGCCATCGCCGACGCCAAGGGCGAGGTGTTCCAGGGGCTGGAGCCCGGCGGAACGGCCATCCTCAACCGCGACAACCCGCAGTTCGAGCGGCTGAAGGCGCATGCCGCCGCTTCGCCCGCCGGGCGCGTCGTGAGCTTCGGCGTGCACGAGGAGGCGGACGTGCGCGCCCAGCGCATCATCACGCAGCCCGACCTCTCGATCGTCGAGGCGCGCGTCTTCGGCTTGCCCGTCACCTACCGGCTCGGCTCTCCCGGTCGCCATATCGCGCTCAACAGCCTCTCCGTGCTCGCCGCCGTGCACGTGCTCGGCGCCGACCTCGCCATCGCCGCCCTGTCGCTCGGCCAGCTCGAGGCCCCTGTCGGGCGCGGCGAGCGCACGCGCCTGTCTCTCGCGGGCGGTGACATCGTCCTCATCGACGAGAGCTTCAACGCCAATCCCGCCTCCATGCGCGCGGCCCTCGCCAATCTCGGCCAGACGGCGCCCGGCCACCGGGGGCGGCGCATCGCCGTGCTCGCCGACATGCTCGAACTCGGGCAGGAGGGGCCGGCGCTGCACCGCGACCTCGCCGAGGCGGTGGAGGAGAACGGCATCGACCTCATCTTCGCCGCCGGGCCCCTCATGCGCGAGCTGTGGCAGGCCTTGCCGGGCGAGCGTCGTGGCGGCTATGCGGGGACCGCGGCCGATCTCGAGCCCATGGTGATCGAGGCCCTGCGCGGCGGCGACGCCGTCATGGTCAAGGGATCGAAGGCAACCAAGGTGTCGAGGATCGTCGCCACCCTGAAGGACCGCTTTCCGGCCGCGTCCCGCCCCCTCGAGGCGAGCGCCTGACTTCGGAGACCGCACCTTATGCTCACCTGGCTCGCCGACCTCAGCGCCGCCATCCCGGTCCTGAACGTCTTCCGCTACATCACCTTCCGCACCGGCGCGGCAACGGCGACGGGGCTCTTCTTCGTCTTCATGTTCGGCCCGGCGATCATCTCCATGCTGCGCGTGCGCCAGGGCAAGGGCCAGCCGATCCGCGAGGACGGGCCGCAGTCGCATCTCCTCACCAAGAAGGGCACGCCCACCATGGGCGGCCTGATGATCCTTTCGGGCGTGATCGTCTCGACGCTGCTGTGGGCGAACCTGCGCAACCCCTATGTCTGGATCGTGCTGCTGGTCACGGTCGGCTTCGGGGCCATCGGCTTCTACGACGACTTCCTCAAGGTGACGAAGCAGTCGCACAAGGGCTTCTCCGGCCGCTCGCGCCTCGCCATCGAGGCGCTGATCGCCGGCCTCGCCTGCATCGCCATCGTCATCGCCAGCCGCGGGGCCCTGCCGCCCGCGCGCGACATGCTGGCGACCTCGGTCGCCATCCCCTTCTTCAAGGACGTGCTGCTCGACCTCGGCTGGTTCTTCGTGGTCTTCGGGGCCTTCATCATCGTGGCGGCCGGCAATTCCGTGAACCTGACGGACGGGCTCGACGGCCTTGCCATCGTGCCGGTGATGATCGCGGCCGCGACCTTCGGCTTCATCGCCTATCTCGCCGGCAACGCCATCTTCGCCAACTACCTGCAGATCCACTTCGTGCCCGGCACGGGCGAGCTCGCGGTGATCTGCGGCGCGCTCATCGGTGCCGGCATCGGCTTCCTGTGGTTCAATGCGCCGCCGGCGCAGATCTTCATGGGCGACACGGGCTCGCTCGCGCTCGGCGGCCTCATCGGCACCATCGCGGTCGCCACCAAGCACGAGATCGTGCTTGCCATCGTCGGCGGCCTCTTCGTCCTAGAGGCGTTGTCGGTCATCATCCAGGTCGCCTCGTTCAAGCTCACGGGCAAGCGCGTCTTCAAGATGGCGCCCATCCATCACCATTTCGAACAGCTCGGCTGGACGGAGCCACAGGTGGTGATCCGCTTCTGGATCATCTCCGTCGTGCTTGCCCTCGTCGGGCTGTCGACGCTGAAGCTCAGGTGAGGCGCCGATGGTCCCGATCACCAGCTTCGCGGGCAAGCGTGTCGCGGTCTTCGGGCTCGGCGGCTCGGGCCTTGCGACCGCCGAGGCGCTTCTCGTCGGCGGCGCGAGGGTCGTCGCCTGGGACGACGGAGAGGTGGGCCGCGCCAATGCCTCCGCCCGGGGCGTTCCCATCCTCGATCTCCGTACGGCTGACTGGAGCGGCCTTTCCGCCCTCGTGCTGTCGCCCGGCGTGCCGCTGACGCATCCCGCCCCGCATTGGACCGTGCCGCTCGCGAAGGCCGCGGGCGTCGAGATCATCGGCGACATCGAGCTGTTCTGCCGCGAACGGGCGAAGCGGCCCGTCGCGCCCGGCGCCGCCGAGACCACAGGCGCGGCAGGTCCGCTCGCGCCTCTCGTCGCCATCACCGGCACCAATGGCAAGTCGACCACCACGGCACTCGTCGCTCACATCCTGCGGCGCGCCGGATGGGACGTGCAGATGGGCGGCAACATCGGGACGGCGGTGCTCTCCCTCGAGCCGCCGGCGCCGAACCGCGTCTATGTCATCGAGTGCTCGTCCTACCAGATCGATCTCGCGCCTTCGCTCGCGCCGACGGTAGGGGTGTTGCTCAACATCACGCCCGATCATCTCGACCGCCACGGCACGATGGAGAACTACGCCGCCATCAAGGCGCGGCTCGTCGAAACAGCCGAGACGGCGGTCGTCGGAGTCGATGACGAGTACGGGCTCGCCGTCTACGGCCGCCTCTACGACATGAAACGACGGGTGCGAGCGATCTCGGTCGCAAGCCGCGTCGCCGGCGGCATCTTCTACCACCCCCCGCATCTCGTGCGGCAGGTGCAGCTCGACGCGAGCGGGAGCATCGCCGCGGAGCATCTTCTCGACCTCACGGGCATCGGCTCGCTGCGCGGCGCCCACAATGCGCAGAACGCGGCGGCGGCCTTCGTCGCCTGCTCCGCGCTCGGCGTCCCGCACGACAAGATCGCGGACGGCATGCGCAGCTTCCCCGGCCTGCCGCACCGCATGGAGCAAGTGGGGCGCATCGGCCCCGTGCTCTTCGTCAACGATTCCAAGGCGACGAACGCCGACGCCGCCGAGAAGGCGCTGACCTCCTTTGACACGATCTACTGGATCCTCGGCGGCAAGCCGAAGGACGGCGGCATCGTGCCCCTCGCGCCCCATTTCCCCAGGATCGCGCAGGCCTATCTCATCGGCGCCGCGACGGAGGAATTTGCCGCGACCCTCGACGGCAAGGTGCCCTATGCCCGCTGCGGCACGCTGGAGAGGGCCATCGCGGCGGCGGCGGAGGATGCGGCGCGCTCCGAGGCGGAGGAGCCGGTGGTGTTACTCTCGCCCGCCTGCGCCTCCTTCGACCAGTTCCCGAATTTCGAGGTGCGCGGCGACCGCTTCCGCGATCTCGTCCTCGCCCTGCCCGGCCTCGCGCCCTTTCCGAGGAGCTGAGCCATGGCCTCGCGCGCGCAACGTACCCTCGTCGGCGAATGGTGGTGGACGGTCGACCGTCTGCTGCTCGCGGCGCTCGTCACGCTGATGGTCGCGGGGCTCGTGTTCCTCATGGGCGGCGGCCCGCCGGTGGCGGAGCGGCTCGGTCTGCCGACCTTCCATTTCATCAACCGGCAGGTGCTCTATCTGGTGCCGGCCGTCGCGCTGATGCTGGCGACGTCATTCCTGTCGCCGCGCTACGTGCGGCGTGCGGCGCTCGTCACCTATCTCGTCGGCATAGGTGTCATCGTGGCGGCGCTCTACATCGGCCCGGAAGTCAAGGGCTCGCGCCGCTGGCTGTCGATCGCCGGCATCACGGTGCAGCCGTCCGAATTCGTCAAGCCCGCCTTCGTAGTGCTCGCCGCCTGGCTGTTCTCGGAAGGGGCGCGGCGCAAGGACATGCCGGGCACGATCCTCGCCGTGCTTCTTCTGCCGGCGACGATCGTGCCGCTCGTGCTGCAGCCCGACATCGGCCAGACCATGCTCGTCACCATCGTCTGGGCGGCGCTCTTCTTCACTGCGGGCCTGCACATCTTCTGGGTGGCGGGCATCGGCGGGGCCGGCGTCACGGGCCTCTTCCTCGCCTATGAGCTCATCCCGCACGTGCGGGCGCGCATCGAGCGCTTCCTCGACAAGGACTCGGGCGACAGCTTCCAGATCGACACCGCGATGGAATCCTTCCTGCAGGGCGGCTGGTTCGGCAAGGGGCCGGGGGAGGGCACGGTCAAGCGCATCCTGCCCGACGCCCATACGGACTTCATCTTCTCGGTCACGGCGGAGGAATTCGGCATCATCGTCTGCGTCGGCGTCGTGGTGCTGTTCGCCTTCATCGTCCTGCGCGGCCTCATCCTGGCGCAACGCAACGAGGAGCCGTTCTGCCGCCTCGCCATCACCGGGCTCGTGACGCTCTTCGGCATCCAGGCCTGCATCAACATGATGGTGAACGTGCATCTCCTGCCGGCGAAGGGCATGACGCTGCCGTTCATCTCCTACGGCGGCTCGTCCCTGTTCTCGCTCGCGCTCGGCATGGGCTTCCTCATCGCTCTGACCCGCAAGCGGCCGCGCGCCGAAATCCTCGACCGCATCGCCCCGGCCACGGTCGGCCGGGCCTACGGAGCGTGAGCGTCGTGGCGTCCGATCCCTTCGTCCTCATCGCTGCCGGCGGCACCGGGGGGCATCTCTTCCCGGCCGAGGCGCTCGCCGTGGCGCTGGCGCGGCGCGGCATACGCGTGTCGCTCGCCACGGACGGGCGCGCGGCGAAATATGCCGGCGCCTTCCCGGCCGACGCGATCTTCGAGATCCCGTCCGCCACGCCGTCCGGGCGCTCCCTTCCGGCGGCGGTGCAAGCGGCGCTGACGCTCGCCCGCGGCGTCTGGACGGCGCGCGGCCTGATGCGCGCCCGCCGGCCAGCGGTCGTGGTCGGTTTCGGCGGCTATCCCACGGTGCCGCCCGTGCTTGCCGCCGCGCTCCTGCGCGTGCCGGCGATCATCCACGAGCAGAACGCCGTGCTCGGGCGGGCGAACCGTTTCCTCGCGGCCCGCGCCTCGGCCATCGCCACGGGCTTTCCCGGGGTGGGCAAGGTCGCGGAGGGCCTGCGCGGCCGCCTCACGCATACGGGCAATCCCGTGCGTCCGGCGGTACTCGAGGCGGCGGAGGTGCCGTTCCAGCCGCTCGGGGCGGGAGACAGGCTGCGCGTCGTCGTCTTCGGCGGCAGCCAGGGCGCGCGCGTCATGAGCGACGTCGTGCCGGCGGCCGTCGAACGCCTGCCTGTCGAGCTGCGGGCGCGGCTGTCGCTGACCCAGCAGGCGCGCCCCGAGGATCTGGCGCGCGTCCGCGAGACCTACGCGCGGCTCGGCGTCGAGGCCGTGGTCGAGCCCTTCTTCGCCGACCTGCCGCAGCGCATCGCCCGGGCACATCTGGTCGTCGGGCGTTCCGGCGCCTCCACGGTGGCCGAGCTCGCCGTCATCGGCCGCCCGGCGATCCTGGTGCCGCTGCCGCACGCGCTCGATCAGGATCAGGCCGCCAATGCCGCCGCGCTCGGCAGTGTCGGCGCGGCGACCGTGATCCGCCAGGACGACTTTACCCCGGAGCGGCTCGCCGAGGAGATCGCGACCCGCCTCGCCATCCCCGAGGGCTTGACCCGCGCCGCCGAGGCGGCCAAGAGCGCCGGCGTCCCCGACGCCGGCGAGCGCCTCGCCGCGCTCGTCATGCGCGTCGGGCGGCTCGGTCCCCATTCGGAGAGCAATTCATGAAGCTGCCGCGCGAGCTCGGCCCCATCCACTTCATCGGCATCGGCGGCATCGGCATGTCGGGCATCGCCGAGGTGCTGATGAACCTCGGCTATACGGTGCAGGGCTCGGACGCGAGCGACAACGCCAACGTCAAGCGCCTGCGCGAGAAGGGGGCGAAGGTTCTCGTCGGCCACGCCGCCGAGAACCTGGGTGAGGCCGAGGTCGTCGTCGTCTCGACGGCGATCCGGCGCGACAATCCCGAGCTCGCCGCGGCGCGCGAGAAGCGCTTGCCGGTGGTGCGCCGCGCGGAGATGCTCGCCGAGCTCATGCGGCTCAAGACCTGCGTCGCCATCGCCGGCACGCACGGCAAGACGACGACCACCTCGCTCGTCGCCACGCTCCTCGATGCCGGCGGCTTCGACCCCACCGTCATCAACGGCGGCATCATCAACGCCTACGGCACCAACGCCCGCCTCGGCGCCGGCGACTGGATGGTGGTGGAGGCGGACGAGTCCGATGGCACATTCCTGAAGCTGCCGGCCGACGTCGCCATCGTCACCAACATCGACCCCGAGCATCTCGACCACTTCAAGACCTTCGACGCCATCAAGGCGGCCTTCCGCTCCTTCGTCGAGAACCTGCCGTTCTACGGCTTCGCCGTGATGTGCATCGACCATCCGACGGTGCAGGACCTCGTCGGCACCATCGAGGACCGGCGCGTTGTCACCTACGGCGAGAACCCGCAAGCCGACGTGCGCCTTGTCGACATCGACCTCAATGGCGGCAAGAGCCGCTTCCGCGTGCTCATCCGCGACCGCAAGACAGGCCGCGAGACGGCGATCGACGACATCGTCATGCCCATGCCCGGCCACCACAACGCGCTCAACGCCACGGCGGCGATCGCGGTGGCGCATGAGCTCGGCATGGGCGCGGAGGCGATCCGCAAGGCGCTCGCCGGTTTCGGCGGCGTCAAGCGGCGCTTCACCCGCACGGGCGAATGGAACGGCGTCACGGTCTACGACGACTACGGGCACCATCCGGTGGAGATTGCGGCCGTGCTCAAGGCGGCGCGCGCCTCGACGGCGGGGCAGGTGATCGCCGTCGTGCAGCCGCACCGCTACACGCGTCTCTCCGCCCTCTTCAATGACTTCTGCACCTGCTTCAACGACGCCGATTCCGTCATCGTCGCGCCGGTCTACGCCGCCGGAGAGCAGCCGATCGACGGTTTCGACCGCGACAGCCTGGTTGCCGGCCTCAAGGCCCGCGGCCACCGCAACGTCCTGCCGCTCGAGGCGCCGGAGGCGCTCGCGGGGCTCGTGCGCGGCATGGCGAAGCCCGGCGACTACGTCGTCTGCCTCGGCGCTGGCACGATCACCAACTGGGCCTATGCGCTGCCGGGAGAACTTGCCGCCGATGCTGAAACCCCCGTCCCCTCTCCCCGTTTGCGGGGAGAGGGCTAGGGTGAGGGGCATGTGCCGCATGTGACGGCGGAGGACGGCCCATGACCTTTCCCGACATCACCGCCGAGCTCGCGGCGCGCATGCCGGGCCTGCGCGGCCGGCTGGAGGCGAATGCGCCGACGGCGGCCCTCTCCTGGTTCCGCACCGGCGGACCGGCGCAGGTCATGTTCATGCCGGCAGACGAGGCCGACCTCGCCCTCTTCCTCGCCAATCTACCCGGCGAGGTGCCGCTCCTCGTCGTCGGCCTGGGGTCGAACCTGCTCATCCGCGACGGCGGCGTGCCGGGCGTCGTGCTGCGCCTCGGCAGGGCCTTCGCCGAGGTGACGGTGGAGGCCGGATGCCGCATCCGCGCCGGGGCTGCGGCGCCCGACGTCAAGGTGGCGCGGGCGGCGGCGGAGGCGGGCATCGACGGGCTTTCCTTCCTGCGCGGCATCCCCGGGGCAGTCGGCGGCGCGCTGCGCATGAATGGCGGCGCCTATGGCGGCGAGGTCAAGGACATCCTCGTCGAGGCGCGGGCGCTCGACCGGCAGGGCAGGGCGCATGTCCTCGCCCTCGCCGACATGAAATACGGCTACCGCCACTGCGGCGCGCCGGAGGATCTCGTCTTCGTCGACGCGCTGTTCCAGGGCCGGCCCGGCGAGCCCGAGGCGATCGCGGCGCGCATGAATGCCATCACCGAGGCGCGCTCCTCCACCCAGCCGGTGAACACGCGCACCGGCGGCTCGACCTTCAAGAACCCCGACGGCCGCAGTGCCTGGGAACTCGTCGACGCCGCCGGCTGCCGGGGCCTCAGGCGCGGCGGCGCGCAGGTGTCGGAGATGCACTGCAACTTCCTCGTCAACCACGGCGATGCCACGGCCGCCGACATCGAGGGCCTCGGCGAGGAAGTGCGCAGGCGTGTGCTGGAGCACTCCGGCGTGATGCTGGAGTGGGAGATCAAGCGGGTGGGCCTGCAGGCCCCCTGATCGCCGCCCCGAACGGGCGGCAAGGTTTCTCGAGCCCCGGGCTTGCGCTCCTGCCCCGGCCCGGGCGGGCAATGGAGCATTCCATGAGCAAACATGTCGCCGTGCTGATGGGCGGATGGTCCGCCGAGCGCGAGGTCTCCCTCAACTCGGGCGCAGCCTGCGCCAGGGCCTTGGAAGGCGAGGGCTACCGCGTCACGCGGATCGACGTGAAGCGCGACATTGCCGCCGTGCTCGAGCGAATCAGGCCCGATGTCGTCTTCAACGCGCTGCACGGACGAGTGGGAGAGGATGGGACCATCCAGGGCATCCTGGAGGTCTTGCGCATTCCCTATACCCATTCGGGCGTGCTCGCCTCCGCCCTCGCCATGCAGAAGGACAAGGCCAAGCTCGTCATGGCCGCTGCCGGCGTGCCGGTGGCGGACGGCGTCACCGTGCATCGCCGCGAGGCTGCCAAGCGGCACGTGCTGCCGCCCCCGTATGTGCTCAAGCCCGTCAACGAGGGCTCTTCTGTCGGCGTCATCATCGTGCGCGAGGAGCGCGCGCATCCCCCGCAAGAGTTAACGCGGCCGGACTGGCCCTACGGCGAATACCTGCTCGCCGAGCGCTATGTCGCGGGGCGGGAGCTGACCTGTGCCGTGATGGGGGACAAGCCGTTGGGAATCATAGATATTCGTCCTGCGACGGGGGTCTTCTACGACTATGACGCCAAATATGCGAAGGGCGGTTCCATCCACGTCCTTCCGGCCGAAATTAAACCGAATATTTACCAACTCGTTCAACAGTTGGCGTTAACGGCGCATCAAGCACTCGGCTGCCGGGGCGTCAGCCGCGCCGACTTCAGGTACGACGACCGTCCGGACGGAACCGGCGAAATCGTCTGCCTCGAGGTCAACACGCAGCCCGGCATGACCGAGACCAGCCTGGTGCCCGAACTCGCGGCGTATGCCGGTTACTCGTTCGGTGAGCTCGTCCGATGGATGGTGGAGGACGCCTCCTGCGATCGTTGACAGCCGGGACCCTCGGTCCCGCTGCCCTGCAGACGCGGGTCGGTTCGCGCCTGTTCGGGGGGATGCTGGCCGGGGAGCCCCGGCTGGCCCTGGCGACGGTCGCTGCCGGCGGCCGCACCGCATCGGCTTCCGCGGCGATGGTGGGCCTGCCGCAGACCCGCCGCACCAAGTCCTTCGCATCGCGCGCCTCGGTTCGCCTGCCCATCGAGCGGCGCCTGCCGCGCGGGCTCGGCAGCCTTCTCACCCTCGCCTTCTTCGCCGTTGTCGGCCTCTACGGCGCCGCGCTCGGCGGCCACATCGACAGCTTCCGGGCCACCTACGGGGAGCCGCATCACGCGCTCGCCCGATTGGTCGGCCTCGGCATCGACCACGTGACGATCTCCGGCATCGCCGAGCTCACCGAGAGCGAGGTGCTCGCCGCAGCCGGCATCAGTCCGAAGATCTCGCTTGCCTTCCTGGATGCGGCCGAGGTGCGCCGACGCCTCGAATCCGTGCCCATGATCCGCGAGGCCTCCGTCCGCAAGCTCTATCCCAGTGAGCTCTCCATCACCCTCGTCGAGCGCGAGCCCTACGCCTTGTGGCAGCGCAACGGCGAGCTCTTCGTCATCGCCGCGGACGGAACGGTCATCGATCTCCTCAACGATGCGCGCTTTGCCAACCTGCCGCTCGTCGTGGGCGACCACGCCAACGACCGCTCCAGGGAATATCTCGCGTTGCTCGAGGCGGCCGGACCGCTCAGGAACCGCATCCGCGCCGGCGCGCTCGTCTCCGGGCGGCGCTGGAACCTCAAGCTCGACAACGGTGTGGACGTGCGCCTGCCGGAAACCGGCGCGGCGGCGGCAGTGGCCCGCCTCGCGAGCCTCGAGCGCGACCACAGGATCCTCGACAAGGACATCCTCACCATCGACCTGAGGATGCCCGACCGTGTCGCCGTGCGCCTCTCCGAGGAGGCTGCCGCCGCCAGAGCCGACATGCTGAAGAAGAAACCGAAGATGCCGCGGGGAGGGTCCGACATATGAACCTTCTCAAGCAGGGCCTGACGCCGCGGATGAAGCCCCTGTCGACGCGCAAGAGCGCCATCCTGTCCGTGCTCGACGTGGGCACGAGCAAGGTCGTCTGCCTCATCGCGCAGCTGCAGCCGGTCAGCGAGAGCGAGACGCTGCGGGGGCGCACGCATCTCGCGCGCATTCTCGGCATCGGCCATCACCGCTCGCTCGGCCTCAAGGGCGGCATCATCGTCGACCTCGACGCCGCCGAGCAGGCGATCCGCCAGGCTGTCGACGCGGCCGAACGCATGGCCAAGGTGGAGGTGCAGTCGGTCATCGTCAGCCTCACCGGCGGGCGGATCGGCTCGCAGTCCTACGCCGCCAACGTGGCCGTGCGGGGCGGCTCGGTCGGTGACGGCGACATCCACAGGGTGCTAGAGGCCGCCAGCGCCCACAGCATCCGGCCGGGCCGGGCGGTGCTGCACGCCTTGCCGACCGGCTTCTCCCTCGACGGCCAGAAGGGTGTCCTCGATCCTTCGGGCATGATCGGCGAGAAGCTCGGCGTCGACATGCATGTGGTCACGGCCGACATCGCCGCGGCGCGCAACCTGATGCTGGCCGTGGAGCGGTGCCATCTCGGCATCGAGGCCGTGGTTTCCACGCCCTATGCGGCGGGCCTCTCGGCGCTCGTCGACGACGAGGCGGAGATGGGCGTCGCCCTCGTCGACATGGGCGGCGGCACCACGAGCGTCGGCGTCTTCATGGGCGGGCACCTCGTCCACGTCGATGCGATCGCGGTCGGCGGCCATCACGTGACCATGGACATCGCGCGCGGCCTGTCCACCCGCGTCTCCGCCGCCGAGCGGCTGAAGACGCTCTACGGCGCGGCAATCTCCTCGCCCTCGGACGAGCGCGAGATCGTCTCCGTGCCGCAGGTGGACGAGGCCGAGCGCGACGTGCCGAACCACATGCCGAAATCGCACCTCGTGCGCATCATCAAGCCGCGCGTCGAGGAGATCCTCGAACTGACGCGCGACCGCCTGAAGGAGGCCGGCTTCGCCGCCGAGGCGGGACGGCGCGTCGTGCTGACCGGCGGTGCGGCACAGCTCACCGGCCTCCAGGAGGTGGCGAGGCGCATCCTCGGCGGGCCGAAGGGCTCCTGCCAGGTGCGCATCGGCCGCCCACTCGGGATCAAGGGTTTGCCGGAGGCGGCCAAGGGGCCGGCCTTCTCGGCTTCGGTCGGCCTGCTCGTCTATCCGCAGGTCGCGCATGTCGAACATTTCGAACCGCGCTCGGGAGGCATGCTCCTGGGCACGGGCACGGACGGCTATTTTGCCCGCGTCGGACGCTGGATCAGAGACAGTTTCTGATTCACAAAAGTGATCTGATTCGCGGGTGATTTGCTCGGGACCGGTGGCGGCGCGGCGGCCGTATCGGTCGGGGAACCGGAAGGAGAGGGGCGCGCAGCCGAGCGCCAAGTGTGAAAGAAGAGGCCACGACCATGGCGATCAACCTGCAGGCCCCGGACATCCGGGAACTCAAGCCCCACATCACCGTCTTCGGTGTCGGCGGCGCCGGCGGCAACGCTGTCAACAACATGATCGATTCCGGGCTCCAGGGTGTCGAGTTCGTCTGCGCCAACACCGACGCGCAGGCCCTGTCGAGCTCGCGGTGCCCCCGCGTGATCCAGATGGGGCTGCAGGTGACCGAGGGCCTCGGCGCCGGCTCCCAGCCGGAGATCGGCCGGGCGGCGGCGGAGGAGGTCATCGACGAGATCCGTGACCAGCTGTCCGGCGCGCACATGGTGTTCATCACCGCGGGCATGGGCGGCGGCACCGGCACCGGCGCGGCTCCCGTGATCGCGCGTGCGGCGCGCGACATGGGCATCCTGACCGTGGGCGTCGTGACCAAGCCCTTCCACTTCGAGGGGCAGCGGCGCATGAAGGTCGCCGACGCCGGCATCAACGAGCTGCAGCAGGCCGTCGATACGCTCATCGTCATCCCGAACCAGAACCTGTTCCGGGTAGCGAACGAGAAGACGACCTTCGCCGACGCCTTCGCCATGGCGGACCAGGTGCTCTACTCGGGCGTGGCCTGCATCACCGACCTGATGGTGAAGGAAGGCCTCATCAACCTCGATTTCGCCGACGTGCGCGCCATCATGCGCGGCATGGGCAAGGCGATGATGGGCACAGGCGAGGCCTCCGGCGAGAACCGCGCCATCACCGCCGCCGAGGCGGCGATCGCCAACCCGCTCCTCGACGACGTGTCGATGAAGGGCGCGCGGGGCCTCCTCATCTCCATCACCGGCGGCCCCGATCTCACCCTCTACGAGGTAGACGAGGCGGCAACCCGCATCCGCGAGGAGGTGGACCAGGACGCCAACATCATCCTCGGCGCCACCTTCGACGAGAGCCTCGAGGGCATCATCCGGGTGTCCGTGGTCGCGACCGGCATCGATCAGGCGCTGATCGCCAGCCAGCAGGACGTGTCCGCCACCGAGCAGCGCATCGCCGAGGTGGCCGAGCGCCTGCGCGCCGAGGCGCGCGCGCGTGCGGCGCAGCCGGCGCCGGCCTTCCGCTCCGTTCCGGTGGAGACGATGGCGCGCATGCCGGCCGTCGAGCCCGCTCCCGTCGTGGCGGCGCCCGTCATGCCCGTCATGCCGGCCCTGTCCGCGGCCGCCGAGCCCGCGCCCATGCCGCAGGCCGTGGTGCGCAACGACGTGCTGCTTGAGCCGGCCCAGCCGCGCCCGAGCATGATGATCGAGCCGGCGCCGCAGCAGGTGCCGGCGGCGGAGCCGCCGGCACCCGCCGCGCATTTCATTCCGCCGCAGGCGGAGCGTGCCGTCGTCCGCCCTACGCGGATGCCGCGGGTGGACGAACTTCCGCTCCCGGCACAGAACCAGATCCGCGCGAGCCGTGGAGAGGTTGAGGCTCCGGCCGCGTCCGCGACCGCCGACCACAAGCGCATGACGCTCCTGCAGCGCCTGGCCTCGGTCGGGCTCGGGCGTCGCGACGAGCAGGCCCCGGCGCAGCCGCAGCAGCGCAGCGAGCCGGCGGCAGCGCCGCTGCCGTCTCGCCAGCCGATGCCCTCCCCGGTGCACGCCGAATATGCCAAGCGCCCGGCGGCGCCGCAGGGGTACCGCCCGGCCCAGGGGACGCTCGACGCGCATGGCCGCCAGCCGACTCAGGGACGGGGAATCGACGACGATCAGCTTGAGATTCCCGCCTTCCTGCGCCGCCAGGCGAACTGAACCGCGCGACGGTGGTGTCGCCGCATTTCGGCCCGGGCGGAAACCGCCCGGGCCTCTTTCTTTAAAGCATAGAAAAATCAAAAGCTTATTGATCGTTACGACAGCGTTGCGATTTGTAACAGACCGTAAGAAAGCGTGATTTGGCCCCGCGGGTGGCGGCGACTATGGTCCGCCAACACCAAAGAGGGGTGCGGCGATACCCTGTGTAGCGTCGCGTATGCCGCTCCCGAGGCAGTCAAACAGGCGGTCAGGTTCACCCGACGACGGCGCAATGTCGGCGTGTGGTAGAGTCTGGCCGGGGCTACGACGATGAAATCCAGCAAGCAGACGACGCTTCGCGCACAGGCGGTCCTCACCGGGGTGGGTGTTCACTCCGGCAAGCCTGTCAGAATCGTGCTGCATCCTGCGGATGCCAACCACGGCGTCGTCTTCCTGCGCACCGGCATGCCCGGCGGCAACGACCGCCTCATCGAAGCGCGCCACGTCACCGTGTCTGCGACCGAGCTCTGCACCATCGTCGGCGAGCAATCGACCGGCTCGGTGGCGACGATCGAACACCTGATGTCGGCGCTTTCGGGCCTCGGCATCGACAACCTCCTCGTCGAGATCGACGGACCGGAGGTGCCGATCCTCGACGGAAGTGCGGCGCCCTTCGTCGACGCCATCCAGCAGGCGGGCATCGCAACGCTGGCCGCGCCACGGCGCTACCTCAAGGTGCTGCGTCCGGTGCGCGTGCAGCAGGGCGCTGCCTTCTGCGAGCTCAATCCCTTCGACAAGGGGTTCCGCCTCGATGTCGAGATCGACTTCGAGACGCCGCTCATCGGCCGCCAGCGCAAGGTGATCGACCTCGAGCCGACGGTCTACAAGCGCGAGGTCGCGCGCGCCCGCACCTTCGGTTTCATGCGCGACGTGGAGCGGCTGTGGCAGGCCGGACTCGCGCTCGGCGCTTCGCTCGACAACACGGTGGCCATCGGCGAGGACAGCGTCGTCAATCCCGAGGGGCTGCGTTTCCCCGACGAGTTCGTGCGCCACAAGCTGCTCGACGCCGTCGGCGACCTCGCGCTCGCCGGCGCGCCCATCCTCGGCGAATACCGCTCCTACCGCGGCGGCCATCGCATGAACGTAGCGATCGTCGAGGCGCTGTTCGCCGATCGCGCCAACTATGCCTATGTCGAGGCCGGTGCCCGCCGCGAACTGGGCCACGCCGAGATCGGCGCTGCCCTGCCGGCTTTCGCCGCCGATACGCACTGAAGCCGCTTCAGCCGACCCCGCGCCAGCGCGCCGCAGGCGCCGGGTTGCAAGGCGGAATCTTGCGCCGGCGGGTGCGGGCCGTTTACCGCGAGGCCGGCCCTTCCGTTCCCTGATGAGCCTGGTCGCACCCGGGTGAAGCGCTGGCGTCGAACGGACCCGTCGCCATCGAATGGTCGCTTTCAGGCGTGATGGCGTGGGGCGGGCCGCCGCCGGTGTTCGCGATATCGGTGCGCGGGTAGCGTCGGGCGCTTGGCGTTCGCCCGGGCTTTGGGTTAAACAGCGCTGCGCGCGGGGCACCTCCGTCTCCGCGGCGCCGTCGTGGAGGAAAGACGAGGGATGCGCTTCGCGTTTTCGCTTGGGACCGCACGCTCCGGTCTGGCCCGATCCGTCGTGCTCGTCGCGGTGGGCCTGTCGCTGGCGGCGTGCGATACGCTGTCGTCGCTCAATCCCTTCGACAAGTCCGAGAAGTACAAGCCCGAGATCGTGCCGGAGGTTCCGGCCGAACAGACCTACAACGAGGGTCTGTCGCGCCTGCAGGACCACAACTACACCGGCGCGGTGAAGAAGTTCGACGACGTCGAGAAGCAGTATCCCTATTCGCAGTGGGGCAAGAAGGCCCTCGTCATGTCGGCCTATGCCAATTACGAGGCCGGCGAGTACCAGGATTCGATCACCGCGGCGCGGCGCTACCTCAACCTGCACCCGTCGAGCCCGGACGCGGCCTATGCGCAGTATCTCCTCGCCATGTCCTACTACCGGCAGGTGCCGGACGTGACGCGCGACCAGGAGCGTACCGAGAAGGCGCTGGTGGCGCTGCAAGAGCTCGTCGACCGCTATCCGAAGTCCGAATACGTCTCCGACGCCAAGTTCAAGATCCAGGTCGTGCGCGACCAGCTCGCGGGCAAGGAGATGGAGGTTGGCCGCTTCTACCTGACGAAGCGCAACTACACCGGCGCCATCAACCGCTTCCGCGACGTCGTCTCGAAGTATCAGACCACACGCCATGTCGAGGAGGCGCTGATGCGCCTCACCGAGGCCTACATGGCGCTCGGCATCGTCAACGAGGCCCAGACGGCGGCAGCCGTGCTGGGCCACAACTTCCCCGACAGCCAGTGGTACAAGGACGCCTACAAGCTCCTGCAGAGCGGCGGCCTCGAGCCGCGCGAGGATACGGGCTCCTGGATCAGCCGGCAGTTCCGCGGCTTCACGCGCGCCGTCGGGCTCGGAGGCTGACGCCATTCTCCTCTCGCCGGGGGCGGCATGCTCGTCCAGCTCGCGATCCGCGACATCGTCCTCATCGATCGCCTCGATCTGAGTTTCGATCGCGGATTGTGCGTGCTCACCGGCGAGACCGGCGCCGGCAAGTCCATCCTCCTCGACGCCTTTGCGCTCGCACTCGGCGGGCGCGGTGACGGTTCGCTCGTGCGCCACGGCGAGGCGCAGGGCCAGATCACTGCCGTCTTCGACGTCGGCCGCGACCATCCGGCCTGGCGTGCGGCCGCGGCCTACGACATCCCCGTCGACGGCGAACTCATCCTGCGGCGCGTGCAGCATGCGGACGGACGCACGCGCGCCTTCGTCAACGACCAGCCGGTGAGCGTGCAGGCGCTGAAGGCGATCGGCGGGACGCTCGTCGAGATCCACGGCCAGCACGACGATCGGGCGCTGGTGGATGCCGCCTCACATCGGGCGATCCTCGACGCCTTCGGCGGGCTCGAGGCCGAGGCGCGGGCGGTGGCCGAGGCCCAGGCACGGCTCGCAGAGGCGCGCGCCGCCCGCGCCGCCCATGAGGCGCGCGTGGCGGCGGCGCGCAAGGAGGCGGATTTCCTCCGCCATGCAGTCGACGAGCTCGTGAAGCTCGCCCCCGAGCCGGGCGAGGAGGAGACGCTCGCCGAACGCCGGCAGATCATGATGCAGGCCGAGAAGGTGGCGAAGGAGCTGGCGGAAGCCTTCGACACCGTTGGCGGCCAGGCTTCGCCGGTGCCGGTGCTGTCGGCGGCCGTGCGCCGGCTGGAACGGCGCGCGGCGCAGGCGCCATCCCTCGTCGAGCCGAGTATCAAGGCGCTCGACGCGGCGCTCGTGGCCCTCGACGAGGCGCGCGCGGTGCTGGAGGAGGCGCTGCGCGACGCGGCCTATGATCCACGTGAACTGGAGCGGGTCGAGGAACGGCTCTTCGCCCTGCGGGCCGCCGCACGCAAGTTCGACGTGGCGGCGGACGATCTCGCGGCGCTGCGCGAGCGTTTCGCCGCCGATCTCGCCGCCCTCGATGCAGGCGAGGAGCGGCTTGCGGCCCTTGCCGCTGCGGTGGACGAGGCGGAAGCGACTTACGTCGCTGCGGCGGCGCGCTTGAGCGAGGGGAGGCTGGCGGCAGCTGCGGCGCTCGATGCGGCGGTGAATGCGGAACTGCCGCCGCTGAAGCTCGAACGCGCCCGTTTCATCACCCAGATCGATGTCGATAAGACCGCCCGCGCGCCCGAGGGCTTCGACCGCGTCGAGTTCTGGGTGCAGACCAATCCGGGCACGCGGCCGGGGGCGCTGATGAAGGTGGCATCGGGAGGCGAGCTTTCGCGCTTCATGCTGGCGCTCAAGGTGGTGCTCGCCGACAAGGGGTCGGCCCCGACGCTCGTCTTCGACGAGATCGACACGGGTGTCGGCGGCGCTGTGGCCGATGCCATCGGCCTGAGACTGGCGCGCCTTGCGGGGCGCGTGCAGGTGATGGCGGTGACGCACGCACCGCAGGTCGCGGCGCGGGCAGGCAGTCATTTCCTCATCGCCAAGGAATCGACCGCGGGCAACCGCGTGGCGACGCGCGTCACGCCGCTCCAGTCCGAGATGCGCCGCGAGGAGATCGCCCGCATGCTTGCCGGCGCGACCATCACGGAAGAGGCGAGGGCGGCCGCCGCCAGGCTCCTGCAGGCGGCGGGATAAGCCTCCGGCAGATCCCGCCTCCTGTCGAAGCCGGGCGCCCGGCGCGCTATTCTCCGGCCCGAGTCGATCCCCGATTTCACGCCTGCCCGTCCGGCGCGGGATGATGAATGCAACGCAGGGCGCCCATGACGACCTCCAATCTCCGCTCCGTCGCCGTCGAGGTGCTGACGCCGCGCGAAGCCAGGCGCGAATATGCGGCGCTGGCGGAAGAGATCGCCGAGCACGACCGGCACTACTTCCAGGAGGATGCGCCGGTCGTCTCGGACGCCGAATACGATGCCCTGCGCCGGCGCTACGAGGCGATCGAGGCGCGTTTTCCGGCGCTCAGAACGCCCGAGAGCCTGACCGCCAAGGTCGGTGCCAGACCCTCGGAGAAATTCGCCAAGGTGCGCCACCGCGTGCCGATGCTCTCGCTCGCCAACGCCTTCGCCGAGGAGGACGTGGCGGAATTCGTGGCCCGCATCCGTCGCTTCCTCGGCCTGAGCGACGCCGAGCCGATCGCCTTCACGGCGGAGCCGAAGATCGACGGCCTGTCCATCAGCCTGCGCTACGAGAACGGGCTCCTCGTCACGGCCGCGACGCGCGGCGACGGCGAGGAGGGCGAGGATGTGACCGCCAATGCCCGCACCGTGGCGCCGATCCCGCAGCGGCTCGCAGGCGACGACGTGCCCTCCGTGATGGAGGTGCGTGGCGAGGTCTACATGCGCCATGCCGATTTCGCCGCGCTCAACGAGCGGCAGGCGGCCGCGGGCAAGCCTGTCTTCGCCAATCCGCGCAATGCGGCGGCAGGCTCCCTGCGCCAGCTCGATCCCTCGATCACGGCCTCCCGCCCGCTCGCCTTCTTCGCCTATGCCTGGGGCGACCGCTCGGATCTGCCGGCGGAGACGCAGATGGGCGTCATCGAGGCCTTCGCACGCTGGGGCCTGCCGACCAACCCGCTGATGAGGGTCTGCACGGGCATCGACGAGCTCATGGCGCACTACCGCGCCATCGAGGCCGAACGCGCAAATCTCGGCTACGACATCGACGGGGTGGTCTACAAGGTCAACTCCCTCGCCCTGCAAAGCCGCCTCGGCTTCGTGTCGCGCTCGCCGCGCTGGGCCATCGCCCACAAGTTCCCGGCCGAGAAGGCGACGACCGAACTCCTCGATATCGAGATCCAGGTCGGGCGCACCGGTGCGCTGACGCCGGTCGCCAAGCTCAAGCCCGTGACGGTGGGCGGCGTGGTCGTCGCCAACGCCACCCTGCACAACGAGGACGAGATCGCGCGCAAGGACGTGCGCATCAGCGACACGGTCATCGTGCAGCGGGCGGGCGACGTCATTCCCCAGGTGCTCGGCATCGTGCCGGAGCGGCGCCCGGCGGACGCTCAGCCCTACGTCTTCCCGACCGTCTGTCCCGTGTGCGGCAGCCACGCGGTGCGCGAGGTCAATCCCCGCACCGGCAAGGAGGATGTGGTGCGCCGCTGCACGGGCGGCCTCACCTGTCCGGCCCAGGCGGTCGAGCGGCTGAAACACTTCGTCTCGCGCGACGCCCTCGACATCGACGGGCTCGGCGACAAGCAGATCGAATATTTCTTCGCCGAGGGTCTCGTGCGCAGCCCGCAGGATATCTTCACCCTGCAGGCGCGCGACGAGGCGAGCGAGTTCCAGAAGCTGAAGAACCGCGAGGGCTTCGGCGAGACGAGCGTGCGCAATCTCTTCGCCGCCATCGAGGCGCGCCGGCGTGTGCCGCTCAACCGCTTCATCTTCGCACTCGGCATCCGTCACGTCGGCGAGACGACGGCGAAGCTTCTCGCGCGTCACTACGGCAGCTTCGAAGCCCTGCGCGAGGGGATGCGGGCCGCGGTCGACCACAGGAGCGACGCCTGGGCCGAGCTCAACGCCATCGAGGGCATCGGCGAGATCGTGGCGGAGGCGATCGTCGAGTTCTTCGCCGAGCCGCACAACGAGGAAACGCTCGACGCCCTCCTGCGCGAGGTGACGCCCGAGGCCGTCGCGGCCGTGGCCACGGAGAGCCCGGTCGCCGGCAAGACCGTGGTCTTCACCGGCTCGCTCGAGCGCATGTCGCGCGATGAGGCGAAGGCCATGGCCGAGCGCCTCGGCGCCAAGGTGGCGGGTTCGGTGTCGAAGAAGACCGACCTCGTCGTCGCCGGCCCCGGCGCCGGCTCCAAGCTCGCCAAGGCAACCGAGTTCGGCGTCCGGGTCATCGACGAGGACGGCTGGTTCGAACTCGTCGGCGAGCGGTGAGGCGCCGCCACGCCGCCACTACTGCTGCAGGCCGGGATAGGCCCACAGGCCGGAGACGCGCATGAGGTCGCGGTAGACGACAAGCCGCTCGTCCTTCGTCACCCTGGCCGCCTCCTCGACGGAGGGGAAGTCGAGCGCCGCGACGGGCAGCACGGGGGCCGCAATGTCGTACTGCCTCAGCGCATCTTCGATGAGCGTGCGGGCGCGGCGCATGTGGCTTGCGCTCGTCACGAGGACGATGCTGTCGGTGGTGTGGCGCTTCAGGAGGTTGGCGACGTTGAGCACGTTGCCGACCGTGTCCTTCGACTTGTCCTCGATGAGGATGCGGTCGCGGTCCACGCCCTTGTCGACGAGCCACTTGGTCATGACGTCGCCCTCGGTGACGCCGGCCTGCGGCTGGCCGCCCGTCACCATGATGCGCGCGGCCGGATTGGCTGCCGCCGCCTTCAGGGCGACTTCGAGGCGATCGAGGAGCGGGTTCTGCGCCGTGCCGTCCTTGGCGAGCGCATAGCCGAGCACGACGATGGTGACGCGGCCGGGCAACGCCGGCACGTCGAGATTGGGACGTTCCGCCAGGATCTGCTCGACGCGCGCGAAGCGGGCGCGGTAGGCCTCGGCGCGGGCGCGGTCGAGCCCGGCCATGGCGAGGTCGGCGAGGGCGGCATCGTCCGCATCCGCCTCGACGCGGGCGAGGGCGGCGAGCCAGGCCTGTGCGTCGAAGGCACGGGGATCGCGGGCGAGGATGTCGCGGTAAGTGGCGCGGGCTTCCCTGGTCTTCTTCTGGATGATCTGGGTGGAGGCCACCGCGTAGCGGAAGTCGAGCCGCTCGGGGGCGAGTGCCGCGGCCTCGGCGAAGGCCTTCTCCACCACGTCATAGCGGCCGTGCAGGGTGATGCCCTTGAAGACCTCGGCCTCCGCCTTCTTCACGTCGCCGCCGGACCAGTAGTACTGCATGCCGGTGTCGACGAGCGTCCTGATGCGGGCGGCCTGGCCTGCATCGAAGGCCAGGGCAAGCGACGGCGCGAAGGCGATGGCGAGAGCTGCGGCGGCGGTTTTCAGGCGCATGGGTGACGTTCCCCGGTTGAGCCGCGCGACTTGAAGCGCGCTTCCATGACAGGCGGTTGAAGACCGGTGATTGAACGATCCTCTTTCGGATCAGTCAAATACCTTTTTGATGCCACTGCCCGTGAACGGATTGGCTGCCCGCAGAGCGGCCGGGTCGGAGCGGCCGGGCGTCTCGTGCCGGACGCGCGGGCGAGGCTGCATCGGTGCGCACGTCGCCTCGCGCGAAGGCGCATCACTTTTGTTCAAGACAGGGACCGGCGATTCGGGTCTACAGTCGTGTCATGAACGCGATTACCCAGGCGGAGGCCACGTGCATGACGGGGCTCGTCGGCAACGAACGGGCGCGCTTCTTCGTGGCCGAGCGCTTCGATGGCCTCGAATGCCTGACAGCCACTTTCCGCAGCCACCGCTATGCACCGCACACGCACGACACCTATGCCGTCGGCGGCATCCTCGCCGGCTGCGAGACCTGGAACTCCCGCGGGGCGCGGCACTATGCAGGGGCGGGAGACGTCGTCTTCAACAATCCGCACGACGTGCACGATGGCGCGCCCTACGGCGAGGGCTACAGCTACCGCATGACCTATCCGAGCATCGCGCTGATCCGGCGCATCGCCGTCGAGGTGACCGGCAATCCCCATGTCGGCACGCCGTTCTTCCCGCGGCCGCAGGTGTGCGATCCCCAGGGCGTCGCGCTCTTCACCTTGGCCCATCGGGCGATCGAGGCGGGGGGCGACGCGCTCGCGGCCGACGAGCAGCTCTACCGCTTCTACGCGCATTGCCTCGTGCGGCATGCGGTGCTGACGCCGGAGGAGACGGGGCGCGAGGCGCGCGCAGTGGCCCGCGTGCGGGACCTCCTGTGCGAGCGCTACGCTGACGATCTGACGCTCGACGAGCTCGCGCGCGAGGCGCGCCTGTCCCGCCACCATCTCATCCGCGCCTTCCGGCGCGAAATGGGGCTCACGCCCCACGCCTTCCTCGTCGACAGGCGTGTCATTGCGGCGCGCTGCCGGCTGAAGCGCGGTGAGACCGTGGCGGCGGTCGCGTCGGCCGTCGGCTTCTGCGACCAGGCCCATCTCACCCGCGCCTTCAAGGCACGCCTCGGCGTGACGCCCGGCGCCTTCCGCCAGGCCTTCTTGCCATGAACGCTCCCTATCCTGTCAGGCCCGCCTCGGTGTGGGCGGAGGCGCGTGCCGGCGTGCGCGACATGGCGCCGGTGATGGTCGCGGCGGTGCCCATCGGCCTCCTCTTCGGCACGCTGTGCCGGGCGAAGGGGCTCGCGCCGGCCGAGGTCATGCTGATGTCGAGCCTCGTCTTCGCGGGCGGCGCGGAATTTGCTGCCATCGGCCTGTGGACGACGCCCGCGCCGATCGCCGCCCTCGTCTTCTCGACGCTGCTCATCAATGCGCGCCACGTGCTGATGGGGGTGTCGCTGAGGCCGAAGATGCGCGCCTTCCGCGGCTGGCGACTCTATGCCGCCTTCTACTTCCTCACCGACGAATCCTGGGCGCTCGCCGAGCGCCGGGCGCTGACGCAGCCGATCTCGGCGACCTACTGGTTCGTCATGGCGGCGCTGTTGCCGATCGCCTGGGTCGGCTCGACGGTGACGGGCTCGATCCTCGGTCCGCTCCTGGGCGATCCGAAGCAGCTCGGCGCCGATTTCGCCTTCACGGCGCTGTTCATCGGCCTTGTGGCCGCCTTCTGGCGCGGCCGTGTGACCGCCTGGACGATCGCCGCGAGCGGGGCGGCCTCCGCGCTCGTCGAGGTTACCGCCGGCGCGCCCTGGCACGTGGCCGCAGGCGCCACCGCGGGCATTGCCGCGGCCTATTTCGCCGCTGATCCCGACCCGGCCGACGGAAAGGATGCGGCATGACCGTCGACCCCGTGACTCTCGCCGCCATCCTCGCGATGTCGGCGGTGACCTATCTCACGCGCATCGCCGGCCTGTTTCTGGCCGACAGGCTGGTTCTGCGCGGACGCGCCAAGGCGGCCTTCGACGCCATTCCGCCGGCCGTGCTCTTTGCCGTCGTGGCGCCGACTGCGCTCGCCACCGGCTGGCCGGAGACGGCCGCCGCCGCGGTCACCGCGCTTGCCGCGACGCGCCTGTCGCTCCTGCCGGTGACAGCGGTGGGCGTGGCCTCGGTCCTCGCCTTCCGCACGCTCGCCGGCGGCTGACGGCTGCCCGCCGGGCGCGGGTCAGTCACGCCCCGATCGCCCGTGTCGCCTCGACAAGCCAGTCGCGCGTCGCCTCGTCAACCTGCGGCGCAAGGGTCTCGCGCACGCGGGCGTGATAGTCGTTCAGCCAGGCGATTTCCTCGGCCGTCATCAGGCGGGGCTCGACGAGGGCAAGGTCGATGGGGGCGAGCGTGATCGTCTCGAAGCCGAGCATCTGCCGCTCGGCCTGCGGGATGTCGCGCGGCTCGACGACGATCAGGTTCTCGATGCGGATGCCGTAGGCGCCCTGTTTGTAGTAGCCAGGCTCGTTCGACAGGATCATGCCGGCCTCGAGCGGCGTGGTGCCGAGCTTGGAGATGCGCTGCGGCCCCTCGTGCACGGAGAGGAACGAGCCGACGCCGTGGCCGGTGCCGTGGTCGAAATCGAGGCCCGCCTCCCACAGCGGGCGGCGTGCGAAGGCGTCGATCTGGGCACCCGACGTGCCCTTGGGAAAGACGGCGGTGGCGATGGCGATATGGCCGCGCAGCACGCGGGTGAAGCGGTCACGCATCTCGGCGGATACGGCGCCGACGGCGAGCGTGCGGGTGATGTCGGTGGTGCCGTCCTGATACTGCGCCCCGGAATCGATGAGGAAGATGCCGGGCTCGATGCGGCGGTTGCTCCGCCGCGTCACGTGGTAATGCGGCAGCGCCGCGTTCGGCCCCGCCCCGGAGATCGAGGGGAATGACAGGTCGAGGAGCGCGTTGGTCTGGCGACGGGCGTCCTCCAGCATCTCGACGGCGTCGATCTCCGTGAGCCGGCCGGAGGGTGCTTCGGCCGCGAACCAGGCGAGGAAACGTGCCATGGCGACCGCATCGCGGCGGTGGGCGGCGCGCGCCCCCTCCCTCTCCGTGCGATTCTTGACCGCCTTCATCAGCGTGATCGGGTCCGGACCGACATCGACCTTGCCCCCGGCGGCCTCCACGAGGCGGCTCAGGGCGTAGCCGGCGGTCGCGGCATCGAGGCGCACACGCGCCCCCGTCTTGGCGAGCGCCTGCAGCGCAGGCCCGAGTTCGGCCGGAGCGGCAAAGCGCGCCACGGGTGCCAGCAGGCTGCGCACCTCGTCGCCGACCTTGGCGGGATCGAGGAACAAGGTCGCCTGGCCGTCGCGTGGGACGAGCGCATAGCCGAGCGGCAGCGGCGTGTGCGCCACGTCGCTGCCGCGCAGATTGAACAGCCAGGCGAGGTTATGCGGATCGCTGACGACAAGCGCGTCGCAGCGCGCCTTGGCGAGCGCCTCGCGAACACGGGTGAGCTTCGCCTCGCTCGCCTCGCCGGCGAAGGCGAGGGGATGGGGCCTCACCGGGGCCTGCGGAGCCGGCGGGCGGTCGTTCCAGACCGCATCGAGCGGGTTGCCGTCGACCGGCACGAGCCGGCCGCCGGCGGCGGCAACCGCCTTCTCGAGCCGCTTCACCCCGTCAGCCGTGTGCAGCCAGGGGTCATAGGCGAGGGTGGCGCCCTCCGGCAGGTTCCCCTCGATCCAGGCCTCGGGTGTCGTCTCGGCGAGATCGACGGGGGTGAAGGCCCTCGTATCGATCTGCTCGCGGACCTGCAGTGTGTAGCGGCCGTCGACGACGACGGCCGCCCTGTCCCGCAACACCACAGCGGTGCCGGCCGAGCCGGTGAAGCCGGTCAGCCAGGCGAGCCGTTCAGCGTTCTTCGGCACGTACTCGCCCTGGTGCTCGTCGGCGCGCGGCACGACGAAGCCGTCGAGGCCGCGGCGCGCGAGCTCGCCGCGCAGAAGGGCGAGGCGGGCCGGGCCGAGGCTCGGATCGGCGCCGTCGTCAAAGGACTGGAACTGACTCTGCGGCATGACACTCGCCTGCTCGAAGATGATGCCGGCACGCTAGATCGGATTGCCGTCGCCTGGAAACACCAAACGTGCGTCATCCGCTCTCGGCGCACAGGGAGCCGGCCGGGACCGGCCGGCGGCCATGACGCGGCCTGCGCGAATGTGGTGGAGCGGTGTCAAGCGGGGCCTGCGGGCAATCGCCCGCCGTTTCGGCGCCTTGCCCTTCGCGCATGCATCATGTGCAGATCTTTTAATCATGAAAGATTTAGCCGTGCATTCCCGTCATAGGTCATATGCGCTGACCTATCTTCTTCGCATGTGCAACAAATCATACCTTAGTCGCATCAGGACGCCGGATGGGACCGGTAGCCGTCCTCGATGATGGAGTTTCTGCCATGGCCTACGTCAGCAGCACCGAAATCGGTCTTGCCGCCCCGGCCGTCGACACGCGGCCGGGCCTTCTCGCCCGCTTCGTCAACGCGCTGGTCGAGTCGCGCATGCGCGCCGCCGAGCGCGAGATTCGCCGCCACCGCGCTCACTTCGGCCCGACGCTGAAGGACGCGGGACTTGCCGAGCTCAATCTCGGCACGGCGGATGTGCTGCCCTTCAAGGGCTGACGGGCCGGCTTCACCCGCCGGCGACAGGAGGGACCGATGATCTTCCTCACCATTTTCCGCGCCGTGCAGCGCTTTCTGGTCGCCACACAGGAGGTGATCCTCGAAGCCCGCGCCCTGCGCCGCGAGATGCGCAGGCGCTACCCCTTCGTGGAGTGCTGAACGGTTACGCGCTTCAGCGTTGGGCGGGGCGGGGCGATGCTCCGCCCCGTTTCATGACGAGCGTCGCCCAGCCGTCGAGCTCCGCGCGGCGCTCGAGCCTCAGGCCCTGCGCGGCATAGGCCGAGAGGACGCCGGGCACGTCCCGGGGCAGCAGGCCCGACAGGACGAGCGTGCCCTGCGGCGCGAGGACAGCTGCGATCGACGGCGCCAGACGCTGCAGCGGCCGGGCCAGGATATTCGCGAATACGAGATCGAACCGGCGCGGGCGTGCCGCCAGCGCGTGGCGCACGCCCGGCGCCGCGTAGAGCCGGACGAGGTCGCCGACGCGGTTCAGTCTCGCGTTGGCGCGTGCGACCTCGACGGCCACCGGGTCGATGTCGCCGGCCACCACCGGCCGGCGCAGCGTCTTGGCGGCGGCGAGGGCGAGAATGCCCGTGCCCGTGCCGATGTCGAGCACGTGGCGCGGCCGTCGCCGCTTCAGGATCTCGGCGAAGGCGATGAGGCATCCTCTCGTCGTGCCGTGGTGGCCCGTGCCGAAGGCGAGCGCCGCGTCGATCTCGATGGCCACGTCGTTCACGCGCACCGCCGGCCGATCGTGGCTGCCGTGCACGAGGAAACGGTGTGCACGCACGGGCTTCAGGCCCTCGAGGCTCGCCTTCACCCAATCCTGCGCGCCGATGGCGTCGAAGACGAGGTCGTCGGCCGCCGCCCCGATGATGGGCCGCACCAGCTCCCGGATGGCGGCATGGTCTGGCTGGCGCGAGAAATAGGCCTCGACGACCCATTCCGCGTCCGTGATCTCGAAGGAGGCGACCGCCGTCTCGGCCGGGTCGAACACCTCGCCGAGGATGTCCGTCATGGCGCGCGCCGACGCACCGTCCGTGGCGAAGCGCATGACGTGGGTCGGCTTGTGGGGAGGCAGGCCTTCGAGCATCGTCCGTCCGGTCATCCTGTTCCGCCGGCTGTGGCGCCGTGCGTGCAATGACCACACATTGGCGGCGGTGTCACCTCCGACGCTCGATCGCAAGCGACGACCGATTGCAGCATCGCCGGCCGAGCGCGCGGCCGGTGGCGTTGCTACGCCGCCGCCGGGACGGGGGTGTGCAGCGGGATCGCCGCGATGACCGCATCGGCCACACCGTCGAGAAAGGCGGGATCGAGGCGCAGGTCATCCAGCGTCCGCGGGCCGGGGAATGGTTCGCCGGTCAGTTCCCGCCAGTCCGAAGCGGCGAAGGACAAGGCCTCCTGCGCCTCGACGATCGCCGCATCGAGCGTGTCGGCAGCCGCGAACACGCCCGGCACGTCGGGAAACGACACGCCGTAGCTCGACGCCGCATCCTTGTGGATCAGGGCAATATAGTGCGTCATCGCTTGCTCAACGCTCGAACGGCCATCCGGCAGCCTTGTATATGGCGCTTACCGTGCCGAGCGGAAGATCTTTGCGCGGATGCGGGACGATGACAACACGCTTTGTGACAGGGCTCCAGAATTTGCAGTGAGAGCCCTTGGTGCTCTTCTGCACGAAGCCGTCGCGTTCGAGACGCTGAATGATGTCGCGACTGTTGATGAGCATGGGGTGCTCCGACGAAACATCTGCACCCATTGATCTTGCACCACCGCTGCCGTCCGGGCTGCGCACATGTGCCCCCTCGATCCCCCGAATTCACAGGGTCTCACACGCAATATCAGCGAGATGCGGCTGTCGTTTCGCTGGCGAAACTAGCTGCTGGACCGCTGCACGAAGCTGTCGAGCACCATCTTGCGGCCGGCCTTGTCGAAGTCGACGGTGAGCTTGTTGCCGTCGACGTCGGCCACCGTGCCGGGGCCGAACTTCAGGTGGAAGATGCGGTCACCCTCGGCGAAGGCGGAGGAGGTGCCGGTTGACTTCGCCACGAGCTCGCCCTCGATGAGCGTGGGCGGACGGCGCGGATCCTGGCTGCGGCCGCGCTGGCCGAAACCTTCCTCTCTGGCGTCATCGAAGCCGGCATGGCCTCCCCGGCCGGCGGCAAAGCCGCCGCCTCCGCCCGCGCCGATGAGGCCGCGCCCGCCTTGTGCGCGCTGGTGCGCCTGCGCCCGCTGCCAGCCCGGCGTGCGATAGGAGGAGCCGAAGGGCTCCATCACGTCGAAGCGGCTGCGGCCGTAGCCGCCGTAGGTATAGGCCGCCGGCGCCTCGGTCACCTCCACGCTCGCCTCCGGCAGCTCGTCGATGAAGCGCGAGGGGATGGTGGACTGCCACAGCCCGTGGATGCGGCGGTTCGAGGCGAAATAGATCTTGGCGCGGCGCCTTGCGCGGGTGATGCCGACATGGGCGAGGCGGCGCTCCTCCTCGAGGCCGGCGCGGCCGTTCTCGTCGAGGGCGCGCTGGTTGGGAAAGAGCCCTTCCTCCCAGCCGGGCAGGAAGACGGTGTCGAATTCGAGCCCCTTGGCCGCGTGCAGCGTCATGATGCTCACGCGGTCGTCCGTCTCGTTCTCCACCGCGTCCATGACGAGCGAGACATGCTCGAGAAAGCTCGGCAGGTCGGGAAACTCCTCGAGCGAGCGGATGAGCTCCTTTAGGTTTTCGAGTCGGCCGGCGGCCTCGGCCGAGCGGTCCCGCTGCCACATCTCGGTGTAGCCCGATTCCTCCAGGACGGTTTCGGCGAGCTCCGTGTGCGGCATCGTCTCCAGAAGCGACGACCAGCGTGCGAAGGCGGTGAGCAGGTCGCGCAGGGCGCCACGGGGCTTGGGCTTCAGCTCCTCCGTCTCGACGACGAGGCGCGCCGCCTGCATGAGCGGGATGCCGGCCGCGCGCGCGTGGGCGTGGAGGGCCTGGATCGTGGCGTCGCCGAGGCCACGCTTCGGCGTGTTGACGATGCGCTCGAAGGCGAGGTCGTCGGCGGGGGAGACGGTGGCGCGCAGATAGGCGAGCGCATCGCGGATCTCCAGGCGCTCGTAGAAGCGCGGGCCGCCGATGACGCGATAGGGCAGGCCGAGCTGGACGAAGCGGTCCTCCACCTCGCGCATCTGGGCGGAGATGCGCACGAGGATGGCGATTTCGGAGAGCGGATGGCCCTTCGCCTGCAGGGCCTCGATCTCCTCGCCGACGAGGCGGGCCTCTTCCTCCGAATCCCAGGCGCCGGTGATGGTCACCTTCTCGCCCGGCTCGTCCTCCGTGCGCAGCGTCTTGCCGAGGCGCCCCTCGTTGTGGGCGATGAGATGGGAGGCCGCGGCGAGGATGTGGGCGGTGGAGCGGTAGTTGCGCTCGAGCCGCACGACGACGGCGCCGGGAAAGTCGTGCTCGAAGCGCAGGATGTTGTCGACCTCGGCGCCGCGCCAACCGTAGATCGACTGGTCGTCGTCGCCGACGCAGCAGAGGTTGCGCCGGGCCTGGGCGAGGAGCCTGAGCCACAGATACTGGGCGACGTTCGTATCCTGATACTCGTCGACCAGCATGTAGCGGAAGCGGCTCTGGTACTGCGCCAGGATCTCCGGGTTCTCCCGGAACAGGCGGATGCTTTCGACGAGCAGGTCGCCGAAATCCGCCGCGTTGAGGATCTTCAGCCGCTCCTGGTAGAGGGCGTAGAGCGCGGCGCCGCGCCCGCCCGCGAAGGCGGCCGCCTCGCCGGCCGGCACCTGCGCGGGCGCGAGCGCGCGGTTCTTCCAGCCGTCGATAAAGCCCGCGAGCTGGCGTGCCGGCCAGCGCTTCTCATCCACGCCCTCGGCCTGGATCACCTGCTTCATGAGGCGGATCTGGTCGTCGGTGTCGAGGATGGTGAAATCGGACTTCAGGCCGACGAGCTCCGCATGCCGGCGCAGGATCTTGGTGCCGATGGCATGGAAGGTGCCGAGCCAGGGCATGCCCTCGGCAATACCGCCGAGAAGGATGCCGACGCGCTCCTTCATCTCCCGCGCCGCCTTGTTGGTGAAGGTCACGGCAAGGATCTCGCCCGGCCGGGCGCTGCCGGTGGCGATGAGATGGGCGATGCGCGTGGTGAGCACCCGCGTCTTGCCCGTGCCGGCGCCGGCGAGCACGAGCACCGGGCCCTCCGTGGTCTCGACCGCATGGCGCTGCTCGGCGTTGAGGCCGGCAAGATAGGCGGCCGTCGGCGCCGCGGCGGCGCGGGCGCGCGCACTCAAGGATCCCGCGCGAGGCTCGTGCGACAGGTCGTCGGGCGAAGGGCCGCCTCTGGTATGCGAACGATTCATCGGCGGGACCATGGACCAAAAGGCGAACGACGTCGAGGGTGCGAGCCCTCCGAGCTCTTCATCGATGACGCCGGCTCGACTATGTCCGCTCAGGCTGCGGAGCCCCGCGGCCGCTGTCCTGCCCGGGACGCACCCCCATATGTGGGCCGAGATGCCCGCCACTCACGAGGCCCGCCATGCGCACCGCCATCCTGTCCGCCGTCTGTGCCGCCGTCCTCGTCGCCCTGCCGCCCGTCGCCTGGGCCCAGGTGCCCGGCGAAACCACGCGCTCGGAGCGGCAGATCAACGAGCTCAACCGCTCCATGTCGCGCCAGCAGCAGAACTTGCAGCAGAACCAACAGTTCCAGTTCGAGATCGATCAGCTGCGCCAGCAGCAGCAGCGCAACCAGCAGTTTCCGCCCTCGATCAGATCGAGCCCGACCTGCCCGCCGGGGTCGATCGGCTGCTGAGCCGCGGCCGATCAGCCTTCAATGCCGCGTGCCGGAGGCGAGGCGGGTCTCTTCCGGAGTGGTCTTGGGGGCAGCCGCCTTGGCCGCGACCTTGTCACGCTTCAAGCCGATGACACGCCCGAGCGCATCGGGTCTCGGCAGGCGGGTGTGCGAGGCCCGCATGAAGGCGAGATTTGACAGGATGTCGGGCGGGAAGGGCGTGACCTTGCGCTCCTCCATGCCCACGTGCAGGGCGAGATTCTCCGATGTGGCCGACAGCCATCCCTCCGCCGCATGCCGCAGCTCCATGTAGTAGTGCAGGCCCCTTTCGTCGAAATCGAGGAGCTGCACCGTGACACGCACGAACGCGTTGGCCTGCAGCTCGCGCCGGTAGAGCACGTGGCTCTCGGCGAGGAAGAAGGACGCCCGGCGCTGCTCGGTGTAGTCCGGACCGAGGCCGATCAGACCGAAAGCCTCGTCGACCGCGCGGTCGAAGAGCACGTTGTAGTAGGCCATGTTGAGATGGCCGTTATAGTCGACCCACTGCGGTTCCACCCGCATCGTGGACGAGACAAAGGGCGCAAAGAACAACGCTGGAGCGTTCGACAAGTCGAGCAACGCGCGCTCCCACTCACACACCGTTGACGCCATACTTCATGGGCTCTCCGGCGGAGCCACCCGACAGCAATTGATCATTCTATCGCAATTCTGAACGCCAGCCTAATGGGGATGAGGGAGACACTCACCGCCGCGTGATCCGCCGTGCATCAGCGCGGTGAACTCATGCTCGCAAGGAGCCCCGGCCTTGCTGCCTTTCAGCCGGCATGCGCCATTCGCGCAGCCGCTTGCGCGCGAAGGGCTTGAACGGCGGCTGGCCACGTAGAAGATCAGCCGACTTAAGCCCGAGGGGTTCCTTGATGACCAATTCCACTCCCCGCCCGCTCGCCCGGCCCGCCGAAAGCGCCGTCGCCGCGGTGATCGAGGGTCTCACGCAGCGTTTCGGCAACCGGGTGGTGACGAGCGATGCCGTGCGCTGGCAGCACGGCCATACGCTGACCTGGGTCCCCAACCAGCCGCCGGATGCCGTCGTCTTCCCGCGGACGACCGAGGAGGTGGCGGACATCGTCAGGCTCTGCGCCGCGCATCGCGTGCCGGTCATTCCCTTCGGCACGGGTACCTCGCTCGAGGGTCATGTCAACGCCCCTTTCGGCGGCATCTCCGTGGACACGAGCCAGATGAAGCGCATCATCGCCGTGCACGCGGAGGATCTCGACGCGGTGGTCGAACCCGGTGTGACGCGCAAGGAACTCAATGAGCACCTGCGCGACCAGGGCCTGTTCTTCCCCATCGATCCCGGCGCCGACGCCTCCATCGGCGGCATGGCGGCGACGCGCGCCTCGGGCACCAATGCCGTCCGCTACGGTACGATGAAGGACAACGTCCTGGCGCTCACCGTTGTCATGCCGGACGGCTCCGTGGTGAAGACGGCGAGCCGGGCGAAGAAGACCTCTGCCGGTTATGACCTGACGCGCCTCATCGTCGGCTCGGAGGGCACGCTCGGCATCATCACCGAGATCACGCTGCGTCTGTCGGGCATCCCGGAAGCGGTTTCCGCCGGCATCTGCCCCTTCCCCTCGGTGCGCGCGGCCTGCGACGCCGTGATCATGACCATCCAGAGCGGCCTGCCGGTGGCGCGCATCGAACTCCTCGACGAGGTGATGATGCGCGGCGTCAACCTGCATTCGAAGCTCGGCCTGCCCGAGACGCCGATGCTCTTCCTCGAATTCCACGGCACCGAAGCCGGGGTCAAGGAACAGGCGGAGCGCTTCGGCGAGATCGCAGCCGAGTTCGGCGGCGGCCCCTTCGACTGGGCGACGAAGGCAGAGGACCGGACACGCCTGTGGCAGGCCAGGCACGACGCCTATTGGGCGGCCCTCGCGCTGCGGCCCGGCGTGCAGTCAGTCGCGACCGACGTGTGCGTGCCCATCTCACGTCTCGCCGACTGCCTGGACGAGACAAAGCGCGATATCGAGGCCGCGGGCCTCGTCGCGCCCATCGCCGGCCACGTGGGCGACGGCAATTTCCATACGCAGCCCCTGGTCGACATGAACAATCCGGAGGAGGTGGAGCGCTGCAAGGCCTTCATCGACCGCCTGGTGAAGCGCGCCCTCGCGATGGAGGGTACCTGCACGGGCGAGCACGGTGTGGGGCAGAAGAAGATGCAGTATCTGGAGGCCGAGCACGGCGCAGCCACGCTCGACGTCATGCGCACGCTGAAGCGAGCCATCGACCCCCTCAACATCATGAATCCGGGCAAGATCGTCGCCCTCTGACGATCGCCGTCGCGGGGCGCGGGCGATCCCCTCCTTTGGGGGAGCGCCCCGGCCCATATTCTCCGTCACGGTCGCGCCACGGAATCCGCTACAGTAGAAGCGGTTTTCTCCTTGCATGAGCCCCTGGTGCGGTGCGCGACCTTCTGACCGCTCTCGCTGTCTTAGTCATCCTGGTCCTGTCGGCCGCGCTCGCGGTTCCGCTCTTCATCGACTGGGGCGCGCGCCGTGCCGAGGTGGAGACGGTCCTGAGTGCGGCCGTCGGCCTGCCGGTGGAGGTCCGCGGGCCGATCCGCGTGCGCTTCCTGCCGGCGCCGGTCATCGACCTTGGCGGCGTATCCGTCGGCGAGGCGGCTGGCGGGGCCGGCCTGGCGGCGGAGGCGCTGAGGGTGGAACTCGCCGCCACCCCGCTCCTCCAGGGCGACGTGCGCGTGGTCGAGGCGCTGCTCACGCGCCCGCGTCTCACCGTGCGCGTCAGCGAGGACGGGGGGCTCGGCCTGCCCCTGCCGAGCGGGACGAACGGCCCCCGGCCCTCCACCGTCGCCATCGAGCGGCTGGTCGTGAAGGGGGGCGAGATCGGCCTCCGCATGGGGGGCGAGGAGGTTGGCCGTCTGGGGGCCATCGACGCGACGGTCCAGGCGGCCTCCCTCGCGGGGCCCTGGCGCATCGACGGGCGGCTCGGGGAACGTCTTCTGCACCTCTCGACCGGCGCGCTCGACGGCGAGCGTCGGATGCGGCTCAAGGCGAGCCTCGGCGGTGAGGGCAGGCCGCAGATCGACATCGACGGCACCGTTTCCGCGCCGGTGCTGAACGACAGCGCAGGGATGCCGGCCTTCGTCGGCCGCGTCGCCCTTACGGCGCCCTTGCGCGCGGCGAGCGCGGAGAAACCGGCCCTCGTCGCCTCCGCCACAGCCAAGATCGCCACGGCGGGGCGCGCGGCGAAGGCTGAAAGCGTCGAGGTCGAGGTTGGGGAGCCGGGACGCGGCGTGAAGTTCACCGGGGTCGGCAGCCTCACCTTCGGCGAGGCTCCCGGCCTGGATCTGACGCTCGGCGCCCGTCGCATCGATGTCGAAGCCCTGTCGGAGGCGGTGGGCGGGCCGGGGCTCGCTCGGGCAGTGGCGCTCCTGCGCGAGGCGAGCGGCGCCTTGCCTTTGCCGGTCTCGCTCATGCTCTCGGTGGGAAGCCTCGCCTATGCGGGTGAGGAGATCACCGACGTCGAGCTGGCCCTGCACGATGCCGGGTCCCGCCTTGCGATCGAGCGGCTCAAGGCGACCCTTGCCGGGACCAGTGTGACGCTCGAAGGCTCGCTCGGCCTGTCCGGCGAGCCCGACCTGGTGAGCCGCATCGGCGTCCGCAGCGATGCGCCCGTGCGGTTCGCCCGCGCGCTCGCGCGCATGGGCGCCCCGGAGACGCTGGTCGCATCGCTCGCACGCCTGCCGGCGCTCGCCCTCCAGGGCGACGTCGCCGTCTCGGCGAATCTTCTCGCGGCTCGCAACCTGCGCCTGTCAGCCGGCGAGGCCAGCGTCACCGGGATGGTGCGCTACAGCACGCCGAAGGAGAACGGCCGCGCCCGCCTCGACGCCCAGCTCGTGGCCGACGGGTTCGACCTCGGGGCATTGCCGAATTTTGACAGCGCACGGACGATGCTCGCCGACGCCGATCTCGGTCTCGTGCTCGAGGCGCGGGCGGTTCGCTTCGCCGATCTGGTGAGGGGGAACACGGGGCGCATCAAGGCGCGCATCAGCACGAACGGAGAGGAAATCGCCGTCGAGCGGATCGAGGTCACCGACCTCGGCGGGGCGAACGTGACCGCCTCGGGGGCGCTCGGGCGGGGTGGCGGCCGCATTTCCGGCCGCATCGAGGCGACGCGGACCGAGGGGCTGGCCGCGCTTCTGGGCCGCTTCCTGCCGGCCGCGGCGGGAGACGTTCTGACGCGCGCCGCGCCTGCCATGGCGCCGCTCGCGCTCGATCTTGGCGTCGAGCGCCCGGCAGAAGGCGGTGCAACCTTCACGCTGGCGGGCAAGGCGGGCGAGACGAGCGTACGCGCGGGCGGGCGCCTGCCCCCGGAGGGGGTCGCCGAGGGTCCCGACGCGGTCAGGCTCTCGATCGGGCTTGCTGCGGCCGACGGCGTCACGCTGCTGCGCCAGCTCGGGATTGACGCGTTGCCCATCCGCGGCACGGGGCCGGGGCGCCTGCAGCTCGACCTCGCCGGAGCCTCGCGCGCGGCGCTGCCGGCGCGGCTCCTCGTTGAGGTCGCCGGTGGGGTGTTGCGCGGCGACGGGCAGGTGCGCATCGCGAATGCGGACACGCGCGCCGAGGGGCGCCTGACGCTGGAGACGGGCGACGTCTCACTCCTGACCCAGGTTCTCGCCCGGCCGCTGCCGGGCCTGGCGCCGCGCATGCCGGCCCGTCTCGTATCCCAGGCGAGCTGGGGCGCGCGCGGGCTCGTGCTCGACCGGCTGGAGGGGCGTGTCGCCGGCCAGCCGTTGGGCGGACGGGTGACGATCGATCCGGAGGGACGGCTTGACGGCGAGGTCGCGCTCGAGCGCCTGGCGCTCGCCGACCTCGCGAGCCTGATCGTCGGGCCGGCCGCACCCGTGCCGTCGGGGCGGCTGTGGTCGACCGTTCGCTTTCCCGCGGCAGGTCCGCCGCCGGCCGAAGGCCGGTTGGCCCTGACGGCGCGGCGCCTCGCGCTCACCGAATCGATCGAGCTCGGCGATGCGCGCCTCGTGCTCGACCTTGCGCCCGACGTCCTGACGCTGCACGACGTCGACGGGCGCTACGGCGGAGGGACGGTCGCGGGTGAGGCGAGCCTGCGCCGCTCCGGCATCCAGGCGGCCATCGCGGCGCGGCTGGCCTTCACGCACGTCGAGGCGGCCCAGCTCTTCGGCGAAGGCGCGCGCGGACGCCTGACGGGGCACATCGAGTTCGGCGCGGCGGGGGAGAGCCCCGCCGCCCTCGTCGCCAACCTGTCCGGCGGCGGGGAACTTCGCATCGTCGACGGCGGCCTGCCGCGCCTCGATCCTGCGGCGGTCGGGCGGGCGCTCGAGCGGTTGGTGCGCGAGGACCCGGTGCGAGCAGACCCGGGCCATGTGCGCGAGATCCTGGCGCCGGAGCTCGACAAGGCGGCCTGGCCCCTCGACGACGTCGTCGTGCCGCTGAGCCTCGCCGCCGGCAGCCTGCGCTTCGGGCCGGCGGTGCTCGCAAGCGGCAGCGCGCAGGCGCAGGCGAGCGGGCAGATCGACCTCGGCACGCTGCAGCTCGATGTTCGCGGCACCGTCGTGGCCGGGGTGCAACCGAAGGGCTGGAGCGGTGCCGTGCCCCAGTACGGTGTCACCTGGAAGGGAGCGCTGACGGCGCCGCGGCGGGACATCGACGTCGGCGCCCTCGCCAACGGTCTTGCCGCCGTCTCGCTGGTGCGGGAACTCGAGCGCATCGAGGCCTTCGAGGCGGACGCCAAGGAGCGTGCGGCCCAGAACAGGCGCCTCAAGGCCGAGCGCGAGCGCCGCGAGGCGGAGACGCGGGCGGCGGAGGAAGCCCGGCGGAAGGCGGAAGCCGAGGCGCGGGCGGCCGAGGAGGCGCGGCGCAACGAGGAGGCGGAGGCCCTGCGGCGGGCCGAGACGGAGCTGCGGGCGCCTGAGGAGAACCGCCGCCGCGACCAGGAGCGGCTGCGCAGCATCATCGAGGAGGAGGCGTCAGCGCCGCGGCAATCCCCGCAGCGGGGACTGGCCCTGCCGAGCCTGCCGCCGCCCCTCGACATCCGCCCGGTGCCCCAGGGCCCGCGCAACCCCTCTGCTCCCTGACCGACGATTGCCGCGTCAGACGACGGCAGGCCGTGCCCGAACGGTGCCGTACCGGCCGGAACAGGCCGCAGTCGACGCGGCCGAAGCGCTTCACGGCAAGAGACGCAAACAGACCACTTCCGACGGACGGTGCCCCCGTGCGTCGTGCGAATTCGCGCGCGAACTCAAGCCCCCGCCTTCTTGCGATAGTGCTCGAGCACGGTCAGGCGGATGGCGGAGGACAGGTTGTTGCCCTCCCGCGCCGAGTCGATCGACGCGACCACTTCCGCAAGAGACTGTTTTCGTTCAGCGGCGATCGACTTCAACGCTTCCCAGAAGGGCTCCTCGAGCGAGACGCTCGTGCGGTGGCCGGCGACGACGACGGAGCGTTTGGCGATACCGCGCTTCATGGCTTCTTGTCCGGTTCCTCCGGCGGACCGACGAGCCGATGTCCCTCCAACCGACGCATGGCCAACGTGTCATTGGCCTCGGCCGCGGCGCGTTCCGCCTTCGGTCGCCCGAAGCGCAAACGATTCTCCTCAGCCTGAGCCTCCTTCGAGGCACGTGCCTTCGCCTTGCGCGCCTGTCGCAGATTGACGATCTCTCCCATCGCTCTCGCCATCCCTAGAAGAGTTTTATTTTACCACAGTCGCGCACGCGGTAATCGGCTCAGTGAGGCCCGAGCATGTCCCGGGGGTTCACAATTTCGTCAAACTCGACTTCCGTAACGGCACCCGATTTCACGGCCTCTTCGCGCAAGGTGGTGCCGTTCTTGTGTGCAGCCTTGGCGATTGCTGCCGCCTGATCGTAGCCGATCTTGGGGGCAAGCGCCGTCACCAGCATCAACGAGCGCCGCATCAGCTCCTCGATGCGTTCGCGGTTCGGCTCGATGCCGGCGACGCAGTGGTCGGCGAAGCTCGTCGCCGCGTCGGCGAGGAGGCGCACCGACTGCAGGAAGGCGTTGGCGATCACCGGCTTGAAGACGTTCAGCTCGAGGTGGCCCTGGCTGCCGGCGAAGGCGATCGTCGTATCATTGCCGACGACCTGGGCGCAGACCATGGTCATGGCCTCGGCCTGGGTCGGATTGACCTTGCCGGGCATGATGGAGGAGCCGGGCTCGTTCTCGGGCAGCGACAGCTCCCCGAGGCCGGAGCGAGGCCCCGAGCCGAGGAGACGGATGTCGTTGGCGATCTTGAAGAGGCCGGTCGCCACGCTCGTCAGCGCGCCGTGGGCGAAGACCATGGCGTCGTGGCTCGCCAGTGCCTCGAACTTGTTGCGCGCCGAGGTGAAGGGCTGGCCGGTGAGCTCTGCCACCTTGGCGGCGAACCTCTCGGCGAACTGCGGATGGGCGTTGAGGCCGGTACCGACCGCCGTGCCGCCCTGGGCGAGGGGATGAAGCTCGCGCAGGGCGAGCTTGATGCGTGCGATGCCGTGCTCGATCTGGGCGGCATAGCCCGAGAACTCCTGGCCCAGCGTGACCGGCGTCGCGTCCTGCATGTGCGTGCGCCCGATCTTCACGATGTCGCGGAAGGCCTGGGCCTTGGCTGCGAGCGTGTCGTGCAGGTGCTGCAGGGCCGGCAGCAGGCGGCCGGCGATTTCGCGCGCGGCGGCAATGTTCATCGCCGTCGGGAAGCTGTCGTTCGACGACTGGCCGCGGTTGACGTGGTCGTTCGGATGCACCGGCTTCTTGGCGCCGAGGGGTGTGCCGAGCATCTCGTTGGCCCGGTTGGCGATGACCTCGTTGACGTTCATGTTCGACTGCGTACCGGAGCCCGTCTGCCAGACGACGAGGGGGAAGTGTTCGTCGAGGCGGCCTTCCATGACCTCCTGCGCCGCCGCGGCGATGGCGTCGGCGAGGACGGGGTCGAGCTCCCCGAGTTCCTTGTTGACGAGGGCCGCCGCACGCTTCACCAGCGCCAGCGCCCGCACGAGGGGCAGCGGCATGCGCTCTGTACCGATGCGGAAGTTCTCGAACGAGCGCTGCGTCTGCGCGCCCCAGTAGCGGTCGGCTGGAACGGCGATGGGGCCGAAGCTGTCAGTCTCGGTGCGGGTGGGATGGGCTGCAGTCATCGGCGGGCACTCCGGCAATCAGGGCACCCGCCATATAAACCCTCACGCGCCCGGAGGGCAGGGCGCGCGAAGACATTGGAGAGATTCGAATATCCGGGAATCGTCCGGCGGAATCGCAGGCCTCGCCGGGGATCAGTGCTTCTTGCGGAAGGCGTCGAGGCTCACGACCTGGGCGCCCTTGCCGTCACCACCCTCGGGCGTCTGGACGGCCGCGGCCTCGTCCGACGAGGCGGGCGCCGTGCCCGATTTCGCATCCGCGGCTGTCGCCGCCGGTCGGGACTTCGCGCGCGGCGCGACCTCTGCCGGCTCCGTCGCGGCACCGCGCGGCCTGGCGGCGGCCTTGTCGGGCGCCGGCGCCCCTTCGTCTCCGGCCTCCTCCTCCGCCTCCTCGCCCTGGACCTCGAACTTCAGCCCGAACTGCACGGAGGGGTCGAAGAAGCCGCTGATCGCCTCGAAGGGGACGAGCAGCCGCTCGGGAATGCCGGAGAAGGACAGGCCGACCTCGAAGGCGTGTTCGTTGACCGTCAGGTCCCAGAACTGGTGCTGGAGAACGATCGTCATCTCCTGCGGATATTTCTCGCGCAGCCGTGTCGACATGCGGACGCCCGGATGTTCCGTGCGGAAGGAGACGTAGAAATGATGATCGCCCGGCAGACCGTCGCGGGCGGCGTCACCGAGCACCTTGCGCACTACGCCCTTGAGCGCGTCCTGGACGTGGAGGTCGTAGCGGATGAGATCCTTCGGCATGCGCGGTGCTTGGTGATGGCGACGATGTTTCGCGATTGCTGACTCGCCGGCCGCTGTCGCGGGCGATTGCTCTCGCAGGAAGCAGTGGAGGCTTCTGTTGCCAGGTGCCTCCGAACCCCGCCTGACGGTGCAAACCGCCAGGACTTTAATTCGGTTGCTCAAGCTGCATTACGCAGCCGCGGCGACCGGAGCATAGTTGTCGTTGGCAACTATAAGTTCGGCCCGATAACGGCGGAACCATGCCGAGCGAAAGCCCACCCTTTACGCCCTCGTCGATCCTATTTCGCCCCCGCCGAAGCGCAGCCGCGCTGCGCTTGGGTGGAGGCGCCGGGTACCGCCCCCGGGTCCGATGGGTTTATTGCGGTGCGCGTTTATCGCCATAGCCGCCTCGCGACGGCAGTCCGAATATAGGAGGGCTCGGCGCGCGATGGAAGATCGTCCTGCACGGGAGCGGCGATCTTCCCCATGAGTCGGTTGCGGGCGCGGCGGCCGTCCACAGCGTGGCCCTGCCGCCCACGGGGAGGCTAGAATGCGGGCCGGTGGCCAAGGAGAATCGCCGGTGCGCGCCTATCTCGACCTTCTGCAACGCATCCTCGACGAGGGCGTGCGCAAGCACGACCGCACCGGCACGGGAACGCTTTCGGTCTTCGGCCACCAGATGCGCTTCGACCTCGGCGAAGGGTTCCCGCTCGTCACGACGAAGAAGCTGCACCTGAAGTCCATCGTCCACGAGCTCCTGTGGTTTCTGAAGGGCGACACCAACGTCCGCTACCTCCGGGAACACGGGGTCACGATCTGGGACGAGTGGGCTGACGAGGAGGGCGACCTCGGCCCGGTCTACGGCAAGCAGTGGCGCTCGTGGGAGGGGCCGGACGGCAGGACCGTCGACCAGATCGCCTGGGTCGTGGAGGAGATCAGGCGCAATCCGGACTCGCGGCGCCTCGTCGTCTCGGCCTGGAACCCCGCCGACCTCGATCGGATGGCGCTCGCCCCCTGCCATTGCCTGTTCCAGTTCTACGTCGCCGACGGGCGGCTCTCCTGCCAGCTCTACCAGCGCTCGGCCGACGTCTTCCTGGGCGTGCCCTTCAACATCGCGAGCTATGCGCTGCTCACGCAGATGATGGCCCATGTGACCGGCCTGCAGCCGGGGGATTTCGTGCATTCCTTCGGCGACGCCCACCTCTATCTCAACCACCTGGAGCAGGCGCGCCTGCAGCTCACGCGCGCGCCGCGCCCGCTGCCGCAGCTCAGACTCAACCCGGCGGTGCGCTCGCTCTTCGACTTCGCCTACGACGACATCGCCATCGAGGGCTACGATCCGCATCCGGCGATCAAGGCGCCCGTGGCGGTGTGAGGCTCGCAGGGGGCTGATCGCTTCGTTCACGACGATTCATTTGAATGTCGCGGGAATGTCGCGGTATCGCACGGCATTCGGTGCCGCTCCCCATCGCCTGTCGGGAAGATCATGTCGCTCACCATCCGCCCCGCCGTGCCGGCCGACGTCGGCCTCGTCCTGTCCTTCATCCGCGACCTCGCCGCGTATGAGAAGCTCCTGCACGAGGTGGAGGCGACGGAGGAGACGGTGGCGGCCTCGCTCTTCGGGGACAATCCGCGCGTCTTCTGCGACATCGCCGAGTGGGAGGGCCGGCCCGCCGGATTCGCCCTCTGGTTCTACAACTACTCCACCTTTCTCGGCCGCCACGGCCTCTATCTCGAGGATCTCTTCGTGCGGCCGGAGTTCCGCTCGCACGGCATCGGCAAGGGGCTGCTCGTCCACCTCGCGCGCCGCTGCGTCGCCGAGGGCCTCGGCCGGCTCGAATGGTGGGTGCTCGATTGGAACGAGCCGGCGATCGGCTTCTACCGCAGGCAGGGCGCCGTGCTCATGGACGAGTGGACGGTCTGTCGCGTGACCGGCGAGGCGTTGGCGCGGCTCGCCGGCGAAGTGGAGGCGGCCGTCTGACGGGTCAGCCGCCCGGGCCGGTGCCGCGCCACCCGCCGCCGCCCGGGGCGCGCCTGGGGGCGGGGGATCTCACCCCGCCCTTGCGCTCTTCTGGTAGTCCTTCACATCGGTGAAGCGGATCGCCGGCCACCGGTCCTGCTCGTATTTGAGCGAGAAGGCGGTCGAGGCGAGGAAGACCGGATCGCCGTCGAGGTCCGCGGCGATGGCGGACAGGTTGGCGTCGACGAACCGGTCGCGCTCCAGCCGGTCGTCGCTCGCGATCCAGCGGCAGACGGAGAAGCGCGTCGGCTCGTAGGCGACGGGCAGGCCGTATTCTGCCTGGAGGCGCTCGGCCAGCACGTCGAGCTGGAGCGCACCGACGACGCCCACGATGGCGCCCGAGCCGTCGTGCGGCAGGAAGAGCTGGACGACTCCTTCCTCCGCCATCTGCTGCAGGGATTCGCGCAGCTTCTTCGCCTTCATGGCGTCCTGCAGCTTGATGCGGCGCAGGATCTCCGGCGCAAAGCTCGGCACGCCGCGGAAGACGATGTCCTCGCCCTCCGTCAGCGTGTCGCCGATGCGCAGCGTGCCGTGGTTGGGCAGGCCGACGACATCGCCGGCGAAGGCCTCGTCCGCGAGCGCCCGGTCGCGCGCGAAGAAGAATTGCGGCGTGTTGAGGCTCATCGGCTTGCCCGTGCGCACGAGCTTCGCCTTCATGCCGCGCGTGAGCCTGCCGGAGCAGACGCGGATGAAGGCGATGCGGTCGCGGTGGTTCGGGTCCATGTTCGCCTGGATCTTGAACACGAAGCCGGTCATCCGCTCCTCGTGCGCCTCCACGGTGCGCGCATCTGCCGCCTGTGCCCGCGGCGGCGGGGCGAGCTCGGCCATGGCGTCGATCAGGTCGCGGACGCCGAAATTGCGCAGGGCGCTGCCGAAGAAGACGGGGGTGAGATGGCCCTCGCGGAAGCTCGCGAGGTCGAAGGGCCTGCACGCCTCCTGCGCGAGCGCGACCTCATCGCGCCAGGCGGAGACCTCCTCGGCCGGCAGGAGCGCCGCGATCGCCTCGTCCTGAGGGCCGGAGACGGGGATGGGTGCCGCGTCCGAATCGAGGCGACGCACCTGCGGGCGGCGCAGGTCGTAGGTGCCGGCGAAGCTCCTCCCGCGGCCGATCGGCCAGGTCATGGGCGCGGTGTCGAGGGCCAGCGTCTTCTCGATCTCGTCGAGGAGGTCGAAGGGGTCGCGGCTCTCGCGGTCGAGCTTGTTGACGAAGGTGACGATCGGGATGTCGCGCAGGCGGCAGACCTCGAAGAGCTTGCGCGTGCGCGCCTCGATGCCCTTGGCCGCGTCGATCACCATGACGGCCGAGTCGACGGCGCTCAGGGTGCGGTAGGTGTCCTCCGAGAAGTCCTCGTGGCCGGGCGTGTCGAGGAGATTGAAGACGCAGTCGGCATATTCGAAGGTCATCACGGAGGTGACGACGGAGATGCCGCGCTCGCGCTCGATGCCCATCCAGTCGGAGCGCGTCTGCATGCGGTTCTTCTTCGACTTCACCTCGCCGGCGAGCTGGATGGCGCCGCCGAAGAGCAGGAGCTTCTCGGTCAGCGTCGTCTTGCCCGCGTCGGGATGTGAGATGATGGCGAAGGTCCGCCGGCGCGCGACCGGGGCTGGCAGCTTGGTCATCGGAACGTCGTGGTCGGGGTGGGGAGCGCGGGCAGGACCCCGGCTCACGGGATGAAGCGGAACGTGAGGCGCGGACCTAAGGCCTGCGCCGCCGCGAATCAAGCCGGGCGAGCGGGCGGCCTTTACTTCCTGCCGGCGGCGCCCCAACATGCCTCCCGTCGTCAACAACCGAAAGGAGGTGATCCAGTGTCTCATTATCTGACGCCGCGGTCGTCGGCTCGCGTGACCTGGTCCCTCGCCTCCGCCGAGGGGCGCCTCGCCTGACAGGGCGTCGGCGCGGCCACGTGGCCGCCGCGGTTTCGAGGGGAAGGGCTGCCCCGCGCGGGGCAGCCCTTCTTCGCACCTGCTTCTCCTGTTCGTCGTCAGACGCGCGTCCGCGATGCGGGTGCAGGCGGCGCGCATTCTTCCTTCCGGATTCTATGTCGACTCCCGCCCCATCGACGATCCCGCTCGTGGTCATCGCCGCGATCGCCGACAACGGCGTCATCGGGCGTGACAACCGGCTCCTGTGGCGCCTGCGCACGGACCTTCGCCGCTTCCGTACGCTGACGCTCGGCAAACCCGTGCTCATGGGGCGCAAGACCTTCTTGTCCATCGGCAAGCCGCTGCCCGGGCGCGAGACGATCGTGCTCACGCGCGAACCCGCCTTCACGGCGGACGGCGTGACGGTGGTTCATTCCCTCGAGGAGGCGGCGGCGCGGGGCAGGTCGATCGCCGCGCGTCTCGGCGCCGATGCCGTGATGGTGGCGGGCGGGGCGGACCTCTATGCCCAGGCGCTGCCGCTCGCCGAGCGGCTGCATCTGACGCTGGTGCACACGGCGCCGGAGGGCGACGCGTTCTTTCCCGCCTTCGATCGCCAGGCCTTCCGCGAGACGATGCGCGAGGAGCACCCCGCGGGTCCGGACGACGACCATGCGTTTACCTTCGTCGACTACGAACGGAGACGGTGATGGGGGACGGCGCATCGTGACGCAGCGGCAGGCCGTTGACGAAAACCCGGCGTCTCCCCACTTGCGCGCTTGACAGCAGGGTGAGGGGCGACCCATCAACCGAGCTGCTCGATCAATTCCCATCATCGATGGGTCTTCGACGACGAGAGGAAAGGGCACGAATGCCTTGGAGCAACCAGAGCGGCGGACCGTGGGGCCAGAAGCCCGGCGGGCCGTGGGGATCGGGACCGCAGGGCGGCGGCGGTGCGCCGCCGGATCTCGAGGAGCTCCTGCGCCGCAGCCAGGACCGGCTCAAGACCATTCTGCCCGGAGGCCCCGTGAGCGGGCGCGGCATCGCGCTGATCGGGCTGGCCGCCGTCGCCCTCTGGCTGACGACCGGATTCTACACTGTCCGGCCGGACGAGGTCGGCCTCAATCTCATTTTCGGCAGGTATGTCGGCAAGACCGCCGAGGGGCTGCGCTACAACCTGCCCTATCCGGTCGGCAGCGTCTTGAAGCCACGCGTCACGACGGTCAACACCATCGAGATCGGCCTGCGCACGGGTGATACGACGCGCCGGATCTCCGCGCCGCGCGACGTGCTGGAAGAAAGCCTGATGCTCACCGGCGACGAGAATATCGTCGACATCGACTTCACGGTGCAGTGGCAGGTGAGCCCGGACAAGCCGGAGCACTACGTGTTCAACCTGCAGAACCCGGATGCCGCCATCAAGGCCGTGGCCGAGAGCACGATGCGCGAGGTGGTTGGCCGCCGCAACATCCAGCAGATCCTGACGACCGACCGCGGCGCCATCGAGGCGGAGGTCAAGCAGCTCATGCAGGAGACGCTGAACCAGTACGGGGCGGGCGTCGAGATCCGCCTGGTGCAGCTGCAGAAGGTCGACCCGCCGGCTCAGGTCATCGACGCCTTCCGCGACGTGCAGGCGGCGCGCCAGGACCAGGACCGGGTGCGCAACGAGGCCGAGACCTACGCGAGCCGCGTCGTGCCGGAGGCGCGCGGCCGGGCGGCCGGGATCATCCAGGAGGCCGAGGCCTACAAGCAGCGCACCGTGGCCGAGGCGCAAGGCGCGGCCTCGCGCTTCACCCAGGTCTACGAGGAATATCGCAAGGCGCCCGACATCACGCGCCAGCGCATGTTCCTCGAGACGATGGAGCGCGTCTTCGGCGGCATGGACAAGGTGATCATCGACCAGAAGGGCAATGGCCAGGGCGTCGTGCCCTACCTGCCGCTCAACGAGCTGCAACGCCGTCCCGGCGCCGGCGCCCAGACCGGGGGAGCCGCGCGATGAACGGCAATGTCCTCAAGATGACCGGCCTGATCCTCCTCGCGGCCGCCCTCGTCCTCCTCTATTCCGCGACGTTCGTCGTCCAGCAGACGCAGCAGGCCCTCGTCCTGCGTTTCGGCGCGGTGCGCCAGGTGGCGGCCCTGCCGGGCCTCTATTTCAAGGTGCCGCTGATCGAGAGCGTGGTCTATGTCGACAAGCGCATCCTCGATCTCGACCTGCCCGAGCAGGAGGTGATCGCCGCCGACCAGAAGCGCCTCGTGGTCGACGCCTTTACCCGCTACAAGATCATCGATCCGGTGCGTTTCTACCAGGCGGTGAACAACGTCGCCGGCGCCAACCTGCGCCTCGGCAGCATCGTCAACTCGACGGTGCGCAGCGTGCTGGCGGAGGCGACCTTTACCGATATCGTTCGCACCGAGCGCGCGAAACTCATGGGCGAGATCCGCGACGACGTGAACGAGCAGGCGGGCGGCCTCGGCCTCGCCGTCGTCGACGTCCGTCTGCGTCGGGTGGACCTGCCGCAGCAGAACAGCCAGGCGGTCTATCAGCGCATGCAGACCGAGCGGCAGCGCGAGGCGGCCGACATCCGTGCCCAGGGCACGCAGATCGCCCAGGGCATCCGGGCGCGGGCCGACCGCGACGTGGCCGTCGTCCTCGCCGAGGCCAACCGCAAGGCCGAGGAGACGCGCGGCCAGGGCGACGCCGAGCGCAACCGCATCTATGCCGAGGCCTACGGTCGCGACCCCGAGTTCTTCGCCTTCTACCGCTCGATGCAGGCCTACGAGCAGGGGCTGAAGTCGAGCGACACACGGCTGGTCATCGCGCCCGACACGGATTTCTTCCGCTTCTTCGCGGATCCGCGCGGGCGCGCTGCGGCGGGGGCCGCACCTGCCGCACCGGCGAGGCCGTGACGAGATGCGAGGCGGGGGCAGGGGCGTATGACGGATTTTCTCGCCGCGCTCGGCCTTCTCCTCGCGGTCGAGGGCATCATCTTCGCGGCCTTTCCGACGGCCGCGAAGCGGGCGATGGCGGAAGCTGCCGATGCACCCGTTGAACGCATGCGTCTCGTCGGCATCGTCTCGGCGATCGCCGGCGTCGTCATCGTCTGGCTCGTGCGCGGGTCGGGCCTCCTCTGACCCGCGCGATTTTGAGCCGCGCGACGATCTCGCCGTCGCCGTTCCGCCGCATTTCGTGCTTCAATCGACGTGACCCCCGGTTGCGGCGCAGCCTGCCGCGGCCGCCAGGAACGAGGACGACCATGGCCGTCACCCGGACAGTTTCCGTGCCTGCGGTCCCGATGGGACTGAGGCGCGCCTTTACCAGCTTCGCGCTCGCGGCCGCCGTGTCGCTGGCCGCACCCGCCGGCATTCCCAGCGCAGCGCTGGCGCGCGGGCCCGAGTCCCTCGCCGATCTCAGCGAGCAGGTGATCGACGCGGTGGTGAACATCTCCGCCTCCACGACCGTGGAGACGCGCAACCGCGCGCTGCCGCAACTGCCGCCGGGCACCCCCTTCGAGGACCTGTTCGAAGAGTTCTTCAACCGTCGCGGCCAGGGCGACAACGGCACGCGCCAGCGCCGCTCGAACTCCCTCGGATCAGGCTTCGTCATCGACGCCTCGGGCATCGTGGTGACGAACAATCACGTCATTGGCGACGCCAACGAGATCAGCGTCATCTTTAACGATGGCACGAAGCTGAAGGCCGAGATCATCGGCAAGGATTCGAAGCTCGACCTCGCTGTCCTGCGCGTGAAGCCGGACAAGCCGCTCAAGGCGGTGAAGTTCGGCGATTCCGACAAGCTGCGCATCGGTGACTGGGTCATCGCCATCGGCAACCCGTTCGGCCTGGGCGGCTCGGTGTCGGCGGGCATCGTCTCGGCGCGCAACCGCAACATCGACCAGGGTCCGTACGACAACTACATCCAGACGGACGCGGCCATCAACAAGGGCAATTCCGGCGGTCCGCTGTTCAACATGAACGGCGAGGTGGTGGGCATCAACACCGCCATCCTGTCGCCCTCCGGCGGTTCCGTCGGCATCGGCTTCGCCGTGCCCTCGTCGCTCGCCGCGCCGACGATCGAGCAGTTGCGCGAATTCGGCGAGACGCGCCGCGGCTGGCTCGGCGTGCGCATCCAGGGCGTCGATGATGCCACCGCCGAGGCGCTCAACCTCGGCCGCGCGCGCGGCGCGCTCGTCGCCGGCATCGACGAGAAGGGCCCGGCGAAGCCGGCCGGGCTCGAGGTCGGCGACGTGATCGTCAGGTTCGACGGCAAGGACGTGCGCGAATCGCGCGACCTGCCGCGCATGGTCGCCTCGCTGCCGGTGGGCAAGGAGGTCGAGGTCGTCATCGTGCGCAAGGGCAAGGAGCTCACGAAGACCGTGAAGCTCGGCCGCCTGGAGGACGGCGAGAAGCAGGCTTCCGCGGCCCCCGGCGAGCCGGAGAAGCCGCTGGTGAAGTCGGCGCTCGGTCTGGAGCTTTCCAGCCTGAATGACGAGCTGAAGCGCCGCTTCAACATCAAGGAAGGGCTCAAGGGCGTCGTCGTCACGCGCGTCGATCCCAACTCGGCTGCCGCCGACAAGCGCATCCAGGCGGGCGACCTCATCGTCGAGGTCGGACAGGAGCCCGTGAACACGCCGGCCGACGTGTCCAAGCGCCTCGAGGCGCTGAAGAAGGAAGGCAAGAAGTCGGCGCTGCTCCTCGTCGCCAATGCCCAGGGCGAGGTTCGTTTCGTCGCCGTCAGCATGGAATGACGGCGCTTGACGACAGATCCGTCGGTGGGCGAGGGCGGCCGTCAGGCCGACCCTTGGCGATGCGGATGGGCCCCCGCGGCGATCAGTCGGCGAAGTCCTCGCGACGGTAGCCCTGCGCATAAAGGAGCGCGGTGAGATCGGCATGCTCGACACGGGCATGGGCGGCGGCCGCGACTGCGGGCTTGGCGTGGAAGGCGACGCCAAGTCCTGCTTCGCCGAGCATGGCGAGGTCGTTGGCGCCGTCGCCGACGGCGAGCGTCGCCTCGCCGGAGAGGCCGAGGCGCGCGCGCAGCTCCTTCAGCGCGGCGAGCTTGGCCTCGCGGCCGAGGATCGGCTCCACGACGCGGCCGGCGAGGCGGCCATCCTCCTCGACGAGGAGGTTGGAGCGGTGCTCGTGAAAGCCGATCGTCTGGGAGATCGGGCCGGTGAAGAGGGTGAAGCCGCCGGAAACGAGGCAGGTGTAGGCCCCGTTGGCGCGCATCGTCCGCACAAGGGCACGGCCGCCGGGGGTGAGCGTGATGCGCTCGGCGATGATCGTCTCGATCACGCTCGTCCGCAGCCCGGCGAGCAGCGCCACGCGCTCGCGCAGGGCAGGCTCGAAGGCGATCTCGCCGCGCATGGCTCGCTCGGTGATCGCTGCCACCTTGTCCTTCAGCCCGACGAAATCGGCGAGTTCGTCGATACATTCCTGGCCGATCATGGTCGAATCCATGTCGGCGAGGAAGAGCCGCTTGCGGCGGCCGGCGGCCGGCTGGACGATGACGTCGACGGGCGCGCCGTCGAGGGCCGCGCGCACAGCCTCGGCATGAACACGCGGCTCGTCAGCCTCGTCCTTCGGCCGGAATGCGATGTCGGCCGCGATCTCTGCGTCGAGACGGGTCACGGGCCCGGCGCCGGGCAGGGCTTGCGCGGCACGCGCGAGAACGGCATCGGTGAGGGCGGGCGCGGCCGGATTCGAAACGAGCGTCGCGACGAGAAGCGGGGCAGCGGGCATCGGGGCGGGAGGGCGCGTGACTGACAAGGTTCGAGCCGTCCTCATCGCAGGGCCGACGGCATCCGGCAAGTCCGCTCTCGCGCTCGCCCTCGCCGAGGCGCATGGCGGCATCGTCGTGAATGCCGATTCCATGCAGGTCTACCGCGACCTCGCCATCATCACGGCGCGGCCGACACCGGAGGAGGAGGCGCGCGCGCCGCACCGGCTCTACGGCCATGTGGATGGGGCCGAGAACTACTCCGTCGGCCGCTTTCTCGCGGATGCGCGCGCGGTGATCGCGGCCGCCTGGGCCGAGGGCCGCCTGCCCATCGTCACCGGTGGAACGGGCCTCTATTTCAAGGCGCTCATCGAGGGGCTGTCGGAGATTCCAGTCGTGCCGGAGACGGTGCGCGCCGCCGTGCGGGAGGAGGCCGAGGGTCGGGAGACGCCGCTCCTCTACGCCGACCTCGCCGCGCGCGATCCGCGGACGGCGGGCAAGCTCAGACCGACGGACCGGCTGCGCATCCTGCGCGCGCTCGAGGTATTCGCCGCAACAGGCCAGCCGCTCGCGGCCTTTCACGGCGCCAGGAAGCCTGGACCGCTCGCGCGGGTGCGCATGGCCTGCATCTTCCTCGCGCCGGAGCGGGAGGACCTCTATGCGCGCATCGACCGGCGCTTCGATGCGATGATGGCGGCGGGTGCGCTCGCTGAGGTCGGCGCGCTCGGCCAACGCCGGCTCGACCCGGCGCTGCCCGTGATGCGGGCCCACGGCGTGCCCTGGCTCCTGCGCCACATCGCCGGCGAGATTGCCCTCGACGAGGCGGCGGCCCACGCCAAGGCCGACACGCGCCATTATGCCAAGCGCCAGTTCACCTGGTTCCGCCATCAGATGCGCGAATTCGCCTGGGTGAGGCCGGAGGAGGCGCGGGCGCGGCTGGAGGGATTCCTCGGCGCGGGGGAGTGAAGCGGTATCGCGCCGCTGCATTTGTTTTGGCCGTGCCTGCAACTAGAATACCCGTCGTCATGCACATGGCCGATCGACGGCGGGCGACGCCCCTCCGCCGGCCGTGTCGGGCAGGGAGGGGATCATGCAGGTACCCGTTCCAGCCAACGAGACCGAGCGCCTCGCCGCGCTGCGCCGCTACGAGATCCTCGACACGCCGCCCGAGGTCGCCTACGACGAGATCACCGAGCTCGCGGCCCAGATCTGCGGGTGCCCGGTGGCGGTCGTCGGCCTCATCGACGAGACGCGCGACTGGCTGAAGGCGAAATACGGCTTGCCGCCTGATTTCACCGAGGCGCCGCGCGAGGTCACGATCTGCTCCACCACGATCTGCAACAACGACCTTGTCTACATCCCGGACCTGACAAAGGACCCGCGCTTCAAGGACGCGCCGCCGGTGGCGGGCGAGCCGGGCCTGCGCATGTATTGCGGCATGCCGCTCATCACGCCCGAAGGCTATGCGCTCGGCACGCTCTGCGTCATCGATTTCGAGCCGCATGAGCTGAGCTTCGAGCAGCAGCAGGCGGTGCGGCGGCTGTGCCACCAGACCGTGGCCCAGCTCGAACTGCGCCGGCAGGTGCTGGAGCACGAGACGATCCTGCGCGAGCTGCGCTCGGCCCGCGACATGGCGGAGGCGGAGAAGGAGAAGTCCGAGCGCCTGCTCCTCAACATCCTGCCACCGTCGATCGCCGACGAGCTGAAGGCGCACGCGCGCGTGCAGCCGCGCTTCTACGATTCAGTGAGCGTCGTCTTCAGCGACTTCAAGGGCTTCACGCAGCTCATCGAGCGCCTGGAGCCCGCGAGCGTGGTGCAGCAGCTCGACCAGCATTTTTCCCGCTTCGACGAGATCGTGACGGGCTTCCGTCTCGAAAAGCTGAAGACGATCGGCGATGCCTTCATGGCGGCCGGCGGCCTGCCGGAGGCCAACCGCACCCACCCCGTCGACGCATGTCTCGCGGCGCTCCACCTGCAGGACTATCTCGCCCGCACCAACCGCCAGCGCGAGAAGCTGCATCTGCCGCTGTGGGAGGCGCGCATCGGCATCAACACCGGCCCCGCGATCGCCGGCGTGGTCGGTCGGCACAAGTTCACCTACGACGTCTGGGGCAATACGGTGAATGTGGCGGAGCGGATGGAGGCCGCCGGCGTGCCGGGCCGCGTCAACATCTCGGAGGCCACCTGGAACCACGTCCGGACCTGGTTCGAGACGGAGCCGCGCGGATCGGTCACGGTCAAGGGCAAGGGCGAAATGAACATGTATTTCCTCGACCGCATCAAGCCCGAATTCTCCGCCGACGCCACCGGCCTTGTGCCCAACGAGCACTTCTGGACCCACCACGCCGGCAGCCTTGGGCCGGTGCACTGAGGGCTGCGGCCCGCCGCGATGCTGTCGTCGCGGCGGGTGACGATCCTCTTCCCGACGGGCCGTCCTACTGGGCGGCCGTCGGTTGCCGGTCCGCTGCGAGCGTGTCGTCGATCTCCTTCGCGCGCACGGCCGCCGGTCGCGTGCAGATGCGCTGCCAGTAGCGCTCGAAGACGGCGCGCTTCTCGATCGTGCCGAAGCTCATGCCCCAGCCGATCTGCGCGCCGACATAGACGTCGGCCGCGGTGAACCTGTCGCCGGCAATGTAGTCGCTCTGCGACAGGGCGCCCTCGATCGCGTTCAGCACATTCGCCATGTTGCCGTAGCCGACCTGGCGCTCGCGCTCCAGCGGCACCGTGAAGCCGAGCGACAGGTTCACCGCCGCCGCTTCGAGCGGCCCGGCACCGAAGAACAGCCAGCGATAATAGGGCCCGCGCAGGCGGCTGCCCGACGGGGGAGCGAGGCCGGCCTGGGGAAAGACATCGGCGAGGTAGGCGCAAATGGCTGCCGCCTCGGTGACAATCGTGTCGCCGTGGCGCAGCGCCGGGACCTTGCCCATCGGGTTGATGGCGAGATAGGCGGGTGCCTTCATGGTCGTGCCGTACTCGAGGATCTCGGTGCGGTAGGGCTGGCCGACCTCCTCCAGCATCCAGCGGGCGATGCGCCCGCGCGACCAGGGGTTGGTGTAGAGAACGAGTTCGTCCGTCATGCGACGTTCCTCCATGCGTTCAAGAGCGTTGCGGGCGCCAACCCCGCCCTGCGGGAACCTTCGCTCCGGCGCGCCGGCCTTGGCGGTCAGAAGAATTCATCAAGAAGGCAGTCGTACGACAGGCGCTCCTCGTCCGCCGCGGTCGATCCATAGCGCCGCAGGAACGGATTGATCCATTCCTCGCCCAGCTCGCCGCCGATGCTGCGGCGGACGAGCGCCAGATCCTGGCAAGAGTCGGCGAGGCCCAGGCGTGCGCAATCGACGAAGCCGCTGAAGCGGCCGCCCTCTGCCAGAATGTTGTCGAGATAGGCATCTCCATGCATGACGACGAGCGTCTCGACCAGGGGCCGTTTCGCGAGGAGCTCGCCATAAAGCTCGGCGGCGGTGCGGCCCTTGCGCCCGTCGTCGAGATCGTCCTCGTCGACGACGCCAGCTTCGAGGCGCGCCCCGGCGAGGGTGATGCGGCGGTCGAGCCGATGGTCGAAGGGGCAGCCCTGCGGGTCGAGCCCATGCAGGCTGCGAGATGCCGCCCGGCAACGGCGCTCATGAGCAGCCAGCTTTGCCCGTTGTGGACCTCCTGGGCGAGGACGCGCGGGCAGGGGGTGCCGCGCTCGCCGAGCACCTGGACGAAGCGGCCGATCCGATCCGTCTTCAGGAAGAGGTGAGGGCGCCCTTCCGCCTCGAGGCGGAAGACACCGGCGCCCGATCTTCCGGCGGTCGGCCGCTCCCGGGCGTAGTCGCACAGCAGCGAACGCAGGGCGGGCGGCAGGCCGAGGTCGATCGCGTCGACGCACGGCATCGGGAAAGTCTCCTGAAGCGGAGCTGTCGGTGATGAAGAATCCGGCGAAGGTGCAATGGTAGCGTCATGGTGCCGGCCGCGCCATCGGCCACAGACCGCGCCGGCCGCCGGGCGCAACGCCCGTGAATAGCCTCTATTCGCCGATGTGGAGTGCATGGCCTCCCGGATCGGGCATGTTCAAGGTTCTCTCCACGAGGTCTCCTCATGCCCGTCGAACCCATGCTCATCCTGGTCGCCGGCCCCTACCGCTCGGGCACCGGCGACGATCCCCTGCTCATCGAGCGCAATATGCGCAGCATGAACGAGGCGGCGCTCGCGCTCTTCCACCGTGGCCACGTGCCGGTGACGGGCGAGGCGCTCGCCCTGCCGCTGATCGACCTCGCCGGCTCACGCGCCGTCGGCGATGCCATCTTCGACGAGATCTTCCACCCCCTGGCGGAGCGGCTGGTGCGCCGCTGCGACGCCTGCCTGCGCATCGGCGGCCGGTCGCAGGGAGCGGATGCCATGGTGCGCATCGCCCGCGATGCGGGACGGCCGGTCTTCCACGGGCTCGATGCCGTGCCCGAGGTGCAGCCGTGAGCGAACGGGCGCCGATCCGCATCCGCTCCGTCGAGATCCTGTCCGACGACTGGGCGCTCCTGACGAAGACGACGTTCGACTACCGCCGCCGCGACGGAACCTGGGAAACGCAGGTGCGCCAGGCCTACGATCGTGGCGACGGGGCGGTCATCCTGCCCTACGATCCCGGCCGCGGCACCGTTCTGCTCGCGCGTCAGTTCCGGCTGCCGGCCTATGTCAACGGTCACCCCGGCCATCTCGTCGAGGCCTGCGCCGGGCTTCTCGACGGCGACGACCCCGAAAGCTGCATCCGCCGGGAGGCGGAGGAGGAGCTGGGCTGTCGCCTGAGCGACGTGCGCCGCGTCTTCGAGGTCTTCATGAGCCCGGGCAGCGTCACCGAGCGGCTCGTCTTCTTCGTCGCCCGCTACGCCCCCGTCGATCGCGTGGCGCAGGGCGGGGGCATGGCCTGCGAGGGCGAGGACATCGAGGTTCTCGAACTCGCGCTCGACGACGCCTTGGCCATGATCGCGACCGGCGGCATCATCGACGGCAAGACGATCATGCTCTTGCAGCATGTGAAGCTCGCCGGGCTGATGAAGGTGTGAGGGGATTTGATCGAGGGGCCGAACTGGGACGACATCCGCATCTTCGCGGCCATCGCCGAGACGGGCTCTCTGAGCGCGGCGGCGCGTGCGCTCGGGCTGAGCCAGCCGACGGTCGGGCGGCGCCTGCGGGCACTCGAGGACGCACTCGGCCTCCGGCTCGTCGAACGGGTGTCCAACAGGCTGGCGCTGACGGCTGCGGGAGAGCGAATCAGGGTGCGCGCCGCGACCATGACGATGGGAGCGCTCGAGATCGTGCGCGCCGCTCGCGCCATTGACGCGGGCGACGGGGAGCCGGTGCGCATCACGGCCACGGGCTCGATCTCGCTCTTTCTCGCGCGGCACATGGGCGAGCTCCTCGCGAGCGCGGCGCCTGTGCCTGTCGCCGTGGAGGCGAGCAAGGGGCGCGCGAATCTCGCCCGGCGCGACGCCGACATCGCCATTCGCATGCGGCGCCTGCCGGAGGACGGCGACCTCGTCGCCCGCCGCGTCAAGCGTCTCGCCTTCACCATCTACGGCCCGGCGGGTGCGGAGGAAGCGGCCATCGGCCGGGGCGTGCCGATCATCGGTCTGCCGAAATCCGGCTCGTCGGTGCAGTCGGCCTTCCTCGACGCCTGGGCGGGCGCACGTCCGATCGCGGTGCGCATGGGCGATGTGGCGCTGCGCCATCAGGCCGTGCTCAGTCACAGGGGCGCGACGCTGCTGCCCTGCTGGCTCGGGGACGGCGATGCGGACCTCGTGCGCCTCATCCCGCCGCCCGAGGACCTGCGCGAGGACGTCTTCATCCTCGTGCATCGCGACCTGCGCGCGCTTGGGCCGGTTGCCGGCGTGAGCCGGGCCCTCGCCGACCTGTTCAAGGCTCACGCGGCGGCGCTGGCGGGCGACAGCCGGGCGGCGCGACCCGTCAGCCGATCGTCTGACGGGGCGGCGGAACGCGCCTCATGAAGGGGCGGCGGCATCGGCCCATCGTGTCACGAAGGAAGCCCGAAGACACAACGACGGCGCATCGGTTTCCCGGTGCGCCGCCGCTCGGCCGTTTCCCGACGCCGAAGCGTCGTCTTCGGCCGATCTTTCTGCCGGGCTTGCAGTCCCGGCTCGAATGGTCAACGCGCCACGGGCGGAAAGGTTCCGTTCAAGAAAGTGTGATCGCGCCGCACGATTGCAGCCCGAGGCGGCTTGACCGACGTGGCCGGCTCCGTTAGCGTCCCGCGCAATCTTCATAAAGGGTGACGCGGCGCATGCGCGCGATTCTTATTGTACCGGGGGCGCCATCGACGGAGCGGGTCTGACCCGCAGGTCCGGTTGGTGGCGCATGCAGGGTCCCTCTGGGACCCTTTTTTATTGCCCCGAGCGGACCCGTCCCGGCGGAACGAGCGAAGACCGACGGAAAGCGAGACGAGGAACTTGACGATGAGCGAGACGATGACCGGCGCCGAGATGGTGGTCCGCGCGCTGCAGGACCAGGGGGTCGAGCACATCTTCGGCTATCCGGGCGGTGCCGTGCTGCCGATCTACGACGCGCTCTTCCATCAGGAGAGGGTCAAGCACATCCTCGTCCGCCACGAGCAGGGCGCGGTGCACGCGGCCGAGGGCTATGCCCGCTCCTCCGGCAAGGTCGGCGTCGTCCTCGTGACCTCCGGCCCCGGCGCCACCAACGCCGTGACCGGCCTCACCGACGCGCTCATGGACTCGATCCCGCTCGTCTGCCTCACCGGGCAGGTGCCGACCCATCTCATCGGCTCGGATGCCTTCCAGGAGGCCGACACCGTCGGCATCACCCGGCACTGCACGAAGCACAACTATCTCGTGAAGCGCATCGAGGACCTGCCGCGCATCCTGCACGAGGCCTTCTATGTCGCCGCCAACGGGCGGCCGGGTCCGGTCGTCATCGACATCCCGAAGGACATCCAGTTTGCCTCGGGCACCTATGTGCGGCCGTCGAACAACCGGCACAAGACCTACCGCCCGCAGGTTCAGGGCGACGCCGAGAAGATCCGGGCCGCCATCGCGCTGATGGCCCAGGCCAAGCGGCCCGTGTTCTACACGGGCGGCGGCGTCATCAACTCGGGTCCGCAGGCCTCCGCCCTGCTGCGCGAGCTCGTGCGCCTGACTGGCTTCCCGATCACGTCGACGCTCATGGGCCTCGGCGCCTTTCCGGCCTCCGACCGGCAGTTCCTCGGCATGCTCGGCATGCACGGCACCTACGAGGCGAACCTCGCGATGCACGGCTGCGATCTGATGATCAACGTCGGGGCGCGCTTCGACGACCGCATCACCGGTCGCCTCGACGCCTTCTCGCCCGGCTCGCGCAAGATCCACATCGACATCGACGCCTCGTCCATCAACAAGAATGTCAAGGTTGACATCGGCATTGTCGGCGACTGTGCGCACGTGCTCGAGGACATGGTGCGCGTGTGGCGTTCCGCCTCGCCGCAGGTGGACAAGGCGGCACTGAAGGAGTGGTGGGAGAAGATCGACGGGTGGCGGGGGCGCAACTGCCTCGCCTACCGGCAGTCGAAGGATACGATCAAGCCACAGTACGCTGTCGAACGCCTGTACGAACTCACCAAGGATCGCGACGTCTACGTCACGACCGAGGTCGGCCAGCACCAGATGTGGGCCGCGCAGTTCTTCAAGTTCGAGGAGCCGAACCGCTGGATGACCTCGGGTGGCCTCGGCACCATGGGCTACGGTCTGCCGGCCGCGGTCGGCGTGCAGCTTGCGCATCCGAAGGCGCTCGTCGTCGACATTGCCGGCGAAGCCTCGATCCTGATGAACATGCAGGAAATGTCGACGGCGCTGCAGTATCGCCTGCCGATCAAGGTGTTCATCCTCAACAACGAGTACATGGGCATGGTGCGCCAGTGGCAGGAACTGCTGCACGGCGGCCGCTATTCGGAGAGCTATTCGGCGGCCCTGCCCGACTTCGTGAAACTCGCCGAGGCCTACGGCGGCGTCGGCATCCGCTGCGACGACCCGGCGAAGCTCGACGACGCCATCCGTGAGATGATCGACACGCCGAGGCCCGTCATTTTCGACTGCATCGTCGACAAGACCGAGAACTGCTTCCCGATGATCCCGTCCGGCAAGGCGCACAACGAGATGCTCCTCAACGACGTTGCAGGGGACATCGGCTCGGTCATCGACGAGAAGGGCAAGATGCTGGTGTGAGGCGCGGCGCCGCGCCCTCCACGTCAAGGGGGAAGGTGAGCCACGCGGGCGTCGACCTTGATCGGTTCCGTCACACCGCTTGATTGGACCCGCGCCGCCCATCGCGGCAGGCTCGCCGCCCCACCATCGAATCCGGACCAAGGCCCATGAAGCTCGTCATCGCCAACAAGTGCTATTCGTCGTGGTCGCTCAGGCCGTGGATCCTCATGCGTCAGGCCGGCATTCCCTTCGAGGAGGTGCTGGTGCCCTTCGGCCCGACCTTCGACGACCCGGCCTGGAAGGCCGAGGTCGGGCGCTACACGCCGGCTGGCAAGGTGCCGACGCTCGTCGACGGCGACGTCGCGGTGTGGGAGTCCATCGCGATCATGGACTATCTCGCCGAGCGCTTTCCCGACCGCGCCATCTGGCCGACGGATCGGACGGCACGGGCCATGGCGCGTTCGCTGGCGGCGGAGATGCATGCCGGGTTCGGGGCCCTGCGCAACGCCTGCCCGATGAACCTCGGCAAGAAATACGCCTACCGCGACCGCGGCGAGGCCGTGAACCGGGACGTCGCGCGTGTCGTCTCGGCGTGGCGGCAGGCGCGCGAACGCTTCGGCCAGGGTGGGCCGTTTCTGTTCGGTGAATTCTCGGCGGCGGACGCGATGTACGCGCCGGTCGTGACGCGGCTCGACACCTACTCCTTCCCCGTCGACGCGGCGACGCGCGCCTACATGGATGCTGTGCTCACGACGCCGGCCTTCCGCGCCTGGCGCGAGGCGGCACTGGCCGAGCACTGGATCGTCGACGCCGACGAGGTGGCCGAGGAAGCCCTCGAGAATTATCGCCAAGCCGCGTGAGGCCCGCTATGCAGCACGTTCCGCCCCCATCTCCCTTCGGAGCCCCGCCGATGAAGTCCCACTATTCCGACGCGCCGGCGGCCGAGCCGCTCGCCCGTCACACGCTCGCCGTCATCGTCGACAACGAGCCCGGCGTACTGGCGCGCATCGCAGGCCTGTTCTCGGGGCGCGGCTACAATATCGAGAGCCTCACCGTCTCGGAGACAGAGCACGAGAAGCATCTGTCGCGCATCACCATCGTGACCACGGGCACGGCGCATGTCATCGAGCAGATCAAGGCGCAGCTCGGCCGCCTCGTGCCCGTGCACAGTGTCAACGATCTCACCGTGCAGGGTGAGGCGGTGGAGCGCGAGCTTGCCCTGCTGAAGGTCGTGGGCAAGGGCGAGCAGCGCGTCGAGGCCATGCGCCTCGCCCAGGCCTTCGGCGCGCGCACGCTCGACGCCACGCTCACCTCCTTCGTCTTCGAGCTGACGGGCGGCAGCGACGAGATCGAGCGCTTCATCAAGATGATGACGGCCTGCGGCCTCGTCGAGGTCTCGCGCACAGGCATCGCCGCGATGAGCCGCGGGGCGGAGGGGATGTAGCGATCATCCCCTCCGGCCGATCCTGCCGTGGGATGTTCCCGTGGACGAGCCGTCGTGGCCGACGACCGACCGGCGGTCTCAGCGACGGACGGCCGCAAGCTCGCTTGCGGCCGTCCGCGCGTCACGCGAGACTCGGGACGCGGCGCCTCACTGCCCCGCAGGCGGGCAGTTGGGGCCACCCGCGTAGGCGTAGAGCGAGTTGGGGTCGAACGAGGGGCCGGTGAAGTTCGCGAACTGAACCACCTGGTAGTTGCGCGGGTCCATCCACGACACGGTGAAGCCGTTCGGCTGCGGGATGATGGCCGTGGGAATGTCGCAGGCCCACTGGCTTGATCCGCTCGGCGTCGACTGCTTCGAGGAGGCCGCCAGCAGCCAGCAGCTCGTGCCGCCGGTGAGCTGCACGGTGCCGTAGCCTTGCGTCCAATAGGCGCCGGCGCCCTCCTTGTAGTAGTTGTCGAGCTTGTAGACGATCTGGTTGGCGGTCGTCGGATTGGTCGCCGTGGCGACGATCATGCCCATCTCGTTCGTCGACGGGCTCTGCACGGTGAGATTGCCCTGACCGCAGAAATAGACGTCCGCACGGGCGCCGGTCGTGAGGGCAAGGGTTGCGATCGCCGCCGATGCAGCCGCAATGAGAATGTGACGCATAATTTCCTCCAGATCGAATAATTATTGTCATCGCAACTGATGGCTGCGTTCTCCGGGAAAGTTTACGCAACCAACGATTTTGACAACGAAAAGATACTCGTTATACGTGCAGATCTTGTCAAGACATCCCTTTCCGTCAGGGACGCTCCGCGGATGCAGGGCATTGGCCCTGGGCAGGTCGGCGTTCACCGCGGCCCCTCATCCCGGACCCGGCCCGCGGGAGCCCCGCGATGCCGGGCTGCGGGCCCCCGGGGGAGGCTTCCTCGCCTCGGCCGTCGCGGAGGCCGCCCTGGTGCGCTCAGCCGGCAAAACCGCCGTCGTCGAGAAAGCGCCGTTCCTCCTCCGTCGTGTCCCGCCCGAGCGCCGGGTTGCGGTGGGGGAAGCGGCCGAAGCGAGCGATGACGTCGCGGTGACGCTCGGCCCATCCGAGGCCGTCGGCGTCGCCCGCGGCCGCATAGAGCGCGACGCAGCGTTCCTGGTCCGCGAGATCTTCGGAATGCATGAAGGGCAGGTAGAAGAACCCGCGCAGCCATGGCTCGACCAGACCGTCGAAGCCCTGTGCAAGGGCGCGCGCCGCCACGGCGCGGGCGGCGGCGTCGGTGCCGAAGGCGCGTGCCTGCCCGCGGAACATGTTGCGGGGAAACTGGTCGAGCAGCAGGACGAGGGCGAGCGCGCCCTCGGGCGTCGCTTCCCAGTCGCCGAGGCGCCCCCCGGCGGCCGCCTCGTGTGTCATGAGGAAGCGCGCCGTCACAGCGGCGTCGAAAGCCGCGTCCTTGGCGAACCACTTCTTCGGTCCGGCATCGCGCCAGAAGGCGACGACCTCTTCCGCCGAGGCCATGGTCATGCCTGCTCTCCTCGCATACCCGGTCCGTGCCCGATGCGCCCCGGCGTAACCGGCCTGCACCCGTCGTCGTGCGAATCGCCCGCCGCCCCGGCGCCATCGCGCGGCTGCCCTGCCCAATTCTCACTTGACCCGCCGCGCGCCGCAGGCATAAGGCGCGCTTGCCTTTCGGTTCTCCCGGCCGCGGCGCCCGCGCGACAGGACGTGAGCCCGCACGGCGCGGTAGCCTAACAATCATGCCAAGGAAGGGGCATCTCATGCGCGTTTATTACGACCGCGACGCTGACATCAACCTGATCAAGAGCAAGAAGGTCGCGATCATCGGCTACGGCAGCCAGGGCCATGCCCATGCGCTCAACCTCAGGGACTCGGGCGTCAAGGACGTGTGCATCGCGCTCAAGGCCGGCTCGGCGACGCGCGCCAAGGCGGAAGCCGCGGGCTTCACCGTGATGACCCCGGCCGAAGCGGCGAAGTGGGCCGATGTCATCATGATGCTGACGCCCGACGAGCTGCAGGCGGACATCTATCGCGACGAGCTGCACGACAACATGAAGCAGGGCGCCGCGCTTCTCTTCGCGCATGGCCTCAACGTCCACTTCAACCTGATCGAGCCCCGCAAGGATCTCGACGTGCTCATGGTGGCGCCGAAGGGCCCCGGCCACACGGTGCGCTCCGAGTACCAGCGCGGCGGCGGCGTGCCGACCCTCATCGCCATCCACCAGGACGCGACGGGCAACGCCCATGACCTCGGCCTGTCCTACGCCTCCGCCAACGGCGGCGGCCGCGCCGGCATCATCGAGACCACCTTCAAGGAAGAGTGCGAGACCGACCTCTTCGGCGAGCAGGTCGTGCTCTGCGGCGGTCTCGTCGAGCTCATCCGCGCGGGCTTCGAGACCCTCGTGGAGGCGGGCTATGCGCCCGAGATGGCCTATTTCGAGTGCCTGCACGAGGTGAAGCTGATCGTCGACCTCATCTACGAGGGCGGCATCGCCAACATGAACTACTCGATCTCCAACACGGCCGAGTACGGCGAGTACGTCACGGGCCCGCGCATCATCACGGCTGAGACGAAGGCCGAGATGAAGCGCGTCCTCGCCGACATCCAGTCCGGCAAGTTCACGCGCGACTGGATGCTGGAGAACAAGGTCAACCAGACCTCGTTCAAGGCCACCCGGGCCCGCAACAACGCCCACCAGATCGAGGAGGTGGGTGAGAAGCTGCGCGCCATGATGCCCTGGATCAAGGCCAAGGCCCTCGTCGACAAGTCGAGGAACTGAGCCGGGCGACGATGGCCGGTCCCGCTGCGGCGGGATGGGCCGGGTTCCAGCGTGGCAGGGGCGCGCCGGTGGGCGCGCCCCTTTTTTGTGCGCTGCCGGTAACTCGGATGCTGCAGCCAGCGTACCTGCTAACGTAGCCGGACGAGATCGGGGTGTGCTCATGACGGAAGCGAGGCAGGACGACTTCTATGCCGGCGTGCCGGTGTTCGCCGGCTTCGCGAGCCTCATGGACCCGGGGCTCTACAAGCCGTTGCCGGATGACTGGCTGGTTGGGCTGACCGATGTCGTGGCCTCGACCAGGGCGATCGAGGCCGGGCGCTACAAGGCGGTGAACACCGCCGGTGCGGCGGCTATTGCCGCAATCGCCAACGCCCTCGGTACCCAGGCCTTCCCCTTCGCCTTCGGTGGCGACGGGGCGAGCTTCGCCCTCGCGCCGGAGCACGCGGCGAGGGCGCAGGAGGCGCTCGCGGCGACCACCGCCTGGGTGCGCGACGATCTCGACCTGACCCTGCGCGCGGCGCTCGTCCCCGTGAGCGCCATCCGCGGAGAGGGGGTCGACGTGCGTGTCGCGCGCTTCGCGGCTTCCCCCCATGTGGACTATGCCATGTTCTCGGGGGGCGGGATCGCCTGGGCCACGGCCGCGATGAAGCGCGGCGCCTTCGCAGTGGAGCCGGCGCCGCCGGGCATACGCCCCGACCTCACGGGCCTGTCGTGCCGCTGGCGGGAGATGGCGGCCACGCGCGGCGTCGTCCTGTCCGTCATCGTGCTTCCCGCGGCGGGCGAGACGTCGGAGGCGTTCGGACAGCTCGTGGGCACGTTGCTTGCGCTAGCTGCCGATCCCGCCGAAGCTGGCCGTCCGCTGCCGGATACGGGGCTGCATTTGAGCTGGCCGCCGGCCGGCCTGGAGATCGAGGCGCGCGCCTCGCGCCGGCCGCGCGGTTCCCTCGCGCTGCGACGGCTTATGCTCGCGGCGGAAACGCTGGCCGCCTTCCTCGTCTTCCGGTTCGGGTTGCGTGTCGGCGGCTTCGATCCGGCGCGCTATTGCGCCGAGCTCGTGGAGAACGCCGACTTCCGCAAGTACGAGGATGGCCTGCGCTTGACCCTTGACTGCACGCCGGCGCTGGCGGACCGCATCGAAGCCCTGCTGGTGGCGGCTGAGGAGGCCGGCATCGCCGACTACGGCATTCATAGGCAGGCCGCCGCGATGATGACCTGCTTTGTGCCCTCGCCGCTGCGCAGCGACCATGTGCATTTCATCGACGGGGCGACCGGCGGCTATGCCGCCGCGGCAGCGCGGCTGAAGCGCGCACGGCGGCTGCCACGCGAGCCGGGCGGCGGCGCATGTTGAACTATTTGTGAACATGATCCCGTCTTCTCGTCATGTGGTGCCATGGTAGGCTATCTCCGGGTGACCCAAGGGGAACCGGCCATGGACGACCGTGACGCCATCCGTCGACGTCTGGTATCGGCCTATGCCGCGCGCGCTCGGGGCAGTCTCGACGAGACCCTGGCGCTCTTTTCCGAACAGCCCTCGTTCCGCCTCATCGGCAGCGGGCCGCTCGCCAAGTTCGCCCGCCACTGCGAGGACGTGCAGTCCATTGTCGAAACGCTTCTGGCGATCGAGACCGAATACGAACTCGACGACATTCGCGTCGACGACGTCCTCGTCGACGGCGCGCGCGCAGCCGTGCTCTGGCACATGACCGTAACCGGGCGCCGGACGGGCCGGCGCACCGTGATGGAGCTTGTCGACTACATCCGCTTCGACCGCGGCAAGATCACGAGCTTCACGGAGTTCTACGATACCGCCAAGGCGGCGGCGCTGCTTGCCTGAGACTTCGCAACCGGAGCCCTCAGGCCGGCAGGAAGCGATGGAGCATGGCCGCGCCCGGGGCGAGAAGGACGAAGGCCCACACCATGGCCGAGGCCACGTTCGCCATCTGGAAGAGGAATTGCGACATCGCGAAGACGCCGGCGACGAGCGGCACCACTGCCCGCAGCGGCCCGAAGAAACGCCCGATGAAGATGCCCCAGGCTCCCCAGCGTTCGAAGAAGGCATGGCCACGCGCCACCATCTCGGGGTGGCGCGAGAGGGGCCACACATGGGCCGCCCGGTCCCTCAGGTAATAGCCGATGAGATAGGAGATCCAGTCGCCGAGCGAGGCGCCCGCCGCCGCGCCGAGCCAGACCGGCCAGAATTCGAGCCCGCTCGCGCCGACGAGGGCGCCGACGCCGATGAGGATGCCCCAGGCGGGCACCAGCAGCGAGATGAAGGCGAAGGATTCGGCAAAGGCGAGGACGAAGACGATGAGCGGCGCCCATGCCTCGTGCTCGCGCACGAAGGCGACGGTGTCGGCGACGAAGGTCTGGAACGTCATGGGAGCGATGGGGACGGGCCGGAGCGGTGACATCCTTATGTCGGCATGCGCGCCGGTTATGCAACTCTCCCCCGACGAGGGTTGCGCCGCGAGGCGTGTCGGGTAGTGTGGCTGACCTTTCCGGCCGACATTTTCGCCATGGTTTCTCTCGCTGCAGTGCAACAAACTTCCGTGCCGAGGACGCAGGCCGCAACAAGCGTGCCGTCGGTGCGCCTCTCCGGCGTCGCCATCTCCTTCGCCCTGAAGGAGGGTGGCACCTATCGTGCCGTCCAGGGAATCGATCTGTCCGTGGGCACGAACGAGTTCGTGGCCATTGTCGGCCCGACGGGCTGCGGCAAGTCCACGCTGCTCAACGCCGCAGCGGGCCTGCTCAAGCCCTCGGCGGGGATGGTGGACATCTTCGGCGCGCCGATCGCCGGTCTCAACGGGCGGGCGGGCTATCTCTTCCAGCAGGATGCGTTGATGCCGTGGAAGACGGCCGTCGACAATGTCGCCGTGGCGCTCGAGCCGAAGGGCGTGGCGCGCGGGCAAGCGCTCGAGCGGGCGCGGGACTGGCTCGGGCGCGTCGGCCTCGCCGCCTTTGCCGACCGCTATCCGCACATGCTCTCGGGTGGGCAGCGCAAGCGCGTGGCGCTGGCGCAGATGCTCATCCGCGACCCCGAGATCCTCCTCATGGACGAGCCATTCGGGCCGCTCGATGCGCAGACGCGGCAGATCATGGGCAATCTCCTCCTGCAGCTCTGGGCCGAGAACCGCAAGGCGGTGATGTTCGTGACGCACGATCTCGAGGAGGCGATCGCGCTCGCTGACCGTGTCGTCGTCATGTCGGCGGGGCCGGCTGCGACGGTGGTCGGCGACTATGCAGTGCCGCTGCCGCGCCCGCGGGACATCGCCGAGATCCGCGTCGATCCGGCCTTTCACGAGATCCACAGGGCCATCTGGGCGACGCTGCGCGTCGAGGTGCAGAAGGCCTATGCGCAGGGGGAGAGGACGGCGTGAGGCCGAGGCTCGATCCGCGCCGCGCCGGCGTCCAGCTCAGCGACGAGGGACGGCCGGCCCGCCCCGCCATCTTGCCAGAAGAACGACAGCAACGGCCAAACTCATGAATCGCGCAACACTCCTCGCGCTGCAGATCGCGGTCGGTCTTCTCGTCCTCGTCGTCTGGCACGTCCTGTCGACGGTGCCTGTCGCAGGCAAGAAGATCCTCGATCCCTTCTTCTTCTCCACGCCTCTCGACGTGCTGGCGCGGACGTGGAAGGACTTCGCCTCGGGCGAGATCTGGAGGCATCTCGGCATCACGCTCGCCGAGACGGTGCTCGCCTTCGCCACGGGCGCGGGCGCGGGCATCCTGCTTGGCTTCGCCTTCGCGCGCCGGCAAGTGCTCGCGGCGATCTTCGACCCCTATATCAAGGCCGCCAACGCGCTGCCGCGCGTGGTGCTCGCGCCCATCTTCGCCCTCTGGTTCGGGCTCGGCATCTGGTCGAAGGTGGCGCTCGGCTTCACGCTCGTCTTCTTCATCGTCTTCTTCAACGTCTACCAGGGCGTGCGCGAGGTGAGCCCGACCGTGCTCGCCAACGCCCGCATGCTCGGCATGAACGAGCGGCAGCTCCTGCGCCATGTCTACTGGCCGGCGGCGCTGACCTGGATGTTCTCCTCGCTGCACACGTCGGTGGGCTTTGCTCTCGTCGGCGCCGTCGTCGGCGAGTATCTCGGTTCCTCGGGCGGGCTCGGCTACAAGATCCACGAGGCGGAGAGCGTCTTCGACGTCACGGGCGTCTTCTCCGGCATGCTCGTTCTCGCGGTCTTCGTCATCGTCATCGACACTCTGGTCTCGGCCATCGAGGGCCGGCTGCTCGTCTGGCGGCCGGGGCCGCAGACGGCGACCGCGCAGGGCTGACGGCGGTCCATCCGTGCGACGAACAACGTCATGAAGAATTGCAACGGGAGGGTTTCGATGAGGATCCTGAAGATGCTGGCCGCCGCGGCGGCCCTGACGCTCGCGGCCGGCGGGGCGCTGGCACAGGGGGTGGAAAAGCCGAAACTCGTGCTCGGCGTCGGCGGCAAGCCGCTGCTCTACTATCTGCCGCTGACGGTCGCCGAGCGGCTCGGCTACTTCAAGGAACAGGGGCTCGACGTCGAGATCAACGATTTCGGCGGCGGAGCGAAGTCGCTGCAGGCGCTCGTCGGCGGCTCGGTCGACGTCGTGACCGGCGCCTATGAACACACCATCCGCATGCAGGCCAAGGGCCAGGACATCCGTGCCGTCATCGAGCTTGGCCGCTTTCCGGGCATCGTGCTGGCGGTGAAGAAGGACAAGGCCGACAAGGTCAAGTCGCCGGCCGACCTCAAGGGCCTCAAGGTGGGGGTGACAGCGCCCGGCTCCTCGACCAATTTCTTCGTCAACTACCTGATGGCCAAGGCGGGCGCCAATCCGAGGGATGCGGCCTATATCGGTGTCGGCGGCGGCATGAGCGCCGTCGCCGCCATGCAGAAGGGCGAGATCGAGGCGATCTCCAATCTCGACCCGGTGATCTCCAAGCTCGAGGTGGACGGCACGATCACCGTCATCGCCGACTCGCGCACCGAAAAGGGGACGAAGGAGATCTTTGGCGGCTCGAATCCGGCCGCCGTCGTCTACCTCAAGCAGGACTTCATCGAGAAGAATCCGAAGACGGTGCAGGCGATCGTCAACGCCTTCTACAAGTCGCTGAAATGGCTGGAGAAGGCGACGCCGGAGGATATCGCCAAGGCGGTGCCGGAGGCCTACTGGCTCGGTGACAAGGAGCTCTACACGCGCGCGGTGAAGGCCTCGATGGAGACCTATTCGCGTACCGGCGTCATCCCGGCCGACGGCCAGAAGAGTGCCCTCGACATGCTGAAACAGTTCGACCCCGAGCTCGCCAATGCCAATGTCGAGCTCTCCAAGACCTTCGTCGACAGCTTCGTGAAGAAGGCGGCGGCCGGCGGCATGTGAGGCCATGCGTGAGGCGGGCGAGGAGGCCCCTGCGGCGGGTGATATCATCCGCCGCATCCCTGTTCGCGAAGGAGGCTCGCAATGGACGAGGAACGCTTCAACATGGCGGTGCGCAAGTTCCTCAAGCAGGTGGGCGTCACCTCGCAGCGCGAGATCGAGCGCATCGTGCGCGAGGGCAAGGTCGAGGGCGGCGAGCTCAAGCTGCGCATGACGCTCTCGGCCGAGAATGCGCCGCTGAAGCACGTCGTCGAAGAGACGATCGATCTGAGCTGACCGGCCGGGCGTGCCGTCACGCGGCATTCATCTGCGGGCGTGAGGGATCCCCTCACGCCTTTTCATTTCTCGCGATCCCAGGCGAACCGTAAACGGAGGGTCGCCCATGCGGAGGGATCAAATGCACGTCCTGTCGATTCAATCGCACGTCGCCTACGGCCATGTCGGCAATGCCTCGGCGGTGTTTCCGATGCAGCGGCTCGGGGTCGAGGTGTGGCCGATTCACACCGTGCAGTTCTCGAATCACACGGGCTACGGCGCCTGGAAGGGGCGCGTCTTCGATGCCCCCTCCATCGAGGAACTGGTCGACGGCATTGCCGATCGCGGGGTGCTGCCGAAATGCGACGGTGTCCTGTCGGGCTACATGGGCTCGGCCGATATCGGTGGCGCCATCCTCGGCACGGTCCGGCGGGTAAAGGAGGCCAACACCAAGGCCGTCTACTGCTGCGACCCGGTCATCGGCGACGTCGGCCGCGGCATCTTCGTGCGCCCTGGCATCCCCGAGTTCATGAGGGACCAGGCGGTGCCGGCCGCCGACGTCATCACGCCGAACCATTTCGAGCTCGACTATCTCGCCGGGCGCGAGACGAAGACCCTCGCCGAGGCGAAGGCCGCCGTGCGGGCCGTTCACGCGACGGGACCGAGGGTTGTTCTCGTCACCTCCCTGCAGACGGAGGAGACGCCCGCCGATGCCATCGACGTGCTGGCCTCGGATGCGGAGGGCTTCTACCGCGTGCGCACCCCGCGCCTGTCGATCGGCGTGAGCGGCTCGGGCGACGCGGTCGCCGCCCTCTTCTTCGTGCATTATCTCGACACGCGCTCGGCAGCGCATGCCCTCGACCGGGCGGCGGCCTCGATCTACGGGCTTCTCAAGCGCACGGAGGAGGCGGGCTCGCGCGAGATCCTGACGGTCGCGGCGCAGGACGAGTTCGTCACGCCGACGCATCGCTTCCCGGTGGAGAAGGTGTAAGAGGGCGTGAAGCGGCGGGCACCCGCGCCCCTTGCCGCGGCGGCCGGTTGTCCCGACGAGCCGCGACCGCTCGGGCAACGACGGGGTGGGAATGAAGCTGCGCATCGCGACCTTCAACGTCGAGAACCTGATCGCCCGCCAGCGCATGGACCGCAGCGGGCGGGCCGACACCTCGGCGGCGATGGCGCTCTTCGAGATTCCCTCCGGCCAGCATCGTGACACCATCGAGCGGTCGCTCGCCGCGGCGCTCGAAGACGACAAGCGGCAGATGACGGCGTTGGCCGTCGCCGAGACGCGAGCGGACGTCATCGCCCTGCAGGAAGTGGACAGCCTGTCGGCACTGGAAGCCTTCTTCGCCAACTACGTGCATCGCATCGCCGACAGGCGCTACGGCCATTTCAGGCTCGTCGAGGGCAACGACCGGCGCGGCATCGATGTCGGCCTTGCCGCGCGCCGTGACCTCGTCGCGCAGGCCGGGGCGGTGCGGCAGCGCTCGCATCGGGAGGCGAGCTTCGCCGATCTCGACGCCTATGACGCCGACATTGCCAGGCTCGGCCTCGCGCCGACGGACCGGGTATTCCAGCGCGACTGCCTGATGGTCGATCTGGACCTGGGCGACCGGACGCTCTCCCTCTTCGTCTGCCATTTCAAGTCGATGAACAACGGCCGGGCCGACGGCCGCTCCATGACCTTGCCGCTGCGCCGCGCCGAGGCGCGCGCGGTGCGTCGGCTGGTCGAGCAGCGGTTCGGCGATGCGTGGACTGCCGCGAACTGGATCGTGCTCGGGGACCTCAACGGCTGCGACGCCTTCGTCGGCCCGGGGGGGAGCATCGAACCGGCCGAGGGCGAAAGCGGCCTCGAGCCGCTCATGGACGGTTTCGCCGTGAACGCCGCAGCTCATCTGCCGCCCGAGGCACGCTGGACGCACTTCCGCCGTGCCTGGTCGGAGACGCTCGGGCGCGTCGTCGAGACGCACATGCAGCTCGATTACGTGCTCCTGTCGCCGGGATTGGCGGCGGCCAATCCTGCGCCGCGGATCGACATCGTGCGTCGCGGCCTGCCCTATCGCGTGCCGCTCGATCCGGCCCATCCGGACCGCTCCATCGCCTATCTGGCGACGCGGAACGACCGCTATCCGCGCGTCGGCTGGGACCGACCGAAGGCGAGCGACCATTGCCCGCTCGTCGCCGAGATCGAAGTGCCGGCGCGCCGGGACTAGGCGCGCCCGAGCGGGGAGGCGGAAGGCCACTTCTATCTCCTTGTTTTGACGCCTTTTCTCCGGCGATCCCGTTCCCACCTCGCCGGAAAATGCACTAGGCTCTCGCTCAGGAGGACCAACGCCATGGGACGCCGCTTCTTCACGCTCGACGTGTTCACCGGCCAGGCGCTCGCCGGCAATCCGCTCGCCGTGGTCCTCGACGGGCAGGGGCTCGGCGACGCCGGAATGCAGGCCATTGCCCGCGAATTCAACCTGTCGGAAACGGTGTTCGTGCTGCCACCGGAGGACCAGCACCAGCGGGCGAGCATCCGCATCTTCACGCCGACGACGGAGCTGCCCTTCGCCGGCCATCCGACCGTGGGCACGGCGGTGCTGCTCGGCCTCCTCGACCACGGGGCGCGGCACGGGGCGCTTGCCTTCGGCCTCGAGGAGAAGGTCGGGCTCGTGCCCTGCGCCGTGGAAATCGAGGGGGAGGGGCGCGGGCAGGCGACCTTCACCCTGCCGCGGCTGCCCGAGCGCGTCGGCGAGCTCGGCGAGGTGGCGGACATCGCCGCCGCTCTCGACCTCTCGCCGGACGACATCGGTTTCGACAACCACGTGCCGGCGCGCTATTCGGCGGGCGTTCCCTATGCACTGGTGCCGCTCTCGGGCCGCGACGCGCTCGACCGGGCGAAGCGTCGGCCCTCCCTGTGGGCGGCGGCCTTCGGCGACGGGCCGCGCGCCAACGCCTTCCTCTATTGCCGTGAGCCCGTCGACGCGGCGCACGCCTTCCACGCCCGCATGTTCGCACCCGACCTCGGCACCGGCGAGGACCCCGCGACGGGATCGGCCGTCGCCGCCTTTGCTGGTGCCATCCGCGACTTCGATCGGCCGGTGGACGGCGAGCACGCCCTCGTCATCGAGCAGGGCTACGTCATGGGCCGGCCGTCGCAGATCGCGCTGACGCTCACCATCTCCGGGGGCAAGCTGGTCAAGGCCTCGATCGGTGGTCGGGCCGTCGTCGTCAGCGAGGGGGCCCTGTTCCTGTGAGCGAGCCCGTCATCGTTCCGCTTGCCCGTGTCGAGGCGAGCCTCGCGCCGGGCGACTGGGCCTGGGCGCAGGACAACCGTGCCGCCATCGAGGCCCACTGGCGCCGCCTCGTCGTCGAGAAGCCCGCGCTCTACAACGGCCGCGTGCTCATCTCGACCGAGCACCGGATCGCCGATGGCGTGCTGACGAGCCGCTACCGCGAGACCGACTATGCGAGCTTCCTGGCGCTGCGCGACTTCGGCTTCCCCGACCGGCAGGTGCGCAACTGCTTCGCCATGGCCGCGCTCAGGGCATCCGACGGGGCCTACCTTCTCGGCGTCATGGGACGTCATACGGCCAACGCGGGCATGGTCTATTTTCCCGCCGGCACGCCCGATTCCGGCGACGTGACGGCGGACGGACGGGTCGACCTCCTCGGCAGCGTCGGGCGGGAACTCGCCGAGGAAACCGGCCTCGCGGCGAGCGAGGTGACGATTGCCGAGGGCTGGACGGCGGTGCTGCACGGACCGCGCATCGCCCTCATGCGCGACGTCCGCTCGGCCCTGCCCGCGGATGCGCTGCGGGCGCAGATCGTCGACTGGCTCGCGGCGCAGGAGGAGCCGGAGCTGTCCGACATGCGGATCGTCCGCAGGGTCGAGGACATCGACCCGCGGACGATGCCGCTCTTCACGCAGGCCTTCCTGCGGCACGTCCTGGCGGCGTAACGGGGCTCTCCCCGGTGCGGCAGCGGATCGCGACGTCGGCGGACCCTTACTGGATCTTCAGGATCTTCATGGCCTTGGCGAGGGTGTCGATCGACTCCTGGTGCTTGCCGGCCTTGTGCAGCGTCTCGCCCTGGGCGCGATATTCGGCGACTTCCTTCTTCTGGGCGTCCGACAACTGCGCCGTCTTCACCGCGTTGTCGATCTTCGCCATGTCGGCCGGGCAGTGGAAGGCGAATGCCGGCGAGAGCCCCAGCGAAACGGCTGCGGCCAAAGTCAAGAGACGGATCATGACGTCCTCCCTGCGGCAGCGACGATGCCGCCGTCGACACGTCCGCTCCGCAGGCTGGAGAACACCGATGCGGGCGGGGTTATTCCCGCCCGCATCGGTCTGTCTCACTGGCGATAGCCGTGGCGCGACTTGGTGGCGTTGAGAATGGCGATCGCCTGGGCGGACTGGCCGCCGCGACAGGCAGCCCCCGCGCGCTCGATCTCGGGCAGGATCTGCTTGTAGACCGACGGGCCGACGAAGCCCGTGACGTTGTCGCGCTCAATGAGGTTGCGGAAGTCCGCGATGGGCTGTCCGCAGGCGCCGCCGCCGTATTCGCCGGCGCTGAACTGCGGAGCGCCGGCCGCGCTGTAGGGATTGGCCGCGGCGGCGGGGGCTGCCGCCGTCTCACGGCCGCTCGTGTTGCAGGCCGCCACGACGAGGCCGATCAGGGCGGCGCCGGCCAGGGTCAGAGGTGCGCGCAGCGTCATCGATGTCTCCGCTCCTAACGATTCGAAGGACGCCGACCACCATCGCCAGCAATGGCGCGCGGTCAACCGATACCGCGCGGATGAGCCTCGGCGCTCCGATCGGAGCCATGCGGGCCTCGCCGCCAGCCGCCGGCGGCGGCGAATTCCGGCATCGCGACGCGGGCGCCCTTGCCGGGGAGGCTCTTGCCAGGGAGGCGGCAAGTCGTCTAGAAGCGAGCAGGTTTCATGCGCCGCGGGTCCGAGAACCGATGCGGCAAGGCGGGAGACGAGCCGTGACGAATTCCGGCTCCAGCAACGTGACGATGCGGGCGGCTCGCGCCGCAGCCGTCGCGCCTGCCGTTCTCCCGACTGCGAAGCTTTCCGGCCTTCTTCTTCTCCTTAGCCGCCCCTGAGGGCCGGCTGGGCGCGCATGCCTGGGCTCTCAGGGGATCGGACACCGCGGACCGAACCCGAGCGCCCATGACATGATTCGGGGCGCCGCCCGAGAAGGACGACACCCATGACGAACGCCGCCACTTCCGCCGCCGCGCCGGTATCCGACAAGGACCGCGTGCTCATTTTCGACACCACGCTGCGCGACGGCGAGCAATGCCCCGGCGCCACCATGACGCTGGAGGAAAAGCTCCAGGTGGCGGATCTTCTCGACGAGATGGGCGTCGACATCATCGAGGCGGGCTTTCCGATCGCTTCGGCCGGCGATTTCGAGGCCGTGTCGCTCATCGCCGAGCGCGTGAAGAACGCCACCGTCGCGGGGCTGGCGCGCGCCATCCAGGCCGACATCGCCCGCGCCGGCGAGGCCGTGCGCCGCGCCAAGCGGCCGCGCATCCACACATTCGTGTCGACCTCGCCGATCCATCTGGCGCACCAGATGCGCAAGTCGGAGGAGGAGGTGCTCGACATCATCGTCGCCACGGTGACGCAGGCGCGCAACCTCGTCGATGACGTCGAATGGTCGGCGATGGACGCAACGCGCACGCCGATCGACTATCTGTGCCGGTGCGTCGAGGCCGCCATCAAGGCCGGCGCGACGACCATCAACCTGCCCGACACGGTCGGCTATGCCATTCCCGACGAATACCGGGCGATGTTCCGCACCATCCGCGAGCGGGTGCCGAACGCCGACAAGGCGATCTTCTCCGTGCACTGCCACAACGACCTCGGCCTTGCCGTCGCCAATTCCCTGGCGGGCGTCGAGGGCGGCGCGCGCCAGATCGAATGCACGGTCAACGGCATCGGCGAACGTGCCGGCAACGCGGCGCTCGAAGAGGTCGTGATGGCCATCAAGACGCGCGGCGACGCCGTTCCCTTCTTCACCGGCGTCGAGACGACGATGCTGACCCGCGCCTCGAAGCTCGTCTCGGCGGTGACCTCGTTTCCGGTGCAGTACAACAAGGCCATCGTCGGGCGGAACGCCTTCGCCCACGAGAGCGGCATCCACCAGGACGGGATGCTGAAGAATGCCCAGACCTACGAGATCATGACGCCTGAATCCGTGGGTGTGACCAAGACCTCGCTCGTCATGGGCAAGCACTCGGGCCGCCACGCCTTCCGCAAGAAGCTGGAGGAGCTGGGCTACAACCTCGGCGACAACGTGCTCGAGGATGCCTTCCGCCGGTTCAAGGACCTCGCCGACCGCAAGAAGGACGTCTACGACGAGGATATCGAGGCTCTCGTCGACGATCAGATCCACACGATCCACGATCGGGTGAAACTCGTCTCCCTGTCGGTCATCGCCGGCACGCACGGCCCGCAGCGCGCGACGATCAAGCTCGACATCGACGGCGTGATCCGCACCGAGGAGGCCGAGGGCAACGGCCCGGTGGACGCAACCTTCAACGCCATTCACGCCCTCGTGCCGCACGAGGCCACTCTCGAGCTCTACCAGGTGCACGCCGTCACCGAAGGCACCGATGCGCAGGCGGAGGTGTCCGTGCGCCTCGCCGCCAACGGTACGTCCGTAACGGGCCGCGGCGCCGATCCGGACACGCTCGTCGCCTCGGCGCGCGCCTATCTCTCGGCGCTGAACAAGCTGCGCGCCCGAGGCGAGCGCATCCACGCCCAGCACGCGGCGGAGTGAGCCGGGGCGGTCGCTCGACAGTCCTCCGGAGCGGCCACCAAGGGCGCTGGAGGCATGAGCGAGGGCCGGCCGCCGGGCCGGCCCTTTGCGTTGGTGCTGGGGGATCAGGCCACCACGGTGGTGAGCGGCCGGAAGCTCCGCGCATGGCTACGCACGTAGCCTTCGAAGGAGAGCGCTTCCGCCCCGGCGATGGAGCGCACGGCGTCGGTTGTCTGGCCGAAACTGATGCCCTGCTGCAGCGCTTTGGCGAGCACGAGGAGATGCGTGACGAGGCGCATGTTCGGCCCTTCGGACTGCATGAGCGCTTCGCGCCAGGATTCGAGCGGCATATCTTCGTATGTGACCTCCCGCCCAAGACTGCGGCCGAAGCGCTCGGCCACGTCGCGGATGCTGAGTGCCTCCGGGCCGGTGACGAGGATCGTGCGCGACAGATGCGGCGCGGGATCGGTGAGCACGGCCGCAGCGACTGCCGCGACGTCCCGTGCGCTCACCATGGCCATCTTCGTGTGGCCGTGTCCGAACGGCAGCCTGATGCAGTCCTCTTCGGCGATTGTCACTGCGGAGGTGTGCAGGAGATTTTCATAGAAGAGCCCGGCCCGCAGGTGGACTGTACTGATGCCGGCATCATCGAAGATGCGTTCCGCCCGCCAGTGGTCATGGGCGATCGGACTCGGGCTGCCCTCCGCTGCGGGGATCATCGACAGGTTCACGACTGCCTGGACTCCGGCCCGGCGGGCCGCTGCCGCGACGTTGACCGCGGCGTCTGCGAGCCCGTCGGCCATGGGATAGCAGAAATACGAGGCACGCACGCCCTCGAACGCCTCCGCGAGGCTTGTGGGCCTGAGGAGATCGCCCTCGACGACCTCGGCGCCGAGCGCCTCAAGGAGGATGCTGCGCCCGTCACGGTGCCGCACAAGGGCGCGAACCGGCACCTGCCGCGCCCGCAACAGGCTGACCACATGCGCGCCTGTGCTGCCGCGGCCGCCGGTCGCGCCGGTGACCAGGATCGGCCTTTCATTCATGCGTGCTCTCCTTCGCTCGTGCGGCCGCTGCGGCCGCCGGGTGGACGGGAGCCGATACCGGTGCCGCCTTCTCCTCGGCGGACAGCGTCAACTCCACATGGGCGGGCGAGATTGCCCGGCCGCTCAGGGCGTCCGTGAGCAGAGGTCGCACGGGCGCGCCCGTGTCGCGCGACCGCAGCGTGAAGCCCGTGCCGCGCGGCACCCATTCCTCGCCCCAGGCGGCGAGAGCGGCGATGACAGGAAAGAGGGCGCGTCCCTTTTCCGTCAGGACATAGGCGTAGCGTACCGGCCGCTCCTGATAGGCCTTGCGAACGAAGAGCCCGGCCTCCGCCAGGCGCTGCAGGCGGCGCGTCAGCATGTTCGGGGCGATGCCGAGGCTCCGCTGGAATTCGTCGAAGCGCGTCAGGCCGCGGAAAGCGTCCCGCAAGATGAGGAGGCTCCACCATTCGCCGATCTCGTCGAGACCGCGGGCGATGGGGCAGAGGGCATCGTGGAAGCTCGTGCGCTGCATGGGTGCACTATGGGGTGAGTCGCTTGCATCATGCAAGTAACCAAACGAGAGGTATTGCATTGCCGGATGGAGGGGCAGCCGAGCCTTGGGCGCCGCCTGCTCGCCGCCAGCCGCCTGCTGCCCAACGCGTCCTCGTCGCAGCGCTCCCGAACGACAAGCGCCCCGTGCCGGGCGGCACGGGGCGCCTGACGCTGCCGACCGGTGCCGGCCGCGACCTTGCAGCTTACTGCACCAGCGGGCAGCCGCTCGCTTCCGGCTTCATGAAGGCCTGATCGCCGGGGATCGTGGCGAGATATTTGTAGTAGTCCCACGGCGCCTTGCTGTCGCCGGGCTTCTTCACCTCGAAGAGGTAGACGTCGTGCACCATGCGGCCGTTGGGGAGCACCTTGCCTGGCGCCTTGCCGGCAGCTGTGGCACCTCGCGCGAAGACGTCGTCCACCGGCATCTCGTGCAGCGCCTTGGCGACGGCCTCCGTCTCGTCCGTGCCGGCCTTCTGCACCGCCTTCAGATATTGCAGGACGGTTGAATAGGTGCCGACGTGAATCATGTTGGGCATGCGCCCCGTCTTCTCCTGGAAGCGCTTTGCGAAGGCGCGCGTCTCGTCGTTGAGGTCCCAGTACCAGCCTTCCGTGAGCACGAGCCCCTGCGCGGCCTTGAGCCCGAGTCCATGCACCTCGGCGAGGGTGAAGAGGAGGCCGGCGAGGCGCTGGCCGCCCTCGACGATGCCGAATTCCGCCGCCTGCTTGATGGCGTTCGACGTGTCGAGGCCGGCGTTGGCGAGGCCGACGATCTTGGCCTTGGAGGCCTGCGCCTGCAGGAGGAAGGAGGAGAAGTCGCTCGATGCCAGCGGGTGGCGCACGGCGCCGGTGACCTTGCCGCCCTTGAGCTTGACGTATTTCGAGGTCTCCTCCTCGAGCGAATAGCCGAAGGCGTAGTCGGCAGTGAGGAAGAACCAGGTGTCGCCGCCGTTCTCGACGAGCGCGCCGCCCGTGCCGACGGCGAGCGCATGGGTATCATAGGCCCAGTGGAAGCCGTAGGGCGAGCACTGCTTGCCGGTGAGTTCGGCGGTGGCGGCGCCGGTCACCATGTTGATCTTCTTCTTCTCGCGCGAGAGCTGCTGCACGGCGAGCGCCACGGAGGAGGTGGTGAGCTCGGTGATCATGTCGACCTTGTCGACGTCGTACCACTGGCGGGCGATGTTGGACGCGATGTCCGCCTTGTTCTGGTGGTCGGCGGTGACGACCTGGATGGAGGCGCCGTTGACCTTGCCGCCGAAGTCTTCCACCGCCATCTGTGCCGCCGCGACGGACCACTTGCCACCGAAGTCGGCATAGACGCCCGACTGGTCGTTGAGCACGCCGATCCTGACGACGCCGTCGGAGATGCCGCCGGCTCCCTGGGCCGCGGCTGCCAGGGGGCTCAGGGCGACGGCCGCGGCCGTCAACAGACTTGCTGCCTTCATCGAGGCTCCACTCCCTCAATCGTTCTCATCGTTGGCGAGGCCCGGTCCGGACGCTGCGGGTGCAGCACCGGATGCCGACACGACCTCTTGCCACGGAACGCTAGAGAGCCCTGTCGCCGTTGAGAAGGCGCGTATCCTCCCCTCCACCTGCGCAATTTGCGCATGCCCGCATGGGGCTCGCGCTCACTCCGGCACGGGCACGCCGCGATCGGGCTTGATCTCCGAGAGCACGAAGCTCGAGCGCACGTCCGCCACGCCCGGCAGGGTGAGCAGCGCGTTCATGGTGAATTCGCCGTAGGTCTCGATGTCGCTCGTGACGATGCGCAGCACGAGGTCGGTCTCGCCGGTGATGGCATAGCAGGCGACGACTTCGGGGTAACGGTTCAGGGCCTCGATGAGGCGCGTGCGCCAGCCGGGCTCGGATTGCTCCAGCTTGACGAAGGCGAAGGCCTCCACCTCGTAGCCGAGCGCCTTCCTGTCGAGCTCGGCGCGGTAGCCGGTGATGAGCCCGTCTTCCTCCAGCGCCTTCAGGCGCCTGAGGCAGGGCGAGGCGGCAAGGCCGACGCGCTCGGCCAGCGCCGCATTGGTGATGCGCCCCTCCCGCCTGACGACATTCAGGATGCGCCGGTCGGCGGCGGCCAGCGGCCGGCGGCGGGCCCTGTGCGACGCATCGGTCATGAACAACCCTCCTTCGACGCCATCACGGTCACTATATGACCGACATGTGACATGAGCGGCCGACAATTGGAAGGAAAGACCCCGCGAGAGGTGCCATCCTTGCCCCCATGACGAGAAGAACAGGAGAGGAGGACGCCATGGCCGATGCTCTTCGCGCCGCAGCCGCCGAGGCGGCACTCGAACACGGGCCGGATTACGTCGTTCCGCAGGGCTTCGAGCGCTACACCGCCGAGGACCACGCGACCTGGGTGAAGCTCTACGAGCGCCAGCACACGCTCCTGCCCGGCCGCATCGTGCCGGTCTTCCTGGAGGGCCTTGATGCCCTCGGCATCCACCCGACGGGCATACCCGACTTCCGCGACATCAACGCCGTGCTTGGCCGCACCACGGGCTGGACCATCGTCGCCGTGCCGGGCCTCGTGCCCGACGACGTGTTCTTCACCCATCTCGCCAACCGGCGCTTCCCCGTCACCTTCTGGATCCGCAAGCCGGAAGAACTCGACTACATCGAGGAACCGGACGCCTTCCACGACCTCTTCGGCCACGTGCCGCTCCTCATGCGACAGGACTATGCCGACTATCTCGAGGCCTACGGCAAGGCGGGCATCGCCCTGATGGGGGAGGGGATGCTGCACCGCCTGGCCCGCCTCTACTGGTACACGGTCGAGTTCGGGCTGATGCGTACGCCGGACGGCCTGCGGATCTTCGGAGCCGGCATCGCCTCCTCCCCCGGGGAGACGCGCTTTGCGCTCGAGAGCGCATCGCCCAACCGCATCGGCTTCGACCTCGGGCGCGTCATGCGCACCCGCTACCGCATCGACGACTATCAGGAGACCTATTTCGTGCTCGACGGCTTCGACGGCCTGCCGTCGCTCGCGGTCGAGGACCTGCGCCCCGTCCTCGCCGCGATCGCCGACGCCCCCGATCTCGACCCCGGCGACGTGCTGGCCGAGGACGTGGTGGTGACGCGCGGCACGGGGGAATATGCGCGCCAGCGGGCGGCGAAAATTCCGAACTGACAGGGACTTGCCGGCCGCATGGAGCGCTCGTGGGCCATCCTGTGCGAGGAGCGGCTGTGGACAACTGCGCCATTCGCGCGCAGCCGCCGGTCGGGGCTGGACATCCCTGATCCGCTTTGGTAACACCCGCATCACTTCGGCGGCGCCGAGCCGTCGAAGCTCGTTGATGGGCGCATAGCTCAGTTGGTAGAGCAGCTGACTCTTAATCAGCGGGTCCTAGGTTCGAGCCCTAGTGCGCCCACCATCAACCCCCCGGGAAAGCCAAGGTCCTAGCTGGCGCCGCAACAGCGGTGAAGAAGGCTATTCCGACAACGGGTCAGCGGGTCATTCCGGCAGGCCGGCGGGCTGCAATTCCGCGATCATCGGTGGCCGGTGGAACGACCGCCGATCTGTGGCGAGGACTGACGCCACCCGATGTGAGCACTGCAAGAATTGAGTTGCGCACCTCATGGCCGCGGGGCAACATCGCCGGGCCATGACACATCCGATCGAACGAGCGGCCCCGATCGCGCGCGTGACCCTGCAGGACGTGGCGCGGGAGGCGGGCGTTTCGCTCGCCACCGTCGATCGCGTGCTCAACCGTCGCCCCGGCGTGCGCGAGAAGACGGCGGCGCGGGTGCAATCGGCCATTGCGCGGCTCGGCTATCGGCCCGACCCCGTGGCGGCGCGGCTCGCGCGCAAGGAAACCTTCCGCTTCTGCTTCATCCTGCCCACGGGCACGAATACCTTCATGCGCATCCTGGAGGAGCAGGTGGGCGCCACCGCCGACTGGCTCCTGGGACAGCGCGCCTTCATTGACATCCTGCATGTCGACGTCTTCGACGCGGAGGCGCTCGCGACCGCGCTCGAAGGGCTCGACCCGCGCTACAGCGGGGTCGCGGTCGTCGCGCTCGACCATCCGCGCGTGCGAGCGGCCATCGACGACCTGGTCGAGCGCGGCATCGCCGTGGTGACACTCGTCTCCGACGCGCCGACGGCGCGGCGCCTGCGCTACGTCGGCATCGACAACACGGCGGCCGGCCGCACCGCCGCGACCCTCATCGGCCGCTTCAGCGGCGGCCGCAAGGGAACGGTCGCCGTCATCGCCGGCTCGCTCGCCCTGCGCGACCATACCGAGCGGCAATTCGGCTTCACGCAGGTGCTCGGCAGCGAGTACCCGCATCTCACCGCCGTGCTCGCGGGCGAGAGCCGTGATGATGCGGCACAGGCCCAGCGCCTGACGGAGAGCGTCATCGCGGCGCATCCCGAGCTCGTCGGCATCTACAACGTCGGTGCCGGCAATCGCGGCGTCGCGGCCGCGCTGGAGGGCGCGGGCAAGGCGCGTGACGTGATCTTCGTCGGCCACGACCTCACCCCGCATTCCCGCCGCTTCCTGCTGCGCGGCATCATGGACGCGGTCATCAACCAGGACCCCGGCCACCAGGCACGCTCGGCGGCGCGCATCCTCCTCGCCCATTGTACCGGCGAGCCGATCGTGGCCGAGCAGGAGCGCATCGGCATCGACATCTTCGTGCGCGACAACCTGCCTTGAGGCAGGACAGTCGCGACCGGACAGCGGCCATGCGCCCGACGCACCGCCAGCGTGCCGACGTTCCGCAGGGCCGGCATCCGGACGCGCATGTCCTCCTCCAGGCGTGGCCGCCAGGTCGACAGGGGTTCCCTTCGTGTTTCTCGGCATCGATATCGGCACGTCGTCGGTGAAGGTGGTGCTCGTCGACGAGGACGAGCGCATCGTCGCGAGCGCCTCCGAGCCGCTCGCCCTCTCGCGCCCGCGGCCGGGTTTCTCCGAACAGGACCCGGAGAACTGGTGGCGGGCCGTCCTCGCCGCGGTGGATGCCGTACGGGCTGGAGCGCCCCAGGCGACGGGTGCCGTGCGCGGCATCGGCCTCTCCGGCCAGATGCACGGGGCCGTGCTTCTCGACGCCGCGCATGCCGTGCTGCGGCCCTGCATCCTGTGGAACGACGGGCGGGCGGTGGCGGAATGTGCCGAACTTGAAGCCGCCTGGCCGGACCTGCGCCGGATCACCGGCAATCCGGCCATGCCCGGCTTTACGGCGCCGAAGCTCGCCTGGGTGCGCAGGCACGAGCCCGAGATCTTCGCGCGCACCGCGCTCGTCCTCCTGCCCAAGGCCTATGTGCGGCTGCGCCTGACGGGCGAGGCGGTGGAGGAGATGTCGGACGGCGCGGGCACCCTGTGGCTCGACCCCGCGCGGCGCGAATGGTCGGAGGCGGCGCTCGCCGCCACCGGGCTCACGCGTGGGCACATGCCGCGCCTCGTCGAAGGCAATGCGCCGGCCGGGCGGCTGCGGCCCGAACTGGCCGCGCGGTGGGGCATGGCGGCGGCGCCCGTCGTCGCCGGCGGGGCCGGGGACAACGCGGCCGGGGCCGTCGGCCTCGGCGCGGTCGAACCGGGCAGCGCCTTCCTCTCGCTCGGCACGTCGGGTGTCCTCTGGGCGACGACGGAACGCTTCGCGCCCAATCCCGCCGCCGCTGTCCATGCCTTCTGCCATGCGCTGCCGGAGCGCTGGCACCAGATGGGCGTCATCCTCTCGGCGGCATCCTGCCTCGCCTGGTGGGCTGGTGTCGCCGGGCAACCTGAGGCGAAGCTTCTTGCGGCGCTCGGCGACCGGCCCGCCGCCCCGAGCCCCGTCCTCTTCCTGCCCTATCTCTCGGGCGAGCGGACGCCGCACAACGATGCTGCGCTGCGCGGCGTCTTCGCCGGCCTCGCCCACGAGACGGACCGGGAGGTGATGACACAGGCGGTGCTGGAAGGCGTGGGATTCGCCTTCCGCGACTGTCTCGACGCGCTCGCGGCGGCCGGCACGCGCATCACGGCGGCCGACGTCATCGGCGGCGGGTCGCGCTCGGGCTACTGGGTCACGGTCCTCGCCGCAATCCTCGGGCTGCCGCTCCACCGCCTCGCCGACGGGGAGGCGGGAGCAGCCCTCGGCGCCGCCCGGCTCGGGCGCATGGCGGTGACGGGGGAAACGCCGGAAGCCGTCTGCCGGCCACCGCGTCGCCTCGAAACCGTCGAGCCCGATGCGGCGCTCGCCGCGGCCTATGCCGAGCGGCACGCGCGCTACCGCGCGCTTTACCCCGCCGTCACGGCGGGGCTTGCCTGAGGCGGCTGGCCCGGGCGTCAGGAGCCCTGCTTTCGGGCATTGGCGAAGAACAGCGGCTCGCCGCCGACCTTGTAGCTCGCGATGGCCTCCTGGCCCTCCTGCGCGGTGAGCCAGTCGATGAAGGCGCGGCCCTGCGCCTCCTTGACGTGCGGGTGGCGAGCCGGATTGACGAGCATGACGCCATACTGGTTGAACAGCCGCTCGTCGCCTTCGACCACGATGGCGAGGCGGCCCTGGTTCTTGAAGTTGAGCCAAGTGCCGCGGTCGGAGAGAACGTAGGCGTCCATGCCGGCGGCGGTGTTGAGCGCCGGACCCATGCCCGAGCCCGTCTCGCGGTACCACGCGCCCCGCGCGGCGGCGAGGTCGATGCCCGCCTCCTTCCAGAGGCGCAACTCCGCCTTGTGCGTGCCGCTGTCATCGCCGCGGGAGACAAAGGGGGCCTTCGCCGTCGCAATGACCCTCAGCGCGGCGACGACGTCCCGGCCTCCGGCGACCTTGGCCGGGTCGGCCTTCGGTCCGACGAGGATGAAGTCGTTGTACATCACGTCGCGGCGGTCGACGCCGAAGCCGGCCTTGAGAAAGGCCTCCTCCGCCGACTTGTCGTGAACGAAGACGACGTCCGCATCGCCGCGTTCGCCGAGCTTCAGCGCCTGGCCCGTGCCCAGCGCCACGACGCGCACCTCGATCCCCGTCTTCTCGGTGAACTTCGGCAGCAGGTGGCCGAAGAGACCGGACTGCTCCGTGGAGGTGGTCGAGGCCACGGTGATGAAGGGCTTGTCCGCTGCGGCCGCGACGGTGGGGCCGGCGACCGCCGCGGCGGCGAGGGCGAGAGCGGCCGTGAACAGGCGGCGCGTCAAGGGCATTGCAATCGTCTCCCGACAGTTCTGCAAAGGATCAGCCGACGAGTTCGCCGCGCAGGAAGGCAGCCGCCTCCGGCGTGCGGGGTGCGTGGAAGAAGGTCGCGGCGGGCGTCTGTTCGAGGAGCCGTCCGCCGCAGAGGAAGAGGATCTCGTCGGCGAGGCGGCGTGCCTGGCCGAGGTCATGGGTGGTCATGACGATCTTGGTGCCGGCGGCGTGGATCGCCTCGACCGCCGCCTCCACGGCGCGGCTCGCCGCGGGGTCGAGATTGGCCGTCGGCTCATCGAGGAAGAGCACGTCCGGGGAGAGCGCCCAGGCGCGGGCGAGCGCCAGGCGCTGCTGCTCGCCGCCGGAGAGCACGCGTGCCGGCCGCTCTGCGAGGGGGGCGAGGCCCAGCCGTTCCAGGGCGGCTCGCGCTTCGGCCACTCGCCTTGCGCGCGGCCGCACGCCGCGCAGGGCGAGCGCATAGGTGATGTTGGCGAGCGCCGAACGCCGCAGCAGCACGGGACGCTGAAACACCATGGCCTGGCGCCGGCGCACGCGCTCCTCGTCGCCGTTGCAGAACGCGCCCCAGCGCAGGGCGCCGCCGGTCGGCGCAAGGAGACCGTGGCAGAGCCGCAGGAGGAGGCTCTTGCCGGCGCCGTTCGGGCCGAGGATGACCGTGCGGAGACCCGGGCGCAGCGTCGCGCTGACGTTGTCGAGCAGGAGTGCACCCCCGGCCTCGAAACTGAGACCGTCGATGTGGAGCGGCAGGATGGAGGCCGGGGCGTGCATCGTCGTCACCCCGCCGCGCGACGGGCGGCCACACCGGCGAAATGAGCCACCGCATTGATGACGAGCACGAGCGTCAGCAGCACGATGCCGAGGCCAAGCGCCAAGGCAAGGTCCCCCTTGCTGGTCTCGAGCGCGATCGCCGTCGTCATGGTGCGGGTCACACCGGCGATGTTGCCGCCGACGACGAGGATGGCGCCGACCTCCGCCATGGCGCGGCCGAGCCCGGCGAGAACCACGGTCACGAGGCTGAGCCGCGCATCCCAGATGAGCGTGGGCACGGCGCGCAGCTTGCCGGCGCCGAGCGAGGTCAGCTCGTCACGATATTCGCGCCACAGATCGTCGACGATCTGGCGGGTGAGGGCGGCGATGATCGGCGTGACCAGCACGACCTGCGCCACCACCATCGCCGTCGGCGTGAAGAGGAGGCCATAGGCGCCAAGAGGGCCGGAGCGCGACAGGAGAAGATAGACGAAGAGGCCGGCGACGACGGGAGGCAGGCCCATCAGGGCATTGATGGCGACCACCACCGCATCGCGCCCGCGAAAGCGCGCGAGCGCGATCGTCGCCCCGAGCGGCAGGCCCAGGATCGAGGCGATGAGCACGGCGGTAAGGCTCACGCCGAGCGACAGGACGACAATGTCCATGAGCGCGGCGTCGCCAGCCGCGATAAGACGCCACGCGGTCGCGAGGGCGGTGTCGAAATCGTTCAAGGCCTACCCGTGCCGGTCGCATGCTCAAGTGCTGCCACAATAGACCATGCGGGGCATGCAGCCGATATGATATCTCGTTCATATCGGTGATAAGTTGTTATTATCGCTTCTCTTTTCTCATGTTGTGGGCGGCTCGTCGACCATCAGGCCGCGCAAGGTCCGCATCCGGCCGGCCACGGCTTGCGACGCGGCGGCTTCCATCTCCTCGTAGAGCGCGAGCACGCGCTCTCCCATGGGCGTGAGCGCCGCGCCGCCACCGCCCGGGCCGCCCTTGGTGGCGGCGACGAGCGGCTCGCGGAAGCAGGCGTTCATCGTCTTCACGAGGAGCCAACTGCGCCTGTAGCTCATGCCCATGCGCCGGCCGCCCGCGGCGATAGAGCCCGTCTCGGCGATGGCGCGCAAGAGGGCCGCCTTGCCCGGCCCGATGGCAATCGTCGTGCCGAGGAAGATGCGCAGACGGGGTTCGAGGCGGTCGTCCATGCCACTCCACCGTGGTACAAAGTCGGGCTCCAGGGCATGTCCGCGGCGGCGGCCCATCCTGCGGTCATAAGCCGAGCGTCGCCCTGCAGACAATGGCGGGGTGGACATTGCGCACATCGCAGCCCGCCGGAACAATTGGCGCTGCGGTCGCGTTGTTGGCCTGACGGAGATCGCCGGGATGAAGCCGGACAGTCGAGGCGGCGCACGCTCGAGCGAGGTGGTCGCGGGTTGAATTCCCTCCTTCCTCCCGGCGTCGAGATGCCGTTGCTGATCCAAATGGACATCATCGGACGGCTGCAACAGCACCGGAAGAACCCAGGAATTGCTCGGTGCATGTTGTTCTTGGTGCATGTTGTTCTTGGGGAAGTCGTTCGGAGTATGGGAGACGAGACGGCCGTGACCGCTGGACGTGACCATCGCCGCGACATCGGGACCGAGGCGTCCAATCCGCGCGATCGTTTCGATCATCCAGCCGAGGTCGTGGCGGCGACCGACCTGAGCCTCGAGGAGAAGCAGCGCATCCTAGAAATATGGGAACAGGATGCGCGCGACCTGCAGGTGGCTTCGGAGGAGGGCATGGCCGGTGGCCTTCCGAACCTCCTGGACGCGGTTCGCCAGGCGATGCGCGATCTCGGGGTTGCCAGCCGTGACCCGGATGCGCAGGCGCCCACCAAGGCCGGCGGCTGACGCCGGCCGCGGAAACAGCCCCTCACTGGGGCCGTCCGAAGCGCCTTCCGGCCGCTGAACCGGAGGGCGCTCCCGTTTGTCGGGAACAGCTTTCCTGAGGGCGCAGACCCTCGCTTGGCCGGCGCGCCGACAGCCCCGCCGGCGAACATGCTCTGCGTCAGGCGGTCTCCTTGCCTGACCGTCGCCCGTTGTCGCTGACAATGGTGCTTTCGGCAGCAGCATCGAGGTGCCAGGACAGGCCTTCCGGCGCGTAGTCGAGGGCGACGCTGCCCCCCAGAGCGCGCGCCACCGTGCGCTCGATGACGACCTGTCCGAAGCCGCGCCGTTTGGGAGGCTCGACGGGCGGCCCGCCGGACTCGATCCAGTGGATGTGGAAGCGCCGGGTGGACGAGCCGTTGTCGCCCGCTTCGCCTTCGGCGAACTGCCAGCCGATGTCGACGCGGCCCTCCTCGCCCGACAGGGCTCCGTATTTCACGGCATTGGTCGCGAGTTCGTGCAGGGCGAGGCCCAGATGCTGGGCCGCATCCGCCGTCAGCAGCACAGCCGGCCCATCGAGCGAGATGCGGCTGCCGACGAGATCGGCGCAATGGCCGAGCTGGGCGCGCATCAGGCTCATGATCGGCACCCCGTGCCAGGACTCCTGCACGAGAAGATCGTGGGCCGCGGACAGGGCCTGCACGCGCTCCGAAAATCCGGCGATGAAGTCCTCGAGCGAGTCCGACGTCGACGCCGTCTGTCGCGCCACGGCCATGATGACCGTGAGCAGGTTCCTGGAGCGGTGCACAAGCTCGCGCATGAGCAGGCGCAGGCGCTGCTCGCTCTCCTTGTATTCGGTGACATCCACGACGGAGCCGGTTATGCCGACGACCTCACCGGTCTCGTCCCGGTCGGGTTCGACGTGCAGATCCCACCAGCGGACGCCGTCCTCGAACTGGAGCGACACCTCGCCGTCCGCCGCCGCGCCGCTGTCGATCACCTGCTGTTTGAGCGCGATGAGCCTGCCCCGCGAGGCTTCCGGAAGGATCTCAGCGTCGGTCTTGCCGAGGAGGTCGCCGCCGAGGCCCGCCAACGGCCGGTTGAGCCACAGGTAGCGCAGTTCGCGGTCCTGGCAGAAGAGCGTGATGCCGCTGCGCCCCAGGGCCCTCTCATAGCGCGCCTCGGCGGTTTCCAGGGCACGCAGGCGCGCGAGCAACATGGCCTCGGCCTCGTCCGGCCCCCCCGACAGGCGCGCGCTCTCGGCGGCCGAAGTGGACGGCGCCGCGGACCGCTGCGAGCCGGAGCCGAGCGAATTCGTCATGGGAGTGAAATCCTCATCGGCAGGTCTGCACTCCTCGCGCCCGATCGATTGTGCAAGTCCTGGCCGATAAGGAAAGGCCTTTCGGCGCATGGCAGCGTCACGGCGGCGCGTCGGGCGTCGCGGGGGACGCTGTCCGATCGCGCTTTGCGAATGCCCGCTGTGGGCGGGACCAGGGACGCCCCGTCTCAGGCGGCGGAGCGTCTGGCCCGGCGGTCGAAGAAGAGAGCCTGGCTGATGGCGGCCTTCACCGTGTCGGCCTGGAATGGCTTGGTGATGAGGAAGGCCGGCTCCGGTCGCTTGCCCGTCAGGAGGCGCTCCGGATAGGCGGTGATGAAGATCACCGGGATGGGGAGACTCTCGATCAGCTCGTTGACGGCGTCGAGGCCGGAGCTGCCGTCGGCGAGCTGGATGTCGGCGAGGACGAGACCCGGGCGATGCTGGCGTGCGGCCTCCACCGCCTCCTTGTGCGTGCGCGCCACATCGACGACGTGATGGCCGAGCTCGGCGACGAGGATTTCGATGTCCATGGCGATCACCGGCTCGTCCTCGATGATGAGCACGTCCGTCGCCACCTGGTCGGCGATCTCGCGGCCGGCCTCGTCAAGGAGGGCGCGGGTCTCATCCGTCGAGGCGCCGAGGACAAGGGCCGTCTCGTCGAGGGAGAAGCCTTCCACCGTACGCAGGAGGAAGGCCTGGCGCGGACGCGGCGTGATGGCCTCGAGGTTTCGCTCGGGCGCGGCCGGCAGGGCCGTTTCGGGCGTCTCGCGCTGGTTGAGCGCGACCGTGTTCCACAGCGACAGGAAGATGCGGTAGAGACCGATCTTCGGGTCGACGTCGGCGGGAAATATCGCGGGCTCGGCCACGAGCGCCTCGAGTGTCGCCACAACATAGGCATCGCCACTCGACTGGGAGCCGCTGAGGGCGCGGGCGAAGCGACGCAGGTAGGGCAGGTGCGGCGCGATCTGTTGCGGAAGGGACATGTGCACCTCGCGGAAGCCGGCAGGCCGCCCCCCGGGTCGGATGTCCCCCGGGGCGTAGTCTTGCTCGAACGCGGATTGGCAAAAAAAGTTCCCAAACGATCTCCCGGTACGGAACATTGTGTGCAGGACTGCGTTCGCAAGGGCAAGGCAGCGAAGCGCCCCGCGCGGGAGCGAGCGTTGGGGGGATCGCTCGTGCCCGAGCCCGCCGAGGTGTCCGCATACCCGTGCCGGGCCGCAGGAAGCATGGGAGATGAAAGCGACAATGACCCGCAGCAGCAAGAGCGGCGATCCGGATCAAGCTCCGAACCCGACAGGACCGGGCGGGGACGGCGGACGCGCAACGGCCAGGCCGAGGCCCCCGATCAACGAAGCGCTGCAGCAGGTGATCGGCGCACAGCTGAAGGCGGCCTACGACGAGATCGTCAGCCAGCCCGTGCCCGAGCGGTTTCTGGAGCTCCTGCACGCGCTCGAGGCCAAGCAGGGCGAAGGCCGATGACCGACCCGCAGAGGTTCAAGGACGGGCTGCTTGCGGAGATCCCGGGGCTGCGGGCCTTCGCGATCTCCGTTGCGGGCAACGTCGAACGTGCGGACGACCTGGTGCAGGACACCCTGATGAAGGCGTGGGGCAACATGCACGCCTATGCCGAGGGCACGAACATGCGCGCCTGGCTCTTCACCATTCTGCGCAACACCTTCTATTCCAACTACCGCAAGCGCTCGCGCGAGGTGGAGGACGACGGCACCTACGCGGCGCGGCTCGCCGTGCACGGCGAGCAGGACGGGCACATGGACCTGCGCGACTTTCGTGCCGCGCTGAACAAGCTTCCGCCCGACCAGCGCGAGGCGCTCATCCTCGTCGGGGCGTCGGGCTTCTCCTATGAGGAGGCGGCGGAGATCTGCGGCTGCGCCCTCGGAACAATCAAGAGCCGCATCAACCGTGCGCGCACGCGGCTTGCGGAACTGCTCGCCGTGGATTCGGTGGACGACTTCGGCCCCGACGCCCGCTCCCATGCAGTTCTCAACGCAGGTCCGCGTCGAGCCACGATCGCGAAATAGCGCGCGGTCATGCTGACCTTCGCGACGCTCCGCTCCCGTCTCCTCGCCTTGATCGCGCTCGCGATGCTGCCGGTCGTGGTGCTCGCCATCGCGTTGTCCTGGCGCATCTTCGTGACGGCCGAGCAGTTCGCGCTCGATGCCTATCGGCAGACGGCGAGCGCGGTGGCGACGCAGGAGCGCTCGGTCCTGCGCGCTGCCCTGCGCGTCCTGCGCAGCCTGGCGGAGATCCAGGCCGCCGACACCACCGTTCGCGCCTGCGAGGACCGGCTCGGCCGCGTCGTCGAGGCCAATGCCGGCTATGGCGCCATCGTTCTCATGGACGAGAACGGCATCGTCTGCGGCGGCGGCGCCCTTGCGCTGATCGAGGGCTTCGAGCGCGCGGCGCTCACCGCCCCGCTCGGGCAGCAGAGCCCGAATGCCTACAACATCGCCCTCGGCCGCCGGGAGGGGCGGCCGATCGTTGCCATCACCGTGCCGGCGCGGGGGCGCGATGCGGTCCTCGTCGCGGTTCTCGATGCGGACTGGTTCGCCGACATCCTCGCGGACGTGACGCCGCTCGAGAATGGCACGGTGGCTGTCCTCGACCAGACGGGCGAGGCCATCGTCCAGCACGGCCACGAGAAGGGGAGCACCGGCTGGCTGCCCCAGCGGCCCGTCGCACGCGCGGCCACACTCTTCGACCCGACGTTCGCCCGCGACCGCAGCCGCGACGGACGCGCCTTCGTCTATTTTCTCGTGCCCGTGCACGCAGACCGGCTGCAGGTTCTGGTGGGCTTTCCTGAAGCCGATTTCGGCATTGCCGAACGCCAGCTCCTCGTCGGCATCCTGTCGCCCATCCTCCTGTCGTTCATCGTGCTGGCGGTCGCCTGGGTCGCCGTCGACCGGCTCGTGCTGCGCTGGGTGAGGCGCCTCAATCGTACGGCGCGCCGCCTCGCCTTCGGCGACTTCAGCGTGCGTGCGACGATGCCGGACGCGGCCCCGCTGGAGCTCAGGCAATATGCGGGTGCATTCGATCAGATGACCGAGGCGCTCGGCACGCGCGCCCACGAAATCGCGCTCGTCGCCCAGCAGCGCAGCGGTCTGATGCGGGAGCTGCACCACCGGGTGAAGAACAACTTCCAGGTTATCGCGAGCTTCCTCAATCTGATGCGGCGGGAGCAGTCGGGGGAAACGCGCGAGATGGCGCTGGCCCTGGCGGAGTGCCGCGTCCATGCCATGGCCGCAGCCTACAAGCTGGCACTCGCGCAGGGCGATATCCGGCTCGTCTCCGTGCCGACGCTGGTTGGCGACGTTGTGGCCTATGCGCAGCAGCTGACGGCCGGCCTGCGTGAGCCTGTCGACGCAGAGATCCGCGGTGAGGGGGCCTTCCTCGACCTCGACCGCGCCATGGCGCTCTCCCTGCTCGTCGTGGAGGTGCTGTGGCCGGTCATCGGTGCCGACGGCACCCGGCGGGCGGTCGTCCGCCTCGCCCATGCGGAGGATCGCCACCTGCACCTGACGATCGGCGGGATGTCGCAGCCCCCGAAAGGCATTCCGTCGCGCTTTGCCCGGGCCTTCCTGCAGCAGCTGCAAGCGAAAACCGTGCCCGACACGGGGTCGGACACGGTCCTCGCGGTCACCTTCCCGATCGAAAGCGCGCAGGGGAACGATGGCCTTTCCGACCAGGGGGCGCCGTGAGCTGCGACACTCCCGGCGGGCGTCGCGCCCGCGGGGAGGAATGCGCTCACGCCCGATCAACGCCCTCGGAACGGCGATGTTCCATGTCGGAACCGCCCCGGCGCGCGGGGAGGGGGACGGTCGCGCGCGGCGCGGCCTAGACGAGCGCCGGCTCGACGGAGGGGGCGCGCTCCAGCCAGGTGGGGACTGGCAAGTCCTTGGAGCGCAGGAATTCCGGGTTGAAGAGCTTCGACTGGTAGCGTGTGCCGTAGTCGGCCAGCACGGTCACGATCGTATGGCCGGGGCCGAGATGCCGCGCGAGGCGGATGGCACCGGCGACGTTGATCCCGGACGAGCCGCCGAGGCACAGGCCCTCGTGTTCGAGCAGGTCGAAGACGAGGGGGATGGCCTCGCTGTCGGGGATCTGGAAGGCGACATCGATGGGCGCACCCTCAAGGTTCTTGGTGATGCGGCCCTGGCCGATGCCTTCGGTGATGGAGGAGCCCTCGGCCTTCAGCTCGCCGTGGGCGTAGTAATGATAGAGTGCGGCGCCCATCGGATCGGCAAGCGCGATGGTGACCTTGGGGTTGCGCTCCTTGAGGGCCATGCCCACGCCGGCGAGGGTGCCGCCCGTGCCGACGGCACAGACGAAGCCGTCCACCTTTCCGCCGGTCTGCTCCCAGATCTCGGGGCCGGTGGTCTCGACGTGGGCCTGCCGGTTCGCGACATTGTCGAACTGGTTGGCCCAGATGGCGCCCTTGGGATCGCGCGCGGCGAGCGCCTCGGCCATGCGGCCGGACACCTTCACGTAGTTGTTGGGATTGGCATAGGGCACGGCCGGCACTTCGACCAGCTCGGCGCCGAGGAGGCGCAGCGTGTCCTTCTTCTCCTGCGACTGCGTGTCGGGAATGACGATCACCGTGCGGAAGCCGAGCGCATTGGCGACCACGGCAAGCCCGATGCCGGTGTTGCCGGCCGTGCCCTCGACGATGGTGCCGCCCGGCCGCAGCGCGCCCCGGGCGATGGCATCCTTGATGATGAACAGGCCGGCGCGGTCCTTCACCGACTGGCCGGGATTGAGGAACTCGGCCTTGCCGTAGATGTCGCAGCCGGTCAGCTCCGAGGCGCGCCGCAGCTTGATCAGCGGCGTGTTGCCGATGGCCTCGACCACGCTCGGATAGACATTCATGCTTTCGCTCCCCTCGGATCGCGGGAGATGTAGGCTAGGCGCGGGCGACTGTCCATTCACATGCCGGGCCCGGTGAAAAAATATTGCCTCTAGCATGACGTGATTTGTTCGCGCCGATCCAGGAAGGCCGCGGCCATCAGCTCGCGCGTGTAGGCCTCGCGCGGATGCTCGAAAATCGCCGCGACCGAGCCGCGCTCCACCACCTTGCCAGCCTTCATGACCATGATCTCGTCGGACAGGGCGCGCACCACGGCGAGGTCGTGGCTGATGAAGACATAGGCGAGGCCGTGCTTTTGCTGCAGGTCGCGCAGCAGCTCGACGATGCCCTTCTGCACCGAGCGGTCGAGGGCCGAGGTCGGCTCGTCCAGCACCACGAGCTTCGGCTTCAGGATCATAGCGCGCGCGATGGCGATGCGCTGGCGCTGGCCGCCGGAAAACTCGTGCGGGAAGCGGTGGCGTGAGAGGGGATCGAGCCGCACCTCCTCGAAGGCCTGGGCCGCGCGCCGGTCGCGCTCGCCCCGGGTGAGGCCCGGCTCGTGCACGAGCAGGCCCTCGGTGACGATCTCGCCTGCGGTCATGCGTGGGGAGAGCGAGCCGAAGGGATCCTGGAAGACGAGCTGCAGCTCCTTGCGCAGCGGCCGCATCGCCTTGCGATCGAGGGGCATGAGGTTGCGATCCTCGTAGCGCACGAGGCCGGAGGCCGGCAGGAGGCGCAGCACGGCGCGCCCGAGCGTCGACTTGCCGGAACCCGATTCGCCCACGACGCCGACGGTCTCGCCGCGGCGGATCGCGAGGTCGACCCCCGCCACGGCCCGGATCTCGTGTGCCGAGCGGCCGAACAGTCCCTGGCGCAGATGGAAGGAGACATTGATGTTCTTCGCCTCGAGCACCATGGGGCTGCCGGTCGGCACGGGCTCCTTGCGGCCGCTCGGCTCGGCCTCGATGAGCATGCGCGTGTAGGCGTGCTTCGGCGCGGCGAAGAGCCCTTCTGTCGGCCCGTGCTCGACCACCTCGCCGCTCTTCATGACATAGGTGCGGTCGGCAAAGCGGCGCACGATGCCGAGGTCGTGCGTGATGAACACGATCGCCATGCCGAGGCGCTTCTGCAGGTCGCCGAGGAGCTCGAGGATGCGCGCCTGCACGGTCACGTCGAGGGCCGTCGTCGGCTCGTCTGCGATGAGCACGTCGGGACTGTTGGCGAGCGCCATGGCGATCATGACGCGCTGGCGCTGGCCGCCGGACAGCTCGTGCGGGAAGGACTTGAGCCTGCGCGCCGGATCGGGGATGCGCACGAGGTCGAGGAGCTCCTCCGCGCGCTTCAGCGCCGCCTTCCGGCCGAGGCCGCCGTGGACCATCAGCGGCTCGGCGAGCTGGTCGCCGATCCGGTAGAGCGGATCGAGCGAGGTCATCGGCTCCTGGAAGATCATCGACAGCTTGCGGCCGCGGTAGCGGTTGAGCGCCCGCGAAGGCAAGCCGAGGATCTCCTGGCCGCGATATTTCACCGAACCCCTGGCCTCGCCATTCGCTGCGAGCAGGCCCATGACGGACATCATTGTCTGGCTCTTGCCCGAGCCCGATTCGCCGACGATGGCCACCGTCTCGCCGGCATCCACGTCCAGGTCGATGCCCTTGACGGCGGCCAGTTCGCCGTCGCTCGTGCGGAAGCGGACCTCGAGCCCGCGGATGGCGAGGATGGGATCCGTCATCGTGCCGTGCACCGGATTGTCGCGAGGCATCTCAGCGGTCCCTGGGGTCGAGCGCGTCGCGCAGGCCGTCGCCGATGAAGTTCAGGGCGAAGAGCGTCGACACGAAGAAGATCGAGGGAAAGACGATGAGATAGGGCGCGCTCTGAATGTTGTTCGCCCCCTCGGAGATGAGCACGCCCCAGCTCGTCAGCGGCGCCTGCACGCCCAGGCCGAGGAAGGACAGGAAGCTCTCGAGCAGGATGATCTTCGGCACCATGAGCGTCATGAAGACGACGACCGGGCCGAGCAGGTTGGGCACGATGTGGCGGCGCAGGATGCCGCCCGTGCCGACGCCGAGCGCCTGCGCCGCCTCCACGAATTCGCGCCGCTTCAGGGCAAGCGTCTGGCCGCGCACGATGCGTGCCATGTCGAGCCATTCGACGGCGCCGATGGCGACGAAGATGAGGACGAAGTTGCGCCCGAAGTAGACGACAAGAAGGATGACGAAGAAGACGAAGGGCAGGGAATAGAGCACGTCGACGAAGCGCATCATGACGTTGTCGATGCGCCCGCCGGCATAACCCGCGATGGCGCCCCAGGCCACGCCGATGAGGAGGCTGACGAGGGTCGCGAGCAGGCCGACGATGAGCGAGATGCGCCCGCCGACCATGATGCGGGTCATGAGGTCGCGGCCGCTCATGTCGGTGCCCATGAGAAACCATTGCCGCTGCACGGTTCCCTCGACGACCAGCCTGCGCCCCTCCTCCAGGGTTTCGACGACGCGGGCGTCGTCGAATTCGTCGACACGGTCGATGTAGCGGGTGACACGCGGATCGATGGGACGGGGCGAGGTCAGGGTGACGCGGAAGGTCGTCCCGCTGGCGGAGAAGTCGCCCATGTCGACCCGTGCCCGCTCAAGGGCGCGCTGCATCGTGCGCTCGAGTGTCGCCGCCGCCGGGTAGGGCTCGAGGCTCGGCGGCACGGCGACGTAGGACTGGTACACCCGATCGTTGGGATGGGACGACAGGAACGGGCCGAGGAAGCAGAAGATGGCGATGAGAGCGAGGCCGATGAGGCTCGCGACTGCGGCGCGGTTGCGCTTCAGGCGCTGCAGCGCCAGCGTCGAGAGGCTGCGCCCCCTGGCGGCGGTGCCGCCCTGACTGGTCAGGCTCGCGTCAGTCATAACGGACCCTCGGGTCGAGCGCCGCGTAGAGCAGGTCGACGATCAGGTTGAAGAGGACGACGAAGGAGGCGAGCATCACGACCGTGCCCATGACGAGCGTGTAGTCGCGGTTAAGGGCCCCTTCGACGAAATAGGACCCGACGCCGGGAATCGCGAAGATCTTCTCGATGACCACCGATCCCGTGACCAGGGCGGCCGCCGCGGGGCCGAGGTAGGACACGACGGGAAGGAGCGCGCCCCTGAGCGCGTGGGCGATGATGGCGCGCCCGGGCAGGCCGTTCGCCCGCAGGGTGCGGATGTGGTCGGCCCGCAGGGCTTCGATCATGGAGCTGCGGGTGAGGCGGGCGATGACCGCCATCTGCGGCAGGGCCAGCGCGATGGTCGGCAGCACGCGATGGGCGAGATCGCCGCCGCCCCAGCCGCCGAGGGGCAGGAGGCCGAGCATGAGGCCGAAGACGAGCTGCAGCACGGGGCCCACGACGAAATTCGGCACGGTCACCCCGACCGTCGCCACCGCCATCACGGCATAGTCCTTGGTGCTGTTCTGGCGCAGCGCGGCGAAGACGCCGGCAACGACGCCGAGCACGAGGGCGAGCGTCAGGGCGCTCGCCCCGAGCGCGATCGAATAGGGCAGGCCGCGGCGGAGCATCTCGCCGACGGTGAAGTCGAGGGCCGTATAGCTCGGTCCGAGATCGCCACGGACGAGCTTGGCGAGATAGTCGAGATATTGGAGGTGCAGCGGCTGATCGAGATTGTAGGTCCGCCGCAGGTTGTCGAGCACCTGGGGAGCGAGCGGCTGCTCCAGGTCGAAGGGCCCGCCCGGCGCGAAGCGCACGAGGAAGAAGGCCACGGTGACGATGATGAACAGCGTCGGCACGGCGCTCGCAAGGCGGCGCAGCGTGTAGCCCAGCATGGGATGTCACCTCGCAGGAGGAGGGGGGCCCCGGCGAAAGGGCCACCCGATGCGTCAGCGCTCCAAGGCCTCCGCCCTCTCGGGCGTCAGCGCTCGATGCGCAGGTCCTGGCTGCGATGGTCGTTCTGCACGTTGTCCACCCAGCCCTTGACGCGGTTCGACACGAGGTGCAGCGAGGCACGGTTGAGGAGGGGGATGATCGGCCCGTCCTTCATCATGGTGTCCTCGGCCGTGCGCAGGACCTTCATCCGCTCGGCCGGATCGATGGTCACGTCCGACTTCGCCATGGCAGCGTCGAAGGCGGCGCTGTTGTACTGCGAGTAGTTGCCCACCCTGTTGTTCGACAGGCCGAGGAACAGGAAGTTCTGCGGGTCGGAATAGTCCGCCACCCAGCCGGCGCGCGCCACGTCGAAATCGCCCCTGTTCTGCAGGTGCGCGTAGTGGGTCTTCACGTCGGTGTTGAGGAGGGTGACCTCGGCGCCGAGCACTGTCTTCCACATGTCGGCGACGGCGGTGGCTGTCTTCTTGTGGCTCTCGTTCGTGTTGTAGCGGATCTCGATCTTGAGCGGCTTGCCGCCCGGACCGTAGCCCGCCTCCTTGAGGAGCGCCTTGGCCTGGTCCTCGCGGTCGAGCTGCGACAGCGACTTGTAGTCCACGTCTGCCAGCGCATAGCCGTTGAGGCCGGGCGGCACGATGTTGTAGGCGGGAAGCGCGGCCCCGCCCCACACCTTCTCCGCGAGGTAATCGCGATCCACCGCCATGCTGAGCGCCTTGCGCACGCGCGGGTCGTTGAAGGGCGGCTTGGTGACGTTGATGGCGTAGTATTCGAGCGCCAGATAGGGGGGCGTGCGCACCTGGGCGCCGAGCTTCTCGCGCAGGAAGGGAAGCTGGTCGATCGGGAACTGGTAGTTGGTGTCGAGCTCGCCGGCCATGAAGCGGCGCACGGCGGCGGCGTTGTCCTCGGTCGGATAGAAGAAGACCGTATCGATCTGGACGCTCTTCGCGTTCCAGTAATTCGGGTTCTTCGTCAGCTTGATGTGATCGTTCGGCACGTTCTCGGCAAGCAGATAGGCACCGTTCGACACGAGATTGCCCGGCTTGACGAAGTCCTTGCCGAACTTCTCGACGCTCGCCTGGTGCAGCGGCAGGCCGGTCTGATGCTGCAGGAGTTCGAGGAAGTAGGGGGTCGGGCGTTCGAGCGTGATGACGAGGGTCTTGTCGTCCGCTGCCTTGACGCCAAGCTCCTCGGGCTTGAGCTCGCCCTTGTTGACCTTCTCGGCGTTCTTGATCGGGTAGAGAAGGTTGGCGTATTTCGCTGCCGTGGCAGGGTTCATGATGCGGCGGAAGGAGTAGACAAAATCCGACGCCTTCACCGGATCGCCGTTCGACCACTTGCCGGCGTCGCGCAGCTTGAAGGTATAGACGGTGCCGTCGCCCCCGATGCTCCAGCTCTCGGCCACGCCGGGGATGATCTCGCCCTTCGGATTATAGGCGACGAGACCCTCGTAAAGATCCTTCAGGACATTCTTCTCGACGTCGATCGAGGTCTGGTGCTGGTCGAGCGTCTTGGGCTCGCCCGCATTGCCGCGGTGATAAACCACCTCGGCGGCGGCGAGACCTGTCATGGCAAAAGATGCGATGGCCGAGATGAAGGAGAGTTTCCAGGGTCGACCCATCTCAGTCCTCCTCATAGTCGCTGGCGCAAGCCCCTCCGGCTCGCGATTGGGCGGCAGCGTGCGCCAAGCGCAGACGCTTGGCAATATTCTTTCTCGCGGCTGTCCACTGCTACGGAACCGCCTGAAATCACTTGCGTTTAGCGGGATGCGGCCTGGCGTTCGGCGAGCCATGCGGCGACCGTCCGGCGCTCGCCGGATGTCATTTCGGTGATGTTGTTGGGCGGCATGGCCTGTGACAGGACAGCCTGGACGGCGATCGCCTCCGCCTGGCGGGCGACGTCGGCGGCCGTCTCGAGCAGCACCCCCTTCGGGGCGACGGCGATGCCGGCCCAGACAGGCTCGCGCGCGTGGCACATCGCGCAGCGCGTCTGCATGACCTCGACGGCCCGCGCGAAGGCCGGCGTCTCCGCCGGAGGGCGAGCGACGGTGCCCGCGCCCGGAGCACCGATCATGCTCAGCCAGACCGCGAGCGCGACGGTCGCGCCGGCCACGCCCCAGGTCCACCAGGGGGAGGGGTGGCCGGCGTGACGGCTGTTGTAGAAGTGCCGGATGACGGCCCCGGCGACGATGACGAGGGCCACGATGAGCCAGTTCCAGCGCGAGGCGAAGGCCAGCGGGTAGTGGTTCGCCAGCATCAGGAAGACGACGGGCAGCGTCAGGTAGTTGTTGTGGGTGGAACGCTGCTTGGCGGCCGTGCCGAGCGCCGGATCGGGCGCGCGGTGGGCGAGGAGGTCGGCGACGATCTTGCGCTGGTTGGGAATGATCACGCGGGCGACGTTGGCCGTCATCATGGTGGCGATCAGGGCGCCAGTGTGGATGAAGGCGCCGCGCCCGCCGAAGACAAGCGTGAAGCCGTAGGCCGCCGCAACGAGGAAAGCGAAGCCCACCGCCGCGAGGGCGGCGTCGTTGCGTCCGAGCGGCGAGCGGCAGAGGCCGTCGTAGATCAGCCAGCCGAAGATGAGGCTGCCGATGCCGATGCCCGCGGCAGCCGAGGGCGAGAGGGCGCGCACGACGGGATCGACCAGGTAGAGGTCGGGCTGCGCGTAGTAGATCCAGCCGAGCAGGAAGAAGCCCGAGATCCAGGTGGAATAACTCTCCCACTTAAACCATGTGAGGTCGTGCGGCAGCTCCGGCGGCGCGACCGTGTATTTCTGCATGCGGTAGAAGCCGCCGCCGTGCACCTGCCAGGCCTCGCCGCCGACACCCTCCGCAAGGCTCGGGGTCTTCTTCAGGCTGAGGTCGAGATGGATGAAGTAGAACGACGAGCCGATCCAGGCGATGGCGGTGATCACGTGGATCCACCGCAGGATCAGGCTGCCCCATTCCCAGAGATATGGCTCGAGAATCACGCGGTCCGTCCCCCGACGCTGCGTCGGGGCGAGCGTAGTTCGGAGCGGTCGGGCGGGCCAAGAGGGAAGGCCCTCGCGACGGATCGCGCTGGAGGCGCCCGGAAGAGGAGGCGCACCGCCGCGGCTGTTCGGGTACAACGGGCGAGGAAGCACGAGGCGGAGGCGATGCGATGGGGCGACTGTCCACCCATGTTCTCGACACGGCGAACGGTCGGCCGGCGGACGGCATGAGGCTCGCGCTCTATCGGCTCGGCGGCGATGGCCGCCGCCTGATCGCCGAGGCGCAAACGAATGCCGACGGGCGCACGGATGCACCGCTCCTCGCCGGCGAGGCCCTGGCGCCGGGCGCGTACGAACTCGTCTTCCACGTCGCCGATTATTTTCGCAGCCAGGGTGCGGCCCTCGCCGACCCGCCGTTTCTCGATGTCGTGCCCGTCCGCTTCGGCATTGCCGAGGCGGCGGGCCACTATCACGTGCCGCTTCTCGTCTCGCCCTGGAGCTATTCGACCTATCGCGGCAGCTGAGGGCGATCGTTCGCCGTGATGCGGCGGTCGCATTGCCGCGGAAGGATGCAGCCTCGGGTACGGTCGCTCCGCCTTGATCGGGGTGGCGGTCCGGGGCCTGATGGCCCGTCCGCCAACGGATCCTTCAACCAGGGAGCGTGTCATGGGACTCTTCAGCTTCATCAAGGAAGCCGGCGAAAGGCTGTTCGGCGCCAGCGAGGCCAAGGCCGCCTCGGCCGAGGATCTGAAGAAGGAAGTGGAGAAGCACGGCCTGAAGGCGGACGGTCTGAGCATCACCGTCGACGGCGACAAGGTGAAGGTTTCCGGCCAGACTGCGTCGACCGAGGAGGCCGAGAAGATCATTCTGGCGCTCGGCAATACGATCGGCGTCGCCGAGGTCGAGGAGCAGCTTGCCGTGATCAGGGAGACGCCGAAAGCCAGGATGTACACGGTGAAGAAGGGCGACACGCTCTGGAGGATCGCCGAGGAAATCTACGGGAGGGGCAACGGCACCAGGCATACGGCGATCTTCGAGGCGAACAGGCCGATGCTCGCCCATCCCGACAAGATCTATCCCGGGCAGGTGCTGCGCATCCCGCCGCTGGCCTGAGCCGGCGCGGTCGGGCGGCCCGAGGGGGCGTCGCCCCCTTGTCGCACGATGTCGCCTTCCGGCTCCCAGTGGATCGGCCGCGGGGCTTCCTTGACCCTCCTGCGGCCGACCGTTAACGTCGTTCGAAAAACAGAGATGCGTGCGATAATCGCACAAGCGCCCCGGCAGGCGCCAACTCGCGGGCGGCGCGGCCGGCCCGCTTCAACAGATCGTCAGAGCGGATTGAAATGGTTTCAAATGAAACTATTATCCGCGCCGCTCGGCGCTTCGCGACGTCCGGTCAACGGGCGCGACGGTGGAGGGGAGGATGGCGTGGGTCGTGAGCATCGGCCGGACAGAGGGCGCGCTTCGGGCGGTGTTCCCGGCTGCGCTTTTGCACTCGCTGCGTCAGGCTTTCTCGTTGCAATCTGTCGGGATCGGCGATCAGAGGCGTCGATCCAACTCGCGACCCGACCGCAGACGCCGGGCGTGACAAGGCCGCTCCAGGGAGGACATCCATGAGAATCGCACGCCGCCAGTTCCTGAGCTTAGCCGGCGCCGCCGTCGCCGCGCCCTTCGTGGCGCGAACCGCCTTCGGCCAGACGCCGGAGGTCACGCTCAAGATGCACCACTTCCTGCCGGCCGTGTCCAACGGCCATGCGAAGTTCCTTGCTCCCTGGGCCAGGAAGGTCGCCGCCGAGTCGCAGGGCCGCATCAAGATCGACATCTTTCCGTCGATGCAGCTCGGAGGCACGCCCCCGCAGCTCTTCGACCAGGCACGCGACGGGGTGGTCGACCTGGTGTGGACCCTGCCCGGCAACACGCCGGGTCGTTTCCCGGGGATCGAGACCTTCGAGCTTCCCTTCGTGCCGGCCAAGCGCGCCATCGTGAATTCGCAGGCGCTCCAGGAGTTCGCAGAGGCGCATCTCAAGGACGAGTTCCGGGAGGTGAAGCCCATCTGCTTCTGGGCCCACGACCACGGGCTGATCCACGCCAACAAGCAGGTGAAGACGCTCGACGACCTGAAGGGGCTGAAGCTGCGCTTCCCCACGCGCCTCGCGGGCGAGGCGCTCAAGGCACTCGGCGTCAACGCCATCGGCATGCCGATCCCGCAGGTGCCGGAATCGCTTGCCCAGCGTGTCATCGACGGCTGCGTCGTGCCCTGGGAGGTCGTGCCCGCCATCAAGGTGCAGGAACTCGTCAAGTACCATACCGAGATCCCGGGCTCGCCGACGCTCTACACCTCCACTTTCATCCTCGCCATGAACAAGGCGAAGTACGAGGGCCTGCCGGCCGACCTGAAGACGGTGATCGACGCCAATTCCGGCCTCGTCGCGGCGGCGATGGCGGGCAAGGTGTGGGACGAGCAGGCGGTCGTCGTTTCCGAGATGGTGAGGAAGCGCGGCAACGTCATCACGGTCATCGCCGAGGAGGAGGCGGCGCGTTGGCGCCAGACCACCCAGCCCGTGGTCGACACTTGGCTCAAGCAGATGAAGGACAAGGGCCTCGACGGCGGCAAGCTCCTCGATGCGGCCCGCGCGTCGCTCGCCAAGTACGAAAAGGCCTCCTGAGGTCGTCATGAGCCCCCCTCCTGAAACGGCCGGCGCCGCCCGCAAGGGCGACGCCCTGACGGCGGTCACTTCCGTCATCGCCATCCTCGGCGGCATCCTCTCCGTCGCCGCCGCTCTCCTCGTCACCGTGAGCGTCCTCGGCCGCTGGTTCGGCTACGGTGCCGTTCCGGGCGACTTCGAACTCGTGCAGATCGCCGTTGCGCTGTCAGTCTTCGCCTTCCTGCCGATCTGCCAGGCCCTGCGCGGCAACATCATGGTCGACACCTTCACCACGCGGCTGCCCCCGCGCGTGACGCGCGCCATCGATGCCGTTTGGGACCTCGTCTACGCTGCGGCGATGGCGCTCATCGCCTGGTCTCTTGTCGGCGGGACGCGCGACACCTTCGCCAACGGCACCAACTCCATGGTGCTCGGCGTGCCGCTCGCCCCCGTCTTCGCCATTTGCGCCGCTCTCGTCGCCGTACTCGCAGTCACCGCTGTCGTGACCGGCCTCAAGCTGCTGAGGAGCCGCCCGTGAGCGGAATTTCCGTCGCCATTCTCGGTTTCGTCGGCATGCTCGTGCTCATCGCGGTGCGCATGCCGGTGGGCTTGTCGATGCTTGTCACCGGCGCGGCGGGCTACGTCTATCTGTCCGGCTGGGGGCCGTTCCTCGCCTACATGAAGACGAACCCCTACTATCAGTTCGCCAACTACACGCTGTCGGTCATTCCGCTCTTCGTGCTGATGGGCGCCTTTGCCGAGCGCTCCGGCCTCGCCACCGCGCTGTTTCGCGCCGGCAGCGCCTTCGTCGGGCATCTGCGTGGCGGCCTCGCCATGGCGGTCATCGCCGCCTGCACGGGATTTGGCGCCATCTGCGGCTCGTCGGTGGCGACCACCGCCACCTTCGGCCGCGCCGCCCTGCCGGAGTTCGCCCGCTTCCGCTACGACCCGGGCCTGGCGACGGGCACGATCGCGGTCGGCGGCACGCTCGGCATTCTCATCCCGCCGTCCGTCATCCTCGTCGTCTACGCGATCTCGACCGAGCAGAACATCGCCAAGCTCTTCATGGCGGCCTTCGTGCCCGGCATCCTCGCGGCGCTGTTCTACTGCGCCGTCATCGCCGTCGTCACCCGGCGCGATCCCAAGCTCGCGCCGCAGCACGAGAAGGCGAGCGGGGCCGAACGCATGCGGTCGCTGATGGCGGTGTGGCCGGCACTTCTCATCGCGCTCATCGTGGTCGGCGGCATCTACGGCGGCGTCTTCACGCCGACCGAGGGTGCGGCCGTCGGGGCCGTGGCGATGCTGGTGCTCGGCATCGCGCAGCGCACGCTCGGCTGGCGGGAGATCAGGCAGAGCCTCCTGCAGACCGCCGAGACCTCGGGCATGATCTTCATCATCCTGCTCGGCTCGGAGGTATTCAACGCCTTCCTCGCCCTGTCGCAGCTGCCGACCGAGGCGGCGGACTGGGTGAGCGGCCTCGGCCTGCCGCCCTACGCCGTCGTTGCGGTCCTGCTCGCCTTCTACATCGTCCTCGGCGCGGTCATGGACGAGCTCGCCATGATCCTGCTCACCCTGCCGGTGTTCTTTCCGATCGTGACGGCGCTCGAGTTCGGACTGCCGACGGACGAGGTGGCGATCTGGTTCGGCATTCTGGTGCTCATCGTCGTGGGCATCGGCCTCACCGCTCCGCCCATCGGCCTCAATGTCTTCGTCATCAGCGCCATCGCCAAGGAGGTGCCGATCACGCGGACCTACAAGGGCGTTCTGCCGTTCCTCGTGGCCGACGTCGTCCGGCTCGCCCTCGTTGTGGCCTTCCCGTCGCTGGCGCTCGCCCTCGTTCGGTGGTTGACGTGAGGCCCGATATGGCCAAGCTTTCGGCTCGCTGAACTGGTGGGGAGTACGGTTCGATGACCGGTGTCGGAGAGGTGGGGATCGTCGACCTCGACGCCGAGGAGGTGAAGAGCGGCCTCGCCGATGGCTCGATCCTCGTTGTCGACGTGCGTGAACCGCACGAATTCGCAGCCGGGCACATCCCCGGAGCGGTGTCCTTCCCGCTGTCCACCTTTGATCCGCGCCTGCTGCCCGAGGCGGGCGGCAGGCGCCTCGTCTTCTCCTGTGCGGCGGGCGTGCGGTCGGAGAAGGCGATCACGCTGGCGCAGGCGTTCGGCTGCGACGTCCATGCGCATTATCGTGGCGGGTTCAAGGATTGGGTCGCACGCGGGGAAGAGATCGCGTACGACTGAGGAAACCCGGGGCAGGGACACCTTCTCCGGGCAGCGCAAGACGATGGGCGGCGGAGCGGCCGAATCCCGCGCGCTGCCACGCCGGCGGCTCGCGTTCATGTGCGATAGCGCACTTGTCATCCGCCCATGATGCGCCCGATATAGCGCCAAAGCGGCGAGTTTTCGCCGCATTTCGCATTTCTGGGGTTGTTCATGCGCTTCGTCAGGCTTGTTCTTCCTGTTCTCATGCTCGCGAGCCTGGGCGCGTGCGGCGACGAGGCCCAGCCGAAGAAGGCGCAGGCCGCTCCGCCGCCTCCGCCCGTCACGGTGGCGAAGCCCCTCGTCAAGGAAATCGTCGAGCAGGATGACTTCTCCGGCCGCTTCGACGCGATCGACATCGTCGAGGTGCGGGCCCGCGTCTCGGGCTACCTCGAATCCGTCGCCTTCACCGACGGCTCGGTGGTGAAGAAGGGCGACCTGCTCTTCGTCATCGACCGCAGGCCGTACAGGGCGACGCTCGACCAGGCCGAGGCGACGCTCGTGTCTGCCCAGGCGCGGCTCAGCTTCGCCGAGAGCGACCTCGAGCGCGCCGAGTCGCTGCGCAAGACGGGCAACATCTCCGACCAGCTTCTCGACCAGCGCCGCCAGAACTACCTCACGGCAAAGGCCGAGCTCGACCGGGCGGAGGCCACCGTGCGTGAGGCGCGGCTCAACTACGAGTTCACGGAGATCCGCGCCCCCATCTCCGGGCGCATCGGCCGCAAGCTTGTCAGCGAGGGCAATCTCGTCAACGCCAACCAGAGCCTCTTGACGACAATCGTGTCGCTCGACCCGATCTACTTCTACTTCGACGTCGACGAGCGCTCCTTCCTTGCCTATTGCCGCGCGTTCGAGGTCCCGGCCGACGGCGTGCACCGCTGCAAGTCGTCGAGCGTGAAGCTCGCGCTCACCGACGAGAAGGAGCCGACGCGAGTCGGGACGCTCGACTTCGTTGACAACCGCGTCGACCAGGCCACCGGCACCGTCCGTGTGCGCGCCATCCTGCCCAACAAGGACCTGTTCATCACGCCGGGTCTGTTCGGGCAGGTCCGGGTGCCGGGCTCCAAGCCCTATCAGGGCGTGCTCGTTCCCGACGAGGCGATCGCCACCGACCAGGAGCGTCGCCTTGTCTGGGTCGTCGGCGACGACGGCGGGGTGAGCGCCCGTCCCGTCCGGCCGGGCCCGCGCATCGATGGCTACCGCGTCGTGCGCCAGGGCCTCAAGGGCGACGAGACCATCGTGATCAACGGCCTGCAGCGCGTGCGGCCGGGGGCCAAGGTCACGCCGCAGATGACGTCCCTGCCGCCGAAGCGCACGTCCTGAGCGCGCCTTCGCGGCGACCCGGGCGGCCTCGGTCGCCGGATCGGCGCGAGTTCAACAAGTCGGAGCCGATCTCCGCGCCGAAGCGCCCTCTTCTTCGGCCGGTGCCGCTCTTGCCGTCGTCCCAGCCGCGAGGGGCTGACCCCGATGAAATTCACCCATTTCTTCGTCGACCGGCCGATCTTCGCCTCGGTCCTTTCGATCGTCCTGCTGCTCGTCGGCTACATCGCCTATGTGAACCTGCCGGTGGCGCAATATCCGGAGATTGCGCCGCCGACGATCGTCGTGCGCGCGACCTATCCGGGCGCCAACGCCCAGACCGTGGCCGAGACGGTGGCAACCCCCATCGAGCAGGAGATCAACGGCGTCGAGGACATGCTCTACATGTCCTCCTACTCCACCGCCGACGGCACGATGCAGCTCACGATCACGTTCAAGATCGGCACCGATCTCGACCAGGCGAACGTGCTCGTGCAGAACCGCGTCGCAGTGGCGCTGCCACGCCTGCCGGCCGAGGTGCGCCAGCTCGGCGTGGTGACGCGCAAGAGCTCGCCGAACTTCCTCATGGTCGTGCACATCCTGTCGCCCGACGACAGCTTCGACCAGCTCTACCTGTCGAACTACGCGCTGATCCGCATCCGCGACGAGCTCCTGCGCCTCGAGGGCGTGGGCGACATCACGGTGTTCGGCGCGCGTGAATACTCGCTGCGCGTGTGGCTCGATCCGAACAAGCTCTCCTCCTACGGGCTGAGCGCCGGCGATGTCGTGCGCGCCCTGCAGGAGCAGAACATCCAGGTCTCCGGCGGCGCGCTCGGCCAGCAGCCCGCGCCGGCGGACGCGCGTTTCCAGCTCACCGTGCAGACGCAGGGCCGCTTCACCGACGTCAGGCAGTTCCGCGAGGTCATCGTCAAGGCCGGGGCGGAAGGCAGGCTGGTTCGCCTGCAGGACGTGGCGCGCGTCGAGCTCGGCGCCAAGGACTATGTCACCAACTCCTACCTCAACAACAAGGAAGCGGTGGCGATCGGCGTCTTCCAGCGCCCCGGCACGAATGCGCTGCGGGCCTCGGAAGACATCATCCGCAAGATGGATGAGCTGAAGAAGGATTTCCCCAAGGGCGTCGACTACACCATCGTCTACAATCCGACGGAATATATCGCCGCGTCGGTGGAGGAGGTCTACAAGACCCTCTTCGAGGCGGTGATCCTCGTCGTCCTCGTCGTCATCGTCTTCCTGCAGTCCTGGCGCACGGCGATCATCCCGATCATCGCCATCCCGGTCTCGCTCGTCGGCACCTTTGCCGTCATGGCGGCCTTCGGCTTCTCCCTCAACACGCTGACGCTGTTCGGCCTGGTGCTCGCCATCGGCATCGTGGTCGACGACGCGATCGTCGTGGTCGAGAACGTCGAGCGCAACATCGCGCTCGGCATGTCGCCGCGCGACGCGGCGCACGAGACCATGGACGAGGTGGGCACGGCGGTGATGGCGATCGCGCTCGTGTTGTCGGCGGTGTTCATCCCGACCGCGTTCATTCCGGGTATTTCCGGCCGCTTCTACCAGCAGTTCGCGCTCACCATCGCGGCCTCGACGATCATTTCGGCCTTCAACTCGCTGACGCTGTCGCCGGCCCTGTGCGCGCTTCTCCTCAAGCACCACGATCCGGAGCATCGGCCGAGGTCGCTCATCGCCCGCATCGGCGGACGCTTCGCCTCCGGCTTCAACACAGGCTTCGACAAGGCGGCGCGAGGCTATGCGCGCACCGTGCGCGGTCTTGTCGGCCGCAAGCTCGTGCTCCTCGTGGTGCTTGGCATCTACGGCGGGCTCGTCGGGGCGACGGCCTTCGTCGCCAGGACGGTGCCGACCGGCTTCATCCCGGCGCAGGACCAGGGCTACCTCATCGTGGTCGCCCAGCTCCCCGATGGCGCGTCGCTGACGCGCACCGACGAGGTGGGCAAGCGCGTGAGCGACATCGCGCTCGGCACGCCGGGGGTCGCCAATGCGGTGGCGATCGTCGGTCTCGACGGCGCGACCTTCACGACCTCGTCGAGCGCCGCCGTCGTCTTCGCCACCCTGAAGCCCTTCAAGGAGCGGCTCGCACAGGGGCTCACCGCCAACGCCATCGCCGGGCAGCTCATCGGCAAGCTGCAGTCGATCCAGGAGTCCTTCACCATCGCGGTGCCGCCGCCACCGGTGCAGGGTCTGGGCAACGCGGGCGGCTTCAAGATGCAAGTGCAGGACAAGACGGGCGTCGGCCTGTCCCAGCTCCTTGCGGCCTCGCGCGACCTGATCGGCAAGGCGAACCAGGACCCTAACCTGGTGCGCGTCTTCACGACCTTCGGTGCCAATACGCCGCAGATCTATCTCGACATCGACCGGACGAAGGCGCGCATGCTCGACGTGCCGCTGTCCAGCGTATTCGAGGCCCTGCAGGTCAACCTGGGCTCGGCCTATGTGAACGACTTCAACGTCTTCGGCCGCGTCTACCAGGTGCGGGCGCAGGCCGATGCCGCCTTCCGCCTCGACCGCGAAACGATCACGCAGCTCAAGGTGCGCAGCGCCACCGGGGCGCTCGTGCCGCTCGGTTCCCTCGTCAACGTGCGTGACGTGGCGGGGCCGACGCTCGTGCAGCGTTACAACATGTTCACGAGCGTGCCGATCCAGGGCGACACTGCGCCCGGCAAGTCGTCCGGTGCCTCGCTCGATGCCATGGAGAGGCTGGCGGGCGATACCTTGCCGCCGGGCCTGGGCTACGCTTGGACTGACCTCGCCTTCCAGGAGAAGGCGACGGGCAATACGGCGGTGTTCATCTTCGCGCTTGCCGTGCTGTTCGTCTTCCTCGTCCTGGCGGCGCAGTACGAGAGCTGGGCCTTGCCGCTCGCCATCGTGCTCATCGTGCCGATGAGCGTGCTGTCGGCGCTGATCGGCGTGTTGATCCGGGGCATGGACAACAACATCCTGACCCAGATCGGCCTTGTCGTGCTCGTCGGTCTCGCGGCCAAGAACGCGATCCTCATCGTCGAGTTCGCCAAGCAGGCAGAGGAGCAGGGGAGGGCGCCGGTGGAGGCCGTGATCGAGGCCTGCCGCCTGCGCCTGCGCCCGATCCTGATGACCTCGTTTGCCTTCATCCTCGGCGTGGTGCCGCTCGCCGTCGCGACCGGCCCGGGTGCCGAGATGCGCCAGGCGCTCGGCACGGCGGTCGTGTTCGGCATGGTCGGGGTGACCTTCTTCGGCCTCTTCCTGACGCCGGTGTTCTATGTCGCCCTGCGCCACCTCGTCATCTGGCTCAAGCCTGCCAAGCGCCGGCGTCACTCGACGGCCGAACAGGCGCCGGTAAGCTGAGCGGCTGATCGCATCATCGTCACAGGAGAGCCCATGCGTCCCATGAAGTTCGGCATCGGCCAGCCGGCGCGGCGGGTCGAGGATGTGAAGTTCGTGACCGGCGCGGGGCGCTATACCTCGGACGTTGTGCCGGAGGGCACGGCGCATGCGGTGGTCGTGCGCAGCCCGCACGCCCATGCCCGCTTTCGCATCGAGGATGTCGAGACGGTACGGGCGATGCCGGGCGTCCTCATGGTGCTCACCCATGCGGATGTCGCCGCCCTCGGCGACATCCCGTGCCTCGCGCCGGCGAAGAACAGCGACGGTCGCAAGATGGCCGTGCCCCCCTGTCCCGTCCTGCCCAAGGACACGGTGCGGCACGTGGGCGAGGCGGTCGCCTTCGTCGTCGCCGAGAGCGAGGCACAGGCGCGCGACGCGGCCGAGGCGCTCTCGATCGAATGGGATTCACTGCCCGTCACGGTCGGGATCGAGGCGGCGCTCGCGGCGGACGCACCGCTCGTCTGGCCGCAGTTCGGCACGAATGTCGCCTTCGACACCGAGATCGGCGACAAGGCCCGGACCGACGCGGCCTTCGCCAAGGCCGATCGGGTCGTTTCGCTCAAGCTCGTTAACAATCGCCTCGTCGCCAACTACCTCGAAACGCGCGCCTGCCTCGCCGAATACGACGCGGCGAGCCGCCGCTGGACGGTGACCCTCGGCAGCCAGGGCAGCCATGACATCCGCGACATTCTGGCGACGCGCATCCTGAAGGTCGATCCGGCGCGCGTGCGCGTCGTCACGCCGGACGTGGGCGGCGGCTTCGGCACCAAGATCTTCATGTACCGCGAATATCCGCTCTGTGCGGTCGCCGCCGAGCGGCTCGGGCGGCCGGTGCGCTGGGTGGCGGAGCGCGGCGAGCATTTCCTCGGCGACACGCAGGGGCGCGACAACCTGACGGTCGCCGAGATGGCGCTCGACAAGCGCGGCCGCTTCCTCGGCCTGCGCGTCGATCTCAAGGCCAACCTCGGCGCCTATGCCTCGCAGTTCGGCCCCTATGTGCCGGCGCTCGGGGCCGGCATGTCGCCGGGCTGCTACGACATCCCGGCCGTCCACGTGCGCGTGCGCGGCATCTATACGAACACCGTGCCGGTCGACGCCTACCGCGGTGCGGGCCGGCCGGAGGCAGCCTTCGTCATCGAGCGCTTCGTCGACCATATCGCGCGCACCATCGGCAAGGCACCGGATGCACTCCGGGCGCTCAACTTCATCAAGCCGTCGCGCATGCCCCACACGACGCAGACAGGGCGCGTCTACGACACGGGCGAGTTCGAGGCGCACATGCGCCGTGCCCAGGAGCTCGGCGACTGGGCCGGGTTCAAGGACCGGCTGAAGGCCTCGCGCAGGGCGGGGCGCCTCAGGGGCATCGGGCTCGCCACCTACATCGAGGCCTGCGCCGGCGGCGCGGCGGAGAAGGCGATGGTGCGACTCGAGAAGGATGGCTCGGTCACGGTGCTCATCGGCACTCAGTCGACAGGCCAGGGCCATCTCACCGCCTACGCGCAGCTCGTCGCCCATCACCTCGACTTGCCGCTCGACAAGGTCAAGGTGCACCAAGGTGACACGGACATGATCGCCACTGGCGGGGGTACTGGCGGGTCGCGCTCGATCCCCGTCGGCGGGGCTTCGGTCGCCGCGGCCTCCCGCACGCTGGGCGATAATCTGAAGCAGCTCGCAGCCGACGCCCTGGAGGCGGGCCCGGCCGACCTCGAGATTGCCGCAGGTGCGGTTCGGATCGCCGGCACGGACCGGGCTCTCTCCTTCGCCGAGATCGCGGCGCTGCCGGCTGCCACGCCCGAACTCCTCTCGGTGGAGGACGAGTGGACGCCGCCGGAGGCCACCTATCCCAACGGCTCGCATATCTGCGAGATCGAGCTCGACCCGGACACGGGCGCCGTGTCCATCGAACGCTATACGGTGGTCGACGACTTCGGCGTGACTCTCAACCCGCTGTTGCTCGCCGGCCAGGTGCACGGGGGCGCCGTGCAGGGGATCGGCCAGGCCCTGCATGAGCACACGGTCTATGATGGCGACGGTCAGCTCGTCACGGCCTCGCTCATGGACTACGGCCTGCCGCGGGCCGGCGACATCCCCTCCTTCACCTTCGAGACGCGCAACGTGCCGTCGACGACGAACGTGCTCGGCATGAAGGGTGCAGGCGAGGCCGGTGCCATCGGCGCGACGCCGGCGGTCATGAACGCGGTGGTCGACGCGCTGCACCGTGCCTATGGAACGGCGCACATCGACATGCCGGCGACGCCAGCGCGCATCTTCGCCGCAATCAACGCGGCGCGGGCAGCCAAGGCGGCCTGAGCGCCGCCGCGTCGTGCGGATTTGTCTGGAACAACCCCGGGGCGGCGGTGTTCAAATGGGCGGCGGCCGGCGCCACGCCGGCTGTCGACGGATCGTCACGCCTGAGGGAGGGCATCATGATCCGCATCGCCGCTGCAGCACTTATGCTGGCGTCCGGCGCAATGGCCGTGCTGGCGCAGGGCGACGTCATCGCCGAGCGCAAGAAGACGATGAAGGCGAACGGCGCGGCGACGGAGGCCGGCGCCGCCATGGCGAAGGGCCAGGCGCCCTTCGATCTCGCCAAGGCACAGGGCATCTTCAGGACCTATCAGGAAGCCGCGCGCACGATGCCGGGGCTCTTCCCCGAGAATTCGAAGACCGGCGGGGACACGAGTGCCGCCCCGCGCATCTGGGAGGACATGGCAGGCTTCCGGGCCGGCTTCGCCAAGTTCGAGAAGGAGGCCGCGGAGGCGGCCGCGGCGACGAAGGACCTCGCGAGCTTCCGCGCGGGCTTCGCGATCGTGACGAAGAACTGCGGCGCCTGCCACGAGAAATACCGCATCAAGAAGAGCTGAGCGGCCAGCCACCGGTCTTGCGCTCGTGCAAGGAAGTCCTTGCAGACATCGCGCCGTGCGCAGCCGGGTCCTCACCATCTCGTCATTGGAATGATGACAAACTGTCCGTGTTGAATGCCGCGCGCCGAATCGCCCGCAACGGTCGCTCGGCCGTCGAATCGAACAGGAGAATCCGTGCCATGATCCGTCCCGTCATTGTCGTTGCAGCGCTCGCCCTGGGCGTATCGGCCGTCGTGGCCGCGAACGATCCGATCGCCGAGCGCAAGGACACCATGAAGAGCGTCGGGGCCGCGACGAAGACGGGCGCCGCCATGGCCAAGGGCGAGATGCCCTTCGATTCAGTCAAGGCGCAGGAGATCTTCAAGGCCTACCAGCAGGCGGCGCAGAAGTTCCCGGCGCTCTTCCCGGACAACACGAAGACCGGCGGCAACACCGAGGCCGCGGCGAAGATCTGGGAAGACAAGAGCGGCTTCACGGCGGCCGCCGCCAAGTTCGAGAAGGATGCGGCGGATGCCGCCAGCAAGGCTGCCGATCTCGACGGCTTCAAGGCGGCGTTCGGTGCCGTCACGAAGAACTGCAGCACCTGCCACGAGTCCTTCCGCATGAAGAAGAGCTGACTCTCGGGCCCGATGCCGGGGCGGGAGGCGGGAAGCCTTCCGCCCCGCGCGGGCGGGCGCCCTTCCGGGCGAGCCCATGATGTCATGATGGTGGATTGATGCGATGAAGCGTTTCATGGGGGCGATCGCCCTCGTCGCCCTCTTCGGCGCCGGTGGTGCGTGGGTTCTCACGAGCCCCTCGCTGCAGGCCACGGGCACGGAGGCGCTGCCGGGCGGCGCGTCGAACCTCGAAAACGGTCGCACGCTCTTCTACGCCGGCGGTTGCACCTCCTGCCACGCCGTCCCGGGGGCCGAGGACAAGACGCGGCTCGGCGGCGGGCTCGCGCTGCATTCGCCCTTTGGCACCTTCTACGCGCCGAACATCTCGCCGCATCCGCGCGACGGCATCGGTGCCTGGACCCCGGAGCAGTTCGTCCGCGCCATGCGGGCGGGCGTGTCGCCCGACGGCCGGCACTATTACCCGGCCTTCCCGTATACGTCCTACCAGCGCATGAACGCGGGCGACCTGCGCGATCTCTTCGCCTTCATGATGACGCTGCCGGCGGTCGAGGGCCGGGTGCGCGATCACGACCTGCCGTTCCCCTTCAACATTCGCCGGGCTCTCGGCTTCTGGAAGCTCATCTATCTCGACGGCAAGGTCTTCGAGCCGGCCGCCGGCAAGAGCGCCGCCGCCAACCGCGGCGCCTATCTCGTCGAGGGGCCCGGGCATTGCGCCGAGTGCCACAGCCCGCGCGACCGGCTGGGCGGCATCGTGTCCGAGCAGCGCTTCGCCGGCGGCCCCAATCCTGACGGCAAGGGTGTCGTGCCCAATATCACGCCCGATGCGAGCGGCATCGGCTCCTGGTCGAAGAGCGACATCGTCGAGCTTCTGACCACAGGCTTCACGCCGGAGTTCGACTCCGTCGGCTCCAACATGGCGCCGGTGGTGAAAAACACGGCGAACCTGCCGCAATCCGACCGTGAGGCGATGGCGGACTACCTGAAGTCGCTGCCTGCGCGGCCGAGCGCCGTCAAGAAGGCACCGAAATAGGGAGAACATGGGTTCCCTCTCCTCCGTTCGACGGGGAGAGAGGTATGCGGCTCATCCTCAATCCATCACGGCGGCCTTGAGGATGCACACCATGGTGGCGCGTCCGGGCGTCTCGCCCACGCAGCGCACGATATGCGGACGGTCGCAGCGGTAGCGCAGGCTCTCGCCGGCCTTGGCCGTCTGCACGACGCCGCCGACCTCGACCTCGAATTCGCCCTCGAGCACGGAGAGGCTCTCGACCGAGCCGCGCTGATGCGCGTCGGATTCGAGGACGGCGCCGGGCTCGGCCTGCACGTCGTACCATTGCAGCCACTCGACGGTCTTGATCCAGCCGATGATGGCGAGGCGCATCTTGCCATCCTCGGAGACGAGGATGGGCGTGTCGGCACGTGACGAACGCTCGATGAAGGGCTCATCGCCGCCCGTGGCGAGCACCCGCTCGATCGATACGTCGAGCGCCTGGCTCAGGCGCCAGATGGTGGCGAGCGTCGGGTTCGTCTCGTTGCGCTCGATCTGGCTGATGATCGACTTCGCCACGCCCGACTGTTCGGCAAGCTCCGACAGCGACAGGTTGTAGGCCTTGCGCAGGCGCTGGACGGTCTTGCCCAGGTGGCCGGACAAGATCTGCGCGCCGGCTTCGAGCTCGCGGCTCCGATCCTTGCCTTCGACGGCCATGGTGGTTGCCTCCGGGGCGCTTTCGGTAAAGCGAACGGTTGTTTGGAAAGTCGGACGCAATGTGCCGGAAGGCCGCGACGCGATCAAGCGCGACCGCGGGCCGCGCCGACACCCCCGGGCGGCGCTCAGCGGCGGTCGCCCGCCGGCCACCAGTGGTGGAAGTGATGCACCGGGCCGTGCCCCGCCCCGATCTGCAACCTGTCCGCGGCGGCGATGGCGGCGCTGACATAGGCCTTCGCATGGCCGACCGCCTCGGCGAGCGGCTCTCCCTTGGCGAGGCCCGCGGCGATGGCCGAGGAGAGGGTGCAGCCGGTGCCGTGCGTGTTGGCGGTCTCCCGCCGCAGCGCAGGGAAACGCTCCACGCCCTCCGGTGTGACGAGGAGGTCGACACTCTCGGGGCCGGTGCCGTGCCCGCCCTTCATCAGCACGGCGCGCGGGCCGAAGGCGAGGATGCTTGCCCCCTGCGCGCGCATCTCCTCCTCGCTCGCGGCGACCGGTGCGTCGAGGAGTGCCGCCGCTTCCGGCAGGTTGGGCGTGACGAGGAGAGCGCGCGGCAGGAGCACGCGACGCAGGGTTTCGATGGCCTCGGCAGCGAGGAGCCGGTCGCCGCTCGCGGCGATCATGACGGGATCGAGCACCACCTGCGTGGCATGGTGGCGATCGAGGCCGGCGGCCACGATGTCGATCACCATGGGGCGCGACAGCATGCCGATCTTCACGGCGCCGACTGCGAGGTCGGAGAAGACGGAATCGATCTGCCGCGCCACGAAATCCGGCGGCACGTCGTGGATGCCCTGGACGCCGAGCGTGTTCTGGGCGGTGAGGGCGGTGATGACGCTCGCGCCGTATACGCCAAGCGCCGAGAATGTCTTGAGGTCGGCCTGGATGCCGGCGCCTCCGCCCGAGTCCGAACCGGCGATGGTGACGGCGATGGCGGTCATGCCGGGCTCCCCGTGCTGCCGCGTGCGGCGAGCGCTTCGTCGACGACGGCGCGCAGGCGGCGGCTTGCAGCGGCGACATCCTCAGCCATGAAGACGGCGGAGATCACGGCGATGCCGTCGGCGCCGGCGCCGATCACGCCTGCCGCATTCGTTGCGTCGATGCCGGCGATGGCGCCGACCGGCAGCCCGGGCGCCGTGGCGCGGGCGACCTCGGCAATGTGTGCGAGGCCGGCGAGGCCGACGGGCGGCTCGGGATTGTGCTTGCTGACCGTCGCGAAGACCCCGCCGATGCAGGCGTAGTCCACGGGCGCGCCGGCGAGCGCGCGGGCGTGCGCCTCGGTCTTGAGGGTCAGGCCGACGATGGCCGCGGGACCGAGGAGCCGGCGTGCATCCTCCGCCGCCATATCCTCCTGGCCGATGTGCACGCCGTCGGCTCCAGCGGCGAGCGCGACATCGACCCGATCGTTGACGAGGAGCGGCACGCCGCTGCCGGCGGTCGCCGCGCGGATGGCGCGGGCGCGCGCGACGAGGGTGCGCGTGTCGGCCTCCTTGTCGCGATACTGCAGGAGCGTCGTACCCCCGGCGACGGCCGCGGCGGCGAGCGCGGGCAGATCGCGCCCGCACGTGCGCGTCGGATCGAGGATGGCGTAGAGGCGGAGATCGACCGGCGTCACTGGCGGCCTCGTTCTCGGGAGGGAGCAGGCATTATGACGCCGCCGCCGCCTTGGCAAGCGGCGAGGCCGGGTCTCAGGTCGCGCGCGGCGGCGCGGCCTCGCGGGCGCGCTTGCGCTCGAGGCCGAGCTGATGCTCCCGCCAGATGACGAAGAGGCCCGAGGTAATCACGATGGCCGCGCCGATGAGGACCGTCGCCGCCGGCAGTTCGCCGAAGGCGAACCAGCCGATGACGAGGGCCCAGATCATGGTGGTGTATTCGAACGGCGCGACGAGGGAGGCGTCCGCGAAGCGGTAGCTCTGCGTGAGCAGGATCTGGCCGATGCCGCCGAGGATGCCGATGACGACGAGGAGGCCGAACTCGGCGAGCGTCGGGGCCGACCAGTTGCCGATGAGGATCGTCGAGAGGCCGAGCAGCGTCGTCAGCATGGAGAAATAGAAGACGATGGCGCCCGTCTTCTCCGTGCCGATGAGCTTGCGCACCTCGATGGTCGCGCCGGCGGCGCAGAAGGCGCCGGCGAGCGAGAAGAGGGCGCCGATGGCGGGCCCCGTGCCGAAGCCGTTGACGAGCGCGCTCTCGGAGAAATGCGGCACGAGCATGATGAGTACGCCGGCGAAGCCGATGCCGACCGCCGTCCACCGGTAGAAGCGCACCACCTCCTTGAGGATCACCGCGGCGAGCACGACGACGAGCAGCGGCGCGGTGTAGCCAATGGCGATGGTGTCGGGCAGGGGCAGGTAGCCGAGCGCGGTGAAACCGCAGAACATGCCCGTCGAGCCGATGACACCGCGCTTCAGATGCCCGAGCACGTTGCGCGTACGCAGCGAATCGACGAGCGCGTCCTGCGTGGCGAGCCAGGCGATGAGGGGCAGGAGCGCGAAGGCCGAGCGGAAGAAGACGAGCTCGCCCGTGGGAAAGCGCGTGCTGACATACTTGATGCCGGCCGACATCAGCGTGAAGGACAGCGCGGACAGGACTTTGAGGCTGATGCCGAGGAGGGGGGACACGGACGGCGCTTTCCGGCGAAGAGCATCCCCCAGAGAGCACGAAGCCCCGCCGCGACCAAGACGGGCGGCGGCAGGGCTGACATGCAGCCTTCGCGCTGCTCGGGGGCGCATCGCGTTCCTCAGGTCCGCCCCCCGCTGTGCGGGGCGGCTGGGCAGGCGGTCATGCCCGGTTGCCGGGCAGGCCTCTCCCCGCGCCGCACGTCTTCACTTGCTGCGCCGGCTTCAGACGGTGGTGCGGAAGGCGCCGCCGTCGATGAGAATGCTCTGGCCGGTGATGTAACCCGCATGCACGCTGCACAGGAAGGCGCAGAGCTTGCCGAACTCCTCCGGCGTACCGAGCCGGCCGACCGGCACCTCCGCCATGCGCTCGGCCTTCACGGCGTCGACGCTCGCGCCGCGCACGGCGGCGGCACGGGCGAAGCCCGCCTTCAACCGATCGGTGTCGAAGATGCCCGGCAGGATGTGGTTGATGGTCACGCCGTGAGGCGCCACCTCGCGCGCCACGCCCGCGAGGAAGGCGGTGAGGCCGGCGCGCGCGCCCGATGAGAGGTCGAGCCCGCTGATCGGCGTGCGGACCGAGGCGGAGGTGATGTCCACGATGCGGCCGAAGCCCCGCTCCATCATGCCGCCGACAACCGCCTGAATGAGCTCGATCGGGGTGACCATGTTCTGCACCACGCCGGCGATCATGGCCTCGCGGTCGAGTTCGCGAAAATTGCGGTAGGGCGGGCCGCCGTTGTTGTTGACGAGGATGTCGGGCTCCGGGCAGGCGGCGAGCAGCAGCTTCTGGCCTTCGGGCGTCGACACGTCGGCGACGACCGCTGTCACGTCCGCTCCCGTCCTCTGCCGGATGGCGGCGGCGGTCATGTCGAGGGCGGCCGCGTCGCGGCCATTGATGACGACGCTGCAGCCCGCTTCCGCGAGCGCTTCGGCGCAACCCCGGCCTAGGCCGCGGCTCGAGGCGCAGACGATGGCCTTGCGGCCGGCGATTCCGAGATCCATGCGTTTTCCTCCGTCGCCCAGACTTGTGGCCGGAAGTCGCGCCGGCGCGCAAGCCGGTCCGCGGGCGGTGGCCATGCGCCGCCGTCATGAATGGCGACGGGCGTCATCAAACTGAAACGGGAATCCGGTTTCTGAAGCCGCGAAGTCAGGCAGTCGGATGGGCACCGTGCGGCAAGACGTCGACGTCACCCGGGTTCGGACCTTGTTCATCTCCGACGTCCATCTGGGGACGAAGGGATGTCAGGCGGATCTGCTCATCGATTTTCTGCGTCATTACGATGCCGATACGCTCTATCTCGTGGGCGACATCATCGACGGCTGGCGTCTGAAGTCCGGCTGGTATTGGCCGCAGGCCCACAACGACGTGGTGCAGAAGCTCCTGCGCAAGGTGCGCAAGGGAAGCCGCCTCGTCTACATCCCCGGCAACCACGACGAGTTCCTGCGTGACTATGTCGGCTCGACCTTCGGCGGCATCGAGCTCGTCGACCATGCGATCCACGAGAGTGCCGACGGGGCGCGCTATCTCGTGATCCACGGCGATCATTTCGATCTCGTGGTGCGGCACGCGCGCTGGCTCGCCCTCCTGGGCGACTGGGCCTATGGCGCGGCGCTCTATCTCAACACCCACCTCAACATCGTGCGCCGCCGGCTGGGGCTCACCTACTGGTCGCTGTCGGCCTGGGCGAAGCTCAGGGTCAAGAACGCGGTCAACTATATCGGTCGCTTCGAGGAGCTCCTGTCGGCCGAGGCGAAGCGCCACGAGGTCAAGGGCGTCATCTGCGGCCACATCCACCATGCCGCGATGCACGACGGCTTCGGCGTGCGCTACATCAACACGGGCGACTGGGTGGAATCCTGCACAGCCGTCGTCGAGCACTATGATGGCCGGTTCGAGATCGTGCGCTGGGCCGGGCGTCAGGCCGCGCCGGCTACCGGCGAAGAGCCCATGCCGGCCCCTGCCGCGGCGGCCAGGGCTGCGGCCTGATGCGTGTGCTCGTGGCGACGGACGCCTGGCGTCCGCAGGTCAACGGCGTGGTGCGCTCGCTCGAGAACCTCGCCGAGGAGGCGCCGGCACTCGGCGCGGACCTGTCGTTCCTGACGCCGGACTGCTTCCGCACCGTGGCGCTGCCGACCTACCGCGAGATCCGCCTTGCCATGGCGACACCCTGCGCCGCGCGGCGGGCGATCGAGCGTTTCGGACCGGACTACGTGCACATCGCGACCGAAGGGCCGATCGGGCTTGCGACCCGCCGCGTCTGCCTCGCGGACGGGCGGCCCTTCACCACGAGCTACCACACGCGCTTTCCCGAATATCTCTCGGCCCGCCTGCCGGTGCCCGAACGCTGGAGCTACGCCTGGCTGCGGCGATTCCACAATGCAGGCGCCGGCACCATGGTCAGCACATCGACGCTGGAGCGCGAGCTCGCGAGCCGCGGCTTCCGCCATCTGATGCGTTGGACGCGCGGCGTCGACGCCGAGCTCTTCCGCCCGCGCGCAGGGTCGGTGATCGACGCGCCGCGCCCGATCCTCCTCTATGTCGGGCGGGTGGCGGTCGAGAAGAATGTGGCCGCCTTTCTCGCGCTCGACCTGCCCGGCACGAAGGTGGTGGTCGGCGACGGGCCGGCCCGCGCCTCGCTGGAGGCCGCGCATCCGGACGCGCGCTTTCTCGGCGTGCGCTCCGGCGCGGAGCTCGCAGCCATCTATGCGTCCGCCGACGTCTTCGTCTTTCCGAGCCTCACCGACACCTTCGGCATCGTGCTCCTGGAGGCTCTGGCGTCCGGACTGCCGGTGGCGGCCTTTCCGGTCGCCGGGCCGCTCGATGTCATCGGCGACAGTGGTTGCGGCGTGCTCGATGCCGATCTCGGGCGCGCAGTGCGCGCGGCGCTCGCCATCCCGCGCGAGGGCTGTCGCGCGTATGCGCTCTCCTTCACCTGGCGGGAGAGCGCGCGCCAGTTCCTGGACAACGTCCGCCTGGCGCATGCCCGCGAGGACGGCCACCGCTCCGGCCCTGCGGCGACGGAATGAGCGGACTTTCGCATCGGGACATGGCATGGCGAAACGACCTGTCCCTCCTTCTCGGCAACGCGCACGAGAGCTGGGCCGGGCCAGAGGACGCCCGGGCGGCATATGATCGTCTCTTCGACATTCACGCCATCGCGCAGCCGGACGAGCGACGCCTCGGCTTCTATCTTCGTCTGGACCCGCTGACCTGGGGATGAAGACCGGGACAGCCTCTAGGTGAAGCGCGTGAGCTTGTCCTCGAGGCTCATGGCGTCGATTGCGGCAAAGACCTCCGGCCGAAGGGCCGGCGCGTCGCCCTTGCTGCCGACGGGGCTCGCGTCCATCGGGCTGGGCTGCGCCATCTTCTGCGCGTTCCCCGCGTCCTCGCCTCGCCCGGTGGCCGTGACGGAGGGCGGACCATCGGGATGCGGGGTCGAGCTGACGAGCCGCAGGACGGGCCGGCGGGGCGCCGGCGCGGGGGCGCGCCGCGGCGCGCTCTCGGCCTCGAACAGGTCGTCTTCGTCGGCGAGAAACCCATCGTGCCCGCGTGAGCGAAATGCGCCGGCGCCTGCGGCCGGCGTTGCGGTGCCAGCCGTCGCCGGACCCGCGCCGATGAGGCCCGTCATCACCGCCAGCCGTGTTTCGATCTGCTGCAGAAGCTGCACCATGCTGCGGATGTGGCGGCCGGCGGCGTCCTGCACGTCGGCCGCCGCGTAAATCGCCGTCGCGCGGCGGTCGAGGACGTCGCAGAGTGTCTCGTCGGCGCCGCCTTCGCGCAAAGTCCAAGCAGCCTCCTGGATAGCCTCCGTCGCTTCCAGAATCTCAGCCGTCGCCCGCTGGGCCGCGCCGACGACGTCGTCGAGGACGCGGGCTCGGCGGGAGGGCTCTGCCACGGTGGCCCTCGGCAGAAGGGCCACGATCTCGTCCCTGGCACGAGCGATCTCGCGCGCCATGTCGCGTAGATCCGCCCGCAGGCGCTCGCCCGCCGGCACAGCCTGCGCGCCGAGCGCAACATCCTGCAGGCGCGCGATGGCGTCGAGCAGCATGCGGGTGTCGGCGTTGCGATTGCGCCGGGCATATTCGGCCAGGAACCAGCGGCCGCGGGCCGTCTCCAGCACCGCAGCCTCGATGGCGTCATATTCGGCGTCGGCGGATGCCGTCGGCGAGGGCGATCGGGTCATGCGCTTCCTGCAGCGCCTTCCGACTCAATCGATTCGGACGGCGCGTCCAGCCTCTCGATAAAGGAGCCTGTTCGCGGGCGCGGACCTCGGTTCTCTGCTGAACCGGCGTCCATGCCGCGGACAATGCTTTGGTCCCGTGCGGGGATCGCGCGCGATGCGCGGCCCGCTCCATGCGGGATGCGCATGGACCGGATTCCCCGGTGTGGGTTCCGACGCTAGTGCGAGGCGGTGAATTATCCCTTACGGAAGGGGCGAAGCGGGGAGGGCGAGGACCATGGGCACCGAGACGGCGCGCGACCACGCGGCCCTGCGCCTCTCGGTCCTGCATGTCGCCAATTTCTTCGTCATCGGCATCGTCATGCCGTACCTGCCGGTGTGGCTCGAAGCACGGGGGCTCAGCGCGCCGCAGATCGGCATCGTGCTCGCCGTGCCGCTCGTGGTGCGCGTGCTGACGATGCCCTTCGTCACGGGCCTCGCCGACGGTCCCCTCGGGGCGGCACGGCTGATCGTCCTGCTCGATTGCGGTGTCGCTGCCGGCTATGTGGCGCTGGGGCTCGTCGACGGTTTCTTCCCGATCGTTCTCATCGCCGCCGCGGCAGCGCTCTGTCAGGGGCCCGTCGTGCCGCTCTCCGATCTCCTCACCACGGCCCTGGTGCTGCAACGGCCGAAGCTCGACTACGGCCGCATCAGGATGTGGGGATCGGCCGCCTATCTCGCGGCGAACCTCGCGGGCGGCGCCCTCATTGCGGCGCTCGGTGCGCCGGCGATCGTCCGGGTGGTCGCGGCGGCGGCCCCTGCCGCGGCGGGCCTTGCCCTGCTGGCGCCGGATGCGCATCGGCAGGCGGCCCGGGCGACGGGCGAGGGCGTCGTTCCGGCCGACGCCGACGGCCGGTCCATCGCCCTATGGCTGATGATCGGGGCCTCGTCCCTCGTCCAGTCGAGCCACGCCATGGTCTACACGTTCGGCTCGCTGCACTGGCAGCACGCCGGCTTCGGCGACAGGACCATCGGCCTGCTGTGGGCCATCGGCGTCCTGGCCGAAGTTGGTCTCTTCATGCTCGCTGGCGGCGTCGTGGCGCGGGGAATCGGGGGCCTGCGCTTCGTCGTCGCGGGCGGCCTCTTCGCCAGCCTTCGCTTCGCCGGCATGGCGGCCGACCCGGGCCTCGCGGGAACGATGGTGCTGCAGCCGCTGCACGCGGCGACCTTCGGCGCCTCGCATCTCGGTGCCATGGCGGCGCTCGGGGCGCTCGTGCCGGCGCGCTGCCGCGGGCGCTGGCAGGGCACGCTGACGGCCGCCAACGGGCTGGCGCTCGCCGGGGCGACACTCGCGAGCGGGCCGCTCTACCGGACCTTCGGCGCCCAGGCCTTCGCGGCCATGGTGCCGCTCGGCCTGGCCGGCGCCGCGCTGGCCGTTGTCGCCGCGCGGGTAGTGCGTCAGCCCCAGAGCGAGGGCGTCGGCGGGTAGACGATGCTGCCCTCGTAGGTGAGGCCGCCGGGGCGATCCTCGGCGAGGAGCAGGGGGCCGTCGAGATCAACGAAGCGCGCCCTTGGCGTCAGCAGCATCGCCGGCGCCATGGCGAGCGAGGTGCCCACCATGCAGCCGACCATGATGGAGAGCCCCCGCACCGTGGCTTCCTCCACGAGGGCCAGCGCCTCGGTGAGGCCGCCCGTCTTGTCGAGCTTGATGTTGATCGCGTCGTAGAGATCGGCGACGCGCGGCAGACTGGCGCGGTCGTGCACGCTCTCGTCGGCGCAGATCGGGATGCTGCGCGACAGTCCCGCAAGGGCCGCGTCGCGGTCCGCCGGCAGGGGCTGCTCGACGAGGGCGACGCCTGCGGCGGCGCAGGCCGCGAGGTTCGCGGCGATCGTATCCTCGCTCCAGCCTTCGTTCGCATCGACGACGAGGGTGGCCTCGGGGGCTGCCGCGCGCACGGCGGCGATGCGTTCGGGATCATGCATCAGGCCGCCGAGCTTGACCTTGAGGATGGGCCGGTCGGCGGCCTTGCGCGCCGCCTCGGCCATGGCCTCCGGCGTGTCGAGGCTGATGGTGTAGCAGGTCGTCACCGGCCCCAGCCGGTCGATGCCGGCGAGCACGTGAGCGGCGACGCCGGCCGTCTTCGCCTCAAGGTCCCACAGCGCGCAGTCGAGGGCGTTGCGCCCTGCGCCCGGCGGCAGAAGGGCGGCGAGCGCTGTACGATCAGCCCCCTCGCTCACGGCGGAGCGCGCGCTCTCGATCTGGCGGACGACGCTTTCCACCGTCTCGCCGTAGCGGGGATAGGGCACGCATTCGCCGCGGCCGAGTCGGCCCTCTGATTCGATGGCGACGGTCACCACGACCGCCTCCGTGCGCGAGCCGCGGGCGATGGTGAACCGGCCGGCGATGGGGAAGGTTTCGGCGGCGACGGCGAGGCGACGAGGCATTGACGGCTTCCGGGCGAGGCGAGACGGCGGAGAAGGAGGGCGCGCACCATAGGAAGGCGCCGCGCCGCGAACAAGACGGGCCAGAGCGCCCTCGACCCGGCGGCGTCGTGGCGCTAACAGGGGAACCGCCTTAGTTTGATTGCGTTGCTCCTCACGGATTCGCAAAGCCAGTTCCCGAAGAGCCGTCGATGACGACCGAACCCAATGCCTCCACCGAGCAGGCGGGCGACGAGATCAGGGCCGCCCTCGCTGGCCGCTGGGTCGCGGCCGCGGCGCCGGAGGTGGAGGCACAGGCCGGGGCGCTCCTTGCCGCTGCCGAGGGCGCACGGCGCGTGATCATCGACCTGTCGCACATCGAACGGCTCGATACGCTCGGCGCCTGGGTCCTCGACCGCACGCGCCACGAGCTCGGCGCCAAGGGACTGAAGGCCGATTTCGTCGGCGCCCGCGCCGAGCACCGCATCCTGCTCGACGAGGTGGCCTACCGCGGCTTCGCCGAGGCGCCGGTGGTGCGCCACTCGCGGCTCGTCGACTTCCTGGTCGACATTGGCAAGGCGGTGGTCGGCACGGGCAGGGACATCGCACAGGGGACGAGCTTCCTGGGCGAGGTCGTTGCCGGCCTGGTCCGCGTCGCCTTGCGGCCATCCCGCTTCCGCCTGCCCGCGCTCGTGCACCAGCTCGAGCAGGTGGCCTTCCGCGGTGTGCCGATCATCACGCTGATCTCGTTCCTCGTCGGCTGCATCGTGGCGCAGCAGGGCATCTTCCAGCTCCAGCGATTCGGGGCGCAGCCCTTCGTGGTCGACCTCGTCGGCATCCTCGTGCTGCGCGAGCTCGCCGTGCTCCTGACCTCGATCATGGTCGCCGGCCGCTCCGGCAGCGCCTTCACCGCCGAGATCGGCTCGATGAAGATGCGCGAGGAGATCGACGCCCTGCGCGTCATGGGCCTCGATCCGGTGGAAGTTCTCATCATCCCGCGCGTGCTGGCGCTCATCGTCGGCCTGCCCATCCTCACCTTCCTGTCGTCGATGGCGGCGCTCTTCGGCGGCGGGCTCGTGGCCTGGATCTATGGCGGCATCAGCCCCGAGATCTTCCTGGCACGGCTGCAGGGGGCCATCGCCATGAGCACCTTCCTCGTCGGGCTCATCAAGGCTCCCTTCATGGCGCTCGTCATCGGTCTCATCGCCTCGCTCGAGGGGCTCGCCGTGCAGGGCTCGGCCGAATCACTGGGACGCCAGGTCACCTCGTCCGTGGTGAAGTCGATCTTCATGGTCATCCTTGTCGACGGCCTGTTCGCCATGTTCTTCGCCGCGATCAACTACTGAGCCCGCCCGTCCATGGACCACGCCATGCCAGCCGAAGCGATGCCCGAGAGCGACCGCGAGGTCGCCATCCGCATCCGCGACCTCGAAGTGGGCTTCGGCGAGAAGACCATCATGAAGGGGCTCGACCTCGACGTTTACCGCGGCGAGATCCTGGGTTTCGTCGGCGCGTCGGGCACGGGCAAGTCGGTGCTCACCCGCGCCATCCTCGGGCTCGTGCCGAAGCGGCGCGGCACCATCGAGGTCTTCGGCGAAAACCTCGACGAGCTCACGCCGTCCTCGCGCAAGGCGATCGAGCGCCGCTGGGGCGTGCTGTTCCAGCACGGGGCTCTCTTCTCCTCCCTCACGGTCAAGCAGAACGTGCAGGTGCCGATGCGGGAGTATCTCGACCTCTCCGAGCGCCTGCTCGACGAGCTCGCCATGCTCAAGATCGAGATGGTCGGGCTGCAGCCGGATGCGGCGGAGAAGCGCCCCGCCGACCTTTCGGGCGGCATGATCAAGCGCGCCGCGCTCGCCCGGGCGCTCGCGCTCGATCCCGAGATCGTCTTTCTCGACGAGCCGACGTCGGGGCTCGACCCTATCGGCGCCGGCGAATTCGACGATCTCATCGCAACGCTGCAGAAGACTTTGGGGCTTACCGTTTTCATGGTAACGCACGACCTCGACAGCCTCTATTCGGTCTGCGACCGAGTCGCGGCGCTCGGGGACGGCAAGATCATCGCCGCCGGCCCTATCGAGACCCTGTTGGCGTCGCAGCACCCGTGGCTGCGCGCCTACTTCCACGGCAAGCGCGCCCGCGCGGTCGCCGGTGGGGTTTGAAAGAGGCCGGACAGGACGAGCGACGAGAACGAGCGGACGAGATGGAAACCCGCGCCAATTACGCTCTCATCGGTCTCTTCACCCTCGCTGTCCTGACGGGGGCATTCCTCTTCGTCTACTGGTTCGCCGGCCGCGAGGCCGGGGCCTATCGCGCCGCCTACCGCATCGTCTTCTCCGGCTCGGTCTCGGGCCTTTCGCGTGGCTCGCTCGTCCTCTTCAACGGCATCCGGGTGGGTGAGGTCACCGCCATCGAGCTTCTGCCCGAGGACCCGCGCCGGGTGGTCGCCCGCGTCGACGTGGACAGCGCCACGCCCATCAATGTCGATACCAAGGCGCGGCTCGAATATCAGGGCCTGACCGGCGTCGCTTCCATCGCCATGACGGGTGGTGACCCCGGTGCCGCCCCGCTCGTTGCCGCACCAGGTCAGCCGCTGCCGACGATCTTCGCGGACCGCTCGGATTTCCAGGATCTGCTCGAGACCGTGCGGCGCCTCGCCGGCCGCGCGGACGACATCCTCACGAAGGTCGACCGCGTTGCCGGCGACATCGAGGGACCGATCGGCCGCACGGCCCGCAATGCCGAGACCTTCACCAAGGCGCTCGCCGACAACGCGCCCAAGGTCGACCGGCTCCTCGGCAATGCGGGAGATCTCGCCGAAAAGCTCGAAGGGCTTTCGACGAGCCTCGACAGCGTGGTGAAGGCGGTGGAGCCGCAGAGGGTGTCGCGTATCGTCGAGAACGCCGACAGGTTCATGAATGCGCTCGGTGCATCGAGCGGCGAGGTCGAGACGACAATGAAGGAGATCGCCTCGATCTCGCAGAAGCTGAACAAGGCGGCGGACAAGGTTGAGGGCGTGCTCACCGCCGCCGAGGGCTTCCTGTCGTCGCCGGATGGCAAGGGCGCCTTCCAGGAGATCGCGGAGGCCGCGCGCTCCATCCGCACGCTCGCCGACAATCTCGACAAGCGCACGGGCGAGATCACCGCGGGCATCACCCGCTTCACGGGGCCGGGCCTGCGCGACTACGAGGCGCTGGCGAGCGACGGCCGCAAGACGCTCGGGGAGATCAACCGCGCGCTGCGCAGCCTCGAGCGCAACCCGCAGCAGCTCATCTTCGGCAGCAAGCCATCCTTGCCGGAATACGGTGGTCGGCGCTGATGTCGCGTCCCGTCCCCGCATTCCTTCTCTTCCATCGGGGTGACGTCTTGACCGTTCGGCATTTCACCGGTCGAGCCAGCGCTGTTGCGCTCCTGTCGGCCATGCTCGCAATCGGTGCCTGTTCGGCGCCTGCTCCGCCGACCTTCGACCTCAGTGCTCCGCGCGATTTCGGACGCGCGGCCGCGCTCGGCGGCGGCCAGCTCGCCGTGTCCGAGCCCCTGACCGTGCAGGTGTTCGACAGCGAGAGAATCATCGTCAAGAGCTCGTCCGGCGAGGTGTCGTATCTCAGCGGGGCGCAGTGGGCCGACCGCCTGCCGAAGCTCGTGCAGACGCGCCTCATCCAGGCCTTCGAGAACGGCAGTCGTCTCGGCCGGGTGGGGCGGCCCGGCGACGGTGTCATCGCCGACTACACCCTCGGCACCGAAATCCGCCGCTTCGAGGTCGAGAGCGGCACAGGTGAGGCGGTGGTGGAGATCACCGCCAGGCTGATCGGTGCCACGACCGGGCGTGTCGCATCCGCCCGGATCTTTGTCGCGCGTGCTCCGGTCGCACATATCGACGGGCCGGAGGCGGCCCGCGCCCTCGACGAGGCGCTCTCCTCGGTGCTCGTGCAGATCGTGCGCTGGATGCCGAGCCGGGTCCCCGGGGCTGGCAACTCGTAAGGACCCTGCGGGAGCGGGACGCAACGACGGAAGTTCGCGCCCACCTCCAAGGATCACAGCCTCCAAAGGAAGAAGGGCGCGGCCAAGGCCGCGCCCTTCTTCCTTTGGATTTCCGACGCCCGAGCCCCGAGGCCGGGCCGGGCGCTCAGTCGAAGCGGCCGGTGGCATGAGCGAGCATGGTGTAGACCTTGCCTGTCTCCGAGGTCAGGTAGGTCTTCGCCATCATCGAGTCGCGATCCTGGCGCGAGACCTCGGCCAAGAGCCGCTCGAACTCGTCGATATAGCGGTCGACCGTATCGCGGAACTCGTCGTCGCGGCGGTACTTGCGGCGGATTTCCTCGAATGTCTGCTGGCCCTGCAGCGTGTAGAGCCGGCGGGTGAAGACATTGCGCTCGCCGCGCTTGTAGCGGTCCCACAGTTCAACGGCGGCGTCGTGGTCGATCATGCGGGCGATGTCGACCGAGATCGAATCGAGGAGTTCGAGCGTGTGGAGCGCCGGGCGCTCGCCGCCGCGCGCGGGCGCTGCCGCCGCGCCCCCCTTGGGCTCGACAGGCACCGGCTGAGCCGGCTGCTCGTCCCGCGAGGCGCGCACCAGGAGATCCGACAGCCAGCCGCGCTGCCCACCGCCGGCGGCCGGGGCCACGGGGGTCGCCGTCGGCTGGACCGGGGCGGCAGGCTTGGCCGGCTGCGCCGTCTCGGCGCGCGGCGGAGCAGGCGGGCGCTGGCGGGCCTCGGCCGGGGCGGCCGGAGCCGCGGTGGCCGCCGGCGCTGCCGGTGCGGGTGTCGGCGCGCTCACCGCCTCGGGAGCGCGGAAGCTCGCGGTGGTCGCCGCGACAGCACGGGTGCCGGCCGTTTCCGCGCGGCGCGGCGCGGGCGCTTCAGCCGCCACGTCGTAATTGCGGCCCGAGCGCGTGACGATCTCGGTGAGCTCGTTGAGCGCCTTGATCTGGTCGGCCACCACGCGCCGCATGGCGGACGCGCTCTCCTGCGTCTCGCGCGGCAGTTCCACGACGCCCTTGCGCAGTTCGGCGCGCGTCGCCTCCAGCTCGCGCTGGATCTCCGCCGTCATGCCGCGCAGCTCGCCGGTGGTCGCCCGGAAGCGTTCGGTGGCCTCCGTGAGGGCCTGCCCCATTTCGCTGACGACCTGCTCGTAGGCCTGCCGCAGGGCTGCGGCGGTGCGCTCGCGTTCCTTGCCCGTCGCCGAGCGGATCAGGTCGAACTGCTCGCCGATGGCCGCCGTGCTGGACTGAGCGCTGTCGGCGAGAAGCGTGCCGATCTGGCGCGCCTTGAGCTCGGCGCTCTTGAGCGATTCCTCGACGAGCGAGTTGAACGAGGTCGTGATCGACTGCATGTCGCCCGTGCGCTCGCCGATGAGTGCGAGCAGGTTCTCGAGCGCCTCCTTGCGCTGGGCGAGCGAGTAGCCGACGCGGGTCTCGACCGCTTCGAGGGTCTTGGCCGCGTCCGTGATGGCCTGCACGTGGTGGCGTGTCACCTCGGCGACGGTGCGGCCCTGCAGGTCGAGCTTCTCGGCGACGTCGGCCGCTTCCCTCAGCGTGCCTTCGGAGATTGCCTTGAGGGCCTCGACCTGGGTCGCGACTTCGGCCGACGCCTTTCCGGTCTCCTCCGAGACGGCCGTCAGGACGTTCTCGAGCTCACGCACGCGCGTCGACAGGCCGTCCTCGACGTAGGCGAGATTGGAGCTCGCGCTCGCGGTGATCTGCTGCAGGAGCCTGTTGGCCTCGCCCAAGCGGTCGAGCACGCCCGAGAGCTCACCCTTCAGGCGCTCGTTCGTGGCGACCAGCGACGTGATGGACTGGCTGGTGCCGGCGTCGATAGCCTCGCGCAGGGCTTCGCTCGACCGTGTGAACAGGGCGGTCAGTTCCTCGCTGCGGTCACGCAGGGCCTCGACGACGGAGGTGCCGCGCGCCTCGAGCGTGCGCACCACGGCGTCGCCCACCGACGACACCTCGCGCGCCACCGCCTCGCCGCGCTCGGCGATCGAGGCGACGACGTCCGCCCCCTTCTCGTCGAACAGCGCGGCGAGTTCGCTCGCGCGGGCACCGAGGGAGGCGTCGAGCGTCTCGGCGCGCGTGGCGAAGGTGTCGGCCAGGGCACGGCCGCGCTCGTCGAGCGTGACGCTGAGGCCGTCGAGACGATCGACGACACGCTCCTCGAATCGAGCGACCCGCAGATCGAGCGTATTGGCGATGTCGAGGGCGCGCCCGCCGAGCGTGCGGTTGATCTCCTCGGCCTTGGCGGAGAGGGTCTCGGTCAGTTCTTCGCTCTTGGCGGCGACGACGCTGCCGATCTCGTCGGCCTTGGCCGCCAGCACCTGAGTGACCTCGCGTCCGCCCTCCGCCAGCACGCGCGCGATCTCGCCGGTGCGGGCAACGAGCGCGTCGTTGAGGGCGGCGGCGCGCGTGCCGAGGTTGCTGTCGATGCGGCCGAGGAGGCCCTCGAGCGAGCCGGCGATCTCGGCACTCTTGGCCGTCGAGCGTTCCTCGAAGGCGGCGATCTGCGCCTCCATGGTGGAGGCGGCCTCGCGCGCACGTTCCGCCACCTTGTCGGCGAGCACCTGGCCCTGGGTGGTCAGGAGGCCCTCAACGTCGCCGAGGCGGGCGCCGACCAGGGCCGTGAAGGCCGTGGCGTCGGCGGCGATCTTCTCCGCCAGAGCGCGGCCCTTCGAGCCCACGGTCTCCTCGAAGGCGGCGAGGCGTTCGGCAAGGGTCGCGTCGAGCCGTTGCCCGCGGGTCTCGATGCTCTCCTCAAGCATGGCGAGGCGGTTGCCGAGCGTGGCGTCGAGGTCGCGCCCGCGCAGCTCGATGGCGTCCTGGAATTCGCCGAGCCGTGCCGAGAGCGTGTGGTCGAGCGAGCGGGTGCGGCTCTCGACCGTGTCCTCGAAGGCGGCGAGACGAGCGTAGAGCGTCGTCTCCAGCTTGTCGCCGCCCGTCTCCACGGTCTTCTCGAAGGCGGCGAGCTTGGCGCCGAGCGTCTCGTCGAGCAGGCGGCCGCGCGTTTCGACCGTCTTCTCGAAGGCGGCGAGGCGGTTGCCGAGGCTCTCGTTCAGCAGGCGGCCACGCGTGTCGACGATCTCCTCGAGGGCCGTGAGCTTGGCGCCGAGTGCCTCGTCGAGGGCGCGGCCGCGCGTCTCGATGGCGGCTTCGAAGGCCGAATGGCGGGCGGCGAGCACGGAATCGAGCTCGCGCCCCCGGTTTTCGATGGTCTCGGCCAGGGAATGGGCGTTGCGCGACAGGGCCTCGTTGATCCGCGAGCCCTGTGTGGCGATGGCGAGCACCACCTCCTTGCCAGTGCCGGCGAGCAGGGTCTGCACCTCGCCGGCGTGCGAGGCCATGACCTCGCGCATGTCCGCCGCGCGGCCGGCCAGCTCCCGGGCGAGGGTCTGGGCGCTCTCCTCGAAGGCGACGCGCGCGCTCGCGGTGCGCTCGTCGAGGAGGGTCGCAATGCGCGTGCCGGTGATGGAGAGGCCCGTCTCCAGAAGGCGAGCACCGTCCTCCAGCGCCGAACGGGCCGACTGGGTGCGCTCCTCGACGAGGCCCGCCATGCGTTCCCCGGCGGCGGTCAGCGCCTCCTCCAGCGTCCTCACGTTCTCGTCGAACAGGGCGCGGGCGTTGGCGGCGCGAGAGTCGATGAGCGAGGTGATGCGCTCACCCGTCGTGCTCAGCGTATCCTCCAGCGCGCGGGCGCCCTCGGCGAGTGCAATGCGGGCGCTCGCCGTCTGGTCCTCGAGCACGGCGGTGACGCGCGAGCCCGTTGAGGAGATGGCCTCCTCCATCGAGCGGACACCCTCGTCGAGCGCATTGCGTGCCGTGGCGGTGCGTTCTTCAAGCAGCGAGATGATGCGCGTGCCCGTGCCGGAGAGGGCTTCCTCCAGCGCCTGGGTGCCATGGGCCAGCGTCGACCGGGCTTCCGCCATGCGCTCCTCGAGGAGCGAGGCAATGCGCGTGCCCGTGCCCGACAAAGTCTCCTCGAGCGCCCGCGTGCCCTCGGAGAGCGTGGAGCGCGCCTCGGCCGTGCGCTCTTCGAGGAGCGAGGCGACGCGCGTGCCGGTGTCGGCGAGCGCTTCCTCGAGCGAACGGCCATGGACCGTGATGGTCTCGTGGATGCGGTCGCCCGTCTCGGCGAGGCGTGCCGCGAGACCGTCGCCGCGCGAGGCGATGGTCTCGGCGATCTCCCGGCCGGTCTCCGCGATGCGCTGGCTGACCTCGGCGCCGCGCTGGCCGACCGACAGGGCGAGCTGCTCGCCCGTCGCCTTGAGCGTGTCGTTGACCTCCATGGCGCGCTGCGCGATCGATTCGGCAACGCCGGCACCCGTCTCGGCGAGCGTGCGGGTAACCTCGGCGGCACCTTCGCTGAGGCCGCTGCGCAGCACATGGCCGGTGCGCTCGATGGCCTCGCTGATCTCCCGGGCCTTGCCGTCGAGGGCGGAGGTCACGGCGCCGCTGGCATCGGCCAGCCGGGCGTTGACGCCCTCGCTCGTCGCCTGCAGGCGCTCCACGAGGTCACCGCTGCGCGCGGAGATCTCGTCGATCATCCGATCGCCCGCCTTGCCGAGCGCGATGGTGATCTGCTCGCCCTTCGAGCCGAGTGCCTCGGTGACGCGCGTGCCCGCGGCGGAGACGGCCTCGGCGATGGTGCGGCTCGCCGATTCGAGCTCCTGAGCCAGGTTTTCGTGCGCGCCGGAGATGGAGCTGCGCACCCGCTCCGCATTGGCGACGATCGCCTCGCGCTGGGCGACGAGTTCGTCGATGAGGCCGCGGATGCGGATCTCGTTGTCGCCATAGGCGCGTTCGAGGGTCGCGATCTCGCTGCGCACGAGCGTCTCGAGCTCGCCGGCGCGGGCGAGCGCCCGTTCCACGCCGTCGCCCATGGCGGCGACCTCGCGGCGCACCGCCTGGGACAGGGAAACGACCGACTCGGAGGAGATCGTCTCGGGTTGCGCGAGGCGGACGGCGACGCCCGTCATGGCGCGGGCGACGAGGCGCATCTCCTGCGCACGGGTGTAGAGCGCGGCGAGGACGAAGAAGAAAAGCACGGGGCCGGCGAGCGTGAGGCCGATCATGCCCCAGTCGGAAGCGGCGAGCATGCCCATGGTGCCCTCGACGCCGGCATGACCGACGCCGTAGCGGGCATAGAAGAAGGCGCCCGCCGCGCCGAGCCATGCGATCGAGGCGAGGGCCGCGAGCCAATAGGCGCGGGAGGAGGGGCGCGCCTGCAAGGCCTGCAGCAGGGCGCCGACGGACTGGCGGTCGTCGTTTGCGACGCGCGAGGGATCCGGGGCAATGACCGCCGGGCGCAGGGCTTCGTCGTGCAAGGTGGGACGGGGTGTGCCGGGCGCGGGGGCGGCACTGCCGCCGTGCGCCACATCGGCGAAGAGGTCGCCGTCGTCGATATCGGGGAGGCGAAGGTGTTCGGACGGGAGAGGGGAGGGCTTCGGCTCGGGCAGTTTGCGCGCCGTTGCCGCCTTGTGGTCCGCAATTCCCAGATTCAACGCCTGCTCGATGGCCGACAGCGCCGCTTCCGTCGGATCCTTGAGCTTATTGTCCTTGGACATGATTGCCGCCTCACTCACGCCACGCACGGCACGCCGCCGTTTCGCGGGCGGCCTCAGCCCCCGAAACGCCACCGCCCTCCGGCCCTGCCCCTATCGGGGCCGCCGGCCGGGACGGACCTGCCCACCGTTTACCAAGCGGAGTTTAGTCGTGGCCCCTAGGGTTGGAAACCCGACGGTCGCATGGATTGAGAATTTCGTTAACGCCTTGTTCACCATTAGGCTGTGGCCTTCCGGCCCCGCACGGGGCGCGTACTTATCAACGCCTTTCTGCGGGCTGCCTTGTCGGCGAGGGCGGGATAGGGCGGCAAGGCGACAGGCGTACAATGGCGACGAGCGCACATACCGGGCGGGAGCCCGGCCTCGATCCGGCGGTCCTCGATCGCGCCTTCCTTGCCGCCCAGACCCTCGGCGACGAGGATCTGGCGCGCGAGCTGCTGGTTCTCTTCCGCGACCAGGCGCGCCTTCATCTCGCTGCGGTCCGAACGACGGACAACACCAAGCAGCGTCGGGATGCGATGCATACATTGAAGGGAGCGGCGCGGGCGATCGGCGCCGGGCGTGTGGCGGCGGCGGCAGAGGCGGCCGAATCGGCGCTCGACGAGGTCCAGGCCGGCTCGATGCTCCCTCGGATTCTCGATGCGCTCGTCGAGGCGCTCGAGGAAGTGGAGGTGGTGATCGCCGTGATTCTCGCCGAGCCCGCCGGCCCGGCGGCGCCCTGAACCCTGTGGAGGGGTGGGACAGGCGTGCCGCAAGAGCCGCTGACGTCGGCTTGAAAAGGGCCTAAACAGGCCGCCGGAAAGGTGCTGCGGAGTCCCTCATGCCCAAGATCACCTTCGTCGACGCGGAAGGCACGGCCCGCACGGTCGAGGCCGAGGTCGGCGCGACCGTGATGGAGACGGCCGTGCGCAACGCCGTTCCCGGCATCGACGCCGAGTGCGGCGGGGCCTGCGCCTGCGCCACCTGCCACGTCTATGTGGAGGAGGAGTGGCGCGAGGCTGTCGGCGAGCCGGAGGCGATGGAGGAGGATATGCTCGACTTCGCCTTCGACGTGCGTCCGAACTCGCGGCTGTCCTGCCAGATCCGCGTCAGGTCGGATCTCGACGGCCTCGTCGTGCATACGCCGGCCCGGCAGGGATGAAGGGCACGGGTGGCGTGCCAGCCGCTGCGTGGCCTCAGCCGGCGAGCGGCATGTGGATATCGGTGAGCAGTTCCTGCTGCGGCACTTCGCGCGGCGAGTTGCGATAGATCTCGTAGGCCGGGCCGCAGGCGAGCGACTCGCCGCTTGCCGGCAGCCAGTCGCGATAGAACCATTCATAGGCCTGGCCGAGTTGCGTGTAGGGGCCGCGGTGGCTCATCCGCGCATAGCGCCCGGCGGCGAGCGTCACGATGCCCACCTCGTCAACGCCCGTCATCTCGGCCGGGACGACGACGCCGGCATCGGCGCGTAGCGCCGCGACGGGGACCTCCGCCGGATTGTCATAATAGACGCCCACTGCGGTCGGGTGCGCCATGCCGCGGCCCGTCGCCCAGGCGAGGATGCGGTCGAAGGCCGGACCCACCTCCGCATAGGACCCGACGTGTCGGATCACCGCGAGGCGCAGCGGGGGCATGTTCAAGATCACGAGCGGGGTCATGGTCGCTCTCCGGGGCAAGGAAGGCGGCCGCGATGGGCCGCCTGTGCAGCGTATCGAAATACCTATATGCGAAGCAAGCGTCCCACTTACCGCGCGAGCGGCAGGCAGATGTCGGTGATCAGGTCGGGCGGTGGCACTTCCTGCGGGGAATTGCGATAGATCTCATAAGACGGCCGGTCGGCCGGTTCCTCGCCGCTTGCGGGCAGCCACTCACAATAGAGCCAGTCGTAGGCGCTATGCAGTTCATGGTAGGGGCCCTTGTAGCGCAGCACCGCGTGGCGCCCCGCCGCGAGGGTGACGATGCCGACATCGCCGTCTCCCCGCACCGACTCGGGTACGGTCACGCCGGCATCCGAGCGCAGCGCGCCGGCCTGTACCGAGGCCGGGTCGTCGTAGAAGACCCCCACCGAGAGGGTATCGGCACCCATGAGGCCGCGCGTCTGCGCCCAGTCGCAGATGCGATCGAACGTCTTGCCGATCTCCATGTAGGGGCCGGTGTGGCGGATCGCGGCGAGGCGCAGCGACGGCAGGTTCTCAATCGTGACGTCGAACATGATGGTCGTCTCCCTTTCGGATCTGCGCGAGGAAGGACCGAGTGCAAGGCCGCGCTGGCGGAAGGCCAGGGGCGGCAGGCCGTAGTTCGCAGTGAAACTGCGGCTGAAGGCCGCCGTCGAGCCGTAGCCGGCGCGCTTGGCGACGAGCTTGATCGGCTCGGCGCCGCCCAAGAGGGCCATTGCGGCCCGGTGCAGCCTCAGGCGTCGCACCGTCTCGGCTGCCGTCTCACCCAGCATCGCCCTGTAGATGCGGTGGAAGTGGTAGGGGGAGAAGCAGGCGACGCCGGCGAGGCGCTCAAGGGCGAGTTCCTCGTCGAGATGTTCGGCGATGTAGCGCGCCACGCTCGCCATCCGCCGCACATAGTCCCGCCGGGTCGAGGGCTTGCCGTGCATGATCGCCCTCCATGCGGGGCGGACCATAGGGCGAGACCGTTGATCGCGGTTGCGCATTTCATTGCCTGATCATTGGGGAGCGGGGCGCGCCCCTGCGGTCGCGACATGGGAGGTCTGCGCGACGCGGGATGTTGACCTCGCTCAATGCCCCGGCGAGGCTGGGGTGCTGCGCTCCGGCGAGAGCCAAATGGGGGTTTCGATGTTCAAGAACATTCTCGTGCCGGTCGACATCGCCGAGGTCGAGATTTCCAAGCACGCCATCGAGAGGGCCGTGGCTTTCGCCAACAACTCGGGCGGCTCCGTCCGTCTCATCTACGTGCGTTCCATCTTGCCAGTGACCTTCATGGAGTTCGTCCCCCCGGATTTCGACAGCGAGCAGCAGGCGGACTGCGAGAAGAAGCTTGCCGAGGTGGCCGCCACCGTCCCCCTGCCGAAGGACCGCGTGTCCTCCGTCGTGCATATGGGCTCGGTCTACAACGAAGTGCTGGAGGAGGCCGACCGCATGAAGGCCGACCTCATCGTCGTCGGCTCGCATCGCCCGGCGATGTCCACCTACCTTCTCGGCTCGAACGCCTCGACCATCGTGCGCCACGCTACCTGCTCCGTGCTTGTTGTGCGCGAGAACGGAGACACGTGATCCGCCGGCGCTCCCGGTGCGGGCCGGCGGTCGTCAGGGCAGCAGGTCGGGCGGCACGGCGTCGGGCGCGAACTCACGCGGGCGGTTGCGTCGGATCATCGGCATAAGCTGCCAGAGCGTGACGGCGAGGACCGCGAGGCCGAGGAGCGCGGCCGCCGGCGCTGCCTGCATGGAGGCGCGCAGGGAGAAGGCGGCAAGGCCCATGACCGTCAGGCTCGTGACGGCGACGAGCAGGAGCCAGGACAGGCGGCTGCGGCCGGCGAGCAGGCGCGCCCTCGGATTGGCCTTCGCCACCGCTGCGACGAGGGCGAGCACGAAGCGCCGGTAGTTCTCGTCCTCGCGCCGCGCCTCGACCATCGTCCTCCAGTCGAGATTGGTCAGGGAGAGCTTGCGCCCGTCGGCAAGCAGGAGCGTCGTGCGGAAACCCTTGCTCGTCACGTTCTTGGGCTCGTAGGTCAGCCGCAGGCTCTCGACGGCGGCGAGCGCCACGGTGCTCACCTTGCGGCCGGAATCGACGACGAGCCTGTCTCCCTCGAGACGGAAGGCGTTCTCGAAGCCGACCGGCTTCGGCCGATGGCGATAGGCGAGGGCGCCCGTGTCGCGGTCCTCGGCGGATGGTGCATCGTGCGGAAGCATGTCCGTCATGGGGCGGCTGGGTCGGCTGCGCGTCAGCGCGTCAGCTCGCGCATGGCCCGGTCGAGCCCGTCGAGCGTCAGCGGATACATGCGATCGCCGAAGATCTGGCGCACGAGCGCGATCGAGCGTGTGTAGGCCCAGTTCCGCTCCGGCACGGGGTTCAGCCAGACGCTCTTGGGGAAATGAGCGAGCATGCGCTCGAGCCACACCTGGCCTGTTTCCTCGTTCCGGTGTTCCACGGAGCCGCCGGGCATGGCGATCTCGTAGGGGCTCATCGAGGCGTCGCCGACGAAGACGACGCGATAGTCCGAGGGGAAGGTCCGGATCACGTCCCAGGTCGGGATCGCCTCGTCGAAGCGCCGGCGGTTCTCCTTCCACACCCGCTCGTAGAGGCAGTTGTGAAAATAGAAGTGGTCGAAGTGCTTGAACTCCGAGCGCGCGGCCGAGAACAGCTCCTCGGCCTTCTCCACGTGCCAGTCCATGGAGCCGCCGACGTCGAGGAAGAGCAGCACCTTCACGGCGTTGTGGCGCTCGGGCACGAGCTTGACGTCGAGATAGCCCTTGTGCGCCGTCTCGCGGATGGTGCCGTCGAGGTCGAGCACCTCCGGTGCGCCCGTGCGGGCAAAGCGGCGCAGCCGGCGCAGCGCCACCTTGATGTTGCGCGTGCCGAGCTCGACCGTGTCATCGAGGTCCCTGAACTCGCGCTTGTCCCAGACCTTGACGGCACGAAAGTTGCGATTGCCGTCCTGGCCGATGCGGATGCCTTCCGGGTTGTAGCCATAGGCGCCGTAGGGCGAGGTGCCGCCGGTGCCGATCCACTTGCTGCCACCCTGATGGCGGCCCTTCTGCTCGGCGAGGCGCTGCTTCAGCGTCTCCCACAGCTTGTCCCAGCCGAGCGCCGCGATCTCGCGCTTCTCCTCCTCTGTCAGATAGCGCTCGACGAGCTTGCGCAGCCACTCCTCGGGAATCTCGGCCCGTTCGACCGCCTCACCGAGCGTCTCCAACCCATTGAAGACCTTGCCGAAGACCCGGTCGAACCTGTCGAGGTTGCGCTCGTCCTTCACAAGGCAGGCGCGCGAGAGATAGTAGAAATCCTCGACCTTCTTCCCGGCGAGATCGGCGTCCAGCGCCTCGAGCAACGTCAGATATTCCCGGAGCGTGACCGGGATCCTGGCAGCGCGCAGTTCTGCGAAGAAGGTGAGGAACATGCCGCCTTTCTATCAGGCTGTGCGACCGGTGTCGCCGGCCGTTGGCGCCGCCCGCCGCAATTGGCCGACCGGACGAAAGAAGAGCCGCCGGCGAACCGGCGGCTGGAAGGAGGGTGAAGCTCAAACGCTGTGATGTCGGGGGCTACTGCTCCGCTTCGGCATGTCGCATGCGATGGGCGCGCCCACCCATGCCCATGGGATGGCCGCCCTGGGCGTTGCGCATCAACATGCCGAAGCGGCGCTTCTGCGCGTCATCGAGGCTCTTGTAGAGCGGCTCGGCCGCATCGGCGATCTTCTTCATGTTGGCGGCGCCGCTGCTCATCATCTCGGCGTGCATGCGCAGGCGCTCGATCGGGTTGGGCTCCTCCCTCGCCTCGCGGCGCTCCTCGCGCATCTTGGCAAAGCGCTCGGCGCGGGCCTTGGCCGTGTCGCGCAGAGCGACCTCCAGCGCCGGCCAGTTCTTCTCCTGCTCCGTCGTCAGTTTCAGGCCCGCCTTCAAGGCTGCGATACGCGCGTCCGTCAGAGCCGAGAAATCCTCGGGTGTCATGCGGTGTTGGGCGGGCCCGTCGGCACGTGGGCCGCCGCTCGGCTGGGCCTGCGCCGTGATGGCGAAGGCAGAGCCGGCGACCAGGGCTGCGACGGTCGCGGTGGCGAGAGCTCTCTTCATGAGGTCCTCCTGTCAGAGTGACCTCAACATGTGCCTCACCCGCCGATCATTCAAATTAAACTTCAGTAATGAACTGGACATTAATTTGTAATTTGTGTAAACATATATTAACTTTCGGCGATAATTTGTATGTGTATCGTATATCACATGTGATATTCGTCGCGTCAGTAGTATGTATGTGTATAGAATCCAGTCTGATCTGCTCAGTATGGGTGTGATTTGGTTGAGCGTAATGCGAGCATTATGGCGAATGTCACGATTCGCGCTCGAAATTTGACGGGCGGTTCCTCATTCCTGTCACGCCGGCCGGATCTGCGCCGGTGTGCTGGGAGATCGATTCATGCGCATCGTGCTCATTGAGCGGCGGCCAGCCGCGGCGCCGGAGCGGCGGGTCATGCACGCGATGCTGAAGCGCATCGCAGGCCTTCTTGCCATGCTGGCCCTGGGGGTTGCGATGCTCTCGCTCGTTGCGCCAAGCTGAGCGGAAGGTGTCAGCGGCGCTCGCCCTTCATGGCCTTGAGCTCCTGGCGCACCAAGTCGCGCCTGTCGTGGACGGCGGCGATGGCGAGCCCCATGGGCACGCCGAGGCCGACGAGCGCTGCCTCCGACAGCTGCAGGCTTGCCTCGATGGTCTCGGGCACGGCGTGGGTGACGCCAAGGGTGTAGAGATGGCTCGCGTGGCGAGCGTCGCGGGCGCGTGCCACGATGACGAGGTCGGGCCGGAGCCCGCGCGCGATCGAGACGATATCGTCCACGGCGCGCGAGGCGTCGATGGTGACGATGAGGGCGCGTGCCTCCTCGATGCCGCAGCGGCGCAGGAATTCGCGCCGCGTGGCGTCGCCGTAGAACACCGGCTTTCCCGTGCGTCGCAGCAGCGCCACGAGGGCCGCATTGGCGTCGGCCGCGAGATAGGGGATGCGCTGGCCCTCCAGCATGTCGGCGACGAGCTGGCCGACACGCCCGCAGCCGATGACGATGGCGCGTGCCGTGCCATCCTCCGGCGGGGCAACGCGCGCCTCCGCCGGCAGTTCGTCGTCCGGCGCGAGGCGCACGGTGCCCCATACGGCGAAGCGGCCGAGCACCGGGATGAGCGCCATGGTCAGGGCGGTGAGGACGAGGGCGAGGTCACCGGTCTCGGCACCGATGAGCTTCAGCGACACGGCGATGCCCAGGACGACGAAGGCGAACTCGCCGCCCGGACCGAGCAGCAGGCCGAGCTCGGCAGCGACAGGGGTCGACAGGCCGAAGGCCCGGGCGAGCAGGAAGAGGATGGCGCTCTTGGCGACGACGAGCCCGAGCACGGCTGCAAGGAGCAGGAGCGGTTCACGCGCCACGAGCCCGATGTCGACCTGCATGCCGACACTCAGGAAGAAGACACCGAGCAAGAGGCCCTTGAAAGGCTCGATGGTGACCTCGACCTCGCGGCGGAACTCGGTCTCCGCGAGCAGCAGGCCGGCGATGAAGGCGCCGAGCGGCATGGAGAGCCCCGCCGCGCCGGTGACGAACGCCGTGCCGACGACGACGAGCAGCGTCGCGGCCATGAAGAGCTCGGGGCTGTCGGTGGCGGCGACGAGGCGGAAGAGGGGGCGCAGCGCGAGGCGCCCGAGCCCGGCGATGACGCCGATGGCGAGCACCGCCTGCGTGAGCGCAAGCGCGAGCCCCCCGGCGACCGAGCCGTCGGTGCGGGCGCCGAGCACGCCCACCATGAAGAGGATGGGTACGACCGCGAGATCCTGGAAGAGCAGCACGGCGAAGCTCGCGCGCCCGGCGCCGGTGGCAAGGCGCCTGCGCTCGGTCAGCGCGCCGAGGACGACGGCCGTCGACGACAGGGCCAGGGCGCTCCCGAGCACCACCGCTGCATCGGGAGGGGCGCCGAGAGCGGCTGCGGCGAGTGCGAGCACGACGCTCGACAGCACCACCTGCGCCGCGCCCAGGCCGAAGACGAGGCGCCGCATCGTCCACAGGCGCGTCCAGGAGAGTTCGAGGCCGATGACGAACATGAGGAAGACGACGCCGAACTCGGCCACGCGCTCGATCTGCGTGGCATCGCTCACCGTGATGTAGCGCAGGGGCGGGAAGGCGCTGGCGAGGCGCGACAGGCCGTCGGGGCCGATGAGGATGCCGATGCCGAGGAAGCCGAGCACCGGGCTGATCTTCAGCCGGTGCACCACCGGCACGACGATGCCCGCCGTGGCGAGCACGATAAGGGCGTCCTTGTAGGCTTCGATAGGAAGAGCTGCGGCCATCGGCCTTCCGCGATTGGGCGTACACCTTTCATAGTGGGCGATGGCGGGGCAGGTCGCCAAGAAAATCAGCTGGAGCGGACATCGCGGGCACGGCGGTCTCGCCGCCGCCCGCGCCCCTGCTGCACCGCGCCTCCGTCGTGGCGGAACAGCCGTCGACGCAGGCTCAGCTGGCGGCTACCACCAGAAAGGCCCCCACACGCCGTAGTTCCACGAGGCGTCGCGCAGCATCATCGCCGTCATCTGCCGCTGGTCGGCCAGGCGCTGCTGGAAGGCCATCTGCTGGTAGGTCTGATAGGCCGTCTCGTCACCGTAGTAGAGGCACTTGCAGATCGTCGGATCGGCATAGAGATAGGTGATGCGCCCGTCCTGGCTGCGCTGTGCGAACTTGTGCGGCGGCAGCGCCGTCAGCGCAGCAACCTTGTCCGGCGTGTCGGCGACCTTCACCTTGAAGCCCGCCGCAGCGAGCATGTTCTCCCTGTTCTCGACCGTCGACACGCAACCGGCGAGGACGGATGCGGCGGTCACGGCGGCGAGCAGGGGTACGAGCTTCGGCATGGCGGTCGGCTCCGGCTAGTCTCTTTGCAGGTGATGGAAACGCGGCTGAAGAGCCCGAAAAAAGGCGGAACAATTCTCCATCGTCCCGCTGTGGTTCGACGTTGCCGGAGGGGCGGCAGTTGGTCAAGCGCCGTTGCCGAGCGTCACCACCAATAGGGCCCCCAGCCGCGCCAGCGCCACCGCCACGCGGCGTCCTGCAGCATGATGGCCGTCGTGCGTTGCTGGTCGGCGAGACGCTGCTCGAAGGCTATGCGCTGGTAACGCTGATAGGCGGCCTCGTCGCCGTAGTAGAGGCACTTGCAGACGTCGGGGTCAGCATAGAGGTAGGTGAGCCGGCCGGCGAGCGTGCGCCGGGTGAACTTGTGCGGCGGAAGCTGCGAGAGCCCGGCGAACTTGTCGGGCGTGTCGGCGAGCTTCACCCGGAACCCCGCCGCCGCGAGGAGATTTTCGCGGCTCTCGATCGTGGAGACGCAGCCTGCGAGCATAAGCCCCACGACGACGGCCGCATGCGGCCTGAAGAACGCCATGACGCCACCCTCCACAAGGGTCGCGGCACGGACGGCGAAGCGCCGTCCCGCACGGCGGACGATGGCGCCGGCCGGCGCGGCGCGTCAAGGCTCCTGGGGGTGGTGCTCCTACACGTTGTCGCGACGCTTCCGGCGGTCGCGGAGCGCGCCCGTCACGGCCCGCTCGCGGCGAGAGCCTGGGTGAGGTCGGCGATCAGGTCGTCGGGATGCTCGATGCCGATCGACATGCGGATGGTCGCGTCCGAGATGCCGATGCGCTCGCGCGTCTCCTTCGGCACGCCGGAATGGACCGTCGTCGCCGGATGGCAGACGAGCGATTCCGTGCCGCCGAGGCTCACCGCCAGCTTGAAGATGCGCAAGGCATTGAGGAACCTGAAAGCCTCCGCCTCGCCGCCGGCGATGTCGAAGGAGAAGGTGGTGCCGGCCGCCGTGCACTGGCGCTCGAAGACGGCGCGCGCGGGGCTGCCCTGCGGGAGCTCGGCCGGATAGTAGACCTTGTGCACCTTGGGATGGGCAGCGAGGAAGCGCGTCACCGCCTCGGCGCTGCGGCAGGCCGCCGTCATGCGCAGCGACAGGGTTTCGAGCGAACGGGCGAGCATCCAGGCCGAATGCGGGTCGAGCTGCGTGCCGATGGCGCCCCGCAGGAGCTTCACCGGTCTGATCAGCTCGCGCCGGCCGAGGGCGGCGCCGGCCACGAGATCGGAGTGGCCGCCGACATATTTCGTCAGCGAATAGACGACGATGTCGGAGCCGAAGTCGAGCGGCTTCTGGAAGATCGGGCCGAGCAGGGTGTTGTCGCAGACAACGAGCGGCTTGTGCTTCTGCCGCGTGGCGATGTCGTCCGCCACGCGCCGAACGAGGGCGAGGTCGACGAGGCTGTTGAGCGGGTTCGACGGTGTCTCGACCAGAATGACGGAGACCCGGCCCTTGGCCATGGCCTCCTCGGCGGCCGTGCGCACGGCCGCCTCGCTCACGCCGTCGACGAAGCCGACCGCTCCGATGCCGAACGGGGCGAGGGTCTTCGCCACCAGCGTCTCGGTGCCGCCGTAGAGGGGCTGCGAATGCAGGATCACGTCGCCGGGACGGGCGTAGGTGAGGAGCGTCGTGGCGATGGCCGACATGCCGCTCGAGAAGATCGCTCCCATCTCGGCGCCCTCGTAGACGGCGAGGCGGTCCTCGACGATCTCGGAATTGGGATGGTTGAAGCGCGTGTAGACGAGGCCCGGTTCGACGCCTGGCGCAGGCTCGCGCCGGCCGGCAGTGTAGTCGAAGAAGTCGCGCCCCTCTTCCGCCGAGCGGAAGACGAAAGTGGAGGTCAGGAAAACCGGCTGCTTGACGGCTCCCTCCGACAGGGCCGGGTTGTAGCCGTAGCCGAGCATCAGCGTCTCGGGGCGGAGCTTGTGGTTGCCGATGCGATCCTTGTGGTAGTCAGCCGCCGTCATGTGAGCCTCCGATCCGCCGATCCGCGCGGGCGCGGGTGTTGTCGCGACGATAGGGTGCCCGGCGTGGCATTGCTCGGCAAAAGAGGATAGCAGGAGCCCTTGCCAAGGGCAGAATCTGCCAGCGAAAGGGCTCGTCGGGACAGATGACGATCGATCAGACCGACCGGCGTATCCTGCGCGTCCTGCAGGAGAACGGCCGCATCACCAACCAGGAGCTCGCCGAGCGCGTCGGCCTGTCGCCCTCGCCCTGCCTGCGGCGCCTGCGCCGGCTGGAGGCCGCGGGCGTCATCCGCGGCTACACGGCGCTCGTCGACCAGAAGGCCTACGGTCTGCCCATCAATGTCTTCGTGTCGATCAAGCTCAAGCACCAGAACGAGGCGGACATCGCCGAGTTCGAGAAGGCCATCGCCGGTTGGGAGGAGGTCGTCGCCTGCTATCTGATGACCGGCAGCCAGGACTATCTCCTGCGCGTCGTCACCGACGGGCTCGAGAGCTACGAGCGCTTCGTCAAGGCCAAGCTCACGCGCCTCAAATGCGTGAGCGCGATCGAGTCGAACTTTGCCATGGGCATCGTCAAGGACGGCGCCGTGTTCCCCTCAGTCATCCCATGAGGCTCCCGGGAAGCGGTGCGGCCGTCGCGGTTCCTGTGCGTCCCATTCCGTCACGGGTAGCCCCGTTGCGGTGACGTTCAGGTTTGGTTGCCGACACTGCAACCCTCAGCCGTTTGTGGCGTTGTGAAGATGTGGGACAGGACAAGGAGTTTTCCCATGGCGATCCGCGGCACCGTGGTGATGCTCGCCGTCGGCCTGACGGCGGGGCTGGTCGGGACCGCCGCGGCCGACTCCTGGAAGGATGAAAGCGGCAAGGGGCATTGGCGCGGCGGTTACGAGCGTGACGACGACGGATGGTCCGCGGGCGGCTACCGCCGCTATCGGAAGCATCACGCCTACAAGGAGAAGTACCGTCGCGGCGGTTGCGAGATCGAGCGCAAGTGGGACGGCGACGAGTACAAGGAAAAGATCAAGTGCAAGCGCGGCTGGGGGGCGCCGGCCTACGGCCATTATCGCGACTGACGCTGCAGGCGCTCGGCCCTTTCGCCGCGAAGCCATTCGCGGCGCCGGATTGCCGACGTGCCTCCCGTTGCCTAAGGTGCGCGGCGTTCCGGCGGCACCCGGCCTGCGATCGGCGGCCGCGGGACGAGACGATGCATCGACTGGGTGGTACGGGCTTCATGCGCTTTCACGGCACGGATTCCTACGTCGCGACGGAGGATCTCAAGGTTGCGGTCAATGCGGCGATCGTTCTCGAACGTCCGCTTCTCGTGAAGGGCGAGCCCGGCACCGGCAAGACCGTGCTTGCGGAGGAGATCGCCAAGGCGCTTGCTGCACCACTCCTCACCTGGCACGTGAAATCGACGACCAAGGCGCAGCAAGGCCTTTACGAGTATGATGCGGTGTCGCGCCTGCGCGACAGCCAGCTCGGCGACCCGCGCGTCTCCGACATCCGCAACTACATCAAGCGCGGCAAGCTGTGGGAGGCCTTCGCCTCCGGCCGTCGCCCCGTGCTGCTCATCGACGAGATCGACAAGGCGGACATCGAGTTCCCCAACGACCTCCTGCTCGAACTCGACCGCATGGAGTTCCATGTCTACGAGACGGGCGAGACCGTGCGGGCGGAGCAGCGTCCGATCGTGGTCATCACCTCCAACAACGAGAAGGAGCTGCCCGACGCCTTCCTGCGCCGCTGCTTCTTCCACTACATCCGTTTCCCGGACGAGGAGACGATGCGCGCCATCGTCGAGGTGCATTTTCCCGCCATCAAGAAGCGTCTCGTCGAGGAGGCGCTGCGCCTCTTCTTCGAGATCCGGGAGGTGCCGGGGCTGAAGAAAAAGCCCTCGACCTCGGAACTCCTCGACTGGCTGAAGCTCCTCATGGCCGAGGACATCGGCCCCGAGACGCTGCGCGAGCGCGACGCGCGCAAGCTCATCCCGCCGCTGCACGGCGCGCTGCTGAAGAACGAGCAGGACGTCAGTCTCTTCGAGAAACTCGCCTTCATGACGCGCCGCGAGGGGCGCTGACCGCCGGCCCCACGCGCCTCGCATGGCGGAATGGCACCGGTCGGGTTCCACCGCCGAGTGCATTCAGGTCCAGGTCGCGGAATGGCGGCACGTAACCGCCGATCTCCGACGTCTTCGGGAAGGCGCTGCTGCGCATCGGCCGTGGGGGCAGGCGACAGATCTCCTCGGCGGAAATGCCGATCGTGGTTGCATTGCGGCCCGTCCCCGGCATACATGCGCCTTCATTTCCTCGCGCAACGGGCCCATGCACAGGACATTGCGCTCGCTCAGGAAAAAACCCGGCTTCATGTCGGGGCTGGTCATGCCCGGCGCCGGCTGCCTCGTGGAGCTCCGCCGCGCGGATAGCCGCCTTGATCGCGTTTGACGTGCATAAATTAATATATTACTTGAATTCATACATTTGATTCATTGATCGGAGACAAGGGTGTCAGGGGATGAGGCGGGGGCCGGCCAGCCGCGCGACAGGCGGCGTTCCCGCGTCTGCGCGACGGTCGGCGTGCTGCTCGTGGTTGTGCTCCTCGGCCTCGTCGGGATAACGCTTGCGGCGAGCGGCGTGACGGTGCGCTGCCGCAGCGCCTTCGCTCTCATCCGCTGCTGACCGGCGGGCGTTTTCCGTGCTGTTTCCGCGAGTGTCGACCATGTTCAAGCTTCGTCGTGCGGCCGGCCCGCCATCCGCATCGGGGATCGCGGATGCGGGGTTCAGGCGCATCCGCCGCATCGGGCGTTTCGTGGCGGTCTTGGCGGTCCTGCTCGCCCTCCTCTGGCCGCTGGCGCTCGCTGCGAGCTGGGCCGACCTCGATTTCGTGCAGGGACGCTTGGCGACCGAATTCGGCGTCGCCGGCCGGCCCATCGACACGAGCGCGCAGACGCGGGCGCTCGCTTTCGCCCTGTCCATGCTGATCGTCGGGCCGAGCATGTACGGGCTCGTGCTGATCGCACGGCTCTTCACGGCCTTTGCGCGTGGGGTCGTGTTCGAGGAGGAGAACGCCCTGCGCCTGTCACGCTTTGCGCTCGTGCTCATCGTCACGAGCGTTGCGGCGCCCTTCGCGCGGCTTGCCACGAGCGTGCTCCTGACCATGGACAATGCGCCGGAAGAGCGCGTCATGGCGCTCCTCATCGAGGGCAGCGACCTGGTCGCCTTCCTCGCCGGCTGGGCGATCCTCGCCTTCGCCGCCATCTTCCGCGAGGCGGTCAGGCTCGCGCACGAGAACCGGCAGTTCGTGTGAGGGGCGCATGGCGATCGTCGTCAACCTCGACGTGATGCTGGCGAAGCGCAAGATGCGCTCGAAGGAGCTCGCCGCGGCCATCGGCCTGAGCGAGCAGAACGTCTCGCTGCTGAAGTCCGGCAAGGTGAAGGGCATGCGCTTCGAGACCCTGGAGAAGATCTGCGCCGTGCTCGACTGCCAGCCGGGCGACATCCTGGAGTACCGGCCGGATCTGCCTGCCGCCGGCGAAGGCGCGGCCTGACGAGAAGCCGCACCCTGCCGATGCGCCGCTGCATCGGCCGCGACCGGGTGCAGGGCGCCCGCCCGGGAAGAGCGCCCCGCACGGATGCGCGATCTTGTCAGCCGACGCGGGCAACGTAGGCCGAGACGGGCTCGATGGGCCTGCCGGCGAGGCGCTCGGCATCCTGCGAGATGGCGGCGTACTCGCCGGCCGCAACGGCGGCGTAGAGGCCGATCAGGGCCTCGACGAGGAACGGCGGCAGGCCTGCGGAGGCGAGGATCCTGCCGAATTCCTGCGGACCGGCATCGACCGCCTTGACCGCCATGCCGCGCTTGCGCGCGAGGACTTCGGCGATCTCGTCGAGATCGAGTGCCTCGGATCCGGTGAGCTCATAGGTCCTGTTCTCGTGGCCGCTGCCGGTGAGCGCGCCTGCGATGGCCGCAGCGATGTCGGCCCGCGTGATGTAGGCCACCTTGCCGGCGGCGCCGGGCAGGGCGAGCACACCGCTGTCTCGCGCGCGGGCCAGCGCGTTCGTCAGGTTCTCGGCATACTGGTTGTCGCGCAGGATGGTGTAGGGCACGCCGGAGGCCTTCAGATAGGCTTCCGTGTCGGCATGGATCCAGGCGAAGGGGAACAGGCTCGCCGGGGTGGCGTTGGTGAAGCTCGTATAGGCGATGCGGCCGACGCCGGCCTTCTTCGCCGCGTCGATGGCGGCGCGGTGCTGCCTGATGCGCACGTCCTTCGGTGCGTCGCCGGAGAGGACGAGCACGGTCCTGGCGCCTGCGAAGGCGGCGTCGAGACTCGCGGGATCGTCGAAATCGGCGCGCACCGTCCTGAAGCCCCGGGCGGCGAGATCGGCGATCTTGGCAGGATCGCGCGTCGCGAGCGTCGCCGCAGCGGGGGGCACACGCTCCGCCAGAGCCTCTGCCACGAGGCGGCCGAGCTGGCCGCCGGCACCCGTGATCACGATCATCGATGGTCTCCTTCGCGTCCCTGGATCGGTTACGGTTCGAGTGTCGGTATTGATTGGATACCATGTGGCGATCTAGAGGAGGGCGTCGCCTGTCACAAGGAGGGCGGCTTGCGTCACTCGGTGACGGCAGAGTAACCGGCTGCCCTCGCGGCCCAAGGGAGAGACCACCATGCCGGCGCGACGGCTGAAGGCGGACGCCTTCCATCCCTGCCCGGTGCGCGATGTGCTTGACCGCATCGGCGACCGCTGGAGCCTCCTCGTCCTCATGGAGCTGAGGGACGGGGCGATGCGTTTCACGGCGCTCAAGCGCGCGATCGGCGACATTTCGCAACGCATGCTCGCCCAGACGCTGCGGCGCCTGGAGCAGGACGGCTTCGTGTCGCGCACGGTCGAGCCCACCATCCCGCCGCGCGTGGACTATGCGCTGACCCCGCTCGGCCGCTCGCTGCTTGGCCCGCTCGTCAGCCTCGTCGAATGGGCCGACGAGAACCACGCGGCCGTCTGGGCGGCCCGTCGCGCCTATGTGCCGCCGCAGCCGCAGACAGCCCTGTGAACGGCGCGCCCGCGCGATGCACGCGGGGATGTTTGCCGGCGGACGGGGCCATTGTAGCCTGACGCCATGCGCCGTCTCATCCTGTTCCGCCACGCCAAGTCCGACTGGCCGCAGGGCGTTCCCGACCGCGAGCGCCCGCTCGCGCCGCGGGGGCGGCATGCGGCGCCGCGGATCGCCGCCTATCTCGCCGAACAGCATCTCACGCCGGATCTGGTGCTGATCTCGCCCGCGCGGCGGGCCCGCGAGACGTGGGAGATCGTCGCGCCCGCCTTCGCCGAGACGGTGCCGGCCCGCGAGGACGAGCGCCTTTACGAGGCCAGGGCGCAGGCCGTGCTCGACGTCGTGCGCGAGACGGAGGCCGGCGTGCGCACCCTCCTCGTCATCGGCCACAACCCGGGCTTCGAGGACCTGGCGCGCGTCCTCATTGGTCATGGCGACCGCTACGCCTACGCCCGCATGACGCACAAGTTCCCGACCTGCGGCATCGCGGTGATCGACTTTCCCGTCGAGGACTGGCGCGAGGTCGCCGAACGGGCGGGGCGCCTCGACCGCTTCGTCACGCCGAAGAGCCTCGGGGGCGAAGGCGAGTGACGCGCCGCCGCTCGACGGTCGGCGCGTGCCGAAAGGCGGGAGGCGGGCACCGGATACCTTGAAGCGCGCGACCGGAAGGGCCACCTTGCCGCGCGTGAGACCGCCGTCCTTTCTCGACGATACCGTCGACGCCCTGAAGAGTCTGGCCGACTACGCCGCGAACGCCGTGCGCCCGACGGTGCGGCTCGGCGTCACGGGGCTTGCCCGCTCGGGCAAGACGGTCTTCACCACCGCGCTCGTGCATCATCTCGTCAACACGACGCCGATGCCGGTCTTCCGCGTCTCGGTCGAAGGGCGCCTGCGGCGGGCGCGGCTCGCCGACCAGCCGGACGACACGGTGCCGCGCTTCCCTTACGAGGAGCACATGGCGTCCCTCGCGGAGCCCGGCCGCCGCTGGCCGGAATCGACGCGGCGCATCGCGGAGCTGCGGGTCGAGATCGACTACGAGCGTGCCGCCGGCTGGCGCCGGGGGCCGGCGACGCTCGCTCTCGACATCGTCGACTACCCGGGTGAGTGGCTCCTCGATCTCGCGCTCATCGAAACGAGCTATTCCGAATGGTCGCGCGACACGCTCGCCGGAAGCCACAAGCCGGATCGGGCGCCGCTTGCCGCCGCGTGGCACGCGCATCTTGCCGCGCTCGGGGCGAACGAGCCGGCGGAGGAGCCGGCCATCGCCCGGGCGAGCGAGCTGTTCAAGCAATATCTCGCGGCCCTGCGCGCGGGGCCCGAGGCGGTGGCGACGACGCCGCCCGGCCGCTTCCTCATGCCGGGTGACCTCGACGGTTCGCCGGCGCTGACCTTCTCGCCGCTCGTGCTCGCGCCCGACGCGCCGATCGTGCCGGGGAGTGTTGCGGCGCAGATGGAGCGGCGCTTCGAGGCCTACAAGGCGCAGGTCGTGCGCCCCTTCTTCCGCGAGCACTTCGCCAGGCTCGACCGGCAGATCGTGCTCGTCGACGTGCTCTCGGCGCTCGATGCCGGGCCGGCGGCGCTGGCGGAACTCGAGACCGCGCTCGACCGCGTGCTCGCGGCTTTCCGCGCCGGTCGCAACACGCTCGCCTCGAGCCTGTTCGCACCGCGCATCGACAAGGTGCTGTTCGCCGCGACCAAGGCCGACCATCTGCATCGCCGCGACCATGCCCGGCTCGAGGCGATCCTGCGCCTCCTCGTCGAGCGGGCGTTGCGCCGCACGAAGGGCGCCGGTGCCGCAGCCGAGACGATGGCGCTCGCCTCCGTGCGGGCGACGCGCGAGGTTGGCGTGCGCGACGGCGCGCAGACCTTCGCGGCCATCGCGGGCACCCCGGAGGCGGGCGAGCGCATCGGCAACCAGTGTTTCGACGGCGACAGCGAGGCCGCGATCTTCCCCGGCGAGCTGCCGGACGATCCGCAGGCGATCTTCTCCGGTGCCGTCGAGGCCGGGTCGCTGCGCTTTCCCCGCTTCCGCCCGCCCCGGCGCATCGCGGATGCGGGCGGCCGCCTGGCGGCGTTGCCGCACATCCGCCTTGACCGGGCGCTCGAATTCCTGATCGGCGACAGGCTCGCCTGAGGAGGTCCGCATGAGCAAGGCGCCGCGCGCCTTCCGCCTCGACGATCCCGACGTTGTCAGCCTGCCCCAGGGCGAAACACCCGCGGTGACGTCGGGCGGCGTGGTCGTCGTTCCGGACGAGGAGCCGGCGGCCGAGGTCGCCGGGGTCGCCCCGCGCCGACGGCGCATGCCATGGCTCGGCCTGCTCCTCTCGGCGCTCGGCGGCCTGCTGCTCATGGGCCTCGGGCTCGCGCTCGAGCGCATGATCGCAGAGCTGTTCGCGAGCCATCCGGCCTTCGGCTGGCTGGCGCTCGGGCTCGCTGCCCTCGCCGGCCTGGCCTTCCTCGGCCTGCTCGGGCGCGAGGCGGCGGGCGTCCTGCGCGAGCGGCGCATCGAGGCGTTGCGGCGCCGGGCAGCCGAGGCGCGGGAGAGGAAGGATGACGCCGCGGCCGAGGCGGTCGTGCGCGACCTCGCGGCGCTCTATGCGCGCAGGCCGGAGACGGCCAGCGCGAGGGCCGCCATCGCCGCGCTCGGGGACGCCATTATCGACGCACCCGACCGGCTCGCCATCGCCGAGCGGGAGCTCATGACAGCCATGGACCGCGAGGCGAGGCGCATCGTCGCCGAGGCTGCCCGGCAGGTGTCGCTCGTGACGGCGGTCAGCCCGCGGGCGATCGTCGACGTCGCCTTCGTGCTCTATGCCTCGGCGCGGCTCGTGCGACGCATCGCGGCGCTCTATGGCGGCAGGCCCGGATTCCTTGGCTTCCTGCGGCTCTCTGGCCATGTGCTCACGCACCTGACGCTCACGGGCAGCATCGCGGTGGGCGACGGCCTCCTGCAGCAGGTCATGGGCCTCGGACTCGCGGCACGCGTCTCGGCAAGGCTCGGGGAGGGGGTGCTCAACGGCCTCCTCACCGCGCGCGTCGGCCTGTCGGCCATCGCCGTGTGCCGGCCGATGCCCTTCGCGGCCCTGGAGGCGCCGGCACTTGTTGACGTCGCAGCGAGCCTGTTCGACCGCAAGGCTGGCGAGCCGGCCGGGGCGGAGGCGCCCGGCGAGGCGCGCTGAGGGCGTGATCCCGCGCGGCCGGGCATGCTCCCGGGCCGCGTCGCGGCGAGCAGGGAAGGGGTGTCCGACCCGGCAAATCCTGCCCGTCGGACGTCGGCCACCGAGCCCTTTTGGCCGGGTCTCCCCCCTCGCTCGACGGGAAATCCCAGGCGAATGAACGCTTTCGGGCTTGGCATGAGCCTTGCGCAGCCTGCCGCGGTTGCGTGTGTCCGCCGCGCCAGCCGGGCCCGCCAGAGTGCGCGGGCCGGCCTCATGCCGGCGGCGGTCGTGGAGGTTAGAGAGTCATGGGCGTTTTCGGTGCCATGCTGACGGCCGTGTCGGGCCTCAGGTCACAGTCCTACGCGCTCGAGAACATCTCGGGCAACATCGCGAATTCGCAGACGACCGGCTTCAAGCGGGTGGATACGGCCTTCTCCGATCTCATTCCCGACATGCCGCGCGGACGCGAGGTGGCGGGTTCGGTCGCCGCCTATGCGCGGGCGACGAATTCGACGCCCGGCGACCGCCAGAACAGCTCCGTCGGCACGCATCTCGCCCTCAATGGCGAGGGCTTTTTCACGGTGGCGCAGCGCAGCGGCTACACGAACGGCCTGCCGAGCTTCAACGGCCAGCAGTTCTACACCCGGCGCGGCGATTTCGAGGTCGACCGCGACGGCTACCTCGTGAACGGGTCCGGCTACTATCTCGTCGGCCGCGCCTTCGACCCGCTGACCGGCGCGCCGAGCGCCACGACGGGGCCGATCCAGCTTCCCACCACGGCGATCCCGGCGAAACGCACTGCGACCATCACCTATTCCGGCAACCTGCCGCGCGGGGCGACGGCCATGAACGGCGCCATCTTCCCGCCGGCGACGACGAGCATCTCCGCCGCCAACGAGAGCGCCTTCCTCAGCCAGTCGATCGCCGGCGGTACGACCACGGTCTACACGGCGGCCGGCGATGCCGTCAGCCTCGAGGTGCGCTGGGGCAAGTTCAGCGATGGTACATGGGGCATGTTCTACCGCTCGAACAATCCGCCCGACGTATGGACGAAGGCCGGCAGCAACGTCTCCTTCAATGCCGACGGCAGCCCCGCCGGCGCCGTGGGCCCCTTCAACCTCTCGCCCCTCGTGGCGAACGGGCAGACCATCGGCAACGTGACCATCAACTTCCCGACCGGCAAGTTCACGCAATACGCCAATGCGAGCGGCCTTGCGGAGGTCGACCTCAAGGCGGACGGCTACACGGCGGGCAAGCTCAACGGCATCACCATCTCAAGCGACGGCCGCGTGAACGGCAGCTACTCGAACGGCCAGGTCCTGCCGCTGTCGCAGATCCAGATCGCCCAGTTCAACGCCGACAACTCGCTGCAGCGCCTCAACGGCGGCATCTTCGCCGAGACCTTCGAATCCGGCGCGCCCATCTACGGCCTCGGCTCCTCGTCGGTCGCGTCGGGCGCGCTTGAGGCCTCCAACGTCGATATCGCCGAGGAATTCTCGAAGATGATCGTCACGCAACAGGCCTATTCGGCCAACACGCGCGTCGTGACCACGGCGCAGCAGATGCTGTCCGACGTCATCAACATCGTCCGCTGAGGCGGGCGGCGATCGTTTCTCGTGAGTGAGGGCGGGCGGCGAGGCGGCTGACGCTTCGCCGCATCCCCCACCAGAGCCGGAGTGCTGTCATGGGCATGATGTCCACACTCGGAGCGGCGCTGTCGGGCCTGCGTGTGACGCAAGCCGGCATCGACGTCGTCGCGCAGAACGTTTCCAACGCCGATTCCGTCGGCTACACGCGCCGGCGGCTCAACGCCGTGCAGCAGGTCGTCGGCGGGCAGACGACCGGCGTCACGAATGCCGGCATCGAGCGCATCCTCGACCGTATCCTGCAGCGCCAGCTCCGCCTGGAAACGGCGGGGGGCGCCTATACGGACGTCAAGGCGCGCTACCACACGACGCTCGACCAGCTCTACGGCGGGCCCGGCGGCACGGGGGCGCTGGACACGAATTTCAACGACCTGACCAAGCAGCTCCAGGCGCTGATCACCGACCCTTCGTCCTATTCGACACGTTCGGCCGTCCTCGAGAAGGCGCAGACGCTGGCGACCCGCATCAACAGCATCTCCAACAGCATCCAGGGGCTGCGCAATGATGCCGAGGCGGCGCTCGCGGCCTCGGTCTCACGTGCGAACGACCTCCTGACGAGCATCACCGACGTCAACGCCAAGATTGTCGGCACGGGCACCGAGCGGCCCAGCGCGGCCCTGCTCGACGAGCGCGACCGCATGATCAACGAGCTGTCGCGGCTCATCGACGTCAAGGTGACCGAGAACGCCAACGGTTCGGTGAGCATCGCGACGACGGGCGGCCTGACGCTCTTCGACGGCAATTCGGCGCTGAAGCTGAGCTTCGACCAGCGGGCCAATATCGGGGCCGGAGCGCTCTACGACACCGATGCGACGAAGCGCGGCGTGGGCACGATCACGGCGGTCGACCAGTCCGGCCGCAGCATCGACCTCCTCGCCACCGGCATGATCCGCTCCGGCGAGATCGCGGCCTATGTCGAGCAGCGCGACAAGATCCTGGTGGAAGCGCAGCGCCAGCTCGACGAGCTCGCCGCCCGCCTCGCCAGCGCCGTGTCTGACAGGCAGGTGGCGGGCACGGCGATCGCCAACGGCTTCCAGGTGGACCTGACGGGGCTGCAGCGGGGCAATGCCGTGACCGTCGATTATGTCGACGGCGGCGTCACCAAGCGCGTGACCTTCGTCAATGCGAGCGGCCCCTCGGCTACACTGCCCGGCAACACGACCGCTGATCCGACGGACAGCGTCGTCAGCATCGACTTCTCCGGCCCTGCGGCCAGCGTCGAGGCGGCGATCAAGGCCGCGCTCGGGCCGAATGTCACTGTCACCTTCGCCGCCGGCACGCTCAGCGTGGTCGACGACGGGGGCCCGCCCGTCGACATTACGGGCCTTTCGGCCTCGATCACGGCGACGAGCCTGACCGGCGGGGTCGAGCTGCCGCTCTTCGTCGACGCGGGCAATGCCAGCGCGCCCTACACCGGCTCGCTCGAGGCAGGCGCGCAGAAGACCGGCTTCGCGCAGCGCATCGCCGTCAATCCGGCGCTCATCGCCGACCGCTCGAAGCTCGTCGTCTTCAGCGCGACGACGCCGGCAGGTGACTCGCAGCGGCCGCAATATGTTCTCGACCGCCTGACGAAGACGAACTTCATGTTCGCGCCGGAGACCGGCATCGGCGGCGGCTCGGCCCCCTACGTCGGCAATATCGGTGACTTCGCCCGGCGCATCGTCGAGCGGCAGGGCAGCAACGCCGAGGTCGCCAAGAGGCTCGACGAAGGGCAGAAGATCGTCCTCAACGCGGTGGAGGCACGCTTTGCCGAGACGGCCGGGGTCAATGTCGACCAGGAGATGTCGCAGCTCATCGTGCTGCAGACCGCCTACTCCGCCAATGCGCGCGTGATGACCGCGGTCAAGGACATGATGGACCTGCTGTTGCGGATGTGAGGAGAGGGCCGACGATGGCCATCAACAGTTTCAAACCCGGTTCCGTCTCGGCGCAGCGGTCGAGCAGCCTCTTCGTGAACATGCGTGCCGAGCTCAACACGCTCATGCAGCAGATCTCGACGGGCAAGCTCTCCGATACCTACGGCGGCCTCGGCTTCGACCGGCGCACGAGCCTCGATTTCCGGGCCCAGCTCTCGACGATCGCCGGCTACAAGACGAGCATCCAGGACGGCGACCTGCGCCTCAAGCTCATGAACCAGAGCCTGGAGCGCATCGCCAAGATCACGCGCGAAGCCAAGACCGACGTCCCGCCCGGCAACTTCACCCCTGCTCCGGACGGGCGCACGCTCGGTCAGAAGCAGGCCGAGGAGCGCTTGCGCGAGGCAATCGACCTTCTCAATACCGGCGCCAACGGCCGCTACCTCTTCTCGGGGAAGGCGGCGGACGTGAAGCCGGTGGAGTCCTTCGACCTGATGATGAATGGGGACGGCGCGCGGGCCGGCCTCAAGGCCCTGATGGACGAGCGCAAGCGCGCCGACCGCGGCGCGCTCGACGGCAGCGGGCGTTACCTCGGGCGCCTCGCGCTGTCGCGGGCGGGCACCACCGTCAATCTCGGCGAGACGGTCGCGGGCCTGCCCTTCGGCTTCAAGATCAGCGGGGCGACGTCCAGCAACACGACGGCGATGCCGGTCACCGGTCCGGGCGGATCGCCCACGACGGTCTCGTTCGACGTCGCGGCCCAGCCCAAGGACGGCGACAAGGTCAGCGTTCTCCTCACCCTGCCCGACGGGACGCAGGAGACGATCGAGCTCGTGGCGCGCATGACGCCCAACCCGAGCTCGACCGAGAAGGCCTTCATCATCGGCGCGACGCCGGCCGACACGGCGACCAATCTCGAGGCGGCACTCGGCAGCGCCGTCGATCAGAAGGCACGCACGGCGCTCGCCGCCTCCTCGTCCATCGTGGCGTCGAAGAACTTCTTCGCCGGCACGCTCGACAATCCGCCCAAGCGCATCGCCGGCGCGCCGGAGAGCGCGGTGACGACCGTGCCGGGCACGACGGCCGACACGGTCGTCTGGTACAAGGGCACGTCGCAGCCCTCCGGCGGCGGCGTCGATTCGCTCGCCGCGCGTGCCTCGTCGGTCCTTCGCATCGACAGCTCGCAGGTCGCGGCCATCGGCGCGCAAGCGAACGAGGACGGCATCGCCCATGCGCTCGCGCATTTCGCCGTGCTCGCCGCCGAGACCTTCCCCGCGAGCGAGACGACGGCCGCCGCCCGCTACGATGCGGTGGCGGAGCGCATCCGCACCAACCTCGACTATCCCGGTGGCACCCAACGCGTGGAGGACATCATCGTCGAGCTCGCCAATGCCGGCACCGCCATGAAGGCGGCGACGGAGCGGCACAAGACGACGGAAGGTTTCCTCAACTCGGTCGTGGACGGCGTCGAGAACATCAGCCAGGAGCAGGTCGCCGCCTCGATCCTCGCCCTGCAGACGCGCCTGCAGGCGACCTATCAGACGACGGCCATCCTGTCGAAGCTGACGCTCACCAATTATCTGTGAGGCCGTCGTCGGCCTCCATGGGTCAAGAAAGCGCGCGGGAACCCTCTCGCGCGCTGTCTCATTGGGCGCGGGCGAGCGCAGCCTGCAGCGCCACGAGTTCGTGGCGGAGGCGCTTCGCCTCGTCCGGCGCGAGGCCGCTGGCGCAGCCGATTGCCCGAGGCACGTCAGCCGCGGCCTCCCTGAGGGCGCGGCCCTTGTCGGTGAGGGTGACGCGCAATTGCCGTTCATCCTCGGGCAGGCGCGCGCGATGGACGAGGCCCATCGTTTCCAGCCGCTTCAGGAGCGGCGTCAATGTCCCGGAATCGAGATGCAGACGCTCGCCGATCTCGCGCATCGTCGGGCCGTCGTGCTCCCAGAGAAGCAGCATGACGAGATACTGCGGATAGGTGAGCCCGAGCTTGCCGAGCAGCGGCTTGTAGGCGCGCGTGAAGGCATGGCCTGCCGCGTAGACGGCGAAGCAGACCTGGTTGTCGAGCCGCAGGGATTCATCCGCCTTGCGTCGCACGCGTGTCGGCTCCTTCCGTCGCTCGCGCTCGATGGCACGCGGGCATGAGGCCGGCGCGAGACCGGTTCGCTTGCTCGGGCCGCCCGACGGCAGCCGCTCCCGCTTCGTTCCTATGGTAGCCGGTTTTCGCTTGTGCACGATCAGTTTGTGCATGGGTGCAGTGCGTCGAATTCAATTGCGCACAATTAAAATGCGTGCAATTGATAACGCATCGAGGTGAAGGAGGCGCTGCCGTGCCTCCCGGATGAAGGAGCAAGCGATGAAGATCCTCTACAAGGCGCGTGCGACGGCGACGGGCGGGCGCGACGGCCGTGCCAGAACCTCCGACGGCCAGCTCGACGTGGCGCTGGCGGTGCCGAAGGAGATGGGCGGCCCGGGCGGCGCCACCAATCCCGAGCAGCTCTTCGCCGCCGGCTACTCGGCCTGCTTTCTCGGAGCGTTGAAGTTCGTCGCCGGCAAGGAGGGCAAGCGCCTGCCGGCGGAGGCGACAGTCGCGGCGGAGGTCGGCATCGGTGAGCTCCCCGGAGGTTTCGGTATCGACGTCGATCTCAGGATCGCGCTGCCCGGCATCGACAAGGCCGAGGCCGATGCGCTTGTCGAGAAGGCACACAAGGTCTGCCCCTACTCGAATGCGATCCGCGGCAATGTGGACGTGCGTCTGAGCGTCGCGTGAGCGGCGGTCGGCAGGGGTCGTCAAAGGAAAGGGCCGGCGCAACGCCGGCCCTCTGGGCTCGCGAATTCGCAGAAGGCCCGTGGTCAGCTCGCGGCCTTCAGCTCCACCGGAGGGCGGGTACGCAGGCCGGCCGCGAGCTCGCGGTTGATGTTGACGAGGATCGCCAGCTTCTCCGGAGCAGGCTCGCTCAGGATCGAAAGGGTGTGGTTGAAGATGAACAGACCGAGATTGGCGATGTTCTGCCGCAGGGGCTTGGGCAGGGGGTTGTCCTCGCGCGTCACCGACGTCACCAGGATCGTCCAGAGCTTGCGGTTGTAGGTGAGGGCACCGTCGAGATCGCCTTCCCGGGCGGGCCAGTCGTCGCGAACGGCCTGAAGCCTGGTCGCGGCCTTCATCAGAATGTTGGCTTCAAGCTCCCTGGGGGATTGGGTCGTTTGGGCCACCCTGGCGTAGGCGGTCGCCGCGTGTTGCATGCGCGATCAACTCCTGCTCGTACTCTATCAGGCTCTTGGCGGCCTTCAGTGCCTTGTAGAGATCGCCGCTTAAGATGCGGTTATTGATCTCGGCCACAGTCGCGAGAGCGCTCGGTGCGGCCTCGAGAAACTGGCGGACCAGCTCGAAATAGGCCTCGTAGTGCGGGCTCAGGTCCTGCGACAGGTACATGAGCTGCACGGCGAGATAGATGCTCTTGGCGGGCGTGTCGGCGCTCGCCGGGTTGAGGATGTCCTTTTCGCGCAGGATCGGCGCCTCGCCCTCGATGAAGAGGCGCGTGCGTTGGTCGTCGTTGCGGATGACGACCTTGCCGATGATGATCCGCTCGTGCGGCTTGAGTTCCACCTTGAGCGCCATTGCCTCGCCTCCTTGCGCAAGGAAGGGGAGGCGGGGACAGTCGCCCCCGCCGCGGTCTTGCGACGCCTCAGCCGCCGAAGAGGCGTAGCACCGCCTGGTCCGCCTGGGCGGCCATCGAGAGGGCGGTCTGCGAGAGCTGCTGGCGCGTCTGCAGGGCAAGGAGGTTCGCGCCCTCCTCGTTGTTGTCGGCGAGGACGAGCTGGTCGGCACCGGTGTTGAGCGTCAGGATCGCCTGCTTGGTGAAGTCCTGCCGGGTCTGCACCACCGTGAGGTTGGCGCCGAAGGTGGAGGCCTGCGAGCGCAGCTTCGTCAGCGCCTTGGTGAGCTGGTCGACCACGACGGCGATGTCGGCGTCCGACTGGAACTGCGAGATCGAGCCGCCGATGCCGAGGCCGTCCGCCGAGAAGCGCACGCCCTCGATGACGAGGGAGCTCGTGTTCGCCTCGTTGAAGACGACGCGCAGCGACTCGGCATTGAGCAGGTTGATGCCGTTGTAGCTCGCGTCCTTCGCCACCTGGTTCATCTGCACGAGCAGCTCGTCGAACTGCTTCGCCATGGCCTGGCGGACGGTGTTGATCGAACCCTTGACGGTGTGGACACCCGTCGCGTCCGGCACGTTGGTGCCAAAGAGGTTTTTCAGTCGGTTTACCGGGACGCTGGTCGAGTCCTGCACCTCAAGGCCGAGGTCGTTGCCGTCGAGGGTCTCGATCCGCAGCTTGCCGAAGTCGTCGAGCGAGGCGCGGACGGTCTTCGGGCCGGCGGCCGGGTTGAGCGTCGTGTTCGTGTTGATCTTGTCGATCAGGTTCTGGACCGTGTCGCCGGCCGCGACCGCAATCGACACAGCCGGAGCAGCGCCGACCTTGATCATGAGCTGGTCGCCGGCCGTCATGCCGAGGGCAGGGGCGGCGCCGACGAGGGCTGTCGTCGCGCTCGTCGCCTTCTCGGCCACGACCTTCGGCGAGGTCGAGGCGGACTGCAGGGCCTGACGCATGGTGGCCTGCGCAGTCTCGACGAGCTTGGTCAGTGCCTTGATGCCGCCGTCGGCCGCCTCCAGCGTCTTCACCGCCTGGCCGATGCCATCGAGCAGGCGGCCGAGGTCGCTGGCGCGGGCGTTGAGGCCGGAGGCGGTGAAGAAGTTGCCCGGGTTGTCCAAGGCGGAATTGACCTTCTTGCCGGTGGCGAGGCGGTTCTGCGTGACACCGAGCAGATCCGCGGTCTTCTGCAGCGACAGAAGGTTCTGGCGAACGCCTTGAGACAGGACAATATCGGACATGCGCAACCCCGTGGTGAAATGGGGGGCTTGCTTGCCCCCTCGATCGCCCGGGAGAATGCTTTGTTAACCCTAATGGAGGGTTAACGGGCCGATTATCCGCCGGTTCGCCGCAATCGTGGCCGAAAACGAAGCGGCGGCGGGGAGGGCCCCGCCGCCGCGTCTTTCCTTCGTCGGTCCGCTCGTCCGCCGGACCGTCCTCAGCCGAAGAGGCGGAGGACGGCGCTCTCGGACTGGTTGGCCATGGACATGGCCGTCTGCGAGAGCTGCTGGCGCGTCTGCAGGGCGAGGAGCTTGGCGCCTTCCTCATTCGGATCGGCGAGCACCAGGGCATCCGCGCCAGTGGTGAGCGTGTGGACGAGGCCCTTGGTGAAGTCCTGGCGGTTCTGCAGCACCGAGAGGTTGGCGCCGAAGGTCGATGCCTGGGCGCGCAGCGTCTCGGCCGCGCTCTTCAGCTCGGCGAGGGCCGCGTTGATGTCCGAGTCGGCCTGGAAGTCGTTCTTGGCGAGCGAAACCTTGAGGCCGGTGGAGTCGAAGTAGACACCCTGGATCTTCTGCTTGCTCGAGCCCGTCTCGTTGAAATAGGTGGTCATCGAGTCGCCGGCGAGCAGGTTGATGCCGTTGTAGCTGGCATCCTTCGACAGCTGGTCGATCTGCGTGCGCAGCTCCGCGAC
>NZ_JASJEV010000005.1:0-78990 GCF_030067675.1 Chelatococcus albus | reverse complement strand
CCGGCGGAGAGGAAGAAGTTCGACGGATTGTCGAGCGCCGAGTTGACCTTCTTGCCCGTCGCCAGACGATTCTGGATCTGCTGGGAGATTGCCGACGTATTCTGCAGAGACGAAAGCGCGGCGCGAACGCCGGCATTCAGCGTAACAGACGACATATTATGCACCTTTCTGGTGAAGAGCCTTCTGGCTTGTCTTCATCTTTCTGACAAAGACGCGAGGATGCTCGGCCGGCATCATTTAATGAGAGGTAAAAATTCTCGTGACGGTTGTGGCAACCTTAATCCAACATTAACGCGGTATCGGGTTGCCGCATCGGGTGGGGCGAAGGCGGAACGCCACAGCGCGAATCAGATGACGCGCTCAACCCGCCTGGCCGTGTCGTCGGCACGGTCGGTGCCCCAGCGGCTGAGCACGCCGCGCAGGTATGCCCGCAGGCGAAGGATCGCGGCATCCGGGATCTGGTTGACGAGGCGGCCCGTGCGCGTCTCGACGACCTGAAGGACAATCTCGCGCGTCTCTGGGTCGATGACGAGGTGCCGCTCGATGGTGTCGCGCAGGGCGGCCTCGCGCGCAGCGCGGTTCGCTGCCTGGCGGCCGGCCTCGAAGCGCCCGGCTTCCGTACCCGCCGCCTGGACGACGGCGGCATTCGCCGCGAGATCTGTCTTGACCGCACCGGCCGAGACCGGAGCCTCCAGGCGATTGAAAGTGGCCGGCGGCAGGATCGCGCCGGCCCGGCCCACGCCCCCAACGTCCATCATTCGCCCTCGCCCGCGTGTCCGGCTCGCGAAGTGCAGCCGTTCCGGTGTTGCGGGGGAGCATGCCGGGAGGGTGTGTGAAGAACGCCTTGCAGAAATCCTTAAAATCTTGTGGATGTGCCCGCCCGCGGCGCGGGCGGGCACATCTTTCGTGGCGATATGGTTTACAGGCTCTTCGAGAGGGTGAGCGGCACGGCGCGCGGCCGGCGGGCCGGCTGGCCGGCGCCGGCGGGTGCGTAGGCAGCCGGTTGCGCTGCGGCGCCCACCTCGTCGGCGAGGGTACGGATGAGCCCCTCGGACACCGCGCGGGCGGTGGCGAGGACGGCTTGGTTGCGCTCGATGATCTCGGCGAAACGCTGGTGCGTCTCCTTCAGGGCCGTCAGGGCGTCCGGGGCGAAGCGCGCGAGGGCGATGGCATTGGTCTTCACCGCCTCGAGCTCGCGGATGTAGCTGCCGGCGAGCTCCGTCTTGCGCGTCTCGTGCACGAGGGCGTCGGCGAGGCGGCCGTCCTGCACGAGGCGCGTCTCCTCGACGATGAGCCTCTCCAGGGCGGCGAGCGTGGCGAGCACGCCCTCGACGAGGCGCTTCGCCTCGTCCTCGCTCACGACGCGGGGCAAGGGGAGGGGCGCGGCCACAGCCGCGGCGGCCGCGACTTCAGACACGGGCGCCTCCCTCCTGCAGGCGCAGGATCTCGCGATAGACCTGGTCCGCGATGCCGATGCCGCCGGTGCGGGTGATGTTGCCGGCGTATTCCTTGACCAGCATGGAGCGGTAGACATCGCTGCCGGTGCCATTGTCGCCGAGCGGGCCTTCGGAGCCCTCGGTCTTGAACATTCGGTCCATCATCTGCTCGAGGAAGACCTTCTCGAAGTCCTGGGCGACGGCGCGGGCCTTGGTCTGCCCCGATGTGATCGCGGCCGTGGCCTGATTGGCAGGGGCGGCGTTTGTCCCTTTCGCAGCCTTGGCGAGGGTGCCGAGAGCGCCTGCGGCGATCTTGACAGCGGCGGGAATGGCGAGGGCGGGAAGTGCCATGTTCACATTACCTCGATTTCGGCCTGGAGGGCGCCGGACGCCTTGATGGCCTGAAGGATGGCGATGAGGTCGCGCGGCCCGATGCCGAGCGCGTTGAGGCCGTCGACGAGTTCCTTGAGGGTCACGCCCTCGCGGACGATGGCGAGCTTGTTGCCGTCCTGGGTGTCGACCTTGACGCCGGTGCGCGGCACGACAGTCGTCACGCCGTTGGAGAAGGGGGCGGGCTGGCTGACCTGTGGCGTCTCGGTGATGGTGACGGTGAGGTTGCCCTGGGCCACCGCTACCGTGGAGACGCGCACGTCCTTGCCCATGACGATGATGCCCGAGCGCTCGTCGATCACGACGCGGGCGGACTGGTCGGGATCGACGCGCAGCTGCTCGACCTCCGTAAGGAGGCGGATCATGTTGCCCTGGTAGCGCGCAGGGATCTGGATGGCTACGGTCGACGGGTCTGTCGGCTCGGCGGTGTCGGCGCCGAGGAAGTCGTTGATGGCGGCCGCGATGCGCCGGGCCGTCGTGAGATCGGGATTGCGCAGGGCGAGCCTGAGCGTCTTGAGCTTGGCGAGCTGGAAGTCGATCTCGCGCTCGATGAGCGCGCCGTTGGCGATGCGCCCGACCGTGGGCACCCCGCGCGTCACCTTGGAGGCCTCGCCCTCCGCCTGGAAGCCGGAGATGGCGACGGAGCCCTGCGCCACCGCATAGACCTCGCCGTCGGCACCGAGCAGCGGCGTGACGAGCAGCGTGCCGCCCTGCAGGGACTTGGCGTCGCCGAGGGCCGAGACGGTGACGTCGACCCGCGTGCCCTGGGTCGAGAAGGCGGGGAGGTTGGCGGTGACCATGACCGCCGCGACGTTCGCGGTGCGCAGGTTGGCGCCATGCGTGTTGACGCCAAGGCGCTCCAGCATCGCCTGCAGCGACTGGCGTGTGAAGGGCGTGTTGTTCAGCGTGTCGCCCGTGCCGTTGAGGCCGACCACGAGGCCGTAGCCAACGAGCTGGTTCTGGCGCACCCCCTCGACCGCAGCGAGGTCCTTGATACGCGATAGTGCGAAGGCCGGAGCGACCGGCCCCGCCAGGGTGGCAACGGCGGCGGCGAGGGCGAGGCAGCGTGCCAGGGTTCTGCGGAGGCGAAGCGGCATTGAGAGGCACCACGCAAGCGAAAGTCGCTCACCTCGACGCGAAGATCGTGCCAGCTCGGTGGCGATGTTGTTATGTAAGTGAAATCAATATCTTGCCTAGTGTCGCCGATCCGCCAGGCAGGTCGGCCCGCTGGGCGGGGCCTGCCGCGCGGCAGCTTTTGCCGTGCTCTTCACGCCGCGTTAACCATGAGCGGCGAGACTGCCCGCATCGATGGAGTGCGGTGTCGGATGATCATGCGGGTCGAGGCGAGAGCGATGGTTGGGGGCGGTGCGGCGGCCGTACGGCGGGGTTCCGGCCATGCGCGCTTCTCGCTCGGCCAGGGCGCAGCCGTCGGCCGCAATACTGCCGCGGGAGCCGCCCAGTCGGTCGGCGGGATCGACGCTCTCATCGCCCTCCAGGCAAACGAGGATCCGACTGCGCGCCGAAGGCGCCACATCCGCCGCGGGCACGACCTCCTCGACGGCCTCGATCGTCTCAAGGCGGCGCTGCTCGCCGGCCAGGTGCCGATCGCGGATCTCAAGCGGCTGACGGCGACCCTCGCCGCGCGTTCGGGCACGAGCGGCGACGCGCAGCTCGACGATCTCATCGCCCATATCGAGCTGCGCGCCCACGTCGAGCTCGCCAAGCTGCAGCGCTGACAGTTTCCCGCCCGGGGAGAGGGCGCGCGGCGCCGTCTTCGCGGGGCTGTCGGCCGGCGCGTTTCCGGCCGCCGGCGTGCGGCCGCGCTTTTCGACGATCTTATGACTGCAATCTGCGTTGTCGCGGCCCGGCCGTCCCGGTATATAGGCGGCGCCTCGCAAGGGGGTGACGGCGGGGCGCAGAGGGAAAGAGCAGAAGCCACACATGTCGAACATCGCGATCGACGAGGGCTATCGGCCATCGGATGACGAACCTTTCATGAACGAGCGCCAGCGCGAGTATTTTCGGCGCAAGCTCCTGGGATGGAAGGACGATATTCTGCGGGAGGCACGCGAGACGCTGACCGCCTTGCAGAACGAGAATGAAAATCACCCGGACATTGCGGATCGGGCCTCCTCGGAGACCGATCGCGCCATCGAGCTGCGTGCCCGGGACCGCCAGCGCAAGTTGATCGCCAAGATCGACGCGGCGTTGCAGCGCATCGAGGACGGCACCTACGGCTATTGCGAGGAGACGGGCGAGCCCATCTCGCTCAAGCGCCTCGAGGCCCGCCCGATCGCCACCCTGTCGCTCGAGGCGCAGGAACGGCACGAGCGCAACGAACGCGTCTACCGCGACGACTGAGGGGCATCGGGGCGCATCCGCCTCCCGTACCCTCCTGCCGCAGCGGGGGCCATCAGGTTGGCACCCCCGAAAAGGCGGCCTCGTTCGCCGCGATCCTGTCGCCATGGTCCGACGCCCACCCGGCAAGGGCATCGAGGACGGGCTTGAGCGAGGCCCCGAGCGGGGTCAGCGCATATTCCACCTTCGGCGGCACCACCGCGTAGACATGCCGCGTGACGAGTCCCGCGCCCTCGAGCTCGCGCAGCTGCTTGGTCAATTCCTTCTGTGTGATGCCCGCGATGGCGCGGGCGAGCGCCGTGAAGCGCAGGGGGCCTTTGGCCCGCGACAGTTCCAGGATGACCGGGACCGCCCATTTGTTGGCGATGAGGTCGAGCGTGCGACGGATCCGCTGCTGACACCGGCAGGGCCCGGAGGCGAGCGGGGGAGGCGCTTTAGTTTCCATTTGGCCAGTATGGCTCCATAAGGTGCCTTCTTGCAAACCGATACTGTCCCCTCCTAGGTTACCGCCGCAACTCAGGAGGCACCTCATGTTGACCCTCTACTTCGCTCCCGGCGCCTGCTCCATGGCTCCCCACATCGCCCTCGAGGAGGTTGGCGCCACCTTCGAGCCGAAGGGCCTGTCGCTGCGCAAGGGCCAGCACCGCGAACCGCGCTATCTCGCCGTCAATCCGCGCGGCAAGGTGCCGGCCCTGCTCGTCGACGGGGACCTCCTGACCGAGAACGTGGCGATCTTCAGCTATCTCGACGCCGCGTTCCCGCAGGCCGGCCTCCTGCCGCAGGAGCCGCTCGCCCGCGCCCAGGCGCTGTCCTGGCTCGCCTGGCTCACGAGCGGCGTGCATCCGGCCTTCAGCCCGCTGTTCGGGCCGCAGCGCTACGTGGACGGGGCGGAGGCGCAGGCTTCGCTCGTTGCCAAGTCGCGGACGGCGGTGACCGAGAAGCTCGCGGAGATCGATCGCCTGCTCGCCGGCAGGGACTATGCCCTCGGCACCTTCAGCGCCGTCGACTGCTACCTCTATCCCTTCTTCCACTGGGCGAAGGCCATGCTCGGTTTCGACGTGAGCCCCTATGCCAACTACGCAGCGCACCATGCGCGCATGCAGGCGCGGCCGTCGGTGCAGCGCATGCTGGCGCGGGAGGCTGCGGTGCAGGCGGAACTCGACAAGGCCGCCTGAACGGCGGAACGCCGAACGAAAGCGGCCCCGGCGGGAGCACCGGGGCCGCATCTGGACGGGCGGGCGACAACGGGGGAGCGTGCCGGCCCGTCCGGGGAACTGGAGCGCCTGTCGCCGGGCGTCAGAAGGGCAGGATGATGTCCATCACCTGCTGGCCGTAGCGCGGCTGCTGCACGTCGGTGATCTGGCCCTTGCCGCCGTAGCCGATGCGCGCCTCGGCGATCTTCGTCGACTCGATCGTGTTGTTCGCCTCGATGTCTTCCGGCCGCACGACGCCGGCGACGATGAGCTGGCGCATCTCGAAATTGACGCGGATCTCCTGCTTGCCCTCGATCACCATGTTGCCGTTGGGCAGGACCTGGGTCACGACGGCGGCAACGTCCGTGGCGAGCTGCTCGGAGCGGCGGATCGAGCCGCTGCCGGCGCTCGTGGAATCGGATTTGGCGGTCAAGAGCGCGTCCGCCTTCGTGCCGTCCGGCAGCACCTGGTCGATCTGGTTCTCGAAGCCGAAGAGGTTCGCCGTGGCGAATTTCTCGTCGTTGGCGCGGGAGCGCTTCGTCGTGTTGTCGAAATTGGCCTTGTCGGTGATGCGTACGCGGACGGTGAGGATGTCGCCGACCTGGCGGGCGCGCTGATCCTTGAAGAAGCCGCGTGCGCCCGTCCGCCACAACGAATTCGGTGCATAGCTGACCGGCTCGGGATCGGGCATCGGCAGGCGTACGGGCTTGTAGCCGGGCTGGGCGGTGGGATCCTCGATCGCCGACAGGTTGGGCGCCTTGCCGACATTGGCGAGGCGGTCGGCGGCGCCGCAGCCGGCGAGGGTGAGGGCAGCGAGGGTGGCGCCGGCGAGGCGGGTGAGGCGAGGCGTCGGGCGGAGGGTCATCGGACGCATCCTGGAAAGAGACGATTCGAAGGGACGGGCGCGGCGCATCCACGGGCTCATGGCCGGGCCGTCGTGGCGGCGACGGCGGCGACGCGGCCCGTCGGCACCAGGTTCACGCTGATCCGGCCGGGCGCCACGACCTGCCCCTGGAGCGTGCGCTTCGACTGGATGTTCTGTACGGTCACGGTGTCGCCGAGGGCGCCGCCCTCGACGGCCCGGCCACGCAGGGACAGGGACAGGCCGCGGCTCTCGTAGATGACCGTGACGACGTCGCCACGGGTCACGATCTCCGGGCGGTGGACGTCGCCTGCCCGCATGACCGTGCCGACCGCAAGACTGCGCTTGACGACCTGGCCGGCGATCGCGCCGACCTCCGTGAGGACGTCGCTCGGCAGGCCGTCGCGGGTCCGGCGCTCGAAGGAGATATCGCTCGCCTGCAGGACGTCGCCCCGCTGGAAGGAGCGGTTGGCGACGGCGACCTCGACGGTCTCGACCACATTGCCGGTGACGCGCTTCGTCGCCGGCTGGACACCGCCCGGGACGACCAGGGTCGCCGAGATGCGGCGCGTGCGCGGATCGAACAGGAGATCCTGCACCGAGAGCGGGGCATCGCCGTCGGGCGCGGCGAGGATGATGGGCGCGCCACCGTCGAAGACGATCGTGGTCGAACGGGCATCGAGGCCGTGGCGTGCCTCGAGCGCCTGGCGCAGCGCCGCCTCGCTCTCGGCCGCGCCGATGCGCCGGGCGGCGCGGGCGACGACGACCTGAGCCCGGCCGCGCGTATCGATGTCGGCAATGCCGAGGTTCTGCGCCGCCTCGACGATGCGATGCACCTGGATCGTGCCGGTGTCGCCGAGCCGCGGCGCGCGGAACAGCGGTGCCGCCGCGGCCTGGCCGTCGACGCCCTCGACGAGGTCGCCAAGGGTGACGATGTCGTGATCCACGCGGATCTCGGCGCGGAGGGTGGCACGCTCTGCCGCGATGGCAGAGACCATGCCGGCGACGAACGCGGCGGCGGACAGGGCGAGGGAGAGACGAGCCTTCATGATGCCTCTCCTCAGCCGCGGAACATCTGGGTCGTGGAGGAGAGCATCTGGTCGGCGGCGGTGATGATGCGGGCGTTCATCTCGTAGGCCCGCTGCGCGGCGATGAGGGCCGAGATCTCGGTCACGGCATTGACGTTCGCCTCTTCGAGATAGGCCTGCTGCAGCGTGCCGAAGCCTTCGCTGCCGGCGGTGCCGTCGATCGGCTGGCCGGAGGCGGGCGTCTCGACGAAGAGATTGTCGCCGATCGATTCGAGGCCGACCTTGTTGACGAAACGGGCGAGCTGAAGCTGGCCGAGGTCCTGCGGCTGTGTCTGCCCGGGAATGGTCGCCTGGATCTGACCCTGGGCGTTGATCGTGACCTTGCTCGCGTTCTGCGGCACCGTGATCCCCGGCTCGACGAGATAGCCGTCAGCGGTGACGAGCTGCCCCTGGGAATCGAGCTCGAAGGAGCCGTCGCGCGTGTAGGCGATGGTGCCGTCGGGCCGGCGGATACGGAAGAAGCCCTCGCCGCGGATGGCGACGTCGTAGTCCTTCTCGGTCGGATTGAGCGGACCCTGCGACATGGCGCGCGGCGTCGAGGCCGTCTTCACGCCCGAGCCGATGGTGATGCCGGCGGGCACCTGGTTGCCCTGGTCCGAGGTCGCGGAGCCGGGCCGGCGCTGCGTCTCGTACATCAGGTCCTGGAACTGCGCCCGCTGGCGCTTGTAGCCGGTGGTGCGCTGGTTGGCGATGTTGTTGGAGATGACCTGGACGTTGAGTTCCTGGGCCATCATGCCGGTCGCGGCGGTCTGGAGGGCACGCATTGTCTTGAATCTCCTGGCGGCGATCAGGCCGGCATGTCGGCGAGGCGGCTCAGCGCTGAACGGCGCAGCTCGTCGGTCTTCTGGATCATCGAGGCGACGCTCGTGTAGGAGCGATTGACCTCGATCAGCCGCGCCATCTCGATGACCGGCTTGACGTTCGATCGCTCGAGCGCCCCCGCTTCGAGCTTGGCGGCCCGGCCCGCGGGCAGGGCGGGGGCACGGCTCGCGAAGAGGTTGGCGCCCTCGTTGTCGAGTGCCCGCACGTCGTCGAAGCGCACGAGGCGAACCTTGCCCCGCTGGCCGAGATTGGTGGTCACCGTGCCGTCCGGCGCGATGGTGATGCCGGTCTCGGTATTGCCGAAAGTGATCGGGCCGTTCTCGCCCTGGATCGCGTGGCCGTCGCTGGTGACGAGCTCGCCGCGGGCGTTGATCTCCAACGATCCGTTACGGGTGTAGCGCTCGCCGCGGGGCGTGGCGACGACGAGGAACGCGTCGCCCTTGATCGCCACGTCGAGAGGATTGCCCGTGCGCTCGATCGGACCCGGCTCGAAATTGAGCGGCGTGCCGTCGTCGATAACGAAGGACAGGCGCCGGTCGGCTTGCTGGAAGGCGTCGGCGCTCGCCTTCGGCATCAGATATTCGCGGAAGCGCGCGGTGCGCGCCTTGAATCCGTTCGTGGTGACGTTCGCCACATTGTTGGCGACGACGTCGAGCTCCCGGCCCAGCGCGACTTGACGCGACAGGCCGATCAGCAGCGCGTTCTCCATGGAACCGCTCCCGTTCGTCATTTCCCCACGGACGCCTCGACGCTCCCCAGCGCGGCATCCGCACAGGAGAGTGTGCAGGGCCCGTGCCAAGCCGGGAGTCGTTCTGAAAATCATTCAAGATCAGCGTGATAACCATTCCTCCACGGAGTGCCGCGGCGCGGTCGCCGCCGCCGCCCGGCAAAAGCCGCCCGGCAGAAATTGCCGCGTTTAACGCGGCATTAACCATCTTTGCCGCATATCGGGGACAACGGAGCCGCCAGGGTGAAGCGGCGGACAGGGCCGAGGCGAGAACGATGGCGAAGAAGGGCGACAAGGCGGCTGTCGATGAGGCCGAGCGCGAGGGCGAGGCCCCCGCGGCGAAGGCCGGAGGACGCGGCAAGACGCTCGTTCTCGCTGCCGTCGTCGCCCTGCTCGCCGGCGCGGCGGCCGGCGGCTACCTCTACATGCAGAAGAAGTCGGCCGAGGCCGAGGCGGCGAAGGCGGCAACCAGGCAGGTTGCCTTCATCGAGCTCAAGGAGATGACCGTCAACCTGGCGCAGGTGCCGAACCAGGAGCGCCAGCGGTATCTCAGGATGAAGGCCTCCCTCGAGGTCGCCGAGGCCAAGACCGTGGCGGACATTCAACCGCTGTTGCCGCGTGTCGAGGACGCGTTCCAGGTCTACGTGCGCGAGCTTCGACCGAGTGACATCGACGGCTCGGCCGGCATCTATCGCCTCAAGGAAGAGCTTCTGCGGCGCGTCAACATTGCAGTGCATCCCGCGCGCGTCGATGCCGTGCTGTTCAAGGAAATCGTGGTTCAGTAGGAGCCCAGCCCGTGTCTGCCTCTTCCGATCCCGGCATCGATGCGGCGGCGAGCCTCGCCGCCGAGCTGAGCAAGGTGGCCGCGACCCAGGGGGCGACCCCCGCCAGCAGCGGCGCGGACGATACGGCGGCTGAATGGGCTCGCATGATCGAGGCCCAGACGGCCGACCCCTTCGAGCAGCTCGGCGATCGCGTGCTCACGCAGGACGAGATCGATGCGCTCGTCGGGTTCTCGCTCGACCAGCTGCAGGACGGCGACGGCGGCGTGCGCGCTATCGTGGACTCCGGCAAGGTGTCCTACGAGCGCCTGCCGATGCTCGAGATCGTCTTCGACAGGATGGTGCGCCTGCTCGCCACCTCCCTGCGCAATTTCTTCTCCGACAACGTGGAGGTCTCGCTGGCCGGCATCACGTCGGTGCGCGTCGGAGACTATCTGAACTCCATTCCCTTGCCCTCCCTGCTCGCGGTGGTCCGGGCGGAGGAGTGGGACAACTTCGGCCTCGTGACGGTCGAGCCGAGCCTCATCTACGCGGCCCTCGACATTCTTCTCGGCGGCAAGCGCGGCGCCGGGCCGACGCCGATTGACGGCCGGCCCTTCACGACGATCGAGACGCTGCTCGTGAAGCGGCTAGTCCAGGTCGTGATGCAGGATGCCGAGCAGGCCTTCCTGCCGCTGACGCCGGTGCGCTTCACGGTCGACCGCATCGAGAGCAATCCGCGCTTTGCGGTCGTGACGCGCCCGGCCAACGCGGCGATCCTCGTCCAGCTCCGCCTCGAGATGGACGGTCGCTCGGGGCGTCTGCAGATTCTTCTGCCCTATGCCACGATCGAGCCGATCCGCGATCTCCTGCTGCAGAGCTACATGGGCGAGAAGCTCGGCCGCGACCCGATCTGGGAAGGGCATCTCGCCACCGAGATCTGGCAGGCCGATCTCACGCTCGAGGCAGTGCTGCACGAGACGAGCCTGCCGTTGCGGCGAGCGCTCGCACTCGAGGTGGGGGACACGCTCGTCTTCGACATGCCGGCCGACGGTCTCGTGTCGTTGCGCTGCGGCGACCTCGTCCTGAGCGAGGGGCGCATCGGGCGGGCGGGCGACAACGTCGCCATTCAGGTGGCGCGGCCCTTGCGCCGGTCGCGCACGACACTCGCCGTGTTCGAGGCCAGCACGCGTGAGCTGCGCCAGGATTCATAAGAAGAGACGATATTCATAAAAGGCAGGCTTGGGGGCATCATGAGCACGACAATCGGGCTGCTCGCGGACGGGATGATGGCCGTTCTCCTCGTGGCGACCATCGGCACCTGCGTGGCGCTCAACAAGCGCATCGTGCGCCTGAAGGCGGACGAATCGGCCATGCGCAAGACGATTTCGGAACTCGTCCTCGCCACGGAGACGGCTGAAAGGGCGATCGCGGGTCTGCGCACGACGCTCGGGGATTGCGACCGAACCCTCGCCGAGCGCCTGCGGACGGCGGAGCGCTACGCTGCCGACCTGTCCGAGCAGGTGTCGGCCGGCGAAGGCGTCATGAGCCGCATCGCCCAGATCGTCGAGGCGTCGCAGCTCGTGGCGCCCGCGAAGGCCGCCAACGAACAGACCCCGCCGGCACTCGAAGCGGCGCCGGAGGTGTCGCGGGCGGCGAGCCGGCTCTCCGCAGCCGCCTCGACCGCGCAGAAGCTTGCCGAGCGGGCGCTCAAGCGCCTCGAGGGGCAGGCGGCATGAAGCGCAGGTTTCGCCTTCTCGATGCGGTGATTGTCGCGGCCGCGGGTCTTCTCGGCCTGCGCCTCGTGGCCATCATCGCCCCCGAAAGCACGGCCGGACAGCCTGCGGCGAAACCCGTCGCGTCGGCATCGTCCGGTCAGCAGATCCCGGCCTTCGGTCGCGTCATCGCCAATGCGCGCAGCAACGGCCCGGTGGTGGCGGATCCGGAATTCACCGGCAGCGTGGGCGCCGGCAAGGGCGCGGAGCAGAAGGGCGACCAGGCCGGGTCTCAGGCCGGACGTCGCGAAGCGCAGGCCGGAGCGGCCCAGCCCGCGAGCGGCACGCGAATCAATCTCGAGAACCCGCAGGCCACCGTCTCGCCGGCCGAGCGCGCGCTCCTGGAGCGCCTTGGCGAGCGGCGGGACGAGCTGGACAGCCGCTCGCGCGAGCTCGAGACGCGGGAGAAGCTCCTGGAGAGCGCCGAGAAGAAGCTCGAGACGCGCATCAACGAGCTGAAGACGCTCGAGGACCGGGGCAGCGACGCCGTGCAGCGCAAGGAGGAAGGAGCGGCGCTGCGCAATCTCGTCACCATGTACGAGGCCATGAAGCCGAAGGAGGCAGCGCGCGTCTTCGATCGCCTGCCGCACGACGTTCTCGTGCCCGTCGTGCTGCAGATGAACCCGCGCAAGATGGCTGAGGTGCTGGCGTCGATGACCCCCGAGGCTGCCGAACGGCTGACGGTGGCGCTGGCCTCCCGCGCCAAGGGCGTGAACGCCGAGGCGAAGCCCGCAGCCGTGTCCTCCGTGCTGCCGCCGACGGAGCTGCCGGCGATCGAGCCGACCGTGCGCCGGGAGCTGCCGCAGCAACCGTGAAGGCCGGCGCATCGAGGCCATCGGAACCGGCTGCGGGTGGGGGGCCGCGGCAGCCGCGGGACGCCGCATGACAGCGGATTAAGGTCGCGTTAGCCCACGCCGACTAACGTACTGCGGCACGCAGAAGGCGTGTGTCGCCAGACATGCTTCTGCATGCTGGTCGGTAGGGGCGTCAGGCTTCGATGGTCCTGAAGGGGCACAAAACTGCGGGCCGTCGCGGCTCGCCGATCGCGCGGCGCGTGGCCTTTGCCGCCGCCTTCTGCACCATGCTGGCGGCTGCGGATGCCGCCCTCGCCGCCAAGGCCACGGTGCGCGGCAGCGAAATGAGCGGCTTCGGCCGGATCATCCTCCAGTTCGATTCGCCGCCCAAGGTCAGCACCCGCGTCAGCAACGGCATCCTGGTGCTCGCCTTCTCCGAGCCCGTGACGCTCAACGCCGAGCGCCTGGCCGCCGAACTGCCGAGCTACGTGTCCATCGTGCGCGTCGATCCGGACGGCCGCGGCATGCGCCTTGCGCTCGTCCGGCCCATGCGCGCGAATCTCATGGAGGCCGGCGAGCAGGTCTATCTCGATCTGCTGCCGGAAGGCTGGAAGGGCCTGCCGCCGGGCCTGCCGCAACACGTCGTTGACGAACTCGCGCGGCGCGCCCGGGCCGCGGAGGCCCTCGTGCGCGAAGAGGCGAAGCGCCGCGGCGAGCGCCAGCCGCAGCCGCTCGTCTTTCGCACGGCGACATTGCCGACGCTGACGCGCGTGGTGATGGAGACGCCGCCGGCGACGCCGGTCGTCTTCCGCCAGGCGAAGGACCGGGCCGAAATCCTCTTCGACGCTCCGCTGACCGCCGATGTCCTCAAGCTGAAGGCGGCGATGCCGGCAGCCGTTACCGAGCTTCAGGAGGAGGCGACCGGGTCGTCGCTCAAGCTCACCCTGCGGCTTGCGCCGGGCACCGAGCTGCGCGGCTTTCGCGAGGACGACAGCTTCGTGCTCGACTTCACCCGTGCGCCCGCGGCACGTCCGTCGCCGGAGGCTCCGCCGCCCGGCGGACAGCGCTCGTCGCAGCGCGAGGAGGGCGCGGCGGCCGAGCGGCCACCTGCCGCCGCCAGGGAGACGGCGCGGACGCCGGGTGAAACCGTCGCGCCTCCACCCGTGAAGGCAGCCAGCGAGCAGGCCGCCGCCGCGGTCGCCACCCCGCCCGCTGCCGGCGTCCCTTCGGTTGCGCCACCGGCCGGCGGTGCGCCCTTGCCACCCGGCGGGGCGGCTGCGCTCGCGGGAGAGCCGGTCCGGCCGGTCGCGACGCAGATCGAGAACGGTCTGACGATCGCGTTTCCGTTCCGGTCACGGACAGCCGCCGCGGCCTTCGAGCGCGGCGGTGTCGTGACCCTCGTCTTCGACACGAAGGAATTCGTCGACACGTTCGGCCTGACGACGAACCTGCCGGCGCCGGTGAAGCAGTTCGAGACCGAGCGGCGCAGCGGGGCCCTCGTCGTGCGCATCGGGTTGCAGCGCCAGACCCTGTCGCGGCTGATGCCCGAGGGTGCCGGGTGGGTTCTCGCGCTCGGAGACGAGGCAGCCGCGCCCGTCGAGACGCTCTCCGTAAGCCGCAAGGTTGATCATGCCGGCCGCAATCTCGCCGTCGTGCCGATGGCCGGGAGCGCCGGGGTGCATTGGCTCGACGAGGCGGACGGGACACGCGTTGCCGTCGTTACGGCGTTCGCGCCGGCGCAGGCGCTGATCAAGCCGCAACGTTTCGTCGAGTTTCGCGCCCTGCGGACGGCGCACGGCCTCGCCGTCGTCCCGCAGGCAGACGACCTGACGGTTGCGACCGGGCTCGAGGGCGCGACCGTCGCGCGCGATGGCGGCCTTGCGCTGTCGCAGGCGGAGGAGCCGGACGAGAAGGCGCAGGGCGCCGGGCAGGCCGCCGATCTGTTCATCCGCCGGGCAGAATGGAACGAGGTGCGCGCGGGCTCCATTCGCGAGCGCAAACGCGCGCTCGAACAGGCGGCCTCCGCCGCCTCCCGAGTGGAAAAGGCGAACGCGCGCTTCGCGCTCGCCCGTTTCCTCGTCGCCAACGGTCTCGCGCCGGAGGCGGAGGGCGTTCTCGCCCTGATGGCGCAGACCGATCCGACGGCGGCGGCGTCGCGGGAACTCCTTTTCTGGCGCGCGTTCGTCGCAACCCTGACGAACCGCGACGGCAAGGCGCGCGAGCTCTTCGACGCGCCGGTCTTCGCCGCCGAACCCGAGGTCGCCCTGTGGCGGGCCGTGCTCGACGCCCGCGCCAAGCGCTGGGCGCCAGCGCTCGCCACCTTCCAGCGGCACATGACCGTGCTCGATGCCTATCCTGACGACCTGCAGGGCGTGTTGCGGCTGCATGCGGCGCGCGCGGCACTCGAGATGAAGGACTTCACCCTCGCCGAGCGCATGCTCAAGACGCTCGAGCAGCTCACACCGAGCCCCGTGCCGCGCAATCCGGTCACGCTTCTGCGCGCCCGGCTCGACGAGGCGACCGGCCAGAGCGAGGACGCCATCGCCGCCTACGAGCTCCTTAGCAAGACCGAGGACCGGCCGATCGCCGCCGAGGCGATGCTGCGCGGCACGGTGCTCGCCCTGCGCGAAAACGCCATCGACCGCAACGAGGCCCTCGACCGCCTGGAGCGGCTCAGCGTGGTCTGGCGCGGCGACGACATCGAGGTGGAGACGCTCGGCCAGCTCGGGCGTCTCTACGCCGAGACGGGCCGCTGGCGCGAGGCCTTCCAGATTGCCCGGCTGGCGAACCAGATCTACACCGACCACGAGGTCACGCGGACGCTCCACGACGAGACCGCGCGGCAGTTCGAGGAGCTGTTCCTGACCGGCAAGAGCGAGCGCCTCGGCCGCGTCGAGGCACTGGCCCTCTACTACGACTTCAAGGAGTTCACCCCGATCGGCCGGCGGGGCGACGAGATCGTGCGGCGCCTCGCCGACCGCCTCGCCGAGCTCGACCTCATCGAGCCGGCGGCGACGCTCCTGCAGCATCAGGTGGAGAAGCGCCTCACCGGGGCAGCTCGCGCCACGGTCGCGGCGCGGCTCGCGACGTTGCGCCTCGTCGGCGGCAAGCCGGCGCAGGCGCTCGCCGTCCTGCAGGAGACGCGCCTGCCGGAACTGCCCGCGCAGGTAAAGAGGGCGCGCCTGCTGCTCGAGGCCCGTGCGCTCTCCGATCTCTCGCGCACGGATCTCGCGCTCGACCTCATCGCGGGCGAAACGGGGCCCGAGATCGACCGCCTGCGGGCGGACATCGTCTGGCAGGGCCGGCGCTGGCGGCAGGCCGGCGAGGCGCACGAGGCCATGCTCGGCGACCGCTGGCAGGGCCGTGAGGCTCTGTCGGACCAGGATCGCGCCGACGTCATGCGCGCGGCCATTGCCTATGCGCTTGCGGAGGAGACGCTGTCGCTCGACCGGCTGCGCTCGAAATATGCGGCGAAGATGGCCGACAGCGCCGATGCGAAGACCTTCACCTTCCTGACGGCACCGCAGGCGCGCGGCACGCGCGAGTTCCGCGAGATCGCCTCGTCGGTCGTCAATGCCGACACACTGTCGGATTTCCTCGCCGAGTACCGCAAGCGCTATCCCGAGAGCGCGACCGTGGCACGGCCGCGCCGGCAGCCGCTGAGGGAGGCGCCTGCCGAATCCCAAGCCGAGGCGCCGATCCCGCCGACGGAGGTTCAGGCGCCGCGGGGATGAGGGAGCCGACGCTCGGCCGCGGCTTCCCCAACGCCGGATGTCACCTCAGCTCCCGTAGCTCTGCACCAGCGACCCGGCGATCAGGCTCCAGCCGTCCACGAGCACGAAGAAGATCAGCTTGAAGGGCAGGGCCACCGTCACCGGCGGCAGCATCATCATGCCGACCGACATCAGGATCGAGGCGATGACGAGGTCGATGATGAGGAAGGGCACGAAGATCAGGAAGCCGATCTCGAAGGCCCGCCGCAGCTCGGAGATCATGAACGCCGGCACCAGCACGGTCAGGCTGGTCTCCTGAGGAGAGGCCGGGCGCGGTTGCTTCGACAGGTCGAGGAAGAGGGCGAGATCCTTCTCGCGCACATGCCGCAACATGAAGGTGCGGAACGGTGCCGCGGCCCGTTCGAAGGCTTGCGGCTGGGTGATCTGGCCGCCGACGAGCGGCTCGACCCCGACGGTATAGGCCTCGCGGAATGTCGGCGCCATGACGAAGGCCGTCAGGAACAGGGCGAGACTGGTGATGACGGCGTTGGGCGGTGCCGTCTGCGTGCCGATGGCCGAGCGCAGCAGCGACAACACGACGACGATCCGCGTGAAGGACGTGACCATCACGAGGATCGACGGGGCGAGCGACAGGAGCGTGACCAGCGCGACGAGCTGGAGTGCCCGCTCCGTCACGCCGCCGCCCGGGCCCAGATCGAGATTGATGCTCTGCGCGAAAGCCGGCGCGCTCGCGATGTGCAGGCCGCCCAGCACCAGAAGGGTCGAGATGCCCAAAACGAGGACCCGTCGCTGCACGCCGCCACGGTACGGCAGCCGCGGCCTGCTCCCTCTCGCAGCGCAGTCCTTTCTCTGACCCTGCCACATGGCCCCGAATCGCGCCCCTCTCCTGCCGGACCGTAGGTGGCGCCTTGGCCGTGAGGCAAGCACAGCGAGATGCGCGGGCCGGGTTATACGCGCCCCATCGCGAGCGCGACGGGGCGCCGGGCGAGGATTACTTGTCGACTTTCGGCGGTGCGCGGCCGAGAAGGCGCGCGAACTCCGCCTCGATCTCCTCGACGGAGAAGGGGTCGAACTCCTTCGGCGGCCTGCCGGCTTCCGCCGCCGGCGCCGAGGCTCGATCGTCGACTTTCGGTTCGCTCACCGCGGGAGCTGCGGGCTCGAGGGCCGGCGCCGTCGGGGCGGCGGGCGCGGCGGCCTTGACCTCCTCAACCTTGGGCGCGGGCGGCGGCGCAACCGCAGCGGCGGCCGCAGGCTCGGCGGGGGCATGCGGCGGCTCCGCGGGCCGCGGAGCGGCAGGCGCTGGACGCTGGGTGGCGATCGGGGACGGCGCTGGGGTGAAGGGGCGGGCGAAGCGGCTGGCGGGGGCCGGCTCGGCTTCCTTCGCAGCAGGGCTCGCGCCCTTGTCCGCAGCGCCCTCGGTCGGCGCGGGCGGCGGCGCCGGCTGGCGAGGTGCCGCCTGCTGGGCCGGGGCATGCGTAGCGGTGTCGATCGCTGCAGCGCTCGACGGCCGAACGGCAGAGAAGGGACGCTTCAAGGCTTCCTCGAGCTGGCGCGCCATCTCGGACAGGGTCTTGTCGTCGGCGACCTTGTCCTCCGGCGGCGGCGACGGCGGAAGATCGACCTTGGGCCGCGTTTCGCGCGAGCCCGGTCCCGCCACGGGCTCGGCGGCGCGACGATCGACCGCAACGACGTCCGCGGCGGGCCGCTGCGGCGGCACGGCAGGAGCGCGCGGCTCGAAGGACGGGACGACACGCTCTCCCACGGCGCGCTGCGGCGTCGCCGCCGCAGGCCGCTCAGGAACGACGGGCGTCGGCTCCACGCGGGGAGGGGGCGGCGCGGGCGAAGGGGCGAAGGTCGGCTCGGTGCGCAGGTCCGGCACGGCCGCAGCGGGCACCACCTCGGCCTTCGGCTCGATGACCGCCGGGCGCAACGGCGGCACGGATTCCGCCGCGGCGATCGGCGGCGGAACGGGCAGGGGAGCCCCCTCGGTCGCCACCGGCTGAGGATGCACCGGCACGCGCGCGACGCCGCGCAAGATATGTGACTCGACCACCACGTCGTTCGGCCCGCCGATCATGACGAGGTGCTCGACATTGTCGCGCCGCAACAGGATGAGCTGACGCTGCCGGTCGAGATCGTAGATGTCGACGATGCCGAGGCGCGGCTGACGCGACCGTCCGGCGCTCTGTCCGGTGAGCGTCAGGCGCCCGCCCGTGATCCGTCGCAGCACCAGCGCGAAGAGCGCCAGCAGGAGAATGATGATGGCGAATGCGATCAGAAACTTGCCTGTCGCAGAGAGCTCGATTCCAAAGAACGACTGCAAGGCGTGCTTCCCTCGTCGTCCGAACGCCGGACAATCTGCCGATGACCTGCACTACGCGTGAGCGTAACCCCCCTGCTGCTTAGGATTAACCACCGTTTAAGGCAAGGCGAATCCGCCGCCGCGCCTTTCTCGCCCGGCATTTACCGTTCATTAACCATGCACCGGGCAGATTTTGCCGGCCTCAAGCGTGGAGGATGCGCGTGTCGATCGCCGGTTTGCCCTTGATGGATCTCCTGAAGGCGCGGATGCAGTGGCATCAGGCGCGCCAGAAAGTGCTGGCCGAGAACGTGGCCAACGCCGACACGCCCGGCTTCAAGCCGCGCGACCTGCGCGAGCCGGCGGCCGGCCGCAGCGGGCGCGGCGACATCGGCATGGTGCGCACGAGCCCGGCGCATCTGGTCGCGGCCGGCGGTACCTCCGGCTTCGACGGCCGCGACGCCAAGCGCTTCGAGGTCTCCCCGAGCGGCAACGGCGTGTCGCTCGAGGAGGAGATGATGAAGGTCGCCCAGAACCAGACGGACTTTCAGATGGCCACGACGCTGTATTCGAAGAGCCTGTCGCTCCTGAAGGTCGCGATCGGTCGCCGGGCCTGAGGAGCAACTTCCCCATGGATTTCCTGAAGAGCCTCTCGATCGCGGCTTCCGGGCTCAGGGCGCAATCAGGCCGCATGCGCGTCATCGCGGAGAACATCGCCAATGCGGACTCGGCGGCGAGCAAGCCCGGCGCGGAGCCCTACCGGCGCAAGCTGCCCACATTCGAGCGCCGCTTCGACAACGAGCTGGGCGTCCAGCTCGTCGAGCTCGGGCGGGTCAAGACCGACCGGTCGGCCTTCCGCACGCGTTTCGATCCAGGGCATCCGGCGGCGGATGATAACGGCCAGGTGAAACTGCCCAACGTCAATTCGGTCATCGAAGTCATGGACATGCGCGAAGCGCAGCGCAGCTACGAGGCCAACCTCAATCTCATCGGCGCCACGCGCCGCATGATCAACCGCACCCTCGACATCCTCCGCGTCTAGGACAACCAAGGACATTGCCATGGCCACCCCCACCTTTGCCGCCGGTGCCTATACCTCCGTCCAGCGTCTCGCGACGCAGGACAGCCTGAAGCCGGCCTTTTCCGGCGAGACCTCCTCGGCCGACGGCAGCTTCGCCGCACTCGTCAGCCAGGCCATCGACGGCGTCGCCCAGGCGGGCCAGAAAGCCGAAAGCCAGGGCATCGCCGCCGTCCAGGGCAAGGGCGACATCGTTGACGTCGTGACCGCCGTGGCGGAGAGCGAAGCGGCCGTCGAAAGCCTCGTGGCGGTGCGCGATCGCGTCATCGCGGCCTATGAGGAAATCATGCGCATGCCGATCTGACGACCCGCACGAGGCCGAAGCGCGCCATGACCCCCGCCGCCATCCTCGACGTCGCCCGCGACGGCATCGTCACCTTCCTGAAGGTCGGAGGGCCGCTGATGCTGGTGGCGCTGGCCGTGGGCCTCGTCGTGTCGCTCGTGCAGGCGCTGACGCAGCTCCAGGAGCAGACGCTCGTTTACGTGCCGAAGATCCTCGCGGTCTTCGGCGCGCTCCTCTTTCTCCTGCCCTTCATGGGCGATGCGCTGGCCGGCTACATGGCGCGGATCGCAGCGCGAATCGTCGCGGGCGGCTAAACTCGCCGCCGAATCGTGCGGATGGCGGGCGGCGGGGCCCTGCTCGTTCGCCGAGCCATGCCGGTTCCGCCAAGCGATGACGATCACGCCCGAGACGGCCGCCTCCTACATTCTCGTCTTCGCGCGGGTCGGCGCGCTCGTCATGCTGCTGCCCGGCCTGGGCGAGCGCATGATCTCCGCGCGGTCGCGGCTGGCGCTCGCCGTGCTCCTCACGCTTGTCTTCCATCCTCTGGCGAGCCGCTCCCTGCCGGCGCTCGCCGGCGGCATCGCCGCGCCGGCGACGATCGCCGTCCTCATCGGGGAGATCGCCGTAGGCCTGATGCTCGGGCTTGCCGCCCGCATGGTCGTGGCCAGCCTGCAGACGGCCGGCACCATCGTGGCGCAGCAGCTCGGCCTCGCCTTCGCCCAGCAGGTCAACCCGGCGGCGGGCAGCTACGACGCCGTGCTCACCAACTTCCTGACGCTGCTTGGCATCACGCTCATCTTCGCCACGGACCTGCATCACGTTGCCATCGCGGGGATCCAGGGCAGCTACGCCATCCTGCCGCCGGGAGGCGTGCCGGCGAGCGGGGACGCGGCCATGCTCGCCATCAAGGCGGTCGGGCGCGGCTTCACGGTCGCCGTGCAGATCGCAGCACCTTTCATCGTCTTCGGCCTCCTGTTCAACCTCGGCCTCGGCGTACTCTCGCGCCTGATGCCGCAGATGCAGGTCTTCTTCCTCGCCATGCCGGCGACCATCATCGCCGGCATGGTCATTCTCCTTGCCGTCCTCGGCATCATGATGGGGGTGTTTCTCGAGGACGTGCGCGCCTTCCTCGGCGAGATGCTGCCGGGGTGAGCCATGGCCGAGGGGCAGGACAACGACGACCGCACCGAAGAGCCGACAGAGCGGCGGCTCGAAGAGGCGATCAAGCGCGGCGACGTGCCGAAGAGCGTCGAGGTGAACACCTGGTTCGTCCTCGGCGGTTTCACGCTCGCCGTGCTCGTGCTCGCCGCGCCGGTCGCCCAGGGCCTGAGCGCATCGCTCAAGGTCTTCCTCATGAACGCCCATGCGGTGCCCTCGAGCGCGGACGGCTTCCTGGCTGCCGGACGCCGCGCGCTCGCCGCCGGCTTGTGGGCGCTCGTCCTGCCTTGCGGCCTCCTTCTCCTCGCTGCGCTCGGGGGGGCGCTCGTGCAGAACAAGCCGCTTTGGACGCTCACGCCGCTGATGCCGCAGCTCTCGCGCATCTCCCCCGGCGCGGGGTTCAAGCGCATCTTCGGGCGCGAGGCCCTTGTCCAGTTCGGCAAGGGGCTCCTCAAGATCGCCATCATCGGAGCCCTGGCCTGGACGGTACTGTGGGGCGAGCGCGACCGGCTCGACGTTCTCGCGCGGCTCGACCCGGTCGCCATCCTGCCCGCTTCGCAGGACCTCGTCCTGAAGCTGATGACGGCGGTGCTTGCAGCGCTGGCCTTTCTCGCGGCCGGTGATTTCCTCTACCAGCGCTTCTCCTGGCGCAAGCGCCTGCGCATGACCAAGCAGGAGCTGAAGCAGGAGTTCAAGGAAACCGAGGGTAATCCCGAGATCAAGTCGAGGGTCCGCCAGCTGCGCACGACGCGGGCGAAGAAGCGCATGATGGCGGCGGTGCCCAAGGCCACCGTCGTCATCGCCAACCCGACGCATTTCGCCGTCGCCCTGCGCTACGATAAGAAGATGCCGGCGCCGGTCTGCGTGGCGAAGGGCGTCGATGCGCTGGCGCTGCGCATCCGCGCGCTCGCGGAGGAGAGCGGGGTGGCGGTCGTGGAGAACCCGCCGCTCGCCCGCACCCTCTACGCCGCGGTCGAGATCGACGCCGAAATTCCCGTGGAGCACTACAAGGCGGTGGCGGAGGTCATAGGCTATGTCTTGCGGCTGCGGGGCAGGGCGTCATAAGGCTTGACGAGACGTGACGCGCCGGCGCCGCAGCCGGGCGCCGAAGGGGCCGAGAGGCATGAGCGAGACGACCGCAACCACCTCGATCGACCGCTCCGAGAGGCCGGGACACGCGGGCCTCCTCGTCCTCTTTGCGGGCGTGCTGGTCGGCGCGCTGGTGGCGCTCAATTTCCTCGGCAGCGAGCGGGCGCAACCCTTCATCATCGCCTTCCTTGCGGCGCTCGCCGTCGTCGGCATCTTCTGCCTGCTCGCCTTCGCCGTGGGGGTGGTGCAGTTTGCGGGCCGCGGCGCGCGCAACGACCTGACCAAGCTGATGGCCGACACGGCCGACGAAGGCGTTCTCGTCGTCGAGTCGGACGGGCGCGTGGTCTACGCCAACGAGGCCTATCTCGCATTCGCGCAGGCGACGAGCCTCGCCGACCTGCGCGCTGCCGAGAGGCTGTTCAGCGGCGCGCCGGAGGTGTCGGAGGCGGTCTATCGCCTGGCGCAGGCGGCGCGCGAGGGACGGACGACGGCCGAGGAGATCCGGCTCGCGCCCGGTCTCGGCGGGCGCGAGGACGCCGGCTGGTACCGGGTGCGGGTGAAGCCGCTCGCACGTCCGGGCGGCCGGCGCGCCGCGCTCTGGAGCATCGCCGACGTGACGCGCGAGCGCGAGCGCCAGGAGAACGTGTTCCAGGAGCTGCAGCACGCCATCGATTATCTCGATCATGCGCCCGCGGGCTTCCTGTCCATCGATCCGAGCGGCCAGATCGTCTACATGAATGCGACGCTCGCGGGTTGGCTCGACCACGACCTTGCCAAGGTCGGCTCGGGGGGCCTGCGGCTCGCCGACGTCGTGCCCGTCAACGCAGCAGCGCTCCTCGGCGCCGTCACCGGCGCGCCGGGCGACGTGCGAACCGAGATCCTGGACATTGACCTGCGCCGCCGCGGCGGCCAGTCCCTGCCGGTGCGCGTCTTCCATCGTGTCGCCTTCGGGGCGGAGGGAGAGGCCGGGCCCTCGCGCACCCTCGTGCTCAACCGCTCGCCCGGCGAGGACGTGGCCGAGGGGCAGCGCGCGGCGGAGGTGCGCTTTGCCCGCTTCTTCAACAACACGCCGGTGGCCATCGCCGCCGTCGACCGCAACGGGCGGGTGGTGCGCAGCAACGCCTCCTTCGCCCGCCTGTTCGGCGGCGCCTTCGCCAAGGGGGAGGGCGGCAGCGACCGCTCGATCCTCGACGTCGTCGCCGAACGCGACCGCAACGCGCTCGACGCGGCGATCAGGGCGGCGGCCGAGGGACGCGACGACATCGCGCCGATCGATGCCCTCGTCGCCGGCGACGGCGCCCGCTCGGCGCGCCTCTATCTGAGCTCGGTCGAGGACGGCGACGGGGACGGGGAGGCGGCCATCGTCTACGCGCTGGAGACGACCGAGCAGCGGGAGCTCGAGGCGCAGTTCGCCCAGGCGCAGAAGATGCAGGCGGTGGGCCAGCTCGCCGGCGGAGTGGCGCACGACTTCAACAACGTGCTGCAGGCCATCATCGGCTATTCCGACCTGCTTCTAGCCAATCACCGGCCGACCGATCCGTCCTTCCAGGACATCATGCAGATCAAGCAGAACGCCAACCGTGCGGCGAGTCTCGTGCGCCAGCTGCTGGCGTTCTCACGCCGGCAGACGCTGCGCCCGCAGGTCATCCAGCTCGGCGAGGGGCTGTCCGATCTGTCGCTGCTCCTCAAGCGCCTGCTCGGCGAGACCGTGGAGCTCGACCTCAGGCACGGGCGCGACCTGTGGCTCGTCAAGGCCGACGTCAACCAGTTCGAGCAGGTGATCGTCAATCTCGCCGTCAACGCGCGCGACGCCATGCCCGAAGGCGGCAGGCTCACCATCCGCACGGCGAACGTGCCGGCCGCCGAGAGCGGCGCCTACGGCGACAGGACCATGCCGGCAGGCGACTACGTCATGGTCGAGGTGGCGGATACGGGCTCGGGGATGCCACCCGAGGTGATCGAGAAGATCTTCGAGCCCTTCTTCACCACCAAGGAGGTGGGCAAGGGCACGGGCCTCGGCCTTTCCACCGTCTACGGCATCGTCAAGCAGACGGGCGGCTTCATCTTCTGCGAGAGCGAGGTGGGCCGGGGCACCACCTTCCGCATCTTCCTGCCGCGCCACGTGCCGGCGGAGGCAGAGGAGGCGCCGAAGGCGGAGACCGCGAAGAAACAGGCGGCGGACCTGACGGGGCGCGGCACCATCCTGCTCGTCGAGGACGAGGAGGCGGTGCGCGCCTTCGGCGCCCGGGCGCTGGCGGCGCGCGGCTATACTGTGCTCGAGGCGGGATCGGGCCGCGAGGCGATGGCGATCGTGGAGGAGCATCCCTCGCCCATCGACCTTGTCGTCTCCGACGTGGTCATGCCCGAGATGGACGGCCCGAGCCTCCTGCGCGAGCTGAGGCGCAAGCAGCCGGCGCTCAAGTTCATCTTCGCCTCCGGCTATGCCGAGGACGCGTTCAAGAAGAACCTCCCCGAGGGCGAGGACTTCACCTTCCTGCCCAAGCCCTTCAGCCTCAAGCAGCTCGTCGAGGCGGTGAAGGCGGCCATGGGCTGACGGGCCCAGGGCTGACAGGTCCGCGCGAGGGAGGGCTCACGCAGACTTGCCTTGACGCCCGCGTCGTTTCGGTGGGTAGAACAAAAAAAGAACTTGTCGGCGAGAACAAAATAGGTACATGTGTGTTCAGCGCGTCCATTGAGACTCATTCGCGCGCCGTGCCATAAGGGGTGAGCACTCATGTCCCAGCCCAGTTTGCGACTCGTGGAAGGCAGCTCCATGGACAAGGCGAAAGCCCTCGACGCCGCGCTCTCGCAGATCGAGCGCGCGTTCGGCAAAGGCTCGATCATGCGGCTCGGCCAGAACAAGGCCATCGAGATCGAGACGATCTCCACGGGGTCGCTCGGGCTCGACATCGCGCTCGGCGTGGGTGGCCTGCCGCGCGGCCGCGTCATCGAGATCTACGGCCCGGAATCCTCGGGCAAGACGACGCTGGCGCTCCACACGGTGGCCGAAGCGCAGAAGAAGGGCGGCATCTGCGGCTTCATCGACGCCGAGCACGCGCTCGATCCCGTCTATGCGCGCAAACTCGGCGTGAAGCTCGACGACCTGCTCATCTCCCAGCCCGATACGGGCGAGCAGGCGCTCGAGATCGCCGACACGCTCGTGCGCTCGGGCGCCATCGATGTGCTCGTTGTCGATTCGGTCGCGGCGCTCGTGCCGCGCTCGGAGATCGAGGGGGAGATGGGCGAGGTGCAGCCGGGCCTGCAGGCGCGCCTGATGAGTCAGGCCCTGCGCAAGCTCACCGCCTCCATCTCGCGCTCGAACTGCATGGTGATCTTCATCAACCAGATCCGCATGAAGATCGGCGTCATGTACGGCAGCCCGGAGACGACGACTGGCGGCAACGCGCTCAAGTTCTACGCCTCGGTGCGCCTCGACATCCGGCGCGTCGGCTCGATCAAGGACCGCGACGAGGTCATCGGCAACACGACGCGCGTCAAGGTCGTGAAGAACAAGGTGGCGCCGCCGTTCAAGCAGGTCGAGTTCGACATCATGTACGGCGAGGGCGTGTCGAAGACGGGCGAGCTCGTCGATCTCGGCGTCAAGGCCGGTATCGTGGAGAAGTCCGGCGCATGGTTCTCCTACGACAGCCAGCGGCTCGGGCAGGGGCGCGAGAACGCCAAGCAGTTCCTGCGCGACAACCCGGACATCGCGGCCAAGATCGAGCTCGCCATCCGGCAGAACGCCGGCCTGCTCGCCGATCGCATTCTCGAGAACGTCGACCCGACGGCCGAGGATCTCGACGAGGGCGCGGCCTGAGCCGCGTCGGCCTCATGCGGGCGGCGACTTGGGGGGCGGGCGGCGCGGGAGGCGGCGCCCGCTTTCGCTTGGGGCGTCGAGTGCACTCGACAGCGTCCTGCACGGCCTCTAGAAACACGGGCCTGACGAGGAGAAGGCGGCGCGAGGCGTGCCGCCCATGGTCACGAGTGCGAGCCTGATGAGCGGCGTCAACGAGATCCGATCGACCTTTCTCGATTACTTCGGCAAGAACGGCCATGAGGTCGTGGCCTCGAGCCCGCTCGTGCCGCGCAACGACCCGACGTTGATGTTCACCAACGCCGGGATGGTGCAGTTCAAGAACGTCTTCACCGGCATCGAGAGGCGGCCCTATACGCGTGCGGCCACGTCGCAGAAATGCGTGCGCGCCGGCGGCAAGCACAACGATCTCGACAACGTCGGCTACACGGCGCGACACCACACCTTCTTCGAGATGCTCGGCAATTTCTCCTTCGGGGACTACTTCAAGGAGACGGCGATCGAGCTCGCCTGGAACCTCATCACCAAGGAGTTCGGGCTGCCGGAGAAGCGGCTCATGGTGACGGTCTTCTCCGAGGACGACGAGGCCTTCGGCCTGTGGAAGAAGATCGCCGGGCTGCCGGACGAGAAGATCGTGCGCATCCCGACCTCCGACAATTTCTGGCAGATGGGCGACACCGGCCCCTGCGGCCCCTGCTCGGAGATCTTCTACGACCACGGCGAGCACATCCCCGGCGGGCCGCCCGGCAGCGCCGATGCCGACGGGGACCGCTTCATCGAGATCTGGAACCTCGTCTTCATGCAGTTTGAGCAGATGGCCGACGGCCAGCGCATCGCGCTGCCGAAGCCGTCGATCGACACCGGCATGGGGCTGGAGCGCATCGCCGCCGTGCTGCAGGGCACGCACGACAACTATGCCACCGACCTGATGCGCTCGCTCATCATGGCGGTGGCCAATGCGACGGGTGTCGACCCCGACGGTGACCAGAAGGTGCATCACCGCGTCATCGCCGACCATCTGCGCGCCTCGTCCTTCCTCGTCGCTGACGGCGTGCTGCCATCGAACGAAGGCCGCGGCTACGTGCTGCGCCGCATCATGCGCCGCGCCATGCGTCATGCCCAGCTCCTCGGCGCCGGCGAGCCGCTGATGTGGAAGCTCGTGCCAGCGCTCGTGCGCGAGATGGGGCAGGCCTATCCCGAGCTCGTCCGGGCCGAGGCGCTGATCGCCGAGACGCTGAAGCTCGAGGAGACGCGCTTCCGCAAGACGCTGGCGCGCGGCCTTGCCATCCTCGACGATGAGAGCCGGGCGCTGAGGGCCGGCGACAACCTGTCCGGCGAGGTCGCCTTCACGCTCTACGACACCTACGGCTTCCCGCTGGACCTGACGCAGGACGCCCTGCGCACGCGCGGCATCGGCGTCGACACCAATGCCTTTTCCGCCGCCATGGAGCGCCAGCGCGAGAAGGCGCGGGCGGCCTGGGCCGGCTCGGGCGAGGCGGCGACGGAAGCATTGTGGTTCGGCCTGAAGGAGAAGGTCGGTGCCACCGACTTCCTGGGCTACGATACCGAGACGGCCGAGGGCGTGGTCACCGCGCTCGTCAAGGACGGGGCGGAGGTCAAGGCGCTCGCCGCCGGCGAACGCGGACAGATGGTCGTCAACCAGACGCCCTTCTACGGCGAATCGGGCGGCCAGATCGGCGACACGGGGCTCGTTACGGCGCCCGGCGTGCGGGTGCGCGTCACCGACACGCAGAAGAAGCTCGGCGACCTGTTCGTGCACAGCGTCACGGTGGAGGAAGGGGAGCTCGTGGTCGGCCACGCGGTCGAGCTCGCGGTCGATCATGCGCGCCGAACCGCCATCCGCGCCAATCACTCGGCCACGCATCTCCTGCACGAGGCCCTGCGCCGCGTTCTCGGCGACCACGTGGCGCAGAAGGGCTCGCTCGTGGCGCCCGACCGGCTGCGCTTCGACTTCAGCCATCCCAAGCCCATCGCCGAAGGTGAGCTCGCGGCGATCGAGGACATCGCCAACCGGATGGTGCTGCAGAACGCGCCGGTCGCGACCCATCTCATGGCGGTGGACGACGCGATCACGTCGGGCGCGCGGGCGCTGTTCGGCGAGAAATACGGCGAGGAGGTGCGCGTCGTCTCCATGGGCACCGTGCCGGAGGAGGGCGGCAGGACCTTCTCCGTCGAGCTCTGCGGCGGCACGCACGTGTCGCGCACGGGCGACATCGGCCTCGTGACTGTCGTGTCGGAGGGCGCGGTGGCGGCCGGCGTGCGGCGCGTCGAGGCGTTGACGGGCGATGCGGCGCGGCGCCATCTCGCCGACGAGAGCCGCAGGCTCAAGGAGCTCGCCGGGCTCCTCAAGGTTCCGGCGGCGGAGGCAGCCGGTCGCCTCGAGGCGCTGATCGAGGAGCGCCGCAAGCTCGAGCGGGACCTTGCCGATGCACGCAAGAAGCTCGCCATGGGCGGGGCCGGCGGCGGCGAGACTCCGGTCAAGGAGGTCGCCGGCGTCAAGCTTCTCGCCCGTGCCGTCAGCGGCGTCGAGATGAAGGATCTGAAGAGCCTTGCCGACGACGGCAAGAAGCGGCTCGGATCCGGCGTCGTCGCCATCATCAGCGTGGCGGAGGACGGCAAGGCCGGCATCGTCGTGGGCGTGACCGACGACCTGACGCAGAAGCTCGATGCGGTGGCGCTGGTGCGTACCGGCGCCGAGAAGCTCGGCGGCAAGGGCGGGGGCGGGCGCCGCGATCTTGCCCAGGCCGGCGGCCCGGAAGGGGGGCGCGCCGAGGAAGCGCTCGCCGCCATCGAAGCCGCGGTCGCGACCGCCGCCTGAGGCGAGGCGGCGACCCGTCGGCGGGAGGGTGATACGGCGGGGCTTCGCGACCCACTGACAGGCCCCCTCGGCCTGCGGAGGAGCCGCCTGCGTTACCGCGGCGGCCAGACCTCGGTGTCATGGTCGGGATGCTGGCGCGAGGCGAAACCCTCGGGGTCCTGCGCCAGCCAGGCGGAGGTCGGCACCACCTCGAGGCTCGCGAGGCTCTCGCAGAAGGCCGGGCGGTTCTCGGGCACGAGCTGGCTCTGCGGCGGCCAGTCGTGCGGGTGATCGAGGCTGCCCATGGTGATGGCGTAATGGGCGGCGCTGCGCAGCTTGTAGAACAGCGGCGTGCTGCAGGAGGCGCAGAAGCCGCGCTCGGCCGCGGCGGAGCTCGCAAAGCGCCCCGGCTCGCCGCGCGTCCAGACGAGATCGGCCGCCTTCACGTCGACGTAGGCGCCGAAGAGGCCGCCGGTCGCCTTCTGACACATCCGGCACCAGCAGATCGACGGCGCGAAGGGCTCGCCGTAGACCGCATAGCGCACCGCGCCGCACTGGCAGCCCCCGCTCACGATCCTTCGCCGTGTCTCCGCCATGGCCAAAACCCCTTTGCCCTTGCGATGCAGGGCAATGTGCCACGCATCCGCGGCCGCGGGTAACGCCGATGCGTGATCGCCTTCATCACGGGGGGTGAACGGCGCTGCAAGGCAAAGCGCCCGGGCGTGGTCCGCCCGGGCGCCTGCTTCGTCGCGATCGGCGGGGCATGCCCGCGGACGGACCTCAGGCGGCCATGGCCTTCCTGAGGTTCTCGTCGATCTTGTCGAGGAAGCCGGTGGTCGACAGCCACTTCTGGTCGGCGCCGACGAGGAGGGCGAGGTCCTTCGTCATGTAGCCGGCCTCCACTGTGTCGATGCAGACCTTCTCGAGCGTCTCGGCGAAGGTCTTGAGCTCGGCATTGTCGTCGAGCTTGGCGCGGTGGGCGAGGCCGCGTGTCCAGGCGAAGATCGAGGCGATGGAGTTGGTCGAGGTCTCCTTGCCCTTCTGGTGCTCGCGGTAGTGGCGCGTCACCGTGCCGTGGGCGGCCTCGGCCTCCACCGTCTGGCCGTCCGGGGTCATGAGCACGGAGGTCATGAGACCGAGCGAGCCGAAGCCCTGCGCCACCGTGTCGGACTGCACGTCGCCGTCGTAGTTCTTGCAGGCCCAGACATAGCCGCCCGACCACTTGAGCGCCGAGGCGACCATGTCGTCGATCAGGCGGTGTTCGTAGTGGATGCCGGCGGCATCGAACCTGGCCTTGAACTCGTTCTCGTAGACCTCCTGGAACAGGTCCTTGAAGCGGCCGTCATAGGCCTTGAGGATCGTGTTCTTGGTCGAGAGGTAGACGGGATACTTGCGGGCGAGCCCGTAGTTCATCGAGGCGCGGGCGAACTCGCGGATCGACTCGTCGAGGTTGTACATCGCCATGGCGACGCCGGCGTTCGGGAACTTGAACACCTCCTTCTCGATCACCGTGCCGTCCTCGCCCTCGAACTTGATGGTGAGGCGGCCCTTGCCGGGAACCTTGAAGTCGGTGGCGCGATACTGGTCGCCGAAGGCGTGGCGGCCCACGATGATCGGCTGCGTCCAGCCCGGCACGAGGCGCGGCACGTTCTTGCAGATGATCGGCTCGCGGAAGATGACGCCACCCAGGATATTGCGGATGGTGCCGTTCGGCGACTTCCACATCTCCTTGAGGCCGAATTCCTTCACCCGGGCCTCATCCGGCGTGATGGTGGCACACTTCACACCGACGCCGTACTTCTTGATGGCTTCCGCGGCCTCGATCGTGACCTTGTCGCCCGTCGCATCGCGGTGCTGGATGCCCAGGTCGTAGTACTTGAGGTCGACGTCGAGGTAGGGGTGGATCAGCTTGTCCTTGATGTACTGCCAGATGATCCGGGTCATCTCGTCGCCGTCGAGTTCGACGACGGGGTTCGCCACCTTGATCTTAGCCATGTTCCTCACCTCGCACGGGGAAGGGTCGTAGAGGGGCCTCGGCGTGCGTCCGTGCGGGCCCGCGCGCCGGCGTGGCGCTTCTAGCGCGCCGGCGCACGGGGCGGAAGGCTCGCTTTCGGCGGAGGCGGGCCGCCAGAAACGAAGGGGGCGGCGGGAGCGTTCAACGGCGCGGAGCGCGCCGCGGCAGGCGCGCTCCTGAGCGGAAGGGGCACCCGCGGCCTCGGCGGCACCGCGTCGCGCGGCGAAAGATCGGCCGTCCCCACCAGTCGTAGCCGACGAGGCGCGTGCGTCGCACGCAGAAGAGGTCGTCGTAGCCGTCGTCATAGAGGATGCGGCCTGTATCTCCGTCGGCGCCGGCCATGTGGCGCCTGTCCCGGGGACGGGCCTCGCGGTCGGTGGCGGCGAACCCGATGACGGCGGTCGCGAGCAAGACGTTGCGGATCATGGTGTGCTCCGGGGAGTGCTTCCTGCATGGGACCACCTGTGCCTTGCGGAGCGGGTAGGCTGATGCTCTCGCGATCCGCAGCGGTGTTCGGTGTGAGCGCGCACCAGGGATGGTCCCCCTTCACGGTTGCCGCAATCGGTTTGCCGGCGTATCCCCTGCCGCGGGCGGGCGCCCGCGGAGCGCCGCGTGTGAGACTGCGAGCCATGCCAGGGGCTGGAACGGACCGAACGAGAGACCTGATTACCGGTGGGCCCGCCGTCATCCTGGTCGAGCCGCAGATGGGCGAGAACATCGGCATGGCGGCGCGGGCGATGGCGAATTTCGGGTTGTCGGAGCTGCGCATCGTCAATCCGCGCGATGGCTGGCCCAACGACAAGGCGCTGGCGACGGCGGCCGGCGCCGCCCATGTCATCGAGGGCGCGCGCATCTTCCCGGATGTGCGCAGCGCCGTGGCAGACCTCCATTACCTGCTCGCCACGACGGCGCGCGAGCGCGGGCAGATGAAGCCCATCCTCGGCGCCGACGGGGCGGCCGCCGAGATCCACGGGCGCATCAGTGCGGGGGAGCGGGTCGGCGTGCTCTTCGGTCGCGAGCGCATCGGCCTCGAGAACGACGAGATCGCGCTCGCCGACGCGGTCGTCACCTTCCCCGTCAATCCGGCCTATGCCTCGCTCAACCTGGCGCAGGCGGTCCTTCTCGTCGGCTACGAATGGTTCAAGACGGCGCAGGCCGGGGCGCTGCCCTTCGCCACGGCCGAACGCTCCCCGCCGGCGACGCGTGAGGGCGTGATCTCCTTCTTCGAATATCTGGAAGCCGAGCTCGACGCGGTGTCCTTCTTCATGCCGCCGGAGAAGCGCCCGCTCATGACGCGCAACCTGCGCAACATCTTCCATCGCATCGGCATGACCGAGCAGGACGTGCGCACCCTGCGCGGCGCGGTGGTGGCCCTGGTGCAGGGGCGGCGTGGCGGCCGCAACAGGCCCCGCCCGTCGCGCCGCTCCGCCGTCGCGCCGAAGGACGAGGATCGTTGAGGCGGTGCAGGGCACTGATCGGTAACGAAACCATGGTGTCATGCCCGCAATTGTCCGGCCCGACCGAATCGGGCCTTGCGGCTCTTACGAGGATCGTCGCCGTGCTGGCTTCTCCGCTGCCCCATCTCCTGCGCTCCGTCGTCGTCGCCGCGCTCGTTGCCGCCGTATCGGGGCTCGCCGAGGCCGCCACCGCGCCGACGCAGCCGAAGAACGGTCCCGGCGGGGCCGACTATGCTGCCGGCGACGTGATCAAGCGCGCCTATGGCAGCGGCAGTGCCCAGGCCTTCGTCTTCCACGCGGCCGAGCGCTCCTCAGCGGCGAAGCCGGTCGTCGTCTTCCTGCACGCCTGGGGGGCGGTCGATCCGCAGATCTACGGCGGCTGGATCGACCACCTTGTGCGCAAGGGGCTCGTCGTCGTCTATCCGCGCTATCAGGAGAGCGGCGGCAAGACGATGACGGCCGACGTCACCAGCGAGGCGGCCAAGGGCATCCGACAGGCGCTCGCGGCGCTGGAGGCGGAGGGTGTGGTGAAGCACGACCTGTCCCACGTGGCCTTCGTCGGCCACGCGGCTGGCGCGATCATCGCCGCCAATCTCGCCGCGCTCGCCGAGGGCGAGGGCGTGCCGCGCCCGCTCCTCGTCATGGGCGCCATGCCAGCGCGCGCACCGGTCGACGCCAAGACGCGCGGCGTGCCGCTCGCCGACCTCGCGACGCTCGCGCCTGGTACGATGCTGGTCATGGTCACCGGTGATCGCGACACCGTGGCGGGCGACGGCGGGGCGCGCCAGATCATCCGCGCCGCCGGTGCGGCCGTCGGGCCCGATCATCGCCTGCTCGTGCGTCTGCCGTCCGACAACCATGGCCAACCGCCCCTCGTCGCGGGGCACTATGCCGCCGCCGCGCCGAACCCGGCCTACGATCTCGCCAAGATCGAGGGCGCGGTGGAAGGGGCGCAGCCGCGGCCGGCGCAGGCCAAGGCGGCTCCGCGCGACAAGGCGGCACGTGAGCAGGCGCGCCGCAACGCCACCGAGCAGTGGTTCCTCAACCGTATGGAGCAGCAGGAACTGCAGATGCTGGCGCTGCAGGGCACCGACGGCATGGACTGGTATGGCCTGTGGAAAACCTTCGACCTCGCCCGCGAGGTGGCCTTCGCCGGCCGCGACGTGATCACCCTGAAACGTGACGCGCGCCTCTACGAGATGGGCCTGTGGAGCGATGGCTGGCCCGTGCGCCGGCTGAGCGTCGAAAGCCCGAAACCTGCGGCGCCGAAGGCAGAGGTGCCCGGCGGGGACACTGCTGCTGCGGCGCCTGCCACGGCGCCGCGCTGAGCCCCCCGTGTGAGCCAGGGGTTGACGCTTCCTTAACCGCGGGCGTGGTCTCCTGACGCCGATGCGGCGGCGTGCCGGCGGCCCGCACGGGCGGCGCGGACGGTCCCTGCGTGGACCGACGGAACAGCCGTCCGCGTGTGGCCCACCTGTCATGCGTATCGACCTTCTCGCCGGAACCGTGTATCGCCCCGCGGTCATGACGCCGCGGGTGCCGACCATCCTCGTCTTCGATTCCGGTCTCGGCGGGCTCACCGTCTTCGCCGAGGTGCTCAAGGCGCGTCCCGACGCGCGCTTCGTCTATGCCGCCGACGACGCCGGCTTTCCCTATGGCCGGCTGAATGAAGACGTTCTCGTCGCGCGCGTGCTTGCCGTGATGGAGCGGCTCGTATCGCTTCATGCGCCCGATCTCGTGGTGATCGCCTGCAACACGGCCTCGACGCTGGTCTTGCCGGCACTGCGCCAGCGCTTCGCCGTGCCCTTCGTGGGCACGGTGCCCGCGGTGAAGCCGGCGGCGGCCGTCTCGCGCTCCAGGCGCATCAGCGTGCTCGCCACGCCGGGCACGGTGGCGCGCGACTACACCCAGGACCTCGTGCGGACCTATGCCGGCGACTGCCAGGTGACGCTCGTCGGCTCGCGGCACCTCGCCGCCTATGCGGAGGCCGAGCTGACGGGCCGGCCGGTCGCGGACACCGACATCATGGCGGAGATCGCACCGTGCTTCGTCGCCGAGGACGGCGGCCGCACGGACGCAATCGCGCTTGCCTGTACGCATTATCCGCTGTTGCGCGACCGCTTCGATCGCCTGGCGCCGTGGCCTGTCGCCTGGATCGACCCGGCGCCGGCCATTGCGCGGCGCGTCGTGCAGCTCCTCGGCGGGCCGCTCGCCGTGCACGAGGGAGAGGAAGATGCCCTCGCCGTTTTCACGAGCGGGGCCGGCATGACCGCCGCCCTGTGTGCCGCGCTCTCCGCCCGCGGCCTTCCGCGGATCGATATCGAGGCGATGCCCCTCTCCACGGCTTGAGGTTTGACAGCGCGCGCGTTCGCGCGTATTGACCCGCCGTTCGCGCGGGCAGCGGGGGAGACCTCGACGGCCCGCGCGGGCATTTGTGCGCACCCGAGGCCCGGCAACGTCCGGACCTGTCGTCCCCCGCGGGGGAAGAGGAGGGCGCGTTCCTCAACCGATCCGTTGCCGAGAGGACACGCGATGTCGAAGAGAATTCAGGCAAAGTACAAGATCGATCGCCGCCTGGGCCAGAACATCTGGGGCCGCCCGAAGAGCCCCGTGAACCGCCGCGAGTACGGCCCGGGCCAGCACGGCCAGCGCCGCAAGGGCAAGCTGTCGGACTTCGGCACGCAGCTGCGCGCCAAGCAGAAGCTCAAGGGCTACTACGGCTCGATTTCCGAGAAGCAGTTCCGCCGCTACTACGCCGAGGCCATCCGCCTCAAGGGCGACTCGGGAGAGAACCTGATCGGCCTGCTCGAGCGCCGCCTGGACGCCGTCGTCTACCGCGCCAAGTTCGTGCCGACCGTGTTCGCCGCGCGCCAGTTCGTCAACCACGGGCACGTCAAGGTCAACGGCCGCCGTGTCAACATCGGCAGCTACCTCGTGAAGCCGGGCGACGTCATCGAGGTCAAGGACTCCTCGAAGCAGCTCGCCATCGTCCTCGAGAGCGTGGCGCTCGCCGAGCGTGACGTGCCGGACTACATCGAGGTCGACCACGCCAAGATGAAGGCGACCTACGTGCGCGTGCCCTCGCTGTCGGACGTGCCGTATCCGGTGCAGATGGAGCCGAACCTGGTCGTCGAGTTCTACTCTCGCTGATCGGCGGACAGTTCCACGAGATGCGAAGGCCGCCTGCGGGCGGCCTTTTGCTTTTTCCGGCGTCGCGACGCCGGGAGGGAGCGTGATGGGATCCCAAGCTGTGTGCGGTGCTGCGGGTCGTTCCTGTGCCTTGGGCGCCCGGGTCAGCGCTCGGCGCGCAGAAAGGCATCCGCCGCCGTCGCTTCCACGCCGGCCGTGGCCATGATGCGCCGGGTGAGCTCGGCCGCCGCGGGGCGCATCCGCCCGACGGGACGGTCGAGGAAATAGCCCATCAGGATGAGGACGGTGCGTGGATCGTCCGCGATGAGGCGGCCCGTGCGCAAGGCTTCCTCGGCCAGGGGCGGCCGGGCGAGCGTGATGCCGAGGCCGTTGGCCGCGGCGTCGAGCACCAGATTGTAGTCCTCGAAGCGGCGATCCTGCCGACGCAGGCGGTAGTCGACGCCATGGGCTGCGAACCACGCCCGCCATTTCGACGCGTCGGAATCGTGGATGAGCGGAAAGGCGAGGAGGCGCGCGACGTCGCCGCTGCCGGCGGCGGCGGCCACCTCGGGCGAGGCGATCGGGAAGCAGTGCTCCTCGAAGAGCTGCACGCAGGCGCGTCCGGGCAGGCTGCCACGGCCGCAGCGGATGGCGAGGTCGATGTTCTCCGTCTCCAGATCGAGATGGCGGTGGTCGACCAGGAGCTCGACCTGCAGCCTTGGGGCGCCCGCTTCCAATGCGGCGAGGCGGGGCAGGAGCCACAAGCCGCATACGGAGGGAATGGTGGTGAGCTTGACCACCGTGCTGCCGCGCGGCTCGATCCAGCGGTCGGAGGTGTCGGCGATGAGGGCAAAAGCCTCGCTCGTGCGCTGGTAGAGGCGCTGGCCGTCGGGGGTCAGCGCCACGCCGCGCGCCCGGCGCTCGAAGAGGCGCTGGCCAAGCCATTGCTCCAGCCGGCCAATCTGCCGGCTGATCGCACCGTGCGTCAGGTGGAGGCTCTGCGCCGCGGCGGAAAAGCTGCCGGTGCGCGCCGCCGCCTCGAAGGCGCGCAGCGTGTCGAGCGGGGGCAGGGCGGACGAGCTGTGATCCATGTGCACAGCTCGCTGTCGATTTGTTCTATTGTCAATGCGGGCGCGTCACGCGACCGTGCGGGCGGCAGATGGTCCCGACAGGGTGACAGGATGAGCATTGCCGCCGAATGTGCCCCCGCGCGCAGATCCTTCGACGCCGTGACGGCGGCGGCTCTGGCCGTCACCATCATCGCCTGGGCTTCCGCCTTTCCCGCCATCCGCGTCGGGCTCGCCGCCTTCGGGCCGCTCGAACTCGGGGCGTTGCGCTTCGCAATTGCCGCGGTGCCGGCAGCGTTGTTCCTCGCGCTCACGCGTCCGCCCCTGCCGACGCGGGGCGAGTGGTGGCGCTTCGCGGCCGGCGGCCTGTTCTTCGTGGCGCTCTACACGCTTCTCCTCAACGCGGGAGAGAGGACGGTCTCGGCGGGTGCCGCGAGCTTCATCATCAACGTCAATCCGATCATTACCGCGGTGCTGGCGCTGATGATCCTCGGCGAGCAGTTCGGGCGCAGGGCCTGGGCCGGCACGGCGCTTTCCTTCGCCGGCATCGGCCTCATCGCGCTCGGCGAGGGGCAGGGCATGCGGATCGACGAAGGGGCGCTCCTCATTCTTGGCGCCGCCCTGTGCAACTCGGTCACCACGGTGGCGCAGAAACCGCTCTTCGCCCGGCACAGGCCGCTCACCGTCTCGGCCTCGCACATGGTGATCGGTGCCCTGATCCTGGCGCCGGGCCTGCCGGGCGGCCTCACGCAGGTTCCCGCCGCCGCGCCCGAGGCGCTAGCCGCAGTCATCTACCTCGGCCTTGTGCCGAGCCTGATCGCCTATGGCGCCTGGGCGGTGGCGCTGTCGCGCCTGCCTGCGGCGCGGGCCTCGAACTTCATGTACTGCGTGCCGCCGGTCGCGACCGCCATGGGCTTCCTGTGGCTGGGCGAGGTGCCCGGCACGCTCGGCCTCGTCGGCGGCGCCATGGCGCTCGGCGGCGTGATCGTGGTCAATCTGAAGCGGTGAGCTCCCTTCACAGGAACGCTGGCCTCTTCGGGTAGGTCGGGGTGCCGCGTCAGAGCTTCGCGAGGAAGCCCGCGAAGCGCATCAGGCCCTCCGGCCAAGGCCCGTGGCCGCTTGCCGTATTGAGATGGCCGGCGTCGCCCGCGTCGACGAGGGCCGAGCCCCAGGCGAGGGCGAAGTCGCTCGCCTCGTCGTAGGTGCAATAGTCGTCCGTGCGGCTCGCGACAAGGAGCGAGGGGAAGGGCAGGGGATCGCGCGGATAGGGTGTGAAGGCCGGATCCGCGCCGGGAATGGCGCGGATCGCCCTCTCGCCGGGCGGGGCAACGAGGAAGGCGCCCCTGACCGTGCCGGCCGGCAGGAGGGGGGCGGCATGCGCCACCGCCGGCACGCCGCAGCTGTGGGCGACGAGCACGACCGGCCGCGTCGCCGCCTCGACCGCGGCGGCAACGCGCGCTGCCCAGCCGTCGCGATGGATCTTGTACCAGTCCTCCTGCTCGACCCGGCGGGCGGTGGAGAGCTTGTCCTCCCACCGCGTCTGCCAATGGTCCGGCCCGGAGCCGGACCAGCCGGGAACGATGAGGATGTCGCAGTCGGCGGCGCGCATGGTCGGTCGTCTTCGTGTCTGCGGTGGCGCGGCGTCCTCACGTCTCGCCGAACACCCGGCGGAAGATGGTGTCGACGTGCTTCAGGTGGTAGCCGAGGTCGAACTTCTCCTCGAGCTCGGCGTCGCTGAGGTGCTTGGTCACCTCGGCGTCGGCCTTGAGCAGGGTGAGGAAGTCGCCCTCGCCGCGCCACACCGGCATGGCGTTGCGCTGCACCAGGCGATAGGCGTCCTCGCGCGAGACGCCCTTCTGCGTAAGCGCCAGCAGCACGCGCTGCGAATGCACGAGGCCGCCAAGCCGGTCGAGGTTCTTCTGCATGTTCTCGGGGTAGACGAGAAGCTTGTCGATCACGCCCGTAAGCCGCACGAGCGCGAAATCGAGGGTCACCGTCGCGTCGGGGCCGATCATGCGCTCGACGGAGGAATGCGAGATGTCGCGTTCGTGCCAGAGCGCCACGTTCTCCATGGCGGGCAGGGCGTAGGCGCGCACCATTCGGGCAAGGCCCGTCAGGTTTTCGGTCAGCACGGGGTTGCGCTTGTGCGGCATGGCGGAGGAGCCCTTCTGGCCCTCGGAGAAGAACTCCTCAGCCTCGTAGACCTCGCTGCGCTGCAGGTGGCGGATCTCCACCGCCAGGCGCTCGATGGAGGAGGCGATGACGCCGAGCGTGGCGAAATACATGGCATGGCGGTCACGCGGGATCACCTGGGTCGAGACCGGCTCGACGGAAAGACCCATCTTCTCGGCGACGTAGGCTTCGACACGCGGGTCGATGTTGGCGAAGGTGCCGACGGCCCCCGAGATGGCGCAGGTGGCAACCTCCTTGCGCGCGGCGACGAGGCGCTCGCGACAACGGGCAAACTCGGCATAGGCCTGGGCGAGCTTCAACCCGAAGGTCACGGGCTCGGCGTGGATGCCGTGCGAGCGGCCGATGGTCGGCGTCGTCTTGTGCTCGAAGGCGCGGCGCTTCAGGGCGGCGAGGAGCGCGTCCACGTCCTTCAAGAGGATGTCGGTGGCGCGCACGAGTTGAACATTGAAGCACGTGTCGAGGACGTCGGAGGAGGTCATGCCCTGGTGCACGAAGCGCGCCTCTGGCCCGACAATCTCGGAAAGGTGCGTCAGGAAGGCAATGACGTCGTGCTTGACCTCGCGCTCGATGGCGTCGATGCGCTCGACGTCGAAGTTGGCCTTGGACCCCTTCTCCCAGACGACCGCGGCGGCTTCCCTGGGCACCACGCCGAGGTCCGCGAGCGCCGTCGTGGCGTGCGCCTCGATCTCGAACCAGATGCGGAACTTCGTCTCGGGCGACCAGATGGCCACCATCTCCGGCCGGCTGTAGCGCGGGATCATGCCTCGTCTCCTGGAACAGATCAGACCCGGAGGCCGCGCGCGGTCTCGGCGGCCCGGCGAATGGCGGTGATGTTCTGCGCATAGGCGCTCTCGCCGCCCTTGAAGACGGCCGAACCGGCGACGAGCACATCCGCGCCGGCGCGGGCGACGAGCGGGGCGGTCTCGGCGGTGATGCCGCCGTCCACCTCGAGATGGATGGGACGGTCGCCGATCATCGCCTTGATGCGCGTGATCTTCTCGACCTGCGAGGCGATGAAGGCCTGGCCGCCGAAGCCGGGATTGACACTCATGACGAGCACGAGGTCGACGAGATCGAGCACATATTCGATGGCGCTCTCGGGCGTTCCCGGGTTCAGCGAGACGCCGGCCTTCTTGCCGAGGGCACGGATCGCCTGCAGCGCGCGGTGGAGATGCGATTCCGCTTCGGCATGCACGGTGATGATGTCCGCCCCTGCCCTGGCGAAGGTCTCGAGATAGGGATTGGCCGGCTCGATCATCAGATGCACGTCGAGCAGCTTGTCGGTGTGGGGGCGAATGGCCCGCACCACCTCGGGGCCGAAGGAGATGTTCGGCACGAAATGCCCGTCCATGACGTCCACATGGATCCAGTCGGCCCCCGCGGCGTCGATGGCGCGCACCTCCTCGCCGAAGCGGGCGAAATCGGCGGCGAGGATCGAAGGGGCGACGAGGAGGGGGCACGACATGGGCGAAGCTCACGGAAGGCGCGGAATGCGGACGCGGCCGCCCGCGCAGGCGCACGCCGGCGGCCGACAGGCCGGTAGCACGCATGCTGCGGCGCCGCAAATCGGCGCCCTCATCTTGCCGGCGGAAGGGCCTCGTCGAGGGTGGGGGGCGGCAGCAGGCGACGCGCCAGCGGACCGAGGAAGAGGGGCATGAGATAGATCGGGAACTGCGCCACGGCGAAGAAGATCCAGGCGCCCTCCGGCAGGGCGCCGCCGAGGGCGGCTACGAGAAGCCCCATGTTGCGGTGGCCGCTGGCGAAGCCGAGTACGAAGGCCTGGTCAGCGCCGAAGCCGCGCAGGGTGGGGAGCGTGACGAGGATGCCGGCCGCCGAGACTGTGAAGACGATGGCGAGATCGCGCAGAAGCTCCGCCGGCGCGCCGAGGGCCTTGGCCGCGACGCCGTCCATGGCGCCTACGGCGAAGACGAAGAAGAAGACGACATTGAGCCCGTCGATCACCGTCCGGCCGCGCAGCACGGCGGCATAGCCCACGACGCGGCGGATGGCGAAGGCGATGAGGGAGGAGCCGGCGAGCAGCGCTCCGAGCCGGAGCGCGAGCGCTACAGGCTCGAGCGGCACCGTGCCGCCGGCGACGAGGCTCGCGACGATGGGGGCGGTCAAGGGCGTCGCCACCATGGCGACGACGACCACCGCGACGAGGAAGGTCGCCTCGAAACCGAGGAGCGCCGCCACCGCGGGCGCGGACAGGATGGGCGGCGCGGCCGCCATGAGGGCGAGGCCGAGCGTGAGCCCCGGATCGAGATCCTGCCGGCCGATCGCCGCGACAACGAGCGAGATCGCGAGCGGCAGCGCGGCGAGGATCCACAGGGACGCGAGCGCGAGCCGCCCGGGCCGGGCGAGCACGGCGCGGGTCGCCGAGAGGTCGACGCGCAGGAAGGCGAGCGCCAGGAAGACGAAGACGCAAGGGCCGATGAGCGGGCGGGCGAGGCTCGCGAGCTGGGGCAGGGCGAGCCCCAGAACGATGGAGGCGGCAAGCGCCTTCGTGCCTTGGCGGCCGATCCAGGCGAGGGGGCTGAGGACAATGCGTGCGGGCAAGGGCGAGACGTCCGGCAAAAAGAATGACCGCCATGCGGCTGCCGCGCTGGAATTGGCGCAGCGGAACGGCTATCCCACCCGAAGGTCGAGGCTTTGTGAACCACCGGACAATCATGCGCTGTGATGTCGTCGTGCTCGGCGCGGGGATCGTGGGCGTCTCCGTCGCGTTGCATCTGCAGAAGCGCGGCCGCTCGGTCGTGCTTGTCGATCGCCGCGGAGCGGCGGAGGAAACCTCCTTCGGCAACGCCGGGCTCATCCAGCGCGAGGGTGTCTACCCCTACGGCTTCCCCCACGATTTCGGCGCGCTCTTGCGCTACGGCCTCAACCGTACCATCGACGCCGCGTATCATCCGTCGGCACTCGTGAAGCTCGCTCCCTTCCTGTGGAAGTACTGGCATCACTCCAAGCCCGCACATCACAACGAGATCGCGCATCTCTACGCCAAGCTGATCGAGCACTGCGTCACCGAGCACGACGCGCTCGCCGAGGAGGCGGGCGCAACCTCCTTCCTGCGCCGCACCGGCTGGATGAAGGTGTTCCGCACCGAGCGCGAGCGCGACATCCGCTTCGCCGAGGCTGCCCGCTGGAAGCGGGAGTTCGGGGTCGAATACCGGGAACTCGACGCCGGGACGCTGCAGGTGGAGGAGCCACATCTCGCGCCCGTGCTCGTCGGCGCCCTTCACTGGACGCAGCCCGTCTGCGTCAACGACCCGCACGGCCTCACGGTCGCCTATCTGCATCTCTTCCAGAAGCTCGGCGGCAAGTTCGTGCAGGGCAACGCCATGAGCCTCGCGCCGGAGGGGGCTGGCTGGCAGATGCGCACGGTCGAGGGGCCGCTCTCGGCGGGCGCCGCCGTCATCGCGCTCGGCCCGTGGGCGGACGTGGTGACGCGCGCGCTCGGCTATCATCTGCCGCTCGCGGTCAAGCGCGGCTACCACATGCACTATCGCCCGGCGGGCGAGGCGAGGCTCAACCACCCGGTGCTCGATACCGAGCGCGGCTACTTCCTCGCCCCCATGCAGCGCGGCATCCGCCTCACGACGGGGGCGGAGTTCGCGCTGCGCGATGCCATCAAGACCCCCGTGCAGCTCGGCCGGGCGGAGCCCATCGCGCGCGACCTCTTCCCGCTTGCAGAACGGCTCGACACCGAGCCGTGGATGGGCGCGCGTCCCTGCACGCCGGACATGATGCCGATCATCGGCCCGGCGCCGAAGCACAGGAACCTCTGGTTCTCCTTCGGCCACGCCCATCACGGGCTGACGCTCGGCCCGGTGACCGGGCGGCTCGTGGCCGAGATGATTACGGGCGAAACGCCCTTCGTCGATCCGGCGCCCTATCGCGTGGAGCGTTTCTGAGCCGTCCCATCCTGCGGCCGCAGGCAAGGCTCCGTGCCGTCCTGGCGGCGGCGGATCCCGCGCCGAGGGCGGTGCCGCTCTCCGGGGATCCCGCCGCGAGCTTCACTTGCGGGCCGTGGCCGCTCACGTCTTCGTGCATGCGGCGGCCTCATGGTCGTGGCTGGCATGTGCTGCCGCATGGGGCTCAGCGGCAAGCGGTCCGGACCGTGCCCTGGAGGCATGAAGAGCAAGGCTTTGCGTCGGTAGGGACGGGCTGCGGCGGCGGCGCTGCCGGAGGGCGGCCGGGGCAGGTCAATGTTGCTGCTGTACGCCCGGTGGTGGCGGCAGCGCTGGGGCCTCCGGGGCTGATGTGCTACAATAAATAGTTGATCGTGATGCGTTGCCCGGCATCCCGCGCCGGAGCCCTCAGGCTCCCCCTTCCGCGACCGGCGTCCTTGCGCATGCGATCGCTTCTCTGAACCGAAAAGGAGGGGAATGATGGAATACAAGCCCCTTTCCGACCTTAACCTCGTTGCCGATCTGCAGCCGGTCGAGCCCAGGAAGCCCATGTCGCGGCGGGAGCGCCTTGAGCGTTGGGCCGAGGTTCTCGAACGCGAGCCGGAGCGCGTGTTGAGTGCGCTCGAGGAGATCGAGTGGCGTCCGCGGGCCGAGCGGCTTGCCATGCGCGCGGACAATTCGCCTCTCTCGGTCGCCTATGCGGACGATGTGTTGCGGGCCGAAGGGCTCGCGAGCGACAAGCTCGGCGATGCGATGGACTTCTTCCAGCTCACGGAAGGCGAGGCGCATTGCATCCTCTGCTCGTGCATGGGTGGTCAGACCATCCTGGCGAGCGAGGCGGCGAGGCGCGCGCGCTGCGTCATCGCGCCGAAGCTCTGGTCGCTGTACGCGCATTGATGGATTGTCTCCGACGGATGGGCGCCATCCGTCGCGGACGAGCCCTGCCGAGGCGATGCATCGTCGCCCGGTCCCGATCGGCGGAGGGGCGCCATCCGCCGCGGGCCGGTGCGGCTTAGCGTCGGCATGCTGATCCTGTGCGTCCACCGGCCGCTGCGCGCTGCCGATGCGCGGCGAGCTGCGGCGGGGGATGACGCGGGCGGTATCGGGGCAAGCCTCAGATCCCGCAGCGTCGAGGCGGTCCGGCTGCGGAGGAGCGTGTTTCGCTCCACCGCGCTTGGCCGCAGTCGCCGATCCGTTCGGCGTCGTCGGCCGGAGGCAGCCCGGTGGCCGCTGGCCGGAACGATGTTTGCCATGTCCTGACTGATGCCGCTCGAACCGAGCGATCCCGGTCAAGGATGTGTCATCATGGTCATCGACGACTGGCTGATCGACCGCTGCGACCAGATAGTGTCCCATTTTCAGAAAGAGCATGGCGCGAGTCTGCCGGCGTTGCTGCGCGAGGCGACCATGGGAGCCATGGTGAGCTTGGTCGCACTGCCCTTTGCGCAGGCCTTCGACGGGCGGACCGTGACGGCCGCCATCACCATGCCCTTCGTGTTCATGGCCTTGCCAGCCCTGGGCCGCTGGCTCGTGCGCTATGCGCGCGATGCCGCCGAAGCGTGGAGCGAGGCGCTACAGCGCCGCTATCTCGCCATGGCGCAGGCGCATCGCATGGCCTACGCCTCCATGCGCATGATGCTCGTCGCGGCGGTCGTTCTCGCCGGCACGGCAGTGGCGCAAGGTCTCGCCGCCGGCGAGGGCCTCCGCCTGTCCTCGGCGACCTTCCTCATGCAGAGCCTGTTCGCGGCCGCCTGCTCCTATCTGCAATGCGCGACGCCGCAAACCCCGTCCCGGCGCCGGGACAGCGAAACGATGCTTGCCCTGGTGCCGATCGGCCGGCCGCGGTGAGGGTTCGATTGACCGCGAGGCTCACTCCACCGCGGCATAGGCCGTGGCGCCGGTGAGTTCCTGGACGCTGCGGTAGCGGTCGAGGCGGCGACCCATCATGTCCTCGAATTTCCGATGAACTTCGGCCACGGACAGCCCCTTGGCCTTCTTGCCCTTGCGCGCAAAGAAGATCGGCCGATTGGCACGGGCCGGTCTGGGCAGGAGCCGCGCGGCGACCGAGCCAGGCTTCTCGGCCAACTGCGCAATGAACCGCTCGGCATCGTCCGGCCCGAGGAAGTGGGCGAGGTAGGTCTCGCCGACGGTCAACTCGCGGCCGATGCGGGCTGCGATGCGTCCGGCATCCCGCTTCAGCATTTCGGCGGCGAGCACGGTGGCGAGATAGGGATCGGTGCGCAGGGAGAGGATGCGGGCACGGGTCTCGGGGTCGGCGACGACCGGATCGCCGTCCACAGTCGCGATCTCGGTCGCTTCCTTCAGCCGGCCGTGCCGGGCGCCGAAATCGCGCACGACCGTCAGCCATGTGCGCTCGATGAACTGAAACAGGCCAGCCGCGCTGGAGGTGCGCGCCTCGACTGCGGTCGCGAAGCTCGATTCCTTGTCCGCAATCGCCATGAGCAAGGCCGGATCCGTCTCGGTGGCGCGCGCTGCCCGGAGGATGGTCTCGACCAGGCCCCGCTTGATGCGCATCGGACCGAAGGTGAGCACCTGCTCCGGGTCAGCCGGGCCAGGCAGGCTCACCTCCTCGATCAATGCATCGTAGGGGGCGCGGTCGATCGCGGCGTCGCTTGCGGGGAGGGCGGCGGCGGCAACGGCGTCGATGGTCTCTTCGACCGTCGCGGGCGTGGGGGCTGTGGCCTCCTCCTCGACCTTTGCCTCCTCGATTCCCGGAATGGGCAGGACCAGTTGCACGACTGGCTCGGGCACGGTGAGAGCCAGAGGCGGCGTCGCCGCAACGGCCGGCCTGACACCCTCGATCGTGCCTGTCAGCGCCGTGACGGTGCCGGCGAAACCAACGGCAAGGATGGAGCAGATGACGAGTGCGCGGGCGACAACGGGAAGGGGCTGCGCAGACCGCACACCGAGCGTATTCTTGCGCGCCCTGCGTGCAAGATCTGCGTCCATTGGACAAAGATTGCCGATGCGGGTCGCGCCGGTTGGCGCCCCTGCTCGAAGTTCCATGTATATAATAACCCTGCCGAATTTTACGTAGCGTCATGTTGTTATTTGCAATCTGACGCTAATGGTCGGTTAACTTTCTAGTTGTGGCCAGAAAAAGGCAAAAATTGCGCTATATGTGTCGGAATGCCCGGCCTTGTACTGAGATACCTATGGTTTGTCGATTTTTTGCAGAACCTGCGTCATCCGGCGCCATTCCCCGCCTCTTCGGTAGCGGCAGGGCTTCGCCGGCGTTCTCAACCACCCCTGTGGCCGAAGCGGTCCTTCCAGGCCGGCAGGGCGCCCGGGAAGGGAAGGGCCGTCGCCTCGTAGACGCCACGGGCGCAGGCGCGGGCCAGAACGTCCGCGGCCAGGAGGCAGAGCTCGGCGAGATCGTAGATCGGGTCGGAGATCGGCCGACGACCCGTGGCGGCCGCGAAGACGATGTCACCGTCGAGCGGGGCATGCGCCGGCCGCAGCGCCCGGGCGAGACCATCGTGCGCGGAGAGCGCAAGGCGCTTCGCCTGACGCTTGTCGAGAATGGCGTCGGTCGCCACGAGGGCGATGGTCGTGTTGGCACCCGGGCCGCCCTTGAAGCGCGGCACGAGCGCCGACGCCGGGACATGCCGCGGAGCGCCGAGGCCGCCGAACTCGCCGTCGCGCTCATAGGGCGCGGCCCAGAAATGCGGGCCGTCGCCGACGGTCGTGCAGCCCACCGCATTGACGGCGACGAGGGCGCCGACCAGATGTCCCTTCCGCGTCACGGCGCTGGCCGTGCCGAGGCCGCCCTTGAGATTGGCGGTCGTGGCGCCGTAGCCCGCCCCGGCTGTCCCGAGGGCGAAATCGGGCGCGGCGGCGGCGACGGCCTCGGCGGCGAGCCGGCGATGCGGCGGCTCGCCGCCGCCCCCGTGAGCCCACGGCTTCAAGCCGCCGTTGTTGAGGTCAAACAGGATCGCCTGGGGCACGATGGGAACACGCGCGGCGCCGATGGCAAAGCCGCGGCCGCGCATGGACAGCACGCTCATGACGCCGCCTGCGGCGTCGAGGCCGAAGGCCGAGCCACCGGAGAAGACGATGGCATCTACCGCCCCGACCGTCATCTCCGGTTCGAGGGCAGCCGTGTCGCGCACGCCGGGCGCGCCGCCGAGGACGGCGACCGATGCGACGGCGGGCTCCTCGAACAGCGCCACGGTGACGCCGGAAGCGGCTGCGGGGTCGTGGGCATTTCCGACGTGAATGCCGGGCACGTCGGTGATGAGATTGCGCAAGCTGGCCATGCGGCGATGCTGCGCGATGGCACGGCGCCTTCACAAGAGGGAGAAGCGGCGTTCCACCGCCTTTCGCGTCACCGACCGGGCCGCTAGACAGGCAGCGTCATGATGAACATCTCCTACTCCGCTGCCGCCATCGCGGGCCTTCTGAGCTTTCTCAGCCCCTGCGTGCTGCCGCTCGTGCCGCCCTATCTGTCGTACCTCGCCGGCACGACGCTCGATCGGCTCAGCGCCCGGGAGGATGCCGGCGTCAACCAGCGCGCCCTGGTCGCGGCGCTCTTCTTCGTGCTCGGATTCTCGACCGTCTTCGTCGCGCTCGGCGCGACCGCCTCGGTGCTCGGCCAGGCCATCCGCCAGCACGTCGGTCTCCTGGGCACCATCGCCGGCATCGTCATCATCGCGATGGGACTGCATTTCCTCGGGGTCTTTCGCCTCTCCTTCCTCTATCGGGAGGCGCGGGTGAGCGTTGAGAAGCCGGCGGGGTTCGTCGGCGCCTATGTCATGGGGCTTGCCTTCGCCTTCGGCTGGACGCCCTGCATCGGGCCGATTCTCGCAGCGATTCTTGCTGTTGCCGGCTCCGAGGAGAGCGTGACACAGGGCGCGACCCTGCTTGCGGTCTATTCGGCCGGGCTCGGCGTACCCTTCGTGGCCGCAGCGCTGGCGATGAAGCCGTTCGTCGCCTTCCTCAAGCGGGCGCGCTCGCGCTTGACGCTGGTCGAAAAGGCGATGGGAGTGCTGCTCGTGCTGACCGGCATCGCCTTCCTCACCGGTACCCTGACGCAGATGTCCTTCTGGCTGCTCGAAACCTTCCCCGCTCTCGGCGAGCTCGGCTGAGGCCGACAGGCGCGCCGGGACCCGGCGCCCCGCTTCGCGCCGGCCGGTGCAGGCGAACGGGCCGCCTCCCTGAGACGACGGGGCCCATGTCCGATCCGGCGCAGCCGGACGGCCGCGTCCTTCGCGGTCGCCCGCTGGGCGCGGGTCTGGCCGATACGCGGCAAAGAAAAAGCCCGCCTCGGAAGACCGAGGCGGGCTTGTCCGGCGGGCCGGACGGTCGGCGCGATTACTGGATCTCGTTGCCCGAGTAGTCGATCTTGCCGTCGGCGCCCTTCTTCCAGACGTACATGACGTAGTCCGGACGCGTGATGTCGCCCTTCTTGTCATAGGCGATGTCGCCGATGACGGTCTTGAACGGTTTGCCCGACTTCATGACCTCGGAGATCTTCTTGCCGTCGAGGGAATTCGCCTGCTCCGCGGCCTGCTTGAGGATCTCGACAGCCGCATAGCTGTAGAGGGTGTAGGCCTCGGGGTCGAAGTTCTTCGCCTTGAACTTGGCGACGACATCCTTGGCGTTCGGGTTCCTGCGCGGATCGGGGCTGAAGGTCATCAGCGTGCCTTCGGCGCCGGGACCGGCGATCGAGACGAACTCGCTCGAGACGATGCCGTCACCGGACATCATCGGAGCCTTCAGGCCCTGGTCGCGCATCTGGCGGATGATGAGGCCGGCTTCGGTGTGCAGGCCACCGAAGTAGACGACATCGACGTTGGCCGCCTTCAGCTTGGACACGAGCGCGGAATAGTCCTTCTCACCCGTGTTGATGCCCTCGTACAGCACTTCCTTGAGGCCCTTGGCGTTCATCGCCTTCTGGGTCTCGTCGGCGAGGCCCTTGCCGTAGGGCGTCTTGTCGTGGACGATCGCCACCTTCTTGCCGGTGAAGTTCTTGGCGAGATATTCACCCGCCACGATGCCCTGCTGGTCGTCGCGGCCGCAGGTGCGGAAGGTGTTCCACATGCCGCGCTCGGTGAACTTGGGGTTCGTCGAGGCAGGTGTGATCTGCACGATGCCGGATTCCTGATAGACCTCCGACGCCGGGATGGAGACGCCCGAGTTGAAGTGGCCGACCACCATCTTCACGCCATCGCCGACGAACTTGTTGGCGACGGAGACGCCCTGCTTGGGATCGGACACGTCGTCGCCGACGATCACCTGAATCTTCTGGCCGAGAATGCCGCCGGCGGCGTTGATGTCTTCCACCGCCTGCTCGACGCCCTTCTTGAGCTGCTCGCCGAAGGCCGCGTTAGGGCCGGTGATCGGCCCGGCGACGCCGAGCTTCACCTGCGCGTTGGCGGCGCCGGCGAAGGCGAGGCCGAGACCGAACGCGATGCCGGTCAACAGCATTTTCCTCATGAGTTACTCCTCTGGGTATTCACCGGACCTCATTCGGTCCGGCCAGCGGGTGGTCCCGCCTTGGGGCGCTACTCTTGCGCCTTTTCTTGCCGAAGTCACCTGCGAATTGTGCCTGTGCTGCATCGCTGGAGGCCGCGGCAGATGAGAATGTGTATCGGCGGCACGATTATTTCAGGCGCCGCGGACCACCCCTGCCGCAGAACGATCGCTCTACGGCAGGACGGCATGCCTTTCCTTACGTCGGGTCCCGGCGGACCGGTGGCGATGCCCCGAGCTCGGCGCGCCGCCCAAGCGGAACCGACGGTTGCGGAACCGGCCCGCGCCGTCCCGAACCGCCGAGGCCTGGTCAGGCGCCCTGGCGGTCGCGCCAGGTCAACGGGCCCGTGCGCTGGTAGAGCCAGCGATACTGGGTCGTCATCTGCGAGGCACGCTTGTAGCGATAGCCGAGGAGACCGATGATGAGCACGACCAGCGCATCGGCCAGATAGTACTGCAGGGACAGCAGCGTGCCCTGGAACAGGGCGAAATGGATGAAACGGACGCCCGCGGCGAGGATGAGCAGATAGATCACGCACTGCCAGACCGGCGCCCAGACCAGGGCTGTCGCGCGCCCCGTCGTCCAGGCCGCCCACCCGCCCATGATGCATGTGACGAGGAGGAATAGCCAGATCGAGCTTTCCTCGTAGAGAATGCCCTGCATCGGTTTCGTCCTTCGAAGCTTTGATGGAGCGCAGGGGAGAGGAGGGCGGCTCAGTGCCGGCCACCCTCCAGATAGGCCGCCTGCACCTGCGGATTCTCCAGGAGTTCACGGCCCGTGCCCGACATCGTGATCGTGCCCGTCACCATGACGTAGGCGCGATGGGCGAGCTTCAGGGCGTGATAGGCGTTCTGCTCTACGAGGAAGATCGTCATGCCGTCCTTCTCGTTGAGCTCGCGGATGACGCTGAAGATCTGCCGCACAATGAGTGGGGCGAGGCCCAGCGACGGTTCGTCGAGAAGCAGGAGCCTCGGGCGGCTCATCAGGGCACGCGCGATGGCGAGCATCTGCTGCTCGCCGCCCGAGAGCGTGCCGCCGCGTTGCTGCAGGCGCTCCTTCAGGCGCGGGAACATCTTGCAGACGCGTTCCAGGTCCTCGTCGAAATGGGCGAAGCCGTTGACGGCGGCGCCCATCTGCAGGTTCTCGAACACCGTCATGCGCGGGAAGATGCGCCGCCCCTCGGGCGACTGCGCCATGTTGAGCCGCGCGATCTCGTGGGTGGGCAGCCGCGTGATATCGCGTCCGGCGTAGGTGATGGTGCCCTCGCGCGCCCGCGGATTGCCGAAGATCGTCATCATCAGCGTCGACTTGCCGGCGCCATTGGCGCCGATCAGCGTCACGATCTCGCCTTCATGCACGTCGAGGTCGACGCCCTTCAGCGCGATGATGTTGCCGTAATAGGTCTTCACGCCCCGAACGGAGAGCAGTGCGCTGCTGCGGGCCGCCGCCGCGCCGCCGGCCGGGGACATTGTCACGTCGCTCAGGCTCATACGCCGACCTCCGCCTCGACCTTCTCGACATCGCGGTCGTCGACGCCGAGATAGGCCGCGATGACCTTCTGATCGTGCTTCACCTCTGCCGGCGTGCCGTCCGCGATCTTGGTACCGTAGTCGAGCACGACGACATGGTCGGAGATCTCCATCACGACCGACATGTCGTGCTCGATGAGGAGGATCGAAGTGGCGTGGTCCTTGCGCACCGAAAGCAGAAGCTCGTTCAATTCGTGGCTCTCGCGCGGGTTGAGGCCCGCCGCCGGCTCGTCGAGGCACAAGAGCACGGGTTCCGTGCACATGGCCCGCGCGATCTCCAGGCGCCGCTGCGCGCCGTAGGGCAGGTCGCCGGCCGGATCGTCGGCACGGGCGAGAAGCCCCGTCTTGTCGAGCCAGTACTTCGCCTTGTCCATCGCCGCGCGCTCGGCCTTCGTGTAGCTCGGCAGGCCGAGCACGCCGAGGAAGGTGAAGCCTGAGGCGATCATCAGCGGGTTGTGCTGCGCCACCAGCAGGTTCTCGAGCACCGTCATGCCGGAGAACAGGCGGATGTTCTGGAAGGTGCGGGCGACCTTGGCCTTCCAGGCGATGCTATGGCCCGGCAGGCGCTCGAGCAGGAAGCTCGCACCGTCCACGTGCCGCAGGGAGAGCATGCCCTCCGTCGGCTTGTAGAAGCCGGTGATGCAGTTGAAGACCGTGGTCTTGCCCGCGCCGTTCGGCCCGATGAGAGCCGTGATGTCGCCGCGGGCAGCCTTGAAGGACAGGTCGTTGACAGCGACGAGGCCGCCGAAGCGCATCGTCAGATGCTGCATGTCCAGGATGGGATCGTCGAGCCAGCGCATCAGCCATGCCCCTCTTTCACCAGCGCGCCGGAGATCGCCTTGCGCACGCCGAGCGCGACCGACGGCTCGCGGTGCGAGATGAGGCCGCGGGGGCGCCACACCATCATGGCCACCATGGCGAGGCCGAACAGCAGCAGGCGGTACTCGTTGGGATCGAAGCCCTCGCCGAACACGGCCTTCAGGAAGCCGAGGTTGCGCAGCATCTCGGGCCCGCCGACCATCAGGACGGCCGCGACGGCGACGCCGACCTGGGAGCCCATGCCGCCGAGCACGACGATGGCGAGGATCGTCGCCGACTCGAGGAAGTTGAAGCTCTCCGGGCTGACGAAGCCCTGGCGCACCGCGAAGAAGGACCCCGCGATGCCGCCGAACATGGCGCCGAGCGCGAAGGCCGTGAGCTTCGTGTTGCGGGTGTTGATGCCGAGCGAGCGGCAGGCGATCTCGTCCTCGCGCAGGGCCTCCCAGGCCCGGCCGACGGGCAGGCGGCGCAGGCGCAGCGTGACGAAATTGGTGAGCAGCGCCAGGCCGAGGATGAGATAGTAGAGGAAGATCACCCGGTGCATCGGGCTGAACTCAAGCCCGAAGAGGCTCGCAAAGCCGCCTTCCTCGTTGGTGAAGGGCACGCCGAAGAAGCTGACGCGCGGGATCGAGGTGATGCCGGCGCCGCCGTTGGTCAGCTCCACCCAGTTGATGAGCACGAGGCGGATGATCTCGCCGAAGGCGAGCGTCACGATGGCGAGATAGTCGCCCCTCAGGCGCAGCACCGGGAAGCCGAGGAGGATGCCCCAGAAGGCGGCGAGGATGCCGGCGACCGGCAGGCAGATCCAGAACGACAGGCCGAAGGTCGTCGACAGCAGCGCGTAGGAATAGGCGCCGACCGCATAGAAGGCGACATAGCCGAGGTCGAGCAGGCCCGCGAGGCCCACCACGATGTTCAGCCCCCAGCCGAGCATGACATAGGTGAGGATCAGGATGCCGAGATCCACCCAGTAGCGCGACTCGGTGAGCCCGCCCGCCGCGAAATAGGAGAGCAGCGGGAAGGCCAGCGCGACGCCGAGAAAGACGGGCACCGCCAGCGCCAGCAGTCGGTGGGCGAGCCCCCGCGGCTTTTCCGTCGTCGTCCTGATGGCTTCCTTGCGCGAGCGCGCCACCTGCCTGGCAGCCGCCCAGCGCACGCCATAGAGCCGCAGCACGAACCGGAGCGCGAAGACGAGGGCGCAAGCGACGAGCACAAGCCCCCAGCGCGGGCGCAGGTAGAGCTCGTTGGCCTGGCTCTGGTCCGTGCGGAAGGAGAGGATCGGGATCGACAGACCGAACGTGACGAGCGTCGCCAAGCCCGCATCCTTCAGGGCGGTCGTGAAGTCGCCGTTCGCCGGCGCCGGGCGCTGCTGCGTCATCGTGGCCGTCGTCGGTTGAGGAGCGTTCATGATGGTGTCCTCGCTCCGACGTTCAGACTTTTTCGACTTCGGGTCGGCCGAGGATGCCCGAGGGCATGAAGATCAGCACGATCGCCAGGATCGAGAAAGCCGCGACGTCCTTGTATTCGATGGAGAAGTAGGCCGACCACAGGGTCTCGATGAGGCCGATGATGAGGCCGCCGAGCACGGCGCCGGGCAACGAGCCGATGCCTCCGAGGACGGCCGCCGTGAAGGCCTTCACGCCGGGCACGAAGCCGTCGTTGAAGCTCACCACGCCGTAGTAGAGGAGGTACATCGTGCCGGCGACGGCGGCGAGGGCCGCACCCATCACGAAGGTCATCGAGATGGTCTTGTCGACGTCGATGCCGAGCAGCGCCGCCATCTTGCGGTCCTGCTCGCAGGCGCGCTGGGCACGGCCGAGCGGCGTCTTCTGCACCACGTACCAGAAGGCCGCGAGCAACGCTGCCGTCGTCACCATGATGATGATCTGCTTGTAGGACAGCGCCACCGCATAGCCGTCGCGCTCGAAGAGCACGACGACGTCGCGCACCATCGGCGGGATCGGCTTGTTGCGGGCGCCCTGCGCCACCTGCACGAAGTTCGACAGGAAGATCGACACGCCGATGGCCGAGATCAGCGGCGCGAGGCGGAAGGAGCCGCGCAGCGGCCGGTAGGCCACGCGCTCGATCGCCCATCCCCACAGCGACGTCAGCAGCATGCCGATGACGAGCACCAGCAGCAACGCCAGGGCGACCGAACTAATCCCCAGCCATGTCGTCAGTATAAGGAAGAAGATCAGCGCGATGAATGCGCTGAGCATGAAGACATCACCGTGGGCGAAGTTCACCATGCCGATGATGCCGAAAACCATCGTATAGCCGATGGCGATGAGCCCATAGATCGAGCCCAGCGTCAGCCCATTGATGAGCTGCTGCGCGAATACTTCCATTATGACCGCTCACCCTCTGTGATCCAGCTCGCATTTTGTTTGTTTGGCCCGCCAGGTGCCGGCGAAAGCACCTATGCAGAACAAGCATGGACCTATGTTCCGTCCCCATATCAACCGAGATCGACGAAGACAATCGTCGACCGCCATACTCCCGTCAAAAAGCAACCAATGGCGCCTCCATGGCCGTCATTCCGATCGAATATTGCGCGCTGGATGGCCCTTGCGGGCAAAGCTGCAGTTCGACGATCGGGGCGTTCATCCCCTGTCCTTCACCTGGAAGCCGTGTGCGAGGGGGTCGCGGTCGTCGATGAAGATCGTGTTGTAGCCGGTCATGCGCGCCCAGCCTTCGATCGAGGGCACAACGGCGGAGAAGTTGCCGACCGTGGTCTCGGCCTCCACCCGGCCTCGAAACATGGTGCCGATGATGCTCTCATGGATGAAGCTGTCGCCCACCTTCAATTTTCCGAGAGCTGCCCACTGGGCCATGCGCGCCGACGTGCCCGTGCCGCAGGGCGAGCGGTCGATGGCCTTGTCGCCATAGAACACGGCGTTGCGCGCATGCGCTTCGGGGCTCTGTGGCCTCCCGGTCCAGAGCACGTGCGAGAGGCCCCGGATCGCCGGGTTCTCCGGGTGAACGAAATCGTACTTGTCGCGGAAGGCGGCGCGCACCCTGGGACTCCAGCGCAGGATGTCCGAGGGTTCCACGTCGGCGATGTCGGTGAAGGCCTCCTGGGGCTCCACGATGGCATAGAAGTTGCCGCCGTAGGCGACGTCAACCGTCAGCCTGCCGAGCCCTTCCACCTCCGCCTCCAGGCCGCGGGCATAGAGGAAGGATGGCACATTGGTGATGCGCACGCGCTCGACGAAGGGCCCGTTCTGTTCATAGCGGGCCTCGACGAGGCCGGCCGGCGTGTCGATGCGCAGGACGCCAGGCTCGCGCGGCTGCACGAGGCCACGCTCCAGCGCCATGGTCACCGTGCCGATGGTGCCGTGGCCGCACATGGGCAGGCAGCCCGAGGTCTCGATGAACAGGAAGGCGACATCGCAGTCCTCCCGCGTCGGCGGATAGAGGATGGCGCCCGACATCATGTCGTGCCCGCGCGGCTCGAACATGAGGCCGGTGCGGATCCAGTCGTATTCGGCGAGGAAGTGGGCCCGCTTCTCGCTCATGGTGCGGCCTTCGAGCCGCGGCCCGCCGCCGGCGACGACGCGCACCGGATTGCCGCAGGTGTGACCGTCGATGCAGAAGAAGGTGTGGGTCGCCATGGGCCTCGGAACCTCGGGTCTCAGAACCTGTCGGGGCGATAGGGGGCAAGATCGATGGGGCTCTGCCGGTCGGCGAGGAGATCGGCGACGAGGCGTGCCGTCGCGGCCGACTGGGTGAGCCCATAGTGTCCGTGGCCGAAGGCGTAGACGATCTTCGGGCTCGTCCTGGCACGGCCGATCACGGGCAGCGAATCGGGGATCGAGGGGCGAAAGCCCATCCAGACGCTGCCGACCTCGAAATCGGGCAGGGCCGGCAGGAAGCGCCTTGCCTTGGCGTGGATCGCCCGCGTGCGGGCGTGGTTCGGAGGGGCCGAGAGCCCGCCGAATTCGACCGCCCCGCCGACGCGAAAGCCGGTGTCGAGCGGTGTGGCGACGAAGCCGTGCCCCTCGAAGGCGATGGGCCGGCCGACAAGGCCCGTCACCCCCGGGAAGCTGACGTTGTAGCCGCGCTCCGTATCGAGCGGGATGCGGTCGCCCAGCGAGGCCGCGAGCGGTTTCGACCAGGCGCCGGCGGCAAGCACGACGGCATCGACCGAGATCGCGTCGGCGCCGTCGCAGGCGAGCCGCAACCCGCCGCCGACGGCGACGTTCGTTACCTGTCGCCGCAGGAAATGTGCTCCGCGCGCCAGGGCTGCCTCGAATACCGCCGTCGTCAACTGACGCGGATCCGAGACGTGCGCGATGTCGGGATGGAGGAAGGCGCCTACAACGCTCTGCGACAGGCCGGGTTCCATCCGGCGCAGGTCGGGGGCGCCGAGGCGCTCGACCGTGATGCCGAGCTCGCGCTGGCGCGCCGCCAGCCTGTCGGCCCGGGCGAAGGCCGCCGGATCGTCGTAGACATAAAGACCGCCGCGGCGGTGGATGAGGGCCTCGCAGCCGAGCTGGCCGGCGAGCCTCGTCCAGGCCGGCAGGGCGAGCGCCTGCAGGGCGGCAATGGCGGTGATGCTGCGCTCGTAGGCCGCGGGGCGGGCTGCCGCGACGAAACGCGCGAGCCAGGGCAGAAGCGGCAGGAGATAACCCGGCCGGATGGCGAGGGGGCCCAGCGGATCGACGAGGAAGCGCGGCACCTGCCGCAGGATCTTCGGCGAGGCGATGGGCAGGATGTCGGTATACGCGATCCAGCCGGCGTTGCCGCCGGAAGGGCCGGCGGCCGGCCCTTCGCGATCGACGACGAGGACGTCGTGGCCCTCGTCGAGCAGCGCGTGGGCTGCGGTCGCTCCGACGATGCCGGCGCCAACGACCGCGACCTTCATGGTCAGGCCCTCGCCGCCAGGCGGGGAGCCGCCAGCGCGGGCCGTGTGGCGAGCGCCCGCTTCACGACAGCCTCCACCGCCGCCCGTTCCTCGCCTGCGAGCGGCAGGCGCGGGGCGCGGCAACGGTCGTTCGAGCCGATGACCAGGGCCTCGACGAGCTTGATGTTCTGGACGAGCTTCGCGGACACGTCGAGATCGAGGAGCGGTTGGTACCACCGGTAGATGGCGGCAGCTTCCGCGATCCGCCCGGCCACCGCAAGCTCGTAGATCGCGACCGTCTCGGCCGGGAAGGCGCAGACGAGACCGGCTACCCAGCCGTGGGCGCCGAGCGCGAGGCTCTCCAGGGCGAGATTGTCGACGCCGGAGAAGATACGGTAGCGATCGCCGCAGGCATTGATGATCTTCGTCACGCGGCGCACGTCATCGGAGGATTCCTTCACCGCGACGAAGAGCGGATCGGCGGCGAGCTCGCCGAGCATCTCCGGCGTGATGTCGACGCCGTAGCTCACCGGGTTGTTGTAGATCATCACCGGCAGGCCGGCGGCCTTCGCCACGGCGCGATAGTGCGCGAGGGTCTCGCGGCGGTCCGAACGATAGGGCACGCCCGGCAGTACCATGAGGCCCGCCGCGCCGGCCGTGGCCGCCGCTTCCGCCAGCGCCGCGGCGCGTCGCGTCGAGCCCTCGACGACGGTGCACAGCACCGGCACGCGGCCGGTGGCGACACGGATTGCCGTCTTCAGCACCTCGATCTTCTCGCTGGCATCGAGCGTGGAGGCTTCGCCGAGCGACCCGCAGACGATGAGGCCGTGCACGCCGGCCTCGAGCTGCAGGGCGAAACAGCGCTCCATCTCGGCGATGTCGAGCCGATCATCGTCCGTGAACTTGCTCGTCACTGCGGGGAAGACGCCCCGCCAATCGGCCACGGCCATGCCTGCCTCCCTTGTTGGAATATTTGTGATATATTACATGTCCGGCAGCGGGCGTCAATTGCGTCGCCGCGGTGGCTGATGGATCACTGCGGCTCGCAGCGGAGCGGGGCCGCCTTCCGCCGGTCCGGCGCTTCGGTGGAGTGGGGCGCGAGGGATTGCAAGGGAATGGTCGATACGGGCGAGCTGACAGAAGCATCCGTCGAAGGGGAAGCGGCAGCCGCTGCCGAGACCCTGTCGGAGAAGGCCTACCGGTTGATCGAGGATCGGATCGTGCGCCTCGAACTCGCCCCCGGCGCGCGATTGACCGAGCAGGAGCTCGCCCAGCGCGTCGGGCTCGGCCGCACGCCGGTGCGCGAAGCCTTGCAGCGCCTCGTCGCCGACGGTCTGATCGTGGTCTTTCCGCGCAAGGGGATCGCGGTGGCCGCCATCAACCCACTCGACGTGCTGCTCGCCCTCGACACGAGGGCCGTGCTCGAGCGCCTCGTCGCCGGCGCGGCGGCGCGGCGCGCGACCGGTTCGACCCGTGCCGCGCTGCGCAAGCTCGCGGCCGACATCGAGGCAGCGGCGGCAGCGGGCGATCTCGAGCGCTACATGCAGCTCGACAGGGGTATCGACCGGCTGCTCGGCGAGATCGCGGGGAACCCGTTTGCCGTGCGCGCGCTGGCGCCGCTCGAGTCGATGGCCCGCCGCGCCTGGTTCTACTTCCGCAGGGACGAGGACCTGAAGACTGCTGCGCGATATCATGCGGCGGTCCTGGAAGCGGTCGCCGCCGGCGATCCAGGAGGTGCCGAGGCCGCCTCTGACGCCCTCGTCGCGCATGTGCGAGACGGCATCAAGGCGGCTATCGTGGCATTGTGACCTGCTGATCCGGGTTCGCGCCGGGGCGAGGTCCCGCAAGGCGCGCCGGGCGCGTCTGTCGCCTGTCGGTCCGGTTGCTTCGTGCCTGGCGGACCGCCATATGAGGGCCACGGCTGCCGCCCCCGCGGGCAGGCGCGGCGGGAGTAAGCATGCTCGACCGGATCATCCCCAACAGCGACGAACAGTTCGGCCATGCCCCCCGCAAGCCGGGCGAGGAGCCGCCGACCTCGCCGGTGTTTCGCGAGGCCATGAGCCGCATCGCGGGAGCCGTGCACATCGTTACGACCGGCGGCGCCGCAGGCCGGGCCGGCTTCACGGCGACGTCGTTCACCGCCGTTTCCGACGCCCCGCCCACGGTCCTCGTCTGCCTCAACGGGACGAGCCGCATCCTGCCGATCCTGGAGGCGAACGGCGTGTTCTGCGTCAACACGCTGGCGAGCGGCGACGAAGACATCGCTGACGTCTTCGCTGGCCGCACGGGCCTCCACGGCGAGGATCGTTTCTCGGTCGGCCAGTGGCGGCTGCTCGACACGGGCTCGCCGGCGCTTGGCAGCGCGCTCGCGTCGCTCGACTGCCGCCTCGTCGAGGCGAGGAGCATTGCAACGCACAGGGTCTTCATCGGCGAGGTTCTGGCGATCAGGATCGGTGGCGGATCGCCAGCGCTCCTTTATAAGGACCGCGGCTATCGCCGGCTCTGAGGCGCGTGCGGGCCTCGCCGGCGGAGCACGGCATTCAGCAGACGCAGGGCGAGCGGCGCCGATGACGATGGGCGTGCCCCAGTTTCATCTCTACGGCGAGGACACCGACGATGAGGTCTTCGACTTCATCCACGTCGAGACGATCGTCGCCCGTTCGTCGCGCCACAACTGGATCATCGCGCCCCACCGCCACCGGCATCTGTTCCAGGTGCTTATCCTTACCGAGGGCGGCGGCACCGCCACCTACGAAGAGAGCGAACACGTCTTCGCGGCGCCCTGCGTCCTTCTCGTCCCCCCGCTCGTCGTCCACGGTTTCCGTTTCACTCCGGGCACGGTCGGCCACATCGCAAGCTTCACGGAGGATGTGGTGCGCGGCGCCGCCGAAGCCCGCGGCAATGCCTACGAGCGCCTCATCGCGGCGGCGGCCGAGCCGGTTCTCGAACTGCACGACCCAAGGGATGCCGACCGGCTGTGTGGCCTCATCCGGGACCTGCACGACGAGCGCTTCCTGGCGCGCGAGGGCCATGCCCTTGCCATGCGGGCGCTCGTGACGCTCATCGCCATCGAGGTCGGCCGGCTGAAGCTCGCTGCGGCGCGCTCGCGCAGCACGGGCGCACAGGCGCCGGTCGAACGCAGCCATCCCGTCGTCGATCAGCTGAAGGGCCTCATCGAGGACCACTACCGCCACGAGCGGCAGATCGGCTTCTATGCCGCGCGCCTCGCCATGACGCCAGACCGGCTGAACGACCATGTCAAGCGCATCGCCGGCGTCACGGTGGGGCATCTCATCCGCCACCGGCTGCTCACCGAGGCGAAGCGCCAGCTCGTCTTCACCACGCTTGCGGCCTCCGAGATCGCCTATGATCTCGGCTTCGCCGACCCGTCCCACTTCTCCCGTTTCTTCCGCAAGCACGCCGGGCTCACGCCGCAGGAGTTCCGCGAGGGCCGCCGCGGCGGGCGATGATGACGCGGCGGCCGGCCAGCTTCCTCGCCGGCGCCAGGCTCACCGGTCGGCGTCGATCTCGGCAAAGACGGCTTCCGCCTCCTTGAAGGCATGGTTGGCTGCGGGCACGCCCGCGTAGATCGCCGACTGCAGGAGGATTTCCTTGATCTCGTCGCGGGTCAGCCCGTTGTTGAGGGCGCCGCGCACGTGGATGCGGAATTCGTCCCAATGGCGCAGGGCGGTCGTGACCGACAGGACGATGACCGAGCGCGTCCTGCGGTCGAGCCCGGGCCTCGACCAGATGTCCCCCCAGGCATAGCGGGTGATGAAATCCTGGAAGTCGGTATTGAAGGCATTGCGCCGGGCATTCGCCCGGTCGACCCAGGCGTCGCCGAGCACCGCTCGGCGCACCGTCATTCCCTGGGCGTAACGGTCCTCGTCTTTCATCCTACATCCCCGTTCGGTCGCCCGGAGGCGTGTCAGCCCTTGAGAAACCGCAGGACCGCCTGCGTGAAGGCTTCCGGCTGTTCGAGGTTGGACAGGTGGGCTGCCTCGAGCGTCACGAGCTGCGAATTGGCGATGCGCTCGCGGATCAGCTCGCCGACCGCCGGAGGCGTCGCGGGATCGGCCGAGCCGACGATGACCAGCGTCGGCAACGCGATGGCGCGGATCGCCTCGCGCTGGTCCATGTCGCGAATCGCCGAGCAGCAGCCGGCGTATCCGTGCGGCGGCGTGGCGAGAATCACCTGACGCACGGCCGCGAGCGCCGCCGGGGCCTGCGCCCTGTAGCCAGGGGTGAACCAGCGCTCGATGATGGCGTCGACGACACCCGCCATGCCGTCCTTCCGGACGGTGCGGATGCGCCCGTTCCAGAGGTCGGGCGGACCCATGTGGGCGGAGGTGTTGGCGAGCACGACGCGACCGAACCGCTCGGGCGCATGGGTGGCGAGCCACATGCCGACCATGCCGCCCTTCGACAGGCCGCACCAGTGGGCCTTCGCGATGCCCAGAGCATCGAGGATGTTGAGCGCATCCCGGCCGAGCTCGGCGATGGAATAGGGCCGATCGGGCGCCGTGCTCTTGCCGTGACCGCGCGAGTCATAGCGCAGCACGCGGAAATGCCGCGCCCATTCGGCCACCTGCGCATCCCACATGGAAAGGTCGGTCCCAAGCGAGTTCGAGAGCATCAGGACGGGCGCGCAGTCGGCACCGTCGATCTGGATGTTGAAAGTCTCGCCGCCAATGACCAGCGTCGACGCCGGGCTTCCCATGAGCGTACCCTGTCCTTCCTTGTCGTGGCGCGCCCTCGACGGGCGGGGCTGGCCGACCGGCCACGGTCGCGTACATTAGCGGCGAACGGCCGGCGGGCAACGACGCTGAAGCGGGGCCACCATGCATCGACGGAGGATGACGTCATGGCCATGACGATGACGGGCGAATTCGTGCTTCCTGCCGACCGCGCGACGGTCTGGGAGAAGCTCAACGATCCCGATGTGCTGAAGGCCTGCATCCCAGGTTGTCAGGAATTGGAGAAAACGAGCGACACGGGCTTTCGCGCTGTCGTCAAGGCCAAGGTTGGTCCGGTCAAGGCGACCTTCCGGGGTAAGGTCGAGCTCTCCGACATCGATGCGCCGAATGGCTATACCATCGCGGGGGAGGGCGAGGGGGGCGTCGCCGGCTTCGCCAAGGGCGGCGCCAAGGTGCGCCTCGAGGACGAGGCGGAAGGTACGAAGCTCAGCTACGACGTCGAGGCGCAGATCGGCGGCAAGATCGCCCAGCTCGGCGGCCGCCTGATCAACGGCGTCGCCAAGAAGTATGCCGACGAGTTCTTCGGCAACTTCGCCAAGATCGTGAACCCGGCGGAAGCGTCCTGATCATCGCCATTCGCCGCCGGCGATGAAGGTCTTGCCGCCGGCCTCGATGCGAGGCGGGCGCGACGCGTCCGCGCCGCCCGATCGCCGTTCTTCCCCGGCGGCGGCGGCCAGCTCCGCGACCACGGGACGATCGTCCGGTCCGGCGGCGAACTGCCGGTCGAGAGCCTTGTCTGCGAGGCGCGCGGGATCTGGCATGGTTTTCCCGGCAGTGCCGAGCTCCACGGGCGGGTGCTCGCACGCGTGGACCCGGCCTTCCGCAGCCTCATGTGCGAGCTGCACACACTTGCCCACATCGTCAACAGCATCGTCTTCCGCGATTTCGGCGGGGCGCTTCTCACGGGCGCCCAGCTCGCGGCGGACGGCACCTTCCGCGTCGATTTCGATCTGCCCGGCGCGGACAATGATCGGCTGCGCGCCCTCGGAGGCCCGGTCAATGACGCCATCCGGCAGGATTTCACCGTTCGCGCCGGCAGCATGCTCTGGGAGGCCGCCGCCGCCCAACCCGGCCTCTTCCGCAGCAGGGCTGTGACCCCACCGCGGGGGACGACGGCCGGGTGCGCATCATCGAGATCGTGGGGCTCGACCGGCAGGCGTGCGGGGGGACGCATCTCGGCTCCACCGGACAGGCGCGCCCGGTCAGGATCCTGAAGATCGACAACAAGGGTCAGAGGAATCGCCGTATCCGCGTCGACCTGGTCGAGAGGCGCTGAGGCCCTTCTCCCGGCGGAGAGGAGCATTGCGATGGGAGCAGGGGGCCCTGCGGCACGACGCCTTCCGCAACCCGGCCCGTAGCCTTGGGCCGCCGGGCAGGGACGGGCGCCGCGAGGCTCGGATTTGATTGGCTTTTTCGACGTGAGGCCGGCCCCCTCCGTAGCGACCGTCTCGGGGGCTCCAATCGGGTGAGGTGTATAGTCTCGCTTTCGGCGCAAAATCAGGGCCAATTCGCGTGTCGCCGGGGCGCATCCGCCGCTTGACCCCTGATTCCGCCGGGTCCAGACTGAATTTCGACCAATTCCAGGGAAGGCCCCTCCGCCCTGGAAGCGTGTCCGATGCCGCCGCGAGCGGTCGTCGCAACAAGGCGGCACGGAGGCGTGCCAGCCAGCCTTGGAGGAAATCCCATGGCCACCGTATCGATGACGGTGAACGGCAAGCATGTGTCGGCCGATGTGGAGCCGCGCACGCTGCTCGTTCAGTTCCTGCGTGAGCATCTGCGTCTGACGGGCACCCATGTCGGCTGCGACACGAGTCAGTGCGGCGCCTGCGTCGTCCATCTCGACGGCCGCGCGGTGAAGAGCTGCACCACGCTGGCGCTGACCTGCGACGGCGCCGAGGTCGTCACCATCGAAGGCCTTGCGAAGGACGGCCGGCTGCATCCCATGCAGGAGGCGTTTCGCGACAACCACGGCCTGCAATGCGGCTTCTGTACGCCGGGCATGATCATGTCCGCCATCGACATCGTGCGGCGCAAGGGCCACGACCTCGACGAGCACACCATCCGCGAGGAGCTCGAGGGCAACATCTGCCGCTGCACCGGCTACCACAACATCGTCCGGGCCGTTGCAGCCGGCGCACAGGCCATGAAGGGCGGAGAACCGCTGAAGAAGGCGGCCGAATAGCCGCTCCCGTCATGCCGGCGGGCGATCTCCTGCCGGCTTCGTTCGATGCGACACTGGTGCGTTCCCGAAGCGAGCGGGCGAGCAACCGCAGCCGGAACGCCACCAAGAGCTTCTCAAGAGCTTCTCGGGAGGAAGCGATGAGCGCGACGGGTATCGGCGCTGCCGTGCGCCGCAAGGAAGATCAGCGGTTCATCACCGGCAAGGGGCAGTACACCGACGACATCAACCGGCCCGGCCAGGCCTATGCCTATTTCCTGCGGTCGCCGCACGCGCATGCCACGATCAAGAAGATCGACGCCAAGGCGGCGCTCGCCATGCCGGGCGTCATCGCCGTCCTGACGGGCGATGACCTTGCCGCCGACAAGATCGGCGGACTCATCTGCGGCTGGATGATCCACTCCAAGGACGGTTCGCCCATGAAGGCCGGGCCGCACCCGGCGCTGGCACAGGGCAAGGTGCGCTACGTCGGCGATCACGTCGCCGTTGTCGTCGCCGAGAGCCTCGCCCAGGCGAAGGATGCGGCGGAAGCCGTCAAGGTGGACTATGCGGAGCTGAAGGCCGTGGTGGACCCCGCGGCGGCGCAGAAGAACGGCGCGCCGCAGGTGCACGACGTCTCGTCCGACAACACCGTCTACCAGTGGCATCTCGGCGACAAGGCGGCGACGGATGCTGCCTTCAAGCAGGCCAAGCATGTGACGAGGCTCGACCTCGTCAACAACCGCCTCATCCCCAACGCCATCGAGCCGCGCGCGGCGATCGGCGAATATGATCCCGGCACCGACGCCTATACTCTCTACACCACGAGCCAGAACCCGCACGTGGCGCGGCTCGTGCTCTCGGCCTTCGTCGGCATCGCGCCGGAGCACAAGCTGCGCGTCATCGCGCCGGATGTCGGCGGCGGCTTCGGCTCGAAGATCTTCATCTATGCCGAGGAAACCGTCTGCACCTGGGCGGCGAAGAAGGTCGGGCGGCCGGTGAAGTGGACGGCCGAGCGCAGCGAGTCCTTCCTCGCCGACGCCCACGGACGCGACCACGTCACCCGTGCCGAGCTGGCGCTCGACGACAGGGGCCGGATCCTCGGGCTCAGGGTGAAGACCATCGCCAATCTTGGCGCCTATCTTTCCACCTTTGCCTCCTCGGTGCCCACCTATCTCTATGCGCCGCTGCTCTCCGGGCAGTACGACATTCCGGCGATCTACTGCGAGGTGGACGGGGTCTACACCAATACCGCTCCCGTCGACGCCTATCGCGGCGCCGGTCGCCCGGAGGCGACCTTCGTCGTCGAACGGCTCGTGGAGGTGGCGGCGCGTGAGATGGGGCTTGATCCCGCCGCGCTGCGCAAGCGCAACTACATCAAGAAGTTCCCCCACCAGACGCCGGTGATCATGAATTATGACATCGGCAACTACCACGCCTCGCTCGACAAGGCGCTCGAACTCGCCGACTACCAGAACTTCGCCAAGAGGAAGCGCGAGAGCGCCCGGCGCGGCAGACTTCGGGGCATCGGCTTCTCCTCCTACATCGAGGCTTGCGGCATCGCGCCCTCGCAGGCGGTCGGCTCGCTCGGCGCAGGCGTCGGCCTGTGGGAATCGGCGGAGGTACGGGTCAATCCCACGGGCTCGGTCGAGATTCTCACCGGCTCCCACAGCCACGGCCAGGGCCACGAGACGACCTTTGCCCAGCTCGTGTCGGATCGCCTCGGCATTCCCATCGAGCACGTGACGGTGATCCACGGCGACACCGACAAGGTGCAGTTCGGCATGGGCACCTACGGCTCGCGCTCGGGCGCGGTCGGCATGGCGGCCATCGCCAAGGCGATCGACAAGGTAATCGCCAAGGGCAAGAAGGTGGCCGCCCACGTTCTCGAGGCCTCCGAGGGCGACATCGAGTTCAAGGACGGAAAGTTCACGGTCGCCGGCACGGACAAGGCGCTCGGCTTCGGCGACGTGGCGCTGCAGGCCTACATCGCCCACAAGTTCTCCGGCCAGGACCTGGAGCCGGGCCTGAAGGAGGGCGCGTTCTACGACCCGACCAACTTCACCTTCCCGGCAGGGATGCACATCTGCGAGGTCGAAGTCGACCCGCAGACGGGCGTGACGACGATCGAGCGTTGGACGGCGGTGGACGACTTCGGCACGGTCATCAATCCGATGATCGTCGAAGGCCAGGTGCACGGCGGCGTCGCCCAGGGCATCGGCCAGGCCCTGCTCGAGGGCGCGCGCTACGACGAGAACGGCCAGCTCGTGACGGCGAGTTTCATGGACTACTGCATGCCGCGCGCCGGCGACCTGCCCTCCTTCACGGTGGGCATGACGACGACGCCGTGCCCGTCGAACCCGCTCGGCATCAAGGGCTGCGGCGAGGCGGGCGCCATCGCCGCGCCGGCTGCCGTCATCAACGCCATCACCGATGCCGTCGGCCACGAGGACGTCGCCATGCCCGCGACGCCGCAGGTCGTGTGGCGCGCCTGCCAGAAGGCGGCACAACGCATGGCGGCTGAGTGACGGTGCGCATCGCCGTCCCCGGGGGCACCCCCCGGGGCGGCAGGGCAATCGAAACCACGGTCCCGGGACTGCCCGACGCGGCCGGGACGACGGAGGACACGACATGTACGCCTTCGACTATCATCGCCCCAAGAGCCTCAGGCAAGCGGTGAACCTTCTCGCCAAGGTGGAGGACGCGAAGCTTCTGGCCGGCGGGCACACGCTCCTGCCCACGATGAAGCAGCGGCTCGCGGCACCCGCCAACATCATCGACCTCAACGGGATCGCCGAGCTCGCCGGGATCGAGCGCAAGGGGCGGGCGGTCGTCATCGGCGCCATGACGCGCCATGCCGACGTCGCGGAGAGCCCCATCGTGCAGGAGGCCATTCCGGCGCTTGCCGAACTCGCCGATCAGATTGGCGACCCTCAGGTGCGCAACCGCGGCACCATCGGCGGGTCGATCGCCAACAACGATCCGGCGGCGGATTATCCCGCCGCCTGCATCGCACTCGGGGCGACGATCATTACCAACAAGCGCAAGGTCCCGGCCGAGGAGTTCTTCACCGGCCTCTTCGAGACGGCGCTCGAGGAGGGCGAGATCATCACCAGGGTTTCGTTCCCGCTGCCGTCGAAGGCCGCCTACATGAAGTTCCCCAACCCGGCGTCGCGCTATGCGCTCGTCGGTGTCTTCGTCGCCAAGCGCGGGGCGGAGGTGCGTGTTGCGGTGACGGGGGCGGGCGCCGACGGGGTGTTCCGCGTGGGGGCGATGGAGGAGGCGCTGAAGGCGCGCTTCTCGCCGAAATCGCTCGAAGGCATCAAGGTTCCGTCGAAAGGGCTCAACAGCGACATCCACGCCGACGCCGACTACCGCGCTCATCTCATCGGTGTGATGGCGCGGCGCGCAGTGGCCAACGCGACGGGCAAGGCCTGAACACGGCGGGGCGACTTTCGCGACCTCGCGAGATGTCCCGTGGCCCCGCCCCAGGGGCGTTCTCGTCATGGCCGGGACGAGCCCGGCCATGACGAGGCGGGCTGACGATGCCGGGGCTTCGTTGCCGCGAGCGGTGAGGTCGAACGCCGTCCGGCCTCCTCGAATCCGAGGACCTGTCCGACGGACTGGAATGAACGGCATCTTTGCCGGGTGCGGGTCTTCGTTTCCCCGCTGGGGCGGTGTCTACTGCGACGGAAAATGGTCTAGACTCGACTTGCATGTTCCAGCCGGCTCAACTTCCCGCGTCGATCGACGCGACTCTCGCCCTCCTCAAATCGGCGGGCTACGTGGCCGACAGGCCGCTCGCGACGGTGCTGTTTCTGTCGCTGAAAATGGGGCGGCCACTGTTCCTCGAAGGAGAGGCGGGCGTCGGCAAGACCGAGATCGCCAAGGTGCTCGCCGCCTCCCTCGGCCGCAAGCTCATCCGCCTGCAGTGCTACGAGGGGCTCGACGTCGCCTCCGCCGTCTACGAGTGGAACTATGCCGCTCAGATGATGGCGATCCGCCTCGCCGAGGTGGCGGGAACGGTCGACCGCGAGGTGCTGGAGGCCGATGTCTTCTCCGAGCGCTACCTGACGCGCCGGCCGCTCTTGCAGGCGCTCGAACCCGACACGGCCGGCGCGCCCGTGCTGCTCATCGACGAGCTCGACCGCACGGATGAAGCCTTCGAAGCCTTCCTTCTCGAAGTGCTCGCCGATTTCCAGGTAACGGTGCCCGAGCTTGGCACCATCAGGGCGGAACATCCGCCCCTTGTCATCATCACCTCGAACCGCACGCGCGAGATCCATGATGCGCTGAAGCGCCGTTGCCTCTATCACTGGGTAGATTACCCGAACGCCACCCGCGAGCTCGCCATCCTCAAGGCCAAGGTGCCGGCGGCGCCCGCCCGGCTGTCAAAGGAGATCGTCGCCTTCGTCCAGGCCATCCGCAAGGAGGAGCTCTTCAAGGTGCCGGGGGTGGCGGAGACACTCGACTGGGCCTCGGCCCTCGTCGAACTTGACGCCGTGGCACTCGACCCGACTCTTGTCTCCGACACGCTCGGCGTGCTCCTGAAATACCAGGACGACATCCAGAAGATGCAGGGCACGAAGGCCAAGGAGATGCTCGACGCGATCCACGCGAGCCTCAGGGCGGCGGAGTGAGGGGGGGCACGGTTGTCGTCGCAGCTTCCCTTGACGGACGATCCCAACTTGAAGGGCCTCAGCCGAGGAATCTGCAGCGCCGAGCATGAGGGGTCTGGGTGGCCGAGTTATCCCTGCCACGCCGATAGGCCAAGCTTCGTGCGTCCGGAATGATCTGGGGGAGGAGTAGGCTCATAGGACTACAGGAATTTTCGGGTGCGATAACGAAAACTGTTGGGTCTATATTCGTTCCAGTCGTCCCGGCGGCGCTCTGTACGTGGGCGTGACAAATGATCTCTCTCGCCGCGTGTGGGAGCGCAAGGAAGGCCGAGGCAGTGAACATGCACAGCGTTATGGCATCGACAGACTTGTCTACTACGAGAATTATCCGGACATGCGGGACGCTATTCAGAGAGAGTGCAATCTCAAGCACTGGTCACGCGCCTCGAAAACAAAGCTGATCTTCGACATGAATCCGGCGTGGAGAGATTTGTGCGAGGACCTGAACATGTGACAGGTGGGAGATGCGTTCTGGCACAGGGGGAGCGAACCCCCTCTGTCTGGGCCGGGCTTGACCCGGCCATGACATCGAAAGGGAGGACAAAGGACGTCGTAACGGGCGGCTGCGGGGAATCGAGGGCCGGTGTGGGGCCGGCCGTGACGGGGTGAGGCGGGGATGATGACCGCGGGCGAGGGCAGGCTTCCCGAAAACATCGCCTATTTTGCCCGTGCGCTCAGGGCGGCGGGGCTGCCGGTCGGGCCGGGCGCGGTGGTCGACGCCGTTGCGGCGGTCGAGGCGGCGGCCATCGGCACGCGCGAGGACTTCTACTGGACGCTGCACGCGGTCTTCGTGAAGCGGCACGAGCACAGCGTCATCTTCGACCAGGCCTTCCGCATCTTCTGGCGCAGACGGGCCCTCCTCGAAAAGCTCATCGCCATGATGTCGCCGATCGCGCCGGGTTTCGAGCGGCCTGCCGACAGGCCGCAGGCCGGCGCGGCGCGTGTTGCCGAGGCCTTCCCGACGGGGGCGCGCGAGCCGGAGAAGTCGCGCGAGACGGTGGAATTTTCAGCGCGCCTCACCGTCTCGGACCGCGAGCTCCTGCAGGGCAAGGACTTCGCCCAGATGACGGCGGCGGAGATCGCCGCCGCCAAGCGGCTCGTGGCGGAACTGTCACTGCCGGACGACCGGGTACCGGTGCGCCGCTATCTCGCGGCGGCAACGGGCAGCCGCATCGACGCGCGCCGCAGCTTCCGCCGCAGCCTGCGCACCGGCGGAGCACTGATCGAGCTTGCCTTCCGCGAACATGCCGAGAAACACCCGCCGGTCGTCGCCCTCGTCGATATCTCTGGCTCGATGGCGGAATACAGCCGCCTCTTCCTGCATTTCCTGCATGCACTCGCGGAGAAGCGGCGGCGTGTGTCGAGCTTCGTCTTCGCGACCCGGCTCACCAACGTCACGCGCGAATTGCGGGCGCGCGACCCGGACGAGGCGATGGCGCGCGCCTCCGCCCTGGTCAAGGACTGGGAGGGCGGCACGCGCATCGCCCATTGCCTCGCCGCCTTCAACCGCCTGTGGTCGCGTCGGGTGCTGGGGCAGGGCGCCATCGTGCTCCTCTTCACCGACGGCCTGGAGCGGGAGGTGACGCGCGACCTCGCCTTCGAGATGGACCGCCTGCAACGCTCCTGCCGGCGGCTTATATGGCTCAATCCGCTCCTGCGTTTCGACGCCTTCGAGGCGCGGGCGCAAGGCATCCGGGCCATGCTGCCGCATGTCGACGAGTTCCGGGCGATCCACAATCTCGCGGCGATGGGCGACCTTTGCCGGGCGCTGTCTGCGGAGCGGTCGGCGGAGGCCGATCCGCGCAAGTGGTTGAGGAAGGTCGCGTGAGCTACGACATAGTTCTCCACCGTGATGACGACCGTCGTTCGGGTCCCGCCGCGCCGGCGGGTGGCGAACGGCGCGACAGACGGAGCCACACGATGCTCGCGACCGACGACGAAATCCTGAGGCAGGCGGAGGCATGGAAGCGCGGCGGGCGCAACGTCGCCATCGCTACCGTCGTGGAGACCTGGGGCTCGGCGCCGCGCCCCGTGGGCAGCCACCTCGTCATCGACGGGGAGGGGAACTTCCTCGGCTCGGTGTCGGGCGGCTGCGTCGAGGGGGCGGTCGTGACCGAGGCGCTCGACGTGATCGAGAGCGCCAAGCCGCGCATACTCGAATTCGGCGTTGCCGACGAGACGGCCTGGCAGGTGGGCCTGTCCTGCGGCGGACGCATCAAGGTCTATGTCGAGCCGCTGGAGTGAGGCCTACCGCAGGGCGCAAGCCCCTGTCAGGATGGAGGCAGACGGCGAGATGTGCGCCGCGGCGGAGGAAGCGTCCGTCGTGATGCAGCTGCGCCCGCCCCCCGATGTTCGAAGGAAATGAGGAGACGCGCGTGCCTTCGGTCGAACTCATGCTCGCCTTTGCCCTCGCGACGGCGGCTTTCGCATATTTTCCGGGGCCGGCGCTGCTCTACACGGCGGCGCAGACACTCGCCCGCGGCCGGCGCGCCGGCCTCATGGCGGCGCTGGGCATCCACATCGGCTGCTACGCGCATGTGCTCGCGGCGACCTTCGGTCTTTCGGCCGTCTTTCGCCATGTGCCGGAGCTCTATGCCGTCGTGAAGATCGTGGGCGCGCTCTATCTCGTGTGGCTCGGCATCGGCATGATGCGCCGCAAAGGGGGGGAGGCTCATCCTGCGGCGGCGCCCAAGTCTGCCCGGCGGGCTTTCGTCGAAAGCATGATCGTCGAGATCCTCAACCCGAAGGTCGCAATCTTCTTCATCGCCTTCCTGCCTCAGTTCGTTGATCCGGCCGCGGCCTTCCCCGTCTGGTTGCAGTTCCTCGTCCTCGGCACGATCGTGAACTTCTCCTTCTCGTCGGCGGACATCGTCACTGTCTTTGCCGCCTCGGCGGTGATGGGCAGGCTCCGCCGCGACGGCCCCGGCCAGCGCATCGTGCGCTATGCCGGCGGCTCCATCCTCATCGGTCTCGGCGCGAAGCTCGCGTCCGATCGCTGAAGACGGTCTCGCGGGGCGCTGCGCCGCGCGACGGGCTGGGGCTGATCCTCCTCCCCATGGTTTGACGGGCGCAAGGCATGAAGCTCGATCTGCTCTCCACCCTCAATGCCGAGCGGGCCGCTCGGCGCGCGGCCGTCCTCGTCACTGATGTCGAGGGTGGTGGGCAGCGGCTCGTGCGCGAGGCGGAGATCGCCGGAGATCCGATGGCCGACGTGTTGCGCGAACGGCTTCGCCTTGGCCGCAGCGGCATGGTAGAGGCAGATGGGCGCCGCCTCTTCCTCACCGTGCAGGTGCCGCCCGTGCGCCTCGTCGTCGTCGGGGCGGTGCACGTGAGCCAGGCGATGATCCCGATGGCGCGGGCGCTCGACCTCGATGTGACGATCGTCGACCCGCGCACCGCCTTCGCCACGCCCGAGCGCTTCCCGGGCGTGCCGCTGTTCGCTGAATGGCCGGACGAGGTGCTGCCCAGGCTCGGGCTCGACCGCTATACTGCCTTCGCGGCGCTGACCCACGACCCCAAGATCGACGATCCGGCGCTCGCTGCGGCACTCAGGAGCGAGTGCTTCTACGTCGGGGCGCTCGGCTCGCGGAAGACGCACGCCAAGCGGGTGGCCCGGCTCGCTGCGGCGGGCTTCGACGAAGGCGCCATCGCGCGCATCAGGGCGCCTATCGGCCTTTCGATCGGGGCGGTGAGCCCGGCGGAGATCGCCCTTTCGATCCTCGGCGAGATCGTCGCCGCCCTTCGGCTCGGGCCGGCTGGAGCACAGGCAGAAGCATGAAGTTCGGTCCTTTGGTGGTCGACGAGGCGGAGGGCGCGATCGCCGCGCATTCCGTGCGGGTCGACGGCCTCGCCATCAAGAAGGGCAAGCGCCTGACGGCTGAGGACGTGATGCATCTGCGCGCGCACGGCGTCGCGACCGTCACGGTGGCGCGGCTCGAGCCGGGAGACGTGGGCGAAGACGAGGCCGCGCTCAGCCTCGCCGGCGCCATCGCCGGGCCGGGCGTGCGCGTGGAGGCGCCGTTCACCGGCCGTTCGAACCTCTTCGCGGGCGAGGCGGGGGTGCTCGTCGCCTTGCGCGAGGCCATCGACGCGATCAATACCGTCGACGAGGCCGTGACCGTCGCGACCCTGCCGGCCTACAAGCCCGTCGTCGCCGGCGAAATGGTCGCCACCGTCAAGATCATCCCCTACGCGATCTCCGGCGAGGTCCTGCAGCGGGCGGAGGATGCGGCGCGGGCGGCGGGGCCGGCCTTGTCCGTTGCGCCCTATCGCCTGCGCTCGGTCGGCGTCGTTTCCACACGCCTGCCGGGGTTGAAGGAGAGCGTCATCGACAAGACGCTCGGCGTGCTCACGGAGCGCCTGGCCCCGTCCGGGGCAGGTATCACGGAGGAGTACCGCACGCCGCACGAGGCGGGGGCGCTCGCTGCCGAACTCACACGCCTCGCACGCTCCGGTGTCGATCTCCTCGTCGTCTTCGGTGCCTCGGCCGTGGCCGACCGCAAGGACGTCGTGCCCGCCGCCATCGAGGCTGCAGGCGGGCGCGTGCACCATCTCGGTATGCCGGTCGATCCCGGCAACCTCCTGCTCATCGGCGAGCTCGCAGGCAAGCCGGTGATCGGCGCGCCGGGCTGTGCCCGCTCGCCGAAGGAGAACGGGTTCGACTGGGTGCTGCACCGCCTGCTGGCGGGGCTTGCCGTGACGCGGGCCGACATCATGGCGCTCGGCGTCGGCGGGCTGCTCATGGAGATCGTGTCGCGGCCGCAGCCGCGCGCGGGCGGCGCGCAGATGGAAGAGGACGGTGAACCGGCGGCCTCGCCGGCCGGCCGCGAGCAACCGTGAGCGCGGTCGGAGCCATCGTTCTCGCCGCCGGCCGCTCGACGCGCATGGGCGGGCCGAACAAGCTCATCCAGACGCTCGGCGGCAAGCCGCTCGTGCGCCATGCGGCCGAGGCGGCGCTCGCCTCGACAGCGCGGCCGGTGGTTGTCGTCACGGGCCATGATGCCGACGCGGTGCGCGCCGCACTCGCCGGGCTGTCCGTTGCCTTCACGCACAACCCGGCCTTTGCCACCGGCCTCTCGACGTCGCTCGACGTGGGCCTCGCGGCACTGCCGGACACGGCGGCAGGAGCCGTGGTCATGCTCGCGGACATGCCGCGTGTGTCCGGCCGGATCATCGATGCCCTCGTCGCGGCCTTCGAGGCCCGGCCGGATGTGGCGGCCGTCGTGCCGACACTGTCCGGCGAGTGGGGCAACCCGGTGCTGCTGGCGCGACGGATATTCGCCGAGGTCGAGGCACTGAGCGGGGACGAAGGGGCGCGTCGACTGCTCGTACATCGCCAGGACGTGCTTGCCGTGCCGATCGACGACACTGCGGTTGCGATGGACGTCGACACGCCCGAGGCGCTGGCCGCGCTGCGCCGCGGCGAGGGGTAGGTGCATGACCGATCGTTCGGGATCTCCTCATTCGGGATCTCCTCAATAGCTCGCGTGCGTCGTCAGGCCGGCATAGGCGCCGGTCCTGTCGTCGCTGTCGATGCGCAATCCGCCCGACAGGCGAAAGGTCAGGCCGCGGAGCGTCAGGCCGGTCGCATGCAGGCCGAGGCGCAGTTCCCGGTAGTCCGGACTGGCGTAGGCACTTGCCTCGGGACCGAAATAGAAGGCTTCGAACAGGCGATAGCCGGCGGATAATCTGCTCCACAGGTGGGGTGCTGCGGTGCCGCCGATGAGCGTCGCCGTCACGAGCGTCCGCGGCGTAGGGTGCGACCAGATGTCGATCTGGCCGCGCAGTCCCCAACGCGTGCCGCGCGCCCTGTTGTCAGGGTCGGGCGGTGTGAGCCAATGGCGCTCGATCTCGGGGCCGACGAAGAAGCCGAAGGTCGTGTTGCCGGCCGACCACTGCGCGCCCGGCATAAGGCTCGCACCGAGGACACGCCCGGTGGCCCGTCCGCCTTCGACGACGCGCGAGCGGTAGCTGTAGTTGCCGCTGCCGAGCGAGCCCTGGAGGAAGAGGCCCGGCTCGTAGAGGCCGCCCGTCAGGCCGCGCTTGAAGCCCGCCGAGGCAAAGCCCGAGGTGCCGCCCTCGGCTGAGCCGAAGAACACCCACGACGGATAGGCCGGCTGCGCCGATGCGGTCGAAGCAGCGAGAAGCGCCGCTACAGTGGCTGTCGGACCGAGCCGACGGCCCCCGCGCGCATATGCGGACACCGTGATCCCCACGACACGCCCAATCCCTGAACCTTCCCTAACGTCACCTTATCACCCGCGCAAGCAACGGCGAGAGGCTGCCCGAGAAGGACCGCACTCGGGCGCCGGCGGCGCAGGAAGCGGCCCGAGCAGGTCGCAAAGTGCGAGGAGAGACGTGACAAACGCCACATCGTCAGTTATTAATGACTGACCAGTCAGTCATAGCGTCGCGATGGAACGCAGACCTCGGGAAACGTCTCTCCGCAGCAGGGGGCGGCGCGGCAATGCGGAAGCACGGCAGCGCGCCGTCCTTGATGCAGCGCTCGAGGTCTTCCTGGCCAAGGGCTTTGCGGCGGCCCGGCTCGACGACATCGCGGCGAGGGCCGGGGTCGCCAAGGGTACCATCTATCTCTACTTCCGCGACAAGGAGCACCTCTTCCAAGCGCTGCTGCGCGAGGCCGTGGGTCCGGTGATCACGCGTGTGGAGGGGCTCCTGCCGAGCTTCGCAGGGTCGACAGGCGATCTTCTGCACATGATCGCCGAGCTGATGGACCGCGAGATCCTGCAGACACGGCGAAAGGACCTCCTGCGTCTCATCATCGCCGAGGGGCCGCGGTTTCCCTGGCTGTCCGAATTCTATTGGCGCGAGGTCGTGTCGCGCGGCCTCGCCATCATCCGCGCGGTCGGAGCGCGAGCTGTCGCACGCGGCGAGTTCGCGTCCGACGCCTTGGAGCGTTTCCCGCAACTCCTGCCGGCGCCGATGCTTGTCGCGGTCATCTGGGGGGCGCTGTTCGATCGCTTCGACAAGCTCGACACGCGCGCCTTGCTCGACGCCCATGTGGATATTCTGGTGCGTGGCCTCGCGCGGAGGGATTCGTGAACGTCGCTCGGCTTCTGCGCCTGCTGGTCCTCACCGGCGGCCTTCTCGGCTGCCAGGAGAGCGGACAATCGGTCTTCCAAGGCTATGTCGAGGCGAATCTCGTCTTCGTCGGCCCGGACGACCCGGGGCGGCTCGTCGCGCTGTCCGTCGCGGAAGGGGACCGCGTCGAGCAGGGACAGATCCTTTTCTCCGTCGACGATACGCTGGAGCTGGCGGCGCGCGATCAGGCAAAGGCTGCGCTCGCCGAGGCAAGGGCGCGGCTCGAGCGCCTGCAGGCGGCCCAGAAGCGGCCGCAGGAAATCGAGGTCCTGCGCGCCACCGAGGCCCGGGCGCGGGTGGCCCTCGAACTGTCGCAGACGGAGCTGGAACGCCAGCAGAAGCTCTATGCCCAGGGCAACACGAGCAAGGCAAACCTCGAAACGGCCCAGGCGACGCGCGACCAGAACAGGGCCGCCCTCGAGGAGGTGCAGCGCCAGATCGTCGTCGGCGAGCTCGCGAGCCACGAGCTCGACATCGCCGCCGCCCGCCAGGCAGTCGACGTGGCGGAGGGCCAGCTCGTGGCGGCCGAGCAGCGCCTGTCGCGGCGCACGCTCGCGGCGCCGGCAGCCGGCACGGTCGAACAGGTCTATTTCCGCCCGGGCGAGGTCGTCCCGGCCGGGCGCCCGGCGGTCGCCCTCCTGCCGCCGGCCAATCTCAAAGTGCGCTTCTTCGTGCCGCAGGCGCTCCTGCCGCGCATCGCTCCAGGCGGCGTGGTCTCGGTCACCTGCGACGGATGCGCGGGCGGGCTGACCGCACGGATCAGCTTCATCGCGCGCGAGGCGGAATACACGCCGCCGGTCATCTACTCACTGGAGGAGCGGGCGAAGCTCGTCTTCATGATCGAGGCGCGGCCAGACGAGCCGACGAAGTTCCGGGTGGGCCAGCCCGTCAGCGTGATGCTGGTCGAGGGGCGGGGGCAGGAGGCGAGTGATGGGCTCAGCCGATGATGCGCGGGCGGATGCACCGGCGCCTGCGGCCGGGCCGGATGTCGTCATCGACGTCCACGGTCTGACCAAGCGTTTCGGCGACCGCACGGTGGTCCGCGACCTGTCCATGCAGGTGCGGCGTGGCCAGATCTACGGCTTCCTCGGGCCGAACGGTTCCGGCAAGACGACCACGATCCGCATGCTCTGTGGCCTGCTGACGCCCGACGCCGGCGGCGGGACCTGCCTCGGCTACGACATCCGCACCGAGAGCCGCGCCATCAAGCGTTACGTCGGCTACATGACGCAGCGCTTCAGCCTCTACGAGGACCTCTCCGTCCGCGAGAACCTGGAATTCGTCGGCCGCGTCTACGGGCTCTCCGACCCGGTCGGGGCGGCGCGCGCGGCGATCGCGCGTCTCGGCCTCGAGGGGCGGAGCGAGCAGCTCGCCGGCACGCTCTCCGGCGGCTGGAAGCAGCGACTCGCGCTTGGCACCTGCATCCTGCCCGATCCGCAGCTCCTCCTGCTCGACGAGCCGACAGCCGGCGTCGACCCCAAGGCGCGGCGCGACTTCTGGAACGAGATCCACGCGCTGGCCGCCGACGGCCTCACGGTGCTCGTCTCGACGCACTACATGGACGAGGCCGAGCGCTGCCACGCCATCGCCTATATCGCCTATGGCGTGCTGCTCGCCCGTGGCGGCGTGGAGGAGGTTGTGCGCGCCTCGGGGCTCTCTACCTGGACCGTCTCGGGGGTGGGGCTCAACGACCTCGGTGCCCGGCTCGCCCGGACTCCGGGCGTCGACATGGTGGCGCCCTTCGGCGCCAACCTGCACGTGGCCGGCCGCGACAAGGCGCTGCTCGAGGCGGCGATCGCTCCCTATCGGAGCGATCCGGCGCTCAGCTGGCGGCCCGACAGGGCGACGCTCGAGGACGTGTTCATCGACCTCATGAGCAGGGCCGAGGACAATTTCCGATGAACGGGGGAAGGGCTGGCGCAGGCGAGAGGGACGGCGGCTTCCTGCGCCGCACCTGGGCGATGCTGGTGAAGGAACTGCTGCAGCTCCGGCGCGACCGCATCACCTTCGCCACGATGATCCTCATCCCGCTGATGCAGCTCCTCCTGTTCGGCTACGCCATCAACACCAATCCGCGAAACCTGCCGGCAATCGTGCTGATGCAGGAGGAGAGCGATGTGGGTCGCGCCATTCTCACGGCGATGCGCAACACCGCCTATTTCTCCTTCGTACGGCAGGCGCGCACGGAGGCCGAGTTCGACCGGCTGATCGCCGACGGCACGGCCCAGTTCGGCGTCGAGATCCCGGCGAATTTCGAGCGGGCGCTGCGCCGCGGCGAGCGGCCGGCGCTCCTCGTCGCGGCCGATGCCACCGATCCCGTCGCCACCGGCAGCGCGCTCGCCGCGCTCAACGGCCTCGTGCGCACCGCCCTCAGGCGAGAGCGCGGCCTGCCGGATGAGGCGCCGCCGGCGTCCTTCGAGATCCGCACCCATGCCCGCTACAACCCGGCGGCGGTGACGCAGCTCAATATCGTGCCCGGGCTTCTCGGCATCATCCTGACGATGACCATGCTCATCTTCACCGCCCTGTCGGTGACGCGCGAGCGCGAGCGGGGCACGATGGAATCGCTGCTTGCCATGCCCATCCGCCCGGTCGAGATCATGCTCGGCAAGATCCTGCCCTATGTGGGTGTGGGCTTCATCCAGGCGGCCATCATCGTCGGTGCGGGCACGCTCGTGTTCGGGGTGCCCATCGTCGGCAACCTGGCGCTGCTCGCGGCGCTGTCGACGCTCTTCATCGCGACGAACCTGTCGATCGGCTACACCTTCTCGACGGTGGCGCAGAACCAGCTCCAGGCCGTGCAGATGGCCTTCATGTTCTTCCTGCCGAACATCCTGCTGTCAGGCTTCATGTTTCCTTTCGCCGGCATGCCGCGCTGGGCGCAGTGGATTGGCGAGGTGTTGCCGCTCACGCACTACCTGCGCATCACGCGCGGCATCATGCTGAAGGGCACGGACCTCGCCACCCTGCAATATGACACCCTGATGCTCGCGGCCGCGATGCTCGTGGCCATGACGATCGCTGTCCTGCGCTTCCGCCAGACGCTCGACTGACGCCCGCGGCCAGCCGCTCGACCAGCCAGACCGTGGTGAAGCCCAGGAAACAGGGGGAATTTCAATCGTGACTCGCCTCACACGGCAGGCCGCGACGCCGCCGAACCGCCCGGTAAGGTCGATGATGGGCGCGACGCAGGCCTGCCAACCGAGCAGGGCCAGACCGATCTCCGTCGTCGGGCCCGTCCCAGACGAGGATGGCATCGACCGGCTCCTGGGAACCGGCCTGCACCGTCACGACGTCAGGGGCAGGAGGTTGCCCGACAAGGGGAAGGGAAGACAGGCGACCCGGAGGGGGCACGGGCGCGCAGACGGGGTGCGAGCAGCATCGCGACTGCGCTCGCCTGGGGCGGAAAGCACGGACCTGCCCGCGTGAATGGACTGGCCAATGGCGCTCACGGAAAGCCCCTGCGAATGAGTTTGCCTGCGCGGCGGCGGCCGATCGACCGCCGACCTTCTGGTCAACTCCGAAGAGGCGAGACACCATGGGGGTTCCCCTTCGTCGCGCCCCGGGCACCTGGCTTCATCATCGAGGCGGCGAGCAGACATCAGGCTCGGCTACACCAGGTGGGTAAGCGGAGGGCTCATCGCCCGCGCGAGACCGACCGGCCGCGCCGGCAAAGAAGTGGAGCCTTGCGGCGGCACGCGGGGCTCCAGGGGCAACGCTGGACAGGGGGCGTTCGAGCCGCCCCCTGCAAGTGTTCTCCGCACGACACTGCGCGTTCTGCTGTGCATCGGCGCTTCGCGCGCAGCGGCAGGCCGTTCAGAACTCCATTCCGGCACCCGGCATCGGCGGTGCGGGGGACTGCTTCTTGGGGAGCTCCGCCACCATGGCCTCGGTGGTGATGAGCAGGCCGGCGACGGAGGCCGCGTCCTGCAGCGCCGTGCGCACGACCTTGGCCGGGTCGATGATGCCCTTCTTGAACAGGTCGCCGTATTCGCCCGTCTGGGCGTCGAAGCCGAAGGCGTAGTCGGCCTTCGAAAGGATCTTGCCGACGATCAGCGAGCCGTCCTCCCCGGCATTGATGGCGATCTGCCGGGCCGGGGTCTGGAGCGCACGTCGCACGATCTCGATGCCGGTGCGCTGGTCGTCGTTCTCGCCCCTGAGGCCGTCGAGCGCCTTGACGGCCCGCAGCAGCGCCACGCCGCCGCCGGGCAGGATCCCCTCCTCGACCGCCGCCTTGGTGGCGTGCATGGCGTCGTCGACGCGGTCCTTGCGCTCCCGCACCTCCACCTCGGTCGCGCCGCCGACGCGGATCACCGCGACGCCGCCGGCGAGCTTGGCGAGGCGCTCCTGCAGCT
>NZ_JASJEV010000004.1 GCF_030067675.1 Chelatococcus albus | reverse complement strand
GCCGCTCAAGCCCGACCCCGCCCTCGTCCACCTCTTCGACGCCGACACCGGCCAGAGACTCTGAACCCGCGCGCCCCGCAGGCCGGGCGGCGCAGACATAACCGCAAGGGACGGCGGTGCCGCACAAGAGCACATCCCGGCTTCAAGGAGGAAACGCGATGACCCTATCGAGACGAGATCTCCTCTTGAGTACGGCCGGTCTTGCCGCCGGCGCCGCCCTCGGTCCCTTCGCCGGCGGTCCGCCGGCGCTCGCACAGGCTGCGCCGAAATACGAGCCCGAGAAGGGAGCGACGCTGCGTCTCCTGCGGTGGGCTCCTTTCGTCAAGGGCGAGGAGGACGCCTGGCTCGCCAATACGAAGAAGTTCACCGAGGCGACGGGTGTGGAGGTGCGGATTGACAAGGAGAGCTGGGAGGACATCCGCCCGAAGGCGGCGGTCGCCGCCAATGTCGGCTCCGGCCCCGACATCGTCTGGGTCTGGTTCGACGACCCCTTCCAGTACCCCGACAAGCTCATGGACGTGAGCGAGCTCGCCAACTACCTGGGCGGCAAGTACGGCGGCTGGTATCCGGGCCCGGAGAGCTACACCAGGAAGGATGGCAAGTTCATCGCCCTGCCGCTCGCGGCCATCGGCAACGCCCTGTGCTACCGCGAGAGCTGGGTGAAGGAGGCGGGCTTCAGCGAGTTCCCCAAGGACACGAAGGGGTTCCTCGAGCTCTGCAAGGCGCTGAAGGCCAAGGGGCATCCGGCGGGATTCGCCCACGGCAAGGCGGTGGGAGATGGCAACAACTATGCCCACTGGCTCTTGTGGAGCCATGGTGGCAGGACCGTGGACGAGAAGGGCAAGGTGGCCATCAACAGCCCCGAGACGATCGCGGCATTGAAATATGCCCGCGAGCTTTACCAGACCTTCATCCCGGGCACGGAGAGCTGGCTCGATGTCAACAACAACCGCGCCTTCCTTGCGGGCGAGATCTCGCTGACCGCCAATGGCGTGTCGCTCTACTATTCGGCGAAGAACGATCCCAAGCTCGCCGACCTCGCCAAGGACATCAGGACGACCCAGCTGCCCGTCGGTCCCGTCGGCAAGCCGGTCGAACTGCATCAGACGACGTCGGCGGCCATCTTCAAGTACACGAAGTACCCGAAGGCTGCGCTCGCCTATCTGCAGTTCATGTACGAGAAGCCGCAGATGGACGCTTGGCTGCTGGGGGCGAGCGCCTATTGCTGCCAGACGCTGAAGGCCTTTGCCGGCAACCCGGTCTGGACCTCCGATCCCAATCACGCGCCCTATGCCAAGGCCTCGGAAACCCTGCGGCCGAACGGCTATGCCGGGCCGCTCGGTCCCGCCTCTGCGGCAGTGATGGCCGACTACGTCCTCGTCGACATGTTCGCTGAGGCGGCCACCGGCCAGCGTTCGCCGGAAGAGGCAGCCAAACGCGCCGAACAACGCATCAGCCGCGCCTATCGCGGCTGAACCAACGGGTCCTGCCCTTCCGCCCCGGCGAGGGGCGGGAGGGTGCAGCCGCCACTCCGCCGGAGAGCCATCGATGTCCGTTCGAGCCGAGCCTGCGGCGATGCGGCCGCCGTCGCGCTGGAGCCTCGCTGCGCTGGCGCACGATCGCAACGCGGTCGGGTTGTTGTTCCTCCTGCCGGCAGCCGCCTTCCTCCTCGTCTTCCTCACCTATCCGCTCGGACTGGGCGTCTGGCTCGGCTTCACCGACACGCGCATCGGCCGTGCGGGCGTCTACGTGGGCCTGGAGAACTACGAGCTCCTGTGGGACGATTCGATCTTCTGGCTCTCGGTCTTCAACACGATCCTCTACACGACGGTCGCCTCGCTCCTGAAGTTCGGCCTCGGGCTGTGGCTGGCGCTCCTCCTCAACGGGCGCCTGCCGTTCAAGGCCTTCTTCCGCGCCATCGTGCTCCTGCCATGGGTCGTGCCCACGGTGCTCTCGGCCATCGCCTTCTGGTGGATCTATGACGCCCAGTTCTCGATCATCTCCTGGGCGCTGATGCGCCTCGGGATCATCGACGCGCCGATCAATTTCCTCGGCGACGCCACCAACGCGCGGGCTTCCGTCATCGCCGCCAACGTCTGGCGCGGCGTGCCCTTTGTCGCGATCTCGCTGCTCGCCGGTCTGCAGACGATCCCGCCGTCGCTGCACGAGGCGGCGACGCTGGACGGCGCCACCCCGTGGCAGCGCTTTCGCCACATCACGCTGCCGATGCTCTCGCCCATCATCGCCGTGGTGATGACCTTCTCGGTGCTGTTCACCTTCACCGACTTCCAGCTCATCTACGTGCTGACGCGCGGCGGGCCGCTCAACGCCACCCATCTGATGGCGACGCTCAGTTTCCAGCGCGCCATTCCCGGCGGGCAGCTCGGCGAGGGCGCGGCGATCGCCGTCGCCATGATCCCCTTCCTGCTCGCGGCGATCCTCTTCAGCTATTTCGGACTGCAGCGCCGGCGCTGGCAACAGGGCGGACAGGACTGAGGGAGGGGGACGTGACCACAACCAATGAACAGCTGCCCCTCGGCCGGGAACCTGTCGTCGGCGACGAAGGCGGCATGGCCTATCTCGAACGCCTGCCCCGGCGGATCGCGGTAGTCTACCTGCCGCTCGCCGTCTTCGTCTTCGTGCTTCTCTTCCCCTTCTACTGGATGGCGATCACGGCCGTCAAACCCAACGCGCAGCTCACCGACTACACGAATTACAGCCCCTTCTGGGTGGTGGATCCGACGCTCGACCACATCCGCTACCTCCTGTTCGAGACCTCCTATCCCGGCTGGCTCCTCAACACGATGGTGGTGGCGGTTGCCTCGACCTTCCTGTCGCTCGTCACCTCGGTCTTCGCGGCTTACGCCATCGAGCGCCTGCGCTTTGCCGGCTCACGTTTCGTCGGCCTCGCAATCTTCCTCGCCTATCTCGTCCCGCCGTCGATCCTGTTCATCCCGCTCGCACTCATGGTGTTCAAGTTCGGCATCTACGACACCAAGCTCGCGCTGATCTTCACCTACCCGACTTTCCTCGTGCCCTTCTGCACCTGGCTGCTCATGGGCTATTTCCGTTCGATCCCGTTCGAGCTCGAGGAATGCGCACTCATCGACGGCGCGTCGCGTTGGCAGATCCTCCTCAAGGTGCTTCTGCCGCTCTCGGTGCCGGGGCTCATCTCGGCGGGCATCTTCGCCTTCACGCTGTCGTGGAACGAATTCATCTACGCGCTCACCTTCATCGCCTCGTCCGAGAACAAGACGGTGCCGGTCGGCGTATTGACCGAGCTCGTGCGCTCGGACGTCTACGAATGGGGCTCGCTGATGGCCGGCGCACTCATCGGCTCGCTGCCCGTCGTCATCCTCTATTCCTTCTTCGTCGAGCACTACGTCTCGTCGATGACGGGCGCGGTGAAGGAATGAAGGGAGCTGTGATGACGACGGTCGGTTTCGTCGGGCTCGGCGCCATGGGTCTGCCGATGGCGCAGAACCTCGTGCGGCGGGGCTTTGCCGTGCGCGGTTTCGATGTTCGAAGCGAGGCCGCGGATGCACTGGCGGCGGCCGGCGGGCAGCGCGCCCCCACGGCGGCGGAGGCGGCGCGCGAAGCCGACGTGCTGGTGCTGATGGTGGTCAACGCCGCGCAGGCGGAAGGCGTGCTCTTCGCCGCGGGTGCGCTGGAGGCGCTCGCGCCGGGCGGCATCGTCGTTCTCATGGCGACCTGTGCACCGGCGGCCGTGGAGACACTCGCCGAACGCATCGCGCGGGCTGGCCGGCGTCTCGTCGATGCGCCGGTGTCGGGCGGCGTCGGCGGCGCGCGGGCCGGCACGCTCACCATCATGGCCGCGGCCGCGCCGGCCGATTTCGCTGCGGCGAGGCCGGTGCTCGACGCCCTCGGCGACAAGGTCTTCCACGTCGGCGAACGGCCGGGGCAGGGGGCGATGGTCAAGACCGTCAACCAGCTCCTCTGCGGCGTGCATATCGCCGCCGCGGCGGAGGCCCTGTCGCTCGCGGCCAAGGCGGGGATCGACGCGCGTGTCCTTATCGAGATCCTCGCCGGCTCCGCTGCCTCGAGCTGGATGCTGAAGGACCGCGGCCTGCGCATGCTGGAGGAGGCGCCTCCTGTCGCCAGTGCCGTCGACATCTTCGTCAAGGATCTCGGCATCGTGCTCGATGCCGGGCGCAGCGCCCGGGCGGCGCTGCCGCTGGCTGCGGCGGCCCACCAGATGTTCCTCGCCGCCTCGGGCCTCGGCCACGGGGCGGCCGACGACAGCCAGGTCCTGCGGGCCTACCGCGTGCTCAACAAGAGCGGCGATGCCTGAGCTGGCCGGAGCGGGATGAGGCACAGTGGGAACCGGTTCTCCCGTCCCATCCTGCTCGGGCCTTCGGCCATCGATCGCGCTGATTCCGGATCGTGTCGAGCCGAGATCGGCGCGAGCTCGAGAGCCCTCACCGTTGCGGCGGGGCGGTGGTACCGCGTATGACGAGCGACGGTTCCAGGATGATGCGCCGCGTCGGAGCGCCGGGGTTCTCTATGCGGCGCACCAGCAGCTCGGCAGCCTTGCGGCCCATCTCGTCCTGATGGTTGTGCAGGGTGGTGAGCGCCGGGAACCACTGCGCCGCCTCCGCCACATCGTCACAGCCGACGATGGAGAAGTCGCGACCGGCCTCACGACCCGCGTGCCGCAGGCCGAGCATGGCACCGAAGGCGGCGAGGTCGTTGAAGCACACCGCCGCCGTCGGCGGATCGGGCAGCTGCATGAGCGCCTCGATGCCCCTGAAGCCCGTCTCGCGCGTGCCGTATCCCTCGACGATCAGGGCCGGCTCGACGGGAAGGCCGTGGCGCGCCAGCGTCTCGCTGTAGCCGCGGCGGCGCGCCCGCCCTGTCGAGATGAGGTCCGAGCCGCCGATCATGGCGATGCGCCGATGGCCGAGGCCGATCAGATGCTCGACGGCGACCGTGGTGCCGCGGGCGTCGTCGGAGCCGACGAAGTCGAGGTCGACGCCTGCGATCTCGCGCGACACCTGCACGACGGGGATGCCCGCCGCCGTGAGCTGGTTGAGGCTCTCGGGCGTCGTGCCGCCGGCCGCGCACAGGATCATGCCGTCCGGCCTATACTCGCGCAGGGTGGAGAGGACGCGGGCCTGCTTTTCGAGACTCTCGGCATAGGTGCCGAGCAGCACCGTGCGCCCGCTGCCGCTCACCGTCTCCTCGATGGCCGAGAGCAGTTCGGCGAAATAGGGATTGGTGATGTCGTGGAAGCCGACCGCGATCATGTTGGTGCGCGCGGTGCGCAGGCTCGCCGCGCTGCGGTTGTAGACGTAGCCGAGCTCGCGCGCGAGCTCCTGCACCTTGCGCTTGGTCGCCTCGGCCACGACGGCGCTGTCGCGCAGCGCCAGGGACACCGTCGCGGTCGAGAGCGAGAGTTTCTCGGCGATGACCTGCAGGGTGACGCGGTGACGGTCGTGTCGCTCGGCCGAAAGCCCGGGCATGCTCATCAGGGCGAAGCCTCCTTCATCCGACGCACTCGTCTTGCGGCGCGCTGGCCATCATCCACGCCCTGTCCGATCGTTCACGTCAAGAGGAAGCGAAGCAATGGTAGCGACAAACGAGCGCATCGGTTTCATCGGCCTCGGTCTGATGGGCCACGGCATGGCGAAGAACATCGTCGAAAAGGGCTTTCCATTGACGGTTCTCGCCCATCGCCGCCGCACGGCCGTGGATGATCTCGCGGCTCGCGGGGCGGGGGAGGCGGTTTCCGCAAAGGCACTCGCCGAACAGTCGACCATCATCTTCCTCTGCGTCACGAGTTCGCAGGAGGTCGAGGCGCTGGTGCGCGGGCCCGATGGCCTCGCCGTCGGCGCCCGCTCCGGCACGATCATTGTCGACTGCTCGACGGCCGATCCAGGCTCGACGCTGGCGCTTGCGGCAGAGCTCGCGCCTCGGGGTATCACCTTCGTCGACGCACCCCTGTCGCGCACGCCGAAGGAGGCCTGGGAGGGCACGCTCGACACCATGGTCGGCTGCGACGAGGTGACCTTCGCGCGGCTGAAGCCGGTGCTCGATACCTGGGCGGGGCGGGTCGTCCACATCGGTCGCACGGGCGACGGCCACAAGATGAAGCTCCTCAACAACTTCATCTCGCTCGGCTATGCGGCGCTCTATGCCGAGGCACTGGCGCTCGGGCGCAAGGTGGGCATCACGCCGCAGCAGTTCGACAGCGTGCTGCGCGGCAGCCGCATGGACTGCGGCTTCTATCAGACCTTCATGCGTTACGCGCTTGAGGGTGATCGCGAGGCCCACAGGTTCACGCTGAGGAATGCGCACAAGGATACGCGCTACGTCGCCGCCATGGCCGATGCGGCCGGCCTCGCCAATCCTCTGGGCAATGCGGTGAAGAACAGCTTCGCCCTCGCCGTCGCCGCGGGGCGCGGCGACGACTATGTGCCGATGCTCGCCGACATCGTGGCCGATCTCAACGGCATCGCCCCCGCCTCCGTTGCATCTTGAGGCCGGCACCCCGCCGCTGCGGCGCGAGCGCTGCGGTCACAACCGCCGCTTCGCGCCTCAGCCAGTCCTTCATCTCGGCAGGCAGGTGCAGCCAATGGCAGCCTCGCAGCGCGGCCTCCATGGCGTGGAGGCCGACCAGGCTGACGCGGTTCGGCGCGATGAACTTCAGGCGCCGCCAAGCCTCGACAGCGCCTGTGCCGCGCAGCTCCTCGGCGCTGGTGATTCTGACCTCGGCGAGCAGGGCCTCGGTCGCTGGCCGAGATTGGGCAGGCTCGAGACTGCGGTCACGCTCAAGCTTCCCTGGTCGGTTTCGCTACGACACGCTCGCGATAGAGCAGATAGAGGCCCGAGGCGATGACGATGCCCCCGCCCGCCAGTGTGTAGACGTCCGGCACGTCGCCGAAGATCACGAAGCCGAGGCCGATCATCCACACGATCTGCGTGTAGATGAAAGGCGCGAGCACCGCGGCGGGGGCGCGCCGGTGCGCCTGGATGAGCAGCCAGTGGCCGAGCGCGCCGAAGGCGCCGAGCCCTCCCATGATCAGCCAGGCGACGGGCGAGGCCGGCGTCGTCCAGATGAAGGGGATGAGGGGGGTCGTCAGGGCGACGCCGGCGAGCCCGGAATAGACCATCGTCGTTTCGGACGAGTCGTGCGCGGCGAGCACGCGCGTCGAGATATTGTAGAGGGCATAGCAGACGGCGCCCGCCATCGACAGGAGAGCAGCCGGATGCAGCCCCCCGAGGCCCGGCCGCGCCACGACGAGGACGCCGAGGAAGCCGACGGCGATCGCCGCGAGGCGGCGTGGCCCGACCCATTCCCCGAGGAGCGGCCCGGCGATGAGGGCGACGAGAAGCGGCGTCGAGAAGATGATCGACATCGTCTCGGCAAGCTGAAGGTAGAGCAGCGCGAAGAAGTTGAGCGCCGTCGAGAGGAAGAGCAGGAGCGAGCGCCCCGTCTGCAGCCACGGTCGCGCGCTGCGCATCACTCCCGGCCGCGTCACCGGATTGATGGCGGCACCCACCAGCACGATGCTCGCCACATAGCGCACCCACACCGTCTGCATCGGGTCCATGTGGCGATTGAGCCACTTGGCGCTGGCGTCGAGGCAGGCGAAGCACATCAGCGCCGCGCACATGAGCGCAATGCCCGCGAGCCGGTCACGACTATCTGTCGCCGAGGCCGCCTCGCCCGTCCGCGGGTTCTGCATCAGCATGAGTTGAAACGATTTAGCCAGTGCGTGCGCATCATCGCCGGAAAGCCTACTGCGCATCGTCCCGCTTGGCGACGCGCCGCATCGCAGGTCTCCGTTGCATATGACGCGGTTCTGGCGCAAGCTGTCGACACGGGGCCGAGAGCGAACGCCCCGTCAGGCTGTGCCCAAGCGTCGCTCGTGACTTCCCCCATGGAGGTCTCCGATGGGCACGCCCGCTGTTCCTTCTTCTTTCCTCATCGACCCTCCGGACCTGTTCGAGGCCCTTCTCGGCACGGTGCCGCCGCTGCTTGTCGACGTGGGCCGGCGCGAGCTCGTGGACGAGCGAGGAACGATCCTGCCCGCCGCGTGGCTCCTCGATGCCGCCGATGCTGCCGATATTCTGGCCTCGGAGGCGGCCGGTCGACGGGTCGTCGTCGCCTGCGCGCACGGGCACAACCGCAGCCAGGGCGTTGCCGCGGCGCTCAGGGCGCGCGGCATTGCCGCGCAGGTGCTGCGCGACGGTTTCGACAGCTGGCTGGCGGCCGGCCTGCCGGTCGTGCGGCGCAGGGCAGGGCCTGTGGTGCTCGGCGAGGCGCCGACGTCATGGGTCACGCGCCGCCGGCCCAAGATCGATCGGGTCGCCTGCCCATGGCTCATCGCGCGTTTCCTGGACGCGCGGGCGCGGTTCCTTTTCGTCGAGCCGGACCAGGTGCTCGCCGTCGCGGACGATCTCGGCGGCATCGCCTACGACCTGCCGGGCGCCCCCTTCGAGCACGATGGGGAACTCTGCAGCTTCGACGCGCTCGTCCGCGCCTTCGGCCTCGACGCGTTGCCGGAGCTGCGCGATCTCGCGCTGATCGTGCGCGGTGCCGATACCGACCGGCTCGACCTCGTGCCGCAATGCGCCGGGCTGCTCGCCGTCGCGCTCGGCCTGTCGGCCCGGCACGGCGACGACGACGCGGCGGTGTTGCGGGACGGCTTCATCGTCTATGACGGGCTCCTCGCTTGGCTGCGCCATGCGCGCGGCGAACGGCACCTGTGGGTGCGGCCTGCGCGGGAGACGGCGGCATGAGCGAACTGTCCATGATGACCGGGCGGGGCGACGAGGCGCGCCCTGCGCCCGTCGCCTTCACGCAGGCCATGAGCCTGTGGGCCAAGGTGGGCTTCCTCTCCTTCGGCGGCGCGGCTGGGCAGATCGCCATGCTGCACCGCTTCGTCGTCGAGGAGCGGCGCTGGATCGACGAGCACCGCTTCCTCAACGCCCTCAATTACTGCACCCTGCTGCCGGGCCCGGAGGCCCAGCAGCTCGCGACCTACATCGGCTGGCTCCTGCACGGCGTGCGCGGCGGCCTCGCCGCCGGGCTCCTCTTCGTGCTGCCCGGCGCGCTCGTCATGCTCGGGCTGTCGCTGCTCTACGTCATGGGCAGCGGCGTGCCGCTGATCGACGGCGTGTTCTTCGGCATCAAGGCGGCCGTGCTCGCCATCGTGGTCGAGGCCGTGCTGCGCATCGGCCGGCGTGCGCTGCGCACGCGCCTGCTCGTCAGCCTGGCCGTCGCGAGCTTCATCGCCCTCTTCTTCCTGCGCCTTCCCTTCCCGCTCGTCGTGCTGGCGGCGGGATTCATGGGCTTCCTGGCGGCGCGCCGGCATCCCGCCCTCGTCGGCGTGCGCGACGGGGACGGCGCGCGTCCGCCGCCGGCGCCGGGGCGCGTCGCGGGCGCGGTGCGGAGCGGCGCCGCCTGGCTCGCAGTCTGGTGGGCGCCGGTGCTTCTCGCTGCGGTAACGCTTGGGCCGGGGCACGTCCTTGTCGATCTCGGGCTCTTCTTCTCCAAGCTCGCGGTCGTGACCTTCGGCGGGGCCTATGCCGTGCTGGCCTATCTCGCCGACGCGGCGGTCAACGCCAAGCACTGGGCGACCGCGGCCGAGATGGTGGACGGGCTCGGGCTCGCCGAGACGACGCCCGGGCCGACGATCCTCGTCAACCAGTTCGTCGGCTTCCTCGCCGCCTTCCGGGCTCCCGAGCCGTTCACGCCCCTCGTCGCCGGGACGCTCGGCGCGGCGATGACCGTATGGGTGACCTTCGTGCCCTCCTTCCTGTGGATCTTCGCCGGCGCACCGTTCATGGAGGATGTCACGCACGACCGGCGGCTCGCCGGCGCTCTCGCCGCCATCACGGCCGCCGTCGTCGGAGTCATCGCCAATCTCGCGCTGTGGTTCGCGCTCAACGTGCTCTTCGCCGTGGTCGGCGAGTGGTGGGTTGGCCCGGTGCGCGTCGTTACCGTCGAACTCGCGAGCCTGCGGCTGGATGCGCTCGTCATGTCGCTCGTCGCCTTCGCGCTGCTCTTCGCCTGGCATCGCGGCGTGATCACGACGGTGGGGTTGCTCGCGGCGGCGGGCATGGGGCGAGTGATGCTGGTCAACCTCATCGGCTGAATGGGCCGGACCGGCTCCGGCCCTCAGGCGGCGGTCTCCTCGAGCTCGTCGTCGGGCTCTTCGAGCCCTTCTCCCTCGGCGGCACCGGCCAGGTTCTTGGCCGCCTTGCGCAGGAGCTTGCGCAGGCGCTTGCGGTTCTTGCCGTCGAGGCCGTTCAGGAGCTCGTCCTCCACCTCGCTCCACAGGCCCTCGATGGAGGCGGCACGGCGCGCGCCCTCTTCGGTCAGTGTGACGACGACGACGCGCGCGTCGCCCGGCTCGGTGCGGCGTTCGACGAGGCCCTGCAGGGCGAGGCGGGCAATGGTCTTGGAGGCCGTCGGCGGCTTGACGCGCAGGAGGGCCGCGAGCTCACCCATGGTGAGGGTCTCGGTTGTCGCCAGGGCCTGCAGCACCTGCTCCTGGCCGGGGAAGAGGCCGAGCGCGGCCAGCCGCTCGCCCATGCGCGTGCGATGCAGGCGCGCCGCGTGCACGAGCGCCCAGCCGACACTCTTTGCGACCGGATGCTTCATCGCTGGCCTCCGCTGATCTGGTTGCCCTCGGGCAGGATAGCTTGCCGTCGAAACAATGCCCTTCAGGCGATGACATTTCGATGACGGCGGTAGCCGGCGGCCTCAGATGCGGGACAGGCGGCGCTCCACCGCGGCGAGGAAGCGGTTGCGCTCGACGTCGGTCGTCGAGTCCATGCGATGCAAGGCCATCCACAGGCGGCGGCAGCGCCAATGGCACAAGACGCTGATGCCGGTGAGCAGCGTGCGCCGTCCCGGCATGCCGATGAGCCACCACCACCAGCGGGGGCTGCCGAGTGTCGAGATCGCCGCCACGACGCGGATGTGCTTCATGCGGCGCGCGATCGGTCGGCCGGGCTTCGGCATCTCGAAGGTCGCGTGCGGCACCCAGACGCGGTCGAGCCAGCCCTTGAGCATGGCGGGCAGTCCGTACCACCAGGTCGGGTAGATGAAGACGAGCGCCTCCGCCCAGCGCAGATGCGCGAGATGTGCGGCGACCGGCGCCTCGTTGCGGCCGGGCGTGTGGTAGTGGCGCCGCTCCTCCGCCGACATCACCGGGTCGAAGCCTTCGGCATAGAGGTCGAGGAGGCGCACGTCGTGGCCGCCGCGCTTGAGGGCGGCGATCGCCCGGTCGCGCACCGCGGCGATGAAGCTCTCCGGGCAGGGATGGCAATAGACGAGAAGGACGCGCATCGCGAAAGGCTCTATCAGAAATGTTCCATGCAATGCCGGACGTCGCGCAGGAAAGCCTCGCGCGTCGCGGGTGTCGAGCGGTTCATGTCGTAATGGGCGAGATAACGGGTGCGGGCCTGCGACGCGGCTAGGGCGCGCAAGACGCGCGTGATGCACTTGCGCGGCGGATCGCCCATGAGGCAGGCGCGCCAGCGCGGCGCGCCGTAGGTCGTCACTGCCGCGAGGCGCGTGATGCGCCGCAGGTTGGGGCGCACGAGCCCGTTTTCGATGCGGAAGCTGACGCCCGGCAGGAAGACGCGGTCGAGAAAGCCCTTGAGGATTGCCGGGAAGCCGAAGTTCCAGACGGGGTAGACGAGCACGAGCCCTTCCGCCGCCTCGAGCCGGCGCACGTAATCGGCGACCGGCAGGCGGTTCTGCGCGAGATCGTGGTAGGCGCGCCGCTCGTCGCGGCTGAGCACGGGGTCGAAGTGCTCGGCATGGAGGTCGCAGTCGTCCACTGCGTGGCCGGCAGCGGCGAGTGCCCCGACCACGGCGGCGTGCAGCGCCGCGCTGTAGCTGTCCGGATCGGGGTGGGCGTGCAGGACGAGAAAGCGCATGGCCGTCCTCTCCGCCCCCTGCCTGTCAGGCCGCCGCGTCGCGTGCGGCGAGGCCCGGGAAGAGATAGGTCTTGCCCGAGGCATAGTCGTAGTCGGGATCGTCCCAGGCGATCATCTTGCCGGGGTTGAGCAGGCCCCTGGGGTCGGCCTCGCGCTTGAAGGCGAGCTGCACCGCGTCGGTCTGCTTCATGCCGCCTTCCTCGAGCGTGTAGCGGTGGGGGTTGAAGATCGGCGCGCCCATGTCCTCGTGGATGCGCATGATCTCCTCGAGCCTGTCCTCCGTGGTGAAGCGCACAAGCGGCAGACCGAAACAGGTGATCTTGCCGTCGAAGCGCACGAATTCGAGATGCGCCTTGACCTCGTCCGCTCCGAAGCGGGCGTGGAGCCGCTCGACGAGCGCGAACTGGTCGGGAAAGGGGTAGAGTACCTGCAGATAGGTGATCGCCGGATCGGCACGCAGCGCCCTCAGGGTCGTGTGGTTCCAGGCGAGTTCGTAGACGGGCGGCAGCCCGCGCAGGTCTTCCGGCGCAAGCGCGTCCTGGCGGAAGGGGATTTCCGCGCCCCGAAAGCGACCGGTGAAGGCGAGCATGGCGTCAAGCGCATGCGTGGCCACCATGACGATGACGACGTGCCGGTCGCGCGGCAGGAAGCGCTGGTGGCGCAGGAACGTGTCGTGCGGCACCGGCGCGGCGACGACCGCCACCTCCTTGAGGAGGAGGCCGTCCTGCTCGCCGAGGGCATTGGCGTAGGCGGCGGCGGCTCCGAAGTCCGCGAAACCGACGAGGAGGTCGATCCAGTCGTAGGCCGGGCCGAGCGCCATGGCGACTTCGGTGATGATGCCGTTGGTGCCGTAAGCGTGGCTCACCTTGTGGATGTCGTCGCCCGCGAGCGTGAGCACGCGCGGGCTCTCCTCCATCGTCACGACCTTGAGCGAGATGACATTGCCCGCGTCGCGCAGCCCGCCCCAGCGGATGGAGCCGACCCCGCCCGAGCCGCCGGCGACGAAGCCCCCGATCGAGGCCGTGGCGTAGGTCGAGGGATGCATGCGGATTTCCTGCCCCGAATGCGGCCGCGTCTGGCGGTCGATCTTGGCGAGGATGGCGCCGGGCTCGGCCACCACCTTGCCCGGGGTGATCTCCTTCACCGCGTTCATGCGCGACAGGTCGAGCACGATGCCGCCCGAAAGGGGCATGGCCTGCCCGTAATTGCCCGTGCCGGTGCCGCGCGGCGTGACGGGGATGCCGAGTGCATAGGCCGCCTTGAGGATTTCGATCACCTCCGCCTCGCTCGCCGGCACGGCGACCACATCACCCGTCACGCCGTCGAGTTCGCGCTTCAATCGCGGCGAGTACCAGAAGAAGTCGCGGCTCTTCTGGCGCACGAGCGCCGGGTTGTCCTCGATCCTGACGCCGGGCAGCCTCGCCTTGAGGCCGTCGATGTCGTAGCGCGCGGTCATCGGTTCCCTCCCGTCGTCAGGTCCTCGGCGTGGCGTGCATGAGCCCGTCGAGCTCGCGGTAGTCCGGCGGCGTCGTATCGACGGGCCGGCCTGCCACGAGCACCGTGCGGTCGCCCTGCGGTCGGGCGAAGAGCTCGGTCCAGGAGCGGGCGCGGGTAAGCACGAGATCGGCCGCGCCGCCGGCGACGATGCGGCCCGTCCCGTCGAGGCGCATCATTTCCGCGGGCGTCGCCGTGACGGTGCGCACCCAGCCGTCGCCGGCGTGGTCGAGATGCAGGATGCGCGTCGCCTCCCGCAGCACCTCGATCATGTCGAGGTCGCCGTAGGCGTAGAAGGGGTCGCGCGTATTGTCGCTCGCCACCATCACCGGCACGCCCGCCGCCTTCAGCTCGTGCAGCGGCGCCACGCCCCGCCAGCGCGGCGTCGCCCGCGTCAGCCCGTCGGCGCCAACGCGGCGGTCCTGGAGATACATGTTGCACATGGGCAGGCTGACGACGGCGATGCCGGCGGCGGCGAGCTTGTCGCTCACGCGCCGCGCCTCCTCCTCGGCCTGCAGCGCCAGCGAGCAGCAGTGGCCGACGAGCACCTTGCCGGCAAAGCCGAGGCGCAGCACCGTGTCGGCGATCACTTCGAGCGAGCGGGCTTCCGGCGCGTCGCTCTCGTCGACGTGGAGGTCGAGATCGAGGCCGCGCGCCGCGGCCGCGTCGACGATGCGCTCGAGCGCAAGGCGCAGCCTGTCGTCGGGGGTGGCGCCGAGGAAGGTGACGCCGCCCAGCACCCCGCCGTGTCGCGCGACCGTGGCGACGATGGATCGGAACTGCGGCTCGTCGTCCACGGCGAGGTCGACGGGAAAGAGCGCCGTCGCCTGCAGGGTGATGCGCCCGGCCCAGGCCTCGCGCAGGGCGGTGAAGACGGGCCAGGAGATCGCTGTCTGCTTGCCGACGGAATCGAGATGCGTGCGCAGCGCGCCCGTGCCGTGAGCGAAGGCCGCGCGCAGGCCGAAGTCCATGCGGGCGAAGACGTCCTCCGCCGTCCAGTGCGCCTCGCGATCGAGAGCGACGCTGTCGAGGGCGCCCATGAAGGTGCCGTCCGGATTGGGCCGGCGCGGCCAGATATGGCCCTTGTCGAGATGGGTGTGGATGTCGACGAAGCGCGGCAGGGCGATGCCGCCATCGCAGTCGACCGCCGGCAGGTCGTCGTCGGGCGTGGCGGTGCCGGCGGGGAGGACGGAGGCGATGCGCCCCTCCGCCACGGTGATGTCGGCGCGCGTGAGCCCGTGGGCGTCGCCGGCAAGGCCGCCGGTCGCGGCGAGGCACAGCGGCAGCGCGACATTGTGCAGGCGGTAGGCGACCGCGGCGGGAATGGCGGCAAAGCCCGTGGGCAAGGTGGGCTCCTCAGTTCTCGCGGGCCGCGGCGCTCTCGTGCCAGCGGCGCAGCAGAAGATGCGACAGGAGAGTGAAGATCAGGAAGATCAGGATACCGGCGACCGAGATGAGCACCAGCGCGGCGAACATGCGCGGAATGTTGAGGCGATAGCCGGATTCGACGATGCGGAAGGCGAGCCCCGAGCCTTGTCCGGCCGTGCCCGCCGCGATCTCGGCGACGATCGCGCCGATGAGCGCGAGCCCGCCGCCGATGCGCAGGCCGCCCAGGAAGAAGGGCAGGGCGGCCGGCAGGCGCAGATAGAGGAGCTGCTTGAGGCGCGAGGCGCCGTAGAGGTCGAAGAGGTTGCGCAGGTTGTGGTCGGCCGAGGCGAGCCCGAGCGCCGTGTTCGACAGGATGGGGAAGAAGGCGACGAGGAAGGCGCAGACCAGCACCGCCGTGTTCGGCTCGAGATAGATGAGGAGGAGCGGCGCGATGGCGACGATCGGCGTCACCTGCAGGATTACGGCGAAGGGGAAGAAGGAGAGCTCGATCCAGCGCGATTGGGCGAAGAGGATGGCGAGCGCCACCCCGCCGATGATGGCGGCGAGAAGCGCCGAGACGGTGATCTTCAGGGTGACGAGGAGTGAGCCGGAGAGGACGCCCCAGTCGCGGACGAGCGCCTCGCCGATGCGCGAGGGGCTCGGCAGCACGTAGGGCGGGATGTCGTTGAGGCGCACGAGCGCCTCCCAGGCGGCAATCGCGGCGAGGAAGACGGCGACCGGCAGGAGGATGCCGAGCAGGCGCTCGCGGTCGAGGCGTATCACCCGCGAGGGCGTAGGAGCGGCCGTCGGGTTCGCAGCCTCGGAAGGGGACATGGTCATGCCGGCCTCACAGATGCGCGTCGGGTGCCATTGCGCCGTGCAGTTCCTCAGAGGCGCGACGGCAGAGATCGGCGTAATGCGCCGTGCGGCGGAAGCTCGCGTCCCGCGCGGGGGGCTCGTCCACGGCGATCTCGGCGACGACCCGCCCCGGGCGCGCCGCCATGACGACGATGCGCGTCGACAGGTAGACGCTCTCGTAGACCGAGTGGGTGACGAAGACGACGGTGCAGCCGAGCTCGTTCTTCAGCCGCACGAGATCGTCGTTGAGGTTGAAGCGGGTGATCTCGTCGAGCGCGGCGAAGGGCTCGTCCATGAGCAGCAGCGCCGGCCGCGTGACGAGGGCGCGCGCAATGGAAACGCGCATCTTCATGCCGCCCGACAATTCGCGCGGGTAGGAGGCCGCGAAGGAGGCGAGCCCGACGCGCGCCAGCGCTTCCTCGATACGCGGCATGGCCGCGCGGCGTGGGACCCCCTTGAGACGCAGCGGCAGCCACACGTTGTCCGCCACCGTCGCCCAGGGCATCAGCGTCGGCTCCTGGAAGACGAAGCCGATCTCGCCGCGATGGTCGGCACCGGCCGCCGCTCCCGGCCAGTCCACCGCCCCGCTCGTCGCCTCGCCGAGGCCGGCGAGGATGCGCAGGGCCGTCGATTTGCCGCAGCCGGAGGGGCCGAGCAGGGACAGCAATTCGCCCGGCCTGACGTCGAGGTCGAGACGGGCAAGCGCCACGGTGCCGTTGGAGAAGGTCTTGCCTACGCCGCGCAGCGACACGAGCGGGGCGGAGAGGAGGGGGAAGCGGGTCGGTGCGGGTGTCATCGCGCTTCGCAGGTCCGCCGCGGCGCGGCGGATGGGGGGACAGGCGAGGCTAAACCGATTCGACGCTGCGGGCCTCGCCCGCAGCCCCTGGACGGGCGGCGCACGAGGCCACCTTCGGAGGCGCGACCGTTCCCCCGATGGGGAGGGCGGCCGCGTCCTCGTCTTGTCCTCCCGGCACAACCGTTCCGCCGGGGCGGCGGTTGTCGCCGACCATGGGCTAGTTCTTCGGCCTGAGGTCGAGGCCGACGCCCTTGTTCACGAATTGCAGCGTGTAGCTCTTCTTGTAGTCGAGGCCGGCCTTGACGACGCCGGCCTTCACCATCTTGTCGAAGAAGCTCTTCATGCGCTCCTCGGTCATGGCGCCGATGCCGCTCTTCAGCGCGTCGCCGGAATCGACGATGCCGTATTCCTTCATCTTGGCGATGGAATAGGCGATCACCTCGTCGGTGATCTCGGGATTGTCCTTCTTGATGGCCTCGTTGGCCTTGCGGTTGTCGCCGTAGAGGTAGTTGTACCAGCCGATAGCCGAGGCATCGACGAAGCGCTGCACGAGATCGGGCCTCTTCTCGACGAGGTCGAGGCGTGTCTCGATCGTGGTGGCGTAGGTGTTGAAGCCCTGGTCGGCGAGGAGGAAGACATTGGGCTTGAAGCCGCCCTGCTTCTCGATCTGCAGCGGCTCGGAGGTGAGATAGCCCTGCTGCGCCGCCTTCCTGTCGGCGAGGAAGGGGGCAGGATTGAAGTTGTAGGGGCGGACCTGCTCCTCCTTGAAGCCGTACTCCGACTTCATCCACTGGTAGTAGGAGGCAAGGCCCTCCTTCGAGATGAGCATGGTGGCCTTCTTCAGGTCCTCCCACTTGTCCATGCCCGGATGGGCGATGATGACCTGCGGGTCCTTCTGGAAGGTCGCGGCGACGACAAGCGTCGGGATCTTCTCCTCTACGGCCGAGAAGGCCTGGATCATGTTGCCGCCCATGTAGAAGTCGAGCTTCCCGACCGGTAGCAGCATGCGGTTGTTGGACTGCGGGCCGCCGGGCACGATGGTCACGTCGAGGCCGTATTTGGCGTAGGTGCCGTCGACCAGCGCCTGATAGTAGCCACCGTGCTCGGCTTGGGCGACCCAGTTGGTGCCGAAGCGAACCTTGTCCTGGGCCGACGCCGCCGCCGTGAGTGCGAGCGCGAGCGCCAGTGCGAGCGCCGTCCTTGCCGTGGTTTTGACCATCGATATGCCTCCCCTTCGCGCAAAGCTCGCGCGCACGAGCGAATTTGTGCAGCCCCGCACGGGACGTGGCAAGACGCGTGCCGCCTGCGATGCGGGAGCGGGCTTGTGCCCGCCCGCCGGCCGGATACCGTCGCTGCGGCGCGAGTCGCCGCCATCGTTATGGACGAGATCGCATGAACCGAGCGCTGATGCCCGCCGCCGCCCCGCCGCCCTTTGCCCGCTACAGCCATGGTATGGAAGCGCCAGGGGGCAGCCGCATCGTGGTCACCTCCGGCCAGCTCGGCATCGCGGCCGACGATCGGATCCCGGAGGACGCCGGCGAGCAGGCCGAGCTCTGCTTCCGTGCCCTTGGCGCCATACTCGCCGAGGCGGGCATGGACTATGGCGACATCATCCGCATCAACGCCTATGTCACGGACCGCGCCCACATGAAGCCCTACATGGAGGTGCGCGACCGCTTCGTCGGCGCGCCGCCGCCCGCTTCGACGCTCGTCATCGTCTCGGGCTTCACGCGTCCCGAGTTCAAGGTCGAGGTCGAGGTCACCGCCGCGCGCAAGGACTGACGCGCCGGCCGCTCTGCCGGGCGCTGCCGGAGATCTACGCACATTCGCCGCCCACCCGGCGGCGCCAACGACAAGGAAAGAAGTGCCCATGCTGCCGTCGCGCCACTGGATCGACCTCACGACAGAGGACTTCCGCCGCCTGCCGATGCGGGAAGTCATCGCCGTCCTGCCGGTGGCGGCCGTCGAGCAGCACGGGCCGCATCTGCCGGTGGGCGTCGATACGCTCATCATGGAAGGTTATCTGAAGCGCACCATCGCCCTGCTGCCGGCGGACCTGCCGGCGCTCTTCCTCCCCATCCAGGCCGTCGGCAAGTCGAACGAGCACCTCGCCTTCCCCGGCACGCTGACGCTCTCCGCCGAGACGGCGATCCGTGCCTGGACCGAGATCGGCGAGAGCGTGCATCGCGCCGGCTGCCGCAAGCTCGTCTTCGTCAATTCGCACGGCGGCAACGTCTCGATCATCGATATCGTGGCGCGCGACCTGCGCGTGCGCCTCGACATGCTGACGGTCACCGCCTCCTGGCATCGCCTGGGCTATCCGGACCTCTATCCCGCCGAGGAATTGAAGCACGGCATCCACGCCGGGGACGTGGAGACCTCCCTCATGCTCGCATTCCGTCCCGACACCGTCCACATGGACGAGGCCCGGGACTTCGTGCCGCGCACGGTGGCCATGGAGCGGGATCTGGCCTATCTGCGCGCCGGCCAGCCGGCTGGCTTCGGTTGGATGAGCCACGACCTCCACCCCTCGGGCGCCATGGGCAACGCGACGGCCGCGACGGCCGAGAAGGGCGAGGCGACGGCCGCGCACGGTGCCGCCGCCTTCGTCGCCTTGCTGCGCGACGTGCAGAATTTCACGTTGACGGCGTGAGGCTGGCGCGGGCCAGGGCCTTCTCGTAACGCAGTGCCGGCGAGCCGTCCTCGTAGAAGTCCGGGTATTCGCCGAAGTGCCGGTAACCGGCACGTTCGTACAGACGGATCGCGGCGGCATTGTCCGGCCGCACTTCGAGGCGCAGGTGGCTGCAGCCACGACGCACGGCCTCCTCGCCGAGCGCCGCGAGCAGGGCGCGCCCGATCCCGTTGCCTGCTGCCTGCGGCTGGACCGCGAGCGAGGTGATGCGTCCAAGCCTCGATCCCTTGCGGAAGGCCGCGAGCCCATAGGCGACGACCGTGCCGCTGCGCTCGGCGACGAGGGCTGCGCCCGCTGCGCTGACCATCGCGTGGCGGAGGGCGCGCCGCGACAGGCGATCGGTGGCGAAACAGGCCGCCTCGATGGCAAGGAGGCTGTCGAGGTCGGCGATATGTGCGGGGCGCAGCTTCGTCGTCACGGCACCGTGCGCACTCCTGTGCTCATTCGGCCTTCCAGGGGTAGATCCAGGTTTCCGTCAGGGCCCGGTTGCCGACACGCAGGAAGGCGCGCAGGTCGGTCGACTGGCCGGGCTCGAGCTGCACGTCGAGGCCGGCCCTGAAGCCCTGGATCTTCGAGTTGGGCGCAAGGAACGTGCGCAGGATACGACCGGCCGAGGTGGAGATGTCGAGCTGCACGCGCTCCGGGTCGCTCATGTAATAGGCGAGGTCATCGCCGGCGAAGTCGACAAGGAAGCGGCGCGTGCCGGGCTTCACCGTCTCCGGGGAGCCGGCCGCCTTGGCGATCGTCTGGTAGGTATTGACGGCGCGCCCGCCGGGATGCAGCGCGGCGGCGTCCGTCACGGCGGTGATGCGGTACCGGAAGACCAGCGTCTGACCGGGCTCGGGCATCTGCCTCGGCACCCAGCTCGCCACGATATTGTCGTTCGTCTCGTCCGACGTCGGCAGTTCGAGGAGCTCGACGTGCCCCTCGCCCCAGTCGCCGCGCGGCTCGACCCAGTAGCCCGGGCGCAGCTCGTAGTTGATGTCGATATCCTGGTAGTGCTCGAAGGTGCGGTCGCGCTGCAGGAGTCCAAAACCGCGCACGTTGCGGTCGATGAAGGACGAGATCGACGGCTCGCGCGGATTGCGCAGCGGACGCCAGATCCACTCGCCGGTGTCGGAGTGGATGAGCAGGCCGTCGGAGTCGTGCAGCTCGGGCCGGTATTCGTCGAGGAAGCGGCGGTCGTTCTCGCCGACGAAGAACATCGAGGTGAGCGGCGCGATGCCGAGCTTGGGCAGCGGCTTGCGCGGAAAGAGCGTGGCCGTGATGTCGACGACGCTCTCCTTGGCCGGATAGACGAGGAACTGGTAGGCGCCGGTGAGCGAGGCGCTGTCGAGCGTCGCGTAGATGACGACGCGTTCGGCGCCGGGGGCGGGTGCTTCGATCCAGAATTCGCGGAAGAAGGGGAAGTCCTCCTCGCCGCCGGCATTGACGGCGACACCCCGCGCCGACAGGCCGTAGCGCTGGCTGCGCCCGAGGAAGCGGAAGTAGCTCGCGCCGAGGAAGGCGATGAGTTCGTCGTGGATCTTGGGGTCGTTCAGCGGGTACTGCAGGCGGAAGCCGGCGAAGCCGAGATTGACCGGCAGGGGCTTGTCGAACCTGTTCTTGCCGTAGTCGAAGAGCTGGCCGGAATAGGGCACCGGCGTCGGAACGCCGTCGCGAATCACGTTCACCGTCACGGGCCGTTTGAACAGGAACCCGAGATGGAACATGTGCATGCGGAACGGCCCGCCACCGGTGGCGAGCAGCGCCTTGTCCGGGCGGAAGCGGATGTCGCGATAGGCGTCGAAATCGAGCTTCGCCAGCGGTTCCGGCAGGGTCGGGGGGGCGCTCTCGAAGGCAACGGCCGCGAGTTCGCGGGCCTTGCGCACCGCGTCATCGTAGGTGAAGCGCGCCGGCGCTGGGGCGGGTTGAGCCGCCGGCTGCCCGCCCGCCTGCGCGAAGGCTGCCGTGGAGAGGGCGGGTCCGAGCGCAGCGAGGCTCGTCAGGGTCTCGATGAAGCTTCGGCGTGTGAAAGAGGGCATTGCAAGCAAGGCGTTGGACGACGGGGCGGCTGATGTGTCGGCACAGTTACGGGATCGCGCGGGCACGGTCCACTGGGTCGAATAGTCGTGTCACAGAGGCTATGCGGCAGGATCAAGGCCGCCTCGCGCGGGGCACGCGAATTTTTGTGGCGGAAGGCATGAAAAAGGTCTTGAGACCCGGGTGCGTCGATACTATTAAACCCCTGCCCAATTTCGCACGTGCCTGTGGTCGCGTGCTGGTCGGTGGGCATCCGGACAAGAGGCCGGACAGCCGCCCGGAGCAAGACCCGCAAGAGGTCGCTGAAGCTCCGAACACTTGACCGGCAGCCGGAGGCGAAACCGGCGCACCCCGTTCTCCGCGGGGGACGCGGCTTAAAGCAACGACGGAGCGGGCTTTTTTGGTCTCTGCCGGCTTGTCCAAGGGTCGGCGCGGGTTACCGAAGAGGCTTGTCCATCATTGCCGGGCGTGCGGATCGGGGCTCCCCCTTTCCAATCCAAGGCAGCACGGTCGGGTTCGTGAGTGCTCGTCGTTCGTCGCGTCTCCACAGCGCGACGGCGTGAGCTCATTCACCCGCATCATGCCGGGCGGTTCGCCGCCCCTCGAGCTTGTTGGGGGAGAGCGCCAATGACCGAGCGCATCCGCGAGTTTCTGCGCAACCGACGCGAGGACGGTCCCTGCCTCGTCGTGGACCTCGACGTCGTGCGTGACAACTATCTGGCGTTCACGAAGTCGCTGCCCGACACGCGCGTGTTCTATGCCGTGAAGGCGAATCCCTCGCCGGAGGTGCTGTCGCTGCTCGCCGGGCTCGGCTCGTGCTTCGACACCGCCTCGGTCGCCGAGATCGAGATGGGGCTCGCCGCCGGCGCCACGCCGGACCGCATCTCCTTCGGCAACACCATCAAGAAGGAGCGCGATATCGCGCGCGCCTACGGGATGGGCGTGCGCCTCTATGCGGTGGACTGCCTCGCCGAGGTGGAGAAGGTCGCCCGCGCCGCGCCGGGCACCAAGGTGTTCTGCCGCATCCTGTGTGACGGCGTGGGCGCGGAGTGGCCCCTGTCGCGCAAGTTCGGCTGCGCGCCGGAGATGGCGGCGGATGTGCTCGAGCACGCTCATCGCCTCGGGCTCGAGGCCTATGGCGTGTCCTTCCACGTCGGCTCGCAGCAGCGCAACACCGGCGCCTGGGACCAGGCCCTCGCCTCGGCGGCGGCGATCTTCCGCGAATGCGCCGAGCGCGGCATCACGCTGTCGATGGTCAATCTCGGCGGTGGCTTCCCGACGAAGTACCTGAGGGACGTGCCGGCGGTCGAGGCATATGGCGCCTCGATCTTCCAGGCGCTGCGCCGGCACTTCGGCAATGCCCTTCCGGAGACGATCATCGAGCCCGGCCGCGGCATGGTCGGCAATGCCGGCATCATCGAGGCCGAGGTCGTGCTCGTGTCCAGGAAGAGCGATGCCCCGGACGAGGTGCGCTGGGTCTATCTCGACATCGGCAAGTTCGGCGGGCTCGCCGAGACGATGGACGAGGCGATCCGCTATCCGATCCGCACGCCGCGCGACGGCGACATCCTCGTGCCGAGCGTGCTCGCCGGGCCGACCTGCGACTCCGCCGACGTCATGTACGAGAAGGAGCCCTATCTCCTTCCCGTCAGCCTGGAGATCGGCGACAAGGTGCTGATCGAGGGCACGGGCGCCTACACGACGACCTATTCGGCCGTCGCCTTCAACGGCTTCCCGCCCCTGAAGGCCTACCACATCTGACGGCCGCGGCGGCGACGCCGCGCGGCACCGCCACGGGAGCCGGCCCGCCCGGCTCCCCTTCCTCACGGATCCTGTCCGGTTTCGCGAACGCCCCGCCGCATGGCCGGGGCGGGGAAGGATGCAACCATGATCGTCATTCGCGAAGAGACGGCGGCCGACGTCACCGCCCGCGAGGCGTTGCTCGAGCTCGCCTTCGGCCCGGCGCGCTTCCAGAAGACCTGCGAGCGGCTGCGCGAGGGCCGTTTGCCGGCTGACGGACTGGCGCTCACCGCCGCCGTTGGCGATGCGTTCGTCGGCACGGTGCGCCTCTGGCATGTCACGGCCGGACCCGGGCGGCCCGCGCTCATGCTCGGGCCGCTGGCCGTCGCGCCCGAGGCGCGCTCGCTCGGGCTCGGTGCCCGGCTCGTGCGCGAGGCGCTCGGGCGGGCGGCGGCGGCCGGACACCAGGCGGTGATCCTGGTCGGCGACGCGCCCTATTACGCGCGCTTCGGCTTCTCGGCGGAAAGGACGGGGCCTTGTGGCTGCCGGGTCCCTATGCGCGCGATCGCTTCCTTGCCCTTGAGATCAAGCCCGGCGCGCTCGATGGCGCGCGCGTGCTGGTCAGCCCCACGGGCGCGCGCGCACCGCTGCCCGACTTCGCCGCCTTGCTTGCAGCCGGCGGCACGTCGAAGCTGCGCACGCTGCCCCGAGCGGCCTGATTCACGTGGCTTTTGCCGTTGACGAGCGCCGCACGAGCCGGAATCGTGCGGCGCCCGCGTCTTGCCGGTCCGGCCGTCCCGAAGGAGGGACATGCACAGCCCAACCCAGGAGTTCTGAAGAATGACCAACTGGCCCGTCCACGCCCGTTTCGACGGCCCGATCGTGATGATCGGCTTCGGCTCGATCGGGAAGGGCACGCTGCCGCTCATCGAGCGGCACATCGCGCACGACAAGGCGAAGTTCGTGGTGATCGATCCCGAGGACAAGGATCGCCACCTTCTCGACGAGCGCGGCATCCGCTTCATCAAGACAGCGATCATGCGCGAGAACTTCGACGAGGTCCTGAAGCCGCTGCTCACCGTGGGGCCCGGGCCGGGTCTGATCGTCAACCTCTCGGTCGAGGTGTCATCGGTCGCCATCATGCGGCTCGCCAAGGAACTCGGCGCCCTCTACATCGACACGGTGGCCGAGCCTTGGGCAGGCTTCTACACCGATAGCCGCCTAACGGCCTCGCAACGCTCCAACTACGCCCTGCGTGAGCAGGTGCTTGATCTGCGCCGCGCCTCCCCCGGCGGGCCGACTGCAGTGAGCTGTTGCGGCGCCAACCCCGGCATGGTGTCCTGGTTCGTCAAGCAGGCGCTGATGAACCTCGCCGCCGATCTCGGCCATCAGGCGGGCGAGCCGCAGAGCCGCGACGACTGGGCGCGGCTCGCCATGCGTCTCGGCGTCAAGGGCATCCATATCGCCGAGCGCGACACGCAGCGCGCCAGGACGCCCAAGCCGCGCGGCACCTTCGTCAACACCTGGTCGGTCGACGGCTTCATTTCGGAGGGGCTGCAGCCGGCGGAGCTCGGCTGGGGCACGCACGAGCGCACGCTGCCGCCAGAAGGGCGTACGCACGACTTCGGCTGCGGGGCCGGCATCTATCTGATGCGGCCGGGCGCGGGCACGCGCGTTCGTTCCTGGACGCCGACGGCGACCGCCCAGCACGGCTGGCTCATCACCCACAACGAATCGATCTCGATCGCCGACTACCTGACGTTGCGCGACGGCGGGAAGGTCATCTACCGGCCGACCTGCCACTACGCCTACCATCCCTGCGACGACGCCGTGCTGTCCCTGCACGAGATGGCCGGCGGTCAGTGGAAGATCCAGGACGAGTGGCACATCCTGGATGAGAACGAGATCGTCGATGGCATCGATGAGCTCGGCGTGCTGCTCTACGGCCACAAGCGCAATGCCTATTGGTTCGGTTCGCAGCTCTCCATCGAGGAGACGCGCCGCATCGCGCCCTATCAGAACGCCACCGGCCTGCAGGTGTCGTCGGCTGTTCTCGCCGGCACGATCTGGATGCTCGAGAACCCGAACCGCGGCATCGTCGAGGCCGACGAGCTCGATTACAAGCGCTGCCTGCAGATTCAGCTGCCGTATCTCGGACCGGTGGTCGGTGCCTATACCGATTGGACGCCCCTCGTCGATCGCGGCACCCTCTTCCCGGAGGACGTCGATCACGACGATCCTTGGCAGTTCAGGAACGTCATCGTGCGCTGACGTCGGCTGACGAAGCGCCCGCCGGCTGAGGGGTGCCGGCAGGCGAAGGGCGATGCGCCGAGGCTGGTTGCTCGGCGCGTGGCGGCCCGAAAGCCGTCCAGCGCCCTGCGCTACGGCTCGTGTGCCGCACTCGCTGCGTCGCCCCCTCGGGTGGACAAATCGGGGGCGTGTCCGCCTTTTGTTGCGGGCAAGCCCCCTCCACCCGCGAAGGGGTGCGGGGTATCATGGTAAACATGGCCCCACCCGATGAACCGATTCCCCTCGCGCTGCCCCCATCGCCCCCGGGGGCGGAGGCACCCTTTGTGGTGCGCACTGGGGACGGCGCCGACGATGCCGCCTGTGGGCGGATCATGGCGACCTCCGCGCTGGCGAGCTCCTATGCGCGGCGGTTGCCGCACGCCGCCCTGCTGCTTGCCGATGATTCGCCGCTCTGCCTCGCGGGGCGGTCGAGAATGGTCGGGGAGGTGGCGGGAAAGGTCGTCGGCTTCGCCGACTACCGGCCGTGGGATGGGCATATCAAGTATCTCTTCGTCCACCCGCGCGCGCAGGCGCGCGGGGTCGGCGCCGCACTGGTCGATGCGGTGCAGAATGCGGTCGGCGGTCGCGTCGGCGTGCATGTGCTGGCAGTCAACGACTCGGCGCTTTTGTGGTATCTGCGACGTAGCTTCCGCATCGTCGACGGATGGGAGGAACCCTTCGCCGACGTGCCGGCCGTCTGGATCCGGCTGGTGCGGGAGCGCCTGCCGGACGAACGACCCTGATGCCTTATTTCGACGATTACTATGCAGCGAAGCTGCGGGGCTCCCTCGGCCGGGCGGATGCGGAGGCGATCCTCGATCTGCGCGCCGTCTCGCGGGAAAAGGCGGAGGCTTCCATCGCCGACATGCTGCAGCGGAGCCGCTTCGCGGCGCGCAAGAGCGTCGCCGTGCTCATCGACCCGGCGACGCCGACGAGCGGAGAGACGCTGTTCCAGCCGGTCGGGCGCCTGCTTCTCGACGCCAAGAAGCGAGGCTGGATCGAGCGTCTGCACCCATTGCCGGCACGCGACGGCGCGGGCTTCTACGTCGTGCTTGCCGGCAAGCCGGCGCGGGACGAGGAAAAGGCGTAAGGGTGCCTACGCGGCTACGAGCGGACAGGCCTCGCCCGCTCATTCCACTCCGTCCGCCACAGCGACCTCGACGTCTTCGCGGGTCACGTCCTCGGCGCCCTTGGCGAACTTGATCGCGCGCGTCCTCTTGCCGGGTTCCATGACGAGGACGACCGTCTCGAGACCGGGGCAGGCGGGGTCGGCGCAGACGATCTCGTTCACTGCCAGCGCAACGTCCTCAGGCAGCGCCAGGGCGTCGCGCACCCAGATCTTCACGCGCCCGAGCGCCGCCGTGTCGCCCTTCGGCCGGCTGGCGCGGAAGAGGCCGAAACGTGCCATGCGCACCCCTCCTTGGCTTTGACGCCCGGGCCCCCGACGCCGGGCGGCGCGAATCGGCTCCAGACCCGTCCCTTCGCTACGCGAGTATCTTGGCAGGCATGGGCCCGCGGCCGGCAGCGTGGCGCCGCCGGCGCTGCCTCAGGGGGCCTTCGGTCCGGCCGCTGCGGCGTCAAGTTCCCGCAGCTTCCGGCGGATCGGCTCGAAGGGGCCATACTTGTGCTGCGCCGCGCCAAAACCGTCGATCCACGGCGGGAAGGGGGCGTCGACCGGCTTCTTGCGGCGGTCGGGAAAGTCCTTGTCGAGATCGGCCTTCTCCGGCCGCGGCTGGCTGTTGATGAAGGCGGCCACGTCGTAGGCGTTCTCGTCCGAGAGCGCAGCCGCGGCGTGGGTGGTGCCCACGGGCATGTTGTTCTTGATAAAGGCCGCGGCGGTCAGCAGGCGGTACATGCCTGCGCCTGTGTTGTAGCTGTCCGGCCCCCACAGCGGCGGGAACTGATAGCCTTTGGCGTCTCCCGCCCGGCCGTTGCGCAGCCCGAGGCCGTTCTCACCGTGACAGGCGGCGCAGGTCTCGGCGTAGACGGCCGCGCCGCGCGCCGGATCGGCCGCCCGGGCCGGTTCCGTGATGGCGAGGGTGCCGGCGCCGACGAGGCTCGCGCCCACGGGCACGCCGCTCGACAGCCACTTCATATAGGCGAGCATGGCCTTCATCTCGCGCGAGTCGTGCGGCAGCGGCCTACCGTTCATGGAGCGCATCATGCAGCCGTTGATGCGCTCCTCGAGGGTCGAGACCTCGTTCTCGCGGGCGCGGTATTGCGGGAAGGCACCCCACACCCCGACATAGGGCATGGCGTAGACCTGCGCGCCAGCCTGCAGGTGGCAGCTCTGGCACGTCAGATTATTGCCCGCATAGCGCATCTCGGTCTGCGCGACCTCCGGCCCGATGTGGGCGTAGGTCGCGGTCACGAGCTCGTAGCCGTATTTGATCGCCCTGCCTTCGGGCGTATCCGGCACCGTCGCGATATCTGGCGTCGCGACGGCACCGAGGTCGACCTTCGGCGGAACATGGCCTTGGTGCTTCGCGGCCGGCTCCCGCGCGGCGGCGAAGCCGGCAGCCGTTGCGGTTGCGACCAGAGCGAGGGCCGCGCGCCAGCCGAGTTTCATCGTTATCTCCATATGGTCTGGTGATCGAACAATCGCGCGGACGAGACTATGCGGGCGGGGCGTCTTCCTTGATCCGCGTCAAGGAAGGGGCCCGCGGCGGCGCGGGACTGTGCTCAGGGCAGCGTGAGGATGCCGGCGGCGCCGCCCTCGCTGCCGAAGGCGAGGCGCCGACCGGGCTTGTCCCAGGCGAGCGCGGTGATCGGGCGGCCCTTCTCGCCGCCCTCGATCGCCCGCCGCACCAGCAGTTCCGACGCATCGGTCAGGCGGATGAGGAGGATGCAGCCGTCCTCGTAGCCCGCAGCCAGCACGAGGGCGTTGGGATGGAAGGCGACGCGCGATACCTTGGCGTGGCGCACGCCGCATTCGCGCGGGGCGCGGCCCATCGGCCCCTCCTTGTCGAAGGGCCAGACGATGACGGCGTCCGCCCCCGACGTGGCCAGCCACACGCCGTCCGCCGACCAGGCGAAGGAGCGCGTCTTCGCCGGATAGCCGGACATGCGCATGTCCTTCTTGTCGGCAAGCCGCCAGCCATGCAGCGCGTTCTCCTGCATCGAGGTGACGACGAAGCTCCCGTCGGGCGACCAGGTGACGTCGAGATGCGAGCCCTTCCAGGCGAGATCCTCGGGCCTGGCGTCCGTGTTCGGGAACCAGAGGCTCACGCCGTTGTAGTGGGCGACGGCGAGACGATAGCCCTTGGGCGCGAAGGCGAGCCCCTGCGCCGTGCTCGGCGCCTCGTAGCCGCGCGTCCGGCCCTTCTCGTCCCGGGCGGTGACGCGCTTGCCCGTGCTCCAGGCAACGGCGCCCGTCTTTGTGGTCGTCAGGGCGTCGATCCAGCGGCCCTTCTCGTCGGCGAGCGTCTGTATGGTGCCGTCCGCCCGCGTCGCCACCACGCGCCCGTCGTCGCCGCCCGTGAGCAGGCGTTCGCCGCCGCTCGCCGCAACGAGCACGGCGCCGTCGGGGTGGGCCGCGACGCGGCTCTCCCCGCCGCCGTTTACGAGCAGGACGGCGCCGTCGCCGAGGGCAAAGGCCGCGGTGTCGCCGAGCCAGGCTGCGGCGGTGACATGCGCACCCGCCGCGAGGGGGGCGACGTGATCAGTGAGGGAGGTGAGCGTGGGAGCAGCCATCGGTCGGGGGTGAGCGGGCCGAAGAGGGAACGCGCCGGCATGAAGGCCGCCGCGACGGGGCGGGCGGGCTCCGTTTGCGGCTCCCGGACGGGAGGTCCGGGAGCACGCCATCATTATCATCCTATGCGGCGCAGGCCAGGAAGCCGTCGCGGATGGCAGTCTCGTCGAGGTTGCGGCCAATGAAGACGAGCTTCGACTGGCGGGGCTCGCCCGCCTTCCAGTCGCCCTGCAGGTCGCCGTCGAGGATCATGTGCACGCCCTGGAAGACGAAGCGTTTGGGCTCGTTCTTGAAGGCGAGGATCCCCTTGGAGCGCAGGATGTTCGGCCCCTCGCGCTGCACGAGGTCGTTGACCCATGGCAGGAACTTTTCGGGGTCGACGTCGCCGGCGATCGTGAGCGCCACCGACTGCATGTCCTCGTCGTGGTAGTGCTTCAGGCCGCCGTCGTGATGTGCATGGTTGCATCCCGGGCCACAGTCGTGGTCGTGGCCATGGTGGTGGTCGTCGTCCTCCAGGAAGGCGGGCTCGAGATCGAGAATGCGGTCGAGGTCGAAGGCGTTGCGCCCGAGCACCTCGTCGATGGCCACCGCCGCGCGCTCGGTCTTGTGAAGCCTGGCGTAGGGGTTGATGGCGCGAATGCGCCCCTCCACTTCGGTCAGCTCGTCGGCCGTGACGAGATCGGTCTTGTTGAGGACGATCACGTCGGCGAAGGCGATCTGGTTCTTCGCCTCCGGCGCATCCTTCAGCCGCTGCGTGAGCCACTTGGCATCGGCCACGGTGACGACGGCATCGAGCTTCGTCTTCTCCGAGACGTCCTGGTCGACGAAGAAGGTCTGGGCCACCGGTGCCGGATCGGCGAGGCCGGTGGTCTCGACAATAATGGCGTCGAACCGGCCCTTGCGCTTCATCAGGCCCTCGATGATGCGGATCAGGTCGCCGCGCACGGTGCAGCAGATGCAGCCGTTGTTCATCTCGAACACTTCCTCGTCCGCGCCCACGACGAGGTCATTGTCGATACCGATCTCGCCGAACTCGTTGACGATGACGGCGAACTTGCGGCCATGCGGCTCGGTGAGGATGCGGTTGAGCAGCGTGGTCTTGCCGGCGCCGAGATAGCCGGTGAGCACGGTGACGGGAATCTTGTCGGACATGCTGTCATCCACTGAAGGAACAAATCCCGGCGGCCGTGTCGGTTGCCGGGACGCTCGGATCGTCGGGCCGCGCCTCGCCGGGCCCGAGGGGGAAATCGCCCCGCGGAGACCTCTCCTCCGCCGGGTGCGATCGACCCGCCTCTCAGCTCGTCAGCGCCGCTGTCAGCGTCCTTATATTGTGTCGCATCATGTCGATGTAAGTCCCTGCCGGTCCCGCAGGCTCGGAGAGGGCGTCGGAATAGAGGCGCCCGCCCATCCTGGCACCCGTCTCCTTGGCGATGCGCTCGACGAGGCGGGGATCGCTGATGTTCTCGAGGAAGACGGCCTTGATCTTCTGCGCCTTGATCTGGCGGATGATCCTGCCGACGTCCTTGGCCGAGGCCTCGGCCTCGGTCGAGACGCCTTGCGGCGCGATGAACTGCACGCCGTAGGCGCGGGTGAAATAGCCGAAGGCGTCGTGCGCCGTGATGATCTTGCGCTGCGCCTCGGGAATGGCGGCGAGCGCCGCCCTCACCTCGGCGTCGAGGGCGTCGAGCCTGTCGAGATAGGCCTTGGCGTTGGCTTCGTAGACCTGCCGGCCGGCCGGGTCTGCCGCGGCGAGCCCGTCGCGGATCGCCGCCACATAAAGCTTGGCATTGGCGATGTCCTGCCAGGCGTGGGGATCGAAGCCGCCGTGGTCGTGATCATGGCTCTTGTCGTCGCCCTTCCCGTGATCGTGGACGTGCTCTTCCTCCGCCGCCTCGATGGGCTTCACGCTCTTCGCGGCGGCGACGACCATGGCCTTCGTCCCCGAGGCCTTCACCAGCCGGTCGATCCAGCCCTCGAACTTGAGCCCGTTGACGAAGACGACCTTGGCCGCGGCAAGCTTCTTCGCGTCCGTGGGGGAGGGGGAATAGACATGCGCGTCGCCGTTCGGGCCGACGAGGACGGCGAGGTCGATGCGCTCGCCGCCGACCTGTTTCACGAGGTCGCCGAGGATGGAGAAGGTGGCGACGACGGGCATGCGTTCCTGCTGCGCCAGTGCGGGCCCCGCCGCCAGTGCGGCGAGCGCGGCGATGGTGCCGATCATGGTACGACGCGAGAGCATGACGATCCTTTCCTGCAGCACGACCGCCCGAGGTCCCGGCGGCGGAGAATTGCTACGTTACAACATATCATTATGCGCGACGCATCGCGGCAAGATCATGACACCAGCGTGATCGGTCGCCGGGTCAGGCCTCCAGATGACGCACGGGAAGCAGGAGGCGCATCAGCCCGCCGACCGGGCCAAGCGCGAGCGACAACAGGTAGGCGCCGCCCGCCACGAGGATGACGGCCGGTCCGGCCGGCAGGCCGAAGTGGTAGGAGATGAGGAGGCCGACGGTGCCCGAGGCGATCCCGATGAGCGTCGCAACCAGCGTCAGGCGCGTGATGTCGGCCGTCCAGAAACGCGCGCTCGCGGCCGGCAGCATCATCATGCCGACGGCAAGCAGCGTGCCGAGGGCGTGGAAGCCGCCGACGAGGTTCAGCACGACGAGGGCGAGGAACAGGAGGTGCACCATCGCCCCCGCGCGGCTGACGGAGCGCAGGAAGCCCGGGTCGACGCATTCGAGCACCAGCGGCCGGTAGAGGAGGGCGAGTGTCATCAGGGTGATGGTGGCAACGCCGGCGAGCAGGAGCAGTGTTGCGTCGTCGAGCGCGAGGACCGTGCCGAAGAGGACGTGGAGCAGATCGACGTTGGAGCCCTTGAGCGACACGATGGTGACGCCGAGCGCGAGCGACACGAGATAGAAGGCCGCGAGCGAGGCATCCTCCCTGAGCTCGGTCGCCCGAGCGACGGCGCCGGCGAGCAGGGCCACCGCAAAGCCGGCGACAAGGCCGCCGAGCGTCATCGCCGGCAGCGACAGGCCGTAGAGCAGATAACCCACCGCAGCGCCCGGCAGGATGGCGTGAGCCATCGCGTCACCCGTCAGGCTCATGCGTCGCAGCATGAGGAAGACGCCGATGGGACCCGCCCCGAGCGCAAGCGCCGCGATGCCGACGAGGGCCCGGCGCATGAAGTCGAAATCGGCGAAGGGCGCAATCAGCACGTCGTAGAGCATGGAAGCATCCCCTTCCGCGGGGTTGGGGGACTACGCCGCCGCCTTCTCGCAGACCGCCGCGTGCGGGTCGAAGGCCTCGATCATGCGCCGGGCCTCGAGCAGGTTCTCCGGCGTCAGCACGCTCGCCGTCTCGCCCCAGGCGATGGGCTCCCGGGCGATGAGGAGCGTCTCGGGGAAGACGCGGCGCACGACCTCCATGTCGTGCAGCACGGCAACGACGGTGCGCTCCTCCGCATGCCAGCGCCGCACGAGGTCGAGAAGGTCGGCGGTCGTCCTGGCGTCGATGGCCGTGAAGGGTTCGTCGAGCAGGATGATCGCCGCGTCCTGCAGGAGGAGGCGCGCAAAGAGGGCACGCTGCATCTGCCCGCCGGAGAGCGTGCCGATCGCGCGGCGCTCGAACCCGGTGAGGCCGACGGCGGCGATCGCCTCTCCAATGGCCGCCTGCTGCTTGCGGCCGATCCCGCCGAAGAGGCCGGAGCGACCCCAGAGGCCCATGGCTACGAGGTCATAGACAGCGATCGGGAAGGCGCGATCGATGTCGGCGGCCTGCGGCAGATAGGCGATGCGCGGCTTCTCGCCCGTGCCGATGCGGATGCGTCCGTCGAGCGGGCTGAGCGCTCCGGCGATCGCCTTGAGCAGCGTCGACTTGCCCGCCCCGTTGGGACCGACGACCGCGGTGAGGCTACCGGCGGCGATCTCTCCGTCGAGATGGTGCACGGCCGGATGCCGGTCGTAGCCCAGCGTCAGGTCCTCGAAGCGGATGGCGCCGGAACGGCGCTTGGCGGCGAAGAGGCTCATGGTCACCGGATGACGAGGAGAACAGCCGCCCAGAGGACGGCGAGAAGGACGGTCGCCCCCGCGAGGCGCGTCCACGCGGAAAGGCGCAGCAGCGACAGGGTCGGCTGCGCCGCTTCGGCGTGATGGCGGTGCGGGTGGCTCATGTTGCGTTCTAATATAACATCACATCCCGCCGGCGCCAGCCCCTGCGGCGCGCGAGCGCGGCGCGCCGCAGGAGCGAAGAACGGCTCAGGCGCCGAAGGGGTGGTACTGATAGAGCCAGGTCTCGGTAAGCACCTGGTCGCCGGCCTTGAGGTAGAGCCGCATCTCCACCGGCTCGTTGCTGGTCACCGTGAGGTCGAACTGGGCTCGCCAATGCCCGGGCACGTCGTTCGGCACCGCTTCGGTGAAGACGTAGGAAAAACTGCCGCGCGAGGCCCACAGCACCGCCTCCGGCTTGACGCCGAAGGGCAGCTTCTCGAGCGGCCCGCCCTTGAACTCGACCATGAATTTGCGCACGCCCTTGGGACGCGGCTGTCCCGGCTGGCCGCCGTTGCCGAGGCGCGTCGCCATGCAGCGGCCGAGGGGCGTCGGGAAGGGCTCCTCGGCGAGCCAGTAGAGGCGATAGCTCAGGCGATGGGCGGAGCCCGCCTTGGCAGGCTCGGCCGGCACCCACATGGCGACGATGTTGTCATGGATCTCGTCGTCGGTCGGGATCTCGACGAGCTGGATCGCCCCCTTGCCCCACTTGCCCTGGGGCTCGACCCACAGGCTCGGGCGGCGTTCGTAGTAGACGCCGTCCATGTAGTGGTCGGGATTGCGGTCGCGCTGCAAGAGGCCGAAGCCCCGCGGATTCTCGTCGCCGAAGGCCGAGGCGATGGTGCGCGGGGGGTTGTTGAGCGGGCGCCAGATGCGCTCGCCCGCGCCCGTCCAGAGGGCGAGGCCATCGCTGTCGTGCACCTCCGGCCGCCAGTCGGCGGCGGTCTGCTTCACGGTCTCGGAGTACCAGAACATCGAGGTGAGCGGCGTAAGCCCGAGGCGCGCCACGTCCTTGCGGAGGAACAGCGCCTTCTCGATGTCCATGAGCACGCCCTCGCCCTGGCGCATGACGAAGCGATAGGCGCCCGCGAGGCTCGGCCCGTCGAGGAGGGCATAGACGGTCACCGCGTCGGCATTCGGCGCCGGCGTGTCGAAGTAGACGTGGGTGAAGGCGGGGAACTCCTCCGGCGCGCCGGCCACCGCCACGTCGACGGCGATGCCGCGGGCCGACAGGCCATACTGATAGAGTTGGCCGATGGCGCGGAAATAGGAGGCGCCGAGGAAGGCGACCCAGTCGTTCTTGCGCCAGTCGAGCTTCTGCTGGTCGCCGAGCCGGCTCTCCTGGAAGCGGAAGCCGGCGAAACCCGCGTTCCTCGGCAGGAGATGCGCCGGGCTGTCGGCCGGCATGTCGAAATAGTCGTCCTCGTAGACGATCTCGCGCGCCTTGCCCTCAGCGACGACGTGCATGCGCACCGGCGTCTGGAAGAAACGGCCGAGGTGAAAGAAGGTGACCGGGTAGGGACCAGGCCCGTCGGCGAAGAGGGCATATTCGGTCCTGAAGCGGATCTTCCCGTGCGCCTCGTAGTCGATGCGCTCCAGGATCTCCGCCGGCGGCCGCTTCGGCGCCACGTAGGGCTTGGCTGCGAGCTCCTTCGCGCGCGCCACCAGGGTGTCGAAGGAGAAGGCCTTGGCGTCGCCGAGCTTCAGTTTCTCGGCCGCGAGGGCAGCGGGAGAAAAGCCCAGGGCGGCGAGGGCGGCCGTGGCGGCCGCCGAAGTCAGCAAGGTGCGGCGGTCGATCATCGTGGGTGGTCGATCCCTTGGAAAGACGAAGCGGTGGACGTTAGCCGCGGTCCTTTCCCTGTCAATCGTGTCGCAACGATGGCCGTGGCGCACTTGAGCAATGGCGCCCGCCATGGATACTCGCTGCCGACGCGAGGCGGCGTGTCGTGCCGTCTTCTGCACGAACATCAAAGGGAGGATGATATGCAGCTTTCCCACCTGCGCCGGCTCGCCGGCCTCGTCACGCTCGCGGCATCCGTCGCGATAAGCCTGCCCGCCGCCGCGCAGGACTTCATCAACGTGCTGACCGGCGGGACCTCCGGTGTGTACTATCCGCTCGGCGTCGCCCTCTCGAAGATCTACACGGAAAAGATCCCGGGCAGCCGCCCGTCGGTGCAGGCGACGAAGGCTTCGGTCGAGAACCTCAATCTGCTCCAGCAGGGCAAGGGCGAGATCGCCTTCACGCTCGGCGACAGCCTCGCCTTCGCCTGGAGGGGCGACGAGGAAGCCGGCTTCAAGGCCAAGCTCAACAAGCTGCGCGGCGTCACCGCCATCTATCCCAACTACATCCAGGTCGTCGCCTCGAAGGATTCCGGCATCAAGACCCTCGCCGACCTGAAGGGCAAGCGCCTGTCGGTCGGCGCGCCGAAGTCCGGCACCGAACTCAACGCCCGCGCGATCCTCGCCGGGGCGGGGCTCTCCTACAAGGATCTCGCCAAGGTCGAATACCTGCCCTTCAGCGAGTCCGTCGAGCTGATGAAGAACCGGCAGCTCGATGCGACCCTGCAGTCGGCCGGTCTCGGCGTCGCCTCGATTCGCGACCTCGCCACCTCCGTCGACATCGTCGTCGTCGAGATCCCCGCCGCCGTCGTCGACAAGATCGGCGCGCCCTACATCAAGGGCGTCATCCCGGCCAACACCTACAGCGGGCAGGCCGCCGACGTGCAGACGGCGGCAGTCGTCAACTACCTCGTCACCCGTTCGGACCTGAAGGATGACCTCGCCTACCAGATGACGAAGTCGATCTTCGAGAATCTCGACGCGCTCACCGCGGCACATAGCGCCGCCAAGGCGATCACGCTCGACAAGGCGCTCGAAGGCATGCCGGTGCCGCTGCACCCGGGAGCCGAACGCTACTTCAAGGAAAGGGGCATCAGCCCCAAGAGCTGAACCCGGCCGCGGCGGGCGTCGGCGGAACGGTGGGGGAAGCGGGGCCCAGGGCCCAGCCTGGCGCTATCGCACGCCGTGAAGCGTGCGATAGCGGATTGGGCCACTTGCGTTGCCCAGCCTTCTCGTGAAAGACGCCTGCAACGACAACATTCTTCAGAGGGAGCGAATGCCATGACGCAGGCTGCGGGAACCGCCACGCCGGCCGGGGCGAAGGACGAGGCTCTTCTCCCGCCTGCCGCCAATCCCGAACACGGCCTGCCGGAGAGCTTCGGCGAGGGCTTTGCCGGCCGGCTTCTCTTCTGGATCGCGGTGGCCTTCTCCGTCTTCCAGGTTGTCACGGCCTTCGGCATTCCGCTCGATCGCGACTTCCTGCCCGGCGTCGACCTCATTCGCACGACCGGCGCGGCCTTCGGCCTCTGGGCGGGCAAGATCGCAGCCGATGCTGCGCGGGGCCGCAGCGTGCGCGAGGCGCTCTTGGCCTTCGTGCCGCTTCTGGTCAGCTATCTTATCCTGGCCCGCTTCGCCGGGGGCGTGCCGAGCCAGATCGTGCGGGCCGTCCATGTCGGGTTCCTGTGCCTCGTCTCCGGCGGCATGCTCGCCGTGCACCGCGGGCGCGGCTTCGGAAGGCTCTTCTCCTGGGGGATCGGAGCCGCGGGCTTCCTCATCGGACTCTATCACTGGGCGCTCTACTACGAACTCGTGAACCGGGCGGGCGAACTGACGCAAGCCGACTTCGTCGTCGGCATTCTCGCGATCGCCGTGCTGTTCGCGCTCATCTGGCGGGTGATGGGGCCGGCCCTGCCGATCGTCGCGGGCTGCTTTCTCGCCTACACCCTGCTCGGCAACTACCTGCCGGCGCCGCTCGACCACCGCGGCTATTCGCTGGAGCAGGTCATCGAGCACATGGCCTTCGGCACGGAGGGCATCTACGGTGTGCCGACGCTCGTTTCGGCCACCTACATCTATCTCTTCATTCTCTTCGGCTCCTTCATGGAGCAGGCGGGGGTCATCCGCTTCTTCAACGAATTGTCGATGGGCCTGTTCGGCGCCTCGCGCGGCGGGCCGGCCAAGGTCTGCGTTGCGTCGTCGGCCCTGATGGGCATGGTATCCGGTTCCGGCGTGGCGAATGTCGTCGCCTCGGGCCAGTTCACCATTCCCCTGATGAAGCGCTTCGGCTTCTCGCCGGCCTTCGCAGGCGGCGTCGAGGCGACGTCGTCCATGGGCGGGCAGATCATGCCGCCGGTGATGGGCGCGGTCGCCTTCATCATGGCCGAGACCATCGGCGTGCCCTATTCGGACATCGTCACGGCGGCGATCATCCCGGCGCTGCTCTACTTCGGCTCCTGCTACTGGGCGGTGCATCTGGAAGCCGGCAAGAAGGGGCTGCACGGCCTGCCGCGTGCGCAACTGCCGAACGTTGTGCGCGAACTGACAGACAACTGGTTCCTCGTCCTGCCGCTCGCTGCACTCGTCTATCTGCTCTTCGCCGGGTTCACACCGCTCTTTGCGGGGGCGGTCGGGCTCGCGCTCACCGTCGTGCTCATCCTCGGCACGGCAATCGCGCTGGGGCTCGCCATCCCGGTGCTGCGCGTCGTCTTCTGGGTCGCGCTCGCCCTGGTGTGCGCGGCATCCCTGTGGGCGACGGTCGCGCTGGTGACAGCCGTCGTCGCCGTGCTCGTCGGTGCGAGCCTGTTCACGGGGAAGGGCCGCGAGACGCTCGCAGGCTGCCTTGTCGCACTCGGCGACGGCGCGCGCCAGGCGCTGCCCGTGGGACTGGCCTGCGCTCTCGTCGGCATCGTGATCGGCACCATGACGCTGACGGGCATCGGCACCATCGTCGGCACCGCGCTCATCTCCATCGGCAAGGACAGCCTGTTCCTGGCCCTCGTCCTCACCATGGTGTTCAGCCTGATCCTCGGCATGGGCATTCCGACGATCCCCAACTACATCATCACCTCATCGCTGGCGGCGCCGATCCTGCTCAAGCTCGGCGTGCCCCTCATCGTCAGCCACATGTTCGTCTTCTACTTCGGCATCATGGCGGATCTGACGCCGCCCGTGGCGCTCGCCGCCTTCGCGGCCGCTCCGATGGCCAAGGTCTCCGGCTTCAGGATCGGCGTCCAGGCCGTGAAGATCGCCCTGCCGGGCTTCGTCGTGCCCTACATGGCCGTCTACGACCCGGCGCTGATGATACAGCCCGTGGCGGGGCTCGACGGCGCGGGCTATTGGGTCGCCGTCGCCTATGTGGCGTTGAAGGCGACGCTCTCGGTCGGCCTCTGGGGGGCGGGGGCGGTCGGCTACGTGCTGACGGCGATGCCCTGGTGGGAGCGACTGCTGGCGACGGCTGCCGCGCTCTTCCTCGTCGTCGCCCTTCCCGTCACGGACGAGATCGGTTTCGCGCTTGCCGCGCTCGCGATCGGCATCCACGTGTGGCGGACGCGGCGGCATCCGTCGCCGGTGGGGGCTGCGTGAGCCTCTGCCTCGTCGCCGGGGCGCTCGTCGTGCGCCTCGGCGTGGATGCCGCCACGCTCGCCTGGACGCATTCGGTCGAGAAGACCGCCTGGGAGGAGGATTGGGCGGCAACGGCGCAGGGCCTCGTCCTCCGCGAGGCGCGCGTGCGCGGATCCGGCGCCGGCATGGAACCGCCGCCTGATGCCCGGTTCACCGGTGGCGCGTGGCGCTGGACGCCGCATCTGCCCCCGCTCGGCGAGGTCATCCTGCGTCGCTCGGGCGCGACGGCGGACTGGCGGGTGTGCACGCGGTCCGGCTGCAGGGCGATGGACGAACTCCTGCCCGCGGATGCCGATCCGGTCGTGATGAAACCGTGCTGGCGGGGGCTCACACCCGCTCGTTGATCGGCTCGACCTGCAAGGCCTTGTGCACGAAGGACTTCATGAGCCACAGGCCGACGAGGCCGAAGGCCGCCATGAAGATGTACTCGACCGTCGTGCCGAGCTCGAACAGGCCGGCGAGCGCCCAGCCGGCGGCGAAGGCCACGCCGAACACTTCCGTGCCCACGAGGATCGTCACGCAGACGAGCGTGATGAAGTTGCGCAGGTTGAAGCGGGTGTGCGCGGTCTCGGCCAACGGATACTCCTTCCGGACAGGTTTCGCGGCGGCAGCGGGCGGCGCGCGGCAGGCCCCGCCGCCCGGGGTGCGTTTCACGCACTACCTCAAAGGCGCCTCCCCATGCAAGGATGCGCCGCCCCGATTTGCCTCCGCATCCGATGCTCGACACGCCGACATTCTCCTCCGCCGCCGTCGCGGCGCCCCATCCGCTCGTTGCCGAAACGGGCCGCAATCTTCTGGCCGCAGGGGCGAACGCCCTCGAAGCGGCGCTCGGCATGGCGGCGACGAGCGCGGTCGTCCTGCCGCATCTCAACGGTCTTGGCGGCGATGCCTTCTTCGTCGTGCGCGCCGCCTCGGGCCGGGCCTGGGTCATCGACGCCGCCGGCCCCGCCGGCGCTCTCGCCACCGCCGATCGCTACCGCGCCATGGGCTATGAGGCTTTGCCGCGGCGCGGCGGCCATGCGGCGCTCACGGTGGCCGCCGCCGTCGCGGGCTGGGCCGTGGCGCTGGACCTCGCCCGCCATCTCGGGGGCAGGATGCCGCTCGACATGCTGCTGGCGGAGGCCCTGCAGCACGCACGCACCGGCGTGGCCGTCCCGCCAGACCTTGAGGCGGCGGCGCGCGTCGACCTTGCCGCCCTCGGCGAGGCCCCGGGCTTCGCCGAGACCTTCCTCAACGGGGAAAAGCCGCCGGCAGTCCGCCGCTCCCTGACGCAGCCGGCACTCGCTGCCGTCATCGACCATCTCGCCCATGCCGGCCTCGCCGATTTCCATCGGGGCGACGTCGGCCGCGAGCTCGCTGTCGATCTTGAGCGTTTCGGCGCGCCGGTGACGCGGCGCGATCTCGAAACCTGCCGTGCCGAGGCGCGCGAGGCAGAGGCCGCCGCCCTCGATGGCGCGACCCTGCACGTCGCGCGCTCGCGGCGCGGGATGGTGCTGGCCTCGACGGCCGGACTGCGGGATCGGCTCGCGCCGAGGGCAGCGCGCGACGCGGTCGGCATCCACGCCCTCGTCGAGGCGCGCAAGCGGGCGCTGCGAGCGGCGGCCGAGGCAGAGGTGCCCGCGCCTCTCGCCGGCCTCGATCTCGACCGGCTCGCCGCGCGCATCACGGCGGAGGGCGTCGGCGCACCGCCGCCGGCTGTCCCGTTCCCGGCATCGGGCGTGTTCATCGCCGCCGCCGACATGGCCGGCAATGTCGTCGGCCTGAGCCAGTCGCTCGGCGCTCCGTTCGGCTCGGGCTGCGTCCTGCCGTGCACGGGGATGCTCTGGCAAGGCTGGGCGGGGGCCTTCTCGCTCCATTCCCTTGCCGCAGAACATCTGCGTCCGGGCCGAGCGCCCGACGTGCTTGATGCTGCGGTGGTCGCTTGGGACGACGGCCGCGTTACGGCCTGTGGCGCGAGCGCGGACCGCGGGGACGTCGTCGTGCAGCTCATCGCCGCCCTGCGGACCGGCGACGAACCGGCTGCGGTGCTCGCCGCGCCGCGCTGGTGCCTGCGGCCGGATGCGGCCGGCGAGACGGTCATCCTCGCCGTCGAGGAGGCGGCCGATCCGTCAGTGGTCCGCGCGCTGCGGCGTGCAGGCCATGCCGTGGAGCAGGGCGACACGACGGTGCCACCCTTCGGGTGCGGCGGCCTCGTGCTCCGCCATGCGCGCGGCCGTGTCGAGGCGGCTCACGACCCGCGCGGCACGGGGACGGCGGCGGGCCTGTGAGCCTTCATTCGTTCATGACGATCAAGCTGCAAGGAACCGGCGATGCATGACGATCACCTGCATGCCTTCATGCCCTATCCCGAAGTGCCTGTCGCGCATGCGCCGGAGGGGCCGCTCGCCGGGCTCAGGCTCGCCGTCAAGGATCTCTACGACGTCGCCGGCTATCCGACGAGCGGCGGCAACCCTCTGATGCTCGTCCGCTCGGGCATCAAGCAGACGACGGCGCCGCTCGTGCAGCAGCTCCTCGACGCCGGTGCCCGTTTCGTCGGCAAGACGGTGACGGACGAACTTGCCTTCGCGATGAACGGCAAGAACGCCCATTTTGGCACGCCGGTGAATGCCGCCGCGCCGGAGCGCATTCCCGGCGGCTCCTCCTCCGGCTCGGCCTCGGCCGTCTCCGGCCACCTCGCCGATATCGCGCTCGGCACCGATACCGGCGGCTCCGTGCGCGCCCCGGCAAGCTATTGCGGGCTCTTCGGCATCCGTCCGACGCACGGGCGCCTCTCCCTCGACGGCTGTCTGCCGCTCGCGCCGAGCTTCGATACGGCGGGCTTCTTCGCCCGCGATGCGGCAACCTTCGAGGCGGTGGCCGAGGTGCTCCTCGGCGACGATCCCGCTCCGCTCACCGACGAGCCGGCGCTCCTCGTGGCGGAAGACCTCTTCGCCCGCGCCACCCCAGAGGCGGCCCGCGTTCTGAAGGCCGCCCTGACGCGCGCCTCGTTGCGCCTGCAGGACATGCGTGCGCTCGAGGAGACCGTGAGCGGCCACGAGGAGCTCTACTGGACCTTCCGCCGCCTGCAGGGCCGCGAGGCCTGGGAAGCGGACGGGGCCTTCATCGAGCGCTATGCGCCGCCCCTCGGCCCGGGCGTCGCCGAGCGTTTCGCCTATGCCCGCGGCGTTACGGACGCCGAGGTCGAGGAAGCCGGACGCGTGCGCGAGGTCTTCCGCGCCCATCTCGGGCGCCTTGTCAACGGTGGCGACGTGCTGGTGCTGCCCACGGTGCCGGATGTCGCGCCCCTTCTCTCCGCCTCGGAGGGAGCGCTCGAAGATTTCCGCACGCAGGCATTGCATCTTCTGTGTCTGTCCGGCCTGAGCGGTTTCCCGCAGATCACGGTGCCCGTCGCCATGAAGGACGGCGCTCCGCTCGGCCTGTCGCTTCTCGGTCGTCCGGGCTGCGACCGCACCCTCGTCGGGCTCGCGCTGCGGCTCGCCGACGCTGCTGCCGTGCGCGTCGCCTGAGGGCAGTCGCGTCATCAAACTGTCGAGGGGCACGGCGATGCAGCGGTCCTCCATCGCCGGCCCGCTTCGCTTCCCAGGACGAGCCTCTGCCATGCCCGCCGCTCGCTATGCCATCTATTTCGCCCCTCCCGCCGACAGCGCTCTCTGGCGCTTCGGCTCCTCGGTCATCGGCTATGACGGGGCGAGCGGCACGGACGTGCCCCAGACCCGGCCGCCGGGTTTCGACGCCGCGACGTTCCGCGCCCTGACGGAGGAGCCGCGACGCTACGCCTTCCACGCGACCATCAAGGCGCCCTTCCGGCTCGCCAAGGGGCGGACCGAGGCCTCGCTCGTCGAGGCCATGGCGCACTTCGCCGCCGCGCATTCGGCCTTCACGCTGCCACGCCTCGCGGTCACGCCCGTCGGGCGCCATCCTGCCGAGGGCGGCTTCCTGGCGCTCACCGAACCCGAACCGGAGCCGACGGCCGCGCTCGTTGCGCTTGAGCGTGCGACCGTGGAGGCCTTCGAGCCGTTCCGCGCGCCGCCGAGCGAGGAGGAGCGCGCCAGGCGCCGGCCCGAGCGGCTGAGCGAGCGCCAGCGCGTCTATCTCGATCGCTACGGCTACCCCTACGTGCTCGAGGAGTTCCGCTTCCACATGACGCTGACGGGGCGCCTCCGGGATGCGGAGCTCACGCGAGCCCATGCGGGGCTTGCGGCGCTGCACGCCGCGGCCGTGCCCGAGGGGCCCGTGACGATCGACGCCTTGACGATCTTCCGGCAGGCCGGCCCACACGAGCGCTTCCGCATCCTCGCGCGCTTCGCCCTGGGGGCGTGAACCGCGGCGTGCAGGGGGCCCCGGCATGCGCGAACGGGGCCTGTCCCGCGGCTGCCTGCAGGGATAGAGTGCGCCGACGCTCGAGCAGCGAAAGACGACGGCCCGCCATGCACGACCACCGGAACGCCGAACATCACCATCGCAGTCATGACCACGACGGGCACGATCACGGCCACGAGCACGAGGGCAGCGAGCTCTCCGAGATGGCCCTGCGCGTGAAGGCGCTCGAGTCCATCCTCGTCGAGAAGGGTTATGTCGACCCCGCGGCGCTCGACGTGCTCATCGAGACCTACGAGACCAAGATCGGTCCGCGCAACGGCGCGAAGGTCGTGGCGAAGGCCTGGGCCGACCCCGCCTTCCGCGACTGGCTCCGGCAGGATGCGACGGCGGCCATCTGGTCGCTGGGCTTCACCGGCCGGCAGGGCGAGCATATTGTGACGGTCGAGAACACGCCCACGACGCACAACATGGTCGTGTGCACGCTGTGCTCCTGCTATCCTTGGCCCGTTCTCGGCCTGCCGCCGGTCTGGTACAAGTCCGCCCCCTATCGCTCGCGCGCCGTCATGGATCCGCGCGGCGTCCTTGCCGATTTCGGCGTGACGCTGCCCGAGACGACGGAGATCCGCGTGTGGGACTCCACCGCCGAGACCCGCTACCTCGTCATCCCCATGCGCCCGGCCGGCACCGAGGGCTGGAGCGAGGACGAGCTCGCCGCGCTCGTCACGCGCGATTCCATGATCGGCACCGGACTTGCCCGCGATCCGAAGGAGGTCAGGCCGTGAACGGAGCCCAGGACCTCGGCGGCATGATGGGCTTCGGCCCGATCGTGCCGGAACCGGAGGAGGAGCGCTTCCACGCCGAATGGGAGAAGCGCGCACTCGCCGTGACGCTTGCCATGGGTGCCACCGGCATGTGGAGCATCGACACGAGCCGCCACGCGCGCGAAACGCTGCACCCGGCCGACTATCTCGCCTCGAGCTATTACGAGATCTGGATCAAGGGGCTCGAGAAGCTCCTCGTGGCGCATGACCTCGTCAGCCCGGAAGAACTGCGGCAGGGGCGCGCGCTGTCGCCGGGGAAGCCCGTGAAGCGGGTGCTCGCCGCTGCGGACGTGCCGGCCGTGCTCGCCCGGGGCACGCAGTACGACCGTCCGGCCGAGGCGCCGGCGCGCTTTGCCGTGGGCGAGCGGGTACGCGCCAAGGTCATGCATCCGGTGGGCCATACCCGCCTGCCACGCTATGTGCGGGGCCGGACCGGCGTCGTCGAGCGCATTCACGGCGTCTTCGTCTTCCCCGACACGATGGCGCACGGCAAGGGCGAGCATCCGCAATGGCTCTACGTGGTGCGCTTCGGCGGCCGGGAGTTGTGGGGCGAGGAGGCCGATCCGGTGCTGTCCGTCTCCGTCGACGCCTGGGAGAGCTATCTTGAGCCGGCATGAGGACATTGCCGCCGCGGTCTGCGGCGTGGCCCCGCTGCCGCGCGACGACGAGGGGCCTGTGTTCCGCGAGCCGTGGGAGGCGCAGGCCTTCGCCATGGCGGTGACGCTCCACGAGCGCGGCGTCTTCACCTGGGCCGAATGGGCGGCGGCGCTCTCGGCCGAGATCAGCCGCGCGCAGGCCGTCGGAGATCCCGACCTCGGCGACAGCTACTATCGCCACTGGCTCAAGGCGCTGGAGCAGCTCGTTGCCGAGAAGGGCGTGTCGAGCGCGGCGGCGCTCGAAGCACGCCGGCAGGCCTGGGACCGCGCCGCGCACGCGACGCCGCACGGCCAGCCGATCCTCCTTGAGAACGATCCGCTGGCGAAAGACTAGCCGGAGCGCTTGTGTCAGCTCGGCAGGCCGCTCGCGCGCAGGCCGGCGAGAAGCGCGAGGCCGAGGACCAGCACGAAGGCCGACGCAAGCACTTCGAGACCGGTCACCGCCACGGTGCCGGCGAGGCCACGCCCGCCGGCGAGTTTCAGCGCGAAGGCCTTGGCGAAGACGGCGAGCGTTGCGAGCGCGCCCGTGGTCAGCGCCGTGCCGAGCGCCATGGCGAGGGTCGCGGCCACCCCGGCGGCGAAGAGGCCCTGCGACAGGGCGAAGACGAGCACGATGATGGCGCCCGAGCACGGGCGGATGCCGGCGGCAACGACGACACCCGCCACCTCGCGCCAGCTCCTCATGCGGTCGATCGTGTCGGGCGGCGGCAGGTGCACGTGGTCGCAGTGGTCGTCGCAGGCGCCTGCCCGTGCGGGCGTCACACCGCGGGCCATGGCGCGCACGGTGAGGAACTTGCCCGCCTTGCGCCACAGGAGCACCGCGCCGACGAGCGCCACTGCGCCGAAACTCACGAGCTCGATCGTATGGGCGGTGGCGTTGATGCTGCGCGCTGTCGCGCCGAGAGCGAGCGCGAATAAGGCGACGATGGCGATGGCAACGGCGGCCTGCAGCAGCGCCGCGGCGAGGCTCATCCAGAGCCCGCGCTTCAGCGAGCGCTCGCTCGCCACGAGATAGGCCGAGATCAGCCCCTTCCCATGGCCGGGGCCGGCAGCGTGGAAGACGCCGTAGGCGACACCGATGCCGACGAGCGGCCAGATCGCGCCGTCCTGCTTCAGTGCCGCGACCGCACTGGTCAGCGCCCGGTAGAACTGCGACTGCACGGCGAGGATGAAACCGCCGAGGCCGGTCGCTGCGGGCACCGCCTCGCGCAGCCCCGTGCCGAAGGGGTTCTTGGGCGCGGGGGGCGGCACGGGCGTGGAAAGGCCCGCCAGCCAGCCGAGGAGGGCAACGAGACCGCCGACGACGAGGAGCGCCGCGAGCGCCACGGCAAGACGGGCGGTCGGGCTCCCGCCGCGTGGCAGGGTCTCCGGACCGGCGGTCGTCGGGCTCACGGGCAGGCCACGATGACGCGGTTGGAGAACTGCTGGCCGAAGGCCGAGGAGGCGTTGAGCGCCTCGAAGAAGGCTTCCGACAGGTTCTGCTGCTGGGCCGGGTCGACCGGCTTCGGCCGCGTCACGGTCTTGGCGCAGCCCTGCGGCGCGCCGGCGAGTTTCACGGCATCATCTCCCTCGGCCATGGCGAAGGCAACGAAATAGGTCGGGTCATAGACCTCGAGCGCCAGAGCCCGCCCGGAGGCGGGCGTCTTGAGCGGCAGCGTGAAGGTCAGGTTCAGCGCTTTGTTCTCGTACGTGAGCCCGTAGTCGACGGGATCGCTGAACTGCACCTTGGCACCGTTCGCCTTTGCCGTGGTGAAATAACCGTATTCGTTGAGGGACTCGACATTGACCTTGGCGAGCTCGGCGAGCTCGTCGGGCGAGAGCTTGCCGTCGCCGTTCCTGTCGAGGCCCTGCACGGCAAAGGCCGAATAGGCGGCGTCGAAGACGAAGGAATGCCGCACGCCACTGACCTTGCCCTCGGCCGTGTAGACAATCTCGCTCTTCACGGTCACCCAGACGTGCGGGTGCGCGAGGGCGGGACCTGCCGCGGCCAACGCGGCGAGGCTCGCGGCAGTACTGGCAAAACGGCGGAGGGGCGAGGCTTGCATGGCTCTATCCGTGCGCGGGGCGCGACGGCCCAGTGGGAACGGTGGCCGCACAGGGTTAAGGAACCCCTGACGCGCGTCCCGACCTTCGCGAGCGTTCTCGCATCAGTGCGGCGAAAGCGAGGCGCAGGTGTTGCCCGCCTTGCTCCATCACTCCGTCGCGCAGGAAGGTAGTTTGGAATTCGTTGACGGAGGAGGCGGGATATGTCAGCGTTGCTGACATAATTGTGCGCCGACCTGCACGCCCAAGTTCAACCCCAAATTCAACCCCAAGTTCAATCCCAGTCCGGGACAACCCGGCCGACGAGCGCCGCAAAGAGCGCCACCGGAGGAAAACCGCGATGGCTGAAAAGGCCGTGGCGCTGAAGGACGTCGCACTCGACGACAAGTACGACCTTGCGAAGGATCGTATCTTCATCACCGGCACACAGGCGATCGTCCGCCTGATGCTGATGCAGCGTGAGCGCGATCGCCGTGCCGGGCTGAACACGGCCGGCTTCGTTTCGGGCTATCGCGGCTCTCCGCTCGGTGGCCTCGACCAGCAGTTCCTGCGCGCCAAGCGCTTCCTCGATCCGGCGAGCATCCTCTTCCAGCCGGGTCTGAACGAGGACCTGGCCGCGACAGCGGTCTGGGGCACCCAACAGGCCGAGATGCGTGGCGAGGGCAAGTACGACGGCGTCTTCTCGATCTGGTACGGCAAGGGCCCGGGCGTCGACCGCGCGGGCGACGTCTTCCGTCACGCCAACATGGCCGGCACCTCCAGGCACGGCGGCGTGCTGGCCCTGATGGGCGACGATCACACGGCCGAATCCTCCACTGTGGCGCACCAGACGGAGTTCAACTTCGTCGACATGATGGTGCCGATCCTCAACCCGGCCGGGGTGCAGGAACTCGTCGACTACGGTCTTTACGGCTTCGCCATGAGCCGCTTCTGCGGCACGTGGGTGGCGCTCAAGGGCATGAAGGACACGGTGGAGTCGACGGCTGTCATCGACGGCTCGCTCGACCGCCTCGGCATAGTCCTGCCGGAAGACTTCGTCATGCCGCCGGGCGGCCTCAACATCCGGCCCGGCGACAACATCCTCGAGCAGGAAGCGCGCCTGCACGAGTTCAAGCGCGAGGCGGCGCTCGCCTTCGTGCGCGCCAACAAGCTCAACAGGATCATCACGTCCGGCGGCCGCAACCCGAAGGTCGGCGTTGTGAGCGTCGGCAAGAGCTACCTCGACGTGCGCCAGGCGCTCGAGGACCTCGGCATCGATGAGGTGCGGGCGAACGACGTGGGGCTGCGTCTCTACAAGATCGCCTGCCCCTGGCCCATCGGTCGCCTCGACCTCCTCGACTTCGCGCGCGATCTCGACATGGTCATCGTCGTCGAGGAGAAGCGCTCGCTCATCGAGGTCCAGGTGCGCGAGGAGCTCTACGGCACGGCCAACCAGCCCATAGTCGTCGGCAAGCGCGACGAGGCGGGCAACTGGCTCTTCCCCGTCAAGGGCGCCCTCGATCCGAACGACATTGCCATCGCCGTGGGCGAACGGCTCCTGCGTTACCATCCGAGCGAGGAGCTCGCGCAGCGCGTCGCCCGCATCAGCCAGGCGCAGACGGTCCTTGCCGAGACAAAGGATGTCGCGACCCGCGTGCCGCACTTCTGCTCGGGCTGCCCGCACAATTCCTCCACCGTCGTGCCCGAGGGCATGCGCGCCTATGCCGGCATCGGCTGCCACTACATGGTGCAGTGGATGGAGCGCTCCACCGAGGGTTTCACCCAGATGGGCGGGGAGGGGGCGAACTGGATCGGCGAGGCGCCGTTCTCGACCCGCCGCCACGTCTTCCAGAATCTTGGCGACGGCACCTACAACCACTCGGGCGTGCTCGCCCTGCGCTGGGCGGTCGCGACCAGGACGAACATTACCTACAAGATCCTCTTCAACGATGCCGTGGCCATGACGGGCGGCCAGCGCCACGAGGGCGGGCTGACCGTCGACATGATCGCCCGGCAGGTGCGGGCCGAGGGCGTCGAGCGCATCGCGCTCGTGTCCGACGAGCCGTACAAGTACCCGGCCTCGATCCAGTGGCCGGCAGGCATCACCTTCCACCACCGCGAGGAGCTCGACGCGGTGCAGCGCGAGCTTGCGGCGATCCCCGGCGTGACAGTGATGATCTACGACCAGACCTGCGCCGCCGAGAAGCGCCGCCGGCGCAAGAAGGGCGAGTTCCCCGATCCCGACAAGCGCATGATCATCAACGAGCTCGTCTGCGAGGGCTGCGGCGACTGCGGTGTCAAGTCGAACTGCGTCTCCGTCCAGCCGCTCGAGACCGAGTTCGGCCGCAAGCGCCAGATCGACCAGTCGAATTGCAACAAGGACTTCTCCTGCGTCAACGGCTTCTGCCCCTCCTTCGTCACCGTGCACGGAGCGAAGGTGAAGAAGGCGGCCGCTCCGGCCGCCCGGGATGCAGGGGGCTGGGGCAGCCTGCCCGAGCCCATGCTGCCGGAGTTCCCGCCCGGCAAGCCGTGGAACATCATCGTCACCGGCATCGGCGGCACGGGCGTCGTCACCATCGGCGCCATCCTTGGCATGGCGGCCCATCTCGAGGGCAAGGGCTGCGGCATGATCGACATGGCAGGCCTCGCCCAGAAGGGCGGCGCCGTCTACAGCCACGTGCGGCTCGCAGCCCGGCCGGAGGATATCCACGCCATCCGCGTCTTTGCCGGCGAGGCCGACCTCATCCTTGGCTGCGACCTCGTCGTCACCGGCACCAAGAAGGTGCTCGCCGCCGTGCGCCAGGGCCAGACGACGGTGCTCGTCAACACCGCCGAGGTGCATCCCGGCGAATTCACGCGCAACGCCGACTATTCCCTGCCGGCCGAGCGCGTGAAGCGCGCCATCGCCCACGCGGCAGGGCGCGAGGGCGCCGTCTTCATCGACGCCACCGGCATCGCCAACGCCATCATGGGCAATGCCATCGCCGCCAACATGTTCCTGCTCGGCGTCGCCTATCAGCTCGGCAAGGTGCCGGTCTCGGCGGCGGCCATCGAGCGGGCCATCGAGCTCAACGGCGAGGCCGTCGCCATGAACAAGCAGGCCTTCCTGTGGGGCCGCCGGGCCGCGCTCGAGCCCGCCAGGATCAACGAGATGGCGGCGCCGGCGCGCGAGGCGACGCCGGCTCGCCACCTGTCACACACCCTGGAGGAGATCGTTGCCCGCCGCGTCGACTTCCTCACCGCCTATCAGAACGCGGCCTATGCGGCGCGCTATCGCGCGCTCATCGAGCGCGTGCGCGAGAAGGAAGCGGCGGTCGTGCCCGGTTCCACCGCGCTCGCCGAGGCCGTGGCGCGCTACCTCTTCAAGCTCATGGCCTACAAGGACGAATATGAGGTGGCGCGTCTCTATACCGACGGCAGTTTCCAGCGCCAGCTCAGGGCGACCTTCGAGGGCAAGGACCTGCGGCTCGAATTCCACCTCGCGCCGCCGATCCTCGGACGCAGGGACGCACAGGGCAATCCGCGCAAGACAACCTTCGGACCGAGGATGCTGACGGCCTTCCGCCTGCTCGCGAAGCTCCGCTTCCTGCGCGGCACGGCGCTCGACCCCTTCGGCCGGACGGAGGAGCGGCGCATGGAGCGCCGCCTCATCGCCGACTACGAGGCGCTCCTCGAGGAGATCCTGGGGAAGCTCGACGCGGACAACCACGCGCTCGCCGTGGCGCTCGCCGCGATCCCCGAGAAGATCCGCGGCTTCGGCCACGTCAAGCTGCGCCATCTCGACAAGGCGAAGCGCGAGGAGGCGGACCTCATCGCCCGCTTCCGCGCCGGTGAGCACCCGCTCGCCGTGGCGGCGGAATAGCGCGGGTGCCGGCCTGACGACGCGGTTGAAGGTTCAGCCGCGCCGCAGGAAGCCGATCGCCTCCCGCGGACCGTCCTTGACCAGCGCGAGCGCCTCGCGAAAGGCGGGATGCGTGCAGTCCCGCAGCCATTCGAAGACGACCATCTCGGTCGTGACGATCTCGATGCGGTGATGGGCGAGCCGCTGCAGGGCGCCTGCCTTGCTTTCCGGCCGGCGCGAGGCGACGGCGTCCTGCACGATGACAGGCGCGAAGCCCTTCGCGGCGAGGCCGAGCGCCGTCTGCAGCACGCAGACGTGGGCTTCCCAGCCGGCGACGACGATGCTGGCGCGGTCGGGGGAGAGCAGGCCGGTCAGGCCCGTCCCGGCGCTCGCGTCGAAGCTCGTCTTGGCGACGGTGGTGTCGGCGCGGCCGGCGAGTTCATCCACGGTGCCACCGAGGCCGGCCGGATTCTGTTCCGTGGCGAGGATCGGCACGCCGAGAAGGTGCGCCGCCGCGGCGAGGCGCTGCGCATTGGCGATGGCGGCCGCCGCGCCGCTGATCGCCGGCATGAGCCGCGCCTGGAAGTCGACGAGAAGGAGGGTCGATCGGGCGGCGTCGAGCATGCGGATCTCCACGATTCTGAGGGCGTTCCTGTCGCAACGGGCGGTGTCGGCCGTGCGGCGGGCGGTCACAGCCCTCGCATCCGCCACGGCCGACCGCAAGTCTCGCGCAGGCCTCGGATCGTCGTCTCCTCCCAAAGGCGTGGCTGTCCAATGGAGAGCGGGCTTGAGTGCCGCCGCCCCTCCTGAGCATACTGCCGCGCGCGATCCGGACCTGTGCCGCCGGGATCGCGCGCTCGGTACTCGGCTCGCAACTTCGGACTGTGCTGGTGATCTCCTCCGACCGACTGCAAGGCATCGCCACCTGGGCAAGCGAACTGAGCGATGAGGAGTGCGAACGGGCGTGTCGGGGCATCGTCGAGAAGACCTATGCCAAGGGCTCCTACATCTGCCATCGCGGCGACCGGCTCGACGCCTGGCTCGGCGTCGTCTCCGGCCTCGTCAAGGTCAGCACCATTTCCAACATGGGCAAGGCGGTGACCTTCGCGGGCGTGCCGTCCGGCGGATGGTTCGGCGAGGGCACGGTGCTGAAGGACGAGGCCCGCCAGTACGATCTCGTGGCGCTGCGCGACACGCGCCTGGCGATGATGAACGGGGCCACGTTCCGCTGGCTCTTCGAGCATAGCGTCGGCTTCAACCGCTTCCTCGTGCGCCAGCTCAACGAGCGGCTCGGACAGTTCATCGCCCTCATCGGCTATGACCGCATGCTCGACGCCCCGGCGCGCGTGGCGCGCTGCGTGGCCTGGCTGTTCAACCCGGTGCTCTACCCGAGCGTCGGCAGTTTTCTCGAGATCAGCCAGGAGGAGCTCGGCCTCCTCTGCGGGCTGTCGCGCCAGGTGACCAACAAGAGCCTGAAGGATCTGGAGGCGGCGGGCCTCGTGCGCATCGAGCACGGCGGCCTCGCCGTCGTCGACCTCAAGCGACTCGGCCGCTACGGCGAATAGCGCCGGCGCCACCACGGTATTGGTGTTTCTGCACGTCCCTTTCGCGATGGGTCAATCGCCTCCGGCGCGGATGCGCAGGCCGCGGCACCTGCACAAGGAGGGCGCGGACGGGGGCGGGAGCACCACCAATTGCGGATCTCCGCCAGCCTTTGCCGCGCAATGAAGGCAGTATAATCTTGGGAAAAGGCGGAAAACGGCCGAAAAGGCACGGAACACCGCAGCCATAGCCAACAAGGCGATGGTTTGTCTGTCAAGGGGAAGCTTGCTTCGTCCTGCAACCCTTGCAAACTGCAACCATCAACGAAGCTCCGGGCAATGACCACGGGGCAGGGGAACGCCATAGCCCTGCGGGGCGTCAGGGAGGACGAGCGCCGTGACCACGGCCGATGACGCGCGCGCCGACACCTTTGCCAAGCTTCTCGCCAGGAACGCCGCCGTGCGTGGCGACCGTCCGGCCTTTCGCCACAAGGACCTGGGCATCTGGCAGACGTGGACCTGGGCGGAGGTCTACAACATCGTCCGGGCGCTGGCGCTCGGGCTCAGTCGCCTCGGGCTGAAGCGCGGCGACACGATCGCCATCGTCGGCGCCAACCGGCCGAAGCTTTACTGGTCGGTGATGGCGGCGCAGGCGCTTGGCGCCGTGCCGGTGCCTGTCTATGCCGACGCCGTCGCCGACGAGCTCGCCTACGTCCTCGCCCATGCGGAAGTGCGTTTCGCCGCGGTGCAGGACCAGGAGCAGGTCGACAAGATCCTCTCCGTGTCCGAGGCCCTGCCGCATCTCGAACAGATCGCCTACGACGAGCCGCGCGGCCTGCGCGAGTACGATCACACGCGCCTCCATCCCCTCGACGAGGTCATCGCCGACGGGCGCGCGGCCCTCGCCCAGGACCCCGGCCTCGACGCCTGGCTCGACCGCGAGATCGCCGCAGGCAGGGGCACCGACAGCTCCATCATGCTCTACACCTCGGGAACGACCGGGCGCTCGAAGGGGGTGCTCCTGTCGGCCGGGCGCAGCATCCAGGCCGCCTCCGACACGGTGGCCTTCGACAGGCTCACCGACCGTGATGAGGTGCTCGCCTATCTGCCGCTCGCCTGGGTGGGCGATCACTATCTGAACTATGCCCAGGGGCTCGTCGCCGGCTTCTGCACGGCCTGCCCGGAATCGACCGAGACGGCGATGCAGGACCTGAAGGAGATCGGCCCGACCTTTTACTTCGCCCCGCCGCGGGTCTTCGAAGCGATGCTCACCCGCGTCATGATCCGCATGGAGGACGCGGGGGCGCTGAAGCGGAAGATGTTCCACTACTTCATCGACGTGGCGAAGCGCTACGGCGAGAAGATCCTCAACGGCGAGCCCGTGCCCCTCGGCGGGCGGCTGCTCTATGGCCTCGGCGAGCTCCTCGTCTATGGGCCGCTCAAGAATGTGCTCGGCTTCTCGCGCGTGCGCACCGCCTATACCGCCGGCGAGGCCATCGGGCCGGAGCTCTTCTCCTTCTACCGCTCGCTCGGCCTGAACCTGAAGCAGCTCTACGGCCAGACCGAGGCGTTCCTCTACGTGACGGCCCAGCCCGACGGGCAGATCCGCCCCGACACGGTGGGGCCGGCCATGACCAACGTGGCGATCCGCATCGCCGAGGACGGCGAGGTGCAGTTCAAGTCGCCGGGCATGTTCGTCGGCTATTTCAAGGACCCGGAGAAGACGGCCGAGGCACTGACGGAGGACGGCTTCGTCAAGACGGGCGATGCCGGCTTCTTCGACGCCGACGGCCACCTGAAGATCATCGACCGCGCCAAGGATGTCGGACGGCTCGCGGACGGCTCCCTCTTCCCCCCGAAATACATCGAGAACAAGCTGAAGTTCTTCCCCAACATCAAGGAGGCGGTGGCCTTCGGCGACGGGCGCGATTGCGTCACCTGCTTCGTCAACATCGACCTGACGGCGGTGGGCAACTGGGCCGAGCGCAACAACGTCTCCTATGCCTCCTACCAGGAACTCGCCGGCCACCCGCTCGTCTACGACATGATCGAGAAGCACGTCGACGCGGTGAACCGCTCGCTCGCCCGCGAGCCGCAGATGGCGGGGGCGCAGATCAAGCGCTTCCTCATCCTGCACAAGGAACTCGATGCCGACGACGGCGAGCTCACGCGCACGCAGAAGGTGCGCCGGCGTTTCATTGCCGAACGCTACGCTCCCCTCATCGACGCCTTCTACACGGGCGCGACGGAGGCCGACATCTCCACCGAGGTCACCTTCGAGGACGGGCGCAAGGGCGTCATCTCGGCGCGGGTGAAGATCCGCGACATGAACACCTATCCGGCCGAGCGCGAGGAGAAGGCGGCATGAGGGCACCGGGTTCGAACGCCGGCGTCGCCGCAGGCGACGTCCTGCTCGCGGTCGAGAACGTCTCGCTGCGGTTCGGCGGGGTCAAGGCCATCACGGACGTCTCCTTCGACATCCGCAAGGGCGAGATCCGCGCCATCATCGGCCCGAACGGCGCGGGCAAGACGTCGATGCTCAACGTCATCAACGGCTTCTACCACCCGCAGGAGGGGCGCATCACCTTCAAGGGCAGGACGCGCTCGCGCATGCGGCCCTATGTGGCGGCGAGCCAGGGCATCGCGCGCACCTTCCAGAACGTCGCCCTCTTCAAGGGCATGACGACGCTCGACAACATCATGGCCGGGCGCACCCTCAAGATGAAGCGCGGCTTCTTCTGGCAGATGCTGCGCCACGGCCCGGCGCTCGCCGAGGAGATCGAGCATCGCCGGCAGGTCGAGGAGATCATCGACTTCCTGGAGATCGAGCACATCCGCAAGGTGCCGGTGGGGCGCCTGCCCTACGGGCTGCAGAAGCGCGTGGAGCTCGGCCGGGCGCTAGCCATGGAGCCGGAGCTGCTGCTGCTCGACGAGCCGATGGCCGGCATGAACCTCGAGGAGAAGGAGGACATGTGCCGCTTCATCCTCGACGTGAACAACCAGTTCGGCACGACGATCGCCCTCATCGAACACGACATGGGTGTCGTCATGGACCTGTCCGACCGCGTCGTCGTGCTCGAATACGGGCGCAAGATCGCCGACGGCGTGCCGGACGAGGTGAAGCGCGACCAGAAGGTCATCGACGCCTATCTCGGCGTGGCGCATTGAGGGCGAGGCGATGGAACTTCTCTACAACATCTTCGTCGGTCCCTTCGCCGAGATGGCGCGAGCGCCCGACCTCCTCGTGCAGACCCTGTGGGAAGGGCTCGTCTCCGGCGTGCTCTACGCCCTCATCGCGCTCGGCTTCGTGCTCATCTTCAAGGCCTCGGGCGTGTTCAACTTCGCCCAGGGCATCATGGTGGTCTTCGCCGGCCTGACCCTCGTCGGCCTCTACGAGGCGGGCGTTCCGGCCTTCCTCGCGCTCCTCATCACCATCGGCGTCATGTTCGCGCTCGCCGTCTGCATTGAGCGCGCGGTGCTCAGGCCACTCGTCAACCAGCCCGACATCATCCTCTTCATGGCGACCTTCGGGCTCACCTACTTCCTCATCGGTTTCGGGGAACTCGTCTTCGGCGGCAACCCGAAGGTGATGATCGCCGACGAGCTCTATCTGCCGAAGGGCGCTGTCGATCTGCCGATGTTCGGCGGCCTCGTTTCCCTGCAGAAGATCGACATCGCCGCTGCCGTCATCGCCTCGGCGATGGTCGCGGGGCTTGCCGTCTTCTTCCAGAAGACGCGCATCGGCCGAGCGCTGCGCGCCGTGGCCGACAGCCACAAGGCGGCGCTTTCGGTCGGCATCTCGCTCAACCAGATCTGGGTGATCGTCTGGTTCACCGCCGGCATCGTGGCGCTCGCCACGGGCATCATGTGGGGCGCGCGCTCGGACGTGTCCTTCGCCCTGCAGATCATCGCGCTCAAAGCCCTGCCCGTGCTCATCCTGGGGGGCTTCACCTCCGTCCCCGGTGCCATCGTGGGGGGCCTCATCATCGGCATCGGCGAGAAGCTCGGCGAGTTCTACTTCGCCCCCGCCATCCTCGGCTCCGCCCTCGGGCGCGGTGTCGAGAGCTGGCTCGCCTATTTCATCGCGCTCGCCTTCCTGCTGTTCCGGCCCCAGGGCCTGTTCGGCGAGAAGATCATCGAGCGCATCTGACCGGTCGCAGGGAGACCTAACCGTGTTCTACCGCGAAGCAGGCCAGTTCAAGACGACCTATGCAGCCGACATGGCGGTGTTCCCGATCCTGCAGGACAAGATCGGCATCGCTGTCATCGTCGCCGCCGCCGTTCTCCTTCCCTTCCTCGGGGCGGCCGGGATCGTCTCGCCGCAGACGCAGAACTTCCTTCTGCAGGTGGTGGCGATCCCCTTTCTCATCTTTTCGCTCGCGTCCATCGGGCTCAATCTCCTCACCGGCTACACGGGGCTTCTCTCCCTCGGCACCGCGGGCTTCATGGGGGTGGGGGCCTATGCCTGCTACAAGCTGACGACCTACTTTCCCGGCGTGAACATCATCGTCTGGGTGCTGGCGTCGGGCTTCTTCGCGGCCGGCATCGGCGTCGTCTTCGGCCTGCCGTCGCTGCGCATCAAGGGCTTCTATCTCGCGGTCGCCACGCTCGCCGCCCAGTTCTTCCTGCAGTGGTGCTTCATCCGCATCCCGTGGCTCTACAACGAGAACGCCTCGGGTGCGATCGAGGTGCCGCAGCGCACCCTCCTGGGCGTGCCGGTGACGGGGCCGACGGCAACCGCTGAGACGCGCTACTTCGTCGTCCTCGCCATCGTCGCGGGCCTCACTTGGATCGCTTCGAACCTGGTGCACGGCCGCATCGGCCGCTCCTGGATGGCGGTGCGGGACATGGACATCGCCGCCGAGCTCATGGGCATCAAGCTCTTCGACACGAAGCTCCTCGCCTTCGCGGTCTCCTCCTTCTACTGCGGCGTTGCCGGGGCGCTCCTCGTCTTCCTCTGGTACGGCGGGGCGGAGCCGGAGGTGTTCTCGATCAACCAGTCCTTCCTGATCCTGTTCATGGTGATCATCGGGGGGCTCGGCAGCCTCGTCGGCTCCTATTTCGGCGCGGCGCTCATCTACATCCTGCCGATCGTCCTGCGCCTCCTGCCGGAGAGTCTCGGCATCCCGATCGGCGGCGCCACCATCGAGCACCTGACCTTCATGATCGTCGGCGCGCTCATCATCTTCTTCCTGATCGTCGAGCCGCACGGCCTCGCCCGGCTCTGGCAGATCGGCAAACAGAAGCTCCGGACCTGGCCCTTCCCCTACTGAGGAGCGGGAGGGGGCAACCGCCGCAACGCGGCTCGTCACGGAGACGTCGAACGTTCGGGGGCGGAAGCGCTGCCTCCGACACACAGGGAGGAACGAGGAATGTCACTGCGCAGAATTGCAATTGGCGCTGCCGCCGCTGCCCTTCTCGGCGGCACGGCGCTCACCACGGTGCCGGCCGCGGCGCAGGAAACCATCTACGTCCCGCTGCTCACCTACCGCACCGGCCCCTTCGCCGGCTCCGGCATCCCGATCGCCGACGGCATGCACGACTACCTGCGCATGCTCAACGAGCGCGACGGCGGCATCGGCGGGGTCAAGCTCGCGATCGAGGAATGCGAGACAGGCTACGACACCAAGAAGGGCGTCGAGTGCTATGAGGCGACCAAGGGCAAGAACCCGGTGATGTACAACCCGTATTCGACCGGCATCACCCTCCAGCTCATCCCGAAGGCCGCCGTCGACAAGGTGCCGCTGCTCTCCATGGCCTACGGCCTTTCGGCCTCCGCCGACGGCACTGTCTTCCCCTGGATCTTCAACCCACCGGCGACCTACTGGGACGGCGCCTCCGTCTTCATCCGCTACGTCGCCGAGAAGGAGGGTGGCTTCAACAAGCTCAAGGGCAAGAAGATCGGCCTGCTGCACCTCGACGCGCCCTACGGCAAGGAGCCGATTCCGCTGCTCGAGAACCTCGCCAGGCAATATGAGTTCGAGCTGAAGCTCTATCCCGTGCCAGCGCAGGACATGCAGAACCAGGGCTCGGTGTGGCTCAACGTGCGCCGCGACCGGCCGGACTGGATCTACCTGCAGGGTTGGGGCGCCATGAACCCGACGGCCGTCAAGGAGGCCGTCAAGGCAGGCTTCCCCATCGGCAAGCTCGTCGGCGTGTGGTGGGCCGGCGGCGACGATGATGCGCGCGCGGGCGGTCCCGAGGCCAAGGGCTACAAGTCGCTCGACTTCCACGCCGCCGGGGCCGACTTCCCCGTCATCAAGGACATCCAGAAACACGTCGTCGACAAGGGGCTGTCGAAGTATCCGAAGGACAAGATCGGCGACAACCTCTACAACCGCGGCGTCTACAACTCGATGCTGATCGCCGAGGCGATCCGCAACGCCCAGAAGGTCACCGGCAAGAAGGTGGTGACCGGCGAAGAGGTCCGGCGCGGCCTCGAGACGCTGAACATCACCGAGGCGCGGCTGAAGGAGCTCGGCATGGAGGGCTTCGCCGCCCCCGTGCGGGTGAGCTGCGAAGACCACAACGGCCACCACAAGGTCTATGTCGCCGAGTGGGACGGCACCAAGTGGACGAAGAGCACGGACTGGATCGAGCCGATGAAGGACAAGGTGCGTCCGCTGATCGAGGCGGCCGCCAAGGACTACGCGGCCAAGAACACCGGCTGGCCGAAGCGCACCGAGACCTGCGACAGGCCGTCGTGAGGCAGGCCGCGATGATCCCTCCCCCGACCGCGGGGGAGGGGTGAACGAAGCAAGACCGGGTGGGGAAGTCCCCCATCCGAGGGCGAAGCCTCGCGGCTTCGCTTCCACCCTCCTTCCGGGAGGATGAGGAGCTGCACATGATCCCCGCTACTGCCGCCCCGCCGAAGGCGGAGACCGCCTCCGAGGCCATCCTGTCGGTCAACAACATCGAGGTGATCTACGACCACGTCATCCTCGTGCTGAAGGGCGTGTCGCTGACCGTGTCCAAGGGCGGCATCGTGGCGCTTCTCGGCGCCAACGGCGCCGGCAAGACGACGACGCTGAAGGCGATTTCCAATCTTCTGCGCGCCGAGCGTGGCGAGGTGACCAAGGGTTCCATCGAGTTCAAGGGCGAGCGCGTCGACCGCATGACGCCGAACGAGCTGGTGCGGCGCGGCTGCATCCAGGTCATGGAAGGCCGCCACTGCTTCGGCCACCTCTCCATCGAGGAGAACCTGCTTACCGGCGCCTTCACGCGCCGGGACGGCGGCGCCGCCATCAAGCGCGACCTGGAGATGGTCTACAGCTACTTCCCCCGCCTCAGGCAGCGGAAGAATTCCATGGCCGGCTACACGTCCGGCGGCGAGCAGCAGATGTGCGCCATCGGCCGGGCGATGATGTCGCGACCCTCGATGATCCTGCTCGACGAGCCGTCCATGGGCCTCGCACCGCAGGTCGTGGAGGAGATCTTCGAGATCGTGAAGGACCTCAACACCAAGGAGGGCGTGTCCTTCCTCCTTGCCGAGCAGAACACCAACATGGCCCTGCGCTACGCGACCTACGGCTACATCCTGGAGACCGGGCGTGTCGTCATGGACGGTGATGCCGCCCATCTGCGCGAGAACGAGGACGTCAAGGAGTTCTACCTCGGCGTCACCGAGGGCGAGCGCAAATCCTTCCGCGAGGTGAAGAGCTACAAGCGCCGCAAGCGCTGGCTGGCGTGAGGAGAGCCCATGCTGCCGATTGAAACGGGAACGCTCGCCGCCTTCGCGCTCGTCGCGCTCGGCATGGTGCTGACCCCGGGCCCGAACATGATCTACCTCGTCTCCCGCTCGATCACGCAAGGGTGGCGGGCGGGCGCGGTCTCGCTCCTCGGTGTCGCCATCGGCTTCGTCGTCTACATGGTCGCGGCGGCGGTGGGGCTCACGGCCCTCGCCCTGGCGGTGCCGTTTCTCTACGAGGCGATCAAATGGGCGGGCGCCCTCTGCCTGCTCCATCTCGCCTGGCAGGCGGTGAGGCCAGGGGGCAGCACGCCCTTTGCGCCGCGTGCCCTGCCGCATGACGGACCGGCGAGGCTCTTCGCCATGGGCCTGCTCACCAATCTCCTCAATCCCAAGATCGCGGTTCTCTACATGTCGCTCCTGCCCCAGTTCGTCGATCCGGCGAGGGGTGACGTCCTGCTGCAGAACGTGCTTCTCGGGGTGACGCAGATCGGCGTCAGCGTGAGCGTCAACCTCATGATCGTCTTGTTCGCGGGGGCGATCGCCACATTCCTCGCCCGGCGCCCCCTGTGGCTGTCGGTGCAACGTTATCTCATGGGAGCGGTTCTTGCGGGGCTTGCCGTCAGGCTCGCCACGGACCGGCGCTGAGGGGCACGATGTCCGATTTCTATGATCATCTCGAGGCCCGCGACCCTGCACAGCGCGAGGCCGACCTCATGGGCCGCCTGCCGACGGTCGTCGCCAAGGCCATGCAGGCGCCGGCCTACGCCGCGCATCTGAACGGCGTGCAAGCCCTCGACGTCACGAGCCGCGCGGCCCTGGCGGCGCTGCCCGTGCTGCGCAAGTCCGACCTGCCGGCCCTCCAGAAGGCGGACCCGCCCTTCGGCGGCTTCGTCGCCGAACCCATGGGGGGCTTCGCCCGCCTCTTCACCTCGCCCGGGCCGATCTTCGAGCCCGAGTGCAACCATTCCGATCCCTGGCGCTCGGCCCGCGCGCTCTACGCCGCGGGTTTCCGCCAGGGCGATATCGTCCTCAACACCTTCTCCTATCACCTCACCCCGGGCGGATTCATCCTCGACTCTGGCTGCCGCGCCCTCGGGTGCCCGGTCATTCCCGCGGGTCCCGGCAATACCGAACAGCAGCTCCAGGTCATCTCCGCCTACCGGCCCTTCGCCTATACCGGCACGCCCGACTTCCTGAAGATCATCCTTGAGGCCGCGGACAACGCCGGGGTCGACGTCTCGTCGCTCCGCAAGGCGGTTGTCTCGGGTGCGGCCTTCCCGCCGTCGCTGCAGAAGGCCTTCGCCGAGCGGGGCATCGACGGCTACCAGGTCTACGCCGTGGCCGAATGCGGCGTCGTCGCCTACGAGACGCCGGCGCGCGAAGGCCTCGTCGTCAACGAGGACATCATCGTCGAGATCGTCCGCCCGGGCACGGGAGACCCGGTGGCCGAAGGGGAGGTCGGCGAGGTCGTCGTCACCTCCCTCGATCCGCATCACCCGATCGTGCGCCTGGCGCTCGGCGATCTCTCCGCCCTCCTCGGCGGCATCAGCCCTTGCGGGCGCACCAATGCGCGCATCAAGGGCTGGATGGGGCGCGCCGACCAGACCACGAAGATCAAGGGCATGTTCGTGCGTCCCGAGCAGGTGGCGGAGGTGGCCAAGCGGCATCGCGAGCTCGGCCGCCTGCGCCTCGTCGTGACGCGCGAGGACGAGATGGACGTCATGACGCTCAAGGTGGAGAGCGGGGTCCAGGACGCGGCCCTCGCCCGTACGATCGCCGCAACCGTCCACTCCGTGACGAAGCTCAAGGGCGCCGTCGAGTTCGTGCCCCCCGGCAGCCTGCCGAACGACGGCAAGGTGATCGCCGACGAGCGCAAGTACGACTGAACCGGCGGACGAGCCCGGCCATGAGGCGGACCGGCCGTCGGTGATCGCCGACGGCCGGATCGCTCCCTCGGGTTCTGCAGCGGGTCTCGGCCCGGAACCCTTACTTGGCCACGATCCGCCCCTCGGGCTTCAGGTTGATCGTGCCGAGCTTGCGCGCATAGATCATGACGTCGTTGGCCATCAGCTTGCCCTGCACGTCGAGGTCGCCGCCCTTCACGCCCTTGGCGAAGCTCGTATAGCCGTCGCCACCGCGCAGCATGAAGTCGTTGGTCGCAACCTTGTAGGTGGCGACGTCGTCGAGCGGCTTGTCGCCGTCCTTGCCGGTGACGCTCACCGAGACGATGCGGCTGCCGGCCGGCTGCTTGGGGTCGAACACCACCTTGAGGCCCGAGACCTGCGGGAACCGTCCGGCGCGGCTTTCATACTGCGATACGCCGTTCTCGAGCGCGGCGCGGACGTCCTTGCCGGTGATCTCGGTCATGACCGTGCGGTTGCCGAAGGGAAGCTCCGTGAGGATGTCGCGGCGCGTCAGCTTGTGGCCCACGGGATACTGCTTGTTGGCACGGATGCCGCCGCCGTTGGTGATGGCGATGTCGGCGCCGGTCGCCGCCCTGAGTGCGTCCGCGATCAGGTCGCCGATGGCCGCCTCCTGCGAGCGCACGACGGTGGTGCGGCTGTCGAGCTCGGCGCCGAGGGTCGCGACATCGACGTCGAGCTCCTTGGACAGCTCCGCCTCGTAGCCCTTGACGACGGCGAGCACCTCGGGGTCGGGCGTCACGGCGCGCGAGTCGTTGACGCGGAAGGTCGGCGTCCATGTCACCTGCCGCTTGTCGCCCTCGCCGGTGACGGTGGCCGTGAAGTCGATCGCCGTGACGTAGTTGCCCTCCTCGTTCGACTCCACCATCACCGTCTTGCCGTCGAAGCCGATGGCGAGGTCGTGGTCGTGGCCGGTGAGCAGCACGTCGACGAGGCGCGAGCGCACGATCTGGTTGTCCACGGCGCGGTCGGTGTGCGTCACGGCCACCACGAGATCGGCCTTCTGCTCGCGCAGCTTCCTGGCCTCCGCCTTCAGTGTGTCCATGACCGGCAGGAACTTGAGGTCGCCCGGACTCGACATCTGCGGCACGCTCTCGAGGACGAGGCCGACGACGCCGACCTTGATTCCGCCGAGGTCGAAGACGCGGTTGTCGACATGGCCGGGCAGAGGCTGGCCGGCGGCGTCGCGCATGTTCGCCGCGAAGACGGGGAACTTCGCCTCCGACAGGCGCTTGAAATAGGTCTCCTTGCCGAAGTCGAACTCGTGGTTGCCCGGCACGAAGACGTCGGGCTGCACGAGATTGGTCAGAGCCACGATGTGGGCGCCCTGGTCGAAACCCGACATGAGCGAGGGAGACAAGGTGTCGCCCGCATGGACGAAGAGCATGGGCACGCCGCGCGCCCGCTCGGCCTTGACGATGGCCGCGAGCCGCGCGAAGCCGCCTTTCCCCTTCTCCTCGCCCATCTTGTAGATGTCGTTCACGAGGAGGAGGGTGAAGGTCGCCGGCGGCGTCTGTGCCTGGGCTTCGCGCGGAAGGGCGGCCGCCGCGAGGCCCGCGGTGAGGCCGAGGCGCAGGGTTTGACGGCGGGAAATGTCGCTCATGGCTGACCCTCTGGGAAGACCTGCATCTTGGACTTGGCAGCGTTCTGGACGGTGAGGATGCCGGCGCGGCGCCCCGCCGGCAAGCGCCAGACGGAGGTGTCTTGCAGGTAGGATGATAAGGGGTGCGGTCAGGCGGGAGCGACCTTGCGCGGACGCATGTCGCTGCCTCTGCGGCGATGGGTCCGGTTGTATTGCGGCACCTGACAGTGGACGGAAGACGACAATGAGCGGCCTCTCGCCGCGCCGAGCCTTGTCCGGAGCCCAAGCGTTGCAGCGTCACGAAGCGGCCGCCGCCGCCCCCCGTCCCGCCGACCGGTCGCCGGCGAAATCCGGCCGTGTCGGCATCCTCCTGATGAATCTCGGCACGCCGGACGCGACCGACTACTGGTCGATGCGCCGCTATCTCAAGGAATTCCTCTCCGATCCGCGGGTCATCGAGACGCCGCGCTGGTTGTGGTGGCCGCTGCTCAATCTGATCATCCTCACGACGCGGCCCGGCAGGAAGGGCCGGGACTACGAGACCATCTGGAACAGGCAGCGCAACGAGTCCCCGCTGAAGACGATCACGCGTTCGCAGGCCGAGAAGCTCGCGGCGGCGCTCGACGACGGGCGCATCGTCGTCGACTGGGCCATGCGCTACGGCAACCCGAGCGTCGCGTCGCGGCTCGAGGTGCTGCAGAGGCAAGGCTGCGACCGCATCCTCGTCGCGCCGCTCTATCCCCAATATGCTGCCGCCACGACGGCGACCGCCTGCGACAAGGCCTTCGAGGCGCTGATGAAGATGCGCTGGCAGCCGACGATCCGCGTCCTGCCGCCCTATCACGACGATCCCGTCTACATCGACGCGGTGGCCGCCTCCCTCAGGACCGGGCTCGGAAAACTTCCCTTCGAGCCCGAGGTGATCCTCGCCTCCTTCCACGGCGTGCCCAGGGACTACGTGCTGAAGGGTGACCCCTACGAGCGCCAGTGCATCGAGACGGTGGCGCTGCTGCGCGCGGCGCTCGGCCTGCCCGAGGACCGCCTCATGCTCACCTTCCAGTCGCGCTTCGGCCGGGCGGAGTGGCTGCAGCCCTACACCGACATGACGGTGAAGGGCCTCGCCGAGAAGGGCGTCAGGCGGCTCGCCGTGGTCATGCCCGGCTTCTCCGCCGACTGCCTGGAGACGCTCGAGGAGATCGCCGGCGAGAATGCCGAGATCTTCCGCCACCATGGCGGGGACCAGTTCGCGGCCATCCCCTGCCTGAACGATTCGCCCGAGGGCATGGCCGTCATCGAGCATCTGGTGCGCCGCGAGCTGCAGGGCTGGCTCTAGGAGCCGGCGCGAGGCCGAGGTAGCGCGTTCCGCCGTCCGGGCTTGCCGGCTTCGCCGGCATGCCCGACACTGCCGCCGGCTGCATCGTACCTTGCGGGCCCGGGGGGATTCGATGTTTGGTTTCGACCTTTTCGTCGTCGTGCTCGTCGCTGTCGTCATCCTGACGATCGCACTCGGCGTGCGTACGGTGCCGCAGGGCTTCGCCTATACGGTCGAGCGGTTCGGCCGCTATGCGCGCACGCTCGGGCCCGGCCTCGGCCTGATCGTTCCCTACGTCGAATCGGTCGGCAAGAAGGTCAACATGATGGAACAGGTGCTCGACGTGCCGAGCCAGGAGGCCATCACAAAGGACAATGCCGGGGTGAAGATCGACGCTGTAGCCTTCTTCCAGGTGCTCGACGCCGCCCGCGCTTCCTACGAGGTGGCGGACCTGTCGCAGGCCCTGCTCACCCTGACGATGACGAACATCCGCACCGTCGTCGGCTCCATGGACCTCGACCAGCTCCTGTCGCATCGCGACGAGATCAACGAGCGCCTCCTGCGCGTCATGGACGCGGCGGCCTCGCCCTGGGGCGTCAAGGTCACGCGCATCGAGATCAAGGACATCCTGCCGCCGGCCGATCTCGCCGACGCCATGGCCCGGCAGATGAAGGCCGAACGCGAGAAGCGCGCCGCCGTGCTCGAGGCAGAAGGCCAGCGCCAGGCCGAGATCCTGCGGGCGGAGGGCCAGAAGCAGGCCCAGATCCTCGCCGCCGAGGGCCGCAAGGAGGCCGCCTTCCGCGACGCCGAGGCGCGCGAGCGGCAAGCGGAGGCCGAGGCGCGCGCCACCGCCATGGTGAGCGAGGCGATCACGCGCGGCGACCTTGCGGCCGCGAACTTCCTCGTCGCCGAGAAATACGTCGATGCCCTCAAGACACTCGCCGGGGCGCCGAACCAGAAGGTGCTCGTCGTCCCGATCGAGGCCGCGAGCCTCGTCGGCACGCTCGGCGGCCTTGCCGAGATCACGAAGACTGTCTTCGGTGACGGTGGCGCGACGACCGCCGCGCGCGGCCGGCTCCAGGGCCGCCCCGGTTCTGGCGTCCCGCCGACCGGGACCGCCCTGCCCAACTCCTGAGTCGGGACGGACATGATCACCTGGCTGCTGCATGAGCACGGTCCATGGATGTGGATCGTGCTCGGGCTTGCCCTCATGGGGCTCGAGCTCCTCGCACCCGGCGTCTTCTTCCTCTGGCTCGGTCTGGCCGCAGTCGTCACCGGCGTGCTCGACGCGCTGCTCGACCTGTCCTGGCAGGCGAGCGCGCTTCTCTTCGCGGTGCTCGCCGCGGCGAGCGTCGGGCTCGGACGCATTCTGACGCGCCGCAGGGGAGAGGAGGGGGCCGATCAGCCCTTCCTCAACCGGCGCGGCGCGGCGCTGGTCGGCGAAACCTTCACGCTCGACGCGCCGATCGAGAAGGGGGAAGGGCGGCTGCGTGTGGGCGACAGCGTCTGGCGCATCGTCGGGCCCGATTGCCCTGCCGGCGCGACCGTCCGCGTCCTGCGCATCGACGGTGCCACGCTCGTGGTGGAGCGGGCCTGAGAACGGTGTCGTCGCCCGGGAGCCCGGGCGGTCAGGCCGCCCCCGCCCTGAGAAGGTCGAGCACGTGCACGAGCCCCACCGGCCTGCCGTCCTCGACGACGACCAGCGCGCCCACCTTCGTGCGCTCGACGAGCTCCAGCGCCTCGGCAAGGAGGGCGTCGGGCGCGACGATCTTCGGCGTGCGCGTCATGACCGCTTCGACCTCCAGGGTCATGAGATCGGGCCTCATGTGGCGGCGCAGGTCGCCGTCCGTGACGATGCCGGCAAGCAGGCCCGCGTCGTCCACGACGACGACGCAACCGAAGCCCTTGGCGCTCATCTCGACGAGGGCATCGCCCATGGTGCGGCCGACGGCGACGACTGGCAGGCGCTCGCCGGCGTGCATGACGTCGCACACCTGCGTGAGCTGTGCACCAAGCTTGCCCCCGGGATGGTAGATGCGGAAATCCTGCGCCGAGAAGCCGCGTGCCTCCAGCAGCGCCACGGCGAGCGCGTCGCCGAGCACGATCTGCATGGTGGTCGAGGTGGTCGGCGCGAGGCCGTTCGGGCAGGCCTCCTGGGTCCTCGGCAGGGTGAGGCAGACATCGGCCTCTCGCCCCAGCGTCGAATCGTCCTTCGAGGTGATGGCGACGAGCGTCACGCGGAAGCGCTTAGCATAGCCGATGATCGACGACAGTTCCGTCGTCTCGCCTGACCAGGAAAGGGCGATGACGACGTCGTCGGCCCGGATCATGCCGAGGTCGCCGTGGCTCGCCTCGCCCGGATGCACGAAATAGGCGGGCGTGCCGGTCGAGGCGAGCGTCGCCGCGATCTTGCGGCCGACATGGCCCGACTTGCCCATGCCCGTGACGATGACGCGGCCGGTGCAGGCGCCGATGAGGCGGACCGCCGTCGCGAAGCGCTCGCCGAGACCGGCGGTCAGGGCCTCCGCCAATGCCTCGAGGCCGTTGCGCTCGGTCGCGAGCGTGCGCAGGGCGGAGGCAATCGGGTCGACGGCTGGCTTGCGGACGGCGGAAAGGGTCATCAGGGCGGCGATCCTCTTGGGCTGGGGCGGCCCGCCTCATAGCACGGACGGCGCCGCAAGGCGACGCCACGCGCCCGCCGCTTACTGCGCGTTAACTCTGCCGTTTTAGCGTCCATTAACCATGCCGCGCGTGCCGGCGGTGGGCGCGGGCGCATGCCGTGGCCGTCGACGGTGCCTCGCGCGGCCACCCGGCCGTGCCGCCAAATGGAGCGAAGTCATTGGTTCGCTGCAGATGCCGTTCCGACGAGACACCGGTTTCGCCGGTGCTTGCGCTTGGCCTCGCGGCGATGACCCTCCTGTCGTTGCCGGCGCCCGCCCAGGAGGTTGCGGGCGGCGCCCTGCGGGGCACGACGCAGCCGGCGCTCGGGGTCGGACCGTCCGCCCTCGGCTTCGACGCCCTGGAGCCGTCGCCGGGGGGAGCCGGGGAAGGAGCCGCTCCCTCCGCCGCTGCCACCTCCGCCCCCGTCCGGCAGCCCGTGCGCCCGCCGCTGGCCGACGGGGTGCGCGGATCCGTGCGCTCGCCGGTGTACGGCTTGGCGATGGCGGCCCCCGAGACCCCGGTGCGTCGCCGCCGCCGCGTCGAGGACGACGCTTTTGCCCCTCTCGGCTGGCGCTTCGGCGGCCTGACGCTCCTTCCCGCCATCGAGTCGGGCGTGGGCTACGACACGAACCCCAATCGGTCCTCCGGCCGGCACAAGGGCTCCACGCTCCTGCGCACCGAAGGGGAACTGCGCCTCAAGTCCGACTGGTCGCGTCACGAGCTCGTCGGGCTCCTGCGTGGCGCCTATCTCGACTATCCCGACATGCGCCGCGCCAGCCGTCCCACGGGCGAGGGGCGCCTCGACCTGCGTCTCGATGCGCGGCGCGACACCGAGATCGACCTCGGCGCGCGCTTCACGCTCGACACCCAGCGCCCCGGCAGCCCCGACCTGCCCGGCAGCGTGATCGACCGCCCGATCGTCGCCACCGGCGGTGTCTCGGCGGGCGTCGTCGAGCGCTTCAACCGGCTGTCGCTCGGCCTCAAGGGCAGCATCGACCGCAGCTACTACGAGGACGCGGAGCTCGCGGGCGGCGGAACGCTGGACCAGGGCGACCGCAACTACACGCAATACGGCCTGGCGCTGCGCGGCGGTTACGAAGTGCATCCGGGGCTGAAGCCCTTCGTCGAGGGCACCATCGACACGCGCCGCTACGACCGGCGTATCGACAGTTCCGGCTTCGAGCGCGATTCGACGGGTTACAGCCTGCGCGCGGGTGCGAGCTTCGAACTCACGCGCCTCGTCACCGGCGAGGTCGCCGTGGGCTACCAGCACCGCACCTACGAGGACGAGCGGCTGGAGGCCCTGCGCGGGCCGCTGGTCGATGCGGCCATCGTGTGGACGCCGACGCCGCTCACGACAGTGCGGCTGCGCGGCGCGACGAGCCTCGACGAGACGACGGTGGTGGGGGCGAGCGGCCTTCTGGCCAGGCGCGCCACGCTCGAAGTGGAGCATGCGCTGCGCCGTTATCTGACGCTCACCGGCCTGCTGTCGCTGCAGCAGAACGACTACGACGGCGTTCCCGTGAAGGAGGATACCTTCACCGGCGGCCTGCGCCTGGAATGGAAGCTCACCCGCTCCCTGGCGGTGCGGGCGAGCTTCACGCACGAACGACTGAAGAGCACGACGCCGGGGTCCGACTACACCGCCAACGTCTTTCTCCTGGGGCTCAGACTGCAGCGCTGAGCGGCGTGCGACGCCTCGCCAGGATCGCCTCGATCTCCCGGCGGAACTCGGCCGCGAGGTCCGGTCGCTCCAGGGCATAGGCGACGTTGGCCGAGAGGAAGCCGATCTTCGAGCCGCAGTCGTAGATGTCGCCGTCGAAGCGCGTGGCGAAGAAGGGCTCCGTCTGCGACAGCTTGATCATGGCGTCGGTGAGCTGGATCTCGCCGCCGGCGCCGCGCTCCTGCCTGGCGAGAAGGTCGAAGATGCCCGGCTGCAGGATGTAGCGGCCGGTGATGTGCAGGTTCGACGGGGCGGTACCCTTCGGCGGTTTCTCCACCATGGTCGTGATCTGCGAGACCTTGGCGGTGGCGTCCTTCACGCCGACGATGCCGTACTGGTGCGTCTGGTCGTCCGGCACCGGCGCAACAGCGATGTGGTTGCCGCCATGCTCGTTGTAGGCCTCGATCATCTCGGCGAGGCAGGGCTTGGCGGCGTGGTGCAGCATGTCGGGCAAGAGGAGCGCGAAGGGTTCTTCGCCGACGATCTCGCGGGCGCACCAGACCGCGTGGCCGAGGCCGAGCGGCCCCTGCTGGCGCGTGAAGCTCGTCTGGCCGGCGCCCGGCAGATCACGCAGGAGCTCTTCGAGCACCTTCGTCTTGCCGCGCTCGGCGAGCGTGCGCTCCAGCTCGAACTGATTGTCGAAGTGGTCCTCGATGACGCCCTTGTTGCGGCCCGTGACGAAGACGAAATGCTCGATGCCCGCGGCGCGCGCCTCGTCGACGACATGCTGGATGACGGGCCGGTCGACGACCGTCAGCATCTCCTTGGGCATGGCCTTCGTGGCGGGGAGGAAGCGGGTGCCGAGACCCGCGACGGGGAATACGGCCTTGCGGATAGGCTTCTTCATGAGCTGATCTGGAACCAGTCCTGTGGGGCGAGGGAGGAGAATGCGAACCGCGGCCACCCCTGACGCCGTTCGCACACCCGACCACCGTCATCGCGAATATGGTGATGCGATGGCGGCTTGGTCGAGCGAACGATGAGCATGACCCATGAATGACGAATGAATGTTGACGCCGCGTCAATGGTTCCCTGGCAAAGCATGCGGCGGGCCCGGCGCGGCACGGGTCGCGCGCAGGAGGAGGAGCGCAGGCGATGGCGGTATTGGTGACAGGCGGGGCGGGCTACATCGGCAGCCACATGGTTTTGGCCCTGCACGACGCCGGCGAGGAGGCCGTAGTGCTCGACGATCTGTCGACGGGTTTTCCTTGGGCCGTGCCGGACGACGTGCCCCTCGTCGAGGGTGACATCGCCGATGCCGCGCTCGTCGCGAAGATCATCGCCGAATATGACGTAACAGCGGTCGCGCATTTCGCCGCCCGCATCGTGGTGCCCGAGTCCGTCGCCGATCCGCTCGGCTACTATCTCGCCAACACGGTGAAGTCGCGCGCGCTCATCGAGGCCGTGGTGACGGCCGGCATCCGCGACTTCGTCTTCTCCTCCACCGCCGCCGTCTACGGCAACACGACGGTCAGCCCCGTGCCCGAGGACGCGCCGCTCGCGCCGGTCTCGCCCTACGGCCGCTCCAAGCTGATGACCGAATGGATGCTCGCCGACGCTGCCCAAGCGCACGGCCTGCGCTACGTCGTGCTGCGCTATTTCAACGTGGCCGGGGCGGATCCTGCCGGCCGGTCGGGCCAGTCGACACCGCACGCGACCCATCTCATCAAGGTCGCCTGCCAGGCCGCGCTCGGCCTGCGGCCGGGGCTCGACGTCTTCGGCACGGACTATCCGACGCCGGACGGCTCCTGCGTCCGCGACTACATCCAGGTCACCGACCTCGCCGAGGCCCATCTGGCCGCGCTCGCGCATCTGCGCGGCGGCGGGGCGAGCGGCATCTACAATTGCGGCTACGGTCGCGGCTATTCCGTCCTCGAGGTCGCCGAGGCGGTCAAGCGCATCTCCGGTGTCGACTTTCCCGTGCGGCTCGCGCCGCGGCGGGCGGGCGATCCGGCCTCGATCGTCGCCGACGTACGCCGGATCCGGGCCGACCTCGGCTGGGTCCCCACGCGTGCCGACCTCGACGGCATCGTCATGCAGGCTCTGGCGTGGGAGCGCGAGCTCCTCGCCCGCGAGGGGGCCTAGGCTTGCAATTTTCGGCCTTTGCCGGTGTCCTGCTCTACGTTTTTGCAACCATATCCCATAAGCTCTATGCCGCCGGTCGCCCGACCGGCGTAACAGCGGGGAGTTCGACGATGGCGGCCAGGACGGCAGGCGGGCGCATGCGAGGGGCAGCCGGACGGCGCACCGGCATCGGCGCGATCGCTGCGATTGCCGCGAGCCTCGCTCTTGCGGCCTGCGCGTCGAACGGCATCCTTCCGGGCGTCGCCAGCATGGACGAGGTTGAAACCACCAGTGGCCGCGGGGCACCGCAGCCGGCCGCCTTCGCGGCCTTCGTCGAGGAGCTGTGGCCGGCGGCGCGCGCCCGCGGTGTGTCGCGGCGGACCTTCGACGCGGCCTTTGCCGGCGTCTCGCCCGATCAGAAGGTCCTCGACCTCACGAAGAAGCAATCCGAATTCGTCAAGCCGATCTGGGAGTACCTCGCTTCCGCCGTCTCGGAGAAGAGGCTGGAGAAGGGCCCGCAGATGGCTGCCCAGTATGCCTCGACGCTCGCCGCGGTCGAACAGACCTACGGCGTCGATCGCAAGGTCATCATGGGTGTCTGGGGCATGGAGACGAATTTCGGCGGCTTCACCGGCAACAACTACGTCGTCCAGGCGCTCGCCACGCTCGCCTATGCCAGGTACCGCGGCGACTATTTCCGCAACGAGCTGGTGACGGCGCTCAAGATTCTCGACGATGGCCACGTCTCGCCGGCCGACATGCAGGGCTCGTGGGCCGGTGCCATGGGGCAGACGCAGTTCATGCCCTCGAGTTTCGTCCGCTATGCCGTCGATTTCACCGGCGATGGCAAGCGCGACATCTGGACCTCCGTGCCCGATGCGCTCGCCTCCACCGCCAACTACCTCAAGATGCACGGCTGGCAGACGGGGCTGCCATGGGGATTCGAAGTGCAGCTCCCGCCGGGTTACAGCCATCGCGTGCGAAAGCAATCCTTCGCCCACTGGGCGCAGGCGGGCGTGCGGCGCATGGACGGCAAGGCCATGCCGGCAGAGGGCGAGGCGAGCCTGTTCATGCCGGCCGGTGCGCGCGGCCCGGTCTTCCTCGTCACCAAGAACTTCGCCGTCATCAAGCGCTACAATAACTCCGATGCCTATGCGCTCGGCGTTGCCCACCTTGGCGACCGCGTCTACGGCGGTCCGGCGATCCAGGCCTCCTGGCCGGTGGAGGAGCGCCAGCTGACGAAGGACGAGCGACACGAGTTGCAGCGGCGCCTCGCCTTGCTCGGCTACGACGTGGGCGAGCCGGACGGCAGGCTCGGCACGCAGACGCGTGACGCGATCGTCGCCTTCCAGGAGAGCCGCGGCCTCGTGCCTGACGGCTATCCTGATAGCCGCCTGCTCGCCTACCTGCGCCAGACGGCCGACCCGCGCTCCTGACGCGCCGACGCCGATGCGATAGGATCGTCAACGGGCGGACATGCCCGTGCGCGGCATCGGATCCGTCTGCCGTTCGGAAGAAAGCTGCCGGCCATGCGTCTGCGTTCCTTCGCGGCCCTTCTCGTCTCGGCGTTCCTGCTCATGATGGCGGGCGGGCCGACGGCGGTCGCGCAGAACGATCCGCTGACACGCTTTCTCAACAGCATCTTCCAGCCGCGCGAGGTGCAGCCCCCGCCGCCGACCCAGCGTCAGCGTCCGGCGCCGCGCCCGGCGCCGCGCCGCACGCCGCCGCCGGCAGTCGTACGCGAGACGCCGCAGAAGCCGAAGATCGAGGCGTCGAATTTCATCGTGGTGCTCGGTGATTCGCTGGCCGACCTCCTGGCCCAGGGGCTGGGGGAGGCCTTCGCCGAGGCACCCGAGATCGCCGTGACGGTGCGCGCCCGCGCCGATTCCGGGCTTGTGCGCGCCGATTTCTACGATTGGCCCAAGGCCGTGCGCGATCTCCTCGCGAGCCCGCAGAGGATCACCGTCGGTGTCATGATGATCGGCGCCAACGACCGCCAGGCCCTGCGCGACGGGGAGACGAGTGTCGAGCCGGGTGCTCCGCGCTGGAAGGAGCTCTACGCCGCCCGGGTCGACGCCATCGTTTCGGCCTTCGCCGAGAGAAAGCTCCCTCTGGTCTGGGTGGGCCTGCCGCCGATGAAGAACGAGCGCCTTACGGCAGACCTCCTCGCCTTCAACGAGCTCTACCGGGAGCGCGTGGAGAAGGCGGGCGGCATTTATGTCGACATCTGGGAGGCCTTTGTCGACGCAGAGAACCGTTATGCCGCGACGGGGCCGGACGTCACCGGCCAGACGGCGCGCCTGCGCACGGCCGACGGCGTCCATTTCACCAAGGCGGGCGCGCGCAAGGCGGCGCATTTCGTCGAGGTGGAGATCCGCCGCCTGCTGCAGGGACAGGCGCCGGCAATCGTTGCGCTGCCGGAGGCCACGGAAGAGCAGGGCCCGCGCGTGCGCGACCCCATCGAGCGGATGATCGATGCCTCCATCCCCGCCCTGCCCGAGCCGCATGGGCTTCTGTCGATCCCGACGAAGCCCCTGGCCGGCCCGATCCTGCCGCTCACGCGCATCGACACGACGCCGGGCGGAACTCTCTCCAACGCCCGTCCGCGCTTGACCGGCGAAGCTGGCGCGCTGATCGAGCGGGTCTACGGCCTGGGGCAGGCGCCGGACCCGCGTCCCGGACGCGCCGACGACTTCCGCTGGCCGCGGGACGGTCTCTAGAACCGTCCGCTGAGCCTTCCGTCTCGCCAGCCCCGCGCCGAAGACGACGCCCCGGGGCCAATCTCCGGCGATCGTCCCGCCGGCCCGTCAGCGCGGCAGGTTCGAGGCACCCATGAGGAATTCGTCAATGGCGCGAGCTGCCTGGCGACCCTCGCGGATGGCCCAGACGACCAGGGACTGTCCGCGGCGCATGTCGCCGGCTGCGAAGATCTTGTCGCGCGAGGTGCGATAATCCCCGTCATGCGCGGCGACATTGCCGCGCTTGTCGAGCGATACGCCCGCCTCTTCCACCATGCCGGCACGCACGGGGCCGACGAAGCCCAGCGCGATGAAAACGAGATCTGCCGGCAGGACGAACTCCGTGCCGGGAATCGGCACGCGCTTCTCGTCGACGCGCGAGCAGCGCACGCCGGTGACGCGGCCCTTCTTGCCCTCGATACCGAGCGTCGCGGCCTGGAACTCGCGTTCGGCGCCCTCCGCCTGGCTCGACGAGGTGCGGAGCTTGGTCGGCCAGTAGGGCCATACGGCGAGCTTGTCCTCGCGCAGCGGCGGCTTCGGCCGGATGTCGAGCTGCGTCACCGACAGCGCGCCCTGGCGGAAGGAGGTGCCGACGCAGTCGGAGGCCGTGTCGCCACCGCCGACGACAACCACGTGCTTGCCGTCGGCGAGGATCGGATCGGTGTCCGCGAAATTCTCGCGGCCGACGCGGCGGTTCTGCTGCACGAGGAAGGGCATGGCGTAGTGCACGCCCCGGAGGTCCATGCCGGGCAGCTTCGGGTCGCGCGGAGCCTCGGCGCCACCGGCCATGAGGACGGCGTCGAACTCGTCGACGAGCGTCTGGAACGGCTTGTCGATGCCGATGTTGACGCCGTAGTGGAACACCACGCCCTCCGCCTCGAGCTGGGCCACGCGGCGGTCGATGTGGCTCTTCTCCATCTTGAAGTCGGGGATGCCGTAGCGCAGCAGGCCGCCGGCCCGCGGCTCGCGTTCGAACACGTGCACTTCGTGGCCGACCCTGGCGAGCTGTTGCGCCGCCGCGAGACCCGCGGGGCCCGAGCCGACGATGGCGACGCTGCGGCCGGTGAGCTTGGCCGCCGGCTCGGGGCGGATCCAGCCGTTCTCCCATGCCTTGTCGGCGATGGCCTGCTCGATGGTCTTGATGGTGACCGGCGCGTCCTCGAGGTTCAGGGTGCAGGCCTCCTCGCAGGGGGCGGGGCAGATGCGGCCGGTGAACTCGGGGAAGTTGTTGGTGGAGTGGAGGTTGCGGGCCGCCTCCTCCCAGTCGCCGTTGTAGACGAGGTCGTTCCAGTCGGGGATCTGGTTGTGCACCGGGCAGCCCATCGGCCCGTGGCAGAAGGGAATGCCGCAGTCCATGCAGCGGGCCGCCTGGCGCTCGACGTCCTTGTCCTCGAGCGGCAGCGTGAACTCGCGGAAATGGCGGATGCGGTCGCCGGCGAGCTGATACTTCTGCTCCTGCCGGTCGTATTCCAGAAAGCCCGTGACCTTGCCCATCGTCGTTCCCAACCTGTCGTCCCCGGGGTGGCGCAACGCCGCGCCGCGGGGATCGCGACCGCTCGGGCCGCCTTGCCCGCCCTGCGGCGCTCGTCCTCGATCCTGGTGCCGTCGCGCCGGGGCGCGGGCGGCTCGTGCCGCGCGCCCCGGATGCCGGCCCCGCCTATTCCGCCGCCTGCAGCGTGCGCATGCGCTCCATCTCGCGCAGGGCCCGCCGGTACTCGACCGGCATCACCTTCACGAATTTCGTGCGACAGGCCGCCCAGTCGTCGAGGATGGCCCTGGCGCGCGCCGAGCCCGTGTAGCGCAGGTGGCTCCTGATGAGCTGCATCAGGCGCTCCTCGTCGTGGCCGGACATGTCGGCCAGGATGTCGATGCGCCCCTTGTGCTCGAGGTCGCCGCCATGGTGGTGGAGGCGCTCCATCAGGTCCTCCTCCTCCTCGACGGGCTCGAGGTCGACCATCGACAGGTTGCAGCGCTTGGCGAAGCTGCCGTCCTCGTCGAGCACGTAGGCGATGCCGCCCGACATGCCGGCCGCGAAGTTGCGGCCCGTCGGGCCGATGACGACGACGACGCCGCCCGTCATGTACTCGCAGCCGTGGTCGCCCGTGCCTTCGACGACGGCGATCGCGCCCGAGTTGCGCACGGCGAAGCGTTCGCCCGCCACGCCGCGGAAGTAGCACTCGCCGGCGATGGCGCCGTAGAGCACGGTGTTGCCCACGATGATCGAGCGTTCCGGCGCGGCCCGGCAGTCCGGCGACGGCTTGATGATGAGCTTGCCGCCCGAGAGCCCCTTGCCGACGTAGTCGTTCGCCTCGCCGGTGAGCTCAAGCGTCACGCCGGCGGCCAGGAAGGCGCCGAAGCTCTGTCCGGCCGTGCCGGTGAGCCTGACCGTGATGGTGTCGTCGGGCAGCCCATCATGGCCATGCGCCTTGGCGACCTCGCCCGAGAGCATGGCCCCGGTCGAACGGTCGACGTTCTTGATGCGCCGCTCGATGACCACCGGCTTGCCCGTGTCGATCGCCTCGCGCGCCTCGGCGATGAGGCCGCGGTCGAGCACGGCCTCGATCGGGTGGTGCTGGCGCTCGACATGGCGCACCGCCGCGCTCGGCCCGGCGTCGGGACGGTGGAACAGGCGCGTGAAGTCGAGGCCTCTGGCCTTCCAGTGGTCGACAGCTTCCTTCTTGTCGAGCAGGTCGGAGCGGCCGATCAGCTCATCGAGGTGGCGGAAGCCCATGGCGGCCATCAGCTCGCGCACTTCCTCCGCGACGAAGAAGAAGTAGTTGATGACGTGCTCCGGGAGCCCCTTGAAGCGCTTGCGCAGCACCGGGTCCTGCGTGGCCACGCCCACCGGGCAGGTGTTGAGGTGGCACTTGCGCATCATGATGCAGCCGGCCGCGATCAGCGGTGCCGTCGAGAAGCCGTATTCGTCGGCGCCGAGGAGGGCGCCGATGATGACGTCGCGCCCGGTGCGCAGGCCGCCGTCGACCTGCAGTTGCACGCGCCCGCGCAGGCGATTGAGCACGAGCGTCTGCTGCGTCTCGGCAAGCCCGATCTCCCACGGGCTGCCGGCGTGCTTGAGGGAGGTGAGGGGGCTCGCGCCCGTGCCGCCCTCGTAGCCGGAGATGGTGATGTGGTCGGCGCGCGCCTTGGCGACGCCGGCCGCCACCGTGCCGACCCCCACCTCCGAGACGAGCTTCACCGACACGTCGGCGGCGGGGTTGACGTTCTTCAGGTCGAAGATGAGCTGCGCCAGGTCCTCGATCGAATAGATGTCATGGTGCGGTGGCGGCGAGATAAGGCCGACTCCCTGGGTCGAGTGGCGCAGTCGGGCGATGACGGCGTCCACCTTGTGCCCGGGCAGCTGGCCGCCCTCGCCGGGCTTCGCCCCTTGAGCGATCTTGATCTGCATGACGTCGGAATTGACGAGATATTCCGTCGTCACGCCGAAGCGGCCGGAGGCGACCTGCTTGATCGATGAGCGCTTGGAGCGGCCGTCGGGCAGCGGCTTGAAGCGCGAGGCGTCCTCGCCGCCCTCGCCCGTGTTGGAGCGGGCGCCGATGGCGTTCATGGCGAGCGCCAGGGTCTCGTGCGCCTCCTTGGAGATGGCGCCGAGCGACATGGCGCCGGTGGAGAAGCGCTTGACGATCTCCTTCGCAGGCTCGACCTCCTCGAGCGGCACGGGGGCCACGTGGCGGTCCGCCGCCATCTTGATCCTGAACAGGCCGCGGATCGTCGTGAAGCGGTTCTCCTGCTCGTTCACGATGCGCGCGAACTCGCGATAGCGGTCCTGGGCGTTGAGGCGCACGGCGTGTTGCAGCGTCGCCACCGTGTCCGGGGTCCAGACATGGTCCTCGCCCCGGGTGCGGAAGGCGTATTCACCGCCCACGTCTAGGGCGTTGCGATAGATCGGCGCGTCGCCGAAGGCGTCGCGGTGGCGCCGCTCCGTCTCCTCGGCGATCTCGGGAAGGCCCACGCCCTCGATGGTCGTCGCCGTGCCGAAGAAGAACTTCGCCACGAAGTCGTTCTTCAGGCCGATCGAGTCGAAGATCTGCGCGCCGCAATAGGACTGGTAGGTGGAGATGCCCATCTTGGACATCACCTTGAGCAGCCCCTTGTCGATCGACTTGATGTAGCGCTTGACGATCTCGTCCTCGTCGACCTCCTCGGGGAAGTCGAGCGCCTCGTGCATCGACAGGAGGGTGTCGAAGGCAAGATAGGGGTTGATCGCCTCCGCGCCGTAGCCGGCGAGGAGGGCGAAATGGTGAATCTCCCGCGGCTCGCCCGATTCGACCACGAGCCCGACCGAGGTGCGCAGCCCCTTGCGGATCAGGTGATGATGCACGGCGGCCGTCGCCAGCAGCGCCGGGATCGCGATGCGGTCGGGGCCGACCATGCGGTCGGACAGGATGATGATGTTGTAGCCGCCGTGCACGGCTGCTTCGGCGCGTTCGCACAGGCGCTCGAGCGCGCCCTCCATGCCGGCTGCGCCCTGCAGCGCCGGATAGGTGATATCGAGGGTCTTGGTGTCGAAGCGGTCCTCGTAGTGGCCGATGCAGCGGATCTTCTCGAGGTCCTCGTTGGTGAGAATCGGCTGGCGCACCTCGAGGCGCTTGCGCCGCGAGCTGCCCTCAAGGTCGAAGATGTTCGGCCGCGGCCCGATGAAGGACACGAGGCTCATGACGAGCTCCTCGCGAATCGGGTCGATCGGCGGGTTCGTCACCTGCGCGAAGTTCTGCTTGAAATAGGTGTAGAGCAGCTTCGACTTCAACGACAGCGCCGAGATCGGCGTGTCGGTGCCCATGGAGCCGACGGCCTCCTGGCCGGTGACGGCCATGGGCGCCATCAGGAGCTTGAGGTCCTCCTGCGTGTAGCCGAAGGCCTGCTGGCGATCGAGCAGGCTCACGTCCGTGCGCGATTCGCGCGCCTGCACCGGCGGCAGCTCCTCGAGCACGATCTGCGTGCGCTTCAGCCACTCGCGGTAGGGATGCCGGGTCGAGAGCTCGCGCTTGATCTCCTCGTCGGAGACGATGCGCCCCTGTTCGAGGTCGATGAGCAGCATCTTGCCCGGCTGCAGGCGCCACTTCTCGACGATCTCCTCCTCCGGGATGGGGAGAACGCCCATCTCGGACGCACCGACGACGAGGCCATCCGCGGTGACGAGGTAGCGTGCCGGCCTCAGGCCGTTGCGGTCGAGGGTGGCACCGATCTGCCGGCCGTCGGTGAAGACGATGGCCGCCGGCCCGTCCCACGGCTCCATGAGGGCGGCATGATACTCGTAGAAGGCGCGCCGCTCCTCGTCCATGAGCGGGTTGCCGGCCCAGGCCTCCGGTACGAGCATCATCATGGCGTGGGCGAGCGAATAGCCGCCCTGCACCAGGAATTCGAGGGCATTGTCGAAGCAGGCCGTGTCCGACTGGCCCTCGTAGGAGATCGGCCAGAGCTTGGAGATGTCGTTGCCGAAGAGCTCGGAATCGACCGAGGCCTGTCGCGCCGCCATCCAGTTGACGTTACCGCGCAGCGTGTTGATCTCGCCGTTGTGCGCCACCATCCGGTAGGGATGGGCGAGCGACCAGGACGGGAAGGTGTTGGTCGAAAAGCGCTGGTGCACGAGTGAGATGGCGCTCTCGAAGCGCTCGTCGTTCAGGTCGGCGTAGTAGTCGCCGAGCTGGTTGGCGAGCAGCATGCCCTTGTAGACGAGCGTGCGCGACGACAGGCAGACCGGGTAGTAGCCGGCCATGCGCGGGTCGTTCATGTCGTAGATGGCGTTCGACACCACCTTGCGCAGGATGAAGAGCCGGCGCTCGAACTCCTCCTGCGTCTCGATGCCTTCCCCGCGCGCGATGAAGATCTGCCGGTGCTGCGGCTCGGTCGGCTTGACGCTGTCGCCAAGGCCTGAGGGATCGACCGGCACGTCGCGCCAGCCGAGCAGAACCTGGCCCTCGGCGGCGATGACACGCTCGATCGTCTCGGTGGCGATGCGGAAGCCTTCCTGGTCTCGCGGCATGAACAGGTGGCCGACGGCGTAGTGGCCGGGCTCGGGCAGGTCGATGCCGAGCTTGGCGCATTCCTCCTTGAAGAAGCGATGCGGGATCTGCACCAGCATGCCGCAGCCGTCGCCGGCCTTGGGGTCGGCCCCGACGGCACCGCGGTGGTCGAGGTTCTTCAGGATCGACAGGCCGTGCTCGACGATCGCGTGCGACTTGCGGTTCTTCATGTCGGCGACGAAGCCGACGCCGCAGGAGTCATGCTCGTGCGCAGGATCGTAGAGGCCCTGGGCCGCCGGCAGGCCCGGATCAACGGCGGGCGTTTTGGCGCGGCCGACCATGTTCGCAGCTTCGCCGAGGCCCTTCCGTTGTTCCAAGATCCCGCTCATCGGTCGCCCTTTCCCGGCCGCTCACGGCCTCATCGACAATCCTTGCTTCATGCGCGAGGAGGCTCGCTCACTCGCCCCGCCGGCCGCGCAGGCCGCACGGGACGGAGATCCGCCCCTTCTTCATCTTGGAGGTCCGGTTGCGCGATCTGCGCCGCGCCCGCACCTCGCGGGCGCCTTGCGGCCCCGAGAGAGCCGCGCGTGCCCGCTTAAGCCCGCGTCGTGCGGGCGGCAGGTTTCGTGTCTCGTTTGGCAGCCGTGGCGCGGGCCATGACCAGAACCTGCCGAGCCTCTCGTTCCGCGGATGCTCCCGCCATCGGAGCCACGAGGACCCGGAGGCGGCCGGAGCGCACATCGCCAATGGGACAGTATGACTGTCCTATTGCATCGCGGACCTTGCCAGATTTTTTTTCGGCGCACAAGCGCGAGTTTGTTCTAAATAATGCCTGTTGTTGCGCCTCGTGATCAAGGCGCGCAATTTTCGGCAAGGCGGCATCCGCCGAAAGGGTAACAGTCTGTCCTGCCGTCGCTGGGTGCCCCTTCCATGCGCATGGCGGGCGCCTGCGTATGCGGCTTTGCAGATGCCACGCCCGCCGCCATGTTGTCCGGCCTGTGTGACTGCCAAGGGGGGACGAGGGCCGGCCATGAATTTCGCGAGCGACAACTGGGCGGGGGCCGCCCCCCGCGTCCTGGAGGCCGTGGCGCGCGTGAACGAGGGGGCCATGCGGGCCTACGGCGGCGACGAGGTGACAGCGCGCGTCAAGGCGCGCCTCTGCGACGTCTTCGAACGCGACCTGTCCGTCTTCCTCGTCGTCACCGGCACGGCCGCCAACGCCTTGTCGCTCGCGACGCTCGCGCAGTCCTGGCGGTCGGTGCTCTGCCACGCGGAGGCGCATGTGGTGGACGTGGAGTGTGGCGCCACGGAGTTCTATTCCGGCGGCGCCAAGCTCGTCGGCCTGCCTGGCGTCGGCGGCAAGGTCCCGCTCGAGGCAGTGGCGCGCCATCTCGCCGTGCCGCGGCGCGTGCCGCATCAGATGATTCCCGCCGCGCTCTCTCTCACCCAGTCCACCGAGCTCGGGACTGTCTACTCGGTCGACGAGATCGGCGCGCTCGCCGAGCTCGCCCATGCGCACGGGCTGGGTGTGCACCTCGACGGCGCCCGCTTCGCCAATGCGCTGGTGCGCCTCGGCGCGACGCCGGCCGAAATGACCTGGAGGGCCGGTGTCGACATCCTCTCCTTCGGCGGCACGAAGAACGGCTGCATCGCGGCGGAGGCCGTCATCGTCTTCGATGCGGAGCGCGCCGGGCATATCGCCGAGCGGCGCATGCGCGGCGGCCATCTCCTGTCGAAGAGCCGTTTCGTCGCCGCCCAGCTCGAGAGCTATCTCGCCGCCGACCATTGGCTCGATCTCGCGGCCCATGCCAATGCCGCCGCCGCGCGCCTCGCCGCGGGGCTGGCGCGCCTCGGCATCCGCATTCCCCTGGCCGTCGAGGCGAACCAGATCTTTCCCATCCTTCCCGCAGGGGTCGACGCCGCCCTGCGCGCCGCAGGCGCGGCCTTCCACCCCTGGACGACAGCGAGCCTGCCGGAGGGAACCGCCATCGGCGAGGACGAGGTGCTCGTGCGGCTCGTCACCTCCTTCGCCACGCGCGACGAAGAGGTCGACCGGTTCCTGGCCGTGGCCGCGCAGGGCATGCGGGAGGTGAATGCGGTCTGACGGTTCCCTGTCCCGACGCGTGCCGCACCCCTGCCGCATTTGATTCAGAGCTTGCCCCCCACGGGGGCAGGGTCAGCACTGCGAGGTCCGGACCGCCATGACAGTTCTTCTCCGCCGGGCGCGGCTGCGCCGGTTGCCATTGGGCGCGCTCGCCGTCGCCTGCGCTGCGACTCTGGCGCCCATCGCCGCCTCGGCCCAGTTCTTCGAGGATGCGCCGCTCTCCCGTCGCGAGATCGTTCACGTGCTGCGTGATCACGGATTCGTCCGCATCGGCCCGCCGCGACGCGCCGGCGACGTCTATGTGGTCGAGGGCATCGACCGCGGCGGCTACCGCGTCCGCCTCGTCGTCGACGCCTATGCGGGCGACATCCTTGACGGTGTGCCCCTGGGCCCGCCGCGGCCGCTCGCGCGTGTGCTGCCGCCCGACGAGCCGTTCTCCGCGCCGCCGGCCGCATTGCCGCGCCGGCGCCTCACGGCGCGCCTGCCGGATGCGGAGGCCTCTCCGGCCCTGCCGCGGGCGGTGCCGGAGCCGCCGCCGCGCCCGCGCGACCTGACGATCGCTCCCGACGATCCGGAGACCCGCGGCCCGGCAACGGCCGCGACCGCACCGGCCGCGGCTCCGGCGGCCGGGCCGGAGCCGGTGCATGCGCCCCCAGTGCCTGCCGCGCCTTCCGGCCCGGCGCATGACGGTGGCGGGCCGGGCACGCAGCGGGCGCCGGAGTCTGCGGCCACCGCCGCGATCCAGCCGCCGGCCGTGCCGGAGGTGCCGCCGCCCGAGCTGGTCATTCGGGAGAAGGTCAAGCCGGCTGTCCCCGCCGCGCCTCCCGCCGGAGAGGGCGCTTCCGCCGTACCGCTGCCTGCGCCGAGCGACTGACGCAGCGGCAAAGCGGCGGGGCAAGGCCCGTGAACGGCCGAGGGAAAAGGGCGCCCGCGAGGGGCGCCCCACCTGTCGTTCGGCGACGTCGGTGCGACGGCGGTCAGGCCGCCTTCTGCGCCTCCGCCTCGATCACCTGGCCGCTGCCCTTGGCGGCGATGGGGATGAGGCGCGGCTTCTTCGCTTCCGGGATCTCGCGCACGAGCTCGACATGCAGGAGGCCGTTTTCCAGCGTCGCGCCCGTCACCTGGACGTGGTCGGCGAGCTGGAAGCGGCGCTCGAAGGCGCGCGAGGCGATGCCCTGGTACAGCACCTCCGGCTTGTCGGCGCCTTCCGGCGCCTTCTTCTCGCCGCGGATGGCGAGGCTCGCCTCCTTCACCTCGATGGCGAGCTCGTCGGGCGTGAAGCCGGCCACGGCGACGGAAATGCGGTAGGCATTCTCGCCGGTGCGTTCGATGTTGTAGGGTGGATAGCTCGGCGCGCTGTCGTGGCCGGTGGCCTGGTCGAGCAGCGCGAACAGCCGGTCGAAGCCGACGGTCGAGCGATAGAGGGGGGCAAGATCGAAGTGACGCATGGCATATCCTCCTTCTGAAGCGACATGCGGTCGTGCCCGCCCCGATGAGGCCGGGCAGATCATTCGTGCAGCCGTCTGGCCTGCACGGGCCACGAATTGGTGAGCATCCGGGGGCATTTCAAGCCCCTCCCGGCGCACAGCTCGACAGGTGGCTGGATACCGTTCCGCCATCATGCACGCCGCGCTGGAACAGGCTATAAGACCAGCGATCGCCGCCCTGCGGCCGAAAAGAGCACGAGGCAACGGTGGAGCTCGTCGCGACGCCCGGCAATCCCGTACCCAGCCAGCCGACGGTGATGCGCGTCGTCGCGGCGGATGGCGTCGGCCTGAGGGTCGCACGCTGGCGCCCGACGGGAAAGCCATCGAAGGGGACCGTCTGCATCGTCCAGGGGCGCGCCGAGTTCATCGAGAAATATTTCGAGACGGTCCGCGACCTGCGTCGCCGGGGCTTCGCCGTCGTCGCCTTCGACTGGCGCGGCCAGGGCGGCTCCGAGCGCGAGCTGAAGAACGGGCGCAAGGGCCACATCGACGACTTCTCGCTCTACCAGCGCGACCTGGACGCCGTGATCCGCCACGTGCTCCAGCCGCACTGCCCGCGGCCGCATTTCGCCCTTGCCCATTCCATGGGCGCGGCGCTGCTGCTGCAGCGCTCCCGCGAGGGGCACGGCCATTTCGCGCGCCTCGTCGCGCTCGCGCCGATGATCGCGCTCTCCATGGTCAAGCGGAACACGGCCGCCCGCCTCGCTGCCATGCTCCTGGACGGCCTGGGTTTCGGGGCAGCCTTCATCCCTGGCGGTGGTGAGACGTCGATCGCGACCAAGCCCTTCGCCGGCAATCGGCTCTCGAACGATCCCGTGCGTTACGCCCGCAACGCCGCCGTGGTCGCGGCCGCCCCGGAACTCGCCATCGGCGATCCCACCATCGCCTGGATCAACGCGGCCTATCGGTTCATGCGCGGCTTTCAGGAGCCGCGCTTCGCGCTGAATGTGACGACGCCGACGCTCGTCGTGGCGGCGGGTGCCGATCCGGTCGTGGCGACGCCTGCGGTGGAGCGTTTCGCCGCCCGGCTCAAGGCGGGCCACGCGCTCGTCATCCCGCATGCGAAGCATGAGATCCTGATGGAGCGCGATGTCGTGCGCGAGGCCTTCTGGGCCGCCTTCGACGCCTTTGTGCCCGGATCGCCGGTGTTCGATGGCGTGTCAGCCGTTGAGGAGTCGCAGCGCCGCCTCGTGGACGCGAGCGTCGCCGGCGGCGACGACTGAGCCGCCACGGGTCACCGGGCCGCCGTTCCAGCTCGTTACCACGCCGCCGGCCCCCTCGATGATCGGCACGAGCGCGACGATGTCGCAGGGCTTGAGCTCGGTCTCGACGACGAGGTCGAGGTGGCCGGCCGCCACCATGCAGTAGGCGTAGCAATCGCACCCGTAGCGGGCGAGGCGTGTCTCGCGTTCGACACGCTCGTAGGCCTCGCGGGCCGCGCCGGTGAACATGCGCGGCGAGGTGGTCGAGATGGTCGCCTCCGCCAGCGAGGGGCAGGATCGCGTCTTCAGGGCGCGCGCGCCGGTCGGCCCCCGGTAGCCGGCGCTGCCGCCGTCGCCGAAGAAGCGCTCCTGCGTGAACGGCTGGTGCATCATGCCGTAAACCGGCACGTCGTTACGCTTCAACCCGATGAGCGTGCCCCACAGCGGCAGGCCCGAGATGAAGGCCTTCGTACCGTCGATGGGGTCGAGCACCCAGACATATTCGGCCTCCTCGTTCTCGCTGCCGAATTCCTCGCCCTCCAGGCCGTGGTCGGGGAAGGTGCGCTTGATGAGCTGGCGCATGGCCGCCTCGCCCGCGCGGTCGGCCTCGGTGACGGGGTCGAAGTCGCGGCCGAGCGACTTGTCCTCCGCCATGAGCGAGGTGCGGAAGAAGGGCAGGATGGCCTGGCCCGAAAGCGTGGCGAGCTCGTCCACGAAGTGCGAGAAATCCACGGCGGTCATGAGCGGGCCTTCCGGTGAGCCTTGTGCTGGGCGGCGGGCAGGGCTGCGCGCCTCAAGGGTCATATCCCCGCGGGCGTCTTCTAGAAAGGGAGAAGATGACGACGAGGCGGAGCACTGCGCAGAGTGCCTGTGACATCCGCCCATGGGAGAGAGCGAGCGAGGGGCATGAGCGGCGCGACCGTGGACCGCAAAGAGGCGACGCGCGCCGACGGGGAGCCGCGCGGCGTTGCGGCGCTCGCCCTCGTCGCCATCCTCACCGCCATCTACAGCGTCAGCCAGTTCCTCAGGAATTCCATCGGCGTGATCGCCCCCGACCTCGCGCGCGAGCTTGGCCTCGGGGGGACCGACCTCGGGCTCCTGTCGAGCGCCTTCTTCTTCGCCTTCGCTGCGGCGCAGATCCCGGTCGGTATCGCCATCGACCGTTACGGGCCGAAGCGTGTGATGCTCGTCTGCGCGGCGATCACGGTCACGGGCGCGCTGCTCTTTGCCGCCGCCACGAGCGCCGGGGTCCTCGTCGTCTCGCGCATGTTGCTTGGCCTCGGCTGCTCCAGCTTCTTCATGGGACCGCTCGCCATCTATGCGCGGGTCTTCCCGCCTGAGCGCTTCGGCATCATCACAGGCGTGCAGCTCGGCGCAGGCAGCATCGGCACCCTCCTCGCGACGGCGCCGCTCGCGGCTTCCGCCGCCCTGGTCGGCTGGCGGGCGAGCTTTGCGGCCGTCGCTCTCTTCGCCGCGGCGGCGGGGCTCCTCGTGGCCGCCGGCGTGCGGGCGGGGACGCGGCCGGTCGCGGGCGGCGAGAGCTGGAGCGAGGCGCTTGCCGGCGTACGCGAGGCGATTGCGATGCCGTCGTTCTGGCCCGTGTTCCTCGTGCACGCCACGGGCTACGCGGTCTTCGGCACCGTCGTCGGGCTGTGGGCCGGGCCATGGCTGACGGACCGGTTCGGCTTCGGCCTCGAGGGGCGCGGTACCGCCCTCCTCGCGGCCTCCCTCGCCCAGGTGGCGGCGCTCTTCCTGTGGGGCGCCTCCGACCGCTGGCTCGGCGGGTACAAGCGTCCGGTGCTCCTCGGCGGCACGGCGACCTGTCTTTGCCTCGCCGTTGCCGTCCTGATGCCACTCGGCGCCACGGGCGCGCGCCTCTGGCTCGTCGGCCTCGGCGCGAGCGTCGCCTTCACGCCCATGGTGATGGCGCACGGCAAGTCGCTGTTTCCGCCGCACCTGACGGGGCGCGGCATCACGCTGACGAACATCGGCACGATGGGCGGCGTCTTCGTCATGCAGACGCTGACGGGCATGCTCATGGACCGTTTCGGCCGGACCGCCGCGGGCGGCTACCCGGCGGAGGCCTACCGCCTCGTTTTCGTTCTGCTTGCGATCGCGTTGGGCGCAGCGCTCGTTTCCTATGCATTCGCGCGCGATCCGCACCCATGCAGGCAGCGCGGCATGGGGTTGCGAAAAAGATAGGTCAATGAGCCTTGCTTTTTGTGCGGTGCGGGGGCATATTGCTGCAGTGCGATACGGCGATTGGGTTCGCTGTATCGCTGCCCTCCTTGGGCGTTTCCTCCCTAGACTTGGGCCGCACATGCAAGTGTGCGGCCTTTTTTCTTGGCCGGTTTCCGACGGGCTTCCTGGCCGGGCGTCGGCCGGCTGCGCCCTGCCGGTGCGGCGGGCGGGTGGCCTATTCCGCTGCGATTCTGTTGGGCGTAAGCTCCGCCGGGAGCACCGCCACCAGCGCGGCGACGACAGCCGACAGATCGTCTGCAAGGCGCGCGAAGTCGCTGCTCGGTTCGAGCGTCCGCTCGTCCATGTAGAGGGCGCGGTTGATCTCGATCTGCAGGGCGTGCCGATTCGTGGCCGGTTCTCCGTAGTGCTCGGTGATGAAGCCGCCGGCGTAGGGCTTGTTGCGCACGACGAAATAGCCGCGCCGCCGCAGCTCGACTTCGACGCAGTCGGTCACGGCGGCCGCGCAGCTCGTGCCGTAGCGGTCTCCCAGCACGACGTCGGCGCGCATCGGCTCGTCCCGGACGAGGCTCGACGAGGGCATGGAGTGGCAGTCGAACAGCACGGCAGTACCGAACTGGCGTAAGGTGCGGGAGAGGAGCTGGCGCAACGTCCGGTGATAGGGCTTGTAGAGCCACTCGATCCGCTTCAGCGCCTCCTCCGCCGGCAGCTTGCCGGTGTAGATCTCCTGGCCGTCGCCGACGAGGCGCGGGATCGTGCCAAGGCCCCCGGCCACACGCATCGAGCGGGTATTGGCGAAGGCGGGCAGGCGCCCCTCGAACATGCGCGGGTCGAGTTCGTAGGGCTCGCGGTTGACGTCGAGATAGGCGCGCGGGAAGGACGCCGTCATCAGCGGCGCGCCGAGCCCGACGACGCCGGCGAAGAGCCGGTCGACATGGGCATCCTCGGACCGGCGCAGGGTCAGCGGGTCGAGCCGCGAGGTTTCCAGGAAGCGGCGCGGATAGACCCTGCCCGCATGCGGCGCGTTGAAGACGAAGGGCACCGCCTGGCGGTCGGGCTCCGCGACCGTGAAGGGCAGATCGAGTTCGGGTTCGACGATCGAGGACATTCCGGCCGGAGCGTTGGTCGGGCACGCAGGGAGAGCGCGAGCCTTCGATTGATAGTGGCGTCTTCGCCGGGTCCTGTCCACTTGACGGAAAGCCATGTGGCGCGACCATTCTTCATGGGTTGTTTACGACGACTCTCCTTTATGGGTCGTCGATCGCCCGTGCCGCCGACCACGCGTTCCAGAATGCCATGAGCAAGATTCTTCTCGCCGAAGACGACAACGACATGCGCCGCTTCCTCGTCAAAGCCCTGCAGAACGCGGGCTATGAGGTGGCCTCCTTCGACAATGGCCTCTCGGCCTACAATCGCCTGCGCGAGGAGCCCTTCGAGCTTCTGCTCACGGACATCGTCATGCCGGAGATGGACGGCATCGAGCTCGCCCGCCGGGCGACCGAGCTCGACCCCGACATCAAGGTCATGTTCATCACCGGCTTCGCCGCCGTCGCGCTCAACCCCGATTCCCAGGCGCCGAAGGACGCCAAGGTCCTCTCCAAGCCCTTCCATCTGCGCGAGCTCGTGAACGAGGTGGAAAAGCTGCTCGCGGCGTGACGATTTTCCGTGGATCACGGCTTGCGCGCCCGGCGGCGAGCCGCTATATCCGCGACCCACGGAATGCGGGTTCGCCCGTGCTCCACCCCTTTGCGGCAGGTCGGGTTCGCCCGGGTTGCCCGAGTTCCGCCAGACGCGCTTCCGAGTGATGGCTTGTCTTGCGGATGCTCGCCAGAGGGCGCGTAGCTCAGCGGGAGAGCACTACGTTGACATCGTAGGGGTCACAGGTTCGATCCCTGTCGCGCCCACCATTCTATTACGGCCGGTTCCACGACCAGCCGCACGGAGACCGGACCATGAAGATCCGCAACTCGCTCAAGTCGATCCGCGACCGTCACCGCGACAACCAGCTGGTGCGCCGCAAGGGTCGCGTCTACATCATCAACAAGACCCAGAAGCGCTACAAGGCGCGTCAGGGCTGATCCTTCGTCGCGCCCGGGCGCGGCGGCGGTCGCTCTCAACTTTTCTTCCATTTGCGGTCGAAGCCCGGCGGTTCGCCGGGCTTTTGGCGTTCGGCCGGCCCGGGGCGGCTCACAGGCTCGTGCACGGCGGCCGGTTCCACCCGGCGGACGATGGCCCTAGACTTCCATGAATGAGAGTTTCGCCGGTCATTGCTGCCATTCTGCTCCTGGTCGGGGCACCACTGCCCGCGGTGCAGGCCGCCACGCAGGGTGATCCGCCGCGGGCGAGCGAGGCGAAGCCGCCGACGGCTGAGCGCGCGAGGGCCGCGCTCGACAAGCTGTTCGAGCGCCTGGCGGCGGCGCGAGACGCCGAGGAGGCGGCCGGGATCGCGAAGCTCATCGAGCGGCGCTGGCTGCAGTCCGGCAGTGACACCGCCGACCTTCTGATGAGCCGCGCGCTCGCCGCCCTGGCGGGCAACGACCAGCCGCTCGCGGTCGAGCTCCTCGATCGCACCATCGCGCTGCAGCCGGACTGGGCCGAGGCATGGCACAAGCGCGCCACGCTGTTCTTCATGATGGGCGATACGGAGCAGGCCATCGCCGACGTGCGCCAGACCCTGGCGCACGAGCCGCGCCACTTCACCGCCTGGGCCGGTCTCGGCGTTCTATTCGAACGGGCCGACGACAAGAGGCGAGCCCTTGAGGCATACCGCCGGGCGCTGGCGCTGCATCCCTATCTCGGGGACGTGCGCAGCGCCATCGACCGGCTGACGCGCGATGTCGGCGGCCGCGACATCTGATGTCGGACGGCGAGGGTGCCGATTCGGCCGGGGACGCCCCGCCCGGCACGGCGCGACCCGCCTCAGGCGCCGCCTTCCGAGTTGACGAAGGCGACACGCACCATGTTGGTGGCGCCGGGCGTGCCGAAGGGCACGCCCGCGACGATGATGATGCGTTGGCCGGGCTTGGCGAAGTCGTCACGGTAGGCCTGCTGGCAGGCGCGGGTCGCCATGTCGTCGACGTCGCGGGCGTCTTCCGTGACGATCGCGTGCACGCCCCAGACGAGGGCGAGGCGCCGGGCCGTGGAGACGTTCGGTGTGAGGGCCAGGACCGCGGTCTGCGGCCGCTCGCGCGCGATGCGCAGGCCCGTGGCACCCGAGGCGGTCCAAGCCACGATCGCCTTCAGGTCGAGCGTCTCGGCGATGGTGCGCGCCGCGGCCGCGATGGCGTCTGCGCCCGTCGCTTCCGGCTCGGCACGCTGGCCGTTGATGATGGCCCGGTAGTTGGGGTCGCCCTCGATCTCCTCGGCGATGCGGTTCATGGTGGTGACCGCCTCGACCGGATACTGGCCGGCCGCGCTTTCGGCCGAGAGCATGACCGCGTCCGCACCCTCGAAGACGGCCGTGCCCACGTCCGACACCTCGGCGCGCGTCGGCACGGGCGAGGTGATCATCGATTCGAGCATCTGGGTGGCGACGACCACCGGCTTGCCCAGCCGCCGCGCCGCACGCGTGATCTGCTTCTGGATGCCCGGCACCTTCTCGAGCGGCATCTCGACGCCCAGGTCGCCGCGGGCGACCATCAGCGCGTCCGCCGCCTCGATGATCTCGTCGAGGCGGGCAACCGCCTGGGGCTTCTCGATCTTGGCCATGACGAGCGCCCGCCCGCGCGCGATCTTGCGCACCTCGGCGATGTCCTCCGGCCGCTGCACGAAGGAGAGCGCAATCCAGTCGACCCCGATGTTGACGGCCGCCTCGAGGTCGGTGCGGTCCTTCTCCGTCATGGCCGAGACGGGAATGACCGTGTCGGGCAGGCTCACGCCCTTGCGGTTCGAGATCTTGCCGCCGACGACGACGCGGGTGACCGCCTTGCCCTTGCCGACGCTCTCCACCACGAGGCGGATCTTGCCGTCGTCGACGAGGACGGTATGGCCGGCCTCGAGTGATTCGAGGATCTCTGGATGCGGCAGGTGCACGCGCTTGGCATTGCCGGGCCTCGGGTCCGCGTCGAGCACGAAGCGGTCGCCGGCGGCGAGCATGGCGGCATCGCCGTCGAAGGTGCCGACGCGCAGCTTCGGCCCCTGCAGATCGACCAGGATGCCGATGGGCCGGCCGTACTTCTCCTCCACCGAGCGGATGGCGGCGACGCGCTCGGCGAGCTCGTCCTTCGACATGTGGCTCATGTTGATGCGGAAGACGTCCGCACCGGCCTCGAAGAGGCGGGCGATCATCGCGGGTTCGTTGGAGGCCGGCCCGAGCGTCGCCAGGATCTTCACGCGCCGCATGCGCCTCATCGAGGAACCTCCGTCGGTCGATTGTTGTCGGTGAGATGAATGGTCCAGCTTTTCTGCTCGCCGGTATCGACCTCGAAGAAGCCCACCCGGTCGTAGCCGCGCGCCAGGCAGTCTTCTATGCCGCGGATGGCGAATTCCTTATCCCGCGTGCAGAGAAATGACTTTCCGCTCCACTCGCCGCCACGGTCGTAGTCGACGGCGTGGATGTAGTAGTAGCGGGCGGCGAGCGGACCCTTGAGCAGCGTCTCGCAGCCGCCGCGGGCCGAGATGTTCCACCAGCCTTCGGTGATCCAGCCCTGGGCGTCGCGGTAGCCGAGGGCGACCCCGACGCGGCTGCCCGACATGTTGCAGACCCGCAGGTCGGCACGAGCGGAAGAGGCGAGGGCGGCGAATGCGGCGAGGGCGCCCAGCATGGCCGCCAAGGCGCGTGCGCGGATCGGCATCGGTCGAATGATCATAGCCAAAAGTAGGCCCCCAACCGTGCCCTTGTCGCCGCGTTGCCCCACGCTGTCAACGCGCGCCGTCGACCAGAATGACACGGCAATCGTTGACATTGGTCAGTGTCGGACCGGGCACGAGCAGGTCGCCCAGGGGTTCGAAGAAGCCGGTCGAGTCGTTGTCGGCGAGGGAGGCGGCCGCATCGAGGCCGAGCATGCCCGCTCTCGCCAGTGTCGTTTCGTCGATGACTGCGCCCGCCGGGTCGCTCGCCTTGCCGCCTCCGCCGTCGGTGCCGTCCGTATCCCCGGCGAGTGCCGCGATGCCTGTCTCGCCGGCGAGCGCAAGGGCAAGCGCCAGCGCATATTCCTGGTTCGGGCCGCCGCGCCCCTGCCCGGCGATGGTGACCGTCAGCTCGCCGCCCGAGAGGATGGCGACGCGCCGTCCCGCCGCCTTCGCCGCGCGGGCGAGGCGGGCGTGCTCGGCCGCCACCTCGCGCGCCTCGCCCTCGAGGTCGGCGCCGAGCACCTGCGGCTCGTAGCCGGCGGCCCGGGCCGCCTCGGCGGCGGCCGCGATGGCGTCGGCCGGTTTTGTCACGATGCGGAATTCGCTGCGGGCGAAAACCGCGTCACCCGGCTTCGGCGTCTCGTTGGCGGGATCGTCGAGGAGCGCCGCTGCCGCGGGCGGCAGTGCGATGCCTCGCCGCGCCGCGACCGCCCGCGCCTCGGCGAGTGTCGTCGGGTCGGGCACCGTCGGCCCCGAGGCGATTGTGGACGGGTCGTCGCGGGGCACGTCGGAGACGGCGAGCGTCAGGATGCGCGCCGGCGCGGCGAGGCGGGCGAGGCGCCCGCCCTTGATGCGCGAGAGATGCTTGCGCACGGTGTTGATCTCGCCGATCGAGGCGCCCGAGCGCAGGAGCGCCTTGGTCACGGCCTGTTTCTCGGCGAGGGTGAGGGCGCCGGCGGGAGCGATCCAGTTCGCCGAACCGCCGCCCGAGATGAGCACGAGCACGAGGTCGTCCTCGCCCGCCGCCTCGGCCAGCGCGAGGACGCGTTCCGTCGCGGCGACGCCCTCGGCGTCCGGCACCGGATGTCCCGCCTCGACCACCGGCACGAGGGCCGTCGGCGCGCCGTAGCCGTGGCGGGTGACGGCGAGGCCGGTGAGCCGGTCCGGCCCGAGGCCGTGGCGCTCGCGGTAGAACGCTTCCGCCACGGCCGTCATGCTGCCCGCGGCCTTGCCCGCGGCGAGCAGGACGACACGGCCGCGCGGCGGTGGGGGCAGATGGTCGGCGAGCCATGTCTTCGGATGGGCGGCGGCAACAGCCGCGTCGTAGATCGCGCGCAGGATGGCGCGGCGGTCGGGCTCGGGCATGGGGCTCACGCCTCCTCCTTTATTTCCCTTCGCGGCCGGGCGAGCCAGATGCCCGCAAGGATGAGCGCGCCGCCGGAGATCTGCGCGGGGCCGAGGCTCTCGCCGAGCAGCACCCAGGCGAAGAACGCCGCGGCGATCGCCTCGAGGAAGATGACGAGCGACGAGAAGACGGCCGGCAACCGCCCGAGGGCGATCGCGAGCAACCCCTGCCCGCCGGCATGGCTTACCCAGGCGATGACGAGGAGGGCCAGGAGCCCTTCGAGGCTTGCCGGCAGCAGCCGCCCTTCCATGACGAGGGCCACGGCGAAGAGCACCGCGCTTGTCACCACGGTGGTCTCGAAGGTGACGCGCGCGGCGCGGGTCTCGCGTCGCGCCCTTTCCACGGCAAGGAAATAGAGGCCGAAGAACACCGCCGTGCCGAGGCCGAAGGCGTCGCCTGGCAGCCGGCCGGGCGCAAGGCTCAGGCTGTCCCAGACGAGCGCCGCCCCGCCCGCGAGGCAGAGCGACAGGCCGAGCACGACGCCTCGCGCCACGCGCCGACGCAGGACGAGCCAGGTGACGAGGACGACCCACAGTGGCGCAGTGGTGGCGAAGAAGGTGGCATTGGCGATCGTCGTGTTGACGATGGCGAGATGCCAGAGGAACAGGTCGCCGGAGAAGGCGAGGCCGGCGAGCACGGTCGCCTGGGTGAAGCGGGCGTTGCGTTCCCCGGGGCGCCCCCGCTCGTCGAGCTTCATCCAGAGGTAGAGCGCCGGCAATGCGAGCGCCACGCGCCAGAAGGCGCTCGTGAAGGGCCCCACGTCGGCGAGCCGCACGAAGACGGGCGACAGCCCCATGGCAAGCGCGCCTGCGACGAGGGCGAGGAAGGCGCTGGTGCGCCCGGCCTCGCCGATGGTCGGGCGCGCTGCGGTTCGCTGGGGCTCGGAAGTCACGGTCATCGGGAAAGGTGGGGGCAGGCGCAGGCTCGGGCTCGCGGACCGGACAGTCCTATGGCAAGTTCGTCGGCCCGTCACCACCGGCGTGGCCCCCATCGGCAAGTCTTCCTTCTCCCATGCGCCGCCTGCCCCCCTCGGTTCCAGCGCCCGTCGTCCCGGATGCCACGGACGAAGCCCTGTCGATCACGCCCTGGCCGATCGAGGCGATTGGCGGCGATCCCGCCACCGGGCTCCTCCTCCTGTGCGATCACGCCTCCAACGAGATCCCGGCGGAATATGATTCCCTCGGCCTGCCGCCGCGCGAACTCGAGCGCCACATCGCCTATGACATCGGCGCGGCGGCAGTGACGCGCCGGATGGCCGAGCTCACCGGCGCGCCGGCCATCCTCACCCGCTTCTCGCGCCTCCTCATCGATCCGAACCGCGGCGCCGACGATCCGACCCTCGTCATGCGCCTGTCAGACGGGGCCATCGTGCCGGGCAACGCCCGAATCGACGAGGCGGAGGTGGCACGCCGCATCGCGCGCTTCTACCGCCCGTATGATGCCGCCATCCGCGCGACTATCGACGCGTCCCTGGCGGCGGGCGTCGTGCCGGCCGTCGTATCGATCCACAGCTTCACACCCGTGTGGCGGGGCTCGCCTCGCCCCTGGCACGCCGGCGTGCTGTGGGACGCGGACCCGCGCCTCGCCGCGCCCCTCATCGCCGCGCTCAGGGCAGAGGGGGACATCGTGGTCGGCGACAACGAGCCCTACGACGGCGCCCTCGTCGGCGATACGCTCAACCGTCATGCGACGGTACGCGGCCTGCCGCATGCGCTCGTGGAGGTGCGGCAGGACCTGATCGCCGATGCGGCGGGGGCGCGAGGCTGGGGCGACCGGCTGGTCCGCCTCTTGCGCGGGATCGGGGAGGAGACCCATCTGCGCAGCATCGAACATTTTCCGAGCCGCACGGCGCAGCGGCGGTGAGGGGGCGCCGCGGACGCAGCCGGCCGTGTCACTCCGACGGAGACGGTGATGACCATTGACGAGAAGACGATGACCGAGCTCGAGGCGGCCGCGTTCCGGCGCCTCGTCGTGCACCTTCGCGAGCGGACGGACGTGCAGAACATCGACCTGATGAATCTCGCCGGTTTCTGCCGCAACTGCCTGTCCAACTGGCTGAAGGACGCGGCCGACGCGCGCGGCGTGGCGATGAGCAAGGATGAAAGCCGCGAGCATGTCTACGGCATGCCCTATGAGGACTGGAAGGCGCGCCACCAGAATGAGGCGACGGCCGAGCAGCGCGCAGCCTTCGATCGCAACCGCCCGCAGCACTGAGGGACGCGCTGGCCGCAGCATCGCAGGCGCCCGGACGTTTCCATTCTGGCCGGGAGCCGCTAATCTCCGCCTCCCCTTCGACTCGGATGCGCATGCCGCAGGCACGCGCTCCGCAGCGCGGGCGCTCCAGAGCGGACGGGGCCGGCTCAATCGGTCGGCCCGCGTATGTCCGTTCGCACGCATAAGGTGAGGGCGGGTTCGCTTGCCAAACGGTTCTCCGCTTTGGCCGGTCCCGTTCTGGCGCCCGTCATCCCGATCGAGTGAAGAGTACGAGGACCATGGTCTCTGACGTTGCCGATTCCGGCGTTGCCGCCGAAGAGCTCAAGCAGTTCATCGAGCGCATCGAGCGCCTCGAGGAAGAGAAGGCCGCCATCGCCGGCGACATCAAGGAAGTCTACGCCGAGGCCAAGGGGCGCGGCTTCGACACCAAGGCGATCCGCAAGCTCGTGTCCCTGCGCAAGAAGCCGCCGGAGGAGCGGCAGGAGGAGGAGGCGATCCTCGAGCTCTACATGCAGGCGCTCGGCATGTGACGCGCGATGCGGAAGGCCCGGATGGCACCGTCCGGGCCTTCTTTTCCGCGGGGAGCTCGACTGCGGGCTGTAGCGACAATCAGCGCTTGGCGGCGGCGAAGGTCGTCGTCGCCAGGGGCTTCACGGCCGGGCCGGTGAAGCGGTTGGTGGCGAGCTCCACCGCAGGCCCCTTGGTGAAGCTGGCCGTGATCGTCCGGGTGGGTGCCTCGGTCACGCCCGGCACCTCGACGCTCTGCGGGCGGATCCGCGCGGCTGCCACCCTGACGCGCGGCGACGGAGTAGCCTCGGTGACGGCGGCGGCGAAGAGGGCCTTGAGCGCGCTGCGTTCGCTCGGGTGGACCTGTCCGGTGACCTCCGGATCCGCCGGCAGGGCCGCGGGGGCCGGAGCGCGCGCGGCAAGCACGACCGGGCGCGTGGGCGGCGCCGGGTGATTGGCAGGCGCATAGGCGAGGGCTGCGACGACCGGAACGGCGCTGCCGAGCGCCCTGTCCCCGCCGCTCGTCGAGGCCGCGAGGGCCGCCAGGGCATTCTGCTCGCCCGCGGGTACCGCAACCGCTGCGGGCGGCGCACCGAGCGCGGCGAGCGCCACCGGCCGGGCCGGCGGCAACGGGACGTCGGCGAGCGTGGCGGCGACGGGCGCCACGTCGTCGGGGCGGCGCGGCGGCAGAGGAGCGAGCGCGGCGACCGTGGCGGTCGCGGGGTCGATTGGCCCATTTCCACCCTGGCCGGTCGGCCCCTGCTGCCAGACGAAGCGGGGACCGGTGGCGGGCGCCTGGGCCGCAGCGAGGACCGTGGGCGCATCCGTCGCGAGGCCGGCGGGGCGGGCGGCAGGCAGCGGGACGTCGGCCGCCACCGGCTCGGCTGCCGCAGGTGCCTTCGGCTGAGGTGCCTCGGGCGGGGCAGCAGCGATCGTCTCCTGTCGCGGCAGGGCGGCGACCACCGCCGGCTGCTGCGGCACCGCCGGCCGGCCGCGCGCCGAGTCATTGCGGAAGAAGCTCCAGGCGCTGTCATCCGGCCGGGAGCCGGCCGGCTGGGAATTCGGGGGCGCCGCTGCCGCCACCTGCCGGCCGCCGCGGGCGGGTCTGCTGTAGTCCTGATCCTCGTCCTCCTCGTCGCCGCCACCGAAGAGGGCGGCCCAGAGGCTCTTGCGGCGTGTGGGCTGCGCCGCCTCCCCCGCATCGGCATAGGCCGAGGCGTAGCCCGCCACCGAGCCGCCGCGCGCGATGATCTCGGCCGCGGCCACGTCGTAACCCTCGAGCGGGCGCCCGTCGGCCGGCAGATGCACCGTCTTGCCGTCCGGGAAGAGGCGTGCGAGCTGGTCGCGTGTCATGCGCGGCCAGGAGCGCACGCTGCCCGCGTCGAGATGCACGAATGGATTGAACGAGGTCGGGTAGTAGCCGACGCCCCCGCGCTGCAGGCGCATGGCGATGGCGCGCACCTTGTCCATGCCGACGTCCGGCAGGTAGAAGTCCATTGCCTTGCCGAGCATATGCTGGCTGTGCTTGGCCACGGCCCGCGAGCGTCGGCGCAGCATGGCGTTGGTCTCGGGCGCGCGGTAGGCCGAGACGACGTGGATCGCCTCCCGCGAGCCGACCTCGCGCTGCACTTCCCAGACGATGTCGAAGAGCTTCGGATCCATCTGGGTCGGCTCGTCGCGCCGCCAGTCGCGCAGGATCCAGTTGAGTTGCTTCAGCGCGTCACGGTCGTAGAAGCCGTTGCGCCTGAAGGTGATGGCGGCGCTTTCCTTGGTATGCGTGTGGTAGATCTGGAGCGTGCGCGTCTCGCCGTTGGCGACCGCGTTCTGCAGGTCACGCGTGCCGGCGACGAGGGCGCCGGCGGCTATCAACGCATTGAACATCAGGCGCGATACACGTCCCTTCGGGGACAGCGCCTTGCGGAAGCGCGTCGGATACAAAAGCGAACTCGTCCGTTGCGAGGCCACGTGCCGTTGGAGCCCGTGGCGGCCAAACGATGAACGAACTCTTGCCGAGAAGGCTTAACGAGACGTTAGCCCCAGCCCGGAAACCCAGCGGCTGCTGCGGATAAGGCCGAACCATGGCAAAAAGATGCCTTGCGGCGCGAGAGCTCAGCGCAGGCCGAGCGCTGCCTTGACGCGTGCGTCGACGCCGTAGATGTCGTCACGCGTCTGCAGTTCTCCGTCCGTGCCGACGACCGCGGTGAAATAGGTGAGGTGCACCGGCAGCGGATGGCCGAGCTTGATGAAGCGCTCCTTGCCGCCCACCAGCTTGCGCACCCGCTCTTCCGACCAGCCGCCCTCCTCGGCGAGGACGAGCTCGGCGAAGCGGAAGGGCTGGTCCACGCGCACGCAGCCGTGGCTCATGGCGCGCCGCTCGCTGCGGAAGAGATGCCGGCCGGGGGTGTCGTGCAGGTAGACCGCGTGCTCGTTGGGGAACATGAACTTGATGTTGCCGAGCGCATTGCGCTCCCCCGGCGGTTGCCTGACGGAGATCGAATTGCCGCGGCGGATGACCTCGTAGCCGCGCCGCGTCGCATAGTCCGGATCGACCGCGAGCTGCGGCAGGAACTCCTTCTTCAGGATCGACGGCGGCACGTGCCAATAGGGATTGACGATGAGGTGCTCCATCACGTCCGAGAAGATCGGCGTGGGGCTCTCCGGCTTGCCGACGATGACGCGGGCGGAGTGGACCGTCTCGCCGTCGCGCACGAGGCGCAGCGTATAGGCGGGAATGTCGACGAACACGTGCCGCTCGCCGAGCTCCGCCGGCAGCCAGCGCCAGCGTTCCATATTGGCGATGATGGTGCCCTCGGCGCGCGAGGCCGGCGCGCCGGCGGCGAGCATGGCCACCGTCTGGCGGGTCAGCACGCCGCTCGCAGGCAGGCCGTTCTGCTTCTGGAAGCTGGCGACGGCGGCCGCGACCTTCTCGTCGTAGGTCGTGTCGTCGTGCTCGCCGTGCGGGTCCGGGCCGAGGCCGAAGCGCGCCCGGATGAGCGGCACGCGCGGGTCGCGCATGCCGATCTTGAGGGCGGGCCCCGCCGGCACCCTGACCATGGGCACGGGCTGTGACGGCCGCGCGGCGCGGATCTCGGCGAGCTTCTCCTTCAGCGCACGATAGCCGGCATGCGGCGGGTTGTAGGCGGCGAGGGCGGCAGCCGCGTCCGTGCTCTCGGCGAGGCCCGCCAGCACTGCCTCGGCGCTCGGCAGGTCGAGCTTCGGCGTGATCAGTTTCGAGAGGCGGGGCGGCTCGATGCGCCCGCCGCGGGCATCGCGCGCATAGGCGACCGCGGCGGCGGAGAGTTTCAGCTCGGCATCGGCGAGGGCCGCCTGTCGCTCGGCTTTCGGCAGCACGTCGACGGTCGGCAGCGGATAGTCGGCGGGATCGAGCCCGTCTTCGGCAGCCCGCTCGATCTGCGCCATCACATGGCGCGCCCGCGCGTTCCACTGTTCTCCGTCGAGCCAGAGGGGGGCATAGCCGCGGCCCGCATAGAAGGCTCCCACCGCCTCTCGCTCGCGCTTGCCGAGGCGAGCCTGGGCGAGAGCCTCACCCTTGGCGAGCCGTTCGGCGATCATGGCCTTGGCGATGTCCGCCGTCGGGATCTGGACGATGACCGGCGGCACGTCGGGGGGCGGCAGATCGACCACCGGCAGGTCGCGCGACGTCACGTCAGCCGTCGCCTGCGACTTGCCCGCCGCGCCGGACACGGGCGGCTCGCCCTCCGGCCCGCGCGTCGGGCGCAGGGCCATGCCCTCGGGCAGGGAGCCGGTGATCGCGGTGGGATCGGCCTGCGGCGCCACGACGACCTCGACCAGCGGCGGCTCGGGCAGGGCGAGGTCGAAGGGAACCTGCGCAGGAACGGCCGCCTCGTTGGCCCGGGAGGCACCGGCCGCCGTCGCAGCGAGACAGACGCCAATCAACCACGCACCGGCGACGCGCGCACGCATGAAGAGCCTCCTGAGCTCAACACATTGATGATGCGAGTCGTTCCCCTCGGACAGAGGGGGCATCCGTCGGGAATCGACCCGCCTGGTACCGCCGACCGGCGCGCGCCCTGTGTGGCGCGTCGGTCCATCGAACGCAAGCACGCTAGCGGTAGCGTGAAACCGTGGCCGTGCGATCCCGCACCGGCGTGCCCCTCGGGTCACAGCCTCCTCACGCCGCCGCGTCCGAGGCCGGATCGTCGTCCTCCGACCCTCCCTCGAGGCCGAGGTCCTTGAGCTTGCGGTAGAGCGTCGAGCGGCCGATGCCGAGACGGCGCGACACCTCCGACATGTGGCCGCGATAGTGCTGCAGGGCGAAGCGGATGGCCTCGCCCTCGATGTCCTCGAGGCGGCGCACCTCGCCCGAACCGTCGACGAGCGTCAGCGCGTTCGGATCGCGCACCTCGACCCGCACGATCTCGCGCACGGGCTGGGGCGCGGCAGCCGTCGGCGCATGGGCGGCGGGGGCTGGCGGGATGCACACATCGAAACCGTCGACCTGCGCCGCGATCTGGGGGAATTCGGCGAGCGTCAGCTCGTCGCCGTCGGCGAGCACGACCGCCCGGAAGACGGCGTTCTCAAGCTGGCGGACGTTGCCCGGCCAGTCGTAGCGCATGAGCAGCGTCATGGCCTCCGGCGTCACGGCGCGCACGCGCTTGCCCTCCTCGGCGGAGAACCGGGCGAGGAAGGAGCGCACGAGGTCCGGGATGTCCTCGGTCCGGGCGCGCAGCGGCGGCAGCGTCATGGGGAAGACGTTGAGCCGGTAGTAGAGATCCTCGCGGAAGCGGCCCTGCTTCACGAGGTCGAGCAGGCTCTTGTTGGTGGCGGAGATGAGCCGGATGTCCACCTTGACGGACTTGCGCCCGCCGACCGGGTCGACCTCGCCCTCCTGGATGGCGCGCAGGAGCTTCACCTGCGCGTCGAGGGGCAGCTCGCCGATCTCGTCGAGAAAGAGCGTGCCGCCGTTCGCCTCCACGAACTTGCCGACATGCTTTTCGGTGGCGCCGGTGAAGGCACCCTTCTCGTGGCCGAAGAGGATGGATTCGACGAGGTTCTCCGGGATCGCGCCGCAGTTCACCGTGACGAAGGGCTTGCCGCGCCGGTCGCCCGAGCCCTGGATGGCGCGCGCCAGTACTTCCTTGCCGACGCCCGACTCGCCCTCGATCAGGACAGGAATGTTGGAGCGGGCCGCCCGTTCGGCGAGGCGCAAGGCCCGTGTCATGTCGGCGCTGCGCGTGGCGATGTCCTTGATGGAGAGGTTGCCGGAGGCGCGGCGCTTCAGGCGCCTGATCTCGTCCTCGAGCGCGTCGGTGCGCAGTGCGTTCTTGATGGAGACCTGCAGGCGCTCCGCCCCGACCGGCTTCACGACGAAGTCGGCCGCACCCGCCCGCATGGCGTTGACGACGGTCTCGATGGAACCGTGCGCCGTCTGCACGATGACGGGTACGCTCACCTCGCGCTCCCGCAGGGCCGCGAGCACCCCCATGCCGTCGAGGTCCGGCATGACGAGGTCGAGGATGACGAGATCGATGCTCTCGCCGTCAGGGCCGGCGAGCAGCGCGAGCGCCTGTTCGCCCGTTTCGGCAACCACCGCCTCGTAACCGAAGCGGCGAATCATCGCCTCGACGAGGCGGCGCTGCACGGGATCATCGTCAACGATGAGGATTTGGCTCGTCATCAGTCCGGCGTTGCTCCCGCACGGTGTTTCGTTTCGGGGCAATGCTCGACGACAAGGGTAAAGCGGCTGTTAACGCAGCCGCGAACGACGATGCCACCGCACTGCCCGCATGGACCGGCTGCCGGGTCTAGACGTCAGCCGGGCCGTCCGGCCCGTGCAGCGCCGGCCGGCCGTCGCCGACGGCGAGGCGCGAGGTCCGTTGCGCTTCCTCCGGCAACGCTCCGCCGAATGAGGGAAACCGGGCAACGGGGACGGTGACCAGGGCGCTGATGAGGATCGAGACCATCGGCAATCTCCGGACTCTCGCAGCAATCGTCGCTCCGGGCTGGAGCGATGCCCCAGCACGGTATTGTCTTACAGGGAGAAGGGCGCGGCAACTGCGTCGTGGCCGGGGACTGGATCCGGCCCGCCACGCCGCCGCAAGCCTGGTCGCCTCCGCCCGCTCGGGTGCTGATGGCGGGGGGCGCGACGGGATGCGCGTGACACATTGATCGAGGCCCCGTCCGGGCCGATATCATGGCGCACGCGGAATCGCCCGATTCCCTCCCCGACCTACGGCTGCCCGGCTCGCCCAGCCGCGGTCGCCCCATGATCGCAGGAACGAGACTGTCATGACCTTTGCCCATCCCGCCGAGCAGCGCGCCATGTCCACCGCTGCAGCCGCACGCGTTGCAGATGGTCTTGGTCCGCTGCCGGAGTGGGATCTGACGCATCTCTATCCGGCGATGGAGGCGCCGGCCTTCGCCGAGGACCTCGCCCGCGCCGAGGCCGAGTGCAAGGCCTTCGCCGAAGCCTACCGCGGCAAGCTCGATGCGATCGCGCGCGGGCCCGAGGCGAGCGTGGCGCTGGGGGCAGCGGTCGAGCGCTACGAGGCGATCGAGGACCTGCTCGGCCGGCTCATGTCCTATGCGAGCCTCGTCTATGCCGGCGACACGACGGATCCCAAGTGCGCCAAGTTCTACGGCGATACGCAGGAGCGCCTGACGGCCGCGAGTTCGGAGCTTCTGTTCTTCACCCTCGAGCTCAACCGCATCGACGACGCGGTGATCGCGGCGGCGACCGCCTCGGGTCCGCTCGCCCGCTACCGCCCGTGGATCGAGGACATCCGCAAGGACAAGCCCTACCAGCTCGAGGACAAGATCGAGCAGCTCTTCCACGAGAAGTCCGTGACCGGCCGTGCCGCGTGGAACCGTCTGTTCGACGAGACCATCGCCTCCCTGCGCTTTTCCGTCGAGGGCGAGGAACTTGCGATCGAGCCGACGCTCAACAAGCTTCAGGAGCCGGACGAGGCCGTGCGCAAGGCGGCAGCGGAGGCGCTCGCCAAGGTCTTCAGGGACAACCTGCGCATCTTCACGCTCGTGACCAACACGCTCGGCAAGGACAAGGAGATTTCCGACCGCTGGCGCGGCTTCGAGGATGTGGCCGATTCCCGCCACCTCGCCAACCGGGTGGAGCGGGAGGTGGTCGACGCCCTGGTAAGGGCCGTGCGCGACGCCTACCCGCGCCTGTCGCACCGCTATTACGCCTTGAAGGCGAAGTGGTTTGGCAAGGAGAAGCTCGACCACTGGGATCGCAACGCACCGCTGCCCCAGGTCGAGACGCGCGCCATCGGCTGGGACGAGGCGCGCGACACGGTGCTCGGCGCCTATGCGGCCTTCTCGCCGCGCATGGCCGACATTGCGCGCCGCTTCTTCGACGAGCGCTGGATCGACGCACCCGTGCGCCCCGGCAAGGCACCGGGCGCCTTCGCCCATCCGACCGTGCCCTCCGCCCACCCCTATGTGCTTCTCAACTACCAGGGCAAGCCGCGCGATGTGATGACCCTTGCCCACGAGCTCGGTCACGGCGTGCACCAGGTGCTCGCGGCGCCGAACGGGGCGCTCATGGCCCCGACGCCGCTGACATTGGCCGAAACCGCCTCCGTCTTCGGCGAGATGCTCACCTTCCGCCGGCTCCTCGCCGAGACGCACGATCCGCGCCAGCGCAAGGCGATGCTGGCCGCCAAGGTCGAGGACATGCTCAACACGGTGGTGCGCCAGATCGCCTTCTACTCCTTCGAGCGCAAGGTGCACACCGAGCGGCGCGCCGGCGAGCTGACGGGCGACAGGCTGTGCGAGCTGTGGCTGTCGGTGCAGGAGGAGAGCCTCGGTCCGGCGATCCGCCTCGGTCCGGGCTACGAGACCTTCTGGGCCTATATCCCGCACTTCGTGCATTCGCCCTTCTACGTCTACGCCTATGCCTTCGGGGACTGCCTCGTGAACTCGCTCTATGGCGTCTACGAGAAGGCCGAGGCGGGCTTCGTCGACAAGTATTTCGCCCTCCTCTCGGCCGGCGGCACGAAGCACCACTCGGAGCTGCTCGCTCCCTTCGGTCTCGACGCGCGCGATCCGGCCTTCTGGCAGATCGGGTTGTCGATGATCGAGGGCCTCATCGACGACCTCGCCGCGATGGAGGGGGCGTGAAGGGCGGCCTCCTCACGGCAGGGCACCGCCGTCTGCTCTGGCAATCGCCCGTTCGCTGCATATCTGTGCCCGGGGGTGCCGTCGAGGATCCTGCCGTGAACGACCGAGACCGCGAAGCGAACCGCTTCACCGCCCGCGCCGCCCGCTATGCGCGCGTGGGGGCGAATGTCGGCGGCATCGCGGCCAAGGTGGTCGGATCGCGCATGCTCGGGGTCAGCCTCGACCGCGAGCGCAACGCCGCCGACCTCACGCGCGCCCTCGGCGGCCTCAAGGGTCCGATCATGAAGGTCGCCCAGCTCATGGCGACCGTTCCCGATCTCCTGCCGCCCGAATACGCGACCGAGCTGCAGAGGCTGCAGTCCGAGGCTCCGCCCATGGGCGCAGCCTTCGTCAAGCGGCGCATGATGGCCGAACTCGGCGCCGACTGGGCGGGGAAGTTCCGCTCCTTCGATCTCAGGCCGGCCGCAGCCGCCTCCCTTGGCCAGGTGCACCGCGCAACGGCGAAGGACGGCTCGGCGCTCGCCTGCAAACTGCAGTATCCCGATATGCAGTCGGCCGTGGAGGCGGATCTCGCCCAGCTCGAGATCCTCTTCGCAATCCATCGCCGCATGGACCCGGCCATCGACACGCGCGAGATCGCCAAGGAGATCGGCGCGCGCGTGCGCGAGGAACTCGACTACCGCCGCGAGGCCCGGCACGTCGCCCTCTACCGCGCCATGCTCGCGGACGTGCCGGAGGTGCGCGTGCCGAACGTCTGGCCGGAGCTGTCGACGGGCCGCCTCCTCACGCTCGACTGGCTTGAGGGGCGCAAGCTTCTCGCCTTCAAGAGCGCACCGCTCGACATGCGCAACCGCCTCGCAGTCGCCATGTTCAAGGCCTGGTGGCATCCCTTCAGCCACTTCGGCGTCATCCACGGCGACCCGCATCTTGGCAACTACACCGTCTTCGCAGAGGGCGGCGAACCCGAGCGGCCGGAAGCGCTCGGCATCAACCTCCTCGACTACGGATGCATCCGCATCTTCCCCGCTTCCTTCGTCGAGGGCGTGGTCGATCTCTACCGCGGTCTCCAGACCGACGACCGCGACCGCATCGTCTCGGCCTACGAGACCTGGGGGTTCCGGGCGCTCGGCAATGATCTCATCGACACGCTGAACATCTGGGCGCGGTTCATCTATGGCCCCCTGCTCGACGACCGCGTGCGCACCATCGCCGACGGCGTCTCGCCGGCCGAATACGGCCGGCGCGAGGCCTTCAGGGTGCACAGGGCCCTGAAGGAGAAGGGGCCGGTGACGGTGCCGCGCGAATTCGTCTTCATGGACCGCGCCGCGATCGGCCTTGGCGCCGTCTTCCTGCACCTCGGGGCGGAGCTCAATTTCCACCGCCTGTTCGAAGCCGAGATCGAGGAATTCTCGCGCCGCGTCATAGACGATCGTCAAAGCGCGGCGCTGGTGAAGGCCGGGCTGCGCGCTCATTCCTGAGCGATCCCGCCCGCAACCCGGCGTCCGGCGGTTGGACATTCGTTCTTAAACCGATTTAATCTATGCCATTGCCTCGCTTTGCGGCGTGACGGAGAATGCCCGCCCGCGTTGCAAGAGCTCATGCGTTGCGATAAAGCCGCAGGGCAACGACAATTGCCGAGGACCACCATGGCCGAGCCGCACAGCACCGTTCACCCCGCCGGGCACCCTGCGATGGACTACGAGGAGCACGAGAACACCTATCGTCTCTTCGTGACGGGCGCGAAGTGGGGAATGGGCTTCGTCGCCCTCGTCCTCGTGCTCATGGCCTATTTCCTCCTCTGATCTCCACCCGCAGTGACAGCGCCGTTCGCTCCGGGTCGTGGCGACCCGGAACGGGGCCACGTCTGGAGTGATCGACGATGCGCATCGCCATTCCCACCGAGACCGAGGCCAACGAGGGTCGCGTCGCCGCGACGCCCGAAACGGTCAAGAAATACGTCGGCCTCGGTGCCACGGTGGCGGTGCAGAAAGGCGCAGGCCTCGCCTCCGGCATTGCCGACGGCGACTATGAAGCGGCCGGCGCCACGATCGCCGCAACCGCCGAGGAGGCTGTCAAGGACGCCGACATCGTCCTGCGCGTGCGTCGCCCTTCCGCCGCCGAACTGTCGTCCTTCAAGAAGGGCGCGCTCGTTGTCGCCGTCATGGACCCCTACGGCAATGAGGCGGCCGTGCAGGCGCTCGCCGAGGCGGGCGTCGCCGCCTTTGCCATGGAGCTGATGCCGCGCATCACCCGGGCGCAGGTGATGGACGTGCTCTCCTCCCAGGCCAACCTCGCCGGCTATCGTGCCGTGATCGACGCCGCGGCGGAATATGGCCGGGCGCTGCCGATGATGATGACGGCCGCGGGCACCGTGCCGGCCGCCAAGGTCTTTGTCATGGGCGCGGGCGTCGCCGGCCTGCAGGCGATCGCCACGGCCCGCCGCCTCGGCGCCGTCGTCACGGCGACCGACGTGCGCCCCGCGGCCAAGGAGCAGGTCGAGTCGCTCGGCGCCAAGTTCATCGCCGTCGAGGACGAGGAGTTCAAGCAGGCCGAGACCGCCGGCGGCTACGCCAAGGAGATGTCGGACGCCTACAAGGCCAAGCAGGCCGAGCTTGTCGCCTCCCACATCGCCAAACAGGACATCGTCGTCACCACCGCGCTCATCCCGGGCCGTCCGGCGCCGAAGCTCGTGTCGAAGGCCATGGTGGAATCGATGCGACCGGGCTCCGTCATCGTCGACCTCGCCGTCGAGCGTGGCGGCAACTGTGAGGTCGCCAAGCCGGGCAAGGTCGTGATGCACAACGGCGTCAAGATCGTCGGCCATCTCAACGTGCCGGGCCGCCTCGCCGCCACGGCCTCGAGCCTCTACGCCAAGAACCTCTACGCCTTCGTCGAGACCCTGATCGACAAGAAGGCCAAGGCGCTGGCGGTGAACTGGGACGACGAACTCGTCAAGGCGACCTGCCTCACGCGCGACGGTGCCGTCATCCACCCGGCCTTCCAGCCGAAGGCCTGACCGGACAACTGGGGGAACGAGCCATGGCCAATCTCACGCCCGAACAGGCGATGGAAGGGGCCCGCGCGGCCGCCGAGACCGCCAAACAGGCGGCCACCGCTGCGCAGGCCTATGCCGACCAAGCCGCCGCCGCCCTCGGCGCCGCCGCCCATGCCGCGACGGGCGGGGCCGTCGACCCGACGGTCTTTCGCCTCGCGATCTTCGTGCTCGCCGTCTTTGTCGGCTACTACGTCGTCTGGTCCGTGACGCCGGCGCTGCACACGCCGCTCATGTCGGTGACCAACGCCATCTCCTCGGTGATTGTCGTCGGTGCGCTGCTCGCGGTAGGCGTGCAGGCGGACGCCGTGCTTGGCGACGGGCCGCTCTGGGCCCGGGCGCTCGGCTTCGTCGCGCTCGTCCTCGCCTCGGTGAACATCTTCGGCGGCTTCCTCGTCACGCAGAGGATGCTTGCCATGTACAAGAAGAAGGGGTGAACGAGCGATGTCCGCCAACCTCTCGTCCCTTCTCTATCTCGTCGCCGGCGTCCTCTTCATCCTGGCGCTGCGCGGCCTGTCCTCGCCGGCGAGCTCGCGCCAGGGCAACCTCTACGGCATGGCCGGCATGGGGATCGCCATCCTGACGACGCTCGTCGGGGCGCCGCCCTCCGGCATCGCCGCATGGCTCTTCGTCGTCGTTGGCCTCGCCATCGGCGGCGGCATCGGAGCGGTGATCGCCCGGCGCGTGCCGATGACGGCCATGCCGCAGCTCGTCGCCGCCTTCCATTCACTCGTCGGCCTCGCCGCCGTGCTCGTGGCGGCGGGCGCGCTCTATGCGCCGCAGGCCTTCGGCATCGGTTCGGTCGGCTCGATCCACGGCGGCAGCCTCGTCGAGATGGTGCTCGGCGTCGCCATCGGCGCCTTCACCTTCACGGGCTCGGTCATCGCCTTCCTGAAGCTCGACGGCCGGATGTCGGGCAAGCCGATCCTGCTGCCGAACCGCCATGCCATCAACATCGGCCTCGGCGTCCTGCTGCTGGTGCTCGTGGTGCTCTTCGTGCGCACCGAGAGCCACGTGCTGTTCTGGCTGATCACGCTGCTCAGCTTCGTGCTCGGCGTCCTGCTCATCGTGCCGATCGGCGGCGCCGACATGCCTGTCGTCATCTCGATGCTCAACTCCTACTCGGGGTGGGCGGCGGCAGGCATCGGCTTCACGCTCGGCAACCTCGCCCTCATCATCACGGGGGCGCTGGTCGGTTCCTCGGGCGCGATCCTCAGCTACATCATGTGCAAGGGCATGAACCGTTCGTTCCTGTCCGTCATCCTCGGCGGCTTCGGCGGGGAGGCGGCGGCGGCCGGCCGCGGCGCGGCAGAGGAGCGGCCGGTCAAGCAGGGCTCGGCGGACGATGCGGCCTTCCTCATGAAGAACGCGGCCAAGGTCATCATCGTGCCCGGCTACGGCATGGCGGTGGCTCAGGCGCAGCACGCGTTGCGCGAGATGGCCGACAAGCTCAAGGAAGAGGGCGTCGAGGTCAAATACGCCATCCATCCGGTGGCGGGCCGCATGCCGGGCCACATGAACGTGCTGCTCGCCGAGGCGAACGTACCCTACGACGAGGTGTTCGAGCTCGAGGACATCAATTCCGAGTTCGCCCAAGCCGACGTCGCCTTCGTCATCGGCGCCAACGACGTCACCAACCCGGCGGCCAAGACCGATCCCGCCTCACCGATCTTCGGCATGCCGATCCTCGACGTGGAGCGGGCCAAGACCGTGCTCTTCGTCAAGCGCGGCATGGGCTCGGGCTACGCCGGCGTCGAGAACGAGCTGTTCTTCAAGGACAACACCATGATGCTCTTCGGCGACGCCAAGAAGATGGTGGACGAGATCCTGAAGGGTTTCTGAGCCGCGCGACCGGCATCGCACGTGTCGACGCGAAGGGGCAGTCCCCTTCGCGCGTCCGGTACCTTGGTCTAGGATCGCGCCGCCGGGGCCCACGCACCGGCGCCGTGACCCGCCAGGTGCCGGAAGGAACGTCCATGGCTCGCTTCGCCGCCACGCTCAAGGCCGCCTTCGTCGGGGCCGCCGCGACCGCGATCGTCGGGGGCCTCACCGCCTACGTCACCTGGGCCAAGCAGAGCGAGGCCAACGAGCTCGCGCGCAGGAGCCTGGAGCTGCAGGTCGCCAAGGCCACGAGCGAGCGCAACATGGAGCGCAGCCGCGCCGATCGCCTGCAGGCCCTCATCAGGGACGCGGCAACGCACTACACGGACACGATCGACCGTCTGCTCGTCGAGGTTCGCCGGGAGCTGGAACGCAAGGAAGGGCCGTCGCAGCTCGCGCCGGCGGCGCGGGCCATGGTCGCGGCGCGCGACGAGTTCCGCGGTGCGTTCGACGCGGTCCGGGTGCAGCTCGACGGCGATTTCGATCGCGTGTCCCTGGAGCTGTCCGCGGGCCCGGCGGACGAGGCCCGGCTGCGCCAGATACTGGAAGCTTTGCAACGCAGCTGGCCCGCCAAGAAATCCGCCCTCGAACTGGCGATCCGCAAGGTACTCGACGACCTTGGGCTCAAGGCCGGCGCATAGGCCTCGTGCGCGAGGGGTCGGCACCGGCTCGGCCGCGTGGCATGGTCGCGCGACAGTCGAATCGCCACCCTGTCGTCAGCCCCTGGTGAGCCATGCGTTCGAGAGCCCTGCGTCTCGCCTTCCGTGTCGTCCTCGCGATGGCCGCCGTCTATGTCGTCGGCCTCGGCCTCCTCTTCGCCCAGCAGCGGTCGCTCGTCTTCCCGCGCGACGAGCGCCCGGTTTCGGCTCAGTCGGCCGCAATCCCCGGGCTCGAGCAGGTCAGCCTGAAGACGAGCGATGGCGAGACGCTCGTCGCCTGGGTCTTGCCGCCCAGGGGCGACAAGCCGGTGCTGCTCTTCTTCCACGGCAATTCGGGCAATCTCGCGCGGCCGCTGCGCATCGAGCGCTTCAAGGCCCTGACCGAGGACGGCACGGGCCTCTTCGCGGTCAGCTACCGCGGCTACGGTGGCTCGACCGGCCGGCCGTCGGAGGAGGGGCTGCACCGGGATGCGGCTGCGGCTCACGAGGAGGCGGCGCGCCGCTTCGGGGCCGATCGGCTCGTCGCCTACGGCGAATCGCTCGGTTCGGGAGTTGCCGTCCGCCTTGCCGCCGAGGCGCGGGTCAAAGCGCTGGTGCTCGAGGCCCCGTATCTGTCCGCGCTGTCCGTCGCCGGCCGGCGCTATCCCTTCGTGCCGGCGCGCCTGATGATGCTCGACCCCTTCCGGTCGGACGAGGTCATCGGTCGCGTGCGCGTGCCCGTGCTCTTCCTGCATGGCGAGCGCGACACGACGGTGCCCTTCGCGGAAGGCGCGGCGCTCTACAACCTCGCCAATCCGCCGAAGCGTTTCGTGCGTTTTCCCGACGGCCATCACCGGGATCTGATCGATCAGGGTGCGATTCCCCAGGTGCAGATGTTCCTGGACGACGTGGCGGCGGGGAGCCTGCCGGACACGCAGGTGCGCACGGTGGGCGTGAGCAAGGAGGGCTCCTGAGCGACCGTAACCTTGCGGTAATCCCTGCCGTCCAGGAGGCGCCCCCTCGCCACCCGATCCACGGACCCGCAAAGAGCCGCACGATGAGCCTCCTGATCCGCCCCATGCGCCCGGAAGACCGCGAGACCGTGATCGGGTTCGTGCAGGCTCTCAATATGTTCGAGCACGGCCTGTCGGGCGACCGTTGCCTCGACCGCGCTTCGGCGGAACAAACGGTCGCCGAACTCGAGGAAGGGGTCGCGGCGGCCAGGCGCGTCGTCCTTCTGGCCGAGATCGGCGGGACGCCGGCCGGCTTTCTCGGTTGGTCCGATGAGGAAGACGATGTCTATGTGGCCGAGGAGCTGCGTCGCTACGGCTATATCTCCGATCTCTACGTGGATGCGGCCTTCCGCGGCGGCGGTGTCGCGCAGGCGCTACTCACCGAGGCCGAAGGCTTGACGCGGGAGCGCGGGATCAAGCGGCTCTTCGTCGGCGTTCTCGCGGGCAATGCTGCCGCCGAGATCGCCTATGCGCGCTTCGGCTTCTCACCCTATGCGGCAACGCTGATGAAGGAGATCGCCTGACGCGGCCGCATCCCCGCCGCGCCCGACGCGCCCCGGCCGGGCCGCGACGGCCGATCTCTTGCAGGGCAGGTCAGCGGAAGAGGCCGCCCTGCAGGCGCGAGAGGCCGGCGCGCGCCGTCGCGTTCGCGTTGTCGATGCTCGCCGCGCGCTGGTAGGACTCGATCGCCAGCGGCCTGTTGCCCCGTTTCTCGTAGGCGAGGCCCCGGGCGGCCCAGGCATCGGCGTTCCGGTTGTCGACGTTGAGGGAGGCGTTGAAGTCCTCGATCGCCTTGTCGTACTGGCCGAGGGCGATGAGGCTCTGGCCGCGCGCCGTGTAGGGCGCGGCGACGAAGGGATTGCGGTCGAGCGCGGCGCCGAAGTCGTTCACCGCCTGCTGGTGCTGGCCCTGGCGCTGGTAGAGGAGGCCGCGCGCGTGCAGCGCTTCGGCCGATTCGGGATTGAGCTGGATGGCGCGCGAGAGGTCGGCCAGCGCCTGGCTCGCGTCGCCCTGGACGCGCAGAAGGTTGGCGCGGCCGATCAGGGCCGGGACGTAGTTCGGGTCGGCCGTGATGGCGCGGTTGAAGTCGGCGAGGGCGGCGTCGTTCTTGCCGGTCTGGCGGAAGGCGAGGGCGCGATTCGTGTAGGCGGGCGCGTAGTTCGGATCGATGCGCACGGCCTGATTGAAGTCGCTGATGGCGTCGCCGTAGCGGCCCACCTTGGCATAGGCCGCGCCGCGGGTGTTGTAGGCCTGCGGGTCGCCGGGGTTCTGCTTGATGACGTCGGAGAGCGAGGCGATGTTCACGCTCGCCGCGCCGGAGGCATCTTCGGAGACCTCGGCGACATTGCGCACGGGGCCCACGGAGTTCACCGTCTCGCAGGCCGCGAGGCCGAGCCCCATCACGAGGGCGATCGGCAAGGCCACCATCCGGCTCGTGGTCAGCTCCGACGAAAACCACTGGCTCACGATCGACCCTCCGCGCGTGTGTCGCTCTCTTTCGAACCGAAGCCCTCGACCATCCTGCGCACAATGGCGGCCCGACGAGGGAATGCCTTCACTCCGACGAACCGGGGGATGGACCCTCGCAAGATCGCGCATGCTGACATCGTACGGTCTCGCAGGACCGGCGGCGGCGCCTGAAGGCGCAGGATATTCCGGCCCTTGAAAGCAATCGGGCGCCCCCGTTGCCGGATGGGCGCCGATCGAAGGAGTGACGCGTCGTCGGGCACGACGACGCGATCGGCACGGACGCTCAGCGCCCGCGGGCCGGCTTCGCCTTGGCCGGCAGGAGACCTTCGCGCTGCAGGCGCTTGCGCATCAGCTTGCGCGCGCGACGGACGGCCTCGGCCTTCTCGCGAGCCTTCTTCTCGGACGGCTTCTCGTAGTGGCCGCGGAGCTTCATCTCACGGAAGATGCCCTCGCGCTGCATCTTCTTCTTCAGCGCACGCAGCGCCTGATCAACGTTGTTGTCGCGAACGAGAACCTGCACGCGTCGTCTTCCCGTGTTCAGTCCCGATGAGGGGGCGAAAAAAATCCCCGGCGCGAACGGCGCGCCGTAACCGTGGTCGCTTCAGCTAGCAGATAACATCCGGGCTGTCCACCGCCGAGGCTCGGTGAAATGGCGTATGATCCGGGCCTGCGCCGGCGCTTCGGCGGCCGTCAGGTGGCGGGGCGGCGGCGCACGCGCGTGACGTGTCCCATCTTGCGGCCCGGGCGGGCGACGCCCTTGCCGTAGAGGTGCAGATGAGCGCCCGGTTCGGCGAGGAGGGCCGGCCAGCGGTCAGTGTCGGCGCCGACGAGGTTGGTCATCTCCACGCTCGCGCCTGTCAGGCTCGTCGGGCCGAGCGGCCAGCCGCAGACGGCGCGCACATGCTGCTCGAACTGCGAGGTCTCGGCGCCCTCGATGGTCCAGTGGCCGGAATTGTGCACGCGCGGCGCGATCTCATTGACGATCACCTCGCTTCGGCCCTCCGCCTCGACCACGAACATCTCGACGGCGAAAACGCCGACATACTCGAGCGCCTCGGCGATGCGCCTGGCGTGGGCGAGCGCGCGGGCCGCCGTCTCCGCCGGCAGGCGGGCGGGCACGCGCGTCACGTCGAGGATATGGTCGCGGTGCGTGTTCTCGCAGACGTCGTAGGCCGCGAAGCTGCCGTCGACGCCGCGCGCGGCGACCACCGACACCTCGCGCGCGAAGGGCACGAAGCCCTCGAGGATCGCCGGCACGTGGCCGATGGTGTCGAGCGCCGCGCGTGGGTCGTCGCCCTCGCGCAGCATCACCTGGCCCTTGCCGTCGTAGCCGAAGCGCCGGGTCTTGAGCACCGCCGGGCGGCCCAGAGCGGAAAGCGCCTGTTCGAGCTCGGCCGCGCTGCCGACGGCACGGAAGGGGGCGGTCGGGATGCCGAGGCCGGCGACGAAGGTCTTTTCCTCCAGGCGATCCTGCGTCGTGGCGAGCGCCCGGGCGCCGGGGCGCAGGGGCACGTGGGTGGCGAGGATGTGGGCCGTATCAGCCGGCACGTTCTCGAACTCGTAGGTGACGACGTCGACCGCGTCGGCGAAACCCACGAGTGCCGCCTCGTCGTCATAGGCCGCGACGGTGCGCCTGCCGGCGACCTCGAAAGCCGGGCTGTCGGGTTCGGGCGCGTAGACATGCGTCCTGAGCCCGTGACGCGCCGCCGCCAGCGCGATCATGCGACCAAGCTGGCCGCCGCCGAGGATGCCGATGGTCGAACCGGGGGGCAGCATGGGTCAGGCCTCGTCGGAGGGACGCTCGGCGACGGAGGCCGTCTGGCGGGCTCGCCATGCGTCGAGGCGCTCGGCGAGCGCCTCGTCGCCGAGGGCGAGAACGCTGGCCGCGAGCAGGGCGGCATTGATCGCCCCGGCCTTGCCGATGGCGAGCGTACCGACCGGGATGCCGCCGGGCATCTGCACGATGGAAAGGAGGCTGTCCTGCCCTGAGAGCGCCTTCGATTCCACCGGCACGCCGAAGACCGGCAGCGCGGTCATCGCTGCCGTCATTCCGGGCAGATGGGCTGCGCCGCCGGCGCCGGCGATGATCACCTTGAATCCGGCAGCTTTCGCCCCCTTGGCAAAGGCGTAGAGCCGGTCCGGCGTGCGGTGGGCCGAGACGATGCGCGCGTCATGGGCGATGCCGAGCGCATCGAGCGTCTCGGCGGCGTGGCGCATCGTCGCCCAGTCCGACTGGCTGCCCATGATGATGGCGACCGGCGTATCCGTCTTCGTGCCCATTGTGGCCCTGTCCTCGCGCGTGCCGAGACCGCGCCTCGTACAGGGGCGCCGGTTTCGACGCAAGGGCGCGCAGGACGCCGGGGCGGGCTCGTCGGCCTCGGCTCAGGCGATGATGTCGGGGGTAAGCTGGTCCTCGAGGAAGGTCATGCGATCCTTCAGGACGAGCTTGCGTTTCTTCAGGCGCTGGATCTGGAGCTGGTCGCCGGGGCCCATCTGCTCGAGCGCCGAGATGGCGGCGTCGAGATCACGATGCTCCTCCTTCAGCCGATTGAGCTCGGATGCGAAGGCCATACGCTCTTCTTCGGTCAGATCGAACGCCATCATGCTTCGCGCACCCGGTCGGGACCGTGGATACGGGCGGGAGTATGCTGTGACCGTCGCGCCGCCGCAAGTCGGCAAAGCCGCGGTGGACAGGTGCTTCGTTTGTGCGCCGCAGCGACTTTCCTGCTTCGACTCCGCCACATTGCTGTGTCACAGTTTTGTCGTCGGAGCATAGAGAAGGGAGGTTCCCGCATGTCTCTGCAAGCCCATCTCGCCGAGCTCGAGAGGCGGCACCGGGCGCTCGAGCGTGAAATCGAAGCGACGCTCGCGAGCCCCTCTTCCGACGACCTGAGACTCGCCGAACTCAAGCGCAAGAAACTGCAGCTCAAGGACGAGATGGAACGGCTTCGGCTGGCGGAACCGCAGAAATCCCTGCACTGAACCGTCTGCCCCCTGAATGTGACGAAGAGCCGCCGTGAGCCTGCTGGCCCGGCGGCTTTCTCATGTCCGGGCGGCGGCTGCCTCAGGCCGTCTTCGCCATGGCCCGCAGCTTGAACTTCTGGATCTTGCCGGTCGAGGTCTTGGGCAGTTCGATGAAGACGACATGGCGCGGGCATTTGTAGGCTGCGAGCCTGGAGCGGCACCAGGCGATGAGCTCCTCGGCCGTGGCCGTCGCGCCCGGTTTCAGCTCGATGAAGGCGCAGGGCGTCTCGCCCCATTTCTCGTCCGGCTTCGCCACCACGGCGGCGGCCTGCACGGCGGGGTGCTTGTAGAGCGCGTCCTCCACCTCGATGGAGGAGATGTTCTCGCCGCCGGATATGATGATGTCCTTGGAGCGGTCCTTGAGCTGAATGTAGCCGTCGGGATGCTTCACCCCGAGGTCGCCGGAGTGGAACCAGCCGCCCTCGAAGGCCTTGGCCGTGGCGGAGGGGTTCTTCAGATAGCCCTTCATCACGACATTGCCGCGGAACATCACCTCGCCGAGGGTTTCGCCGTCGGCGGGCACCGGCCGCATCGTCTCGGGATCGATGACCTCGAGGGCCTCGAGCGGCAGGTAGCGCACGCCCTGGCGCGCCTTCTTCACCGCGTAGTCGGCGCCGGACAGCGTGTTCCATTCCTCGTGCCAGTCGTTCACCACCGCCGGGCCGTAGGTCTCGGTCAGTCCGTAGAGATGCGTCACCTCGAAGCCGGCTTCCTTCATGGCGGCGAGCACGGCCTCCGGCGGCGGCGCCGCGGCGGTGAAGAAGGAGACTTTCTGCCGGAAGTCGCGCTTCTCCGCCGCCGGCGCGTTGAGCAGCGTCGCCATGACGATGGGCGCGCCGCACAGATGCGTGACGCCGTGGTCGGCGAGGGCGGCGTACATGGCCCTGGCCCGCACCTGTCGCAGGCAGACGTGCGTGCCCGCGACGATGGAGATGGACCAGGGGAAGCACCAGCCGTTGCAGTGGAACATCGGCAGTGTCCACAGATAGACCGGGTGCTTGCCCATGCCGCAGGTGACGATGTTGCCCATCGCAAGGAGATAGGCGCCGCGGTGGTGGTAGACCACGCCCTTGGGATCGCCGGTCGTGCCGGAGGTGTAGTTGAGGCTGATGGCGTCCCACTCGTCGGCGGGAGGCGACCAGGCGAAGTCCGGATCGCCCGAGCCGACGAACTCCTCGTAGTCGATGCCGCCGAGCCTTTCGCCCGGGCCATCGTACTCGGGATCGTCGTAGTCGATGACGAGCGGCTTGGCCTTGGCGAGGGCGAGTGCCTCCTTCACTGTCTTCGAGAACTCGCGGTCGGTGATGAGCACCTTCGTTTCGGCGTGGTCGAGGGTGAAGGCGATGATGGCGGCGTCGAGGCGCGTGTTGAGCGTGTTGAGCACGCCGCCGGTCATCGGCACGCCGTAGTGGCATTCCAGCATCGCCGGCGTGTTGGACAGCATGACGGAGACCGTGTCGCCGCGCTCGATGCCGTGCGCCGCGAGCGCCGAGGCGAGCCGGCGCGAGCGCGCGTAGAACTCGGCATAGCTGCGGGAAAGCGTCCCATGCACCACCGCGGTTCGCTGGGGGAAGACGCTCGCCGCACGCTCCAGGAAGGTGAGGGGCGTCAGCGGCTGGAAGTTCGCCGGGTTCTTGTCGAGGTCGATGTCGTACGGCGTCGGCGTCATGTTTGCGTCCCCCCCGGCGGCTTTCATGGGCGTCATGAGAGCCTAAGCCGGACGGTGCGGCAATCAATCAGCCGAAAGGCGGGACGGTGGGGCCGCGCTTCAGGGCAGGAGCGCGCCGATCCCGTCGGCGACGAGCTTGATGCCGACGAGCGCGAGGAGCCCGTAAATGATGCGGTAGAAGCGTCGGCCGTCGATGCGCCGCACCACCCACACGCCGGCGAGCGTGGAGGCGACGGCGGCCGGGAACAGAACGGCCGCAGTGAGCAGGTTGCCGCACGTGAACTGGCCGAGCCAGAAATAGGGTGCGACCTTCACCAGATTGACGATGGCGAAGAACCAGGCCGTCGTGCCGACCAGCGTGTCGCGCGTCAGGTTGAGCGGCAGCACGTGCACCTGGAAGGGTGGTCCGCCGGCGTGGCTGACGAAGCTCGTGAAGCTCGAGACACCGCCCCAGAAGAGGCCCGAGGCCACGCCGCCCGGCCGGTGTGCCGCCACCTGGCGCGAAAGGCCGAACCACCAGTTGGCCGCGAAGGCGAGGGCGACGATGCCGACGATGAGGCGCACGTGCGCGTCGGAGACGATGGCCGCAGTGGCGGCGCCGAGCACGATGCCGGCAAGCGCGCCCGGCAGCATCACGGCGAGCGTGCGCCTGTCGACATGGCGGCGATAGGCCCAGATGCTGACCACGTCCTGCACCATGAGGATCGGCAGCATGATCGCGGCCGCCTGCATCGGTGGGACGACGAGGGCGATGAGCGGAATGCCGAGAATGCCGAGGCCGACAAAGCCGCCCTTGGCGAGGCCGACGATGACGACCGCCGGGACGGCGGCGAGGTAGAAGAAGGGATCGGCGATCATCGCGGCGACGCGGCGGGATGTGGGTGCCTCGTGCTAAGGTCCCAAGCCGAAAGTCTCAAGCCTGCCGCCTTGCATCGGCTGGCCGGGAACCGCACGATCCACGCCCGAGCGCAGGGCCCGGACGGGCACGGCTCCAACGAACGAGAAGACGAGAGAGACGACGCAGTCACGGGGCGAGGGCAGTCGCCGTTGCGGCCGCCGCCCCAGGAGGGAGCCCATGCCGATGAGCGCAGCGCCCAAGGCGATCATGACGAGCCGCTACCACGAGGTCTATGGGCATTGGCAGCGCGATTCCCACGGCTTCTGGGCCGAGGCCGCCCAGGCCATCGACTGGATGCGGCCGTGGGCGCAGGTGTTCGACCCGACGCTCGACGTCTATGGCCGCTGGTTCCCGGGCGCGCTGTGCAACACCTGCTACAACGCCCTCGACCGCCACGTGGAGCGCGGCCGCGGCGCCCAGCCGGCGATCATCTACGACAGCCCGGTCACCGGCACGAAGCGCAGCATCTCCTACAGCGGCCTCCTCTCCGAGGTGCGCACGCTCGCCGCCGTCCTGCGCGATCTCGGCGTGGCGAAGGGCGATCGCGTCGTCATCTACATGCCGATGGTGCCCGAGGCGGCGGTGGCCATGCTCGCCTGCGCCCGCATCGGCGCCGTCCATTCCGTCGTCTTCGGGGGCTTCGCCGCCAAGGAACTGGCGACGCGCCTCGACGACGCCGAGCCCAGGCTCATCCTCTCCGCTTCCTGCGGCATCGAGGGGGCGCGCATCGTCGCCTACAAGCCTCTCCTCGACGAGGCCATCGACCTCGCCCGCGTGAAGCCCGAGAAATGCCTGATCCTGCAGCGGCCGCAGGCGGAAGCGTCCCTCGTCAAGGGCCGCGATCTCGACTGGGCCGAGACCGTCGCCGCCGCGCGCGCTGCCGGCAAGGATGCCGACTGCGTGCCGCTCGCGGCGACCGACCCGCTCTACATCCTCTATACGTCGGGCACGACGGGCCAGCCCAAGGGGGTGGTGCGCGACAACGGCGGGCACATGGTCGCCCTCGCCTGGTCGATGCAGCACCTCTATGGCATCGATCCGGGGGAGGTGTTCTGGGCGGCCTCGGATGTCGGCTGGGTCGTCGGCCACAGCTACATCGTCTACGGCCCGCTCATCCACGGCTGCACCTCGATCCTCTACGAGGGCAAGCCGGTCGGCACCCCCGACGCCGGCGCCTACTGGCGCGTCATCGCCGAGCACGGGGTGGTGGCACTCTTCACCGCCCCCACGGCCTTCCGCGCCATCAAGAAGGAGGATCCGCGGGCAGCCCTCCTTGCCGGACATGATCTTTCCCGCTTCCGCACCCTCTTCCTCGCCGGCGAGCGCGCCGACCCGGACACCGTGCAATGGGCCGAGCACATCCTTGGTGTGCCGGTGATCGACCACTGGTGGCAGACGGAAACGGGCTGGCCCGTCGCCGCCAACCCGGTCGGTCTCGGCGTCCTGCCGGTGAAGCACGGTTCGCCGACGGTGCCGATGCCCGGCTACGACGTGCGCGTCGTTGACGAGGCGGCGAAGGAGCTGCCTGCGAACACCATGGGCTCCATCGTCGTCAGGATGCCGCTCCCGCCCGGCTGCCTGCCGACCCTGTGGAAGGCCGACGACCGTTTCCGCGAAAGCTACCTCACCGAATTCCCGGGCTACTACAAGACGGCCGACGCCGGCTTCGTGGACGAGGACGGCTATCTGTTCATCATGGGGCGCACCGACGACATCATCAACGTCGCCGGCCATCGCCTCTCGACGGGCGGCATGGAGGAGGTGCTCGCCTCCCACCCCGACGTGGCCGAATGCGCTGTCATCGGCGTGAGGGACGAACTCAAGGGCGAGGTACCCTGCGGCTTCATCGTGTTGAAGAGTGGCGTGACCCGCAGCCCGGTGGAGATCGAGGCGGAGATTGTCGCGCTGGTGCGCGAGAAGATCGGACCGGTCGCCGCCTTCAAGCTCGCCGTCACCGTCGGCCGGCTGCCCAAGACGCGCTCGGGCAAGATCCTGCGCGGCACCATGAAGAAGATCGCCGACGCGGAGCCCTGGTCCCTGCCCGCGACGATCGACGATCCGGCCATCCTCGAGGAGATCGGTGAGGCACTGAGGCGCCACGGCCTCGGCGGCTAGGAAGCAGCCGGCGCGCAACCGCCCCCCATTTCTCACGGGGAACGTCGCAAGGATAGGGTTCATCCACGGCGAGATCGAGGGGCGCGCCGGGATGGAACGCGGCCACTTCGGTTGCGATGTCACGCGTCCGCGGTGAGGAAATCTTGCGTCGCCTCCACTGCCGGCCGCCAGACTTCCATGACCCGCGGGTCGTCCTTCGGGGTCGAACTGCGCATTTTTGTCGTGAGCGGCTATGCCGTTCGGCGCGAAGAACCGGAAACGGGCCGGAAGGGCGGGCAATCGCCTGCTCGATGATCAATGGTCCCGCCCCCGGGAAGGGATCGGCCAGGCGCCGCAGCGGTGCGGCGTTGGGGGGCGGCGCTCGCCCCCCAACCCGGGACGAAGGGGGCCGCGGTGATGGCCCCTCGGGATCACTCGCCGTCGTCGTGGTCGTCGCGCTTCAGTTGCTTGAGCTTGGCGAAGACGCTTTCGACGTCGAGCTCCTCCTCCTTCTTGCGCTTGGGCTGCGCGAAGTCGCCGCCGAAGGGCTCGCGGGCCTCTTCCTTGGCGGTCGTCACCTCGGTCGGCAGCAGGGTCGCGCCGGCTTCCGGCTGGACCTGCGGACGATCCTTGGCGGCGCGAGCCACCTCGAAGTCGAGGTCGATCTGCGAGCACAGGCCGAGCGTGACGGGATCCATCGGCGAGAGATTCGCCGTGTTCCAGTGGGTGCGGTTGCGGATCTGCTCGATCGTGGTCTTCGTCGTGCCGACGAGGCGCATGATCTGCGCATCCTTGAGCTCGGGATGGTTGCGAAGCAGCCAGAGGATGGCATTGGGCCGGTCCTGGCGGCGCGACACGGGCGTGTAGCGCGGACCTTTCTTGCGCTTGACCTCCGGCAGCTTGACCTTGGGCGGGGCTACCTTCAGCCGGTATGAGGGCTCGCGCTGTGCCCGCTCGATCTCCTCACGGGTGAGCTGGCCGCTGACGGTCGGGTCGAGGCCCTTGATGCCGGCCGCGACCTCGCCGTCGGCGATCCCCTTCACCTCGAGCGGGTGCAGGTGGCAGAAGTCGGCGATCTGCTCGAAGGTCAGCGACGTGTTCTCCACGAGCCAAACGGCAGTCGCCTTCGGCATCAGCGGTCCGGTGGACATGGTCGGCTCCTTGAAACGGCGCCTCGCCGCGCCCTCGCGGGGGGCAGCGGGCATCGGACAAAACTCTCTCGTGCTCCGGCCCGGCTTGCGCCGGAGCGTTAGTTACCACCGAAGATGGGGAAACGGGCGAACTATATGCGCGTCCGCGCCCCGTTGCAATCGCGCAACGTCAGGTGAGGAGCACGATCTTGCCCACATGCGCGCTTGATTCCATGAGCGCGTGCGCCTCGGCCGCCTTCTGCAGCGGGAAGGTCGCATGGATGCGCGGCTTGCACCGCCCCTCGGCGAGAAGCGGCCACACGCGCTCTTCGAGCGCGGCGGCGAGCGCCGCCTTCTCCTCCACGGGGCGGTTGCGCAGGGTCGCGCCCGTATGCGTCAGCCGCTTCAGCATGAGGCGGCGGAAGTCGACCGTGGCGGTCGAACCCTCCAGGAAGGCGATCTGCACGATGCGGCCGTCGACGGCCGCCGCCTCGTAGTTGCGCGCGATGTAGCTGCCGCCGACCACGTCGAGGATGACGTCGGCGCCCCTGCCGGTCGCGGCCTTGGTCTCGGCGACGAAATCCCGGGTGTGGTAGTTGACGGCCACGTCCGCGCCGAGCGCCCGGCAGGCCTCGCATTTCTCGTCCGAGCCGGCGGTGGCGACGACGCGCGCGCCGAAGGCCTTGGCGAGCTGGATCGCCGTCGTGCCGATGCCGGAAGTGCCGCCGTGCACGAGCAGCGTCTCGCCCGCCGACAGCCGGCCGCGCTCGAAAACGTTGCTCCAGACCGTGAAATAGGTCTCGGGAAGGGCGGCGGCCTCCATCAGCGTCAGGCCGTGCGGAACGGGGAGGGCGTTCGTCTCGTGAACCGTGGCGAACTCGGCATAGCCGCCCCCCGGCACGAGGGCGCAGACCTGGTCGCCGATGCGCCAGCGCTTGACATGCGTGCCGAGGGCGACGATCTCGCCTGCGATCTCGAGCCCGGGGATGTCGGGGGCGCCGGGTGGCGGCGGATAGTGGCCCTGGCGCTGGGCCACGTCCGGGCGGTTGACGCCCGCCGCCACGACCCGCACCAGCACCTCCCCCGGTCCGGGCCGCGGCACCGGGCGCTCCTCGACGCGCAGCACGTCGGGACCGCCCGGCTCGGCGATGCCGATGGCGCGCATCGTGGCTGGCAGAGCGTCCGTCATGGCTCGGTCCCCTCTTGCTGGTCGTGCGATAACGTCCGGCATCGCAGATGGCGCGCGCCGTGACAACCACGGGCGAGCCCGATTATGCTCCCCGACCCGGCGGACGGAAGATGGGGAGGAGCGAGCCATGAGCGATCCCTTCGCGGACGAGAAGCCGCGTCCCAAACCGGTGCACGAGATCGGGCAGGATCTGTCTCTCCTGTCGGTCGGCGAGCTCGACGAGCGGATCGCGCTGCTGAAGGGAGAGATCGAACGGCTGGAGGCGGCGCGCGCCGCCAAGGCGGCTTCCCGCGAGGCGGCGAACGCCTTCTTCAAGCGTTGAGCGGGGCGCTCAGGTCAGTCGCCGCCGCCCCGTCGCTTGACCATCGACCACATCTTGGCTTCCGCGCCGAAGAAGATGGTGCGCCGGGTGCCGGTGCAGACGTAGCCGTGCCGCTCGTAGAAGGCGCGGGCACGCGGATTGACGATGAAGACGTTGAGCGTCACGTCGCCGGCGATCCGCGCCTCCGCTTCCGAGAGGAGCGCCGCGCCGATCTGCCGGCCCTGCACGGCCGGATCGACGAAGAGATTGGCGACATGGTGGCCCTCGACGTCGACGAACCCGACGATCGCGTCGTCTGCCAGCGCCACGAGCCGCAGCGCAACCGCCTCGAGCGGCGTCGCCGGATCGGCGAGGGCGGCGCGGGCGTCAGGCAGCCGCTCGCCGTAGGAGGACATGGCGGCACGGCTCGCGAGGGCCCGGCAGGCGGCATCGTCGCCGGGAACGAAGGGTCTGACGACAAGCTCGGGTGGCATGGTGAACTCCGCCGTCGAGCCGGGATGAAGGTGGGTCCCGGGCGATTTCCGCGACATTGCTTGCCGCCCGACCGAGCCGGCTCAAATCGGGACATCTCCGGGCAACCCGGCCGTGGCCGTTAACGGTCTCTTAAGCTTTCTCGATTATTACAGGAAACCGTCCAGTCTTCTGGATGTCGAGTGGCTCCTGTCCACTCTGTTTGACGCCTCCCTGTTATGACTTCGAGCCGCCTTCGGGCGGCTCTTTTTTCCGGCAGACCTGCGTGCGGGGCGGGTCCGCGCCGCCTCCGTCCGGACTAGTCGAGCCTCTGTCCACAGACTCCTATCGACGTTAACCTTAACGATAGGTTACCGGGCGTGTGCGAGGCCCCGGCGCTAGATTTGCGAGGTCGCCTCCGAAGCGGGGTGCCTCGTCCCGGGACGGGACAGGCCGCCGTTCGACGACGGGAGGCGAGACGAATATGACTGAACCGACCATGTTGCCGGCGGCCCAGAGAGTGACGCCCATTTCCTTCGGCCAGAGCTTCGTCTCGTCCGAATCCTTCCGCCTCCTCTTCCGCGAGGGCATGGGTCTCATCGAGGAGACGGCCGCCTATCTCGACGGCCAGGGGCGCGACGATTCGCGCGGCCTCGTGCGGCAGGGCTCGCTCGCCTACGCCACCGAGAGCATGCGACTCACCACGCGCCTGATGCAGATCGCCTCGTGGCTCCTCGTGCAACGCGCCGTGGCGGAAGGGGAGATGACCCCCGAACAGGCCCGGCAGGAGCAGAACAAGGTGAAGCTCACCTGGCAGGATCAGACGTCGGCGCCGGAGCTGTTCGCCCTTCTTCCCGTCAAGCTGCAGGATCTCATCGGGCATTCGCTGCGTCTGCAGACGCGCATCATGCATCTCGATGCGCTGATCGCCGGCGCCGCCGCGCCCGTGGAGGAACCCGGCGACAGCCCGGTCGCCCAGCAGCTCGGGCTCCTGCGCTCGGCCTTCGGCCGCTGAGCGCCGCGCTGCCAAGGCGGCTCCGCCCCGTTCCAGGCGGCGCGGGGAGGGGCCGGGCGATCGAGGCCTGCGGGTCGGCGAGCCTCCCCGCGGACCCGCCCCAAAACGAGGAAACCCCGGCCGAGACCGGGGTTTCGTTCGTATCGGGCCGGATCGCGACGATCCGCCGCCCCGGCAGTGCGCCGTCGCTCTTACTTCTTGCCGAAGCTCAGCCCGGCGAACTTGCTGTTGAAGCGCGACACGCGGCCGCCGCGGTCAAGGATCTGCTGCGAACCGCCCGTCCAGGCCGGATGCGTCTTCGGGTCGATGTCGAGGTTCAGCGTGTCGCCGTCCTTGCCGTAGGTCGAGCGCGTGACGTATTCCGTCCCGTCGGTCATCACGACCTTGATGAAGTGGTAGTCGGGGTGCGTATCGGGCTTCATGGCACTGTCCTTGTCTGGGCCGCCCCGCTTGCGCCGGTGGCACCACTGACGTTCAGCTGTGTTCCTGAGGTCGCGACCCTATAGCGCAGCACCGAGGGGGATACAAGCCGGCCCCGGCGCGACAGAAAGGGCGGCGATCCGGCGCTCGCAGCTCCCCGGGGGAGGGAGGCCGTGGCGTCGGCCGACGGACAGCGAGGAAGGACCGACATGGCAAGACGACTGTCGGAAACGGATGGCGAGGAGGCGCCGCGCGCGCGGGCTCCGCTCGGGGCGCTGAAGCCCCTCGTTCCCTATGCCCTGCGCTACAGGGGACAGATCGTCGCCGCGCTCGTCGCCCTGCTCGTCGCCTCCGGCGCCACGCTGGCGCTGCCGCTCGCCGTTCGCCGCGTCATCGACAACGGCTTCTCGGCCGAGGGCGCGCACCTCATCAACGCCTATTTCGGCGTGCTGCTGGTGGTCGTGGCGGTGCTCGCTGTCGCCAGCGCCACGCGCTTCTATCTCGTCACCTCGCTCGGCGAGCGCGTCGTCGCCGATCTCAGGACGGCCGTCTTCGGCCATCTCACGCATCTCGACCCCACCTTCTACGACACGGCCCGCGCCGGCGAGATCGTGTCGCGTCTGTCCGCCGATACGACCCAGATCAAGGCCGCCTTCGGCGCCAGCGCCTCGATCGCCCTGCGCAACCTCGTCATCTTTGTCGGAGCGGCGGTGCTGATGGTGGTGACGAGCCCGCGCCTTTCGGGTCTGGTGCTCGCCGCCATTCCCTTCATCGTCCTGCCGCTCGTCGCCTCGGGCCGCAGCGTGCGGCGACGCTCGCGCGCCGCGCAGGACAAGCTTGCCGCGGCCTCGGCCTACGCCACTGAGGCGGTCGGGGCGGTACGCACCATGCAGGCTTTCGGCGCCGAGGGAGCGACGGCGCGGCATTTCGCGGCCGCGGCGGAAGAAGCCTTCGATGCGGCACGCACCTCGATCCGGGCACGCGCCTTCCTCACGGCGGCAGCGCTGTTCCTCGTCTCGGCGAGCGTCGTCGCCGTCCTCTGGTACGGTGCTCAGGACGTGCTCGGCGGCCGCATGAGCGGCGGGCGGCTGTCGCAGTTCGTGCTCTATGCCGTGCTCGCGGCGAGTTCGCTCGGCGAGCTCAGTCAGGTCTGGGGCGAGGTGAGCCAGGCGGCGGGCGCCGCCGGCCGGCTGGCGGAGCTGCTCGGCACGCAGGCGGCGGTCGCCGTACCCGCCGAGCCACGGCCGCTGCCCGAGCCGCCGCTCGGCACGGTCGCCTTCGAGCACGTGCGTTTCGCCTATCCCACCCGCCCCGGCCAGTCGTCGCTGCACGACCTCGGCTTTTCGGTGCGGGCGGGTGAGCGTGTCGCCATCGTCGGCCCCTCGGGCGCCGGCAAGAGCACGGTGTTCCAGCTCCTGCTGCGCTTCTACGATCCGCAGGGGGGGCGCGTGCTCGTCGACGGCGTCGACGTGGCGCAGGCCGATCCGGCCGCAGTGCGCCGGCGCATCGCCTTCGTGCCGCAGGAACCGGTCGTCTTCGGCACGACCATCGCCGAGAACATCCGCTACGGCCGGGCCGATGCCGCGGAGGCCGACGTGCGGCGTGCGGCCGAACTCGCGGCGGCGAGCGAGTTCATCGAGGCCCTGCCGCAGGGCTACGACACCCTCGTCGGCGAGCGCGGCGTGACGCTCTCCGGCGGCCAGCGCCAGCGCATCGCCATCGCGCGCGCCATCCTCAAGGATGCGCCGATCCTGCTTCTCGACGAGGCGACCTCCGCCCTCGACGCCGAGAGCGAGCGCCTCGTGCAGGCGGCGCTCGACCATCTCATGGAGGGGCGCACGACGCTCGTCGTGGCGCATCGTCTGGCGACCGTCCTCTCCGCCGATCGCATCCTGGTCATGGACGAGGGGCGCATCGTCGAGGAGGGGACGCACCGCAGCCTCGTGGCGCAGGGCGGCCTCTACGCACGGCTCGCGCGCCTGCAGTTCGCCGAGGCGCAGGAGAAGGAGCGCGCCGCGGGATAGGGCGGCCTCACCGCTCGGTGAGCTTCAGCTCGATGCGCCGGTTGCGGCGATAGGCATCCTCGCCCTCGCCGACGTCGAGCGGCTGGAACTCGCCGAAGCCCGCCGCGAGCAGGCGCTGCGGGGCGACGCCCTTGCCGGCGAGATACAGCACCACCGAGATGGCGCGCGCGGCCGAGAGCGCCCAGTTCGACTTGAACTCGCCCGCCCCCGACAGCGGGCGTTTGTCGGTGTGACCGTCGACGCGCAGCACCCAGGGAATGTCGGGAGGGATCTCGCGCGAGAGGTCGAGGAGCGCTGTCGCGAGCTTGTCGAGCTCCGCCTGTCCCTCCGGCCGAAGCACGGCCGAGCCCGTGTCGAAGAAGACCTCCGACTGGAAGACGAAGCGGTCGCCGACGACGCGAATGTCGGGGCGCGCGCCGAGGATCTGCCTGAGCCGCCCGAAGAAGTCCGAGCGGTAGCGCGCGAGCTCCTGCACGCGCTGGGCGAGCGCGACATTGAGCCGGCTGCCGAGATCGGCAATGCGCGCCTGCGATTCCCGGTCGCGTGCCTCGGACGCGGCCAGGGCGTCTTCGAGGGCCGCGAGCTGGCGGCGCAGGGCGGCAAGCTGCTGATTGAGGAGTTCCACCTGCGCCAGCGCGCGCGCCGACACCTGCTTCTCGGCGTCAAGCCGGGTGGCGAGCTCGCCCGCGCGTGCAGTCGCGGCGGCGCCGGCGGAGGTGCCGGTGTCGAGGAGGCCCTGCAGGCGGTTCTTCTCCGCCTCGCTGCTCTGCAGGGACGACTGCAGGAGGGCAAGGTTCTCCTCGAGCTGCCGCTTGCTCGACTTCTCGAGGGCGAGAAGGTCGGTGAGCTCGGCGATCTGGCGGTTGAGTCTCTGCAGCGCCGTCTCCTTGCCGGTGATCTCCTGGGCCAGGAAGAACTGCGCCATCATGAAGACAGAGAGCAGGAAGACGATGGCGAGCAGCAGGGTCGACAGGGCGTCGACGAAGCCCGGCCAGTAATCGACCCGGCGGTGCGAGCGTTGGACGCGGCCGAGCGCCATGAAAGCCACTCCGGCTCAGTCGATGCGCTCGCGCTCGGCGGCGAGCCGCTCGAGCAGGCGCTTGATTTCGCGCTGCTGGCCGGCCTGCGCCTCCACCCAGTCGCGGATGAGCTGCTGTTCGCTGCGCATGTGCTGCACGAGGCCCTGGATGCCCTCGGCGAGATTGGCCATGGCGTGCGTCGCGGCGCGGCCGCTCTGGCCCTCGTTGAGCGCGCTGGCGAGCCGCTCGAGGGCAGCGGAGATGTCCGGGCCGGCGACAGCCCCCCGCAGCGCCGACGGCGCGTCGAGCGCAACATCGGCCACCGTCGTGGCGAGCCAGTCCTCGAGCTCGGTATAGAAGCGGTTCTGCGCCTGGCCGGCCTGCAGGTCCATGAAGCCGAGGACGAGCGAGCCGGCGAGGCCGAAGAGCGAGGCCGAGAACGACAGGCCCATGCCGCCGAGCGGCGCCGCAAGGCCGCTCTTCAGCTCGTCGAAGAGCACGCCCGCCTCCGCGCCCGTGCGCATCGACTGGATGACCTTGCCGACCGAGCCCACCGTGTCGATGAGGCCCCAGAAGGTGCCGAGGAGGCCGAGGAAGACGAGGAGCCCGGCGAGGTAGCGCACGATGTCGCGCCCCTCGTCGAGGCGGGCGGCGATGGAATCGAGGATCGAGCGCAGGGTGACGGTGGACACGACCGTGCGCCCCAGGCGGTGGCCGAGCAGGGCAGCCATGGGGGCGAGCAGGATCGGCGTGGACGTGACGGCGATGCCGTCGTCCGCCCGCCGTGCGCTATTGACCCAGCGGACCTCGCGGAAGAGCCGCACCACCTGGCGCACGGCGAGCACGATGCCGATGAGCATCACGCCGAGGATGAGGCCGTTGAGGCCCGGATTGGCAAGGAAGGCCGCCCAGATCTGCCGGTAGAGCACCAAGGCAAGGAAGCCGACGAGGATCAGAAACACCGCCATGCGGACGAGGTAGATCCGCGGCGAGGAGAGTTTCATCGTGTCGTCGGCCGCCATGGTGGTCCGTCACGCCCTGAAAGCGCATTCCGATCCGATGTGACCGGAAGGCGCGTCCAATCTTGACGCATCAGGGCATCTCCGCTCATGCGGACCGTCGGTTCTGCGCCGAACCGGCGTCCACTTCGGCGGAGAATGCTCTGGTCGCGCAAACTCATGTTCGCCGCGGCTGGGGCGGCGATCAAGCGTGGAACACAGCTTGGTGGCGGGTTCGTGACGAATTACGCCTGATTTGCTGACTTCAGCACGGCAAGGAGATCGCGGTGGATCGCCTCGTTGCCGCAGGCGATGGTGCCCTTGCCGACCGCGTCGGCGCCGCCGTCGGCATCCGAGATGAAGCCGCCGGCCTCGCGGATGAGCACGATGCCCGCACCCACGTCCCAGGAGTTCAGGTCGCGCTCCCAGAAGCCGTCGAGGCGCCCGCAAGCGACATAGGCGAGGTCGAGCGCCGCCGCGCCCATGCGCCGCACCCCGGCGGTGCGCACGGACATCGCCGCGAGCTCGCGGATGAAGCGCGGATGGCCGGGCTTGCCGAGATGCGGAATGCCGCAGCCGATCACCGCCTCGTGCAGGGAGCGCCGGGCGGCGACGCGGATGCGACGGTTGTTGAGATAGGCGCCCTTGCCCTTCTCGGCGGCGAAGAGCTCGTCCTTGATCGGGTCGTAGACGATACCGGCGACGAACTGCCCGTCGCGCTCGAGGCCGACCGAGATGGCGAAGTGCGGGATGCCGTGCAGGAAATTCGTGGTGCCGTCGAGCGGGTCGATATGCCAGCGGTGTGTCGTGTCGGTGCCATCGACGTTGCCGCTCTCCTCCATGACGAAGCCGTAGCCGGGGCGGGCCTTCTCCAGCGCCTCGCGCAGGGCGGCTTCGGCCTTGCGGTCGGCGGCGGAGACGAAGTCGCCGGGGCCCTTGACGGCCACCTGCAGCGCCGACACCTCGCCGAAGTCGCGCTTGAGCGTGCGGGCGGCCTTCATGACGGCGTCCGTCATGACGGTGATGAGGGGGGAACGGATCATGTCGGTCTTTCGGCCTCTGGTGCTCCCGCGGGCGGGAGAGGGCGCGCTCAGTCGGCGCGCCGGACGTAGGTGATTTCGTTGGTGTCGACGACGACACGCTCGCCCGCCGTGATGAAGGGCGGCACGAGGATGCGCAGGCCGTTCTCGAGCCTGGCGGGCTTGTAGGAGGAGGCGGCCGTCTGCCCCTTGAGGACGGGATCGGCCTCGATGATGGCGAGCGTCACCTGGTCGGGCAGGCGGATGCCGATCGGGCGGTCGCCGTGCATCTGCAGCGTGACCTTCATGCCGTCCTGGAGGAAGGCGGCGCGCTCGCCGACGAAGTCCTCGGCAAGCTCGATCTGCTCGTAGGTCTCATCGTTCATGAAGACGAGCTGCGTACCTTCCTTGTAGAGGTACTGGAAGTCGCGGTATTCGAGCTCGATCTGCTCGACGCGCTCGTCGGAGCCGAAGCGATTGTTGAGCTTGCGGCCGTCGACGAGGTTCTTCAGCTCGACCTGGTTGTAGGCCGGTCCCTTGCCGGGCTTGACGGACACCGTCTTGACGGCGGCCCACAGGCCGCCCTCGTGCTCGATGACCATGCCCGGCCGGATCTCGTTGCCGTTGATCTTGGCCATGGGAAAGAACCTTCTCGCGGCCTGTCGGCCGCGGGCTTCTGGGATTGCTCCGTGATGTGCCCGGTGGGGCGGCGCCCGTCAAGGCTCGCCGGCGAGGCGCTCGTGCGCATCGGGTTCGCGATGCCTCCGGTCCGACGGGTCAGTTGCCGATGAGGGCAAGATCATTGGACCGGCGGCGGGCGAGGTCCTCCGCCTTCTGGCGCTCGGCCGGGGTCAGGCCTTTGAGTGCGTCGTCGAGCCAGGTGTCGGCGAGCCCCTGGCCGGCGGCGAGGATGTGCCAGGAGGCAGCCTCGACGAGGTTGCGGGGCAGCCCGCGCCCGGCAGCGAGGATGCGGGCGAGCCGGTTCTGCGCGATGGCGTTGCCGCGTGCCGCGGCGCTGGCGAAGAGGCGCGCCGCCGCCGTCTCGTCGCGCGTCGTGCCCTCGCCGTTGAAGAGCATGATGGCGTATTCGACCTGCGCGGCGATGTGGCCGTTGCCGGCAGCCCGGCTCATCCAGATGGCCGCCTCCACCGGGTCCTTGTTCACTCCGCGGCCCTCGCGCATCAGGACGGCGAGCGCATATTGCGCGTCCGCCACCTCCATCTCGGCGGCGCGGGTGACGAGCGTCGCCGCGCGCTTCATGTCCTCGGGCTTGCCGCGGCCGATGAGCACGACGGCGAGATTGTAGGAGGCGAGCGGGTGGCCCTTGCCGGCCGCCTCCTCGAGGAGCGCGAGGCCCGCCTTCTCGTCCTTCGTTGCGCCGCGGCCCTGCAGCGTCAGCATGGCGAGGGCGAAGGTGGCGTCGGCATTGCCCTTGGCATGCGCCAGGCGGTACCAATCCGCCGCCTTGCCGGGATCCTGCGCCACGCCGAGGCCCTGGGCGTAGAGCTCGCCAAGGAGCGTCATGGCCACCGCGTCGTCGGGATTGCCGCCGAGGCGCGCCGTTGCCTCGCGCAGCGCCGTGACGTAGAGCCCGCGCTGGTAGGCGCCGTACGCGAGGTCGGCTTTGGGGTCGGGCAGTGTCGGGATGTCGACGGCCGGCGCGATTGCGGGGCCGCCGGCCGCGGGCGGGGCTTCGGCGCCCGGCAGCAGCCGCAGCTGGGCCGTCGGCGGTTCGGCTGCCGGCGCTTGTGCGTGAGCGGGCGCCAGACCGAGCACCAGCACCATCGCGATGCCCGGTAAGCTCCGTCGCAGCCGTCTCATCGGGCCGGAACCTCCACCTTGCCGATGGCGGCGAGCGCTTGGCTCACTGCCGCCGCGGGGCCCTCGGGATGCGCCCAGACGGCATCGCCAAGGGCCACGAACTCGGCGCCCGTGGCGGCCAAATCCGCCACCGCGTCCAGCGTCGGTGCGAAGGCGACGCAAGGCACCGCGAAGATCTCCGCCCACCACCGCGCCCGCTCGGCTACCTCGGCGAGAGGTGGCATCCAGCCGTCCGGGCGCGGCTCGCCGAACATGAGGTAGTCGGCTTCCGTCTCCCCGGCGAGCATCGCATCGTGCTTCGACTTCAGCCCGCCGGCGCCGACGATGCGCTCGGGCTTCGCCGCCTCAAGGGCAGCGCGCAGGGCGTCTGGCCCGCCGGAAACGTGCACGCCATCCGCCCCGCCCCGGATGGCGACGACCGGCCCGGCCTCGACGATGACGGCCGTGCCCTTGTCCTGAGCCACCGGCGCCAGCGCCTTGACGCGCTTGATCTGCGCACGCTCGTCGGCCGCGGCGAGCCTGAGGAGCACAGCCGCCACGTCGCCAGCGCCACAGGCCTCGGCGAGCGCGGCCGTGAAGGCCTCCGCATCGGCGATCGGGGGCGTCACGAGATAGAGGCGGCAGGTGGGCTCGGTCATGGTCGGTCTCGGGGCAGCGGCTCGCAACGGGCGGCGGCAGAATCGCGCCCCCGCTCCAATCTCGCACCTCGGCCGGCAGCGCAAGGCGCTCATGGATGACGATCGGGTCGAGAGCGTGGCGCGGGCCGCGCCGGGCAAAGAAAAAGGGGGCCCCGAAAGGCCCCCTTGCGCGTCTGGCGCGACGATGCGCGCTCAGTTGATCTTGGGGTCGAGCGCGCCGTCACGGTAGCGTTTCGCCATGTCGGCGAGCGCGATCGGCTTGATCTTGCCGGCTTGGCCTGCGGTGCCGAACTCCTCGAAGCGCTGCTTGCACAGCTTCGTCATCGCCTCCATGGCGGGCTTGAGATACTTGCGCGGATCGAACTCGCCCGGGTGCTCCTGCAGGATCCGGCGGATCTGTCCGGTCATCGCCATGCGGTTGTCCGTGTCGATGTTGATCTTGCGCACGCCGTGCTTGATGCCGCGCTGGATCTCCTCGACCGGCACGCCCCAGGTCTGGGGCATCTTGCCGCCGTACTTGTTGATGATGTCCTGCAAGTCCTGCGGCACGGAGGAGGAGCCGTGCATGACGAGATGCGTGCCGGGCAGGCGACGGTGGATCTCCTCGATGACGTGCATGGCGAGGATGGCGCCGTCCGGCTTGCGCGTGAACTTGTAGGCGCCGTGCGACGTGCCCATGGCGATGGCGAGCGCGTCGACCTTCGTCTCCTTGACGAACTTGACCGCCTCGTCCGGGTTCGTGAGGAGCTGGTCGTGGCTCAGCTTGCCCTCGGCGCCGTGGCCGTCCTCCTTGTCGCCCATGCCGGTCTCGAGCGAGCCGAGCACGCCGAGCTCGCCCTCCACCGACACACCGCCCCAATGGGCCATGTCGACGACCTTCCTGGTGATACTGACGTTGTAGTCCCAGTCGGCCGGCGTCTTGCCGTCCTCCTTCAGCGAGCCGTCCATCATCACGGAGGTGAAGCCGTGCTGGATGGCGGTCATGCAGGTGGCTTCGTTGTTGCCGTGGTCGAGATGCATGCACACCGGGATATGCGGGTAGATCTCGACGAGGGCGTCGATGAGCTTCGCCAGCACCACGTCGTTGGCGTACTGCCGCGCGCCACGGCTCGCCTGGATGATCACCGGCGCATCGGCGGCGTCGGCCGCTGCCATGATGGCGAGGCCCTGCTCCATATTGTTGATGTTGAAGGCCGGGACGCCATAGCCGTGCTCGGCGGCGTGGTCGAGCAGTTGACGAAGGGTGATGCGAGCCACGTTGGTTCTCCGCGGGGACTGGCGGCGGTCGCCCCCTGGCGGCCGCCGTCTCGAGCTGGATTTACCGGTTGCGCAGGGCCTCGACTCCCGGCAGGGCCTTGCCCTCGAGCCATTCGAGGAAGGCGCCGCCCGCGGTCGAGACGTAGCTGAAGTCGTCGGCGACGCCGGCATGGTTCAGTGCCGCCACCGTGTCGCCGCCGCCGGCGACCGAGAGGAGCTTGCCCTCGCGCGTACGCTGAGCCGCGTGCCGCGCGGCGTCCACCGTACCGCGGTCGAAGGGCTGGAGCTCGAAGGCGCCGAGCGGGCCGTTCCACACGAGCGTGGCGGCATCGTCGATGGCCGCGCGCACACGCTCCGCCGACTGCGGCCCGACGTCGAGGATCATGCCCGTCTCCGGCACGGCGTCGAGGCCGCAGGCGCGGTTGGGCGCATTCGCCTCGAACTTCTCCGCCACCACGGCGTCGACCGGCAGGATGATGGCGCAGTTCGTCTCCCGCGCCCGGTCGAGGATGCGCCGTGCCGTGTCGGCGAGGTCCTTCTCGGCGAGCGACTTGCCGATGCCGACGCCCTGCGCGTGCAGGAATGTGTTCGCCATGCCGCCGCCGATGACGAGCGCGTTCACCTTGCCGACGACATTCTCGAGAAGCTCGATCTTGGTCGATACCTTCGCCCCGCCGACCACGGCAACCACCGGCCGCCTGGGCTGCTCCAGCGCCTTGCCGAGGGCCTCGAGCTCGGCCTGCATCGTGCGCCCGGCGAAGGCGGGCAGCAGGTGGGCGAGCCCTTCCGTCGAGGCATGGGCGCGGTGGGCGGCGGAGAAGGCGTCGTTGACATAAACGTCGCCGTTGGCGGCGAGCGCGCGCACGAAGGCCGGATCGTTCGCCTCTTCCCCGGCATGGAAGCGCGTGTTCTCGAGGAGCAGCACCGCGCCGTCCGCAAGCCCCGCGACCGCCGCGGCCGCGGCCTCGCCGATGCAGTCGTCCGCGAAGGCGACCGGCCGGCCGAGATGCTCGGCAACTGCAGCAGCCACGGGCTTCAGGCTGTCCTCGGCCACGCGCTTGCCCTTCGGCCGGCCGAAATGGGCAAGGAGGATGACCTTGCCGCCCTTGTCCGCGATCTCGCGGATCGTCGGCAGCACGCGCTCGATGCGCGTGGCGTCCGTGACGCGGCCGTTCTCCATCGGCGCGTTGAGGTCGACGCGGACGAGGACGCGCTTGCCCCTGAGGTCGGCGTCGTCGAGCGTGCGGAAGGTCATCGGGCGATCACTCCGGGCAGCAGGCTGAGAAGCGCGATGGTGAAGGTCGAGGAGAGTACGGCTGCGAGGACGGCGGTCGCGATCAGCGCGGCGAAGCCGGGCTTGCGGCGCACCTGCTGCGACACATAGGCCACTTCCTGGCGCAGCGCCGTGAGCTCCGCCTGCTTGGCGAACTCGCCCGACTTGCTCATCGAGGCTTCGACCACGTCCTCGACGCGCTTCAGCAGCGTCTCGGACCGGGCGAACTTCTCCTCGATGCGCGCCGTCTTCTCCTCGATGCGGAAGAGCTGGTCGAGCCCCGCGCGCTCGGTGGCGGTCGCCGGCTTCGGCGCAGGGGTGGATGCGGGAGGTGGGGGCGGCGGGGCTGCTGCCGTCGCGACGACCTTCGGATCGGCGGCCGGGGCGGGTTCGATCACCGGCTCGATGCGGGTGTTCGTCGTGGCGTCGCTCATGGTCCTGCCTCGCCGCTCTCCGGTCCGAACGATGCGAAACGGGCGCGGACGGGGAACCGTCCGCGCCCGTTCCGCTTCAGATGAGCTTGCCCATGGCGACGGCGGTGTCGGCCATGCGGTTCGAGAAGCCCCATTCGTTGTCGTACCACGACATGACGCGCACCAGCGTGCCGTCCATGACCTTCGTCTGGTCGAGGGCGAAGGTGGAGGAGTGGGGGTCGTGGTTGAAGTCGACCGAGACGTTCGGCACCGCCGTGAAGCCGAGGATGCCCTTCAGCTCCTGGGCGGCAGCGCGCTTGATCGCCTCGTTGATCTCGTCCTTCGTGGTTGCGCGCTTGGCGACGAACTTGAAGTCGATCACCGACACGTTCGGCGTCGGCACGCGGATCGAGACGCCGTCGAGCTTGCCGTTGAGCTCCGGCAGCACGAGGCCCACCGCCTTGGCCGCGCCGGTCGAGGTCGGGATCATCGACAGCGCCGCCGCGCGGCCGCGGTAGAGATCCTTGTGCATCTGGTCGAGCGTGGGCTGGTCGTTGGTGTAGGCGTGCACCGTCGTCATGAAGCCCTTCTCGATGCCCACTGCGTCGTTGAGCACCTTGGCGACCGGCGCTAGGCAGTTCGTCGTGCACGAGGCATTGGAGACGACGAGGTGGTCCTTCGTCAGCTTGTCGTGGTTGACGCCGTAGACGACCGTGAGGTCGGCGCCGTCGGCCGGGGCCGAGACGAGGACGCGCTTGGCACCGGCATCGAGATGGGCCTTGGCCTTGTCCCTGGCCGTGAAGATGCCGGTGCACTCGAGGGCGATGTCGACGCCGAGCTCCCTGTGCGGCAGCTCGGCCGGGTTCTTGATGGCAGTCACCTTGATGGGGCCGCGGCCGACGCTGATGGTGTCGCCGTCGACGGTTACTTCGTGCGGGAAGCGGCCGTGCACGGAATCGAAGCGCAGCAGGTGGGCATTCGTCTCGACCGGGCCGAGATCGTTGATGGCGACGACCTCGATGTCCTTGCGGCCGCTCTCGATGATGGCGCGCAGCACGTTACGCCCGATGCGCCCGAACCCGTTGATGGCTACCCGAACCGCCATGGTTGTCCACTCCCTCGAACGATGCGCCGCGATGACACGGCGCTTTCGGCGAAACTGAGGCGAGGCGCCCCGCCGCTCAGGCGTTGTGCCTCGCGAGAACCTTGTCGGCCACCGCTTCCGCCGTGATGCCGAAATAGGTGTAGAGGTCCTTGTAGGGCGCCGAGGCGCCGAAGCCCGTCATGCCGACGAAGAGGCCCTCCTCGCCGATCACCGCATCCCAACCGAAGCGCACCGCGGCCTCGACCGCGACCTTGATCGGCGCCTTGCCGATGACGGCGCTGCGCAGGTCGTCGGGCTGTTCGAGGAAAAGCTCGAGGGAAGGCACCGAGACGACGCGTGCCGGTACGCCGCGCTCCTTGAGCAGCGCCTGGGCGGCGAGCGCGATCTCCACCTCCGAACCGGAGGCGAAGATGCTTGCCATGGCCTCGCTGTTGGCCGGCGAGAGCTCATAGGCGCCGACGGCGCAGCGGTTCCGAGCGCCGGCCTCCCGGCGCACCGTCGGCAGGTTCTGGCGCGTGAGGGCAAGCACGGTTGGCCCGTCCTTACGTTCGAGCGCGAGCTGCCAGCACTCCGCGGTCTCCACGGCGTCCGCCGGGCGGAAGACGCGCATGTTGGGGATGGCGCGCAGCGCCGCCAGATGTTCCACCGGCTGGTGCGTGGGCCCGTCCTCGCCGAGGCCGATCGAATCGTGCGTCATCACGTAGATCGCCTGTGCCCCCATGAGGGCAGCGAGCCGCATCGACGGGCGGGCGTAATCGGTGAAGACGAGGAAGGTGCCGCCGGCCGGCACGTAGCCGCCGTGCAGTGACAGGCCGTTCATGGCTGCGGCCATGCCATGCTCGCGGATGCCGTAGTGGATGTAACGGCCTGTGAAGTCACCGGGGGCGATCGCCTTCAGGTTCTTGGTGCGCGTGTTGTTCGACGGCGTGAGGTCCGCCGAGCCGAGGACGAGTTCGGGCACCGCTTCGGTGATGACTTCAAGCGCCATCTCGCTCGCCTTGCGCGTGGCGACCGTCGGCGCCTCGGCGGCGAGCCTCTCCTTCAGTCGTGCCATGGCCTCGCCGAGCCCGGCGGGGCGCAGGCCTGCGTGGCGCCGCGCGAACTCGGCGGCGCGGTCTGCGGGCGCGGCCGCGAGGCGGCGCTCCCAGGCCTCGCGCAGGCCGCGGTTGCGCTTGCCGATGGCGGCCCAGGCGGCGCGAATGTCCTCCGGCACCTCGAAGGGGCCGTGCGGCCAGCCGAGTGCGGCCTTGGCGCCGGCGAGTTCCTCGGCGCCGAGCGGCTCGCCGTGGGCCTTGGAGGTGCCCGCCTTCTTCGGCGCGCCGAAGCCGATGGTGGTGCGGCAGGCGATGAGCGTCGGCCGGTCGGCCTTGCGCGCCTCGGCGATGGCGCCGGCGATCGCCTCGGGATCATGGCCGTCGACGCGCACCGCCCGCCAGCCAGCCGCCTCGAAGCGCTTGAGCTGGTCGACCGAGTCGGCGAGCGACAGCGGCCCGTCGATGGAGATGCCGTTGTCGTCGAAGAGGACGATGAGGCGGCCGAGCTTGAGGTGCCCGGCGAGCGCGATCGCCTCCTGGCTGACGCCCTCCATGAGGTCGCCGTCCGAGGCGAGCACGTAGGTGTAATGGTCCACGAGATCGTCGCCGAACTCGGCATTGAGCATGCGCTCGGCGAGCGCCATGCCCACCGCGTTGGCAATGCCCTGGCCGAGCGGCCCGGTCGTCGTCTCGATCCCTGCGGTGACGAAGTTCTCCGGATGGCCGGGGGTCTTCGAGCCGAGCTGGCGGAAGCGCTTCAGCTCGTCGAGCGTCATCTCGGCGTTGCCCGTCAGGTGCAGCAGGGCATAGATCAGCATCGAGCCGTGCCCGGCCGAGAGTACGAAGCGGTCGCGGTCAGGCCAGCGCGGTTCGGCGGCGTCGAACTTCAGGAAGCGCGAGAAGAGGACGGTCGCGATGTCTGCCGCGCCCATGGGCAGGCCGGGATGTCCCGACTTGGCCTCTTCCACAGCGTCCATGGCGAGGGCGCGCAGGGCATTGGCAAGACGGTCGTGCTCGACGGGAGGGATCACTGAGATTGTTCCGAACGCTCGTAACCGGGAGGCCGTCCCCGGACGCGCGTCGCCGGTGGACAAGGCCGCCGGTCCCGCGGTCGCGAAGGGCGCGGGCTTGATAGCAGCTAGGCTTTGCGAGTCAATGCGACGAGAATTGACGGGCGATTCCGGCCGCAGCACTGTGCGGGGCAACGGGGCCGACGGGATGCGTGAGGACGCGACATGACGCTCGAGGATGCGCTGAAGCGGCTCGACGCCGCCATCGGCTCGCTCGAGAGGGCCGCGAACCGAAGGCTCGAGGTCGAGCGCCGGCGCGGCGATCTCGAGACGGAGCTCGCCCTGATGCAGGACGACCGTTCGCGGCTCGCCGTCGAGCTCGACGGTACGCTCGCGCGGCTCGGCCGTCTCGAGGCCGCGGCCGACGACGTCGGCCAGCGGGTGGAGCGTGCCATGGGGGCGGTGCGCGGCATTCTGGCGCGCGCCGGTCAGGCGGCCGGCTGAACGCCGCCGCGACGGCTCCGGACGCGGGGCTCGGCAGGCGGCCGGGCGAGGTTGATTGACGTCGTTGCCGACGCGGCGGAAGGGTGACGCCCGCCGGCCGTCGATCCACTCGGAACGGGAAAGGACCCAACATGCCCCAGGTCACCGTGACCATCGCCGGGCGTCAGTACCGCATGGCCTGCGGCGAGGGCGAGGAGGTGCATATCGAGGGCCTCGCCGGCATGCTCGACGGCCGCATCGGCGAGCTGCGCCAGGCCTTCGGCGAGATCGGCGACATGCGCCTGCACGTCATGGCGGCGCTGACCATCGCCGACGAACTGTCGGAGGCGCGCAACGGCATCGGCCGCCTCGAGGCGGAGATCGCGGCGCTCAAGAGCGCCGTCGGCGCCGGGGACGAACGCATGGGCGAGGTCGAGGCGCAGGTGGTGGCCGCCGTCGTCGCGGCGGCCGAGCGCATCGAGCGGATCGCGAAGAGCCTCAACCCCGCACCCGTCACCGGCTGAGCCGGCCGGGCCGCATGACGCAGGGGAGGGCCGCGGTTTCCTCTAGCAATCCGCCGGGCCGTGGCCTAACTTGATGCTGCGGGGCTGCGGGGTGCGTCAGGAGAACTTATCCCCGGGCCTTATCGATCCTAACGGGAGCTGTTCCTGACCGGGTCCGTGGACTCGGACAAACGGCGCCCACCTACGCTGTAGGTTTCCCGGGATCGACCCTCCGACGGCTTTTGTGGCTCCGCAGCTGTCCCCTCCGTCGCCAGCCGAAAGCGCTCCTTGGCACTGTCCGCGGCTTCCCCCTCGAAGAAGGCTCATGTGCGCCGCGCCGCGCTGGCGCGACGCGACGCATTGGCGCTCGACGTCGACGCGGTCCTGGAAGCCGTCGAGGCGCTCACCGAGCGCGCCTTGGCGCTGCCGGATCTCGCGGGCGAGGGGCCGGTGGCCGGTTACTGGCCGATCCGCGGCGAGATGGATCCGCGCCCCGTGCTGGAGGCGCTCTCCCGCCGCGGCGTGCCCACGGCCCTGCCAGCGATCGACGCAGGCGAGCTCGTGTTCCGCGCCTGGACGCCGTGGGAGCCCGTCGGGCCGGTCGGTTTCGGCACGCTCGGCCCCCTGCCGTCGGCGCCGGAGGTTGTGCCGCGCGTTCTCCTCGTGCCGGTGGCCGCCTTCGACCGTGCCTGCCATCGCCTCGGCTACGGCAAGGGCTTCTACGACCGGGCCATCGCGCGCCTCGCGGCCACGGGCCCGCTTCTTGCCGTCGGCATCGCCTATGCGGCGCAGGAAGTCGCGACGGTGCCGCTCGAGGATCACGACCGGCGGCTTGACGTGATCGTCACGGAACGCGAAGTGATCCGGCCGGCGGCCTGAAGGCCGCCGGGTCCGCACGAGGTCTCCATGCGTCTTCTCTTTCTCGGCGACGTCGTCGGCCGCCCGGGCCGCAACGCCGTCGCGGATCACCTGCCGCGCCTGCGCGAGCGCTGGGCGCTCGATCTCGTCATCGTCAACGGCGAGAATGCGGCAGGCGGCTTCGGTATCACCGAGGCGATCTGCGACGATCTCCTCGCCGCCGGCGCCGACGTGGTGACGCTCGGCAACCATTCCTTCGACCAGCGCGAGGCACTCGTCTTCATCGAGCGCCAGCCGCGGCTCCTGAGGCCCGCGAACTATCCGGCCGGCACGCCTGGGCGGGGCATCACCCTCGTCGAGGCGCGCAACGGCGCACGGGTTCTTGTCGTCAACGTCATGGGGCGGCTGTTCATGGATCCGCTCGATGATCCCTTCGCCCTCGTCGACCGCGAACTTGCCCAGTGCCCCCTGCGCGAGATGTGCGACGCCGCGGTCATCGACATCCACGCCGAGGCGACCAGCGAGAAGCAGGCGCTCGCCCATTTCGTAGACGGGCGGGCAAGCCTTGTCGTCGGCACGCACACTCACGCACCGACGGCCGATGAGCGCATCCTGCCCGGCGGCACGGCCTTCATGTCGGACGCAGGCATGTGCGGCGACTACGATTCCATCCTCGGCATGCAGCACGAGGAGGCGGTGCGCCGCTTCGTGCAGAAGACGCCCGGCTCGCGCCTCGAGGCGGCCACCGGCGAGGGCACCCTCTCGGGCGTCGCCGTCGAGACCGACGACCGCACCGGGCTCGCGCTGAAGGTCGCCGCCGTGCGCATCGGCCCGCATCTGACGCCCTCGCTGCCGGCATTCTTCGAGAGCTGATCGGCGGCACGGTCGCCGCGCATCTTGCGGCGCCACATCGCGCCTTTCTGGATTTTCGACCCCGGCGGCATTATAAGGCCGCACTTCTTCGAGCCGGGTGGAGTGACGATGGCGGGCCTCTCGGGCACCGCTCCCCGGCCCATACGAGGATCCCATGGCCGGACATTCGCAGTTCAAGAACATCATGCACCGCAAGGGGAAGCAGGACGCGGTGCGCTCCAAGCTCTTCTCCAAGCTCGCCCGAGAAATCACCGTCGCGGCGAAGCTCGGCCTGCCCGATCCGAACATGAACCCGCGGCTGCGCGCGGCGGTCTTCGCCGCCCGGGCCGAGAACATGCCCAAGGACAACATCGAGCGCGCCATCAGGAAGGCGGTCGGCGGCGAGGGTGAGAACTACGACGAGATCCGCTACGAGGGCTACGGGCCGGGCGGCGTCGCCGTCATCGTCGAGGCGATGACCGACAATCGCAACCGCACCGCTTCCGACGTGCGCTCCTACTTCACCAAGAGCGGCGGCAATCTCGCCGAGACGGGCGCCGTCTCCTTCATGTTCGACCGCGTCGGCCTCGTCGAGTTCGACGCCAAGGTTGCCTCGGCCGACGACATGCTGGAGGCCGCGATCGAAGCCGGCGCCGACGATGTCGCATCGAGCGAGGACGGCCACGAGGTCTATTGCGACCAGGGTTCCCTCAACGAGGTGGCGAAGGCGCTGGAGGCGAGGTTCGGCGAGCCGCGCAAGGCCAGGCTCGTGTGGAAGCCGCAGAACACCGTCTCGGTCGACGACGAGACGGGCGAGAAGCTCCTGCGCCTCATGGAGACGCTCGAGGAGCACGACGACGTACAGAACGTCTACGCCAATTTCGAGATCTCCGACGCCCTGATGGCCAAGATGAGCGCCTGATGGGCGCCGACGCCCCGGCGAGGCACCGCCGGCGCCGGGGCGATGCACTGGTCGTTCGCCCTTTGTTCGGGTAGACCGGTGGCATGACGAAGCCCGCGATTCGCATCCTCGGTATCGACCCCGGCCTGCGCAAGACGGGCTGGGGTGTGGTGGTTTGCGAGGGCACACGGCTTGCCTTCGTCGCCTGCGGCTGCGTGACGTCGAGCGACAAGCTGCCGCTCGCCGAGCGCCTGCGGGAGCTGCACGACGGGCTTTCGGCCATCGTGTGCGAGCACGGGCCGGATGAGGTGGCGGTGGAGGAGACCTTCGTCAACAAGGACGCGCAGGCGACCCTGAAGCTCGGCCACGCCCGCGCCGTGGCGCTGCTCGTGCCGGCGCTCGCCGGATTGCCGGTCGCCGAATATGCGGCCAATCTCGTGAAGAAGACGGTGGTCGGCATCGGCCACGCGGAGAAGGCACAGGTCCTCGCCATGGTGCGCGTGCTTCTCCCCAAGGCCGCGCCGGAGACGGCGGATGCGGCGGACGCGCTCGCCGTCGCCATCACCCACGCCCAGCACCGGCAGGCGCGGGCGCTGCGTGCGGCGGCCATGATGCGGGCGTGAGAGGGGGCGGGCGGCACCATGATCGGCAAGCTCAAGGGCGTCATCGACAGCTACGGCGAGGACAGCGTGATCCTCGACGTGCACGGCGTGGGCTATGTCGTGCACTGCTCGGCCCGCACCCTGCAGCGCCTGCCGGCGGTGGGGGAGGCGGCTGTCCTGTCGATCGACACGCATGTGCGCGAGGACATGATCCGCCTCTACGGCTTCCGCTCCGACGCGGAGCGTGAGTGGTTCCGCCTGCTGCAGACCGTCCAGGGCGTCGGCGCGAAGGTCGCGCTCGGCATCCTCTCGGCGCTCGAGCCGGCCGAGCTTGCCTCGGCCGTCGGCATGGGCGACAAGGCGGCGATCGCGCGCGCCCCCGGCGTGGGGCCGAAGCTCGCCGCCCGCCTCGTCGCCGAGCTCAGGGACAAGGCGCCGGTCTTCGGGACCGTCGATCCGGCGGTGATCCGCCTCTCGGATGCCGTCGCGGACAGGAACGCGCCGCAGCCCGTGGCGGATGCCGTCTCCGCCCTGGTCAACCTCGGCTACGCCCAGCCCCAGGCCTCCGCCGCGATTGCCGCCGCGCTGAAGCACGCGGGTGACGAGGCGCCGGCGCCGACGCTGATCCGGCTCGGTCTCAGGGAGCTCGCCCGGTGATGGCCATCATGATGTCCTGCGACCGCGTCAGGGGAAGAGAGGGCGCGGGGCCCGACAGCGCGCACCGCCACAGGCCGAACGAGCCGCGTGCGGGGAGGAACGGGATCGCCGTTCATGACGTAGACCAGCTGGAGCGAACCCAGTGACGCCCCCCCGCCGCCTCGTGACGCCCGAGAAGCGCGAGGACGACGCCGACGGCTCCTTGCGCCCGCTCGCTCTCGGCGAGTTCATCGGCCAGGCGCAGGCGCGCGCCAATCTCTCCGTCTTCATCGAGGCGGCGAAGACGCGCGGCGACGCGCTCGACCATGTGCTCTTCGTCGGTCCGCCCGGCCTCGGCAAGACGACGCTCGCCCAGATCGTGGCGCGCGAACTCGGCGTCAATTTCCGCTCGACCTCGGGACCGGTCATCGCCAAGGCCGGCGACCTCGCCGCCCAGCTCACCAATCTGGAAGAGCGCGACGTGCTCTTCATCGACGAGATCCACCGCCTCAATCCGGCGGTGGAGGAGATTCTCTATCCGGCGATGGAGGACTACCAGCTCGACCTCATCATCGGCGAGGGGCCGGCGGCGCGCTCGGTCAAGATCGACCTGCCGAAGTTCACCCTCGTCGGCGCCACGACCCGCCAGGGCCTCCTGACGACGCCGCTGCGCGACCGCTTTGGCATCCCGATCCGCCTGCAGTTCTACACGGTGGAAGAGCTGGAACTCATCGTGAAGCGCGGCGCGCGCGTCATCGGCATCGGCATGAGCGAGGACGGCGCCAATGAGATCGCCCGGCGCGCCCGTGGCACGCCGCGCATCGCCGGTCGCCTCCTGCGCCGCGTGCGCGACTTCGCCGTGGTCGAAGGCGCCGACACCGTGACACGCGCGATCGCCGACAAGGCGCTGAGACTTCTCGAGGTGGACGCTGCCGGCCTCGACCTCATGGATCGCCGCTACCTGTCGACCGTCGCGCTGTCCTTCGGTGGCGGGCCGGTCGGCATCGAGACGATCGCGGCGGCGCTCTCCGAGCCGCGCGACGCCATCGAGGAGATCATCGAGCCCTTCCTCATCCAGAAGGGCTTCGTGCAGAGGACGCCGCGCGGGCGCGTGCTGACGCCGCACGCCTTCCGCCATCTCGGCCTCTCCGAGCCGGCGCGCGAGAGCGTCCAGTTCGGCCTCTTCGCCGCGCAGGAAGGAGACGAGGATGCGTGAGGCGCCGCATTGGCCCCATCTCTCCGGCCGCCTGGAGGGCGACACGCACGTCCTGCCCGTGCGTGTCTATTACGAGGACACGGATTTCTCCGGCGTCGTCTACCACGCAAACTACCTGCGCTTTCTCGAGCGCGGGCGCACCGACTTCCTGCGCCTTGCGGGTGTCGCGCAGTCGGACCTGCACGCCGACGGCGAAGGGATGATCTTCGCGGTGCGGCGCATGACCATCGACTTTCTCTCGCCGGCGCGCATGGACGACGTGCTGGAGGTGGAGACGCGCACCGCCGAGCTGCGCGGCGCTTCCCTCGTCATCGCCCAGCGCATCCGCCGCGGCGAGGACGTGCTCGTCACCGCGGACGTGCGCGTCGCGGCCATCACCGGCGGGCGGCCGGTCCGCATTCCGGACCGCCTGCGGGCGATGCTGCGCCCGCCGGCGCAAGCAGCATCGACGGCTGCCGGAGAGTGATGTAAATCTCCTTAACATGAGCTGGAAAGGCAGTGGACGTGACGGTTCGCGCGGCTATCACCACGGCAACCTGCGGGAAGCCCTGGTGCGGGCGGCGCTGGAGCTGATCGCCGAGAAGGGGCCGTCCGGCTTCACCTTCGCCGAGGCTGCGCGCTGGGCGGGCGTCAGCCCGGCCGCGCCATACCGTCATTTCCGCGATCGCGACGAGCTTCTGGCCGACGTGGCGCTGCGCGGCTTCGAGCACTTCGAGGCGGCGCTGAGGCGCGCCTGGAACGACGGGCGGCCGGACCCCTCCACCGCCTTCGAGCGCATGGGCAAGGCGTATCTTGCCTTCGCCCGCGACGAGCAGGCCTATTATTCCGCCATGTTCGAGGCCGGTATCTCGCTCGATGCCGTGCCGGCGCTGAAGGCGGCAGGGGACCGCGCCTTCGCCGTGCTGCGCGAGGCTTCCGAAGCCCTCATCGCCACCCTGCCGGCAAAGGGCCGCCCGCCGGCGCTGATGATGGCGCTGCACGTCTGGGCCCTGTCGCACGGCATCGCCTCGCTCTTCGGCCGCGGCGACGCGGCACGCCGGGCCCTTCCGATGCCGGCCGAGGAGCTTCTGGAGGCCGGCGTGCTCATCTACCTCAGGGGCCTCGGCTTCGGCGAGGAGCAGGACGCGGCGCGGCCGGGTGCTTCGCCACCTTGAGATCTGCTTGACAGGGGGCGGAGGCGGGTCTATCCATGTAAATGTAATTAACATTCACCGGTGAGGCTGCCATGCCCATTGCCGAGAAACTGGACGAGTACGGGAAGGGCGCGTGGATCGCCCTCACGATCCTGGGATTCATTGCCTTCTGGCCCCTGGGGCTGGCGGTCCTCGCCTATGCAATCGGGAGCGGACGGATGGCCTGCGGCGGATACGAGCGTTACGAACAGAAGATGGCGCGCATGCAATCCAGGATGGATCGGCTGCGCAGCCGCATGGAGGGCAGGGGTGGCCGCTGGGGCGGCGGGCCCTGGGGCGGCCGGTGGGGCAACTGCTCCTGGGGCGGCACGCCTTCAAGCGGCAACCGCGCCTTCGACGAGTATCGCGCCGAAACGCTGCGCCGCCTCGAGGAGGAGCAGCGGGAGTTCCAGGAGTTCCTGGAGCGCCTGCGCTTCGCCAAGGACAAGACCGAGTTCGACCAGTTCATGGCCGAGCGCCGCAACCGCTCGCAGGGGCCCGAGGCGCCGCCCTCCGCCTGAACCGACCGCCTCCGTGACCACCCATCCCGGCGCCCGCCCGCAAGGCGGGCGCCTTTCCTTGTGCGCATCCTGCGCGACGAGATCGCCGCCGATATGGCGTGAAACCGATTCTCATGCCGGCGCCGCGAGGCGCGGCCGCGGGCCTCGCTAACCTCGCGTTAACCCTGACGGGCGCTTAACTGGCTCGAGCGGAATTGCTGGCCTGTTGTGCCGTGCGCCACCGCCGGACGCCCTCATTTCGACAGATTCGCGGGCGACTGACGGGCCCTGCGCGACACATCCGGCAATCGACCTCTGCCGCCATGGCCCCTGCCGGCGCCTGTTCGTCATCGTTTTGCGGGTTCTTCGCGGCGACGGGTCGCGCGTCCGTTTGGGAAAGGACTTTCGATGAATCCGGCTGACGTAGCGCAATCCGCCCTTCCGGCCGTGGGCTCGGAGATCTCCCTCTGGGGGATGTTCTGGCAGGCTCATCTCGTCGTGAAGCTCGTCATGCTCGGGTTGATAGGCGCCTCGGTGTGGTGCTGGGCCATCATTATCGACAAGACGCTGCTCTTTTCCCGCTCGCGCCGCGCCATGGACCGCTTCGAGGAGGTCTTCTGGTCCGGCCAGTCGCTGGAGGAGCTCTACCGCTCGCTCGCCAACCGCCCGGCGTCGGGCATGGCGGCCGTCTTCGTCGCGGCCATGCGCGAGTGGAAACGTTCCTTCGAGGGAGCGGGGCGCTCCGTCGCGAGCCTCTCGCAGCGCATCGACAAGGTGCTCGACGTCACCATCCAGCGCGAGGTCGAGCGGCTGGAATCGAAGCTCCTCGTGCTCGCCACCATCGGCGCCTCCTCGCCCTTCATCGGCCTCTTCGGCACGGTGTGGGGCATCATGACCTCCTTCCGCTCGATCGCGGCGTCGAAGAACACGAGCCTCGCCGTCGTCGCCCCCGGCATTGCCGAGGCGCTCTTCGCCACCGCCATTGGCCTCTTCGCCGCCATTCCCGCGGTCATCGCCTACAACAAGCTCCAGGCGGATGCCGCCAAGCAGCAGGCGCGCCTCGAGGGCTTCGCCGACGAGTTCTCGGCGATCCTCTCGCGCCAGATCGACGAGCGCATCGCCGCCTGAGGCGGCTGCTCACCGGAGGCACGGACGATGGGCATGTCCCTCGGAGCAGGAGCCAGGGCGGCAGGCGGGCGCAGGCGGCGCGGCCGCCGGCATTCCGCCATGGCCGAGATCAACATGACGCCGTTCATCGACGTCATGCTCGTGCTCCTCATCATCTTCATGGTCGCTGCGCCGATGCTCACCGTCGGCGTGCCGCTCGACCTGCCGCAGACGCAGGCCAAGCCCCTCAACATCGACCAGAAGCCGCTGACCCTTTCCGTCGACGACAAGGGGCAGGTCTTCCTCATGGAGACTGCGCTGAAGGACGAGGAGATCGTGCCGAAGCTCCAGGCCGTCGCCAAGGCCGGCGCCGAGGAGCGCATCTACGTGCGCGGCGCCAAGGCCGTGAACTACGGCCGCGTCGCCCAGGTCATGGCCCTCATCACGTCGGCCGGGTTCAAGAAGGTGGCGCTCGTCACCGAACAGGACCAGAAGGGCTGAGGTGACCGCCTTGCGCCTGCCCATCCGCTTCTCCAGGCAGGAACCGGGGCTCGTGGTGTCCGGCATCGGCCACGCGGCGATCCTGGTCGCGGGGCTCGTCGCCTTCGCCTCCGCGCCGCCCTTCCAGGACCACGAGGAGGCGGTGGCGGTCGACGTCGTGAGCGAGAGCGACCTGCGCGCCATGACCAAGGGCGAGCGCACGGCCAAGGAGGTGAAGCCCGAGCCGAAGCCGCGCGCCGACAAGCTGGCCGAGGTTGCCGAGGAGAAGCCGGCGCCGGCCGATTCCAAGCGCGACGTCCCCACTCCGCCGGCGCGCCGGGAGGTGCAGGCGCCCCAGGAGGACAAGCAGGCCGCCCCGCCCCAGCCGCCGCAGCGCCCGGAGCCACCGAAGCAGGAGGCGAAGGCCGAGCCGAAGCCCGAGCCGCCCAGGCCGGACCCGCCGAAGGAGGCCGAGGCCAAGCCCGAGCCGCCGAAGCGTCCCGAGCCGCCCAAGCCCGAGGAAAAGCCCGAGCCGAGAAAGGCCGAGCCGAAGCCGGAACCCAGGCCCGAACCGAAGCGCGAGGACATCGCCAAGCTCTTGGAGCGCGAGAAGCAGGAGGAGGCCAAGAAGGCCGCCGCGAAGCCCGTGGAGCCGGAGCGCAAGTTCAACCCGGCCGACATCGCCAAGCTCCTCGAGAGCAAGGACAAGGCGCAGAGCACCGGCTCGACCGGGCGGGAGGTCAACCGCACGGCCTCTCTCGGCACGCCGACGGGCAACGCGCCGAAGCTGTCCCTGTCGCAGCGCGATGCCCTCGGCAACCTGCTCAAGGAACAGCTCGCGAGCTGCTGGTCGCCCCCGATGGGTGCTGCCAACGCCAATGCCAAGCCGCAGGTGCGCATGAAGCTCAACCAGGACGGCTCCTTGATGGCCGAGCCGGTTGTCGCCAATTCGTCGGGCGATCCGGCCTTCCGCACGCTGGCGGACAGCGCGCTGCGCGCCGTGCGCCGCTGCGCGCCCTTCCGCATCCCGCCGCAATACATGCCGTACTACGCCGACTGGCGCGACTGGAACGTCACGTTTGACCCGAAGGAGTTCCTAGGCTGATCGCGGGCGACACGCTTTTGCCGTCTGAACCCGTCACAATTCCCGACAACACCTTCCCGCACTCCGATACGGCCCACCGACAGAACCGATCATGACATCGACCTTCGTCGCGCGCTTCGCGCTGCCGCTCTTCGCTGCGCTGACACTCGGCCCGCTCGCCGCCGCCCCCGCCAGTGCCGAGATCTCGATCACGCTCGACCGCGCCAATTTCCAGCCCCTGCCGATCGCAATCACGGATTTCGGCGGCGAGGCGGATCTCGGCCAGAAGATCGCCGGTGTGATCAGCGCCAATCTGAAGCGTTGCGGCTATTTCGCGCCGATCGATCGGAACGCCTTCATCGATCGGGCCGCGAATTTCGATGCCGCGCCGCAGTTCGAGTCGTGGAAGGCGATCAACGCGCAGGCGCTCGTCACCGGGCGCATCACGCGGGACAACTCCGGGCGCCTCAAGGCCGAGTTCCGGCTGTGGGACACGTTCAGCGGCCAGCAGCTCACGGGCCAGCAGTACTTCACCGATCCGAACAACTGGCGCCGCATCGCCCACATCATCTCGGATGCGATCTTCCAGCGCATCACCGGCCTCAAGGGCTTCTTCGACACCAAGATCGTCTTCGTCGACGAGTCGGGCCCGAAGGAGAACCGCCGCAAGCGCCTCGCCATCATGGATCAGGACGGCGCCAACCTGCGCTACCTGACGCGCGGCGAGGACCTTGTGGTGACGCCGCGCTTCTCGCCGGTGGCGCAGGAAATCACCTACATGTCGCAGAAGACCGGCGCGCAGCCGCACGTCAATCTGCTCAATATCGAGACGGGCCAGCGCGAGATCGTGGGCAACTTCCCGGACATGACGTCGAGCCCGCGCTTCTCGCCGGACGGCCAGCGCGTGGTCATGAGCCTGCAGCAGGGCGGCAACGCCAACATCTACATGATGGACCTGCGCTCGCGCACCACGACGCGGCTGACCTCCTCGAACGCCATCGACACCTCGCCGTCCTTCTCGCCGGACGGCTCGCAGATCGTCTTCGAGTCCGACCGTGGCGGCGCCCAGCAGATCTACGTCATGAGCGCGGCCGGGGGCGAGGCGCGGCGCGTGTCCTTCGGGGACGGCTCCTACGCCCAGCCGGTCTGGTCGCCGCGCGGCGACTACATCGCCTTCACCAAGCGCAAGGCGGGCGGCTTCGCCATCGGCATCATGAAACCGGACGGCTCGGGCGAACGCATTCTCACGGAAGGCTTCCACAACGAGTCGCCGGCCTGGGCCCCGAACGGCCAGTTCATCATGTTCTACCGCGATCCGGGCGGCCAGAGCGGCGGCAAGCTCTACATGGTGGACATCACCGGCCGTGTCGAGGCGCCGGTGCCGACGACGTCCTTTGCCTCCGACCCGGCCTGGTCGCCGCTGCTCACCGAGTTGCGCTGAGGACACGGGTGGGGCGCGGGCACGGTCTTGCCGCCCTGTCGTCCGATTTACGCCCGATTAACCTCACTAACAGCTTTCCCGCGTGTGTTGCGTTTCGAGCGGCGGCGTCAACCACTCGTCAAGGTTGACGGACCATTCGTTGATGTCGATCGCGTTGGGCAGAACGGCTCGCGTCCCGTCGGGAGCGAGGCCGTCAAGGGAGTGATGATGATGTCTTCGGTTTTCGCGCCGCGCAGCGTCAGGATCGCAGCGGCATTCGTCGCCGCGCTGACGCTGGCGGCCTGCTCGTCGAACAAGGATCAGGCCGGTATGGCCGGCGGACTGGGTGCGGGCGGTGCGGCCACGCCGGGTTCGGCGCAGGACTTCGTCGTCAACGTCGGCGACCGCGTCTTCTTCGAGACGGACTCGACCGATCTGACGCCGACCGCCATCGCCACGCTCGACAAGCAGGCGCAGTGGCTGAGCCAGTATCCAAAGTACACCTTCGTCGTCGAAGGCCACGCCGACGAGCGCGGCACGCGCGAGTACAACTTCTCGCTCGGTGCCCGCCGCGCCCAGACCGTGCGCGACTATCTCGCCTCGCGCGGCATCCAGGCCTCGCGCATGCGCACCGTCTCCTACGGCAAGGAACGGCCGGTGGCCGTGTGCAACGACATCTCCTGCTGGTCGCAGAACCGGCGCGTGGTGACGGTGCTCGACGCCGGCGCCGGCTTCTGAAGCCGGCGGCGACGCCGCAAGGCACAGCCGGCCACCGCGCCCGCGTGGAAGCCATATTTTGGCCGCGACCGCCCGGTTGTCCTAACGTGCGGCGACCGGAGCGGTCGCCCCGGCTTCGAGACGTTGAGATGTTTGCCCGCCGATTGTCCCTGTTTGCCGTCGCCGCGGCGCTGCTGCTCGCCGGCGCCTTGGCCTCCGGGCCCACCTCCGCGCAGGATGCGGCCGAACTCTTCGTGCGCCTGAACCGCCTGGAAGGCCAGATGCGCGAGATGTCGGGCCGCATGGAGCAGCTCCAGTACGAGAACCGCCGCCTGCAGGAGCAGCTCAAGCGCTTCCAGGAGGATGTCGAGTTCCGTTTCCAGGAACGGGCCGGCTCCTCGGGCGCGCCCCCGGCCCAGCCCCGCAACCAGCGGCGCGGCGACGCCTTCGACCCCTCCGGAGCCCCGGGCGCGCCCGGGGCTCCGCAGCCGCTCGGCTCGACGCGCGCCGCCTCGGCGACGCCCGGTGCCGCGTCCACCGGCGGCGTCGCCGTCATGGATGAGGGGGAGGGGGAACTCGCCCCGCCGCTCCCCCGATCGGCGCCCCGCGACATCGGCACGCTGGCGCGCGAGGTCGCTGCGCCGCCCGGACCGCGCAGCGGGCCGAGCATCGCCGCCACCGGGTCCGCCGACCCCCGGCAGGACTACGACGTCGCCATGGGCCTCCTGCAGCAGAAGCAGTACGAACAGGCGGAGATGAGCTTCCGCCAGTTCCTGCAGTCGCATCCGCGCGACAAGCTCGTGCCGGAGGCGACCTACTGGCTCGGCGAGAGCTATGCCGCGCGCGGGCGCCATCGCGAGGCGGCCGAGCAGTTCCTCAAGGTTACCACCGACCATCCCAAGGCCGGCCGGGCGCCGGAGAGCCTCCTGAAGCTCGGCATGTCGCTCAATGCCATCGGCGCGCGCGAACAGGCCTGCGCCACCTATGGCGAGATCGCCCGCAAATATCCCCAGGCCGCCGCCGGCCTGAAGGCGAGCGTCGAGCGCGAGCAGCGCCGCGCCAAGTGCTGACGCTCGCGGCCCGTCGCCGTGACGCAGGTCGCTTCCCCCCTTTCCCCCGGCGAAATCGCTGATCTGTGCGCTCCGTTCCTCGGCGCGAGCAAGATCCTGCTCGCCGTCTCGGGCGGCCCGGATTCGCTTGCGCTCCTCCTGATCGTGCATCGCTGGCTGAGGGTGACGCCAGGGGCGCCGCCCGTGGCCGTCGCCACCGTCGATCACCGGCTCCGCTCGGAGGCCGCCGCCGAAGCCGCGGCCGTGGCCGCCCACTGCCGGCGCCTCGACCTGCCGCATGCCGTGCTCGTCTGGGAGGGCGGGAAGCCTGCCCATGGCCTGCAGGAGGCGGCGCGCGAAGCGCGCTATCGCCTGCTCGCCGATCACGCCCGGGCGATCGGGGCTGACCGCATCGTCACCGCCCATCACCGGGACGACCAGGCCGAGACGGTGCTCATGCGGCTCGCCCGCGGCAGCGGTGTCGGCGGGCTCGCCGCCATGCGGCCCGCGACCGAGATCGCCCCCGGGCTCGTGCTCCTGCGGCCGTTCCTGACCCTGCCCAAGGCGCGGCTCGTCGCGACGGTGGCCGAGGCTGGTCTCATTGCCGCGGAGGATGCCTCGAACCGCGACCTGCGTTTCGCCCGTGCCGCCCTGCGTGCCCGGCAGGCGGCGCGCACCTCCCTCGGCCTGACGGATGAACGTCTCGCCCGTCTCGCCGAGCGCGCGGCGCGAGCGGAAGCGGCTCTCGAGGTGGTCGCCGCCACCCGCCACAGGGCTCTCGTTCGACGCGAGGAGGGCAGGGCGCTGATCGCCGCGGCCCTCTTCGACGAGCCGGCGGAGATCCAGTTGCGCGTCATGCGCCGGACGATCGAGGCCACTGCGCCGTCTGTCGTGCCCTTGCGCCTCGAGCGGCTCGAGGCGCTGGCGGCGGCGCTCGGCGAAGCCCGCAGGGAGCGGCGCACGCTCACCCGCAGCCTCGCTGGCACAATCGTGTCGCTTGCATCGGATGGGTCGTTGCTCGTATCAGTAGAAAGGCCGCGACGGCGCGGCAGGGGCTCCTGAGAATTTGATCCGGCTGCCATACAAAGGCCTGCGGCGTCCGCTTCCCTTGTGGAGCCTTTCGGGCGCCCCTAAATTAACGAGGCCGAAAGTCGGCGCCCCTTACGCAGTGACCTGCCCTTCTCGATCAGGACGACAGACAGACGATGAACCCCAATTTCCGTAACTTCGCCCTGTGGGTCATCATATTCCTGCTCGTCCTGGCGCTCGTCACGCTGTTCCAGAATCCAGGCCAACGCTCCGGCGCCACCGAGATCGCCTATTCCCAGCTGATCTCGGAGGCGGAGAACGGCGGCATCTCGTCCGTCGTCGTCTCGGGCCAGGACATCACCGGCACCTACAAGAGCGGCGGAACGTTCCACACCTACGCGCCGTTCGACCCCAACCTCATCACGAAGCTGCAGCAGAAGGGCGTGCAGATCACGGCCAAGCCGCCGTCCGAGAGCACCCCCTGGTTCATCGCGCTGCTCGTCAACTGGTTGCCGCTCCTCGTCTTCATCGGCGCCTGGATCTTCCTGTCGCGGCAGATGCAGAACGGGGCAGGCCGCGCCATGGGCTTCGGCAAGTCGAAGGCCAAGCTCCTCACCGAGGCGCATGGGCGCGTGACCTTCGAGGATGTCGCCGGCGTCGAGGAGGCGAAGGAGGACCTGCAGGAGATCGTCGAGTTCCTGCGTGATCCGCAGAAGTTCCAGCGCCTCGGCGGTCGCATTCCGCGCGGCTGCCTCCTCGTCGGCCCGCCCGGTACCGGCAAGACGCTGATCGCGCGCGCCGTCGCCGGCGAGGCGAACGTGCCCTTCTTCACGATCTCCGGTTCGGACTTCGTCGAGATGTTCGTCGGTGTCGGCGCCTCGCGCGTGCGCGACATGTTCGAACAGGCGAAGAAGAACGCCCCCTGCATCATCTTCATCGATGAGATCGATGCCGTCGGGCGTCACCGCGGCGCGGGCCTCGGCGGCGGCAACGACGAGCGCGAGCAGACGCTCAACCAGCTCCTGGTCGAGATGGACGGTTTCGAGGCGAACGAGGGCATCATCATCATCGCCGCGACCAACCGGCCGGACGTGCTCGATCCGGCGCTGCTGCGCCCCGGCCGCTTCGACCGGCAGATCGTCGTGCCCAATCCCGATATCGTCGGCCGCGAGCGCATCCTGCGTGTTCACGTGCGCAAGGTGCCGCTGGCGCCCGATGTCGACCTGAAGACGATCGCGCGCGGCACGCCCGGCTTCTCGGGCGCCGACCTGATGAACCTCGTCAACGAGGCTGCCCTGCTCGCCGCCCGTCGCGGCAAGCGCATCGTCACCATGTCCGAGTTCGAGGACGCCAAGGACAAGGTGATGATGGGCGCCGAGCGTCGCACGCTCGTCATGAGCGACGAGGAGAAGCGCCTCACCGCCTATCACGAGGCTGGCCACGCCATCGTGGCGCTCAACGTGCCGGCGACGGACCCGGTGCACAAGGCGACCATCATTCCGCGCGGCCGCGCGCTCGGCATGGTCATGCAGCTCCCCGAGCGCGACAAGCTCTCCATGAGCTACGAGCAGATGACGTCGCGCCTCGCCATCATGATGGGCGGCCGCGTGGCGGAAGAGCTCGTCTTCGGCAAGGACAAGGTGACGTCGGGAGCTGCGTCCGACATCCAGCAGGCCACCAAGCTCGCGCGCATGATGGTGACGCAGTGGGGCTTCTCCGACGAGCTCGGCACCGTCATGTACGGCGAGAACCAGGAGGAGGTGTTCCTCGGCATGTCGGTGGCACGCCACCAGAACATCTCCGAGGCCACGGCGCAGAAGATCGACGCCGAAATCCGCCGCCTGGTGGAGACCGGTTATGCCGAGGCGACCCGCATCCTCAAGGAGAAGCGTGAGGATCTGGAGATCCTCGCCAAGGGCCTGCTCGAATACGAGAGCCTGACGGGCGACGAGATCCGTGACATGCTCGACGGCAAGCCGCCGGTGCGCGACGCCGGCGAGCCGACGCCGACGCGCGGTTCTCCGGTGCCGTCGGCCGGGCGCAACCGCCCGCGTGGCGAGCCCGGCGGCGGGCTGGAGCCGCAGCCGCAGGCCTGACGGCCGAACCCGGGACAAGGCTTGAGGAACGCCCGCTCGCGCGGGCGTTCCGCGTTCTGCCGCTTCGTCGCGGGGCGCGGGGGGAAGGCCACCCGGCGTCCGGCCGTGCCGCGGCGTTCAACGGCTGTAAGAACCGCTCATATTTTTTGAACGGGTCTCGAGCCACACTCGTCGGCGCGCGATGCTATAAGCCCGAAACTCGGGCGGCGCGGTGCGATTGCGGTCCGACCTTTCACGATCGAACTACGAAGACGATGGCTCACCAATATTTCGGAACGGACGGCATTCGCGGGCGCGCCAACGGCAAGATCACACCGGAACTGGCGCTCAAGGTCGGCCAGGCCGCCGGACTGCTCTTCCAGCGCGGCGATCATCGCCATCGCGTCGTCATCGGCAAGGACACGCGCCTGTCCGGCTACATGATCGAGTCGGCCCTGCAGGCGGGGTTCACCTCGGTCGGCATGGACGTGCTCCTGCTCGGACCGGTGCCGACGCCCGCCATCGCCATGCTGACCCGCTCCATGCGGGCCGACCTCGGCGTCATGATCTCCGCCTCGCACAATCCCTATGAGGACAACGGAATCAAGCTCTTCGGCCCGGACGGCTACAAGCTGTCGGACGAGGTGGAGGCCGAGATCGAGGCGCTGATGGATTCCGATCTCGGCGCCCGGCTTGCCAAGTCGCAGAACCTCGGCAGGGCCAAGCGCATCGAGAGTGTGCAGGCGCGCTACATCGAATATGCCAAGCGCACCCTGCCGCGCCAGATCGACCTCGACGGCATGCGCATCGTCGTCGACTGTGCCAACGGCGCCGCCTACAAGGTGGCGCCCGAGGCCCTCTGGGAGCTTGGCGCCGAGGTGATCGCCATCGGCGTGGAGCCGGACGGTTTCAACATCAACCACGAGGTGGGGTCCACCGCGCCGGAGGCGCTTGTGCGCAAGGTGCGCGAGACGCGGGCCGACATCGGCATCGCCCTCGACGGCGATGCCGACCGGGTGCTCGTGGTGGACGAGAAGGGCCAGCTCGTGGACGGCGATCAGCTCATGGCGGTGGTCGCCAAGAGCTGGCGGGATGCCGGGCTCCTGTCGAAACCCGGCATCGTTGCCACGGTCATGTCGAACCTCGGCCTCGAGCGGTACCTCGGTGATCTCGGCCTCGACCTCGCGCGCACGGCGGTCGGCGACCGCTACGTGCTCGAGCACATGCGCACCCACGGCTACAATCTGGGCGGGGAGCAATCCGGCCACATCATCCTCTCCGACTATACGACGACGGGAGACGGCCTCGTGGCCGCGCTCCAGCTCCTCGCCGTCGTCAGGCGCCAGCAGAAGCCGGTGAGCGAGGTTTGCCACTGCTTCGAACCCCTGCCGCAGATCCTCAAGAACGTGCGCTACAAGCAGGGGCGGCCGCTGGACGCCGAATCCGTGTCCTCTGCAATTGAGGCGGCGCGTCTGCGCCTGGGTGCGCAGGGCCGGCTCGTGATACGGCCGTCGGGCACGGAGCCCGTGATCCGTGTGATGGCGGAAGGTGACGACCGCGATCTCGTCGAGCGCGTTGTCGACGACGTCGTCGACGCCCTGATGCACGCTGCCGCCTGAACGGCGGCCGGCGGTCCGGCAGATGGCCGGGCATGTCGATGGGCCGGTGCGCCATGAAGAGCGCACCGGCTTTTTCATGCGCTCTGCTTGGCCGACGCAACGTAAACAAACGCGGTTAAGTGTTAGGGTTAAGTCGCTCTTAAGGTTCTTCTGAGAATGTCCGCGGCGTTACCAGTTTGCGTGGGGCCCGTCGCGCGTCTCACGCCCATGCGAAGGGAAAATCTCGATGGGCGGCCTCAAGTCCACCCTTGTCCTCGCCGGTGCCGTGACGGCGGGTGTGAGCACGACGGCGATCGCCGCCGACATGCCGATCTACGTCCCCGACCCGGCGCCGGTGGCAGCGCCCGTCGAGATCGGAGGCGGCTGGTATCTGCGCGGCGATATCGGCGTCAGCAACCAGCGTGTCGACAAGCTCTACAACGTGCTCTACGACACCGCGGCGTCGGTCACCACGACCGACAAGAGTTTCGATGCGGCCCCCTTCTTCGTTCTCGGCGCCGGCTATCAGGTGAACAGCTGGTTCCGTGCCGACCTCACGGGCGAATACCGCGGGCGGTCAGCCTTCAAGGGCCGCGACGTCTACAGGCCGTTCAATCCCAACGAGCCTTCCGCCAGCGACATCTACACGGGCAGCAAGACCGAGTGGGTGGTTCTCGCCAACGCCTATATCGACCTCGGCACCTGGTCTGGACTGACACCTTACGTCGGGGCCGGCATCGGCGGCGCCTACAACACGATTCACGACTTCCGCGACGTCAATCCCGAGACGCGGGGCGGCGGCTATGCCGGTCGTGACGGGTCGGAATGGAACTTCGCCTGGGCGCTCTATGCGGGTCTCGCCTACCAGCTCACGCCGAGCGTCGCGCTCGACTTCGGCTACCGCTACCTGCATCTCGGCGATGGCAAGAGCGGCGACATCATCCGCTTCGACGGCGTGAACCAGGTCTACAATCCGATGCAGTTCAAGGACCTGTCCTCGCACGACTTCAAGGTAGGCCTGCGCTGGATGCTCGGGGCGCCGGCGATCCCGGCCGCACTGCCGCCTGTGGTCGCGAAATACTGATCGGCACTCCGAACGCTGCGGCACGGCGCGGGTGATGGCCCGCGCCGTCCTTCGTTTCATGGCGCCGCGAGGTCGCACCAGGGGCCTGGACCCGCCGCGCCTGCCGCAATCGCCCGTTAAGGTTAAGTGGGTCTTAACCAGTCCCGTGCATCGTCATGCCGTGGAACATCTCGGCGGGCCGCGCGGCCTGCTCGGCGCAACGAAGGACTTGCTTCATGGGTAGCATGAAGATCGCCGTGGCCGCGGGCCTCGTCTCGCTCGCAGCAGGGGCCGCGCAGGCCGCGGACTTGCCGCCGCCGCCCGTGCTGGAGCCGGCGGGTCGGCCCGATTTCGTCGAGATCGGCTCCGGCTGGTACCTGCGCGGCGACGTCGGCTACGCCATTCCGGTAGCCCCCAAGGCTTCCTATGCGGGGATCCCGCTCGCCGGCGAGAAGCTCGACAAGAGCGGCTCCGTCGGCGGCGGCTTCGGCTACAAGTTCACGAACTGGCTCCGCGCCGACGTGACCGGCGACTACTACTGGTCGCGTGACTTCCGGGCGGTCACGCCGGTCGCCGGAGGCGGCACCTGGAACGATCGCGGCGACCTGCAGTCGTGGGCGGTGATGGCCAACGGCTATGTCGACCTCGGCAACTGGTCGGGCTTTACGCCCTATGTGGGCGCCGGCATCGGCATCGCCGGGAACGAGCTCAAGAAGGCCGCGGTCGACGTCTACACGAGCGGTGGCGCCCTGGCGGTAACGACGCTCTATGGCAACGACCGGCGTTACAATTTTGCCTGGGCGCTCATGGCCGGCACCGCCATCGACGTGACGAGCGAGCTGAAGCTCGACATCGGTTATCGCTACATGAACCTCGGCGAGGCGCGCACCCTGTCGGACGCGGCGGGCGGCATCGTCCGTCTCAAGGACCTGCAGCAGCACGAGATTCGCTTCGGCCTGCGCTACCTGATCGACGGCTGATCGGGCCCGCAACACGGCCCTGCACCGCGGGCGGGAGCGGATGGCGGGCCTCAGCCCGCCATCGTCATTTTCAGTGCAGCGTCCATGGTCGCCAAAAATGCCGATTGACGCCGAGGCCCACGTCGCCTATCCCCGGCGGCGGGACACTTCCCCCCAACGGGAAGCGCCCATCTGCAAGGATGGAACGACATGGCGAAGACTCTGCCCGCCGCGCGCCCTCAGTGCGCGCATTTTTCGTCCGGCCCCTGCGCCAAGCGCCCCGGCTGGAACCTCCAGGCTCTCGACGATGCGCCGCTCGGGCGCTCCCACCGCGCCAAGATCGGCAAGGCCAAGCTGAAAGAGGCCATCGATCTCACGCGCGAGGTCCTGCGCGTGCCGGCGGATTACCGCATCGGCATCGTGCCGGCGTCCGACACCGGCGCCGTGGAGATGGTGCTGTGGTCGATGCTGGGCGCGCGCGGTGTCGACATGCTGGCGTGGGAGTCGTTCGGTGAGGGTTGGGTCACCGACGTCGTCAAGCAGCTCAAGCTCACGGACGCCCGCGTCATCAAGGCTCCCTACGGCGAACTGCCGGACCTCGGCGGGGTCGACACCAGGACGCGCGACGTCGTCTTCACCTGGAACGGCACGACCTCGGGCGTGCGCGTGCCGAATGCCGACTGGATCGCGGCCGACCGCGAGGGCGTCGTCATCTGCGACGCGACCTCCGCCGCCTTCGCCCAGGATCTCGACTGGGCGAAGCTCGACGTCGTCACCTTCTCCTGGCAGAAGGTCCTCGGCGGCGAGGCGGCGCACGGCATGCTGATTCTGTCCCCGCGTGCTGTCGGGCGCCTCGAGACCTACACGCCCGCCTGGCCGCTGCCCAAGATCTTCCGCATGACGAAGGGCGGCAAGCTCATCGAGGGCATCTTCGAGGGCGAGACCATCAACACGCCGTCGATGCTCTGCGTCGAGGACTATATCGACGCCCTCGTCTGGGCGCGCGACCTCGGCGGCCTGCCCGCGCTGCGCGCCAAGGCGGATGCCAATGCCCGCGTCCTCTTCGACTGGGTCGAGAAGACGCCGTGGGTGGCGAACCTCGCCAGGGACCCGGCGACGCGCTCCAACACCTCTGTCTGCCTCTCCATCGTCGATCCCGACGTCGTGGCCAAGGGACCGGAGGCCGTGGCCGCGGTCGCCAAGGGCATCGTCTCGGCGCTCGACAAGGAGGGCGTGGCCTATGACATTGGCGCCTATCGCGACGCCCCGCCTGGCCTGCGCATCTGGTGCGGCGCGACCGTGGAGGCGGCCGACCTCGAGGCCCTGACGGCCTGGCTCGACTGGGCCTTCGCCGCCGAGAAGGCGAAGCTCGCCGCCGCGGCCTGACGCGTCACGACCCGACTCCATGGCCGGGCGCGGCCCGGCCATGCCCCATCCCGACGCTGCCCATTCCTGCCGCGATCACCGGGCGAGGCCCGATGACGGCAAGGAGCGAGGTGCAGCACGCGCATCGTTTCAAGGGCTCTCCCATGGCTCCCAAGGTTCTCATTTCCGACGCCCTGTCGCCCGCCGCCGTGCAGATCTTCAAGGACCGCGGCATCGAGGTCGACTTCCAGCCCAACCTCGGCAAGGACAAGGACAAGCTCGCCGAGATCATCGGCAACTACGACGGCCTCGCCATCCGCTCGGCCACCAAGGTCTCGCCGAAGATTCTGGAGACGGCCAGGAATCTGAAGGTGATCGGCCGCGCCGGCATCGGCGTCGACAATGTCGACATTCCCGCGGCGACGGCGAAGGGCATCATCGTGATGAACACGCCCTTCGGCAATTCCATCACCACGGCCGAACACGCCATCGCCATGATGTTCGCGCTCGCACGCGAGATCCCCGCAGCCGACGTCTCCACCCAGGCCGGCAAGTGGGAGAAGAACCGCTTCATGGGCGTCGAGATCACCGGCAAGACGCTCGGCATCATCGGCTGCGGCAATATCGGCTCCATCGTTGCCGAGCGCGCCATTGGCCTGCGTATGAAGGTCGTTGCCTACGATCCCTTCCTCTCGCCGGAGCGCGCGCTGGACCTTGGCGTCGAGAAGGTCGAGCTCGACGATCTCCTCGCCCGCGCCGACATCATCACCCTGCACACGCCGCTCACCGAGAAGACGCGGAACATCCTCTCCGCCGAGAATCTCGCCAAGACGAAGAAGGGCGTACGCATCGTCAACTGCGCCCGCGGCGGGCTCGTCGACGAGGCGGCGCTGCGCAAGGCGCTCGACGAGGGCCATGTGGCGGGGGCGGCCTTCGACGTGTTCTCGGTGGAGCCGGCGACGGAGAACCCCCTCTTCGGCCACCCGAACGTTGTCTGCACGCCCCACCTCGGCGCCGCCACCACCGAGGCGCAGGAGAACGTCGCCCTGCAGATTGCCGAGCAGATGTCGGACTATCTCCTGCGTGGCGCCATCTCGAACGCCGTGAACTTCCCCTCGATCACGGCGGAGGAGGCGCCCAAGCTGAAGCCCTTCATCGCGCTAGCGGAGAAACTCGGCTCCTTCGCCGGGCAGCTCACCGAGAGCGGCATCAAGAGCGTCCACATCACCTACGAGGGCTCCGTGGCGCACCTGAAGACGAAGGCGCTGACCTCGGCCGCCATCGCCGGCCTCCTGCGGCCGATGCTGCAGGACGTGAACGTGGTGTCCGCGCCCGTTGTCGCCAAGGAGCGCGGCATCGTCGTCGAGGAGACGATTCGCGAGGCCGAGCACGACTATGACGCGCTCATCACGCTGACCGTCGTCACCGAGCGGCAGGAGCGCTCGGTCGCCGGCACGGTCTTCGCCAATGGCCGCCCGCGCATCGTCAACATCAAGGGCATCACGGTCGACGCCGAGTTCGCGCCCTCGATGATCTATGTGACGAACGAGGACAAGCCCGGCTTCATCGGCCGCTTCGCGGGCCTGCTGGGCGATGCCGGCATCAATATCGCCACCTTCGCGCTCGGCCGCGATGCGCCTGGCGGCTCGGCCATCGCGCTCGTCGAGGTGGACGGCGCCGTGCCCGGCGCGGTGCTCGACAAGATCCAGACGATCCCGGGGGTGAAGCAGGCCAAGGCGCTTGCCTTCTGATCCCTTGGGGCCAGGCGGGTCTTAGGAAATCCCCGGCGCGTGCGCCGGGGATTTTTCGTCGGTCGGGATGGGGGCGTCCCGGCCCTCAGCAGCCCGTCTTGCCGGCCCGCTCCGCCACCCAGATGCCACCGAGGACGAGGGCAAGGCCGGCCGCGTGATAGGGCCGCAGGGGCTCGCCGAGGATGAGGACGGCGAGCAGGGCGCCGAAGATCGGCAGGAGATTGATGAAGAGGCCGGCGCGCCCCGGGCCGATCAATTCGACGCCGCGCATGTAGAGGAGTTGCGACAGGAGCGAGGGAAAGAAGGCGACATAGGCGAGGATGGCGAGACCCTCGCCCGTCGGCCACGCGATCCGGTCGGTCACGATCTCGGCGACGAGCAGGGGGATGGAGGTCAGGCAGGCGACGCCCGCCAAGGCCGCAAAGAAGACGAGACCGGATACCTTGGGACGATTGCGCAGGGCAAGCGTGTAGCCGGCATAGAAAACGCTCGCGAGCAGCATCGACAGGTCGCCGGCGTTGAGACCGAGGCTCGCGAGCATGGCGAGCTCGCCGTGCGTTGCAGTGATCGCCACGCCGATGAGCGTGGCGACGACGCCCACCATCTGCAGCCACAGGATGCGCGTGCCGAAGAAGATGAGGGCGCCGACGAGCACGACGATGGGGATCGCCCCCTGGATGATCGAGATGTTGATCGCGGTCGTATAGTGGGCCGCGGCGTAGAACAGGGCGTTGAAGCCGGTAAAGCCGAAGGTGCCCATGAGCAGGATGGAGCGCCAGGCCGGCAGGAGCGCCCGCCATTCGGCACGGATCTGCCCGCCGGCAGCGACGGCCAGGACCGCGCAGACGATCACCCAGCGCAGGCAGGTCATGGCCATGGGCGAGATCTCGCCGACCGCAAGCTTGCCGGCGATGGAATTGCCTGCCCACATCAGCGTGGTCAGCGCGAGCAGCAGATAGGCCTGGCCATAGAGCCCACGGCCGAGGCGGCGAAAAATCGTGGTCACGCGCAATATCCGCAGTGGACGGCAGGGGAGCGGCGGCACGGAAGCGGGAGGGGGCAATGCACGGACCGCCACGCTGCCCCTATCCTGCCACGCCTCGTCGAATGTCGATCATGCCTGCGGCTCCGGGCTGGTGCGCGCTACAGGCATATGGGTGATCTAAGCTGCTTGCCGCCCGCGCGTTAGCCCCGTAGACGCATGGGCGGAATGCGGCTTTCGGAGGGTTTGATGGCTCTGCGCTTCCTCGTCGTCGAAGGCAATACGCGCGACGGGCGCGCCGCCCACAAGGCGAGTTTCGGCGCCACCTATTCCGAATCCTACGCCGCCACCCTGCAGGCCATCATGCCGGACGCGGTGTGCGACCTGTGCTTTCCCGCCGACGAGGGCGCCAACCTGCCCACGGGCGAGGGCCTCGCATCCTACGACGGCATCGTCGTCACGGGCTCGGCGCTGCATGCCTATGATCCTGAACCGGCGGTCGCGCGCCAGATCGAGCTGATGCGCGCCGTCTACGCCTCGGGCACGCCATCCTTCGGCTCCTGCTGGGGGCTGCAGGTGGCGACGGTCGCGGCCTATGGCACGGTCGCCGTCAATCCGCAGGGGCGCGAGGTCGGCATTGCCCGCCGCATCGTCCGCACGGCGGACGGGCAGGGCCATGCGCTGCTCGCCGGTCGGCCGGAGGCCTTCGATGCGCCGGCTGTCCATCTCGACGCGGTCGCCGCGGTGCCGGAAGGGGCGATCATCGTCGCGAAGAACGACGTCGGCATCCAGGCCGCCGAGATCCGCCACGACGGCGGCCTCTTCTGGGGCGTGCAGTACCACCCCGAGTTCTCCCTTGCCGAGCTTGCCGCCATCCTCGGCCGCATGACCGGGCCGCTCGTGGCCGAGGGCTTCTGCCGCAGCGAGGACGATGTGCGCTCCTATGTGGCCGACCTCCTTGCGCTCGACCGCGAGCCCACCCGCGGCGATCTTGCGTGGCGTCACGGCCTCGACGCCCAGGTGCTCGATCCCCTGCTGCGCACGACGGAGATCCGCAATTTCGTGCGCCACCGCGTCCTGCCCGCAAAGAGCGAGCGCGGCCGGGCCTGAGCCGTCCGGCGGGGCCGGCGCGCCTGTGGAAGCGTCGCAAAGAAACCTCAAATCGAGCGAGTGAATTAAGGGGCTGTTATTCCGCTCGGAGGTCTTGATGCGCTCCGCTTCCCCGATTGGCCTTTTCATCCTGATCGCCTTGCCTGCACACGCCGCCGACATCGAAACGACAGCCCGCATCGATCGCGTCACCGTTCACCCCGATGGTGCGAGCGTGACGCGCATCGCCACCATCGATCTGCCCGCGGGGGCGACCACGCTTGTGCTGAAGGCTCTGCCCGGGGCGATCGACCCCGCCTCCATTCGCGTCGCAGGGGAGGGGACGGGGCGCTTCTCCATCGGCGCCGTGGAAACGCGGGCCGTGGCGGGTGACCCGAAGGGCGGGCTCGACCCGACGATCGCGGCGCGGCTCAGGACGCTCAGGGACGCGCACGAGGGCCTCGCCGGCAAGATCGAGGCGGCCGAGGGCAAGAAGGCCGCGATCACGCGCTATGCGCAGGCGGGCCCGGAAAAGCTCTCGCCGGAGTCGAAGCCGCTCGAGGTGGCCCAGTGGCCGGCAGCCTGGGACGCCATCGGCACCGCCCTTGCCCAGGTCAACGAGGACCTGCGCGGCCTCAGGGGCCGGGCGCGCGACATCGCCGCCGAGATCGAGGCGCTGGAGCGGGCGCGGCCACGGGCCGCCGATGCCGGCGCGCCGCGTCTGGACGTGATCGTGTCGCTGGAGGCTGCGGCGCCCGTCAAGGGCACGCTCAGCCTCACCTATCGCGTCGGCGGGGTGAGCTGGCGCCCGCTCTACGACGTGCGGCTCGACACTGGCGGCGGAACGACCAAGCCCGCGCTCGAGCTCGTCCGCCGCGCCCAGGTCATCCAGCGCACCGGCGAGGACTGGGCGGACGTCGCCCTGACGGTCTCGACCGTCCGCGTCGCACGCGGCACGGCCGCGCCCGACCTGCCACCGGCCCTCGTCGCCTTCTACGAGCCGCCCGTGGCCTACGAGCGCGGCGCTGCTCCGCCCGGCGCCCTCCGGCGCGCCGAGTCGTTGCCCCACCCGCCAATGACGTCCGGGCCGGCGCCTGCGGGCGAAACAGCCGATCAGGCGGTCGCCGCTGCGGAGCGGGAGGCCATCGCCGACGTCGGCGTTTTCCAGGCCTCCTTCGTGCTGCCCGGGCGCGTCGACGTCCCGCGCGAGGGCGCGACCAGATCCTTCCGCGTGGCGAGCCGGACGCTTGCGCCGGCGCTCTCCGTCAAGGCGGTTCCGGTCCTCGACGAGACGGCCTACCTCCAGGCCTCATTCGTCAATGAGGACGACATGCCCCTGCTGCCCGGAGAGGTTGCGCTGCACCGCGACGGCGTCTTCGTCGGACGGGGAACCCTGCCGCTCGTCGCCCCGGGCGACAAGGTGGAGCTCGGCTTCGGGGCCGACGACAAGGTCAAGGTGACGCGCGTCGCCGAGCGCCGGCGGGAGAACGAGCCGGGCTTCCTCGGCTCGACGCGCAGTGACCAGCGCGAATTCAAGACCACGGTCAGGAATCTGCACGCCTTCCCGATGCGCATCACGATTCTCGACCGCATGCCTTATTCCGAGAATGCCGCCATCACCGTCGAGGCGCTGCCGCAGGGCACGCCGCCGACCGAGAAGTCCGTGGGCGACCGGCGCGGCGTCATGGTCTGGACCTATGACTACGCCGCGGGCGAGCAGCGTGAGATCCGGCTCGCCTATCGCCTGAAGTGGCCGGCGGACCGGGAACTCCTGATGGAGCCGCGCCCTGTCGCGCCCCCGCAGCCGGCGCGCTGAAGCTGCCATCTTCTCGGGGCTGCGGCGGCGTCGCCGCTTGACCTGACGCGCCCGATGGCCGATGAGAGGCTGCAAGGAACCCCGGCCTTGCGCCGGGGTTTGTCATGTCAGGGGCCGGTCGGCCGGCATCTCGCGACAGCCGGCTGCCGAGGAAGATCCTGGGACGAATATGGCGAACGTGGTCGTTGTCGGCGCCCAGTGGGGCGACGAGGGCAAGGGTAAGATCGTCGATTGGCTGTCCGAGCAGGCGGATGTCGTTGTCCGCTTCCAGGGCGGGCACAACGCCGGGCACACGCTCGTCATCGACGGGGAGACCTACAAGCTGTCGCTCCTGCCTTCGGGCGTGGTGCGGCCGGGCAAGCTCGCCGTCATCGGCAACGGCGTCGTGCTCGATCCGCAAGCGCTCGTCGACGAGATCGAGCGGCTGTCGGCCCAGGGTGTCAGCATCACGCACGACAATCTGCGCATTGCCGACAACGCCTCGCTGATCCTGCCGTTGCACCGCGAGCTCGACGCCCTGCGCGAAACCTCCGGCTCCGGCACCAAGATCGGCACGACGCGCCGTGGCATCGGCCCGGCCTACGAGGACAAGGTGGGCCGGCGCGCCATCCGCCTCATGGACCTGGCCGATCTCGACAGCCTGCCGGCGAAGATCGAGCGCCTGCTCGCCCATCACAATGCCCTGCGCCGTGGCTTCGGCCTCGAGGAGTTCTCGGCCACGGCGATCTACGACGAACTCGCGGCCCTCGCGCCCAGGGTCCTGCCCTATATGGACGCGGTGTGGCGCCTGCTCGACGACGAGCGCCGCGCCGGCAAGCGCATCCTGTTCGAGGGCGCGCAGGGGGCGCTGCTCGACATCGACCACGGCACCTATCCCTTCGTCACTTCCTCGCACACCGTGGCCGGGCAGGCGGCCACAGGCTGCGGCCTCGGCCCGAAGGCAATCGGCTATGTGCTTGGCATCGCCAAGGCCTACACGACGCGGGTGGGCGAGGGGCCGTTCCCGACCGAGCTCTTCGATGAGACGGGCGAGCTCATCGGCCAGCGCGGCCGCGAGTTCGGCGTGGTGACCGGGCGCAAGCGCCGCTGCGGCTGGTTCGACGCCGTGCTCGTGCGCCAGACGGTGCGCACCTCCGGCATCGACGGCATCGCGCTCACCAAGCTCGATATCCTCGACGGCTTCGACACCATCAAGGTCTGCGTCGGCTACCGGCTCGACGGCCGCGAGATCGACCACCTGCCCGCGAGCCAGGGCGCGCAGGCGCGTGTCGAGCCGATCTACGAGGAGATCGAGGGGTGGTCCGGCTCGACGGCCGGGGCGCGCTCCTGGGCCGATCTGCCGGCACAGGCGATCAAATACGTCCGCCGCATCGAGGAACTGATCGGCGCACCCGTCGCGCTCCTCTCCACGAGCCCCGAGCGGGACGACACCATTCTCGTCCACAATCCCTTCGAGGGTTGACGGGGGAGAAGACCTGGGAGAGTCGTACGCTGATGGCTGACTACTATCCCTTGCTGTCCCGGGCGGTGTCCGGCCTGCCCGAGAACACGCCCGAAGCGCGGCGCATGATCTTCGATCGGGCGCGCGAGGCGCTCACGGCGCAGCTTCGCTCGCTCGATCCGCCGCTCTCGGAGGCCGAGATCGCGCGCGAGCGCCTGGCGCTCGACGAGGTGATCCGCCGCATCGAGGCCGAGCAGGCGCGCCCGCCAGTGCCGGCGTCGCCCGCGGCCGCGCGTCTGGAGCCGTCGCCCCCACGCCCGGTGCCGGCGGCGGAACCGATGCCCGAGCCGGATTTCGCCAATGATCCGCACGACCCGGCCGTCTTCCGGCAGCAGGATGACGCCGGCAAAGCCCGCAAGGGCGCCGAGACGGAGGGTTCCTCGCCTCGGTCGCAAGCGGAAACCGAGGCCGTACCTGTCGACGCCGACGCGCCCCTGCGCGAGCGCCCTCGTCTCGACCCGCTGCGGCCGGGAGCCGACAACGCGCATCGACGCCGCCGCGTGATCGTCGCCAGCGTGCTCGGCATCGTCGTTGTGGCGATCGCTGGCGCCGCGTGGCTCTTGCGCGACGATCCGACGGAGTTCCGGCGCGAGACCTCCGTGACGGCCAGTGAAGAAGCGCGGCCCGACGCCGAGCGCAAGTTCAGCGACCGGGTCGGCGGCGAGCCGCCGGCACAGCCCGCGGAGAGGACCGCATCGGCAAGGCCGGCTGCCGGCGGCCAGGCGCCCGGTGCCCCCGCGGTCGGCCCGCGGGCCGACATTCCCGTCTCGCAGCGGGCCATCCTCTACGAAGAAATGGATGGTGCGCAGGCGCCCAAGGCTACGGGCGGGCGTGTCGTCTGGCGCCTCGATGCCATCAATCCGGGGCAGGGTCAGCCGCTCGAGACGGTGGTCCGCGCCGACGTGGAGATACCAGAGCTCGGGCTTTCCCTGTCGCTGACCATCCGGCGCAATACGGATGCGACGCTGCCTGCGTCGCATACCCTCGACATGTCATTCCGCAATACAGGGGCGGCCGACCGCGTGGTGCGCGACGTGGGCGTCCCACAGCTCAAGACGGACGAGGCGGCGCGTGGCGCGCCCCTGTCGGGCCTGCCCGTTCCCGTGACGGAGAACCTCTTCCTGGTCGGGCTGTCGAACCTCAAGGCCGATATCGACCGCAACACCGAGCTGCTCAGGAGCCGGAGCTGGATCGACATTCCGATCCGCTTCGGCAGTGGGCGGCGCGCCGTACTCGCCTTCGAGAAGGGGCTGTCGGGAGACCAGGCCATCGCAGAGGCGTTCCGCCAGTGGAACTGAGGCGCGGCTGCCATTGACGCGGTCGCCGTGGAGCGGCGGCGGCGCGGGTGAAAGGGAGCCCCCGCAGGAGCATCGCGCCCTGACGAAGCCACAAAGACAAACGCGGCGCCGTGGCGCCGCGTTGTCTCGTGACGGTCGTGGCCTTCCGGCGGTCAGGCCGATGCGGCGAGCGCCGCATGCGGGATCTCGCGCTTGGCGAGATTCCGCTTCACCGCTTCCTGCACCTTTTCGAAGGCGCGAACCTCGATCTGCCGCACGCGTTCGCGCGAGACGCCGAATTCCGTCGACAGCTCCTCGAGCGTGATGGGTTCGTCCTGCAGGCGGCGCGCCTCGAAGATGCGGCGCTCGCGCTCGTTGAGCACGCCGAGGGCCTCGCGCAGGGCGGCGAGGCGGTTCTGCCCCTCCTCCTCCTGGACGAGGATCGCCTCCTGGTCGGCGCTGTCGTCGACAAGCCAGTCCTGCCACTCGCCGTCGCCGTCCTGCCGGAGCGGCGCGTTGAGCGAGGCATCGCCGCCGAGGCGGCGGTTCATCTCGACCACGTCCTGCTCGGGCACCCCGAGGCGGGTGGCGATGCTCTTGACCTGCTCGGGGCGCATGTCGCCTTCGTCATAGGCGGAGATGCGGCCCTTGGCCTTGCGCAGGTTGAAGAACAATTTCTTCTGGTTCGCGGTCGTCCCCATCTTCACGAGGGACCACGAGCGCAGGATGTACTCTTGAATGGCGGCCTTGATCCACCACATGGCGTAGGTGGCGAGGCGGAAGCCCTTGTCGGGCTCGAAGCGCTTCACGGCCTGCATGAGGCCGACGTTGCCCTCCGATACGACCTCGGCGATGGGCAGGCCATAGCCACGGTAGCCCATGGCGATCTTTGCCACGAGGCGCAAATGAGAGGTGACGAGCCTGTGCGCCGCCTCGCGGTCGCCGTGCTCGCGCCAGCGCTTGGCGAGCATGTACTCCTCGGACGGTTCCAGCATGGGGAACCGGCGGATCTCCTCGAGGTAGCGGGTAAGGCCGCCCTCGTTGGCGAGAACCGGCAGTGCGGAAGTGGCCATCGAAACCTCCTGTCGACCCCCTTCTGAGGCGGGTCACGAACGGCCGCCAGATGGCCGACCGTTCGTCCTGGTCATTATAGTCGTGCGGACCATGGCCGAAAAAGGGCCCTGATCCGGTCGTTTCAATCAGCAGTCTGCCCCCTCGCCCCCGTCCGCCATGTGCGCTGGCGCACACGGCTGCGTCGGGCCGATCGGTCTCAATCGTGACGGTTGCCGCTCAGGGCGGCGATGAGCGCCGCGAGATCCGCGGGCGGCTCGCTCTCGAAATGCAGCGGCTCGCCCGTTGCGGGATGGGCGAAGCCGAGGAGCGTCGCGTGCAACGCTTGCCGCGCGAGGGCGGCGAGGCGCTCGCGAGCCGCATCGTCAAGGCGGTTCGCCTTGGTGCGGAAGCCGCTGCCATACAGGGCATCGCCCAGGAGGGGATGGCCGATATGCGCCATGTGCACGCGGATCTGGTGGGTGCGGCCCGTCTCGAGGTGACAACGCACGAGGCTCGCGACCGGTTCCTGCCCCGTGGCGGCGGCGAAAACCTGCTCGACGGCGTAGTGGGTGATCGCCGTGCGGCCGCGCCCCTCCGGCACCACGGCCATCTTCTCGCGGTTGCGCGGCGAGCGGTCGATCGGGGCGACGACGCTGCCGCGCTGGGGCGCCGGAACGCCCCAGACGACGGCGAGATAGGCGCGCTCCAGAGGGCCGGTGCGGCCGTGGTCGGCGAACTGGGCGGAGAGCGCCTGATGGGCGCGGTCGGTCTTTGCCACCACCATCAGTCCGGAGGTGTCCTTGTCGAGCCGATGCACGATGCCCGGCCGCTTCACGCCGCCGATGCCGGAGAGTGTGTCTCCGCAATGGGCGATGAGGGCGTTGACGAGCGTGCCCGTCTCATTGCCGGGGGCAGGGTGCACGACGAGGCCGGCTGGCTTGTCGATGACGACGAGATCCTCGTCCTCATAGATGATGGTGAGCGGGATGGCCTCGGGCGCGGGTTCCGGAGGCACGGCCTCGGGCAGGGTGAGCGCGACCTGCATGCCGGCCGTCACCTTATGCTTGGCGTTGGTCACCGTTTGCCCGTCGAGCGTGACGTGGCCGGCCTTGATGAGCTGCTGCAGGCGGCTGCGCGACAGCTCGGCCGCGGCGGCGGCGAGCATGCGGTCGAGCCGCCCCGCCTGATCGGCTGCCACCACGAAGCGGCGCAGCGTGCCCCCGCTTCCTGCCGCGTTCGTCGCGTCCATCGCCCCCCGCACCTTTCCTCGTCTCGCGCCGCCCGAGCCGCCACATCTGCTGTTCCGCAACCCGCAGCGTTAGCACGAAGTGCGCCCACAGCCGATGCCCGCCGACCACTCCTCGCGCATCCCGCCTGTGAATTTGTGCGGGACCGGTGGCAAGAAGGCTTGAACGGCCGCCGACCTCCCTATATAGGAGCGGCTCACGCGCAGACGCTCCCTTCGTCTAGCGGTCTAGGACGTCGCCCTCTCACGGCGAAAACAGGGGTTCGAGTCCCCTAGGGAGCGCCAAGCGCAGCAAGGCTTTCGGCCTCATTTTCCGGCTAATGATGTGAATTGGCGCAATGGTGACGCAATAAGCGTTGCCGTCGGCCCGTTTGGCTCGTGAATTGCCAAGTCAAGTTCTTGCGGGTTAGCATTCCCCAAGACTCGGGGGGTCTACATGCGCCGCGTTCCATCGATCGCCGCTCTTGCGGTTCTCATGACCTCGCCCGCCTTTGCCGGCTCGCCCGGCGCCGTCGCGTGAGCCCACCTCCCGACGGCCGTTCAGATCAAGCGGGCGCCCGACTCGACCGTGCGCGCCGACCTGATCGCTAACGGGGTTAAGGCGGGCGCCTGCCGGGTTTTCGCGAATACGGCTTGCCTGATACCCGGCCGAGTCGAGACGGCTTCTCGTGCATGAAAACGGGCCGCGACGTGGGCTCTTGCCTTTGGATCAACCTCGACGACGCGCTTGATCACGCGGTCGAAGGGCGCTCGTGCTCGTAACTTCGGACTTGGACAATCCTTCTCGACCGTTGTCGGGGCCGCTTGTTCTCTTCTCGTTCCTACTGAAATTTCCGGCGCTTGAAGACCGCCACATCGGACGGGGCGAGCTTGAACCATTCGCCGTTCGCGCGCCGGTCGGCGAACCGCCGATGCCAATATGCCTCGATCCCGGCCGGGTCGTCCGTGCGTATCGCATGAACAAGGGTCACGGCTTCGGGCAGCGCGATACGGACTTCCTTCACGCGGCGCTCAAGGTCATCGCTTCGACCGACTTTGTAGTGCTCGCCCGATTCCAAGGGAGCACGTCATTGGGACTGTGCAGTGCGCTGACCGTCACAGCCCCGTGCCACCGCCGTCATGTGCAGATTGGTCACCACAGGCCACACATTTTCCCTCGGCCCGGGCAGAAGGCTGCTTTCGATTCAGAGCTGCGGGTGTCATTCCAGTATGCACACAATGGGCTCCGGTAGCGTATCAGGAACTGCCGAGGGACGAAATGTATTACGCACATTCAACAAAAGACGGGCGCCGCTGCAATTGGCAGCCCCTGCGCGAGCATCTGGAAGAGACAGCCAGGCGCGCAGCAGCCAACGGCGCAGCTTTCGGAGCGGACAAAGCTGCACGGCTCGCCGGTCTTCTTCATGACATCGGCAAGTACACGCCCGACTTCCTGGCACGGCTCGCCGGCGGCAGGGAGCGGGTCGACCACTCGACGGCAGGGGCTGCTCTGGTTCTTGAAATGGCCAATGGCGCGGACAGGGTCATCGCCGAGCTCATCGCCTACGCCATAGCAGGGCACCATGCAGGCCTGCCCGACAGGCGGAGCAAACAGAAAGAGAGCTTCGCCACGCTTTCCGACCGGCTGAAGAATGTCTCCTCCACCGCTCTCGATCCGGTCTGGCGCGAGGAGATCATGCCTGATGCGAACGGGCTCCTGCCGGCCTTCCTCTGGGAGCCGCCGCCACCCACCGGGGCGACGCCGGCTGCGCAGAAGGCGGCGCGGGCGCGGCTCGCCTTCCAGTTCGCCTTTCTCGGCCGCATGCTCTTCTCCTGCCTCGTCGATGCCGATTTCAAGGATACCGAGGCGTTCTACAGCCGCATCGAGGGGCGAGAGGTCGACCGCCATTGGCCGGCACTGCAGACCGTTCTTCCGGATCTGCTGGCTGCCTACGAGCGGCGCATGGGCGCGTTGCGCAATGGCGATACGCCTGTCAACAGCTTGCGCAGCACCGTGCTGGACCATGTGCGGGAGCGGGCCGGCGAGGCGCCCGGCCTGTTCACGCTCACCGTACCGACCGGCGGCGGCAAGACGCTCGCTTCGCTCGGCTTCGCGCTCGACCATGCCAGGGCCCACGGCCACCGGCGCATCATCTACGCCATTCCCTTCACGTCCATCATCGACCAGACGGCTGCGATCTTCCGCGACATACTGGGCGATGAGGTCGTGCTTGAGCATCACTCGGCCATCGACGAAGGGCGGGCAGGGCGCCGAGAGCCCTGCGCGGCGGACGGCGAAGCGGCGGGCCGGGACAAGCTGAAGCTCGCCATGGAGGACTGGGCCGCCCCCGTCGTCGTCACCACCAATGTGCAATTGTTCGAGAGCCTGTTTGCCGCCCGCCCGGCACGCTGCCGCAAGCTGCACAACATCGCCGGCAGCATCATCATTCTCGACGAGGCGCAGACGCTGCCGCGCCCCTTGCTGGCGCCGGCCGTTGCAGCACTCAGGGAACTCGCCGCGAACTACGGGTGCAGCATCGTGCTGTGCACGGCGACGCAGCCGGCGCTCGACGCCGGCAACTTTCCCGCGGGCCATCCCGCCGGCCTGCCGCTCGCCGGCCGCGAACTGGCACCCGAGCCGCAGAGGCTGGCGAGCCGGCTCAAGCGCGTGACGCTCCGGTTCCCCGGCAACATGGACGATGCCGCGCTGGTGGCCGCCTTGGCGGAGGAACGGCAAGGGCTTGTCATCGTCAACAGCCGCAAGCACGCGCTCGCGCTCTATCGAGCGGCGCAGGAGGCCGGGCTCGACGGGCTCGTGCATCTTTCCACCCGGCAGCATGCCGCCGACCGGCGGGCGACCCTTGCCGAAGTCAGGCAGCGACTGAAGGACGGGCGCGCCTGCCGGGTCATCGCGACGTCGCTGGTGGAGGCCGGTGTTGATCTCGATTTCCCGAGAGTGTGGCGGGCCGAGGCAGGGCTGGACCAGGTGGCGCAGGCAGCGGGCCGCTGCAACCGCGAGGGCCGGCGGCCGGTGGAGGAGAGCGTCGTTACCGTCTTTATCGCGCCCGATCATCCGCCGCCGCCCGAAGTCAAGAGCCTCAGCGGTGACTTCGGCCGCATTGCGCACAAGCACAGGAATGATGATCTTCTATCGCCCGCAGCGATGACGGACTTTTTCGGAGAGGTCTACTGGCGCGTCGGGCCGGAGGGCGTCGACAGGGAGGCGATCCTTGCCGACTTCCACATGGGGCCGGGCGCGCACGGCATCGAGACGAACTTCGCCTATCGGAGCGCTGCCGAAAAGTTCCGCATGATCGAGAGCGGCATGGAGCCGGTGATTGTGGCGAATACGCCAGACGCGAAGGAGATCGTGGACAAGCTCGGCATCGAAGCCATCCCCTCCGGGGTGCTGGCGCGGAAGCTGCAATCCTACATCGTGCAGGTGCCGCCGCAGTCGCGGGCAAAGCTCATGGCGGCCGGTCACGTCGTTTTTCGCGCAGAGACGTTCCGCGGCGACCAGTTCGCCGTGCTGGTGAGGGAAAGCCTCTATCGGCCCGACGTCGGCCTCTTGTGGGAGGATGCAGATTATCTCGGGCTGGAGCAGTGGATGGTGTGAGGTTGGCCTCCTCCGAGGACGCCTCCGGTCAGCAGAGATGGACCTTACTTGCAATATCGCCTGGGACATCCAGCCCACCCGCATGAAGCTGATCCTCGACACGGCAGCGATGGCGGCCACGATTCGCTGCAACGGGAGGGCCATTTCAGGGAGTGGGCGGCCCGCGCCGATCTTCCAGAGCGCTCCGGGTTCTGGAGCGCGCGGGCAAAGGCAGACTGCCGGTCAAGGGCGATCAGCTGCCGAAGCAGGGAGGAAGCAGGGAGCTTGTACGAGCGGCGTCGTCTGGCCGAATGGTGCGATTTTGGAGGCCATTCGGCATCGGGCGACCGCAGGTCGAAGCATGGGCTTCCTAACCGCTGCTTTCTGGCAGTATGTGATCAGAGACGCGATTGCGGGAACTGCAAGGGGAACTTGCGCGAATCGCCATATGGCGGTCTATTTGCTCCACATTAAGCGTTTCGTTTCTTCGCCGCTGATGCGGAGCTGTTTTTATGAGAGGATTCAGGGTTGTCTATAAGATAACATGGCAGAATGGTAAGATTTATGTCGGAAGCGAGCTGGCAGATTCGAGCACCTATTTCGGAAGCGCCGATAAGGCTGCAATCGAGTCGGATTTTCCGACGCGCGAGTCGCGGCGCAAGATGACGATCTGTCGGGAGATTCTGTGGGAGTCGACGACGGCGACGGATGCCGAAGTGCGCCGAAAGGAACAAGATTTAATTGTTGCGCTCGGCGCAGACGCTCATCGATTGAGTATAATTGGATTCCAAAGCTTAAGAGAGCGCAATCCGGGCTCGAATAAGGTGTTTATGACTTAACTGCGCGGCTTTATGTAAGCTGTGACAGGTCATTATGGGGTTGGGGGCAATCGTGTCTTACGGAATTCGGCTGCACGTCGCGGGCGATTACGCTTGCTTTACGCGCCCGGAGATGAAGGTCGAGCGGGTCTCCTACGATGTGATGACCCCGTCGGCGGCGCGCGGCATTCTGGAAGCGATCCACTGGAAGCCGGCGATCCGCTGGGTCATCGACGCCATCCACGTGCTGAAGCCGATCCGCTTTCAGTCCATCCGCCGCAACGAGGTGAGCAGCAAGATTCTCGCCGGCACGGTCCGGACGGCGATGAACCGCGGCAGCCTGGAGGGGCTTGCCCTCAAGGTGGAAGACAAGCGCCAACAGCGCGCCGCCACCGTGCTCGTCGATGTCGCCTATGTCATCGAAGCCCATTTCGAGCTGACGGACAGGGCGGATGCGGAGGAGAACGAGGGCAAGCACCTCGACATCTTCAACCGCCGCGCCGCGCGCGGCCAGTGCTTCCACCAGCCCTGCCTGGGCACCCGGGAGTTCGCCGCCCGGTTCTCGCTCGTCGCACCCGGTGCACCCATGCCCGAACCGCGACCGGAACACAGGGCGGCCGATCTTGGCTTCGGCCGAGCGCGCGACCTCGGCTTCATGCTGTGGGACATCGACCATCAGGCCGAGGGGCGGCCCTCGCTGTTCTTCCGCGCCCGGCTCGACAGCGGCGTGATGCGCGTGCCCCGGCCCGGCTCGCCGGACATTCTGCGCTGAACCTTTCGTTGCCCGCCGCCCGTTGCGGGCATGGGCGCAAAGCACTGCGAAGGTCCCCATGAGCATTCTGGCATCCCTCGCCAAGGCCTACGACCGGCTTCCGAGCGTGCCGCCCCTCGGTTTCTCGACCGAGAAGATCGGCTTCGTCATCTCGCTGAACGAGGATGGCAGCGTCGCCTCCGTGACCGATCTGCGCGACGGCACGGGCAGGAAGAGAGCGCCGCGACTGATGCAGGTGCCGCAGCCCGTGAAGCGCACGGTCGCCATCGCGCCGAACTTCCTGTGGGACAAGACCTCCTATGTGCTCGGCGTCACCGCCGGCGAAGGCAAGCGGACGGCCGAGGAGCACGCCGCTTTCATCCAGAGGCATCGGGACACTCTCTTGGGGACCGCGGACTCCGGGCTCCTGGCTCTCCTGCACTTTCTCGACAACTGGTCACCCGAGCAATTCGCCCCGCCGTTTTGGCCGGAGGAGATGAAGGATCAGAACGTCATTTTCGCGCTCGAGAGCGAGCGGCGACAGGACGTCTACCTGCACGACCGGCCGGCAGCTCGGGCCCTGTGGGCAGACATTTCTGCGGGCAACGGTGAGGCCGCAGCCGTCTGTCTGGTCACTGGCGCGGCGGGACCTATCGCGCGGCTGCATCCGGCCATCAAGGGCGTCTGGGGGGCGCAGTCGTCCGGCGCCTCCATCGTGTCCTTCAATCTCGACGCCTTCACGTCCTACGGTCACGAGCAGGGGGAGAACGCTCCGGTCTCCGAGGCAGCCGCCTTCAAATATACGACGGCGCTCAACACCTTTCTCGCCGACGACAGGCACCGCATCCAGATCGGCGACGCCTCCACCGTCTTCTGGGCGGATGCCGCGGACGCGCATGTCGCGGAGGTGGCGGAAAGCTTCTTCAATGCCTGGTTTGATCCGCAGCCGGACGAGGGGATCGAGGCCGGCATGGTCGGCGAGGCTCTCGGACGCATGCGCCGCGGCATTCCGCTCAGAGACATTGAGCCCAAGCTGGCCGAGGGGGTTCGCTTCTACGTCCTCGGCCTCGCCCCCAATGCGGCGCGCATTTCCATCCGCTTCTGGCTGGAGGACGATTTCGGCCGGCTCGCCGCCAACTATGCGCGCTTCGTCTCGGACATGGCGATCGAGCCGCCGCCGCGCGATGGCTATCCCCCGCTCTGGCGTTATCTGGCCGAGACGGCGGTGCTCGGCAAGCGCGAGAACGTGCCGCCCAATCTCGCCGGGGAATGGATGCGCGCCATTCTCACCGGCACGCCCTATCCGCTGACGCTGCTCGCCACCGTGCTGATGCGCATCCGGGCGGACGGGGAAATCAATGCGCTGAGAGCTGGCATGCTGCGCGCGGTCCTCGTGCGCAATTTCGGCATGGATCCCGCGCGGACTGGGACATTGGACAAGGCGAAGGAGGCACCCGTGTCGCTCGACCCGAACAACAGGAGCAAGGGTTATCTGCTCGGGCGGCTCTTCGCCGCCTACGAGCAGGCACAGCTGGCCGCGCTCGGCCGCACTGTCAACGCCACGATCAAGGACAAGTTCTACGGGGCAGCCTCTGCCCAGCCGCGAAAGGTCTTCGCACTTCTGGAGAAGGGCTCGGCCAATCATCTCTCCAAGATCGGCAAGCAGCGACCGGGGCAGCGTTTCCATCTGGAGCGCATCATAGGGAGCATCCTGGAGGCCATGGACCCGTCCGACGATCCCTTCCCCGCCTCGCTTCCGGCCGCCGAGCAGGCGCTGTTCGGCCTCGGCTACTACCACCAGCGCAACGAATTCTTCCGTAAGCCCGAAACCCTCACCGAGGAGGCCGCCCAATGACCGCGCTCGTCAACCGCTACGATTTCGTCCTGTTGTTCGATGTCGCGAAGGGCAACCCCAACGGCGATCCCGACGCCGGAAACCTGCCGCGTCTCGACCCGGAGACGAACCATGGCCTTGTCTCGGACGTGAGCCTGAAGCGCAAGATCCGCAACTACGTCGAAATCGCGCGCGAGGGTGAGCCCGGCTGCAACATCTACGTGCAGGAAGGCGCCATTCTCAACGAGCAGCACCGCAAGGCCTATGTCGCCCTGCGCCCCGATGACGAGAAGGCGAAGAAGGATGGCAAGCTCAACCCGAAGGGCGACGAGGAGGCACAGCGCCTGCGCGATTTCATGTGCAGGAACTTCTTCGACGTGCGCACCTTCGGCGCCGTGATGTCCACCGGCATCAATTGCGGCCAGGTGCGCGGGCCGGTGCAGATGACCTTCGCCCAATCCGTCGAGCCCATCGTGCCGCAGGAAATCTCCATCACCCGCATGGCCGCCACCAACGAGGCGGAGAAGAAGCTGCGCGCGGAAGGCAGCGAGGAGGACAACGGTCGCACCGACAACCGCACCATGGGCCGCAAGCACATCGTGCCCTATGGCCTCTATCGCGCCCACGGCTTCGTTTCCGCCAAGCTTGCCGAGCGCACGGGTTTCGGCGAGGCGGACCTCGACCTCCTGCGCGAGGCGCTCGTCTCCATGTTCGAGCACGACCGTTCGGCCGCACGCGGAGAGATGGCCTCGCGCAAGGTCATTGCCTTCAAACATGCGAGCGCGCTCGGCAATGCGCCGGCACATGCGCTGTTCGAGCGCATCGAGATTGGCCGCAATATCGATGGCGAGTTCCGCAGGATCGACCGGCAGCTCGACAACCATCCCCCGGCACGGGCCTTCTCCGACTATGTCGTGCGCATCAACCGCAACAGCCTGCCCGAGGGGGTGGAGATCATCGAATGGCTGTGAGCCGGGATGCCTGGAGACGGCCTGCCGCAGCCGGACGAGCTGGACGCTGAGCCCATTCCGCTCTCATCGCTCCAGCATGCCGTCTATTGTCTCAGACAGGCGGCCCTCATCCATCTGGAGCGCCTGTGGGCGGAGAACCGCTTTACGGCGGAGGGCCATGTCATGCATATCGCCTCTGACAAGCCCGGTGGCCGCAAGGCGCGCGGCGTGCGGCGCGAGACGGCGCTTGTCATCGCCTCGCGCCGGCTCGGCATTGCCGGCATCGCCGATCTCGTCGAGTTCCATCCAGGTCCTGACGGCGAGGTGCCCTATCCCGTCGAGTTCAAGCGGGGCAAGCCCAAGCTGCACCGCGCCGACGAGGTGCAGCTCTGCGCGCAGGGCCTGTGCCTTGAGGAGATGACCGGCCGGCCGGTGCCGGAAGGGGCGCTGTTCTACGGCGAGACGAAGCGGCGTCTTCCCGTGCCCTTCGATGCGGAGCTGCGCAGGCTGACGGAGGAGACCATCGCTCAATTGCGGCAGATCTTCGCCAGCCGCGAGACCCCCAAGGCCGTCTGGAGGGCCGAACGCTGCCGCGCCTGTTCGCTCCTGGATCTGTGCCGTCCGAAGCTGTCGTCCCGATCCGTCCGCGCCTGGCGCGACGGCATGCTGGCGTCGCTCCTCGATGAGCAAGGGAGCGCCGCTTGAAGAAGCTGCTCAATACGCTCTACGTGACGACGGAGGGGGCGAGCCTCAAGAAGGATGGCGAGAACCTCGTGGCGGAAGTCGAGGGCAGTGAGCGCGTCCGCGTGCCGCTGCACATGCTGGCTTCCGTCGTCGTCTTCGGCGCCGTCTATCTCTCGCCCGCGTTGATCGGCGCTTGCGCTGCGGCGGGCATCACCATCGTCCTCTTGGAGCGCAGCGGCCGCTTCCAGGCGCGCATCGAGGGGCCTGTCGCCGGCAATGTGCTGCTGCGGCGGACCCAATACCGGGTTTCGGACGCGCCGGCGGAGATCGTCCGCAGCCTCGTGCTCGGCAAGGTCGCCAACCAGCGCTCCGTGCTGATGCGTGGCCTGCGCGACTATGGTGGCGATTTCGCCCCCGCGGAGAGCGAGCGCATCGTGACCGTGGTCGAGCGCCTTGCCCATGTCCTGCGCAGGGTCAACCGAGCCGGTCTTGAGGCCGAGGCGCTGCGCGGGGCCGAGGGTGAGGCGGCGGGCCTCTACTTCAGCGTCTTCGATCTCCTCATCCGCTCGCCCGACGCGGAGATGCGCTTCCGCGGCCGGTCGCGGCGCCCGCCACTTGATCCAATCAATGCGCTCCTGTCCTTACTCTATACGCTTCTCACCCACGACTGCCGCAGCGCGGCGGAGGCGGTGGGGCTTGATCCTGCCGTCGGCTTCCTGCATCGCGACCGGCCCGGCCGGCCGAGTCTCGCCCTCGATCTCATGGAGGAGCTGCGTCCCGTCCTCGTCGACCGGTTGGCATTGTCGCTCGTCAACCGGCGGCAGGTGCGTGCGCGGGATTTCGAGACCCGGGACGGCGGCGCGGTGTGGTTGACCGAAGAAGGACGCAAGACCGTGCTTGCCGCCTGGCAGGAGCGCAAGAAGGAGGAGCGGCGCCATCCCTTCCTGGAAGAAGCCGCCCCGCTCGGCCTGGTGCCCTATCTGCAGGCACAGCTTCTGGCCCGGCATTTGCGGGGCGACCTCGACGCCTATCCGCCGTGGCTGTGGAAGTGAGGTGCGTCCATGATGGTGCTGGTGACCTATGACGTGAACACGTCGGAGGCGGGCGGGGCAGGGCGGCTCAGGCGTGTGGCGCGCGCCTGTCGCGATTTCGGTCAACGCGTGCAGTACTCCGTCTTCGAGATTGACGTCGATCCGGCGCAATGGACGCTGCTGAAGGCACGCCTCGAAAAGCTCATTGAGCCCGAGCGCGACAGCCTGCGGTACTACTATCTTGGCGCCAACTGGCGGCGGCGCGTTGAGCACGTGGGGGCCAGGCCGGTGGCCGACCTTGACGGCACCTTGATTGTCTAGGTGAGAACCTGCTCTTGCGCCGGCTGCGTGGCCAAGGTGCGAACCCAAAGCGTGTCGGCAAATCCCGCCCTGTTCGCGCCCGGGCCAATTCTTTGACATCGTTGAGCTATCTCTGTCGCAGGTGAATACCCTGCGGCCGGCTCGCCCGAAGCAGAACGCGGTCCGCCGCGTGGGCCCGCTTTTGGCCGTCGCCGCAATCGGATAACAACTGCGGAGTCGCTCCCCGTGCGGGAGCGCGGATCGAAACGGCGATCGGGCGTTCGCAATGTTCGCAATGGTAGCGTCGCTCCCCGTGCGGGAGCGCGGATCGAAACCGCGAGCGCGATCGGATCGCCTTCGCCGTCAACGGTCGCTCCCCGTGCGGGAGCGCGGATCGAAACGCTACCCAACCCAACCTTGATGCCGCCGAAGTGGCGGTCGCTCCCCGTGCGGGAGCGCGGATCGAAACGGGCCATCGTCATCGTCAAGCCCTCCGCCTCCCCGTCGCTCCCCGTGCGGGAGCGCGGATCGAAACACAGCGCGCCGTCGGCGCATACGCCAATGACCGTCGTCGCTCCCCGTGCGGGAGCGCGGATCGAAACGGCTTGACCGCGGGGTGGCGACGGCGCCTGTCCGCGTCGCTCCCCGTGCGGGAGCGCGGATCGAAACATGTCCTTCGGGGTGGCCGCCTCGACAGTCTCAAGGTCGCTCCCCGTGCGGGAGCGCGGATCGAAACAGGTAGATGTGGTTGTGGCTAGTTCGATCGACGGGTCGCTCCCCGTGCGGGAGCGCGGATCGAAACCGCGTCTTGACGATCCGCAGCGGCTTGGAGAGCGGTCGCTCCCCGTGCGGGAGCGCGGATCGAAACCGGGCGCGGTCCCAAGGGTAGCGCATCCACCCCTGTCGCTCCCCGTGCGGGAGCGCGGATCGAAACGCCATGTCCACCTCGTCAATGCCGTGCTCCTCCCGTCGCTCCCCGTGCGGGAGCGCGGATCGAAACGCCATCCCCTCCTTGTCCGACTCAGGGGCCGGCTGTCGCTCCCCGTGCGGGAGCGCGGATCGAAACGGGACCTCCTGATCGACTACCTCCTGTCCATCGGGTCGCTCCCCGTGCGGGAGCGCGGATCGAAACCGATGGACGGAAGCCGGTGTCGATGAGGATTGCGAAGTCGCTCCCCGTGCGGGAGCGCGGATCGAAACCGCATTGGCAAGTTGCGGGCTGCGACAGCCGGCAGTCGCTCCCCGTGCGGGAGCGCGGATCGAAACGCGTCCAGGGCGAGCCCGACGGGCGGCCGCTGACGGTCGCTCCCCGTGCGGGAGCGCGGATCGAAACCTCGTGCTGCGCGCCGCCAATCTCCTCGCCGAGGACGTCGCTCCCCGTGCGGGAGCGCGGATCGAAACGAGTGCCTCCGAGATCATGACCGCCAGATGGGTGTCGCTCCCCGTGCGGGAGCGCGGATCGAAACGTCCACAGGGGGTGCTTCTTGGCCTCTTCGTAGGTCAGCATGTCGCTCCCCGTGCGGGAGCGCGGATCGAAACAGTGCCTTAAGCCGCTTGCTCGCCTCAGCCTCAAGTCGCTCCCCGTGCGGGAGCGCGGATCGAAACGTCGACAAGGTCAATGCACTGGCCGATGCCGGGTGTCGCTCCCCGTGCGGGAGCGCGGATCGAAACCCGGCCGATCTCGTGCAGTGCCAGCGGGAGGATAGTCGCTCCCCGTGCGGGAGCGCGGATCGAAACCAAACCAAGGTTGAGGTCAAGGCGAAGGAGGACGGTCGCTCCCCGTGCGGGAGCGCGGATCGAAACCTGATCGTCGCCTTACGGGCGCGATAAGGGCCAAGTCGCTCCCCGTGCGGGAGCGCGGATCGAAACTATGGGACGGAGAATGTGCCTACGATCCTCCCGAAGTCGCTCCCCGTGCGGGAGCGCGGATCGAAAGGTCACAACCGAAGCCATCGCCCGCGTCGAGAGCCGTCGCTCCCCGTGCGGGAGCGCGGATCGAAACCAGCGCCGCTCGACGAAGACGCGCGTTACTCCGGGGGTCGCTCCCCGTGCGGGAGCGCGGATCGAAACACCCGCAACCTGCCGCTGAAGGCGGCGGCCTTCGTCGCTCCCCGTGCGGGAGCGCGGATCGAAACGTCAAAAGCCAGTTCTTCATCGTTGACGACCGCGGTCGCTCCCCGTGCGGGAGCGCGGATCGAAACACCGATCGCCGCGCCCCCGACGATCACCCCTTGGTCGCTCCCCGTGCGGGAGCGCGGATCGAAACCGTGATGATGATCTGTCCCGACACCGAGACGCTGGTCGCTCCCCGTGCGGGAGCGCGGATCGAAACAAGCGCATCCGCGAGGCCTCGATCCGGCACGCCGAGTCGCTCCCCGTGCGGGAGCGCGGATCGAAACCCCGGCATCGCCGAGGCCATGGCCGACCAGTGGGGGTCGCTCCCCGTGCGGGAGCGCGGATCGAAACCTTCCGGCGCCTGAACGAAGACGCGCTCGCGAACCGTCGCTCCCCGTGCGGGAGCGCGGATCGAAACTCCGCAGCCGCCCAAATGGCAAGCACACCGTCAAGTCGCTCCCCGTGCGGGAGCGCGGATCGAAACTATGCCCTCGTCGACGCGCATGGGCCGGCCATCGGGTCTCCTCGCCACTCGCTCGCCGCCAGGCCGAGATCCGGGCCGATGAGGGCCAGCGCCCGCCGCGCCACCTCGTCCACCACGTCGGCGACAGTGGCGGGCTTCAGGTAAAAGGCCGGTACCGGGGGCGCGACGATGGCGCCGATCTCGGTGACAGCCGCCATGGCGCGGATATGGCCGAGGTGCAACGGGCTCTCGCGCACCACGAGCACGAGGGGACGCCGCTCCTTCAGATGCACGTCGGCGGCGCGCGTCAGGAGGTTGTCGGCCGCGCTCGCGGCGATGGCCGCAAGCGTACGGATCGAGCAGGGCGCCACGATCATCCCCGCGGTGCGGAAGGAGCCGCTGGCGATGCTCGCGCCGATGTCGGCGACCGGGTGGCGCCGCGCCGCGAGCCTGTCGACGCGCGCCAGCGCGCTCGTGCCGACCTCATGCGCGAGCGTGCGCTCGCCTGCCTCCGAGACGACGGCATGCACCTCGGCGCCGGTGGCGGCGAGGAGTTCCACGACGCGCAGGCCGATGGCCGCGCCCGAGGCGCCGCTGATGCCGACGACGACGCGCCGCGCGCCCGTGCCCCTTGCCTGCGTCATGCTCTTCTCCGTGCGGCTGTCTCTCCGCCGCCGGCGAGCGGCGACAGGCCGAGCTTCGGCCAGAGCGCGTCGACGCGCGCGACGACGGCCGCATCCATGCCGAGCACCTCGCCCCAGGCGCGTTCCGTCTCCGGACCGATCTTGTTGGTGGCGTCGATGCCGAGCTTGCCGCCGAGCCCGGGTTTCGGCGAGGCGAAGTCGAGATAGTCGATGGGCGTGTCCGCGAGCGTGACGAGGTCGCGCGAGGGGTCGGAACGCGTCGAGATCGCCCACATCACATCCGCCCAGTCCCGCACGTCGATGTCGGCATCCACGACGACGAGCATCTTCGTATAGGTGAGCTGCGGCAGCATCGACCACAGGCCGAGCATGAGCCGCCGCGCCTGGCCCGGGTAGCGCTTGGCGATGGACACGACCGCGATGCGGTAGGAGCAGGCCTCCGGCGGCAGCCACAGGTCGACGATCTCCGGGAATTGCCGGCGGGCGAGTGGCAGGAAGAGGGCGTTCAAGGCCTCGCCGATGCGGGAAGGCTCGTCCGGCGGGCGGCCCGTGAAGGTGGAGAGGTAGATCGGCTGGCGCCGCATCGTGACGGCGCTCACGCGCATCACCGGAAAGGGCTCGACGGCATTGTAGTAGCCGGTGTGGTCGCCGTAGGGCCCCTCGGGTGCGGTCTCCTCGGCCGAGACGAGGCCCTCGATGACGATCTCCGCCTCCGCCGGCACCATGAGCGGCACGGTGATGCAGGGCGTGAGGCGCGGGCGCTCGCCGCGCAGGAGCCCGGAGAACTTCAGCTCCGACAGCGTCTCCGGCAGGGGCAGGACGGCGGCGAGGATCGTCGCCGGGTCGGCGCCGATCACGACCGCGACCGGCATGTCGCGCCCGAGCGCCCGCCAGGCGTGATGGTGGCGCGCCCCGCCCCGGTGCGCGAGCCAGCGGACGATGGCGCGGTCGCGCCCCATGACCTGCATGCGGTAGACGCCGACGTTGTCGTCGTCGAGCGGCCTGCCCCCGGGCGGGCGCGTGACGACGAGCGGCCAGGTGATGAGCGGCGCGGGCTCCCCCGGCCAGGGAAGCTGGACGGGCAGCCGGCCGAGGTCGACCGCATCGCCCGTGAGCACGACCTCCTGAACGGGCGCGCCGCGCGCTTCGCTCGGCCGCATGGCGAGGGCGGCGCGGGCGAGCGGCAGCTTGTGCCAGGCGTCCTTCAGGTTCCGCGGCGGGCGCGGCTCGCGCAGCTCGGCGAGCGCCTCGCCCAGGGCGGGAAGCGCCTCGGGCGCGACGCCGAAGCCCCAGGCGACGCGCTCGACGGTTCCGAACAGATTGACGAGCACCGGCAGGTCGCAGGGCGTGCCGTCCGCCTTCACCGGCCGCTCGAAGAGGAGGGCCGGTCCGCCGGCCTTGAGCACGCGGCGGTGGATCTCAGTCATCTCGTGCACGACGGAGACGGGTTCGCGGATGCGCAGGAGCTGACCTGCGGCGTCGAGATGGGCGAGGAAGTCGCGAAGCTGGCGAAAGGGCGGCAGATGGCGGTGCACGATGGGCGGCTCCCGGAGGCCGGCACCATCGCACCGCCCTTCCGCCCGCGTCCTTGACGTGGCGCAACAATCGCGTCGCCCGGCCGGGCTAGACACACGGGCGGAGGTGATCGCATGCCGATTTCCGCTGCGGCCGTGCCGACCGTGCCCTTCCTCGTCTCGCTCGCCGTGCGGCCCCTGCCGCTGGGGCCGCTGCAGCCGCTGCTCGCCGGCTTCATGGCAGCGGTCACGCGCCGCCACCCGCGCATCTTCGAGCGCCTCGGCCCCCATGCCGGCAAGCGCTTCGGCCTCGATCCGACGGATCTGCCCCTGGCCTTCGTGCTCGCGCCCGATCCCGCCTGTCCGCGCGCCGTTGCGGTGAGGGAGCTGCCGGCGGGGCTCGATGCGCGCATTGCCGGGCCGCTCGCCGGCCTCGTCGGTCAGCTCGACGGCTCCTATGACGGCGACGCCCTGTTCTTCTCGCGCGACATCGTGGTGGAGGGCGACATGGAGGCGGTGCTCGCCCTGCGCAACGCCCTCGACGACGCGCAGATCGACGTGGCGCGCCTCGCCGCCGCGGCGCTCGGGCCGTTCGGCGCTTTCGCAGAGCCCGTGCTGCGCGGCGCGCTGCGCGCCGTGCGCACGGACGACCGCGTGGCGCGGCGCGACGGGTGAGGGCCATGGAACTCGTCTGCCCCGCCGGTACGCCGGCCGCGCTCGAGGTCGCCGTCGATGCCGGCGCGGACGCCGTCTATTGCGGCTTCCGCGACGAGACGAACGCGCGCAACTTCCCCGGCCTCAACTTCAGCCGCGAGGAGATGGCGGCGGGCATCGCCTATGCCCATCAGCGCGGCGCCAGGGTGCTCGTGGCGATCAACACCTTCCCGCGCGCGGGCGCCCTCGCCCTCTGGCATCGGGCAGTGGACGACGCCGTGGCGGCCGGGGCGGATGCGCTCATCCTCGCCGACGCCGGGCTCCTCGCCTATGCCGCCGAGTACCATCCCCACCAGCGCCTGCACGTCTCGGTGCAGGCGGCGGCTGCCAATCCCGACGCCATCGGCTTCTACGTCGAAGCCTTCGGCGTCAAGCGCGTGGTGCTGCCGCGCGTGCTCACTGTGCCGGAGGTCGCCGCCATCACACGGGCGGTGCCCTGCGAGACGGAGGTCTTCGTCTTCGGCGGGCTCTGCGTCATGGCCGAGGGGCGCTGCTCGCTGTCCTCCTACGCCACGGGCCAGTCGCCCAACATGCACGGCGTCTGCTCGCCGGCGAGCCATGTCGCCTATCGCGAGGCGCGCGGGCGCCTCGTCTCGCGCCTCGGCAATTTCACCATCAACGCCTTCGCCAAGGGCGAGTCAGCCGCCTATCCCACCCTGTGCAAGGGCCGCTTCGCCACCCGCGACGGGGCGGGCTATCTCTTCGAGGAGCCGGTGAGTCTCGACGCCGCGGCCCTGCTGCCTGGCCTCGCGGCGGCGGGCGTCACCGCCCTCAAGATCGAGGGCCGCCAGCGCGGCCGCGCCTATATCGAGGGCGTCGTGCGCGCCTTCCGCAAGGCGCTCGCTGCGCTGGCCGCCGGGCGGCCCATCGAGGGCGCGGGGCTCGGCGCCCTCACGGAGGGCCAGAGCACGACGACCGGCGCCTACCGCAAGGTCTGGCGCTAGGCGGCGCCGGGTGGAGGCGGTGAGGCGAGTGCCGGGCGAAGCGCGCCCGGCGGCGGCGATCAGGAGGAAGCGAGACCCCGGATGCAACTGACCCTCGGCCCCGTGCTGTTCAACTGGGAGGCGCCGGTCTGGCGCGACTTCTATTTCCGCATCGCCGACGAGGCGCCGGTGGACGTGGTGGCGGTCGGCGAGGTCGTCTGTTCCAAGCGGCTGCCCTTCTTCGCCGAGCACCTGCCCGTCGTCGTCGAGCGTCTGGCGCAGGCCGGCAAGACGGTGCTGCTCAGCTCGCTGCAGCTCGTCACCCTGGAGCGCGAGCGGCGACAGACGGCCGGGCTCGCCCAGAGTGAGGATTTCCTGGTGGAGGCGAACGACATCTCCTGCCTGCACCACCTCGCCGGGCGCCCGCACGCGATTGGTCCCTTTGTCAACGTCTACAACGAGGCGACGGCCGCCTTCCTTGCCTCCCGCGGGGCCCGCCGCATCTGCCTGCCGCCTGAGCTGCCGCTTTCCTCGATCGCAGCCATCGCCAAGGGCGTGCCGGACGTCGATGTCGAGGTCTTCGCCTTCGGGCGCGCGCCGCTCGCGATTTCGGCGCGCTGCTACCACGCGCGCCTGCATAAGCTCACCAAGGACAACTGTCGCTTCGTCTGCGACAGGGACCCGGACGGCCTCCCCGTCGAGACGCTGGACGGCGAGCCCTTCCTCGCCATGAACGGGGTGCAGACGCTGGCCCACGCCTGCACGAATCTCCTCGCCGAAGCCGTGGATCTCGCGAGCGCAGGCGTGCGGGCGCTGCGCCTGTCGCCGCAGCGCTGCGACATGGCGGCGGTCGCCCGCCTCTTCCGCGACGTGCTCGAGGGCAGGCGCGAGGCCGAGCCGGCGAGCGCCGATCTCGCCCGCCTCTATCCCGGCGCCCCCCTCGCCAACGGCTTCCTGCACGCGCGTCCGGGCGCCGAGCGCGTCGCCATGGAGGAGGCAACGGCCTTCGTCGTACAGGGCATGGGCCGCCGGGCGGCGCCGCCGGCTGCGGGGTGAGCGCGATGCGCGGGCCCGCGGCGGCCGCCATCGCGCCGCACCGGCTCTTCTTCAGCCTGGCCTTGGCGCAGGGCGCCCTCTCCATCCTCCTGTGGACCTTCGCCTCGCCGCCGCCCGACGGGCCCTTCTGGCATGCGCACGAGATGGTCTTCGGCTACGGGCTTGCTGTCGTCGCCGGCTTCCTCCTCACGAAGACGGGCTCCGCCGGCCTCCTCGCCCTTGCCGCGGCCTGGGCCGCAGCGCGCCTGGCCGCCCTGGTGCCGAACGCGCCCGCACTTCTTCGCGATGCGCTCGCCTTCACGAGCACCGCGGCGATCGCAGGTACCGCAGCGCAGACCTTCCTGCGCGGGGCGAAACGCGGCGGCAATCTCGTCTTCCCGGCGCTCATGCTGTTCCTTCCCGTGGGCGAGGGGGCCTTCCTCGCCGGCGAGGCCGGTCTGTGGCCGGGCGGCGAGCGGGCCGGCGCATGGTTCGGCCTCGGCCTCATCGTCATGCTGATCGCGGCGATGGGCGGGCGCATCGCCGGTGCCGCCGTCTCGGGTGCCTCGCAGCGACGCGGCGGCCCGCGTCTTGCTCCGGACGGGCGGCGCGAGCGCCTCACGCTTGCGGCCCTCGCCGGCGGTTTCGCCGCCACGGGGCTCGACGCCCCGGCGCTGTTCGCGGCGGGGCTCCTCGTCGTCGGCGGCGTCCTCCTCCTCCTGCGCGTTACCGCCCGGGGGCCGGGCCTGCGGCCGAGCCCGGCGGACGTGCGCGCCGTCGTCGCGGGCCAGGTCTGGCTCGGTCTCGGTTGCCTTGCGACGGGCCTCGCGAGCCTCCTTCCCCTGCCGCTGCCACCCGCCGCCGCTTTCCACCTCGCGACCATCGGCGGCATCGGCGGGACGACGCTCGTCATGATGCTGCGCACCGTGGCGCAGCGCGAGCGCGCGCACGTCCCTCCCGCCGTCTTCGCGGCTGTCGCGGCGCTCGTGGGTGCGGCAGCCCTCCTGCGCGCCCTCGGCTTCCCTGCGCCGGGGGGCGCCTATGCCGCGGCCGCGCTCGTCTGGACGGCCGCCTTCGGCATCGTGGCCCTCGCCGTCTTCTGCCTTCGCAGCCGATAGGTCGAAGCCGTTGCCAAGTTGGCGGGCGACAAAGACAGCCGCCGGGCGGACCTGCAAGATGGTCGTCTACGTATTCTCTCGAGCTTGCGGAGCCGCCGACGATGCCGCCCTTCGCCGACACGCTCTTGGCCGACGCGCCCCTGGCCGACATGCTCGTGGACGAGGTGATGCGCCGCTGGCCGGCGACGATCCCGGTCTTCATCCGTCATCGCCTGCGCTGCGTCGGCTGCCCCATCGCCCTCTTCCACACCGTGGCGGAAGCCTGCACCGAGCACGATGTGCGCCTCTTGGTCTTTCTCGCCGATATCGAGACGGCGATCGGCGACAAGGGCGCCGCCTCGGCGGCAGGGGAGGGCCGGTCACGGCGCTGACGGCCGCGGCGCGCCGACCCACCCGGATCGTCAGGTGCCGTCGCCTTCGGCGAGCAGGAAGATGCGGTGCGGGTCGCGCACCAGGATGCGCTGGCGCCCGCCCTCGACCCAGCCATTGCTTTCCCAGGCGCTCAGGATGCGGCTGACGGTGTAGAGGGTCGTACCGGTCAGCTCGGCGATATCCTGGCGCGTCACGGGAAAGTCGACGAGCACGCCCTCGGGCGTCTTGCGCCCGGCCTGGTGCGTCAGCCGCAGGAGGGCGCGCGCCACGCGCCGCTCCACCTGTTCGGTCGAGATCTCGCGCAGCCGGCTGTGGGCGTCCTGCAGGCGCCCTCCCACCGTCTGCAGGGTGCGCGAGGCGAGTTGCGGGTAGCGGGCGATCATCGGCTGCCAGGCGGAGGCCGGCCAGGCGAGCGCGATGCTGTCGGTCACTGCGGTCGCCGTGCCCGGATAATCCTTGCGGCCGATGGCCTGTGCTACGCCGAAGATCTCGCCGGGCCCGACGAAGCGCACGACGATCTGCTGGCCGTCGGCCGTGACCTGGGTGACGCGCAGGCGCCCGTGCAGGAGCACGAAGAACGAGTGCGCCTCCTCGTTCTGCTGGAAGACCGCCTTGCCCTTCGGATAACGCAGCGACCGCGCCTCATGCAGGATGTCGTCGAGCGCCGCCGCGGGCATGTCGGCGAACAACGGCAGCTCGGCGATCAACGAGCGGTCGATATGGCTCATGCTTCCTTCACCTCGCATCGACCCCTCCATTCTAGCGGCTGGCCCCTGTCCCCCCAAGCAGGCTCGCCCGGGCACACGCGCCCACGCCCGATGGCCGCGGGGCGCGGCCAGCTCTCGTAGAGCCCGCGCCCGCGAAAGTGTTTGAGCAGGCGCAAAAAGCTTGCGGCCGTGACCTGCTAGGAAGGGTGCGCCGGCGGCTCGCGGGGCTCCGGCCGGTAACGAGAGGAGATGAGGAAACATGCGCACGATCGCGCTTGTGGGCGCCGCCCTCCTGGCCGCGGCGGCCGGCACGGCCGGGGCGGCCGAGGTTCAGGTGAAGATGCTCAACAAGGGGGCCGAGGGCGTGATGGTCTTCGAGCCAGCCCTGGTGCGCGTCGCGCCGGGCGATTCGGTGCGCTTCGTGGCCACCGACAAGGGCCACAACGCCGAAACGATCGAGACCATGCTGCCCGAAGGCGCAACCCCCTTCGCCGGCAAGATCAACGAGGAGATCGTGGTCACCTTCGACAAGCAGGGCGTCTACGGCTACCGTTGCAAGCCGCACTACAGCATGGGCATGGTCGGGCTCGTCGTCGTCGGCACACCGACGAACGAGGAGCAGGCCAAGGCCGCCACGCATCCCGGCAAGGCGAAGCAGGTGTTTGCGACGCTGTTCGAGCGCCTCGCCACGGTCAAGGCCGCCGCGCAATAGGTCCGCCGCGTGGGGCGCGAGGCCGGGGCGCCGCGGCGGGGCGACGCCCGTTCGGAGGGTCGGCAATGACGTCGAGCATCGTGATCGGGCCGTCGCGGACGGCGGTCCTCCTCAACTATGCCTTCCGCCCCTTCTTCCTGGCGGCAGGGCTGTCGGCGGTCGCCCTTGTCGGCCTCTGGCTCGCGGCTTGGGTCGGCGGCGCGGACCTGCCGCTGCCGCCCTCGTTGTGGCACGCGCACGAGATGCTCTACGGCTTCGCGGGGGCGGCGATCGCCGGATTCCTGCTGACCGCCGTGCCCAACTGGACGGGCTGCGCCCGCTTGCGAGGGCTGCCGCTCGCCGGCCTCGCCGGGCTCTGGCTCGCCGGACGGCTTGCCCTCGCGCCCGGCTCCATCGTGCCGCCTGAAGTCGCGGCGCTCGTCGACGTCGCCTTCCTTCCGGCGCTCGGCGTGGTGCTGGCCGTGCCGCTCTTACGCGCCGGCGCTTGGCGCAACATCGCCTTTCTCCTGCTCCTCGGCGTGCTCACGCTCGCCAATGCCGCCGTCCACCTCGACCGCCTGGGTTGGGCCGTCGGCGTGGGCATGACGGGGATCGGGCTCGCGCTTGACGTCGTCCTCCTCCTCGTTGTCGTGATCGGCGGGCGCATCGTGCCGGCCTTCACCCGCAACGTGCTGCCGCCGGCCCGTGCCGATCTGTGGCCGATCAGCCATCCCATCCTCGAGCGGCTTGCGATCCTCTCGGTGGTGGCGATGGCGCTCGGCGAGCTGGTCGCGCCCGCCGCCCTCGCCACCGGCGCGCTGGCGGCCTTCGCCGCGGCCGTGCACGGCCTGCGGCTCGCACTGTGGAAAGGCTGGAGCGCCGCCGGCCGGCCGATCCTGTGGATCCTGCATGTCGGCTATCTCTGGGTGCCGGTGGCGCTCGGCCTCAAGGCCGTCTGGCTCCTCTCCGGCGCGCCATGGGCGGCGGCCTGGCAGCACGCGCTCACCGTCGGAGCTTTCGGCACCATGATCCTCGCCGTCATGAGCCGCGCCTCGCTCGGCCATTCAGGCCGGCCGCTCGCCGTGTCGCGGGCAACTGTCGCGGCCTATCTGCTTGTGATGGTGGCCGCGGCGGCGCGCGTCACGGCGCCGCTCGCCGGGACGTGGTATCGCGAGACAATCTGCCTCGCCGGCTTCGCCTGGGTGGCGGGATTCCTGCTCTTCCTCGCAGTCTATGTCCCGATCCTGCTCGCGCCGCGGGTCGACGGGCGCGAGTGATGCGGCCGGCCTCAGTGCGGCCGACCGGGGCGGCGCAGGCGCGCGCGCTGCCATTCGCCGAAGAGGCGCGCGTTCGGGCAGAAGGCCGGAGGCTGCGTGGTGTCGGCTGCCGGATCGGCGAGCCAGGCACGGCATTTGTCGGAGACCGGGCAGCTGAGGCAGTTGCGCGATGCCCGCGCAAAGAGCGTGCCGAGTCCCCGCTGCGCAGCGACCACGGCGTCGATGCCGAGGCGGTCGAGCATCATGCCCATCTGGCGGGCCTGGCGCTTCACGTGCTCGACCTGAGGCCATTTCATCGTGGTCGTCATCGTCGGTCCTCCGGATTGATTTAATGGTTGCGCGCGAAACTAATGGCGGGGCCGCGGGGTGTCTTTGCGCCAGGACAAAACCGGCGAAGAGGGAACCACCGGGACCATGATCGGCAGGGGCAACAGGGCACGCCCTGTGGCCGGGCGCCTTTGATCGAGAACAAGGACGCGCGGCTGCGCGGGGCATAGGAGTGAGGCGAGATGCCGCGGCCGGCCCCGCGGAGCGCGGGCTGGCGCGGCGTCGCCAGCTTGTGCGGGAGGCCGGCATGACGGCGCCGGATGTGCGGGTGATCGCGGGAACCGGAGCGGAGGCGCGCCGGTCCGGGGCGGCAGGTCGCGGCGTGGACGTCGCCACGCTGATCACGCGTCTCGAGGGCGTGCTGGCGAGCGTCGACCTCGATTGCGGCTGCCGCGACAAGCTCCAGGGAGCGCTCGCCCGTTTCTCGGCGCTCGAACAGCGCCGCAGCCTGCGGCGCGGCCTCCACGATGCGCGCGACCAGCGGGACCGCATCGCCGCCATTCTCGGTTTCCTGGCCGAGCTCGACCAGATCGCCGAGACGGAGCCGGACCGCAGCGTCTTCGAGGAGATCGCCCTTCTCTTCGAGGAGATCGCCGCGTCCGCCACGGCGGGCGCCGCGGCGATCCGCGAGCTGCGCGCCAGGACGCCGGACGATGGGGGCTGAGGCGTCTTGCGTCGCTCGGGCCGGGAGTGTCGGCTCCGACATGTCTCGCGTGAAAGAATTAGCCGACAAATCATATCCGGTGCCGATGGCGCCGCTGCAACTTTGACGCAGCTCAACGTGCCGGTCGCGTGAATCCGGCAAATCACGTCGCAACAATCGATCGCCGTCGGGCTCCCGACCCTCCGCCGAGCGCCGCTCCGGCGGGTCGGAACTCGACGCCCTGACGGCTGCAGGCGGGAGGTTTCTCCGCCGAAAGAAGACGGGATCATGGGTATCGACTTTCGAGCGAAGGTGACGCGGCGGGCCGCCGGCCTTCTCGTTCGCAGCCTGCTCTTCGCCGCGGCCGCCGTCCTCCTGATGGCCTGGGCGCTTCCGGCAGCCGCGGGGGACGGCCTCGACACCTTTCTCGCGCGGGCGACGCCGGCCGAGTTCTTTTCAGGCGCAGAGCGTTTCGGCCCACCCCAGGGCGAGCCGCCCATCGCCCCCGTCTACCGGCGCGGCGATCTTCTCGGCCATGTCTATCTCAATTCCGACTTCGGCAACGCCACGGGCTATTCCGGCAAGCCCATCAAGCTCCTCGTCGGCATCGACACGGGCGGGGTGATCCGTGCGATCAAGCTCGTCGACCACAAGGAGCCCATTGTCCTCATCGGCATTCCCGAGGCGCGCATCATCACCGCGATGAACGCGCTGATCGGCAAGGACATGACGGCGGTGGCGAGCGGGGCGGAGCGGCCGCCGCAAGTGGATATCGTCAGCGGCGCCACCGTCACCGTGCTCGTCATGGGCGACAGCGTCGTGCGCTCGGCCGTGCGCCTTCTGCGCAGCGGGCGCCTGTCCGGCCGGGCGGTGGCCGCCGCAGCACCCACGGAAGAGCGCCGCATCGAGGACGGTCCCGGCACGGTGCGGAGCTGGGACGAGCTCCTCGGCGATGGCTCCATCCGGCGCCTGAGCCTTACCGTGGGCGAGGTGAATGCCGCCTTCGCGGCCGCCGGCAACGCGGCGGCTGCCGCCAATGCCGAGACCGAGGACCCGGGCGAGACCTTCATCGATCTCCATGTCGCTCCGGTCTCGGTTCCCACCATCGGCCGCAGCCTCCTCGGCGACGAGGCCTACGCCCGGCTCGCCGAGCGCCTCAAGCCCGGGCGTCACGCCATCCTCGTCGCCGGCGAGGGGGCCTATTCCTTCAAGGGGTCGGGCTACGTCCGCGGCGGCATCTTCGACCGCATCGAACTGCAGCAGGACGGGGCGAGCACGCGCTTCCGCGACCGCCACCACACCCGGCTCGGCGCGCTCGCGGCGGAGGGCGCACCCGACTTCCGCGAGATCGCGCTCTTCGTCGTGCCCGAGGAATTCGCCTTCGATCCGGCCGAGCCCTGGCAGCTCGAGCTTCTCGTGCAGCGCGCCGTCGGCGCGCGGGAGAAGGCTTTTCTGCCCTTCGACCTTGGCTACGGCCTGCCCGAACGCTACATCCGCCGCGCCGCCACGGCGCACACACAGGGCCAGGCGCCGGCCGCTGCCGCGCCGGATGCGGCCACAGCTCCCGCGTCCGCGGCTCCCGCGGACCCGTTCGGCGAGCCGCTGTGGCAGCGCATCTGGAAGGCGAACGCCGTCCCGGTGGCGGTGACCGCCGCGGCGATCGCCCTGCTCACGCTCATCTTCTTCTTTCAGGACATGCTTGTGCGCCGCCCGAGGCTCTTCGTCTGGGTGCGCCGCGGCTTTCTCGTCTTCACGCTGGTCTGGCTCGGCTGGATCATGAACGCGCAGCTCTCGGTGGTGAACGTCATCACCTTCACGAGTGCGCTCATCACCGGCTTCAGCTGGGAATATTTCCTCGCCGCCCCGCTCGTCTTCCTGCTCTGGTTCGCGGTAGCGGCGGCGCTCCTCTTCTGGGGGCGCGGGCCCTTCTGCGGCTGGCTCTGCCCTTTCGGCGCGCTGCAGGAACTGCTCAACAACCTGGCGCAGGCGCTGAAGCTGCCGCAGCTGAGGCTGCCCTGGGGGCTGCACGAGCGCCTCTGGCCGGTCAAGTACATCATCTTCCTCGTGCTCTTCGGCCTGTCGCTGCACTCCGTGGCGCTCGCCGAGCAGGCGGCCGAGATCGAGCCCTTCAAGACCGCGATCATCCTGAAGTTCGCGCGCTCCTGGCCCTTCGTTCTCTATGCGCTGGCGCTGCTCGCCATCGGGCTCTTCGTCGAGCGCTTCTTCTGCCGCTACCTCTGCCCGCTCGGCGCGGCGCTCGCCATCCCCGGTCGCATCCGCATGTTCGAATGGCTGAAGCGCTGGCCGGAATGCGGCTCGCCCTGCCACCGCTGCGCCAAGGAATGCCCGGTCCAGTCGATCCACCCGGAGGGGCACATCAACGTCAACGAGTGCATCTACTGCATGCACTGCCAGGAGCTCTACCACGACGACCAGCGCTGCCCGCACATGATCCAGCTCCGCGCCAAGCGCGAGCGCTGGCGGGCCCAGAATTCACCGGCCGTCGAGGGCAAGGCGCCGAACAGGCCGGTGATCACCCACGGCGGCAAGCCTGTCGCCGTTCCCGCAGAAACCTGAGACCCATCACCTCATGAGCGCGAAGGAGGCTCGGATGGCACAGGACGACATCAAGGCCGGCGTCAGCCGGCGGCAACTGCTCGGATCGACGGCTTCCGTCGCCGCCGTCGCCGGCGTGACGAGCGCGGCCGGCGGCGCGGCGGTGGCGACCCTCGGCGGCACTCTCGCCACCCCGGCCGACGCCCAGACGAAGGCTGCACGCCCCGTCGGCAACAAGGCCGAGGTGCATCCGGGCGAGCTCGACGAATACTACGTCTTCTTCTCGAGCGGCCAGACGGGCGAACTGCGCATCGTCGGCCTGCCGTCCATGCGCGAGCTCATGCGCGTGCCGGTGTTCAACCGCTGCAGCGCCACCGGCTGGGGCCAGACCAACGAGAGCCTGAAGATCCTGACCGAGGGCCTCCTGCCGCAGTCACGTGAATTCCTGGCCAAGCAGGGTCTCGCCACCTATCTCAACGGCGACCTGCACCACCCGCACATGTCCTTCACGGATGGCAGCTACGACGGCCGCTACGTCTTCGTGAACGACAAGGCCAACACCCGCGTCGCCCGCATCCGCTGCGACGTGATGAAGTGCGACAAGATCATCCAGCTCCCGAACCAGCACACGGTGCACGGCCTGCGCCTGCAGAAATACCCGCGCACGGGCTACGTCTTCGCCAATGGCGAGGATCGGGCGCCGATCCCGAACGACGGCCTGGTGCTCGACGAGCCGAAGAAATACCGCTCGATCTTCACGGCCATCGACGGCGACACCATGAAGATCGCCTGGCAGGTCATGGTCGACGGCAATCTCGACAACGTCGATGCCGACTATCAGGGCAAATACGCCTTCGCCACCTGCTACAACTCGGAGGAAGGCGTCACCCTCGCCGAGATGATGGCGAAGGAGCAGGACTGGGTCGTCATCTTCAACCTCAAACGCATCGAAGAGGCGGTGAAGAAGGGCGACTTCAAGGAGATGGGCGGCGTGCCCGTGATCGACGGCCGCCGCGGCTCGCCCTACACGCGCTACGTGCCGGTGTCGAACAGCCCGCATGGCATCAACACGGCGCCCGACGGCATCCACGTCGTGGCCAACGGCAAGCTCTCGCCGACCGTCACGGTCTTCGACGTGCGCCTGTTCGACCAGCTCTTCGACGACAAGATCAAACCGCGCGACGTCGTGGTGGCGGAGCCGGAGCTCGGCCTCGGGCCGCTGCACACGGCCTACGACGGTCGTGGCAACGCCTATACGACGCTGTTCATCGACAGCCAGGTGTGCAAGTGGAACATCGACCTGGCCCGCCGCGCCTTCAAGGGTGAGAAGGTCAACCCCATCATCCAGAAGCTCGACGTCCACTACCAGCCCGGCCACAACCACACCTCCATGGGCCAGACCAAGGAGGCGGACGGCAAGTGGCTGATCTCGCTGAACAAGTTCTCGAAGGACCGTTACCTCAACGTCGGCCCCCTGAAGCCGGAGAACGATCAGCTCATCGACATCTCGGGCGACCGCATGGTCATCGTGCACGACGGGCCGAGCTTCGCCGAGCCGCACGACGCCACCATCGTGCACCGCTCCAAGGTCAATCCGCGGCACGTGTGGAAGCGCGACGACCCCTTCTTCGCCGACGCGGTGAAGCAGGCGGCTGCCGACGGCGTGAAGCTCACGCAGGATTCGAAGGTCATCCGTGACGGCAACAAGGTGCGCGTCTACATGACCTCCTCGGCGCCGGCCTTCGGCCTCGAGTCCTTCCGCGTGCGCCAGGGCGACGAGGTGACGGTCTACATCACCAACATCGACGACGTGGAGGACCTGACGCACGGCTTCGCCATCATCAACTACGGCGTGAACATGGAGGTGGCGCCGCAGGCGACCGCCTCCGTCACCTTCACCGCCCATCAGCCCGGCGTGTACTGGTACTACTGCTCCTGGTTCTGCCATGCCATGCACATGGAGATGAAGGGGCGCATGTTCGTCGAGCCGGCCAGCGCCTGACCATGGCCATGTGCTTGATCCCGAGCGCCGCAGGTTTCGACCTGCGGCGCGAGGCCGAGCCTGCACGGCGTGTGAGCGGGACCGCCTGCCCCGCCGACCCGCGTGAGCGGGGCGGAACAAGGAGTGGCAGTATCTCTGCAGCGCGCCTGCTGCCGGCGACCTTGCTCGCCGTCAGCCTCGCGGGCCCGGCTGCGGCGGGGGAGATCATCGTCTCCCCCGGCGAGGCGCTGCAGGGGGCGATCACCCGGGCCGTGCCGGGCGATGTGCTGCGGCTTGCCCCGGGCACGCACCACGGGCCCGTCGTCGTCGACAAGCCGCTCGTGCTCGACGGCGGCGGCGAGGCGACCATCCTCGGTTCCGGCGAGGGCAGCGTCGTCACCGTGACGGCGCCCGGCGCGACCCTGCGCGGGCTCACCGTGCGGGGCTCGGGCCGCAACCTCGACGGGCTCGATTCCGGCGTCTTCCTGGCGCGCACGGCCGAGGGCGCGCTCGTCGAGCAGAGCCGCTTCGAGGACAATCTCTTCGGCGTCTACATCCACGGCGCTGTCGACGCGCTGGTGCGCGCCAACACCATCGTCGGCTACGGCGAGGGGCGCACGAGCGAGGCCGGCAACGGGGTCTCGCTGTGGAACGCGCCGGGCGCGCGCGTTCTCGACAACGACATCAGCTTCGGCCGCGACGGCATCCTCGTCATGACGAGCCGTAACAACATCTTCCGCGGCAACCGTTTCCGCGATCTGCGCTTCGCCGTGCACTACATGTACGCCAACGACAGCGAGGTGAGCGACAATGTCTCGACCGGCAATACGGTCGGCTTCGCCATTATGTTCTCGCATCGCCTCGTCGTGCGCGGCAACGTGTCGGACGGCGACCGCGACCACGGCTTCCTGTTCAACTACGCCAACGGCTCGCGCATCACGGAGAACGTCGTGCGCGGGCGCGAGCAGCCGGCGGCGCGCTGGCTCGGCGCGGGCATGCGCGCAGGCGACGCGAAGGAGCACGGCCTGCCCGTGGCCGAGGTGGCGGAACGCACGGCGGACGGCCCGACGCGCACGGGGCCGGAGAAGTGCGTCTTCATCTACAACGCCAACAGGAACCATTTTGCCGGCAACCGCTTCGAGGGCTGCGAGATCGGCATCCACTTCACGGCGGGCTCCGAGGGCAACGCGCTCACCGGCAACGCCTTCGTCGCCAACCGCACGCAGGTGAAATACGTCGGCACGCGCCATCTCGACTGGTCGAAGGACGGGCGCGGCAACTACTGGAGCGACAACCCGGCCTTCGACCTCGACGGCGACGGCATCGCCGACACCGCCTACCGCCCGAACGACCTCGTCGACCGCGTGCTGTGGACAGCCCCGCGGGCGAAGGTGCTGCTCAACAGTCCGGCCGTGCAGGTCATTCGCTGGGCGCAGGCGCAATTCCCGGCGCTCTATCCCGGCGGCGTCGTCGACAGCCGGCCCCTCGTCGCCCTGCCGCCCGAGCCCGCCCAGCCCTTGCCCACCGCCGGAGTGAGGCCATGACCGTCACCGTCGCGCTCGAGCGCGTCACACGCCGCTTCGGCCCGGTCGAGGCCGTGCGCGACGTCTCCTTCACGCTGCCGCCGGGCGAGATTGTGGCCCTCGTCGGACACAACGGCGCCGGCAAGACGACGCTCATGAAGCTCATGCTCGGCCTCGTGCGGCCAAGCGAGGGCGCGGTGCGGGTGCTCGGCGAGGACCCGGCGGCCGGCGAATTCGCCGCGCGCCGTCGCCTCGGCTTCCTGCCCGAGAGCGTCTCCTTCAACGGCGCTCTGACGGGGCGCGAGACGCTTGCCTTCTACGCCCGCCTCAAGGGCGAGACGCCGGCCAGGGCTTTCGCCCTCCTCGACCGTGTCGGGCTCGGCGCCGCGGCGCTGCGCCGCGTCGGCACCTATTCCAAGGGCATGCGTCAGCGCCTCGGCCTCGCCCAGGCCCTCCTCGGCGCGCCTCGTCTCCTGCTCCTCGACGAGCCGACGACGGGCCTCGACCCGGCGCTGAGGCAGGGCTTCTACGAGATCCTGCAGGAATTGCGCGCCGGCGGGGCAACCGTCCTCCTCTCCTCCCACGCGCTCACCGAGCTTGAGGGGGAGGCCGAACGCGTGCTCATCATGAACCGGGGCCGGCTCGTCGCAAACGGCTCGCTTGAGGAATTGCGGCGTCTTGCACGCCTGCCGGTGCGCATCCGCGTCACCGGCGAGGCGCAGGGGCTCGACACCTTTGCGCAGCATCTCGGCGGCATCCATCCCTCACGCCGCGTCAATGGCCATGTCGTCGAGATCGAGACCGAGGCGGAGACGAAGATTGCGGTGCTGCGCCGGGCGCTCGGCGAGGGCGCGGCGATCTCGGACGTCGACGTCCTGCCGCCGACACTCGACGAGCTCTACGCCCACTTCCTGCGCGCGCAGGAGCGTTCGCCATCAGGGGAGGAGCGCGCATGAGAACCGTCTGCGTCATCGCCGCCAAGGAGATCCAGGAGGGCCTGCGCAACCGCTGGGTGCTCGCGACCACGCTGCTCTTGGCCGGCCTCGCCCTCACCCTCACCTTCCTCGGCTCGGCGCCCACGGGCCAGGTGGGCGTGCGCGCCCTCGACGTCGTGGTCGTCAGCCTGTCGAGCCTGACGATCTTCCTCCTGCCGCTGATCGCCCTGCTCATCGCCCACGACGCCATCGTCGGCGACATGGAGCGCGGCACGATGCTGCTGTTGCTCAGCTATCCGGTCGGCCGCGGGGAGGTCGTGCTCGGCAAGTTCCTCGGCCAGGTCGCGGTGCTTGCCTTCGCCACGCTCGTCGGCTACGGCGCGGCGGCCGTGGCGCTCCTCGCCGGAGGGACGGCGATCGACGGCGAGAGCCTAGCCGCCTTCGCGGCGATGATGGGCTCTTCCGTTCTGCTCGGGGCGGCCTTCGTCGCACTTGGCCATCTCGTCAGCGCCCGCGCGCGCGATCGCGGCACGGCGGCGGGGGTTGCCGTCGGGATCTGGCTGTTCTTCGTCCTCCTCTACGACATGGGGCTCCTCGGCCTCCTCGTCGCCGACCGGGGGCGCCTCGTCTCGGCGCGCATGCTCGACGTGCTCCTCCTCCTCAATCCGGCCGATGCCTACCGCCTGTTCAATCTCGCGGGATCTGGCGGCGTCGGCCGCTTCTCCGGCATGGCGGGCCTCGCCGCCTCGGCGGGCATGGGGCCTTCGGTCCTCCTCGCCGCGCTCGCGCTATGGACGGCGGTGCCGCTCGGGCTCGCAGCCCTCTCCTTCTCGCGGAGGGAACTGTGATGCGCCTTCCCGGCCTCGCCCTTCTGTCAGCCCTTGTCCTCGCCGGCTGCGGACAGCAGGAGACGGCGGGCGCGCCGCCCCCGCCCCAGCCGCTCACCCGCGAGGCGCTCGGCGCCTATTGCGGCATGAACGTGCTGGAGCACCCCGGCCCCAAGGGGCAGATCATCCTGGCGAGCCGCCTCAGCCCGGTGTGGTTCTCCTCGGCGCGGGACGCGCTGGCCTTCACCATGCTGCCGGAAGAGCCGAAGGACATCGCGGCGATCTATGTCTCGGACATGGGCCGGGCGCCGAGCTGGGAGGAGCCGGGCGCCACCAACTGGATCGACGCGCGCAAGGCCCTCTTCGTCATCGAGAGCCGCCTGCGCGGCGGCATGGGTGCGGCGGAGGCGGTGCCCTTCGCCGAGCGCGCCGCGGCCGAGCGGTTCGTCACCGAGAACGGCGGGCGTATCGTCGCCTTCGACGACGTGCCGCAGAGCTACGTGCTCGCCGGGAACGAGGCCCCGCCGCCGGATGAAGCCGACCCGGCCACGGCCGCGGGCAGGGCGATGCATTGAGGGCGATCATGACGGAACAACTCACGCGCCGGCGTTTCATCGCCCTCAGCGCCGCCGCCGGCGGCCTCGCCCTCCTGCCGCCGGGCGCGGCGAGGGCGGCGGCTCGGCCCGAAGTCGTGACCTGGCGCGGCACCGTGCTCGGGGCCGTCGCCACCTTCCAGATCCACCACCATGACCGCGCCGCCGGCGAGCACCTCGTGGCGCGTGCGCTCGCCGAGGTGCGCCGGCTCGAAGGGCTCTTCAGCCTCTATCGCGCCGATTCGCTCCTCGTCGCGCTCAACCGGCAGGGCGCCCTGGCCGCGCCGCCCGCCGATTTCATGGCGCTGCTCGAGGACTGCCGCCGCTTTGCGGAGCTCACGGACGGCGCCTTCGACCCCACGGTGCAGCCGCTGTGGAGGCTCTACGCCGACCACTTCGCCCGCCCCGGCGCGGATCCGGCGGGACCGGGAGAGGAGGCCGTCTCCGCGGCCCTTGCCCGCGTCGGCCACGTCCATCTTCTTGTCGGGCGCGACCGTGTCGCCTTCGCCCGGCGCGGCATGGCGCTGACCCTCAACGGCATCGCGCAGGGCTTCGTTACCGACCATGTTGTCGACCTCCTGCGCGCGGAAGGCATCGCCCACAGCCTCGTCGACATGGGCGAGGTGCGCGCGCTTGGGCCCCGTCCCGACGGCCGCCCCTGGGCGGTCGGCATCGCCGATCCGTCCGCACCTGGGGCACTGGCCGCGACCCTTCCCCTCACCGACCGGGCGGTGGCGACCTCGGCGCCGTCCGGCTTCCGCTTCGACCCGGGGGGGGCCTTCCATCACCTCTTCGATCCGCGCACGGGCCGCTCGCCCGGGCGCTATGCGAGCGTGACGGTGGTCATGCCCACGGCGACCGAGGCGGACGCCCTGTCGACCGCCTTCAGCCTGATGGCGCCGGACGACATCCGCCGCGTCCTCGGCCGCATCGGTCACGGCACGGCGCGGCTCACCCTGGCAGAGGGCGGTGTCATGGAGGTGGCCGGCACCTGAGCCGGCCGTCGACCATGCGCACCGTCTCGCCCCGGGCTCATCCCGGCGATGGCAGGCGGAGCCGCCGGCTTCCCCGCGGGCTGACCCTGCGCTCCGGGCCGATATCGCTGCGCTACGTCGTCAGTCGCCCGCCCCGGTGGGCGACCTGCATGTTGGCCTCGTAGCTCGTCGGCGCGCGCTTGCCCGGCAGGTTCGCCTCGAGGGCGAGCTTTTCCAGCGTATCGAGGGCGATGTTGAGCTCCAGCACCTCGTCGAGGGAGCGCATGCGCCACATGGAATAGCCGAGCCCGTCGAAGCCGCAGCCCTTGGCTCCGGGAGGAGCTCCCGCGAGCGGGTAGGGGAACACGAAGAGCTTCGGCTTGTCGAAGCGGTAGCAGTGCCCTTCGTAGGCATAGCCGTAGGCCGCGATGACGGACACCTCGTCCTTGCCGCGCGGTTCCTTCGTCTTCTTGCCGCCTGCGGCGGCGACCTCCTGAAAGACGCTGAATCGCAGCTCGAAGCCTTCCTTCAGGGAGAGAGCCGCATATTCCTCGTTTATGCTCGGGCCGGCATTCGTGTTGAGTTGAATTCCATAGAGGAGGATTTCGTCGGGAACGAACATCTTTTCCTCGCCGGGGGCGGGAACATCGCAACATGATGTCATGTCATCCTCCGTCCATGGGGCAATGCATCAGCCGACAACCATTCTTTACAAGAAACCGCGCCAGGCGAGATTGTCCTCGAAGAGGTCGCGGTAGGGGGCAGCGCGGCTGTTGCCCGCCATCGCGACGATGGCCTCGGCAGCAGCGCCGAAGGTCAGCCGATCCGCGTTGAGGTAAGCCCAGGAGCCGGTCAGCACGAGGCCGATGAGGTCGCGCGCCTCGCTCAGCGCCGACTTCAGGGCGAAATGCTTGAGCTCGTAGTCCTGCCGCGGCACGTTGAGCAGACGCTCGATCTCCCGCGCGTCGAGCTCGCGGCGAATTTCGCCGTAGCGGCGCGGGTCGAGCGTCGACAGGCCGCGCTCTGTGGCGATGGCCTGGAAGATGTGCACGAGGGCATCGTAGAGCGCGCCCACGAAGGGCCGGGAACGGTCATGCACCTCGTCGCCCACGTCTGCGAGCTTCAGCGCATGGTTGGCGGTGCGGATCTGCCGTTCCTGGCTCAGCTCGGCGATCCGGTCGAGCTCGCTCGCGACGAGGAGACTGCCGCGCGTGCGCCTCAGGATCCGGTCGAGGGCGCTGTCGAAGGTGAGCAGCGACAGGAGCGAGACGAGATCTGCCACCGCCTCGTGGTAGGCGAGGTAGTCGCCCGAGCGGGCGAGGACGCGGGGTACGCCCAACCCCCCGAAGAGGACCGCATGCCCCGTCTCGTGGGCGATCACGTCGAAGTTCAAGGCGAAGGGAAAGGGCTCGTCGTTCGGCCCGTCCTCCTCGCCGAGTTCCAGGAAGCCGAAACCCGACTGGGCGTTGTCCCAGGGGAGATGCGGCACGATCTCCAGGCGCTCGTAGGTCGGCGTGAAGAACCACGGCAGCGTGCGGCCGAGGTAGCCCTCGCAGATGTCAAGGACGCGCCGCACGCAGGCGAAGGCGTGGGCGCTCAGGAATTCCCGCGTACCGACGGCAAGGTGATCGAAATGGCCGTCAGGGCCGGGCACCGCTGGCGGGTTGGCCGCCCCACCATAGGGCGGCAGGTAGGGAAAGTCGTACGGGGTCTTGGCCTGCACCGGATCGACCACGTAGACGCGGTCGTCGGCCGGGCCAGCGCGAATGCTGCCGGGCGGCGTCGAGATCCAGACGGTCTCGGGGCGCTCATAGCCGGGGACGAAGGGCGGCTGCGGATAGACGAGGAAGCGCGTGCCGAGGCGCGCCGCCTCGCCGGCCTCACGATCCGATAAGGAACCCGAGGGTTGCGCCATGCCGCGCCCGAAGTTGCGAGCAAGAGGCGGCGATGCTCTCACAAAGTCTTGCGACCGTCATGCGAAATCTATTCTGATGCGCCGGATGACGAATGCTCGCCTTCCGCGCGGCGCGCGACGATCTCCGCCACGTCGAAACCGGCATCGGTGAGATCATCGGCCCAGGCCGCCGTCATTGCGAAAGAGGGGCGTTTCGTCAGGCGCGCCGTGTCGCGTTCGATGCGTGCCGGATCGGCCGCGAGTGCGCGCAGAAGCGACAGGGTGTCGGCGCGCTTCTGGTCCACCGCATGGCCGGCGAGCCACGCCCCCAGGCGGTCGAGGTCCTCCGCCGCCTCGCCCGCCCCGGCACGCCGCGCGTCATCGACCAGCCGCTCGTAGGAGCGTTCGGCAAAGGGCGTGTCGGCCGCAAGGCCCGCGAGTCGTTGACGCGTCTGGCGCGCGATCACGCCCTGCCGCTCCGCCCGCCGCAGCGACAGGCGCATGTTGATGAGGGCCTCGCTGAGCGCCGGGGCGCCAAGGTCCGCGGGCCCCATGGTTACTGCGATCGCGTCGTCGTCGGCGAAGGGTGTGGCGCGGTACCAGCGGTAGACGAGGCCGTGGCCCAGCATGCCGAAGCCTGCGAGTTCGGCGGCGCGCAGCGCCCCCATGCTCGCCGCGCCGTAGACGGGCACACCCGCGTCGAGTGCCCACAGGATCTCCTTGTGCCTGACGGCGGGCACGCGGCCGAAGGCACCGTCGATCAGCACGAGGGCGCGCGGCCGGTAGTAGCCGAGCACGGCGGGAATCGAGCCCTGCTCGGCGGGCGGCAGATAGACCGCGTCGAGAATGCAGGCTGCCTCCCGCCAGGGCAGGCTCGGCCCGAGGAAGACGGCGATGGGCCGCGCCACCTCAGCGCCCCTCCGCGCCGAGCGCGAGCGGCGGCGCGACGAGCCGCGCGACGAAGAGGCCGCCGACGGTGTCGACGAGAAGCGGAACGGCGATCGCTGCCGTCGCGCCGGCGGCGGCGAGGGTGGCGAGGACGCGGTCGAGGTCGCTGCCGCGCCGGCCTGGCGGCGTATCGGAATACGGCAGATGCCGCGCTCGCGGGGGCTCGGCGAGGCGACGGCGCCATTCGGCGAGGCGCGCCCGGTCGTAGCGGCCGGGATAGAAACGCCGCGTGATGTCCTCGCGCGCGCCGGAGATGGCCGACAGGCGCGCCTGGCAGGCTTCGAGCAGGGCCTTGGCGAGCGCCCCGTCGTGGCTCGCGTCGCAGCCGAAACCGTCGGCCGGCAGGGGCGCGGGGTCCATGTCGGTGTCTCCGCCCATCACCTGCGCCCAGTAGACGGGCAGGCCATCCTCGGTCGGCACCTGCCAGGCGCCGGCAGCGAGCCCGGCCGCCCGGATCCGCTGAAGGAGGGGGACGGCAAGCGGACCCATGGCGGAGCCGAGGTCGACCTGCCGGTCGTCGAAGAAGCCGGACAGGCGGCGGGCGCGGGCAACCGCGTGGCGCTCGACGACCTCGCGCCCTGCCTGCGCGAGCGCCTCCGCGAAGCTCGCGCCCGCGCCGAGGCCCGTCGTCGTACGCGGGAAGAGCGGTGGATGCGGCGCGGGCCGCGTGTAGATCGTGTCGATGAGCGCCGCCGGCACCGGCACCGTCCGGCCGGCGAAGAGGTCGAAACCCTCCGCCCAGGCAATCGGCACCGTGGTCCAGTCGGCCTTGCCACCGTCCGCCCAGGCCCCGTAGAGGGCGCAAGGCTCCGGTCCCACGGCCGCAGCGGGCGCGGTGAAGCGGGGCGCGACCTGCTCGCCCGCCCAGGTCTCCAGCGTCTCCATGAGAGCGGAAGCGGCGGCCGCGGCGAGCGTGGCGCCCTTGCCCTGCGCAACGCTGTTGGAGAGGGCGAGCGGCCGCACGACCTGCACGACCGGAATGCCGACGCGATCGAGCCTGGTGATGGCGCCGACGCGCGTGATGCCGAAGTCTCGACGGCGGCCGATGAGCCGGCGCACCAGCCCGGCCGTCCGTTCTTCCTCCGAGGCGGCGAAGGGAAGGGCCACCGACTGCCGCAGCAGAAGCGGGACGGCCGATGCCTCGGGGAGCCCGCGGCAGCCGGAGGGGAGGGCGCTCTCGTCCTGGTGCAAGCCTTACGCTCCAACGGACTGGCTGATCGGCCCGCCGCCCTGCAGGCGCGATCTCCCGGGTCGCCCGCGCGGCGAGGGCGACGGCACCCTGCTGTTCGGCCAAGGAGCGTGCCTCGTCGAGGTCGATGAGGCAGGCCTCACCATCGTCGCCGCGCTGTTCGCGCAGCAGGGCGCGCCGACGGAAGAGTTCCGGCAGCCAGAAGAGATGGCCCGAGTGCCGGGCGCGCGCGATCGTCTCGTTGACCACTTCGAGGCCCTCGTCCGGCCGGTCGGCCAGCCCGAGGAGCTCGGCCTGCATCTCGTGATAGACGGGAAAATCCTCTTCCGTGCCGGTTTCCCGCTGCAGGCCGATGCCCCCGTCGAGCTCCGCGAGGCCGTTCTCCAGTTCGCCCGAAAGAGCATGGGCCAAGCCGCCGAAAATCTTGCTCTTGGCGTCCATCGACGGCAGCGGATGGGCATCGGCGATGGCCCGCATGCGCCGCGTCAGGGACAGGACCTCCGCGAGGTCGCGCCGGTAGAACTGCAGCATGACAGCGATGTCGAGTGCATGGCAGAGGCTGCCCAGATGCTGGATTTCCTCGGCCCAGTCGAGCGCCTCGCGGAGGCTCAGGACGGCTTCCTCCTCCCGCGCCAGGAACCACTGCGACAGTCCCCGCTCGCCGAGGGCGCAGACCTTCGCGTCGTGGCCGCCGTAACGCGTGCGGCTCGTCACCGCGCGCGCCCGGTCGTAAAGGGCAAGCCCGTCCGCGATGTGATGCAGGCAGTCCTGGTGGCGCCCCGTGTTGAAATGCGTCGCCCAGGCGCAGTGGAACGCCTGCAGGCGTACCTCGGGATCGTTGGCGCTGCGCAGGTCACCGACGATGACGCGCGAGCGCTCCCGCTGCACCTCGAAATCCGGGGCGGTGAACCACCAGCCCCAGTAGAGGGGAAACCAGCTCTCGCGCTTGAACCGATCCTGTCCCTTGCAGGCCGCGACTCCCTCCTCGTAGATCGCCCGCGCCTGTACGGACCCCGCTCCGTAGAGCGCGGTGGCGACCGGCCCCCGGATGGCGAGAAGCCGCAAGGTGAGCTCCTGCTTCACCTCGGGCGGTGCCTCGGCCTCCCGCAGGAATGCCTCTGCGTCGGTCAGGAGGCGCTCGGCTTCGAGGGGGGCCGAGCGGATGGCACAGTCCTCGGCGGCGAGGATGGCGAAACGGGCGGCCTCGACCAGCAGCCCCGCCTGCTCGCAGTGCCAGGCCATGAGGTCGTGCGGAATGTCGCCTGTGAGGCCGGCGCCCAGCATGTCGACGATACGCCGGTGCATGAGCCGGCGCCGGCCCTTCAGCAGGCTGTCGTGGGCAGCCTCCTGGATCAGCACGTGGCGAAAGCGGAAGGTCATGCCGGCCGGCGTGTCGACGCGCTGGATGAGCTCGGCCCGCAGGAGCTTGGCGAGGCTCTCATTGAGGAGGGCGCGCGAGATCTCCTCGCCCGCCAGGCGCGTCAGCAGCTCGCAGGAGAATTCTCGGCCGATCACGCTGGCGATCTGGGCGATGCGCCGGGCCCGCCCGACGGCGGCGAGACGGGCGGTCAGCAGGTCCTGCAGGGTCGCCACGCCTCGCTGGCTGAGCAGGGCCTTCCAGTCATGCACATGCGTCTGCGCCGCGCCGAGATGCACCTTGAGGAGTTGCGCCAGTTCCTCGGCGAAGAGTGGCACGCCCTCGCTGCGTTCGTGGACGAACTGGCCGAGACCAAGCGGCGGCAGGCGCGGGGCCCAGGCGAGCTTGACCATCTCGCCAACCGCCTCGGCGTTGAGGCGCGACAGGTGCAGCGAATGGACCTGCACCGTGCCGGCCTCTAGCGGGGCCGCCTCGCGCGTGGTGAGGACGAGGAGGAGAGGCAGCGAGCCAACCTCGCGCAGGAGCTCCGCGACGAGGGCCCGGGTCAGCATGTCGGCCCAGTGCAGATCCTCCAGTACGAGCAGTTGCGGTCGCGCTGCTGCCCAGCCACGCACGACGTCGCAGGCGGCGCCGAGGACGCGGCGGCGGACCTCCACCGGCGGCAGATCGACTTGCGGCGGGCGCTGCCCGCCCTTCTGTCCGCTGCCCCGTCCCTCGAAGAGAAGCGTCAGGCCCTCGGCGGCGCTTCCGGGTGGAGCTGTCCGGTACTCGCCCTCGAGTGCATCGAGAATGGGATGCAGCGGCCGGGCATTGGCGCGGGGGTGGCAGTGGAAGACACGGGTCTCGCCATCGCCGCCGACGAGGCTCCGCAAGGCCGCCACCAGGCGCGACTTGCCGATTCCCGCCTCGCCCACCAACTGGACGACACGCCCGCTCCCTCGCCGGGCTTCCTCCCACAGGGTGCGGCAAAGCGCGAGCTCCTCGGCGCGCGAGACCAGAGGCGAGGAGGGCTGGTCGACGCAGGAGGGATGATCCGTCGATTTCAGCCATGTCTCGGCGCGCCACAGGGCCTGCGGCTCGGTGAAGCCCTTGAGGGTGCGCGCGCCGACCGGCTCGAAATGGAAGGCCCTGTGCGTCAGCTGGTAGGTGCTGTCGGCGACAAGCACCGTGTTCGGCAGGGCTTCCGCCTCGACGCGCGCGGCGAGGGTCGGCGCGAAGCCGACGATGTCGCTGACAGTGGCCGGGCTCGCGTCCTCGTTGATGTTGAGGACGACGAGGCCGGTGGCGATGCCGACGCGGATCCGCACGGGTGTGTCGCGCATCGGGGCCTCGCTCGTCGGTCGAAGCCGGTCGACAAGCTCGAGCCCGGCCGCCACCGCGCTTTCCGCGGCATCCTCGGCCGCGAGCGGGATGCCGAAATAGGCGCAGCCGCCGTCGCCTCGGACGAGGTCGACATAACCGCCGAATTTCCGCACCACGGTCGCCGCCGTTTCGTGCACGCGCTTCTGCACGGGGCCCATATCCTCTGGCCCCAGACGATTGAGGAGGCTCGTGGATTCCACGATGTCGTAGAAGAGGGCCGTCACCTGACGGCGTTCGCCCTCAGCATCCGCAGTCCTCCCGACCCGCGCGACGGGGCCGTGCGTCTCGTTTCGAGAACCCTGCATCGTCCTTGGCTCTGGGCGTCGGCCGGCCGCGAAATGTTATGCAGTTTCAAGGCGGGCAGCCAGCGTATCTTTGGGGCAAGCGGCCGCTTGAGCGTCGGCCGGCGGACGGACCGGCCGTGCGCTCCCTCCCGGCGCCGCCCGCGCGTCTCAATGCGGCGCAGGCGGCTTGCGGCGGATGGGGGCGAAGGTGGACGTTCCCGTGCTGCGTCAGCCGGAGGCGAGGAGGGTCAGCACGGCAGACGTGAGGCCGAGGAGGGCGAGGAGGCCGAGCGAGATCGGGACAAAGGGCCGCGCGTGCCGGACGCGGTCGGTCTCCGGGGGTGGATGAGGGTGATGGTTCGAGGGGATCGGGAGCATGAGAAACCTCCTCACGCCAGACTCTCGGACTGGCGCGCCCCCTCCCCGGCGAACCGGCAACATGCCGCAGGGAAACGGGCCGCGCTGTGCGCCGGCGCACATCGGGGGGCGCCCCCCTGTTCCGCCAGGCGTCGCCCTCGGGGCGTCAGCCGGTGACGGCACGCGCCGGATCGTCCGGCACGTCGCCCTCCCGCGCGATGATCTCCGGGGCACCCCAGGACCCGAGCTGGGGATCGCCCGTGCGCGAGAAGGCGATGGCGCCACCGTGGGTGAGCGCGAGCTCGTGCGCATGGCGCTGCGCTTGCGCGGCGTCGCGCGCCTCCTGCGGCTCGCCGGGGACGAGATTGCCGCCCGCGTCCTTCGCGAACGGCAGCACTACGAAAAACGTCATCTGGGACATGCGCGCCTACCGCGGGATCGGCGCTCGCATATCCCCGTTCCCCATGCCCCGCGCCGGCCGGCGCGATGGCGCTGCGCCTTTCCCGTCCATGCCATTTCCGCGGCGACCACCATGCACGACCGGGCGCCAGCGGAAAAGGCGAGGAAGCGGGCAGCGTACCGGGCCCGGCGGGCATGCCGCGAAGGCATAGGGCGGCCGCGTCCTCCTGCGCTAAGCATGGGGGAGGGGAATGAACACGCCAGGGGAGGGCAGGCGATGCAGCGGCCGGGGACGCAAGCTGTGAGGGTGGAGGAGATTGCGGTGGAGGGGCTCGCCGCCGCGGCGGAGATCGTCGTCGACCGCTGGGGCATCCCGCATCTCAGGGCTGAAGGCCTCGACGACCTCTTCGTCGTGCAGGGCTTCAACGCCGCGCGCGACCGGCTGTGGCAGATCGACCTGTGGCGCAAGCGCGGCCTCGGTCTCCTCGCCGCCGACTTCGGCCCCGGCTATCTGGCGCAGGACCGGGCGGCGCGCCTCTTTCTCTACCGCGGCGACATGGCGGCCGAATGGGTGGCCTACGCTCCTGACGCCGAGGCGATCTGCACGGCTTTCGTCGCCGGCATCAACGCCTATGTGGCGCTTGCCGAGCGCGAGCCGGAACGCCTGCCCCCCGAGTTCCGCCGTTTCGGCACACGGCCGGCGCGCTGGGCGGCGGCCGACGTGGTGCGTATCCGCAGCCACGGCCTCACCCGCAATGCCCTGTCCGAGATCGTGCGAGCCAACGTGCTCTCCCGCGCCGACGCGGCGACGGACCGGCTGCGGAAGGTGCTGGAGCCCGCCGTTTCGCCTCGGATCGCCGAGGGGCTCGATCTCGCCGCCATCCCGCTCGAGGCGGCAGATGTGTTCAAGCTTGCGACGGCGCCGGTCACCTTCGACCGGGCCCGCCTCGCCGCCTCCCTCGCCGAGGCGTGGGAGTGGACGAAGGTGAACGACCTCGGCGAGGTCGTGCACCGCAGCGCGCCCGCCGCACCACCCGCCGGCACGGAGGAGCTGCAGGGGTCGAACAACTGGGTCGTGCACGGCAGCCGCACGGCCAGCGGCCGGCCGATCCTCGCCGGCGACCCGCACCGCACCCACGCAGTGCCCTCCCTGCGCTATCTCGTGCATCTCACCGCGCCGGGCTTCGACGCCATCGGCGCCGGCGAACCGGCCGTGCCCGGCATCTCCATGGGCCACAACGGCGAGATCGCCTTCGGCCTGACGATCTTCGGCGCCGACCAGGAGGATGTCTACGTTTACGAGACGAAGGAGGACGACGCGCTCGCCTATCGCTATCGCGGCGGCTTCGAGGCGATGACCGTGGTCAAGGAGCGCTTCGCGGTGAAGGGCGCGCCGGACCAGGTGCTCGCTCTCAAGTTCACACGCCACGGCCCTGTGATCCACGAGGACCCGGCCAGCGGCCAGGCGATCGCCGTGCGCTCGGTGTGGTTCGAGCCCGGCGCGGCCGCCTATCTCACAAGCATCAGTGCCATGCGCGCCCGCAACCTCGGCGAGTTTCGCGCCGCCATGCGGCGCTGGGGCGCCCCCTCGGTCAACCAGATCTATGCCGATGTGCGGGGCACCATCGCCTGGATGCCTGCGGGCTACACGCCCGTGCGCCCCAACTGGGACGGCCTGACGCCGGTACCGGGCGACGGGCGCTACGAATGGGCGGGGATGCTCGATCCCGATCTCCTGCCCATGGTGGTCGACCCGCCTGAGGGGTTCCTCGCCACCGCCAATGAGATGAACCTCGGGGCCGACTGGCCGCACGCCGAGCGTCGGGTGGGCTATGAGTGGCTGGAGAACAGCCGTGCGACGCGCATTCGCGCCGTGCTCGGCGCCGATGCCGCCCACACCGTCGCTGCCTCCTGCGCCCTGCAGACGGACACGCTGTCCATGCCCGCCGCGCGGCTCAAGCACATCCTTGCCGGGCTCGGGACGCAGAATGCGGATGCCGCGCGCGGCCTCGCGCTCCTCGCGGCATGGGACGGGTCCGTCGAGGCGGGCTCGGCAGCCGCCGCCCTCTTCGAGCTGTGGTGGACGAAGCATCTCGTGCCCGCACTCCTCGTCCGCGTCGTGGCGGACCCCGCCGTGCGCGCCCTCATCGCACCCGTCGATCCGGCCGGTGTCCTCGAGGCGCTGGAGCAACCGGACGGGCGCTTTGGCGCTCACCCGCAGGAGGCGCGCGATGCCCTGCTCCTCGAGACGCTCGCCGCCGCGGTGCGCGACGCGGCCGCCCACCTGGGCGGAGAGGCCCAATGGGCCTGGGGCGCGCTGCACCACGGCTATTTCGAGCATGCGATGAGCGCGGTCGCCGAGCCTGCGGCTGGCCCCGTGCTCGACGTCGGCCCTCTGCCCAAGGGCGGCGACGGCTCGACCGTGATGCTCGCCGCCTATCGTCCTTCGGACTTCCGCATCGTCACCGGCGCCTCCGTCCGCTTCGTCGTCGACGTGGGTGACTGGGACAGGAGCCTGTGCATCAACACGCCCGGCCAGTCCGGCGACCCGCGCTCACCGCATTACCGCGATCTCGCACTGCTCTGGGCGCGCGGGGACTATGTGCCGCTGCTCTACAGCCGCGAGGCCGTGGAGAGGGCGGCCGAGCTGCGCCTTCTGCTCTCGCCGGCACGGAGCGGCGAGGCCGCATCGGATGCCCCGCGGGCGACCGCTCAGATGTGATAGACGAGAGCGCACTCGTCGAGCTCGGCGAGCGCGCGCATCTCGGCGAGGCTGCGCTTGTCCAGAATCTCGGCCATGGCGTTGCGCACCTCCAGCATCATGAGGCGCACGCCGCAGTGCCGCTCGTCGGCGCAGTCGTCACAGCGGCGGTAGGCCGTGCGGCTGGCGCAGGGGATGGGGGCGAGCGGCCCGTCGAGCACGCGGACGACATGGCCGACGCGGATCTCGTGCGCCGGCCGGGCGAGGGTGTAGCCGCCACCCTTGCCCTTCTTGCTGTGCACGAAGCCGGCGTTGCGCAACTCGCCGAGGATGGCGTCGAGGAACTTCTTCGGGATGTTGTTGGCCTCCGCGATATCGGAGACGAGGGACAACTCGCCGGGGGGCGTGCCCGCGAGGTGGACGAGGGCCTTGAGGCCGTATTTTCCCTTGTTCGTCAGCATCGTCCGCCGTCTTTCCAGCCGCCGCCGACCAGCGGATGCCCTCCGCCGGGCGGCGGCATGCCGGCCGTTGCGACAGCGAATTCTGTCTTAGTAGACAGACATTGTCGAGTATGGACACCGGGCAGAACGACGCCCGCCGACGGGGGGTCAACGGGGCGCGCGCGCCGGCACGCCGACGACGATCCCGGCGCTCGAAACGTCGGCGGTGAGCACCGCACCGGCGCCGCAGACGGTGTCGTCGGCCACCGAGACGCCCGGGATCGCCACGGCGCCGGCGCCGAAGAGGACGCGCCGGCCGAGCGTCACGTTGCCGGTGAGCACCGAGCCCGGCGCCACGTGAGTGAAATCGCCGATGCGGCAGTCGTGCTCGACGATGGCGCCGGTATTGAGGATGACGTGCGCGCCGATCACCGCGCCGGGATTGATGACGACGCGCGGCGCGACGAAGACACCGGGCCCGAGCACCACGTCCGGCGCGACGACGGCGCTCGGATGCACGACGGTCGCCCAGTCAACGCCGGCGAGCCGGGTTGCGAGCGCCTCGCGAGCCCGGTTGGATCCAACGGCGAGGATGCCGCGCTTCCTCTCTGCTCGCCATCGCACCGGCGGCGGCACGGCTCCCGCAACGCTGAAACCGAGGAGGTCGCGCCCTGCGGCGGCCGGATCGTCGTCGAATACCCCCGCGACAGGAAGCGCCGCGGCGCGGCATGCCTCCAGCACCACCTTGGCGTGGCCGCCCGCGCCGATCACCCACAGCCCCACGGTGCTCACCGGCCGCTCCGCTCGTTGTCGAGACGCTGCATCGTCGCTTCTCCCGGTGCGGAAATGCCATCGCGGCGCAGAATGGCGGCCACCGTCCAGATCATGATCCTGAGGTCGAAGGCAACGCTCGCATGGTCGACATAGAAGACGTCGTAGCGGAACTTGTGGCGCCAGGACAGGGCGTTGCGCCCGCGCACCTGCGCGAGGCCCGTGAGGCCTGGGCGGACGGCGTGTCGGCGGCGCTCCTGCGGCGTGTAGTGGGGCAGGTATTCGACGAGCAGCGGCCGCGGGCCGACAAGGCTCATGTCCCCCTTCAGGATGTTCCACAGCTCCGGCAGCTCGTCGAGGCTGGTCGCCCGCAGCAGGCGCCCGAAGCGCGTCAGCCGCTCGGCATCGGGCAGGGGGCGGCCGGCGGCATCCGTCGCCTCCCGCATGGTGCGGAACTTGATCAGGTTGAAGATCTTCTCGTCGCGGCCGACGCGCGGCTGGCGGAAGAGCACCGGGCGACCGAGCTTGAGGCGCACGCACAGCGCCACGACGACGAGGACCGGCGCAAGTAGCACGAGCCCCAGTCCGGCGCCGAGAATGTCGATGAGCCTCTTCACCGCGCCGCCGCTCCCGCCATCGCGTCCCGGAGCACGCCGATGAGCCGATCGGCCATGGCCCTGGGCCCGTGATGCGCGATCACATGGGCGCGGGCACGAGCGCCCATGGCCTGCCGCTCGGTCGCCGGCAACGCCACGAGCCTTCGGATCGCCTGGACCAGCGCCTGCGGATCCTCGGGCGGGATGGTGATGCCGGCCTCGCAGGCGGCGATCGGGTTCGTCGGCATGTCGGCGGCGAACAGCACCGGTCGCGCGGCGGCCATGTAGTCGAACAGCTTGTTGAGGCTCGTGCCGTGTCTGTAGAGCGCGATGGGCTTCAACTGGAGATAGAAGGCGTCCGCTTCCGCGAGCACGCGCCCGATCTCCTGCTTCGGCACCGGATCATCGAAGCTGACATTGTCGAGGCCGGCGGCGCGGGCTCGCTCCCTCAGGCGCTCCTTCTCGCGTCCGGCCCCGACGAGGCGGAAGCGCACATGCGAAAGACCCTCGTCCGCGCGTGCCAGGGCCGCCGCATCGATCAGCGTGTCGAGGGCGTTGGCGAGGCCGTGCGTACCGGCATAGGTGATGGTGAAGGTCTCGCGCGCTGCCGGCGGGGCGGTGCCTTCGTGCAGGTCGATATCCACGAAATTCGGGATGGTGGTTGCGCCGGCGCGCCGGCCGCCCATCCGCAGGATATGAGCCTCGGAGCCGGGCAGGAGCGTTACGATCCGGTCCGAGCGCCGGTACAGATACCTGGCGATCGCCCCCATGATCAGGACGATGGGATGGCGCTCCGAGACATTGCCGAGGGCGACGATCGACTCGGGCCACAGATCGCGGACCTCAAGCACGAAGGGCGTCCCGTTGCGCCGCGACAGGCGATAGGCCGCGAGCGCGGCAAAGAGATGCGGGCTCGAGCCGTAGACGATATCGACCGTTCCGATCCGCGCACGGACCAATGGCGCCGAGAGACGGCGGGCGAAATCGAGCATGGCGAGGAAGCGAGCGCCGGTCCGCTCCTGGTTGCCGCCTGTCTTCAGCCGCAGGAAGCGCACACCCTCGACGACCTCCTCGCGCATCGTTTCACCGGCCGCGAAGACAGTGCCGCCCGATCCCTGGTAGTGCGCTCCGGAGGCGACGATCGTCACGGAATGCCCCTGCCGCACCAGCTCGCGCGCCAGCGTAAAATGGCGCGTCCCGCCGCTCTGGTCGGGCGTGATGGCGTAGTGATTGACCATCAGTATGCGCATGACGCCTCACCCGGCACCGTCACGCCGCCGCCCGCGGACCTTCGCCCTGCCGCCGCGCGGCGACACAGGCGAGGAGCGCCGGCACTGCGGCAGCGGCGCCGAGCCACCAGGCCTGCCACATGCCGTGCGATACAGCGCCGATGGTGACGAGCACGGCGATGGTGGCACCGCCCGCCGCCCGCACGTCCGGATGGGCGGCACGCCCGAGCCGCCGGAAGGCGTCAACGACGCACAGGACGAACAACACGACGCCTGCCGCGCCGAGGTCCACCCACATCTGGATCATCATGGAATGGGGGTGAATGTCGTTGCGCGTCGGCATGTAGCGCATCTCGATGGGCATCGTCATGGAGCGGATCGCCTCCGGCCCGTAGCCGAAGATCGGGCTTGCATCGATCAGCCGGGTGACGCCCGCCCACATTTCGAGGCGGGCGGCGATGGTGCCGGCACGGAATTCCAGCGCTCCCGTCCCGTTGAGCGTTGCGAAGGCCCATTCCGATACCCAGGGCCAGACCGCGATCGCGAGTGCGATGGAGATGCAGGCGAGGCCAGCGAAAGGTCGGTAGGCCAGCCGGAAGGCGAGATAGGCCGCCACGGCGACGAGGCCCGCGAGCTGGGCCGTCTCGCTCTCGGATCGCCATGCCACGAGCGTCGGAACGAGGATGCAGGCCCCGGCGAGCGCGAGGCGCAGCCGGGGTGGCAGGGTGTCGCGCGTCAGGCCAAGCGCTGTTGCGGCGGGCATGAGGATGATCAGCACGACGCTCGGGCGGTTGTAGACGCTCAGCCACTCGTCCTTGATGCCGTGCAGGAAGCCGAGCGTGACGAAACGCTCGAGCACGACGAGGAGAAGTGCCCCGCTCAGCAGGAACGCGCCGAGGAAGACGCGCACGGTCCTGTCGCGCTCGCGTGCGGCGAAGGCGCAGACCAGATCCCGCGCGCCGGCGGCCGCCAGCGCAAGGATCGCGATCGCTGCGACGCGCGCAAGGGCGAAGCCCACCTTCCAGGCGAAAAAGCTCGACACGAAGGCATAGGCGAAGAAGAGGCCGGGCGCGGCGAGCGCCGGCGCGGCCCTTATGGCGAACCGCTGCGGTTCGCGCATGTAGAGGGCGGCGGCAAAGGGCAGCGTCAGGCCGATGATCCACGCAGGGGCCTGCGGGGCGACGATGCCGATGAGCGGGATGGCCGCGACAACGGCGGCGACAACGAGTGGCGCGGCCCGGTCGATGGCGGCCATGAGCCCTCGCCGGGCTGCCGGCGAGGTGGAAAGCGGGGAGGGAAAGCTCACGGCGAGACCGCCTCCGGGGCCTCGACCAGACGATCAACGATGGCGCAGATCCTGTCCAGGACGTCGTCGTCGACCTGGGCGCCGGAAGGCAGGCACAGCCCGCGGGCGAAGAGGTCCTCCGCGACACGTCCGCCCACCATCTCGGCATCGCGGAAGAGGGGCTGCATGTGCATGGGCTTCCAGACTGCCCGCGCCTCGATATTGACGGCCTCGAGCGCCAGGCGGACCTCCTCCGGACCGGCCTGCACGTTCTTGTCGAAGAGGGCGACGCTCAGCCAGCGATTGCAGCGCGCCTCGGGGATATCCGGGATGAAGGACAGGCCGGGAAGCCCCCCGAGCCGATCCCGATACGCGTCGAACAGGGCGCGGCGCCGTGCCACGCGATCCTCGATGGTCTCGAGCTGGGCGAGGCCGATCGCCCCCAGGATGTTGCTGAGGCGGTAGTTGTAGCCGAACTCGACATGTTCGTAGTGCGCCACCGGCACGCGCGCCTGTTGGGAGAGGTTGCGCGCGCGGCGCACCAGCGCCTCGTCGTCGGACAGGAGCGCGCCGCCGCCCGAGGTGGTGATGATCTTGTTGCCGTTGAAGGACAGGCACGTGATCTGCGCCCCGTGGCCGGCATGGCGCCCGCGCAGCGTGGACCCGAGAGATTCCGCCGCGTCGACGACGAGCGCCGCGCCATGGCGATCGCAGATCGCCGCATAGAGCGCGCCGTCGCATGGCTGCCCATAGAGGTCCACCACGATGACGGCCTTGGCCGGCCGCCCCTCGCGGGCGAGGCGCGCGAGGGTCGCATCGAGCATGTCGGCGTCGATCAGCCAGTCCTTCGCCGAGGAGTCGACGAAGATCGGCTCCGCTCCCTGATAGAGGACGGGTACCACCGAGCCGATGAAGGTCAGGCTCGGCACCACCACGCGGTCGCCCGCCTCGACGCCGAGCACGCGCAGGGCGAGATGCAGTGCCGCCGTCCCGCTGGACAGGGCGAGGGCATGGGGAAACCCGGTGTAGCGCGCGAGCGCTGCCTCGAAGCGATCGACCATGGGCCCGAGCGGCGCGACGTAGTTGCTGTCCAGGGCCTCACGCACGAGGTCATATTCGCGCTCGCTGATCTGCGGCGGGGATAGAAAGATGCGTGGGTTGGCCATCTACGTCTCCAGGGCCCGGCGAGGCCGCGACAACCTTCAGAGGGCGAGGGGGTTTGTCAACCGGCGCCGAACTGCGCCCCTGTCGATATGGTTGGCACGCGTGCCACGCAGACTTCGCCGTGGCGAAGGGCCGGGTCGGGTATCAGCCCTGCGCCGGGAGCGTGGCGCAGGACAATCCGACTGCTATTGGGCAAGAATTATTCTCTGCACGCATGTATATCACGTATAGATGGCCCGTTTCCGGCCGTCGTCGATGCGATACGTCGGCTGTATGGGTGTTCATCCAAATTTTACACATTCGAAATCTAGTGATCCTCCCGACAGTCGCCTCGCGGCGACGTCTTCCTGCAACCACCCGTCCCGAGTGACCTCTGCGATGGCTGTCCAGAAGAGCCCTGCCGGCCTCATGTTCCGGTTGTTTCCACGTCGCGTCGCACCGCGGACGAGCCTGATCGTCGCGGTCCTGCTGGCGATCAACACGGCGCTGCTCACCGTGAGCGCGACATGGATGATCGGGGCACGCATGCGCGAGGACGTCATCGCGCGCCAGTCGGCCTCCATGCGTACGGCCGCCGCCATCCTGAAGGAGCGCTTTCCCGACGCCGGGATCGTAGCCTCGGGCGGGAAGGTCGCGCGCATCGTCATGCCGGCGATCCCGGAGTTCAAGGATCACGCCATCGTTGATCAGGTGAGTTTCGCCACCGAGGACACCGCCACGGTGTTCGAGTGGGATGCGGCGACGGGCGAGTTCGTGCGCCGCACGACGAGTGTCAAGAAGCCGGACGGTTCGCGCGCTGTCGGTACGGTGCTCGGCAAGGCAGGTGCCGTGCATCCGGTCGTGGCAGCGGGCAACGTCTATACCGGCGAGGCCGACATCCTCGGCACGCCGTACTATACGCAGTACGTTCCCATCGCCACCAAGGACGGCAAGATCATCGGCGTGCTCTACGTGGGCACCAAGAAGGCGATCTTCGAGGCTGCACGCGGGGCCGTTGTCATGCCCCTTCTTGCGGTCTGTGTCGCGGCCGGCGTCGTCGTTCTCCTCGTTGCACTCGTCCTCATCCGCCGCGCGCTGAAGCCGCTCGGCGCGCTCGCTGCGGCCACGACCGCCGTAGCGACGGGCGACGGCGTCGTCGCCATCCCGTGCGGCGAGCGCGCGGACGAGTACGGCGACATGGCCCGTGCCCTTGCCGTCTTCCAGGGCCACACGGAAAGGCTCGCCCTCGCCGACCGCGACAAGCTGGAGCAGGAAGCGCGGGCGCGGCGCGAACGCTCGCAGATGATGACGCTGCTCGCCGACGAGATCGGCACCGTCGTCGATGCCGCGGCGCAGGGCGACTTCTCACGGCGTGTCTCGGCCTCCTTCGCCGATGTGGAACTGCAGCACCTGGCGGATGGCCTCAACCACCTCGTGTCCACCGTCGCGACCGGCCTCGACGAGACGGCCTCCGTCCTGCAGACCCTGACGCGGGGTGACCTCTCGGCACGTGTCACTGGTGACTTCCGGGGCTCCTTCGCCATCCTCAAGCATGGCACCAACACCATGGCCGACCGCCTGACGGTGGCCCTTCGCGAACTGTCGGAAGCTGCCTCCGGCGTGCGCACGGCGACCCGCGAGATCGCGGCGGGCGTCAACGATCTCGCCGAGCGCACGGCGGATCAGGCGAGCACGGCCAACGAAACCTGCAGTGCTCTCTCCACCTTCGCGGCCACCGTGCAGCGCAACGCCGCCCAGGCGAGCGAGGCGCATGCGGTGGCGGGCGTCGCGGAGCAGCGGGCGCGCGAGGGCCGAGACGTGCTGCAGTCGGCACGCGACGCGATGACCCGGATCCACGCCTCCTCCAGCAGGATCTCCGACATCATCGACATCATCGACGGCATTGCCTTCCAGACGAACCTGCTCGCGTTGAACGCGGCGGTGGAGGCGGCGCGCGCCGGCGAGGTTGGCAAGGGCTTCGCCGTCGTGGCGGCCGAGGTCCGCACGCTGGCGCAGGGCGCATCCGAGGCCTCGAACGAGATCAAGGCCCTCGTCACTCAGGCGCAGAACGAGGTGTCGTCCGGCGTGTCGCTGGTCGAGGCCACCGCCGAGAAGCTGGGCGGCATCTTCCAGGCTATATCGGATGTGACCGCGCTGATGAGCGGCATCACCCGGTCTTCCGGCGAGCAGGCCGCCAAGGTCGCCGACCTGAGTCGCGCCGTCGACCGCATGGGCGACATGGCCCAGCAGAACGCCGCGCTGGTGGAGGAGACCCACGCCGCCATCACGGTCACCGAGCAGCAGACGCAGCGCCTGGAAGAGCTCGCGTCGCAGTTCGATACGCGTTTGCACGGCACGGAACGCAAGGGGCAGGCGTCCGGCGCACGCCAGGGCCTCGCCGCCTGAGGCGGAGGCGGCCGGCGCGCCCGCCCCCCGGCTTCGTCGAGAGGGGCGCAGTCGCGGAGGAGGGGCGCGAAGCAGTGAGGCGAAGCGCCTTCATCGGCCGGACCGTCGACCTTCGGCTCCGCGGCGGATCGGCGCCAGAGAGGGCTGCGTCATCCGCACGCTGCCTTGGCGGCCTGCCGTGCCGCCCTGCGACTTGGGCGGTACGACAGAGCCAAGTCATACGAAACTAGTTCCTTGCCGGTGCCGCGGCATGCAGCGCATCACGGGCATGCGGCGGCCGTCGCGGCTCATCGGCGGCGCGCCAGGCAGCGGTCCATGGTCTTTGCGTGTCAAATCGACCCCGGTCACGCGTGCCGCCAATTATCTGCGCCCTGGAACATCTTCGTTGCGATGAGGAACTTAACGAAAAATCATCATTGTCATCGATTCTTGTGAAGTGGGTATCTCCGTAAGCGCGGCGATCAGGAAATTTCGTTCCGGCTCCTGACGTCGTCAGAAAGTGATCGCCGTCAAGTCTTCGCGATCAGAACTTTTCGATAGGTCAACATCGCCGCCATATCTATGGCAGTTCCCGGCCTTGGCCGGCCGTATTCCGTCCGACGACTGTCGGCGCTAGCGTCCTCGCCAACTAATCATGGAGGAACGTCCGGTGCTGTTCTCGTCCCAAGCCTTCCGCGATCACGAGGAAGTCGTCTTTTTCCGTGAGCCTGCCAGCGGCCTGAAGGCCATCGTCGCCGTTCATTCCACAGCGGCCGGCCCCGCGTGCGGCGGGACGCGCTTCCACGCCTATGCCAGCGAGCAGGAAGCGATCGACGACGTCCTGCGCCTGAGCGCCGCCATGAGCCTGAAGAGTGCGCTGGCCGGCCTGCCGCTGGGCGGCGGCAAGTCCGTCATCATCGGTGATCCCGAGCGCGACAAGACGCCCGCTCTCCTGGAGGCTTTCGGCCGTGCCCTGGACCGGCTCGGCGGCCGCTATGTCGCGGCCGAGGACGTCGGCATGTCCCCGCAGGACCTGCAGATCGTCGCCCGCGCCACGCGCCACGTCGCCGGCCTGCCGGCGGGTCCGGCCGCGAGCGGCGATCCATCGCCCCTCACGGCCCGCGGCGTGCTGCGCGGCATTGAGGCGGCGGCGCGCTTCAAGCTCGGCCGCGAGACGCTGCGAGGCGTCAGGGTAGGTATCCTCGGCCTCGGCCATGTCGGCTCGGCCCTCGCGCGGCTGCTGCACCAGGCCGGAGCCGAGCTCGTCGTGGCCGACATCATGCCGGCGCCCTGCGAGGAGTTTGCCCGTCTCGGCGCCCGCGTCGTCGAGGTCGAGGCGATCGTCGCCGAACCGCTCGATGTCTTCGCCCCCTGTGCACTCGGCGGCATTCTGAACGAGGTGACGGTCGAGCGCCTGCAGGCACCGATCGTCGCCGGTGCGGCCAACAACCAACTCGCATCCGATGCACAGGCTGTCCGCCTGTTCGAGCGCGGCGTTCTCTATGCGCCCGATTTCGCGATCAACGCCGGCGGCATCATCAACGTGGCGGGCGAGATCGCCGGCAGCTACCACCGGGACGAGGTGCTCACGCGCGTCGATGCGATCGGCGAGACCCTGCGCGCCATCTTCATGCGCGCCGAACGCGAGCGGCGCTCGCCGCATTTCGTCGCCCTCGCGATGGCGGAGGAGCGGCTCGACGCCGCGCGGAAGCTCCGTGTCGAGAGCGGTGCCCGCGCAGCGTGAGGTGCCGTGCCCTTGTGGACCATTCCCGGCGGATGCTACCCATCCGCCGGATGGGGCGCGCGGACTGTGGCCCAGGCGTCGGGTCCGCGGGCCGGGCGGGGTTCGGCCGTCGGGGCGCGCCACACACGAAACGATTGGGAGGACTGAATGTTGCGCTCGTCAGCCGGCGCCGTTGTGGCGCTCGTTCTGGGTCTCGCGGCGGCTCGGGCCGAACCGCTGACGGTGGCGGTGACCTCCATCGTCGACCATCCGGCCCTGAACGCCGTGCGCGACGGGGTCAAGGACGGCCTCGCCAGGAGCGGCTTCAGCGAGCCCGACAAGGTCAGGATCGTCTTCGAGAGCGCCCAGGGGCAGCCCGCGACCGCGGTGCAGATCGCGCGCCAGTTCGTCGGCCAGAAGCCGGCGGCCATCGTTGCCATCTCGACGCCGTCGGCGCAAGCCGCGGTGGCGGCGACCAAGGACATTCCCGTGGTTTTCAGCGCCGTGACCGATCCCGTCGGCGCGCAGCTCGTGCGCTCCCTCGACAAGCCGGGCGCCAACGTCACCGGCGTCTCGGACATGTCGCCGGTCGCCGATCAGGTGGCGCTCGTCAAGGAGATGACGCCGAACGTCAAGCGCCTCGGTGTGCTCTATAACCCGGGCGAGCCCAATTCGGTGACGTCGGTGAAGATGCTGAAGGAGGCCGCGGCCAAGCATGGCATGAGCGTGGTCGAGGGGCCGGCCAACAAGTCGGCCGACGTGCAAGCCGCCGCCCGCGCCCTTGTCGGCAAGGTCGATGCTGTCTACGTGCCGACGGACAACACGATCGTCTCCGCCTTCGAATCCGCTGTCGGCGTGCTGCAGGCGGCGAAGCTTCCGCTCTATGCCGGCGACACGGACAGCGTGCCGCGCGGCGCCGTGGCGGCGCTCGGCTTCAACTACCGCCAGGTCGGTGTGCAGACCGGCGAGGTCGTGGCCCGCATCCTGAAGGGCGAGAAGGCGGGCGAGGTCCCGGTGGTCTTCGCCGCGGGCACCGACCTCTATCTCAACAAGAAGGCCGCGGCGGCCATCGGCCTCGCCTTGTCCGACGCGCTCGTGAAGCGCGCCACCAAGATCGTCGAATGAGCGACCGTCCCCAGGGAGCGGAACGCAGCGGGAGGTCACGGGCGGGCTCGGGCCTCGCGGCCGCCCGGGCGCAGCGGTCCTCGATGTCGGGCTCCTCGCTGCGCCCGGCCGGGGACGATGGGGACGGCGAAGCCCATCATGCCACCACCGCGCGGGCGCCTGTCCCGTGCTATTGAGTGCGCCGCCGGGCTTGAGGGCGCGCAGGGCCCTCGCTGCTCCGGTGCGAAGGGGATCGCGGATGCGCGGGCGTCCGGCGGTCCGGTATGAGAGGACCCCCGCATGAGCCTCGTTGCCTTCCTGGGCGCCGTCGAGCTCGGGCTCGTCTATGCCCTCGTTGCGCTCGGCGTGTTCCTGTCCTTCCGCGTGCTTGACTTCCCCGATCTCACCGTGGACGGCTCCTTCCCGCTGGGGGCAGCAGTCGCGGCCACCATGATCGTCGGCGGTTCCGACCCCTGGACAGCTACCCTCGTCGCGGTCTTCGCCGGCGCGCTCGCTGGCCTCGTCACGGCCTATGTGAGTGTGCGCTGGGGCGTGCTGCATCTGCTCGCCTCCATTCTCACCATGATTGCGCTGTTCTCGGTCAACCTGCGCATCATGGGCCGGCCGAACGTGGCGCTGCTCACGCAGGACACGGTGCTCACGCCCTTCTACGGCAACGGGCTCGCCGAGCATGTGGTGCGGCCGCTCTTTCTCGGCCTCGTCGTCTGCGCCGCGGCGGCGGGGCTCGCCTGGTTCCTGCGCAGCGAGCTCGGCCTTGCCATGCGCGCCACGGGCGCGAACCCGCGCATGGCACGCGCCCAGGGCATTCGCACGGGGGGGCAGGTCATGGCGGGCGTCATGCTGTCGAACGCCCTCGTCGGCCTGTCGGGGGCGCTCTTCGCCCAGACGAACGGCTTCGCCGACGTGACGTCGGGCGTCGGCACCATCGTCGTCGGCCTCGCCGCCGTCATCGTCGGCGAGACGCTCCTGCCGACGCGGCGCATCGGGCTCGCGCTCGCGGCCTGTGTGCTCGGCTCCGTCCTCTACCGGCTCGCCGTGCAGCTCGCGCTGTCGGCTGACATTCCCGGCCTGCAGGCATCCGACCTCAACCTCGCGACCGCCGTGCTCGTCCTCGTCGCGCTCGTCCTGCCGCGGCTCAAGCGGAGGGTTTTCGCATGATCGAGGTCGCCGATCTCGCCGTCACGTTCAACGCCGGCACACCGCTCGAGCGCCAGGCCCTGCGCGGTGTCTCGCTCCGGCTCGAGAACGCCGAGTTCGTCTGCGTCATCGGCTCGAACGGCGCCGGCAAGTCCACGTTGCTCGGCGCCATCGCCGGCGACGTGGCCGCGACTTCCGGCCGCGTGGTGCTCTCCGGCCAGGACGTGACGCGCCTGCCGGCGGAAGAACGCTCGCCCCATGTGGCGCGCGTCTTCCAGGATCCGCTTGCGGGGAGCTGCGGCAATCTGAGCATCGCCGAGAATCTCGCGCTCGCGCTCGCGCGCGGCCGCCGCCGCGGGCTGAGGGCAGCGCTCGGCCGTGTGAGCCTCGCCACGGTCCGCGAGCGCAGCGCCGAGCTCGGCCTGGGGCTCGAGGACAGGCTCGACCAGCCCATGGGCTCGCTCTCGGGCGGCCAGCGTCAGGCACTCGCCCTCGTCATGGCGACACTGGCGCCGTCGAGTGTCCTGCTCCTCGATGAACACACGGCGGCGCTCGACCCGCGCAATGCCGAATTCGTGCTGGACCTTACGCGCCGCCTCGCCGAGCGCTTCAAGCTCACCGTACTCATGGTGACGCATTCCATGCGCCAGGCGCTCGACTATGGCTCGCGCACCATCATGCTGCACGAGGGCCGTATCGTCCTGGATGTGACGGGGCCGGAGCGCCACGACCTGACCATCGAGGATCTGCTCGCGGAGTTCCGCAAGGCGCGCGGCGGGGAGATCAGCGAGGACCGGCTGCTCGTGGGCTGAACGAGGAGCCCATGCGCCCGCGCTCGATATCGCTCCTCTCGTCAGGAATTTTCTCGGGCGGCTGTCGGCTCCTCGCCTCCCCGAACGTCCTCCGGACGATCGGATCAAGAGGAGCCCCTGATGGCCAAGCTGATTTTCGTGAACCTGCCCGTCAGCGATCTCGAACATGCGACCGCCTTCTACGAGGCCGTCGGCGCGCAGAGGAACCCGCAATTCTGCGACGGAACGGCGTCCTGCATGGTCTTTTCCGAGACCATCCACGCCATGTTGCTGACGCATGACAGGTTCCGCGCGTTCTCGCCGAAGAAGATCGCGGACGCGAGGACGACCAGCGAGGTGCTCATCTGCATCTCCGCCGACAGCCGGGAGGGCGTGGACGACATGGTGGCGAAGGCGGAAGCTGCGGGAGGCATCGTCGATCCATCCCCGGTGGAGGACTACGGCTTCATGTACGGCCGCAGCTTCGAGGATCCCGACGGCCATATCTGGGGGGTGATGTGGATGGACGTCGAGGCGGCGATGGCCGCGCGGGGCGAGCCTGCCGGGGCCTGATCGCCGCGCCTGGAGCAGGGTACCGAACGGTACGAAGGGATTTCGCCGTGGCATGCCTTCGGCCGGTTGGGGTCCGCTCGAAGGCGCTGGCATCGACCACGGCAGCCCCGGCATCGGCCCGACCCCGGTGCAGGTTGTGGGCGCGCCAGGCCGGGCAACCGGACCCTGACCTCGTACCTCCATCGACAGGACGCACCCATGTCCAAGATCTCTCCTTGCCTGTGGTTCGACGGCGAAGCCGAAGAGGCTGCGAACTTCTATGTCTCCCTGCTTCCGGATTCGCGCATCGACCGCGTCCAGAAGAACGTCACCGACAGTCCCGCTGGCAAGGTGGGCACGGTGCTGGTCGTCGACTTCACGCTCGCCGGCCAGCGTTTCATGGCGCTCAACGGCGGCACGCGATTCGACTACACTCACGCGATCTCCTTCCACGTCGACTGCGCCGATCAGGCGGAGGTCGACCGGCTGTGGGACGCGCTGTCCGACGGCGGTGTCGCGGAGCGATGCGGCTGGCTCAGGGATCGCTACGGTGTTTCGTGGCAGATCGTCCCGAAGGTCCTCGGCGAAATGCTCGGCGATCGCGATGCGGCCAGGGCGCAGCGGGTCATGCAGGCGATGCTGCAGATGGTCAAGCTCGACATCGCCGGCCTCAAGGCGGCCTATGACGGCCGACCGGCCGCCTGATGCCGGGCCGGCGCCTGCCGCGGAGCGACGACGGGGCGAGGCCGGGCCGGACCGGCGGTCGACGTGACCCGACCTCCTACAGCAGGACGACCTCGCCTGTCCGCACGGAACGGTCCGCCGCGAGCACGATGCGCAGGCTTGTGACAGCGGCCTCCATATGCTCCGTCAGGTCGAGATCCTCGTCGATCGCCTTCAAGAGATAGCGCTGCTCGCGTTCGCACAGCCCATCGTGGTTGGGTTCGTCGATGGTGTTGATGCGCTCGTCCGCCTTGGCCCAGCTGCCATCCGCCTGCAGGGCCGCATGGTGCAGGAGGATCTGGTTGGTCCGGGTATGGGCGTCGACGTCGTCCGAGCGCAGGTTCCTGTCCGCTGTCTCGGCCATGACGATGCTGACCGAGCCCTTGGGGCCGATGACGTCCTTCACGAAATAGGAGGTCTGACTCATCATCGGACCCCAGCCGGACTCGTACCAGCCGACGGAGCCGTCCTCGAACGCGACCTGCAGGTGGCCGTAGTTGTACATCCCCGGTGGCATGTCGTCGGTGAGCCGCGCCCCGAGCGCATGCACGCGTACCGGCTTCGCCCGCGTGATCTGGCACCACACGTCGACATAGTGCACGCCGCAGTCGACGATGGGCGGGAGCGAATCGAGGAGGCGCTTGTGGGCTGCCCAGGCGCTGCCGCTCGATTGCTGGTTGAGGTTCATCCGGAACACGTAGGGTGAGCCGAGCGTGCGGGCGATCTCGATGAACTTCGTCCACGAGGGATGGTGGCGCAGGATGTAGCCGACGACGAGCTTGCGCCCGGTGCGCCGGGCCGTGGCGACCACCCTCTCGGCCGCCTCCACGGTCTCGGCGAGCGGCTTCTCGACGAAGACGTGAGCGCCGGCCTCCATGGCCTTGATGGCATAGTTGGCGTGCGTATCGGCAAAGGTGTTGATCGAGACCACATCGGGCTTCGTCGCCGCGAGCGCCTCCTCGTAAGCCGTGAAGCGCGCGGCGCCGGCGAGGGCAGGCGGCAGCGTGTGGGTCATGATGTGTCGCTCGCAGACGGCGACCACGTCGTAACCGTCGATTCGCGTATAGGCGCGGGCGTGGGACATGCCCATCTTGCCGAGGCCCACCACAAGGACACGCTTTGCGCTCATCGGTGCCATTCCCCCCAGGCCATTGTCCTGGCCGCCTCAAGCGTCGCGGTCGGACGGCCATCATCATCGGGCCGGACCTTGCCCGATCATGACGGGCGGGCGTCAACCGTGCGCGTCCTGCCCGTCGATCAAGGTGGCCTGAACCTGCAGGTCATCGTCAAGCAGCACGAGATTCGCGCGATAACCCGCCGCCACGCGGCCGAGTTCGTGATCGAGGCGCAGGTAGGTTGCCGGTGCGAGGGAGGCCATGCGCAGGGCATCTTCGAGGCTGATGCCAAGCTCGGCGATCGTGTTGCGTACCGCCGACGCCATGTCCAGATCCGACCCGGCCAAGGTCCCGTCCGCCGTCGTCAGTCGCCCCTCGGCGCGATAGACGGTCTTGCCGAGGAGCTCGAAGGTGGCGAGGTCGGAGCCGACGGAGGGCATGGCATCGGTCACGAGCATCATGCGCTCCGGCCCCCGCGCCTTGAGGGCGACGCGCAGCACCGGTGCGGCCACGTGGTGAAAATCGACGATGAGGCCGCACCAGCTCTCGCGTTCGTCGAGGGCGGCCCCTACGGGACCGGGATCGCGATTGGCGAGCGGCGGCATGGCGTTGAAGAGATGGGTGTAGCCGCTGAGCCCTTGCGCGCGCGCCTCGGCGAGCGTCTCGTAGGACGCCCGTGTGTGGCCGGCCGAGACGAGCACGCCCGCCTGCGCGAGCCGGGCAATGGCGGCCGGGGGCACCATCTCGGGCGCGAGTGTCACCAGGGTGCGGCCTTGTTCAAGCGAGGACATGAGGATGAGATCCTCTTCCTCGACCGGGCGCATGAACGCGGGGTCGTGCACCCCCTTGCGCTCGGGATTGAGGAAGGGCCCCTCGAGGTGGATGCCGAGCGCGCCCGGCACCCCTTGCGCCAAGGCCTCGCGGGCGGCGGCAACCGCCTCGGCCATGCGCTCGCGCCTGTCGGTGATGAAGGTCGGCAGGAAGCCCGTGGTACCGTAGCGGCGGTGGGCCTCGCCGATGGCGCGGATGCCGTCCGCCGTGCGCGTGTCGTTGAAGAGCACGCCGCCACCGCCGTTGACCTGCACGTCGATGAAGCCCGGCGCGATAATCCCCTCGACCTCGCGGCGCTCGATGCCGGGTCCGAGATCGGCGGCCGGCGGCACGGCGAGGATGCGTTCGCCCTCGATGACGACGGCGCGGCCTTCCGTCATGCGCGTGCCGTCGAAGACGCGGGCGCCCGTGAGTGCGAAGGGCATCAGACCGTCTCCGTCACTTTTCTCAGATGCGGCGGGTTGTCGGGATCGCGCCCGCGCGCCCGGGCGACGGCGTCGACGAGAGGATAGAAGCTCTGGATGAGGGCGATGGGCGCGGCGACCGGATCGGCCGCCGCGACGGCGTCGAGCGCGATGACGCCGCGGCCGGCGGCGGGACCGGCAACGATCACCGGCACCCCGCGGTCGACGAGGCGCGCCGTCAAGGCAGCGAGGCCTTCGCGCGAGGGGTCGTCCTGGCTCAGCACGAGAACCGGGAAGTCGGGCCCGGCGAGGGTCATCGGCCCGTGCAACAGCTCCGCCGCGCTCAGGGCTTCCGCATGCAGGCCGCAGGTCTCCTTGAGCTTCAGCGCCGCCTCCTGCGCCGCGGCGAAGCCGACGCCGCGGCCGACCACGAAGAGGTTCTTCGCCTGGGCGAGTACGGGAAGCGCCGCGCTCCAGTCCCTTGCGAGTGCCGTCTCGAGGTCCTCGGGCAGCCGCTCGACGGTACGAAGGAGGTCCGCGTCGCCCTGCCAGTGGGCATAGAGCTGCAGCTCGGCGGCGAGCGCCGCGATGAAGGACTTGGTCGCGGCGACGCTGCGCTCGGGACCGGCGCGCAGAGGCATCACCGTTTCGCAGATGTCCGCGAGCGGCGAGGCGGCGTCGTTGACCAGCGCCACGGTCACCGCACCCTCGGCGCGCGCGGCTTCGGACAGATGCAGGATGTCGGGACTGCGGCCCGATTGCGACACGGCGAGGAAGAGGGCGCCGTGCACCCTCGGGCGGCCGGCATAGACGGAGCTCACTGACGGACCGACGGAAGCCGTGACGAGACCGAGGCGCGTCTCGAGGAGATACTTGACGTATGTCGCGGCATTGTCGGAGCTGCCGCGGGCACAGGTGACCGCGAAGGGCGGCGGCGCGGCGCGAAGGCGGGCGCCGAGCTCGCGGCACAGCGCGGTGTTGTCGTCGATGAGGCGCGCGACGACCACCGGCGCCTCGCGCGCTTCGCGCAGCATCAGGGTCTCGCCGGCAGGGGCATGCGTCATCAGGGGCCTCGCGGGGGCAACGGTCATCGGCTGGCGCCGATGGTCAGTTCGGCGACGAAGTCGTAGGCATCGCCGCGGTAATAGGAGGAGGTGAACTCCACCGCCTCGCCGCTGTCGAGGAATGAGCGGCGCTCGATATAGAGGGCGGCGCTGCGCACCGGCACCTGCAGCAGGCGCGCCTGCTCGGCGTCGAGGAGGGTCGCGTGCAGACGCTGCAGGGCGCGCCGTGGCTGGTGGCCACGCTCGTTCAGCGCGGCGTAGAGCGAACGGCCGACCGCCTTGGGGTCGGGCAGGAAGCGCGCCGGCACGACAGCGTACTCGATCGCCATCGGTACGCCGTCGGCCATGCGCAGGCGGTCGATGCGCGTCACGAGATCGCCGGGGGACAGGCCGAGCGCCATCAGCTCCTTGGGCGAGGCCGGGCCGACGGCGCGGGAGAGGTCGACGGCCGAGGGCTGCATGCCGCGGGCCAGCATGTCGTCCGTGAAGCTCGACAGGCGGGACAGGGGCTGCTCGACGCGAACGCCCGGCGCGATGAAGGTGCCCGATCCCCAGCGCTGCACCAGGATGCCCCGGTCGACGAGGCCGGCGAGCGCCTTGCGGACGGTGACGCGCGAGATGCCGAGCTGCTTGGCGAGGTCACGCTCGCTGGGCAGGGCCTCATCCGGCTTCAGCGCGCCGGACCGTACGGCCTCCTGGATGAAATGCTGCAGCTGCACATAGAGCGGCGTGGGGCTCGCTTCGTCGAGTCCGCCAGCGTTCCGCAGGTCGGCGAGGGCGGCATGGCTCATCAGGCTCGCTCCTTCACGACAGGGGCTGGGGTGCCGCAGGCGCGCCGCGCCAAGAGGATGGCGCCGTCCATGGCGTCGGAGGCCGCGGCCACGAGTTTCGCTTGCAGAGGCGGCGGCAGCCAGGGGCGCAATGGTTCGGCAAGGCCGCCGATGAGGCAGATGCCCGGCGCGCCGGCGTCGAGCAGGCGCTCGCCGATGCGCGCGACATCGGACGCGGCCTGCCCGATCAACGCCAAGCCCAGGGGATCGCGCATCTCGGCATAGGCGAACACCTGAGGCACGAAGCGGGCGAAATCCGCAGGGCGGGCCTCCTTGGCCCAGTCGATGATGGTTTCCGGATCGTTGTCGAAGGCCCTGAGCAAGACATCCGCCAGCGGCGTGCGTGGCGCACGGCCGTCGTAGGCCCAGAGTGCGCGGCGGATGGCCTCGCGCCCGATGGCGAGGCCGCTGCCCTCGTCCGAGATTTCCGCGCCCCAGCCGCTGACATAGGTCTGCACGCCGCCGACGACGGCGAGGCCGCAAGAGCCCGTGCCAACGATGAGGATGGCGCCGTCCTCGCCTCGGAAGGCGCCGAGCCACGTGGCATAGGCGTCCGTTTCCACTGCCACCGAGGCGAAGGGGTGCGGCTCGGCGAGCAGACGGGCCACCGCCTTGCGCTGCCCGCCCCCCGCGAGCCCGAGGCCTGCGTGGGCCCGCCGCAGCCCCTCCTCGCCGAGGCCGGCTGCTGCCGCGGCGGCGCGGCAGGCCGTGAGGATCGACTTCATGACCAGCGTCGGGTCGAGGCGCGCGTTGGCTGGCCCGCCGAGTCCCTCGCCGAGGGCACGCCCCTGCGCATCCCGCAGTCGCGCCCGGCATTGGGTGCCGCCCCCGTCCACACCGATGAACAATGCTTCGCTCATGCCTGCCGAGGCTCGATCTTCGACCGCCGCGCGGCGCACTCGGGCGCTGACGGACCACTGACGCGACCGGATAATGCCACTGTGAGCCGGATTGGAAAAGCGCCTCGCCGCAGATTTTTGCGATCGTCGATCGTCCGCCTTTGGTCGGATCTCGCCGAGCGCTTGTGGCAAGATTTCGTTATCCATATAACATATTGATAAATAATGATTTCCATGTTTATATCCTGTGCCGCGAACCTTGGCCGGCGACGATGCGCGGGTCGAAGGGGCGCTGCATCGTTCGTCGGCGGCACGAACATAAGGCTTGCCGAGCCGGCGTCACATAAGATACCAATGTAATATCAGTTGGGGAACGACGGCCAAAGGGCCGCGGATGCCGCGCATGGGTCAGACGGAGAGCATCTGCTCGCGCTATCGCGGGTTGGATACCTGGAGCGACGAGGACATCCTCGATGCGTTCTGGGAGGGTCAGCTGCGCGCCGTGGCCGCCGTTCGCGAGGCGCGCGCGGCTCTCGCCGAAGCTGCCCGCGCCATGGCCGGGCGGCTGGGCGAGGACGGCCGCATCATCTATGTCGGGGCAGGGTCCTCCGGCCGCCTCGGGGCGCTCGATGCGGTCGAGCTCGGCCCCACCTTCGGCTGGCCGGACGAGCGCATCGTGCTGCTGCTCGCGGAGGGCGCCAGGCTGGAGCCCGGCCTCAGCGGTTCATTCGAGGACGATGCCGAGCGCGGCGGCGCTGCCATGCGCGCGCTCGTGCCGGGAGCGAGCGATGTCGTGATCGCGCTGGCGGCGAGCGGACGCACACCCTTCACCTGCGCGGCGGCGGAAGCTGCTGCCGAGGCGGGGGCCCTCGTGATCGCCTTCGCCAACAACGCCGACGCGCCGCTGTTCAGGTCCGCCGGCGTGGCCGTGCTTCTCGACACCGGGCCCGAGATCATCAGCGGCTCCACGCGCATGGGGGCCGGGACCGCACAGAAGGCCGCGCTCGGGCTCCTCTCGAGCCTCGCCATGATCCGCCTCGGCCATGTCTACGACGGGCTGATGGTCAACCTGCGCGTGGAGAATGCCAAGCTGCGCGAGCGCGCGCTCGGCATTCTCACCGACATCACCGGGTGCCCGCAGGACGCTGCGGCGCGTGCCCTCGACGCCTGCGGCGGCCGCATCAAGCCCGCGGTCCTCGTGGCGAAGGGCGCGGCGCCGTCGCAGGCCGACCGGCTGCTGAGGCAGGCGGGCGGCAATCTGCGCAAGGCGCTCGGTCAACTCACCTGAACAAGCGTGAGGTGCGACGCCGGCGAACCGGCGCGTGTGACGAACGAGAGCACAACCAGGGAGCAGGTCATGTCTTTCAGGCTACAATCGACCGGGCGTCACGCGAAGTGGCTCTTCGGTGCCGCCACCGCGCTGGTGCTCGCGGTCTCGAGCGCCGCTTCGGCGCAGACGCTGACCATCGACTCGTGGCGCAACGACGACGCCGACGTGTGGAACAAGACGATCATTCCGGCCTTCAACAAGAAGTACCCGGATATCAAGGTGCAGTTCCGTGCCGACCCGCCGACGGAGTACAACGCGGCCCTCGGCGCGCGGCTCGCCGGCGGCACGGCCGGCGACCTCATCACGTGCCGGCCCTTCGACGCTTCCCTCGACCTCTTCAAGAAAGGCCATCTCGTCGCCGTCGACGATATCAAGGGCATCGAGAACTTCTCGCCCGTCGCCAAGAGCGCCTGGCAGACGGACGACGGCAAGCAGACCTTCTGCATGCCCATGGCCTCGGTCATCCATGGCTTCATCTACAACACGGAGATCTTCGACGAGCTGAAGCTGACGCCACCGAAGACCATGGCCGAGTTCAAGGCCGTTCTGGAGAAGATCAAGGCGCACGGCAAATACACCCCGCTCGCCCTCGGCACCGCCGACCAGTGGGAAGCCGCAACCATGGGCTTCCAGAACATCGGCCCGAACTACTGGAAGGGCGAGGAGGGCCGTCAGGCGCTGATCGCTGGCAAGGAAAAGCTGACCGACGCGCCCTACGTGAAGACCTTCACTGAGATCGCGAGCTGGGCTCCCTACATGGGCAAGGGCTTCTCCGCCCAGAAATATCCCGATACCCAGAACCTGTTCTCGCTCGGCCGCGCGGCGATCTATCCGGCGGGCTCGTGGGACATCCCGATCTTCCGCAAGCAGGCCGACGTCAAGTTCGACGCCTTCCCGCCGCCCGTGCCTGCTGCCGGAGACAAGTGCTACATCAGCGACCACACCGACATCGCCATCGGCATCAACGCCAAGTCGAAGAATGTCGAGGCGGCCAAGAAGTTCCTGGAATGGGTGGCCTCCCCGGACTTCGCCGCGATCTACGCCAATGCGCTGCCGGGCTTCTTCCCGCTCTCGAACGCCCAGATCGAGGTCAAGGATCCCGTGGCGGCCAAGTTCGTCGGCTGGCGCAAGGACTGCGCGAGCACGATCCGCAACTCCTACCAGATCCTGTCGCGCGGCACGCCCAACCTCGAGAACGAGCTCTGGAACGTCAGCGCCCAGGTCATCAACGGCACGCTCAAGCCCGAGGACGCAGCCAGGAAGGTCGAGGACGGCCTCGCCGCCTGGTACGAGCCGCACAAGAAGAAGTAGGGCAGGATGCCACCGGGGGCGCGCCGGTCGCGCCCTCGGGGCCGGCAGGGAGAACGGCGCATGTCGACCATAGCCGCGACCGAAGAGATGGCAGAAGACCTCGCCGGGCGGCGGGGCTGGCCGCTGCACATCGTCGTCTTTCTGGCGCCGGCGGTGCTCGTCTACTCGCTGTTCTCGATCTATCCGCTGATCGACACCATCCGGTTGAGCCTCTTCACCACCGACGAGGCCGGCCTCTATCACTTTGTCGGGCTCGACAATTTCGGGCGGCTCATCGGCGACCCGACCTGGTCGGGCCCGTTCTGGAATGCCTTCCGGAACAACCTCGTCTTCTTTGCCATCCACATGGTTGTACAGAACGGCATCGGCCTTGGGCTCGCCATGCTGCTCAGCCTGCCCGACCTCGCCGGGCGCAACCTCTACCGCACGCTCATCTTCCTGCCGACGATGCTGTCGGTCGTCATCATCGGCTTCATCTGGCAGCTGATGCTGAGCCCCCTATGGGGCGTGGCGGAGACCTTCCTCGGCTTCTTCGGTCTCGGCGGCTATTTCGGCCCCTGGCTCGGCCAGGAGACGACGGCGCTCGCCACCATCTCGCTCATTTCCGTATGGCAGTTCATCGGCATTCCGATGATGCTGATCTATGCCGCCCTCCTGAACATCCCGGACGATCTCGTCGATGCCGCGACCGTCGACGGGGCAGGGCCGTTCCACGTCTTCTGGCAGGTGAAGCTGCCGCTCATCGTGCCGACGCTCGGGATCGTGTCGATCCTGACCTTCGTTGCCAATTTCAACGCCTTCGACCTGATCTATGCGGTCAAGGGGGCGCTCGCCGGGCCGAACTTCTCGACGGACATCCTCGGCACGTTCTTCTACCGCACCTTCTTTGGCTACCAGTTGCAGGTGGGCAACCCGACGATGGGGGCGACCGTCGCCACGATGATGCTGATGATCATCCTCGTCGGCGTGCTCATCTATCTCTTCGGCGTGCAGCGACGGCTGCAGCGGCACACGTTCTGACGGGGCGCATGCGATGAGCCTCCCGCTTCGCCCCCGCCGCATGGCCGTGCACGGTGCGCTCCTGCTCTACACGCTGATCGCCATCGGTCCGATCCTGCTCATCCTCCTCAACGCCTTCAAGACGCGGCGGGCAATCTTCTCCGACCCGCTCGGCTTTCCGGACGGGCGCAGCTTCACCCTCATCGGGTTCGACAGCGTGCTGGAGAAATCCGAGTTCGGGCTCTATTTCCTCAACAGCCTGACGGTCACGGTCGGGTCGCTCGCGCTCGTCGTCGTCTTCGGCGCCATGGCCGCGTGGGCGCTCACGGAATACAGGTTCCGGGGCAATACCCTGCTCGCGCTCTACCTCGCCATCGGCATCATGGTGCCCATCCGGCTCGGCAGCGTCTCCATCCTGCGCATGATGGTGGAGTTCGACCTCGTCAATACGCTGACCGCGCTCGTCCTCGTCTACGTGGCGCAGGGTCTGCCGCTCGCCATCCTCATCCTCGGCGAGTTCATGCAGCAGATCCCCCGCGACCTGCGCGATGCCGCGCGCTGCGACGGGGTGAGCGAGTACCGCATCTTCTTCTCGATCATCCTGCCGCTCGTCCGTCAGGCGATCGCCACGGTCGCCGTCTTCACCATGGTGCCGATCTGGAACGACCTGTGGTTCCCGCTGATCCTGGCGCCCGGCGACGGCAAGCAGACGGTGACGCTCGGCGTCCAGCAGTTCATCGGGCAATATGTCACCGACTGGAACGCCGTGCTCGCCTCGCTGACGCTGGCGATCGCCCCGATCCTCGTCCTCTATGTCCTGTTCTCGCGCCATCTCGTCCGCGGCCTCACCGCGGGCGCGGTGAAGTGAGGCACGAACGGAGCCGTCCCATGGCCGACGTGAGCCTCAAGAGCATCCGCAAGTCCTATGGCGCCACCGAGATCCTGCACGGCATCGACCTGGAGGTGAAGGACGGCGAGTTCGTCGTCTTCGTCGGCCCGTCCGGCTGCGGCAAGTCGACCCTCCTGCGCATCATCGCGGGGCTCGAGAGCATCACCGCCGGTGATCTCTTCATCGCCGGGCGGCGCGTCAACGACGTGCCTCCGGCGGCGCGCAAGATCGCCATGGTCTTCCAGTCCTATGCGCTCTATCCGCATATGACCGTCTACAAGAACATGGCCTTCGGCCTGAAGTTCGCCCGCACGGACAGGGCCGAGGCGGACCGGCGCGTCCGTCGCGCCGCCGAGATCCTCAAGCTCACGCCCTATCTCGACCGCAAGCCGCGGGATCTGTCCGGCGGCCAGCGCCAGCGCGTCGCCATCGGGCGGGCGATCGTGCGCAATCCGAGCGTCTTCCTGTTTGACGAGCCGCTGTCGAATCTCGATGCGGCGCTCCGGGTCAACACGCGGGTCGAGATCGCCAAGCTCCACCGCGAGCTCAACGCCACGACGATCTACGTCACGCATGATCAGGTCGAGGCCATGACGCTCGCCACGAAGATCGTGGTGATGAACCAGGGGCGCATCGAGCAGGTGGGGTCTCCCCTCGAGCTCTACCACGCCCCCCGCAACCTCTTCGTCGCCGGCTTCATCGGCTCGCCGCGCATGAACTTCGTCAAGGGGCGCGTCACCGCCGTCACGCCGGAGGGTGTGCGCGTCGCCCATGCCTGCGGCGAGACGCTGGTAGCGGCCGACGCCGGGCACGCCGGCGTCGGCGACACGGTGACGCTCGGCATCCGCCCTGAGCACATGAGCGAGGGAGAGGCGGAGGGCCTGCGGCTGAAGGGGCAGGTCGAGGCCGTCGAACATCTCGGCGAGGCGACCTACCTCTACATGAAGCTCACCGACGGCACGGATGTCGTCGTCAGGGCTCCGGGCGACACGGCCGCCGTGGCTGGCGCGAGCCTCACCATCGGCGCCTCCGAGCGTTCCGTGCATCTCTTCGATGCCGAGGGGCTGGCTCTGCCGAGGCGCGGCGAGGCGCATCCCCCTCGAGCAGCCGTCGCCTGAGCGCCCATCCGCTCATCAGCCGGGTGCGTAGGCACGCAGGAAGACGTCGGCGGCACGTTCGGCCGCCTGCAGCATGGCGGCCTCGCCCGGCGGTTCGCCGTAGCCGAAGAGGAGCTTGAGGCGACGCTGTCCCTGCAGCAGCCCGAGGAAGTCCTCGGCGGCGAGCGTCGCGTCGGCCCGCATGAGGAGGCCGTCGTCCATCGCCTTCGAGAGGAGGTCGGCGAGCCGCGCCGCCGAGCGTGCCGGGCCGACCTCCGCGAAGATGCGGGCGATGTCCGGAAACGTGGCGGCTTGGGCGATCAGCAGCCGCTGCATGCCGAGCGTGTCGGGATCGAGGACGCGCTTCAGGACCGCCGTGCCGAAGGCGACAAGAGCGGTGCGCAGGTCGCTCCCGTTCTGCAGGCCGGTCGCGAAGTCGCGCTTGCTGTGCTCGGCCATGGCGCGAAACAGCCCCTCCTTCGACCCGAAGTGGCTGTAGACGGTCTGCTTGGCGACCCCGGCCGCGGCGGCGATGCGGTCGATGCTCGCCGCATAACCTTCGGCCACGAAGACCTTCTCGGCTGCATCCAGAATGGCTTCGCGCTTGGCGCGCGTGCGCGGCGACAGGTCGGTGCCCGACGGTTCGGCTTGCTCGCTGGGATGAATCATACTAGACAGTCTAGTCTATTTCCATTTCATCAGAGGCTCGACTATGCCGTCCGACGCTCCTTCGTTCAAAGATTTCCTTCCAATCTCCATCGCCGTATTCGTCGCCATGCTGGGGCTCGGGATGCTGGTGCCCGTATTGCCGGCACTGGCGGCCCGATCGTCGTCGAGCGCCCTCGCCGCGGGGGCTCTCCTTTCCGGCTTCGGCGTCGCCCGCCTCATCAGCAATGTGCCGGCCGGCCTGCTTGCGGACAGTGCCGGCATCCGCGCCACCATGGGTGTCGGCCTCGTGCTCATCGCCTTCGGCGCCTTCCTCGGCGCGCGGGAGGCGGGCTACGCACCGCTCGTCGCGTCCATCCTGCTGCAGGGGGCGGGCGGCGCCGTCTTCGTCACGGCGGCGCTGACGGCGTTCGTCGACCGGGCCGGCCCCGCCCGCCGGGGCACGGCGATGGCCTGGTACCAGGGCGCTCTGCTCCTCGCCATTTCCATCGGTCCCTGCTTCGGCGGGCTTCTGGCCGAGCGCTATGACGCACGCGCGCCTTTCGTCTGCCAAGGCGTGCTCGCATTGCTGACGCTCGGCATCGTGCTCCGCGTGAGGGGGGAGGGCACGGCGCCCAAGCGGCAGAACGGGCCGTCGCTGGGGCTCCTCGGGCGGCCGGCGCTCTTCGCGGCCTGTTTCATGGGGCTCGCCGGCTTCTTCGCCCGCACCGCGGCGGCGTGGGGGCTCGTGCCTGTCGTCGCCCCCACCCTCCACGGAATGACACCGAGCGACGTGGGCCTCCTCATCGGCGTCGGCACCGCCGCCAATTTCATCGCACTGCCCTTGGTCGGGCGGGCCACGGACCGTTGGGGCGCTCGGCCGACGCTGCTCGTGACGGCTGCGCTCACGGTCGCAGCCCTGGTTCTGCTCGCAGCCGTGCCACAGGCATGGGCGCTGTGGCTGGGGACCGCACTCGTCATGGTCGGCACCGGCGCCATGCTGCCGGCCGCAGGCTCGCTGGCACTTGCCGCCGGCGCCGATGCGGGCACCGGCGCCGTCACCGGCCTCGTCCGTGCCACAGGCGATCTCGGGATGGCGCTCGGGCCGATCGCGGCCACGGGTCTCGCTGCTGCTGCGGGCTTGCCGGCTGTCGACGGCTTCTGGATCACCGCGGCGCTCGTCGCGGGCGCGAGCGGCCTGTTCCTCGCCGCCGGCGGCGCGCGCCGCGCGGCGGCCTGAGGTTCGTCAGCCGCTCGCATCCCCCGATGCAGCGGCGGGCGGCGCCGAGGCTGCGGGCCGCATCAGCGCCCAGGTATCGGTTTCCTGCCGGCGCCCCCGCAAATGCACGTGCCCGACATGGGCGAGATGCCCGACGAGGGCGAGCTCCCGCGCCGCCGGCAGGGCCTTGGCGGCGCCGAGCGTCTCGTTGCTCATGACGATGGCGGCGCCGATCTCGCGCGACAGGGCCTGCAGCCGGCTCGCGGCATTCACCGTGTCGCCGACCACCGTCACCGACAGGGTGCTCTCCGAGCCGATCTCTCCGAGCACGACCTCGCCGGTATGCAGGCCTATGCCCATGTCGAGCGGCGGCAGGTCACGCGACCGGCGCCTGTCGTTCAGGGCTGCGAGGGCCGCCGTCATGTCCTCCGCGCAGCGCAGCGCGCGCAGGGCATCGTCAGGCGCCGGCTCGGGCACACCGAAAACCGCCATCAGGCCGTCGCCGATGTAGCGGTCGAGCGTGCCGCCATGCGCGAAGACGATGTCCGACATCGTGCGGTGGAAGGCGCGCAGCAGTTCCATCGTTGCCTCCGGGCCGGCACGTTCCGACAGGCTCGTGAAATTGCGCAGATCGCAGAACAGCACCGTCGCCACCTGCCGGCGCGGTTTCTCGAAGGGCCGCCCGAGCTTGGCGATGAGCTCCACCATGTTCGGCGAGAAATGCTTGGCGAGGTTCACCCGCTCGGCGATCGAGCGCCGGTTCTCGGCAATGGCGGCGTAGAGGATGAGATGGGTGAAGGAGATGGACACGATATAGAGCTGGACGAGGAGGAGGGTCACGACCTCCGCCTCGGTCGGCTTGTCAGGATCGTGCGAGAGCACCACGGCGAGCGCCATCGTCGCGCCCGTGAGGAGGATGGTGGTGAAGGCGCGTGCGCTCGTCGTGAAGGCCGCCGCTGCCAGCGCCGGCCCGAGCAGCAGCAGCACGGTTGCATTCTCGAGGTTGGGCGGCAGCTCGGTGGCGAGCGCGCCGAGAGAGACAGCGATCAGCCCGGCCCACAGCGCGGCGACGGCCGCGGGAACGCGCCCCCACGGCCCGCTCTCGCTCCAGGCGATGAGAAAGGGCGCGACGAGCACCGCACCCGCGAGGTCGGCGATGAACCAGGGCGTGAACCGGCCGGGCAGGTCCGCAAGCCGCTCGCTGCCGGGAAAGGCGTTCGAGAGATGCAGGACGAGCGTTCCCACCGCGGCGCCGACGAGGGAGAAGCCGAGGCCGCCGCCGACGAGAAGCGCGATCATGCGCATCGGTTCAGCGAAGACGCTGCCGCCGAGCATCAACGATCCGGCCCCGGCGGGCGCCCGCGTCGCGCCGGGAGCGGCGGGATGGCCCCGGAATGGGTGGCCCGGTCGCAGCCGGCCGATCGTCTGCATCGTCCGATGGTGATCGGCGAGAGCGTCGTAAGCACCCGCGCCCGCCACGGCGCCGGCGAGGCTCGCCGCGCCCAGGAGGATCTGGACCAGCATCATGCCGGGGCTCGCCCAGGCGGGGGCCGCACTGAGGAAGGCTCCGATGGCGATCGGCAGAAGCCCCCGCCGGCCGTAGCTCAAGGTGAGGAAGAGCGCGAGGCCGGCCGCCGGCCAGACCGCGACCACGCCGTCCGGCCCGCCCGCCAGCCTGTCGGCAGCGAGGGAAAGCGCGAAGTAAAGTGCCGCCCAGCCGGCGAGGCTTATCACAATCTTACCCTGCTCCCTTGCCCTGCCTCAGTGAAGACGGCCCCGCTGTCCGATCGACGCGGACGGCCCATGCCATCCGCTTCGGTGACGCAAGAGGCGATCCATTGATACGCCGCGCGGGTGGAAAGGAAAGAGCCCCGGACGGGGGCGTCCGGGGCTCGCCTCGCAGGGACGGGCGCTCGTCGCGGCTCACCAGCTTGACAGCACCGACCCCTTCCATTTCTCCGCGACGAAGGCCTTCACCTCAGGCGTGTGGTAGGCTTCGACGAGCGTCTTCACCCACGGCTTGTCCTTGTCGACCGAGCGCACGGCGATGACATTGACGTAGGGCCCCTTCGGATCCTCGCGCAGGATCGCATCCTTCGGGTCGAGGCCCGCAGGCGTGGCGTAGTTCGTATTCACCGCTGCCGCGTCCACGTCTTCGAGCGAGCGCGGCGTCTGCGCGGCGTCGACCTCGAGGAACCTGAGCTTCTTCGGATTGTCGACGATGTCGATCGGGCTGGGCTTGAAGCCGACGCCCTCCTTCAGCTTGATGATGCCACGGTCCTGCAGGAGGAGCAGGGCCCGCCCGCCGTTGGTCGGGTCGTTGGGGATCGAGATCGTGGCGCCGTTCGGCACCGTCTCCCACGACTTGTGCTTCTTCGAATAGATACCCATCGGGAAGTTCACTGTCGTGGCGACGCTCTCGATCCTGAAGCCCCGATCGGCCTTCTGGTTGTCGAGATAGGGCTGGTGCTGGAAGGAGTTGGCGTTGAGTTCGCCGGCGTCGAGGGCCGTATTCGGCACGACGTAATCGGAGAACTCGACGATGACGATGTCGAGCCCCTTCTTGGCGGCAATGGGTTTCACCTTCTCCAGGATCTCGGCGTGGTGGCCGGCGGTGGCGCCGATCTTGATGGTCTCGGCCAGCGCCTTGCCGGCAAGGCCGATAGTGATGAGGAGGGCGGCGACCCCCGCCGCGACGATACGGGTCTTCATGAGGCTCTCCGTGGGAGTTGCATTGGGAAGGGGAATCAGGCGCGGCGCAGGCGCTTGTTGACGCGGCGCGCCAGCCGGTCGCCGAGGCTCTGGACGCCCTGCACGAGGACGATGAGCACGACGACGACGGTCGCCATCACATCGGGCATGAAGCGCTGGTAGCCGTAGCGGATGCCGAGGTCGCCGAGGCCACCGCCGCCCACGACGCCGACGATGGCCGAGAAGCCGATGAGGCTGACGACGGCGAGCGTGAGGCCGAGCACGATGCCGGGCAGCGCCTCCGGGATCAGCACCTTGGCGACGATCTGGATCGGGGTGGCGCCCATGGCGCGGGCGGCCTCGACGAGGCCCTGGTCGACCTCGCGCACCGCGGCCTCGACGAGGCGGGCGATGAAGGGGGTCGCCGCCACCGTGAGCGGCACGATGGCTGCCGTCGTGCCGATCGACGTGCCGGCGACGAGACGGGTGAAGGGAATGATGGCGACGACGAGGATGATGAAGGGCGTCGAGCGCGTGGCATTGACGAGAAGGCCGAGGGCGGCGTTCGCCCACGCTGCCGCAAGGAGCTCGCCCTTGCGGCTCGTCGCCAGGAAGACGCCGAGGGGCAGGCCGACGAGCGTACCGAGCAGGGTGGCGACCGCCACCATGTAGAGCGTGTCGGCCGTGGACTGGGCAATGAGGCGAAGGATGTCAGGCGACATGGCCGATGACCTCCCTGTCGAGCCCCCGCTCCGCGAGGAAGCTCAGTGTTCTGGCGAGCACCGCGGCCTCGCTCGGAATGCCGACGACGAGGGCGCCGAAAGGCCGTCCGGCGATGGCATCCACGGCGCCGCCGAGGATGTTCACGTCGATGCCGAGGGCGCGGGAGAGTTGCGAGAGCACAGGGTGGGTGGCGAAGGGGCCGCGGAAGACGATGCGCAGCACGGTCTGGCCGCCGGCGACCGGCTCGGGCCTCAGCCTGCCGGCGACGAAGGCCGGCAGGTTGCGGCCGGTCTCGTCGGCGAGGAAGGAGCGGGTGGTCGCATTCTGCGGCCGCGTGAAGATGTCGAAGACGTCGCCCTCCTCGACGATGCGGCCGCCGTCGATGACGGCGACGCGATGGGCGATGCCGCGGATCACGACCATCTCGTGCGTGATGAGCAGGATGGTAAGCCCGAGCTCGCGGTTGATGGTGCCGAGGAGGTCGAGGATCGAGCGCGTCGTCTCCGGATCGAGGGCCGACGTCGCCTCGTCCGACAGCAGCACCTTGGGTTTGGTCGCGAGGGCGCGGGCGATGCCGACGCGCTGCTTCTGTCCGCCGGACAGTTCCGCCGGATAGCGGTCGCGCTTGTCGGCAAGGCCGACGAGGTCGAGCAGCGGCTCGACGCGCGCCCTGATCTCGGCCGGGCGCAGGCCCGCGATCTCGAGCGGCAGTGCGGCGTTGCCATAGACCGTGCGCGAGGACAGGAGGTTGAAATGCTGGAAGATCATGCCGATCGACCGGCGCACTTCGCGCAGCTCCGCCTCGGCAAGGGCGGCGACGTCGACGCCATCGACGAAGACCGAGCCGTGCGTCGGCCTCTCCAGCCCGTTGACGAGGCGGATGAGGGTCGATTTGCCGGCTCCCGAACGACCGATGACGCCGAGGATCGAGCCGCGCGGCACGGCGAGATCGATGCCCGCGAGAGCTTCGACCGCGGCCGAGCCCCTCCGGGCGGGGTAGGTCTTGGTGACCCCTTGGAAGCGGACGAGGGCATCGACCGGGGTGGTTCCGCTCGGCCCGGCTCCTGCATTGATGACCGGCGCGTTCATTGTCTTGCTCGTCCCCCGGATAGCGGACGGACGGCGAGCGCCGGCATCGATCGGCGCGTCGGGCTCTCGAACATGATCGAAACTCGATGGAAAGTCGGGGCTTTGTCATCGCCTCGCCGCCGGTCATTGCCGGGCGAAGACCGATGACTGCGGGGCTCTGCCGTCAGCGACACCGCATTGAGCGCATCATGGGTTCGTTCCCTATCGTTCAGGAGGCCCACGAATTCGCTTCGTGGCGCTTTAGCGCTTGGTGTCGCGGCGCAAGCTGCTCCGTCAAATTCCCGCGGCTGGACAACGAATTACCGTGGTGCAGCATGGCTAAATGGCCTGATCCGTCCTTCTCTGTCAACAGCAAATGATCGCCAAACTGGACTTTCGTTCGGTTTGCCGAACGAGTGTGAGCGGCGACAAGGGCAAAGGCCGGGGCGCCGGCCGAGCCGGCGCCCCGGAAGGAAGGCGACCGAGAGGAAGGAGAAGTGTCGCCTGAACCGCGCGAGCCGGGGAAACCCTGCCGCCCGTCACCGGCCGTGCAGCCGTGCGTCCCAAAAGCGGCAGTGCATGGGATGGAGTTCGAAGGAACAGAACGCGTCGAGGAAACGGGTGATCTGAAGCGGCGTCGCCCGGGGGATGCGTGTGACGTGCATGAGGGATGCGGTGAGCACGGTCGGTCTCCTTCAGGCATGAACGGCCGCTTGATGCACCTTCCGCCCTGCAAGGTGGCGCGCCACGGCGCGCTCTGCATCGTTGGGCCTCCTGAAGACGCGGCCGTCGAGCGCATCGAAGGTGCGGCTCGCCGCGAAGAAGTGGAATCCCCGCTCGCCGCGGGCCACGATGCCGGCGGTGCGGCCGGCGACTTCGATGACATAGGCGTCGGAGGAATAGCTGGTGGTCATGGCACTTCCCTTTGCCGGCTTCAGACCGGCGCGCTCGAACCATCGTCACGTGAGTGCGGAGTTGCTGTCGCTCGTCAGGCGCAGATGACGCGACAGGCACCCTTGGCCGCTGAACGGCAGCATCCGAGGCACGAGCGCCGGCTTGTGGCAGGGAGGGAAGAGCGAGAGGCCATGGCATCCTCCAGGGTTTCGGAGCCACGAAGTCCCTTCGTGGCGCTTTAGCGTTTGATCACGCGGCGCAAGCTGCTTCCGTCAAATCACCGCGGTTCGCGACGGCTGTCCGCCCCGAACAAGGGCTGTCTCGCATGGCCGGCGAGTCGAGTCAAGGTAAATTCTATAAAAAATCTAGAATTTATGTTATTCGAATTTGCAGCATGCCCGATGCTGCCAGCGGGTGTCGTTCTGGCGTCGGGAAGCGCGGGTGAGGACAGGGAGGACGGCACGGGCCGCGATGAGCGACGGGCGGCGGACAAAGCGTAAATACAAATTACTGCCGTAAAATATACAAATCTACAAACGCTATGTTGCAAATGTCATCGGCGTCGCTGATGATATGTGGAATGCCCCGCGTGGGGTGCTTTCCAGCCGAAAGGGAGGCCCATGCTGACGTCTCATCAGGTTGCTCTGGTGCGCCACGGCCTCATTCTCCTGGCCACGATCGTGCTCTTCGCGGCTTTTGCGAGCTTCGCGCGAGCCGAGACGGTGCTGCTGAACGTGTCGTATGATCCGACGCGGGAGCTCTACCGCGACCTCAATGCCGCCTTCGCGGCGGACTGGAAGGCGAGGACGGGCGAGACCGTGACCATCCGCACATCGCACGGCGGCTCAGGCAAGCAGGCCCGCTCGGTCATCGACGGGCTCGACGCGGCCGTCGTCACCCTGGCGCTCGCGGCGGACATCGACGCCATCGCCGCAGTCACCGGCAAGATCCCGGCGAACTGGCAGAGCCGCCTGCCGCACAATTCCGCCCCCTACACCTCGACCATCGTCTTCGTCGTGCGCAAGGGCAATCCCAAGGGGATCCGCGACTGGGACGACCTCGCCAGGCCCGGCCTCCAGGTCGTCACGCCCAACCCCAGGACCTCGGGCGGGGCGCGCTGGAACTACCTCGCCGCCTGGGGTTACGCCCTGACGAAGAGCGGCGGTGACGAAGCCGAGGCGCGGACCTTCCTCACCGCGCTCTTCCGCAATGTGCCGGTGCTCGACACCGGCGCGCGCGGCGCCACCGTCACCTTCTCCCAGCGCGGCATCGGCGACGTGCTCGTCGCCTGGGAGAACGAGGCCTTCCTCACACTCAAGGAATTCGGCGAGGACAAGTTCGAGATCGTCGTGCCCTCGCTCTCGATCCTGGCCGAACCGCCGGTGGCTCTCGTCGACGGCAATGTCGACGCCAGGGGCACGCGTCAGGTGGCGCAGGCCTATCTCGCCTTCCTCTACACGCCGGCGGCGCAGGCGATCATCGCCAGGCACTTCTACCGGCCGGTGAAGCCGGAGGCCGCCGCTCCGGCCGATCTCGCCCGCCTGCCCAAGCTCGAGCTCTTCACCATCGACGGGCTGTTCGGCGGCTGGGCCAAGGCCCAGAAGGAGCATTTCGACGACGGCGGCGTCTTCGACCAGATCATGAAGGCGGCGCGCCCATGACGGCAGCAGCGCCTCCTCTGCGTCGATTGCGACGGCCGAGCGCGATCCCGGGCTTCGGCATCGCCTTCGGCTACACCCTGGCCTATCTCGGGCTCATCGTCCTCCTGCCGCTGGCGGCGCTCGTGCTCAAGGCGTCGAGCATCGGCCTCTCGGGTCTGTGGGCGGCGGCGATGGAGCCGCGCGTGCTGGCGGCGCTGCGCACGAGCTTCGGCCTTTCGCTTGCGGCCGGGATCGTGGATGCGGTCTTCGGGTTGATCGTCGCCTGGGTCCTCGTGCGCTACCGCTTTCCCGGCCGCAAGCTCATCGATGCCGCGGTCGACCTGCCCTTCGCCCTGCCCACCGCGGTTGCGGGCATCGCGCTCGCGGCCCTCTACGCGCCGAACGGCTGGATCGGCCGGCTCGTCGAGCCGCTCGGCCTCAGGATCGCCTTCACCCCGCTCGGCATCTTCATCGCCCTCGTCTTCGTCGGTCTGCCCTTCGCCGTGCGCACGGTCGAACCGCTGATCGCGGAGATCGACCGCGAGCTCGAGGAGGCCTCCGCCACGCTGGGGGCGACGCGCGGGCAGACGCTCCGGCGGGTGCTCCTGCCGCCGCTCCTGCCGGCGGTCCTGACGGGCTTCGCCCTCGCCTTCGCGCGAGCGGTCGGCGAATACGGCTCGGTCATCTTCGTCGCCGGCAACATGCCCTACGTTTCGGAGATCGCGCCGCTTCTCATCGTCATCAAGCTCGAGGAGTTCAACTACGCCGGCGCGACCGCAATCGCGACGATCATGCTCGGCATGTCCTTCGCGGCGCTGCTCGCCATCAACCTCATCCAGGCCTGGAGCCGCAGGAGGTTCGGTCATGTCTGACACCGTCCTGCCGGCGCCGGCGCGCGAGGGGAGGGGGCGCCGCGTCACGACCGAGGGGGCGGGCGCGCGCCTTGCGCTTGCGCTCGCCGCGCTTTCCTTCCTGGCACTGTTCCTGGTGCTCCCGCTCGTCGTTGTCTTCGTCGAGGCCTTCAAGGGCGGTATCGGAACCTATCTCTCGGCCTTCGACGATCCCGATGCCCAGGCCGCCATCCGCCTCACCCTGACGGTCGCGGCCATCGCGGTGCCGCTCAATCTCGTCTTCGGCGTGGCGGCCGCCTGGGCGATTGCGAAATTCGCTTTCGCGGGCAAGAGCCTGCTCGTCACGCTCATCGACCTGCCGTTCTCCGTGTCGCCGGTCGTGTCGGGCCTCGTCTACGTTCTTCTCTTCGGGGCACAGGGCCTGTTCGGGCCGTTCCTCAAGGCGCACGGTATCGAGGTCATCTTTGCCCTGCCGGGCATCGTGCTCGCGACGGTCTTCGTCACCTTTCCCTTCGTGGCCCGGGAACTCATTCCGCTCATGCAGGAGCAGGGAACGGCGGACGAAGAGGCGGCACTCAGCCTCGGAGCCTCGGGCCTGCGCACCTTCCTCACGGTGACGCTGCCCAACATCCGCTGGGGCCTGTTCTACGGCGTCCTTCTCTGCAACGCCCGCGCCATGGGCGAATTCGGCGCGGTGTCGGTCGTCTCCGGCCATATTCGCGGACTGACGAATACGATGCCGCTGCACGTGGAGATCCTCTACAATGAGTACAACTTCATCGCTGCCTTTGCCGTCGCCTCGCTCCTTGCTCTCCTCGCCCTCGTCACCTTGGCGGCGAAATCCGTGCTCGAGTGGCGATACGGAGACGCTCTCTCGGGTCGGGGTGCCCACTGAGCGGAGCGGGACCGTGGACATCCGCGTGGCGGGAATCGTCAAGGATTACGACGGGACGGCCGCGCTCAGGGGCGTAAGCCTCGACATCCGGACGGGCGAACTCGTTGCCCTGCTCGGCCCCTCGGGCTCCGGCAAGACGACGCTGCTGCGCGTCATCGCCGGCCTCGAGATTCCGAGCGAGGGGCATGTCCTCTTCGGCGGCGAGGACGCGACCGGTCTGTCGGTGCAGCAGCGGCGCGTCGGCTTCGTTTTCCAGCACTATGCGCTGTTCAGGCACATGAGCGTGTTCGACAACGTGGCCTACGGCCTGAACGTTCGCCGTCGGGCGGAGCGCCCGGCGCGCGACGCCATCCGCCGTCGCGTGCTCGACCTCCTCGACCTCGTCCAGCTCTCGGGGTTGGAGAACCGCTATCCCGCCCAGCTCTCCGGCGGCCAGCGCCAGCGCGTCGCGCTGGCGCGGGCGCTCGCGGTCGAGCCGCGGGTGCTGTTGCTCGACGAGCCCTTTGGCGCACTCGACGCGAAGGTGCGTCGGGAGTTGCGCCGCTGGCTGCGCGACATCCATGACCGCACCGGCCACACCACCGTCTTCGTCACCCACGACCAGGACGAGGCGCTGGAACTCGCCGATCGCGTCGCCATCCTGAACGACGGACGTCTGGAGCAGATCGGCACTGCCGACGAGGTCTACGATCATCCGGCCTCCCCCTTCGTCATGTCTTTCGTCGGGGATACGGCGCGCCTGCCGGTCGAGGTGCGGGAGGGGCGCGTGCTGCTCGGCGGCACGGCGCTCGACATCGAGGTGGCGGCAGCGGATGCGGGCGGCGGCGCGCTCTATCTTCGACCGACCGACGTGGTGCTGACGAACGGCGATTGCTCGGGACTTGCCGGACGGGTGACGAGCCTGCGCCGCACGGCGAACGGCCGCCGGGCGGAGGTGCGGCTCGATGCCGGAGGCAATGTCCTCGAGGTGGAGGTCCCGACTCAGAGGCCCCTGCAGGTGGGCGACCGCATCGGTCTGCACATCCTCAAGGCGCGGCTCTTTCCGGCCTGATCGCGATCCGACCGGGGTGCGCCCTCCGGCGAGGGCGCGGCGGAACAGCCGGCTGGTCCGGGAAGGGGCGAAAAATATACTTAGTAAATTTGTATTTTCAGATATAAACTCACGTGCTATCGTGTTTTATGATAAAAAACACGACGTGAGGCGTTATTTACGTGCCGAGGCTCCGCTTCTTCCCCATCTCCTTCGACGTGGCCGGCAAGGCCGTGGTGGTGGCCGGCGGCACGGGTGCGGCGCTTGCCAAGCTGCGCCTCCTCGCCAAATCGCAGGCGCATCTGCGCTTGGTCACGGCTGAAGCAGAACCGGCGCTCACGGCCTTCGCGGCGGAACACGGCATCGAGCATCGCACCTCGGAGCTGACGCTCGCGGATCTCGCGGATGCCGCCCTTCTCTTCGTCGCCACAGGCGACAAGGACCGCGATGCGATTTTCGCCGGGCTTGGGCGCGCGGCGGGCATCCCGGTCAATGTGGTCGACCGGCCGCATCTGTCCGACTTCGCCGTGCCGGCCATCGTCGATCGGGCGCCGGTTGCGGTCGCCATTTCCACCGATGGCCTTGCTCCGGTGCTCGCACAGCGCCTGCGGGCCGCGATCGAGGCCCTGCTGCCGCCGGAATTCGGCCGCCTCGGCGAGCTCGCCCGGTCGCTGCGCTCGGCCATCCTCTCGGCGCTGCCGACGAATGCACAGCGGCTGCGGTTCTGGAACCGCCTGATCGACGGCCGCGCCGCCGATCTCGCGCTCGCGGGGAACCTCGCCGCCGCGCGCCGCGCGGCGCTCTCAGCCCTCGCCGGGTCGACAGGGGAGGAGGCCGGCATCGTCTGGCTCATTGGCGCAGGCCCGGGCGCGGCCGATCTGCTCACGCTGCGAGCCCAACGGCTGCTGCTCGAAGCCGACGTCATCGTGCATGACCGCCTTGTGCCCGACGCGGTCATCGAGATGGGGCGGCGCGACGCCGAGCGCATCGGCGTCGGCAAGGCCAAGGGCCGCCATTCGGTGACGCAAGGGGAGATCGACGCCCTGCTCGTGCGTCTCGCCCGCGAAGGCAAGCGCGTGGCACGCCTCAAGGCGGGCGACCCGCTGGTCTTCGGCCGCGCGGGGGAGGAGCTCGCCGCCCTCCGCGCCGCGGGCATCCGCGTCGAGGTCGTGCCCGGTGTCACCGCCGCCCTCGCCGCCGCGGCGGATGCCGGGGTGCCGCTGACGCTGCGCGGCGTTGCCGCCTCCCTCACCTTCGCCACCGGCCATGGCGCAGAAGGGAGCGAGCCGGCCGGCTGGCCCGCTATCGCGGCCGCCGGCGGCACGGTCGCCGTCTACATGGGCCGCACTGCTGCGGCCGAGACGCGCGAGCGCTTCCTCGCCGGGGGCGTCGCCCTGGAAACGCCGGTGCTCGCCGTCGAGAACGCCGGCCGTGCCGAGGCGCGCCTCTTCGCCGGAACGCTTGCCGACCTGCCGGCCCTCGCCGCTCGCGCGGATGTCGACGGGCCCGTGCTCATCCTCGTCGGCCCGGCCGTGGCGCACGGCGCTCTCGCCGATGCCGAGCCCATCGTTCCCGCTGCCGCTGCGCCGGTTCTCGCCGCGGTGGCCTGAAGGAGAAGACCATGAAGAAGGACGCCAAGGGCGCAGGCCCCCAGGTGGTGACGGCGAACGCCCTCGAGAGCGGGCTCGTCGTCTTTCGCGCGCCCGACGGACGCTGGGTGAGGGCGATCGACGAGGCCCAGCTCGTGCGGGGCAGGGAGGAGGCGGCGGTGCTGCTCGATGCCGCGACCGCGGACGCGGCCCGCAACATCGTCGTCGAGCCCTATCTCGTCGACGTGCGCGAGGAGGATGGTCGCATCATGCCGGTGCTCCTGCGCGAGGCGATCCGCGCCGCAGGCGGGCCGACCATCGTCGAGGTGAGCGCCTATCTGCACGCCGCGGCCATCTGAGGCGCCGGGCGGCCGACACGGACGAAAGAGGGAAGCGAGGCAGGCATGTATCGTTACGACGAGTTCGACCGGCGGTTCGTGGCCGAGCGCGTCGCGGAGTTTCGCGACCAGGTGGCCCGCCGGCTCTCGGGCGAACTGACGGAGGACGAGTTCAGGCCGCTCAGGCTCATGAACGGCGTCTACCTGCAGCTGCATGCCTACATGCTGCGCATCGCCATTCCCTACGGCTCGCTGAACGCGACGAAGCTGCGCCGGCTCGCGCGCATCGCGCGGACCTATGACCGCGGCTTCGGCCATTTCACCACGCGTCAGAACCTGCAGTTCAACTGGATCAGGCTCGAGGACGTGCCGGCGATCCTCGGCGAGCTCGCCGAGGTGGAGATGCACGCCATCCAGACCTCCGGCAACTGCATCCGCAACGTTTCGGCCGACCATTTCTCCGGCGCCGCCGCCGACGAGGTGGCGGACCCGCGCGTCTATGCCGAGATCCTGCGCCAGTGGTCGTCGCTCCACCCGGAATTCTCGTTCCTGCCGCGCAAGTTCAAGATCGCCGTCACCGCGGCCGAGCACGACCGGGCGGCCATCCAGGTGCACGACATCGGCCTGCACGTGAAGAGGGGCGAGGCCGGCGAGATCGGCTTTTCCGTCTATGTCGGCGGCGGCCTCGGGCGCACGCCGATGGTCGCGAAGAAGGTGCGCGACTTCCTGCCGGAAGCGGAGCTCCTCAGCTACTGCGAGGCGATCCTGCGCGTCTACAACCTCTACGGCCGCCGGGACAACAAGTACAAGGCGCGCATCAAGATCCTCCTGCATGAGGCCGGCGTCGACGAGATCGCCCGCCAGATCGAGGAGGAGTACGAGCAGGTCCGTCGGCGTGGTGTGCTCCTGCTGCCGCGCGAGGAGATCGACCGCATCGCGGCCTATTTCGCGCCGCCGGCCTTCGAGGAGCTGCCGGCGCGCTCTGTGACCCTGGAGCGGGCGAAAGCCCTCGACGCCGGCCTTGCGGAATTCGTGGCGCGCAACGTCACCACCCACAAGGTGCCAGGCTATGCGAGCGTGACCATCTCGCTCAAGGCGATCGGCGCGCCCCCCGGTGACGCCAGCGCCGAGCAGATGGAGGCCGTGGCCGCCATCGCCGAGGCCTATGCCCACGACGAGGTGCGCGTCAGCCACGAGCAGAACCTTGTGCTGCCGCACGTCAGGCTCGACGACCTGCCGGTCGTCTACGCTGCGCTTCAGAAGGCGGACCTCGCGACGCCCAATGCGGGCTACATCACCGATATCATCGCCTGCCCGGGCCTCGACTACTGCTCGCTCGCCAATGCGCGTTCAATCCCCGTGGCGCAGCGCATCGCCGAGCGCTTCGGCGATCCGGCGCGCCAGCGCGAGATCGGCGACCTGAAGATCAAGATCTCGGGCTGCATCAACGCCTGCGGCCACCACCACGTCGGCCACATCGGCATCCTCGGTGTCGACCGCAAGGGCGAGGAGTTCTACCAGATCACGCTCGGCGGCTCGGGCGACGAGATGTGCTCGATCGGTGAGATCGTCGGCAAGGGCTTCTCGTCGGAGGAGGTGGTCGACGCCGTCGAGACCATCGTCGACACCTATCTCAAGCTGCGCCAGGGGCCCGGCGAGACATTCCTCGCCGCCTTCCGCCGGCTGGGCGAGGCTCCGTTCCGGGAGGCGCTCTATGCCGACGCTGGATGAGTTGACGGCGGGGGCCCGGGCGGGCTCGCCGCTTGCCCGCCGCGCCGCCGAACTCGAGGCCGCGCACGGTACCCTGCCGGCGGCGGACGTGCTGCGCCTCGCGATCCGCGAGTTTTTCCCGGGCGAGATCGCGCTCGTGTCGAGCTTCGGTGCCGAGTCGGCGGTCCTCCTGCATCTCGCGGCGGAGGTCGATCGCGCCCTGCCGGTCGTTTTCGTCGACACGGGGCGCCTCTTTCCCGAGACGCTTGCCTATCGCGATGCGCTCGTCGCGCGCCTCGGGCTCACCGGCGTGCGCACCGTCGGCCCCGATCCGGACGCCATGGCGGCGGCCGATCCCTATGGCGCGCTCTTCTCGATCGACGCCGACCGCTGCTGCGCCCTGCGCAAGGTGCAGCCGCTCGCCGGGGCCCTGAAGCCCTTCACCGCCTGGATCACCGGGCGCAAGCGCTTCCAGGCGGCGACGCGGGCGACCGTGCCGGTCTTCGAGGCGGATGCGACGCATATCAAGGTGACGCCGCTCGCCGCCTGGGGCCCGGGCGAGATCGCGGCCCACATGCGCGAGCACGGGCTGCCGGCGCACCCGCTCGTCGCCAAGGGCTTCCTCTCCATCGGCTGCGCCCCGTGCACGACGCCGGTGGAGCCCGGCGAGGACCCGCGCGCCGGCCGCTGGCGCGGCTCGTCGAAGACCGAATGCGGCATTCACATCGCCCCCACCGGTGTCACGCGGAGAAGTGCCTGATGGCCCTCTACAAGAACGGTTCCTTCGTCGAGGACACATGGCGCTTCCTCGCCGCCGAGGACGACGTGCCGTCCGACGGCGCCATCGTGCTTGGCAAGGCGCGCTTCCTCGCCGAGCGTGAGGCTCTCGCCGGCCGCAATGCGCCGCTCGGGATCATTATCGAGCCGGGCGAGGGCCTCGCCGGCATCGAGGCCGACATCCACCGTTTCGCGCTCGTTGTGCTTCCATTCCCGAAGTATACCGACGGCCGCGCCTATTCGCTGGCACGCATGCTGCGCGAGGAGCACGGCTACCGGGGCGAGCTGCGTGCGAGCGGCAATGTGCTGCGCGACCAGGTGCGCTTCATGTGGCGCTGCGGCATCGACGCGCTCGAAGTGACGCACGCGGGCACGATCGCCGCCTTGCAGGCCGGCGCCGTCTCTCCCGTCACGCATCACTACCAGCCAGCCGGGCTCGAGGCGGTGGAACACCGCCTCGCCGGCGCCCGTCCGTGGCTGCGCCGTGCCGCCGCCCATCCGTGAGTTCGAGGATCGTCCGCCGATGTATCTCTCCGAAGCTGCGACGCTCGCGCCCCTCGACGCTCCGTCCGCCGCCGCACCGCGCCCGGCGCTCTCGCCGCATCTTCGGCGGCTCGAGGCGGAGGCGATCCACATCATGCGCGAGGTGGCGGCGGAGTTCCGCCATCCGGTGATGCTCTATTCCATCGGCAAGGACTCCTCCGTGATGCTGCACGTCGCGCGCAAGGCGTTCTGGCCCGGCAAGCCGCCGTTCCCGCTGCTGCATGTCGACACGACGTGGAAGTTCCGGGAGATGATCGCCTTCCGCGACGCGACGGCGAAGGCGCTCGACTGGGAGCTTCTCGTCCACGTCAATCCGGAGGGCGCCTCCCGCGGCATCGATCCGTTCCGCTCCGGCTCGTCGCTGCACACGCAGGTGATGAAGACGGAAGCGCTGAAGCAGGCACTGGACAAGTGGGGGTTCGACGCGGCCTTCGGCGGTGCGCGGCGCGACGAAGAGAAGAGCCGCGCCAAGGAGCGCGTGTTCTCCCACCGCACGGCGGCCCATGCCTGGGACCCGCGCAACCAGCGGCCGGAACTCTGGCGCCTCTACAACACGCGCATCGCCAGGGGCGAGTCCATGCGCGTCTTCCCCCTGTCGAACTGGACCGAGCTCGACGTCTGGCAATACATCCTGGCCGAGAATATCCCCGTCGTGCCGCTCTATTTCGCTGCCGAGCGGCCGATCGTCGAGCGTGACGGGGCGCTCATCATGGTCGACGACGCGCGCATGCCGCTCGAGCCGGGCGAGCGGCCCGAGCCACGTCGCGTCCGCTTCCGCACGCTCGGCTGCTATCCGCTCACCGGCGCCGTCGAGTCCGACGCACGGACGGTCGAGGAGATCGTGCACGAGCTCGTGACCTCACGTGCCTCTGAACGCCAGGGTCGAGTCATCGACCACGACGACAAGGCGTCCATGGAACGCAAGAAGCGCGAGGGCTATTTCTGATGTCGGCCGCCGTCGCAACACTCGCCCGTCCCGTTGCCGCGCCCGTGCCCGCCGGGCGCGGCCTCCTGCGCTTCCTCACCTGCGGCTCGGTGGACGACGGCAAGTCGACCCTCATCGGGCGGCTGCTCTACGAGACCAAGGCGATCTTCGAGGACCAGTTCGCCTCGCTCGAAAACGACTCGCGCCGCCATGGCACGACGGGCGGCGACATCGACTTCGCCCTGCTCGTGGACGGGCTCGAGGCCGAGCGCGAGCAGGGCATCACCATCGACGTCGCCTACCGCTACTTCTCGACGCCGCGCCGGTCCTTCATCGTCGCCGATACCCCTGGCCACGAGCAGTACACGCGCAACATGGCGACCGGCGCCTCGAATGCCGATCTCGCCATCCTGCTCGTCGACGCGCGCAAGGGCGTGCTGACGCAGACGAAGCGCCACAGCGTCATCGCCGCACTCCTCGGCATCCGGCACGTCGTGCTGGCCGTGAACAAGATCGACCTCGTCGGCTACGACCGGGCGGTGTTCGAGCGCATCGTCGCCGATTTCCACGCCTTCGCCGACGAGCTCGGCTTCCGTTCCATCGTGCCCATCCCGCTCTCGGCCCGCTTCGGCGACAACGTCACCGCACCGAGCGCGGCCACGCCCTGGTACGGCGGGCCGACCCTCATCGGGCATCTCGAGGAGGTGGACGTCGATGAGGCCGCGCAGGATCTGCCCTTCCGCCTGCCCGTGCAGTGGGTGAACCGGCCGAACCTCGACTTCCGCGGATTCTCCGGCACGGTGGCAAGCGGCCGCGTGCGCATTGGCGATCCGATTGTTGCCGCCTCGTCCGGGCGTCAGAGCAAGGTAAAGCGCATCGCGACCTTCGACGGCGACCGCGCCGAGGCGGTGGCAGGCGATGCCGTCACGCTCGTGCTCGCCGACGAGATCGACGCTCCCCGCGGCGAGGTCTTCGCCGAGCCCAAGGCGCGGCCGTCGGTGACCACGCGCTTCCTGGCGCGGCTCGTGTGGATGACGGACGATGCGCTCCTGCCGGGTCGTTCCGTGCTCCTGAAGATCGGCACACGCACGGTGCCCGCGACGGTGAGGGCGATCCGCTCCGTTCTCGACGTGGAGACGCTCGCCGAGCGGCAGAGCGAAACGCTCGGCCTCAACGCCATCGGTCTCGCCGAGATCGAGACCGTTTCGCCCGTTGCCTTCGACGTCTACGAGGACAACCGCGAGACGGGAGCCTTCATCCTCGTCGACCGCTTCTCCAATGCCACCGTCGCGGCCGGCATGGTGCGGGAGGCGCTCGGCGCGACCAACGTGCACCGCCACGGCTTCGACGTGGACCGTGCCGCCCGCGCCGGGCTCAAGCACCAGCGCCCGCTCGTCGTCTGGTTCACTGGCCTGCCGGGCTCCGGCAAGTCGACCATCGCCAATCTGGTCGAGCGCAAGCTGCATGCGCTCGGGCGGCATACGGCGATGCTCGACGGGGACGACCTGCGCCAGGGGCTCAACGCCGATCTCGGTTTCGACCTCGCGAGCCGGGGCGAGAACGTGCGGCGTGCCGGCGAGGTGGCGCGCCTCATGACCGAGGCGGGCCTCGTCGTGCTTTGCGCCTTCGTCTCGCCGGTGCGGGCCGACCGGGAGCGCCTGCGCGCCCGCTTCGCCGAGGGCGAATTCGTCGAGGTCTTCGTCGACGCTCCGGCGGAATTGTGCGCCGCGCGTGACCCGAAGGGGCTCTATGCCCAGGCGCGCGAGGGCAAGATCGCGTCGCTCACCGGCGTCGCCCAGAGCTATGAGCCGCCGCTCGCGCCCGAGCTCGTTCTCGATGCCGCGGCCGCGGACGCGGAAGCGCTCGCCGAGCGGGTCGTCGCCCTCGTCGAGCCCCTGATCTCGGGTGTGCGGCCGACGGCAGAGGACTCAGCCGCGCTCTGACTTTGGGCCGCGGGTGGGGGCGTTCTTCGTTGAGCGCTCGTGTCCCGCGTTCTCGTCCGCCCGGTGCGCACGCCGCATGCTGCGGGCGCGGGCCTCGCGTGCCAGCATTTCGTAATGGGCGCGGAACTCCTCCAGCTCTTCTTCGGACAGTTCCTCGAGATCGAGCAGGGAGTTGTGGGCCTCCTTGCTCACCCGGATCAGCTCGTCGATCTTGATCTGGATGGCGGCGGAATCGCGGTTCTGTGTGTTCTGGATGACGAACACCATGAGGAAGGTGATGATCGTCGTCCCGGTGTTGACGCTGAGCTGCCACACATCCGAGAAGCCGAAGAAGGGGCCGACGAGGGCCCAGAGGATCATGGCGGCGAGGGCGCAGCCGAACACGACGGGCTTGCCCGCCCAGTGCGCCACCAGGGTCGCGAAGCGGCTGAACCTGTCCGGCTTGCGCGCCGCCGCCTTGTACCGCGCATATCGCATGAGCGGCCTCCCTCGTCTCGCCTTCCACCAGCGCCGAGCGTACGCCTGCGGACAATGGCGATGCCAGAGCGCGCTGCCGCCACGGACTGTGAGCGAGGGGAGGTCTCGGTCAGGCCGGACGGCGGCGGCTGCCTGCCCCGGCATTGTCGCGTGCCGGGCCGTTGACCTGGCGTCCCGAGAGCCGGGCGATCTCGGCTGCCACGCCTTCAATGCGTGCTCGCAGGGCCGCGTTCTCGGCCCTGATCTCTTCGTCCGCGGCCCGTCCCTCCCGTCGCAGGAGGTTCAACTTGCGCTGCAGGCCGGCTCGGTCGGCGCGGGCCTGTTCGAGGGCGGCTTCGAGTGTCAGCTTCTCCGCACGCAGGACCTCGACGGTTTCCTCGAGCGCCCCGCGGCCGCTGCGCGCCGCAGCCGTGCGTTCCGCGAGCTCGCCCTCGACGGCGATCAGCTTCGACTGCATGGCGGCGAGTTCCGCATCGCGCTGCGCGAGCACTGCTTCTCGACGTGACGCATTGGCCACGACCTCGGTGAGCTTGGCGGCAAATTCCACCTCGCTCGCCTCCAGCCGCTCCACGTGCTGGCGCAGTTCGTCCCGCAGCCTGGTGAGCGAGGCGATGCGGTCTTCGAGGACGCGCCCGTGGGTTCGCTCGTCGGTGAGCTGGCGATCGAGTTCGGCGATGCGCTGGCCGGCCGCGGCGAGGTCCTGTTCCCGTGCGGCGAGCGCGTGTTCCGTCTCGTAGATGCGCGCGTTGAGCGCCTCGATGCGCGTTTCGAGTTCGGCGATGGTGATGCGCTTGGTGTCGAGATCCCCCAGCGTCTCGCGGTGCCGGCCGTCGAGAGCGGCATGGGCGGCTTCGCGCTCGGCGAGGGCGGCGCGCGCTTCCCCGAGGGCGCGGCTCGTCTCCTCCAGCACAGCCCGTTCCTGCGCCAGGCTGTCGCGGCTCTGGGCAAGGGCGCTCTCGAGCCCGGCGACGGCCGTCTTGTGCTCCGCGATTTCGTCCTGCAGCTTCTTGATGGCGACGGCACGCCGGCCGAGCTCTTCGCGGTCGGCGCTCCTGGCGGCGCGGGCCGCCTCCGCCTCGCGCTCCAGGCGCCGCGCAGTGACGGCGAACTCGGCGCGCAGGTGGTCGCGCTCGGCCGACAGCTCCTCGATAGACAGGGGGAAGATCGCCTCGATGCGCCGCTTGGCCAGGCGCTCGGCGCGACGGTTGACGGCCGGCAGAACAAGAAGCGCGATGAGGGTCGCTGTCAGGAACCCGAGCGCGAAGACCATGATCGTCTCGATCACCGCCGGGATCCTTCGGTTGCGCGATCGTTCAGTCCAAAACCCTGCGGTCGCCGCTCCGCGGTGGTACGGGACGGCGCCGTCACATGGACACTGCCATGGCGCGCCGGCGGATTCCAGCGCCGCGGGCGACGGGGCGGAGCATCAGAAGGGGTTCCAGGTCGATTGTTGCGTGAACTTCAGATAGCCGAGGTTCAGGCCGAGGCGGGCGCCGACGCCGGACCGGATGGGCACGACCGTGATGCCGTTGGCGTTAAGCGCCGTCATGCCGAATCCGGCGACGAGATAGGCCGAGCCATCGACGCCGCCGAACCGCTGATAGATCGCGTCGACGAAGGGCAGGTTGTAGACGAGCATCATGGTACGCGCTCCGTCGCCGCCGAAATCGAAGCCGAGCGAAGGCCCCTGCCAGAAGACGCGCCGGTCGCCGGCGTTGCGGGTGTAGAGCACGCCCTCGCCGTAGCGCAGGCCGCCGATGAAGGCGCCGCTGCCTTCCTGGCCGAGGATGTAGCCGTTCGGCTCGCCCCAGCGGCGCACCGCCTCCTGGATGGTGAGCGCGAGGCCGCGGGAGATGTTGCCGAAGAACTTGTGTCCGGAATCGACGAGTTCGTTCGGCGAGAAGGTTTCGGGCCGTTGTGTCGGCGGCGTGCCCTGTTGCGCGAAGGCGCTGCCGCAAGCGAGCCAGGCGGTTGCGGCGAGCATGACGGCGAAGCGCAGGGCTGATCTCATCTCCTGCCTCCTCAGACGATGGCGTGAGTTGCATCAAATACGATGGATTTTATGAACGCCTCCCTTACATCAGGGTTGTAGGCCTTCGCCTGCACAGCGTGCAGGATCCGAGTCGCATTACGAGCATTGGAGCCAAACGTGTCGCCGGCAAGGCATAGCGCCCGTCTCCGCACCATCCTGGCGATTCTCGCCGCCTTGGCGGCCGGCATCGCCCACGCCGCCTCCGGGGGCGCTGCACCGGTGCGCGTGCCGCTCGTCGGCCTTAGCGAGCGCATGCTGGCGGACGGCCTGAGCGGCCTGGCCCTCTTCGGCTACGATCCCGTGGCCTATTTCGCCGAGGGCGCCGCGCGGGCGGGGCGGGCCGAGCACGAACTCATCTGGCGCGGCGTCGTGTGGCGCTTCGCCAGCGCCGCCAATCTCGAGGCCTTCAGGCGTGAGCCGGGGGCCTATCTGCCGCGTTGCGGCGGCTATGATGCGGAAGCCTGCGCGCGTGGCCTCGTGGTCGAGGCCGATCCGGCGATCTTCGCCATCGTCGGCGAGAGGCTTTACGTCTTCCGCACGCAGGAGGCGCGCGATCGCTTCGTGAGTGATGGCGCACTCGCCGACAAGGCCGAGGCGCGCTGGCCCGGCGTCGAGAAGCAGCTCGTCTATTAGATGCTGGTCACGCCGCCTGCGTCATGCGGGCGGCGAAGGTCTTGTCTCCCCAGGCGATGAAGGGGCCATTGGCGAAGCGGCTGTCCGTGCGCCCGTAGACGAGGGGAGCGCCGCTCGGATCGGTGACGATGCCACCGGCCGCCGTGAGAATGGCCTCTCCCGCCGCCGTGTCCCATTCCATGGTCGTGCCGAAGCGCGGGTAGACGTCTGCCTCGCCCGCGGCGATCAGGCAGAACTTCAGCGAGGACGATGCCGCCCGCCGCTCGTGCCTCGGCAGGCGCGCGAGGAAAGCCTCCGTCGCGGCGTCGCCGTGGCGCCGGCTCGCCAGCGCCACGAGGCCTTCTCTCGGCGCCGGGCGGACGGCGAGATCCCGCCAGGGACCGAGGCCGGCGGCGGCGTCCCCGGGGCGGGCGGCAGCCGTCATCGCCCTGCGCCCCGCGATCCACAGATGTTCCATCTGGGGCGAGTAGATCGCTCCGGCGATCGGGCGGCCGCCGGAGACCGCGGCGATGTTGACCGTGTACTCGCCCGTGCCGGCGATGAAGTCGCTCGTCCCGTCGAGCGGGTCGACGAGAAAGAAGACATCGGCCACGTCGGTCGCGCCGCCAGCGGCGGTGCGCTCTTCGGCGATGACGGGCAGGCCGGGAAAGGCCCTGTCGAGGGCCGCCAGAATGCACTCCTCGGCTGCGAGATCCGCATCGGAACAGAGGCTGCCATCGGCCTTGCCGCGGGTCGCGAGGCCCCGTTCGAATGCGTCGAGGATGGCGGCACCGGCCCGGCGGGCGATGGTGCCGAGGAGCAGGGCGACGTCGTCGCGAGCTTCGAGGTCGAGGGACATCGTGCATCCGGCGGACAGGACTTCCAGGAACCCGTGTTTCGGCGCTCTCGCCCGGCTTTGCAAGCGGCGCGGGGCGGGCCGTGCTGCGACGGGGCGGCCCTTTCGGGATTCCGTTCGAGGGTGTATCACATCGCGCCCTGGACTAGGGCCTCGCCCCCTCGTGATTCGCCGCCAGCGGAGCCTCGCATGACCGCCGTCGCGCTCGATGCGCTCGATCTCGCCGCGCTGCTCTGCAGCCGCGTCTGCCACGACGTCATCAGCCCCGTCGGCGCCATCGTCAACGGCCTTGAGGTGCTGGAGGACGAGGACGATGCGTCGATGAAGGAATTCGCGCTCGACCTCATCAAGAAGAGCGCGCGCCAGGCGTCTGCCCGCCTGCAGTTCGCCCGCCTTGCCTTCGGTGCCGCCGGCTCGGCCGGTGCCTCGATCGACCTCGGCGACGCCGAGCAGGTGGCCAAGGGTTTCCTCAACGACGACAAGCTGTCGGTGACGTGGACTGCGCCGCGCCTGCTCCTGCCGAAGAACAAGGTGAAGCTGCTGCTCAACCTGCTGCTTCTCGCCACCAACGCCATTCCGCGCGGCGGTTCCCTGGAGGCCCAGGTGGAGGTGGACGGCGACAATGTGCGCTTCGTCATCGATGCGCGTGGCGTGAACGCGCGCATTCCCGCCCATGCGGAGGACCTCGTCGCCGGGCGGTCGGAGAACGGCTCGGTCGACGCCCACGCCATCCAGCCGTTCTATACGGGCCTCATCGCCCGGGCGGCCGGAATGGGCGTAAGTTTCTCTCTCGCCGACGGCGGGGTGCGGATCGTCGCCGAACCCGTTGCTTGAGCGCGGGTGCGCGATCGTCTCAACCGATCATAAACCCTTACCCCCGACACTGGGCGCAGAGTCGCGTTCGCGCGCGAGCGGTCGCTCGCGCGCCTTGTCGGGTTGAACTCATGGACGAGCTACTGCGCGAGTTTCTGACGGAAACGAGCGAACATCTCGATGTCGTGGACATCGAACTCGTCCGCTTCGAGCAGGATCCGAACAACACGACGATCCTGCAGAACATCTTCCGGCTCGTCCACACCATCAAGGGCACCTGCGGCTTTCTCGGTCTGCCCCGCCTCGAGACGCTCGCGCATGCGGCCGAGTCGCTCATGGGTAAGTTCCGCGACGGCATGCCCGTCACGAGCGACGCGGTCTCGCTCATCCTGGCGACCATCGATCGCATCAAGCTGATCCTCGGGGAGCTGGAACGCACCGCCGCCGAGCCTCCCGGTCTCGACGAGGATCTCATCGAGGGGCTCGAGCGCCTCGGCAGCACGGGCGAGGTGGACATCCGCGCGGCGAACGATGCCTCTGGCGGGCGGCCGGCCCCGTCGCCGGAGGACGCGCGGCGCGACGCGCCGGCCCATGACGAGATGGCCTCGCCCGACGGGCCGCCGCAGTCGCCTGCGCGCGAGGACGAAGCGAGGCGCGCGGTCGCCGAGGTGGAGGAGGCAAGGGCGCCGCGGGTGCAGACCATCCGCGTGACCGTCAATACCCTCGAGCATCTGATGACCATGGTCTCGGAGCTCGTGCTGACGCGCAACCAGCTCCTCGAGATCGCCCGCCGCCAGGACGACACGGCCTTCAAGGTGCCGCTGCAGCGCCTGTCGCACGTCACCGCGGAGCTGCAGGAAGGCGTCATGAAGACGCGCATGCAGCCCATCGGCTCGGCATGGCAGAAGCTGCCGCGCGTCGTGCGCGGCCTCGCCACCGAACTGGGCAAGCAGATCGATCTGGTGATGCAGGGGGCCGAGACCGAGCTCGACCGCCAGGTGCTCGAGATCATCAAAGACCCGCTGACGCACATGGTCCGCAACTCGGCCGACCACGGCATCGAGAGCCCGGCCGAGCGCGTCGCCCGTGGCAAGCCGGAACGCGGGACCATCCGGCTCGGCGCCTACCACGAAGGCGGAACCATCACGATCGAGGTCTCCGACGATGGGCGGGGGCTCGACTACCGGCGCATCCGCCGCACGGTCATCGAGCGCGGGCTCGCGGCGGAGATCGACGTCGATCGCATGAGCGACGCCCAGGTAGCGAAGTTCATCTTCCACCCAGGCTTTACGACGACCAGCAGCGTTACCGCCGTGTCGGGACGCGGCGTCGGCATGGATGTGGTGAAGAGCAATCTGGAGCTCATCGGCGGCACGATCGACATCCATTCGGAGTTCGGCCGCGGCACGACCTTCACCATCAAGATCCCCCTCACGCTCGCCATCATCGCCGCGCTCATCGTCAGCGCGCGGGGGCAGCGCTTCGCCATCCCGCAGGTCGCCGTGCTCGAGCTCGTGCGGGTTCGACCAGGCTCGGATCACGAGATCGAGCACATCGACGACACGCCCGTGCTGCGCCTGCGCGACCGCCTGCTGCCGGTCGTGCCGCTCGCGGCCCTGCTGCAGCTCGACGTCGGGCACCAGGGAGCGAACGACGACGGCTTCATTGTCATCACGCAGGTCGGGCGGCAGCGCTTCGGCATTCTCGTCGACGGCGTCTTCCACACCGAGGAAATCGTGGTGAAGCCGATGTCGAGGCGGCTGCGCCATCTCTCGCTGTTTTCCGGCAACACGATCCTCGGCGATGGCGCGGTGGTGCTGATCATCGACCCCAACGGCGTTTCGCGCACGGTCGGCGTCAGTGTCGGCGAACGCGCCATGTTCACCGACGAGGTGGCCGAGGCTCCGGCACCCGAGGAGGAGGAGGAGAAGGAGGCGGTGACGCTCCTCGTCTTCCGTGCCGGCGGCGACGGCCTCAAGGCCGTGCCGCTGTCGGTCGTGACCCGCCTCGAGGAAGTGGATGCGAGCAAGATCGAGCGGGTGGGCGGGCGCATCCTGCTCCAGTATCGCGGGCGGCTCATGCCGCTCGTTCCGGCAGACCCCGCAGTCCGCGTCCGCACGGAAGGCGCTCAGCCGATCGTTGTCTTCTCCGATGGGGACAGGGCCCTCGGGCTGATGGTCGACGAGATCGTCGACATCGTTGAGGAGCACATCGTCATCGATCTGGTCACCGATCGTCCCGAGGTGGTCGGCTCCGCGATTGTGCGCGGGCGCGCCGCGGAGATCGTCAACGTGGCGCATTTCCTCCCGCTGGGGCACGAGGACTGGCTCAACCGCGGCAGCCCGCCGAGCGCGGCGGCGCGCACCGTCCTGCTCGTCGACGATTCGGCCTTCTTCCGCAGCCTGCTCGGGCCTGTGCTCAAGGCGGCGGGCTATCGCGTCGCCATCGCCAACGACGCCGACGAGGCGCTCGCCATATTTGCGGCGGGTCGCAAGGTCGACGTCGTCGTCACCGACATCGAGATGCCGGGCAAGAGCGGCTTCGATCTTATCGAAGCGCTGCGCGTCGAGCCTGCGACCGCGGATATTCCGGTGATCGCCCTGTCGTCCTATGTCAGCCAGTCGATCGTGGAGCGGGCGCGCCGCCTGGGCGTTGCCGACTTCGTGGCTAAATTCGACCGCAGCGGCCTGATCGCGGCGCTTGCGGAGGCCTGTCCGAGCTACGGGGAAGCCGCATGACCGCAACGAGCAGCGAGGCCGGTCGGCGACCTACAGCCGTGGCGGGTGACGAGAACTGCCAGTATGTGACGGTGACGGTCGGCGGCCAGCGCTTCGGCCTTCCCATCGCGCAGGTCCATGATGTCTTCATCGTCCACGCGATCACGCGCGTGCCCTTGGCGCCGCTCGAGATCAAGGGGCTGCTCAACCTGCGCGGGCGCGTGGTGACGGCCGTCTGCCTGCGCACGCGCCTCGGCATGCCGGACCGCGCGGAGGAGGGCGAGGTGACGGCGGTCGGCCTGGAGAGCGCCGGCGAAAGCTACGGGCTGCTCGTCGACAGCGTCGGCGAGGTGCTGCAGCTCGGGCAGGACAGCCGTGAGCCCAACCCTGTCCATCTCAACCCGCGCTGGGCCGGCCTGTCGCGCGGCGTCCACCGGCTGGACGACCAACTCCTCATCGTTCTTGACGTCGACGCGGTGCTGGCGTTCGGCGTCGACGCCAGGGCCGCGTGAGCGGTGCCGACCGGAGCTGAGCCATGAAGCACTGCCTCATCGTCGACGACTCGGCGGTCATTCGAAAGGTGGCGCGCCGCATCCTGGAAGGCCTGGGGTTTCGCATCAGCGAAGCGGAGGACGGCGCGCAGGCGCTCGATCTGTGCCGGCGGGAGATGCCCGATGCCGTGCTCCTCGATTGGAACATGCCGGTCATGGACGGCTACGATTTCCTGCGCGCCCTGCGCCAGATGCCACGCGGCAACGAACCCAAGGTCGTCTTCTGCACGACGGAGAACGACGTCGCCCACATCGCGCGCGCGATGCATGCCGGCGCCGACGAGTACATCATGAAGCCCTTCGACAAGGAGATCATGACGGCGAAGTTCCAAGAGGTCGGACTCGCCTGAGCGCGACGCCCAATCCGTTCCATCCGGGCGGCCCCAGGGGAAACGCATGTCGTCAGCCTTCGCCATGATCTCACCGCCGACTGAACCGAGACTGACGCGCGTCATGATCGTGGACGATTCCGCGGTCATTCGAGGTCTTGTGTCGCGTTGGCTTCTGGAACATGCCGATCTCACCGTCGTCGCGACGGCGCCCAACGGCCGGGCCGCCCTCGACATGCTCGATGCCGCCGACCCGGACATCGTCGTCCTCGACCTCGACATGCCGGAGCTCGACGGCCTGACGGCGCTGCCGCTCATGCTGCGCAGGAAGCCAGGCCTGTCGGTCCTCGTCGCGTCCGCGCTCACGCGGCGCAATGCGGAAATCTCGCTGCGGTGCCTGTCGCTCGGGGCGACCGACTACATACCGAAGCCGGAGAACAACCGCGGCATCACCACCTCGCTGAACTTCCGGCGCGAACTCGTCCTCAAGATCGATGCGCTCGCCATGGCGCGTCGGCGCAGGGAGCGGTACGCGGCGACACAAGCGGCCCTATCGGCGCACGCGGTTCCTGCTGCGGCCGACATCTCGGCCCGGCCGGCGGGGGCTGCGGACGAGGCCGTGCTGCCACGGACGGCCGTCATGCCCCGCTGCCTGCTCATCGGGGCGTCGACCGGCGGCCCGCGGGCCATCTCGACGGTCCTGGGCGAACTCGGTCCCTCGGTCCTGGAGCACCTGCCCGTGCTGATCGTGCAGCACATGCCGCCGATCTTCACGGCCGTCTTCGCCGAGCACCTGCGCATGCAGACCGGGCGCCCGGCGCGCGAGCCGGAGGACGGTGAGCGGATCGTTCCGGGCGTCGTCTACATCGCGCCGGGGGGGAGGCATCTCGGGGTCATGCGATTCAACGGCCATCCGGCAGTGCGTCTCGATGACGGGCCGCCGATCAACTTCTGCCGCCCGGCGGTCGACCTCCTGTTCCGCGAGGCCGCCGCCGTTTATGGACCGGCCGCCCTCGCCGTCATGCTGACCGGCATGGGCAGCGACGGCTTGCAGGGCGCGCGCGCCCTGGCCGACGCGGGCGCGACCATCATCGCCCAGGACGAGGCGACGAGCACCGTGTGGGGAATGCCCGGGGCCGTCGCGCGCGCCGGGCTTGCCACGGCCGTGCTGCCCCTGCCGAGGATCTCCGAGGCCGTCCGTGCGCTTGTCCGGGGGGGATCGCGATGACGGAAGTCGATTTCGACTTCCTGCGCGCCTTCCTGCACGCGCGCTCGGGCCTCACCCTGACGGCGGAGAAGCGCTATCTCGTCGACAGCCGGCTCGGCCCCGTCTGTCGTCGTCAGAACCTCGACACGCTGGGCGATCTCGTGGCGCTGTTGCGCACCGGGCGGGCCATCGAGCTCGAGCGCCTCGTCGTCGAGGCGATGACGACGAACGAGACCTTCTTCTTCCGGGACAAGGGGCCGTTCGAGCTGTTCCGCGACGTGCTCCTGCCCCAGCTTCTCATGGCGCGCGCCCTGACGCGGCGGCTGCGCATCTGGTGCGCTGCCGCCTCGACGGGACAGGAGCCCTATTCGCTGGCGATGATCCTCGACGAAGCCGCAGCGCAGCTCGCAGGCTGGCGGGTCGAGATCATCGCAACAGATCTCTCGACCGAGGTCATCGCGCGTGCCAAGGCCGGCCTCTACACCCAGTTCGAGGTGCAGCGCGGATTGCCGATCCAGTTCCTGCTGAAATATTTCACGCAGGCTGGCGACATGTGGCAGATCGCCGACAAGCTCAGGGACATGGTGGACTTCCGAACCCTCAACCTCCTGCGCGACTTCTCGGTTCTGGGCGAGTTCGACATCGTCTTCTGCCGCAACGTGCTCATCTACTTCGACGTGCCGACCAAGATGAACGTGCTGCGTCGCCTCGCCGACCGGCTCGCGCCTGACGGTGCGCTCTTCCTGGGTGCGGCCGAGACGGTGATCGGGCTCAGCGACGATCTCACACCCCACACCACGCATCGGGGCCTTTACGTGCCGCGCGAGCAGCGCACGCCGCTCAGCGCCCTGAAGCTCGCCATGTCGCGATGAGACGCCGCATGATCTGACGCGCCCCCATGCTCACCACGGCGGTTTCCGCCGATTGACAGGTGGCGGAGGCCGGACGAGCCTGTAGGCGAGGGGAAGCGGCTCATGACCTCGATCGCGCTCGTATCCATCCTCGCCGCCGACCGCGTGGGCCTGGTCGCAGCCGTCGCCGACCGCCTGTTCGGGGCGGGCGTCAACCTGCGCGACACGACCTTCGCCGTGCTCGGCGCGGGTGCGGAATTCACGGCTGTCTGCGAACTGCCCTCGGGCGTGTCGACCGGCGACATCGAGGAGGGGCTCAAGGCGCTGCCGGAGCTCGCCGGGGCGCAGGTGCACGTCGTGCCCTATGCCTTCGATCCGGCGCCCGTCGGCACGGGGCGGGTGACCCATCGCGTGACCGTCAGCGGCGGCGACCAGCTCGGCCTCGTCGCCCGCCTGTCGGAGATCTTCACGCAGTACGGCGCCAATATCGTGCGCCTCGAGGCGCGCAAACTGACGGAGGAGGAGGGCGGCCTCTACGTCACGCGCTTCGCGGTCTCGATTCCGCCGGAACGTGCGGACCTGTGCCTTGCCGCAGTGGGCAATACCGCCGGCAGCCTCGGCCTGTCGAGCCAGATCGAGTCCTCGACCCTGTAGGCGGCGGCGCTGCGGCACGGCGCGGCCGCGGAAGCCCCATGCGGCACTGCTCGGCGCAGCTTCGGAAGGACGCGGGTCGCCAAAAGCAAAGCCCCGCGGGGGCGGGGCCTGGTGCCATTCGGACGGCGGCGCAAGATCAGACCGCCATGCGCTCCTCGGCCTCGCTCGGCTCGCGCAGGACGTAGCCGCGGCCCCACACCGTCTCGATGTAGTTCTTGCCCTGCGAGGCGTTGGCGAGCTTCTTGCGGAGCTTGCAGATGAAGACGTCGATGATCTTCAGCTCCGGCTCGTCCATGCCGCCGTAGAGATGGTTGAGGAACATCTCCTTGGTCAGCGTGGTGCCCTTGCGCAGGGAGAGGAGCTCCAGCATCTGGTACTCCTTGCCCGTGAGATGCACGCGGGCACCGCCGACCTCGACGGTCTTGGTGTCGAGATTGACGACGAGATCGCCCGTGGTGATGACCGACTGGGCGTGGCCCTTCGAGCGGCGGACGATGGCGTGGATGCGCGCGACCAGCTCGTCCTTGTGGAAGGGCTTCGTCAGATAGTCGTCGGCGCCGAAGCCGAGGCCCTTCACCTTGTCCTCGATGCCGGCAAGGCCGGAGAGGATCAGGATGGGCGTCTTCACCTTGGCGACGCGCAGGCTCCTCAGGACCTCGTAGCCCGACATGTCGGGCAGATTCAGATCGAGGAGGATGATGTCGTAGTCGTAGAGCTTGCCGAGGTCGACGCCCTCTTCGCCGAGATCCGTCGTGTAGACGTTGAAATTCTCGGACTTGAGCATCAGCTCGATGCTCTGCGCGGTGGCGCTGTCGTCTTCGATGAGCAGTACGCGCATTTCAGGTCCCCAACCTCGCTCCGGGCTCCATCACCATGGAGGCCCGGGTCCCCGGCGCCGTCCGCGAAACGCGGCGGAGCGCGCGCCCGATTGCCCCACTCGATCCGACTCGCGACGGTACGAGAGAATGGTTAACAAACCCTGATTCCGGTGCGCAAGCACCCACCGCCGAAACTTTCACGAATCGGCGTAAAATGCTGGCGAACAGGCAGTTTCGGGCTCCCATGTTCTTCACATCATCGGTGAGGAAACCAGGCTAAGCGATTCAACAGACTCAAGCTCCCGTTCCCAGACGCCCGCGCGTTCGGGAACTGGTAGCGTTAGTCTTAACGACGCCGGTAAACGAAAAGTTGATGCGGACATGAGCCTTCGCGGGGGATGTGCATGACTGTGGGTAGCGGGCGGTTCGGGCGGCTGGAGGCGCTCGCCGCCGCGGTCGAGGGGATCGAGGACGCGATGATCTACGGCCGGGTCGCGGCCGTGCGGGGGCTCCTCGTCGAAATCGCCGGGCCGGTCGCCGCCATGCGGCTCGGCGGCCGCGTCGACGTCGAGGTCGGAGCCGAGGTCGTCATTCCCTGCGAGATCATCGGTTTCTCGGGCGAACGCGCGCTTGCCATGCCCTTCGGCTCGCTGGACGGCGTGCGCCGTGGCTGCAAGGCCGTCGTGCGCGGTTCGGCCGCCGGCGTGCGCCCGTCGGAGGGGTGGCTCGGCCGCGTCGTCGACGCGCTGGGGCGCCCGATCGATGGCAGGGGGCCGCTGCCGCCCGGGCCCCGGCTCTATCCCTTCAAGGCCGATCCGCCGGCGGCGCATGCGCGCAAGCGCGTCGGCGCCCCGCTCGATCTCGGGGTGAGGGCGCTCAACACGTTCCTCACCTGCTGCGAGGGCCAGCGCATGGGCATCTTCGCCGGCTCGGGCGTCGGCAAGTCGGTGCTGCTCTCCATGCTCGCTCGCAACACGGCAGCCGACGTGTCGGTGATCGGCCTCGTCGGCGAGCGTGGCCGCGAGGTGCAGGAGTTCCTCCAGGACGACCTTGGCGAGGCGGGCCTGGCGCGTTCCGTCGTTGTCGTGGCGACCTCCGACGAGCCGGCGCTCATGCGCCGGCAGGCTGCCTACCTGACCTTGGCGCTCGCCGAATTCTTCCGGGACCGCGACGCCTCCGTCCTGTGCATGATCGATTCGGTGACGCGTTTCGCCATGGCACAGCGCGAGATCGGCCTCGCCGGCGGCGAGCCGCCGACGGCCAAGGGCTATACGCCCACCGTCTTCTCGGAGCTGCCACGCCTGCTCGAGCGCGCGGGGCCGGGCACGGGGGAGGGGACGGTGACCGGCCTCTTCACCGTCCTCGTCGACGGCGACGACCACAATGAGCCGGTGGCGGACGCCGTGCGCGGCATTCTCGACGGCCATATCGTGATGGAGCGCGCCATCGCCGAGCGCGGCCGCTACCCGGCGATCAACATCCTCAAGTCGGTGTCGCGCACGATGCCCCGCTCCTGCGCGCCGGCCTACTGGCCCGTGGTGCGACAGGCGCGCGGCGTGCTCGCCACCTATGCCGACATGGAGGAACTGATCAGGCTCGGCGCCTATCGCCCGGGCGCCTCGGCGGAGGTCGACGAGGCGATCCGGCTCATGCCGGCCCTCGAGTCTTTCCTCGCTCAAGGTAAGGAAGAGTCAACCTCCATCGGCGATGGTTATGCACGGCTCGCGGAGATCATGACCGCGGCATGAGGCCGGCTGATCGGCTTGCCGAGGAGTTGAGTGGGCGATGAAGTCGCGGGATACCCTCATTCGCTTGAAGCGCTTCCAGGTCGACGAGAAACGTCGCCGGGTCGCGCAGATCGAGATGATGATCGCGGAATTCACGCGCATGGCCGACGATCTCGATCGGGAGATCGCGCTGGAGGAGAGCCGCGCCGGCATCTCCGACCCCGCGCATTTCGCCTATCCGACCTATGCGAAGGCCGCCATGCAGCGCCGCGACAACCTCTCGCGCTCGGCCGACGAGCTCAAGGGCCAGCTCGACGAGGCCAAGAGCGAGTTGCAGGAGGCCTTCGAGGAACTGAAGAAGGTCGAACTCCTCGACGACCGCGAGCATGCGCGAGAACGCGCCGCGGACGGGGCTCGCGAACAGGCGGAACTCGACCGCATCGGGCTTGCGCGCGCCGTCCGCATGCACGCCTGACCGGATTCCCGTCGCCTGACAGGCGAACCGCGACGTCAGGCGCCGCGGCGGCTGGCCATGTCGCCGAGCCAGGCCTCTATGAGCGCCAGCATGGGAGCGGCAAAGCCCCGCGGGTCTGCGGGGGCGCGCGCGACGACGCCGGCATGGAGCGTGTAGAGCAGTCGCGCCACGACGCCGGCCTCCTCCTCGCTCACCCGGTAGTCCTCCTGGACGATGCGGGCGACCGCTGCTTCGCGCCGGGCGTCGACCTCGGCGAGGCGCCCGGCGGTGCGGGCGTCACCCGCGGCAAGGCGGCGCACCGCTGTCTCCAGCCGCAGGTCGATGGCGTAGGTGAGGTCGGCCATCCGCTGGCGCCGTTCCGGTGTCGGCGGCAGGGCCTCGACGGCGTGCAGGATGCTCTCCGTCGAATGTTCCTCCCAGGCGTCGAGCAGCGCCTCGACGAAGGCGCCGATGCCGTCGAAATGGTGGTAGAAAGATCCCTTGGTGAGGCCGGCTGCCGCCGTCAGGCGTTCCACCGTGAGGGCCGCAGGGCCCTCCTCCCGCAGGAGCGTCGTCCCCAGCTCGACCCAGTCGGCGCGGGTCCGGCGGCCGGGACGACGCGGCGTCGCTCTGGACATCGTCGGCCTCACAGGTTGCCGAGCGCGCCGCACAGGGCGATCGGCAGGAAGAGCGCCCACTGCGGCATGTGCCACGGGTTGACCCGGTAACCCACCACGAGGCCGAGGCTGAGCAGGGCGAACAGGGCCGCGAGGATCGTCAGCCCTGTTGCGAGGCCCTCGCCGCGGCCAGCGGCGGCCAGGGCAAATCCAACGGCCATGGCGAACAACAGAAGCGTGACCATGTGCCAGCAGTAGTAGGCCGTGAGCTTCGGCACGGGCGCGAGGTCGCGCGCGGCCAGCAGCGGCACCGCGATCTCGCGCCCGCCAAGAAAGGTGTGGATGAGCGCCGTGGCGGCGGAGAGCAGGGCGGCAGCGGCGAGCCAGGGCTGGAGGGAGGCGAGCATCTCGTGATCCATTAACATTCCATATGGTATGGTATGTTATATGCGCCTGACCGCATTGGCAACGCTGCTGGACGATGCCCCGGCCGGAAGGGCGGCCTGCCGGCCCGCGGCCGACACACCGGCGGATGCCGCCATCCGGCCGCCGGCATCCTGCGACGCCGCCGAGCCGGGCGGCCGGATCGCCTCACCCCTCGAGGAGCGGCACGTGCGGGGCGGCCGCGCGCGGCAGAGCGCCGGTGAGGCGCGGGTCGTCACCAACCTCCACGGCGCGTTTGTAGGGACGAAAGCCGGACCGGATGTAGAAATCGAGCGCTGCCGGATGGTCCAGGCTGCAGGTGTGGACCATGAGGCGCTTGATCGGGCGAGCCCAGGCGAGCTCGAGCGCGCGTTCCATCAGCCAGCGTCCGGCGCCTCCGCCGATCGCCTCGGGCACGAGGCCGAAATAGACGATCTCGCCCTCGGCTGTCGTGCGGAAGTCGAGTTCGAGAAGGCCGATGTCCCGCCCGTCGCGCACTGCGGCAAAGGCCGCGACATCCGCGTCGCCGAGGATCGCCGCGAGCGCGTCGTCGCCGAGGCCGAGCCGGCCGAACCACAGCCATGGCTCGCCAACGGCCCGGTAGACCGCCCGGTAGCGCCGCAGATGGTCGGCGCGCAGGGGCGCGAGGGCAAAACCGCCCGGGGGCGGCAGGTCGCGCGCAGGCGGGCGCCGGGTCATGTCGAGATAGGTGACGATGGAGGCGATCTTGCCGGGCGGGATGTCGGTGTAGCCGTCGCGGAGCATGGGAGCCTGGGTAGCCTCTGCGTGGCGCGCCGAGCGGGGAGGGGGAATCGACGCGATCCGGCGAGCCTATCCCACGGAGGAGGGAGCCGCTCCATCGGGAGCTGTATGGCGTTCCCCATTCGTCCCCTGCTCGATGACCGCCGGTCTATGAAGAGGGGGGCGTGTCGACGAGGAGCCCCTTCCGGTACCACCTGCTCCCCGCCACGTCGGGCCGGGCGCCTCCCTGCTTCACCTGCGCAGGCGATTTCCAGACCATCTTGCCGTCACGATGATCGGTCATGAGATAAGAACCGCTTGCGGTCAGCCCCGCGCTCGGGCACAGATGCGCGACTTCCAAAGGGGACCACGGTCCCGCAAGAATGCGGAACATCCCGCGCCGATGAAGAAGAAGCTCGAGTACGTCTGGCCCGTGGTCGGCCTCCTGGCCGTCGTGTTCTCCTTCTGGCTCCTCTACAAGGAACTGAAGGGCATCTCGGCGAGCGATCTCGTCGACAGCCTCTCGGCAATATCGGCGCGGCATTGGTTCCTGGCCGCGGGCGCGACGCTCGTCGCCTATGCGGCGCTCGCCTGGTACGACCGCATCGCCCTCCTTCACCTCGGCAAGAAGCTGTCGTGGGTGGTGATCTCCCTCGTCTCGTTCACGACCTACGCCCTGTCGCACAACATCGGCGCCTCCGTCCTGTCGGGGGCCATGGTGCGGCTGCGCGCCTACGGCACGATGGGCTTGAGCCTCGCGGAGGTCGGAGTGCTGGTGGCCCTGTGCTCGTTCACCTTCGGGCTCGGCACGGTGCTTCTCGGCGGTCTCGTGCTTGTGCTGCAGCCCGAGATCGTGCAGCGGCTCTTCGACGTTCCGACCCTGCCTGCCCGGCTTGCGGGCGCAGGCATGCTCGCCTTCGTCACGCTCTACGTGCTTGGCTCGTGGCGCGAGTTCAAGCCGCTCACGATCGGCTCCTTCCACATCTACTATCCGCGCCTCCACATCACGGCGCGCCAGCTCATCGCGGCGCCGCTCGAATTGCTCGGCGCGGCGGGCATCATCTATTTCGCGCTTCCGGAGGCAGGCAACCCGGGGTTCTTCGTCGTCCTCGGCGTATTCCTCGCCTCGTTCTCGGCTGCGCTGATCTCGCACGCGCCGGGGGGCCTCGGCGTCCTCGAGTTCGTCTTCCTGAAGGCGATGCCGGACCTGCCGCAGGCGGACGTGCTCGCCGCTCTCCTCGTTTTCCGCCTCCTCTATCTCCTCGTGCCGCTCGCGTTCTCGACGGTCGTCGTCATCCTGTTCGAGCGGTCGCGCCTGTCGAAGACCCTCCAGGAGAGGCTCGCCGGCAGACCTGTCGAGCCGCATGGCACGGCCGTTCCGGCACGCGCCCGCGTCCGGGTTGACGACAAGGCGGCTTGAGGCCTTGCCGTGAGCAGGCGCCTGCGGCGGCTCGTGCTTGGCCTCGGCACGCTCACGGGGCTTGCGACGCGGGGCTATTTCATTCCCTACCGCCACGCGCGCCCGATGCGGCGCGCGCCCTATCGCGCCCTGCTGCCGCGATTCGAGGCGGCCGAGCCGGCGATGCGCACCGTGCTCGGCGAGATCGAGGCGCTGGCCGCCGACCTCGACCGCATCCCGGTGGATGGCCCCGAGCTGCGTTGGCGCCAGAGCTGGTTTCCGCGCCTCGACGCGGCCGCCGCCTATGCGCTCGTGCGGCGAGAGAAGCCGCGACGCATCGTCGAGATCGGCTCCGGCCACTCGACGCGGTTCCTCGCCCGCGCGGTGAGCGACGGCGGACTGGACACGCGCATCGCCTGCATCGACCCGGCACCGCGCGCCACGATCGGCCGGCTGCCGGTGACGCATATCGCATCGCTCGCCGAGGAGGTCGGGGGAGAGGTCGTCGGCGAGCTGGACCCCGGCGACATCCTCTTCATCGACTCGAGCCATGTCGCCATGCCGGGCAACGACGTCGACCGCCTGTTCCTGGACCTGCTGCCCCGCCTGCCGGTCGGCGCACTCGTCCACGTGCACGACGTCTTCCTGCCCGAGGCCTATCCCGCGGTCTGGGACTGGCGCGGCTACAATGAACAGCTCCTCGTCGGCGGTTTGCTCCAGGGCGGGGCCTACGGGATCGTCTTTGCCAGCCGCTATGCGGCGACGCGCCTCGCGCCGACCGTCGATGCCGGCGTCCTGGCGCGGCTGCCGCTCGTGCCGGGAACCTTCGAGACGAGCCTGTGGCTGCGCAAGCATCCGGCCGATTGATCGGTCGCATCATGACGGGGAATGCCCGCTGACGATGCTTATGCGGTAGGAAATGGGGCACGGCCCGACAAGACCTACGACGGCCAACGCCGAGGATCAGCCGCCATGTATCAGCCGCCGGCCTTCCGCGAGGATCGCATCGAAGTGCAGCACGAGCTGATGCGCCGCCATCCGCTCGCCTTGCTCGTCACGCTCGGTTCCGGCGGGCTCGTCGCGAACCCGGTGCCTTTCGTGCTCGATGCCGCCGCAGGCGAGAAGGGCGTCCTGCGCGCCCATCTCGCGCGGGCCAACAGGCAGTGGCGGGACGCCGACCCGGCAGTGGAGGTGCTCGCCATCTTTTCAGGTGCGGAGCACTACATCACCCCGTCGTGGTACGAGACGAAGCGCGCGACCGGCAAGGTCGTGCCCACCTGGAACTATGTCATCGTCCAGGCTTACGGCCGGCTTGTGGCGACCGAGGACGCCGCGTGGCTGCGCCGGCAGATCGCGGCGCTGACGGCGGCGCAGGAGGCCGGCCGGCAGGAGCCCTGGGCCATCGAGGATGCTCCCGAGGATTTCGTCGCGGCGCAGCTCAAGGGCATCGTCGGCATCGAGCTCACGATCACGCGCATCGAGGCCAAGTGGAAGGCGAGCCAGAACCGCCCCGCGGCGGACCGGGCGGGCGTCGTCGCCGGCCTCGAACGGGAGGGCACGGCCGAGGCGCTCGCCATGGCGGCCGTCGTCGCCGCGCGGTCCAGCGGGTGATCAGACACTGCCCACCGTCTTCAGCCGGACGCGCGCGTGGATCTCGGCCTGGCTGAGCACGGGCGTCTCGCGCCGGAAGCGCTCGATGATGGAGCGCACGAAGGGGCGCGCCTGGGCCGAGGTGACGAGCACGGGCATCTCGCCCATGCGCGCGGCGTCCTCGAAGCGCTCGCGCACGAGCTGCACGAATTCCGTGAGCTTTGACGGTTGCATGGCGAGATGGCGCTCCTCGCCGACGCCGACGATCGCCTCGGCGAAGGCGCCTTCCCAGAGGGGCGAGAGCGTGATGATCGGCAGGTGTCCGCCCGGCGCCACGTGCTGCGAGCAGATCTGGCGCGCGAGGCGGATGCGCACGTGCTCGGCGATGTCGCGCGGGTTCTTGAACACGCCGGCGACCTCGGCGATGCCTTCGAGGATGGTGCCGAGATCGCGGATCGAGACGCGCTCGGCGAGCAGGAGCTGCAGCACGCGCTGGATGCCGGTGGTCGAGATCTGGCTCGGCACGATCTCCTTCACGAGGTCGGCATGTTCCTTCGGCAGCTCCTTCAGGAGCTTCTGCACCTCCACATGGCCGAGGAGCTCCGGCATATGGCTCTTGATGACCTCGGTGAGGTGCGTCGAGATGACCGTCGCCGCATCGACCACCGTGTAGCCGCGCAGTTGAGCCTCGTCCCGCAGCGAGCCGTCGATCCAGGTTGCCGGAAGGCCGAAGGTGGGTTCGAGCACGTGCTGACCCGGCAGCTGCACCTGCGTGCCGAGGGGGTCCATGGCCATGAACAGGTTCGGATAGACAACCCCTGACCCGGCATCGATCTCCTTGACCCGGACGATGTAGGCGTTCGAATCGAGCTGCACGTTGTCGATGAGCCGCACGGCGGGCATGACGAAGCCCATCTCCAGCGCGAGCTGCCGGCGCAGCGCCTTGATCTGCTCGGTCAGGCGGTCCTCGCCGTGGGGTGCGTTGACCAGCGGCAGGAGCGAATAGCCGATCTCGACCTTGAGCTCGTCCATGCGCATCACGTCGGCAATGGGCTCCTCCTGGACTGCGGCCGCCGCATCCGCGCCGCCGGCGGCGGAGGCAGCCTCTGCCGCGGCGGCCTCCCTCTGGGCGCGCGCGAACTTGCGGGCGAGGTAGCCCGCGCCCGCCGCCAGTGTGAAGAAGGGCAGCATGGGGATGCCCGGCATCAGGCCGATGACGGCCATGACGAAGGCCGACATGCCGAGCGCCTTGGGATAGCCGGAGAGCTGCTTGCCGAGCGCCTTGTCGGCCGCGCCGGTGACGCCCGCCTTGGAGACGAGGAGGCCCGCGGCGGTGGAGACGATGAGCGCCGGAATCTGCGACACGAGGCCGTCGCCGACGGTGAGCAGCGTGTAGCTGTGCGCCGCGCTGGCGAAGCTCATGCCCTGCTGCGCCACGCCGATGACGATGCCGCCGACGACGTTGATGAAGGTGATGAGCAGGCCTGCGATGGCGTCGCCGCGGACGAACTTGGAGGCGCCGTCCATGGCGCCGAAGAAGGCCGATTCGTCCTCGAGCGCCTTGCGCCGCTTGCGCGCCGTCGCCTCGTCGATGAGGCCGACGGAGAGATCGGCGTCGATCGCCATCTGCTTGCCGGGCATGGCGTCGAGGGTGAAGCGCGCCGCGACCTCGGCGATGCGGCCCGAGCCTTTCGTGATGACCACGAAGTTCACGATGATGAGGATGATGAAGACGATGACGCCGATGACGAAATTGCCGTTCATCACGAAGCCACCGAAGGCCTCGATGACGTGGCCGGCGGCGGCCGTGCCCTCGTGCCCGTGCGCCAGGATGAGGCGCGTCGTGGCGAGGTTGAGGGCGAGCCGCAGCATGGTCGCCATCAGGAGCACGGTGGGGAAGGCGGAGAACTCCAGCGGCTCCTCGATGAACAGCGAGGTCATGAGGATGAGCACGGAGAGAATGATCGAAACCGCCAGCAGGAGATCGAGCAGGAGCGGCGGCATCGGCACGATGAGCACCACGAGGATGCCCATGACGGCGAGCGCCAGCGCGATGTCGCTGCGCCTCAGGAGGGCGCCGAGATGTCCTGCGGACGGCAGGTTGAGGGCCGCCCTGGCGGGCGAGGACGGGCTTGCGCTGATGTCGGTCATGTCTGTCGCCATCGCCGGCGCGGGGCGCGCCGGACATGGGCAGAAATTGCCGGGTATATGGTTAGCGAAGCGTTAATCCCCGCTCGCGAGGGGACACGCCTCGGCCGCACGCGCCATGCGCGCCGCCCGCGCGAATGGACGGCCGCATCGGCGCCGTGGGCCGTGGCTTCAAAGGGTCGCGGCGGGCGCGGCGCGGGCCTGCGCCGCGCGCGCTGCCGCCGATGTCACTTGCCGAGGGCCGCGGTCTGCGCGTCGCTCGGCGCATGGCCGGCGGCATTGTGCTGCGCGATGGCGTGGGCTCCGACGATCGGCAGGAACACCAGCAGGATCATGAGCCACAGGACGAGGCCCGTGCCGCTTCGGTCGGCGCGCGGCCTGCGCTCGGCCGCGGCAGGTGCGCTGCGGCGGGCCGCGCAGGGGGGTGCGGGTGTGGCTTGCGCCCGCACTCCGGCAAGGCGGCGGGCGCGGAGCGGCTTCACGGCGAGAAGACGGGTCTCGGTGTTCATGGCTCACCTTCCTCGCGATCGAACCTTGCCGGTCGACCGCAGGTGAGCCGATCCGGCGGGATCAGGCGTTCACGAGGGCGTCCGGCAGTCTGGTCAATCGACTCTGACTGTCGCTGGGCATGGTCCCTGGTTCCTGTTGAATCCCGCAGCCGCGGCTGGCGCCGACCGCGGAACACGTTCACGCACATGCTCCCGTCGGAACGGCGGGTCAAGCGAAAATATCGTCACGACGGCAGGAAAGCCGGGACGAACCGTCGTCGCCCGGCCTGCCTGCCCGACCTGGGGGCCGTCAGGCGCCGGCGAAGCGCGCCTCGCCCGGAGCGGCCACCGCGATGCCGGCGGAGGCATATTCGTTGAGCTTGTTGCGCAGAGTTCGGATGGAGATGCCGAGGATCTTCGCCGCATGCGTGCGGTTGCCGAGGCAATGGTCGAGCGTGTCGAGGATGAGGTCGCGCTCGACATCGGCGACCGTCCGGCCGACGAGCGAGCGCGTCATCGCCTCCGCCGTCTGCACGACGCGCGTCACGGCGTCGGCCGGCGCCGTCAGCGATTCGCCCTCCGGCGTCATGATGGCCTCGGGCATGATCTCTGGGCCCGTCGCGAGGAGAACGGCGCGATGGACCGTGTTCTCGAGCTCGCGCACGTTGCCGCGCCAGGGATTGGCGACGAGCGCGCGGCGCGTCTCCATGGCGAGCGGCCGCACGGGCAGACCGTTCACCTCGGCGTATTTCCTGGCGAAGTGCTCGGCGAGTGCCAGGATGTCGGCCGGCCGCTCGCGCAGCGCCGGCAGACGCAGGTGGACGACGTTGAGCCGGTAGAAGAGGTCCTCGCGGAAGGTTCCGCGCTTCACCTCCTCCGCCAGATTGCGGTTCGAGGTCGCGATGATGCGGATGTCGACCGGCACCGGCTTCGAGCCGCCGACACGGTCGATGACCCTTTCCTGGATGGCGCGCAGGAGCTTTGCCTGCAGCCGCACGTCCATCTCCGAGATCTCGTCGAGCAGCAGGGTGCCGCCGTTCGCTTCCTCGAACTTGCCGATGCGCCGCGCGAGCGCACCGGTGAAGGCGCCCTTCTCATGGCCGAAGAGCTCGGATTCAATGAGGTTTTCGGGGATCGCGGCGCAGTTCACCGAGACGAAGGGCTTGTCCTTGCGGTTGGAACGCGCGTGCACATGGCGCGCCAGGACCTCCTTGCCGCTGCCGCTCTCGCCGGTGATCAGCACGGACGCTTCCGACCGGGCGATCTGCTCGGCGAGCTTGACGACCCGCTCCGTCGCCGCGTCGCGATAGACGAAGGCGCGCGCATCGGCGCTCACGGCTTCCAGCACCGCCGCGATCAGGTCCGGATCGGGCGGCAGGGGGATGTACTCCTTGGCGCCGGCCTGGATGGCGGCTACCGCCGCCCGGGCGTCGGTACCCGTGCCGCAGGCACAGACCGGCACGCGGATGCGCTCGCTCTCCAGGCTCTCGACGAGGGCCTTGAGCGGCATGGCGACGTCGACCATGAGGAGGTCGGCACCCTTGGCGCGCAGGACCGCGAGCGCCTGATCGGTGCTTTCGGCATGGGTGACGTTGGCGCCGCGCTCGACGGCGATCTTGGCGGCGGCGGACAGTTGGCCCTTCAGGCTGCCGACGATGATGAGGCGCATCGCATTTCCTCCGGGGCTGGGCATGTCCCGGCGCGGCGCGAGCCCCTCGCCGGAGACGCTGCGTCGAGACTAGTGATCGGCCTTGATGATCTCGGTCATGGTGACGCCGAGCTTCTCGTCGACGAGGACGACCTCGCCGCGCGCGACCAGCCGGTTGTTGACGAAGATGTCGATCGCCTCGCCGACGCGACGGTCGAGCGACAGGATCGTGCCCGGGCCGAGGCGCAGCAGGTCGCCGACCGGCATGCGCGCGGCGCCGAGCACGGCCGAGACGGTGACCGGCACGTCGAAGACCTGTTCGAGGTCGTCGGCGGTCTTGGGCGTGAGCGGTGCGTCGTCGGGAAGGGCGTCGAAGGAGATGTCGCCCGGCTGGAGCGGGGGGAGGGGGAGGTCCTTGTCGGTCGTCATGTTCATTCTCCAGCGCCGATGTCGGCGACGTCGGGTCCAAGGGTGAGGGCAACGACGTTCGTCACGGCCGCCTGCAGGGCGGCGCGGTCGCGCACGAGGCCGCCATCCGCCCATTCGATGCGCACGTCGGAGGGCATCATGTCGGGGTCGCCGAGGACGACGATGCGCCCCTCGAAGCCGCGTTCGCGCGCGAGGCGGCCCATCATCTCGTCGACGGCGTCGACGAAGGACAGGCCGACGCGCACCACGACATGCGGGACGCCGCGCAGGTGGCGCAGGCAGTCGCGGGCGGCGTCCTCCACGGCCGCCAGTGGCTGCGTGTCGAGGGCCGCTCCTGCAATCTTGCGCGCCAGCAGCACGGCGAAGGCGACCGCCGCGTCCTCGGCCGCCGCGGCAACGGCATCGCGCTCGGCGACGAGCGTCGCCAGTTGCTGGGCGAGCCGCTCGACAGTGAGGGCGAGCTGGGTCGCAGTCTCGTTGCGCACCAGGCTCTGGCCGTCGGCGAGGCCGCGGGCATAGCCGCGCTCCTCGGCGGCGGCGATGGCCGTCGCGTCGTAGACATGGGCGACCGCGGGGGCGCGAAAGTCGCGGTCGAAGAGGAATTTGCGCGCGGCCATCGCCATGGTCTCAGTAGATGAGCTCGTCTTCGGCACTGTTCTTGGTGATCATGATCTCGCCGCGGTCGGCGAGATCGCGCGCGAGGTTGACCATCTTCATCTGCGCCTCGTCGACGTCCTTGAGCCGCATGGGGCCGAGGGCATCCATGTCGTCCTGGAGCATCTTGGCGGCGCGGCTCGACATGTTGGACATGAGGAACTCGCGGATCGGTTCGGGCGCGCCCTTGAGCGCGCGCGCCAGCGTGTCCTTGTCGATATGGCGCATGAGCGTCTGCACCGACGCAGGATCGAGCTTGGTGAGGTCCTCGAAGGTGAACATGAGGGAGCGGATGCGCTCCGCCGCGTCCTTGTTGATCTCGTCGAGGGAGGCGAGGAAGCGCGTCTCCGTCTGCCGGTCGAAGGCGTTGAAGACCTCCGCCATCATCTCGTGGCTGTCGCGCTGCGCGGTGCGCGACAGGCTGGCGATGAACTCGTTGCGCAGCGTCTCCTCGATGTGATCGAGCGCGACCTTCTGCACCGAGTCGAGCTTCAGCATGCGGTTGACGACGTCGATGGCGTAGTCCTCGGGGAGGATGGTGAGGACGCGCGCCGCATTCTCCGGCTTGATCTTCGAGAGGATGACCGCGACTGTCTGCGGATATTCGTTCTTCAGGTAGTTGGCGAGGAGCTCGCAGTCGACGTTCGACAGCTTCTGCCACATGTTGCGGCCGGCGGGGCCGCGGATCTCGTCCATGATGGCGCGCGCCTGCGCCGCCGGGAGCGTCTGCCTGAGCAGCATCTCGGTGCGGTCGAAGCTGCCCGTCACAGCCGCCGTCGACAGCCGCTCGGCGAAGTCGACGATCAGGTTCTCCACCGCCTCGGGCTCGACGGCCCCGAGCTGGGCCATGGTGCGCGAGATGATGCGCAGCTCGTCTTCCTCGAGAAGGCGCCACACCTCGGCTCCGTGCTCCGGCCCGAGCGCGAGCAGCAGAACCGCCGCGCGCTGGGGACCGCTGAGCTCGTTGAGCGTCATGCTCTTCTTCTGGGCGCTCGCCAATGCCTGCATGTCGTCCTACCGCTCTCGCCGTGCCGGGTTGCCCGAGATCACGACTGGTGAATCCACTGCCGCAGAATGGCGACCGTCTCCTGCGGGCTCTGCCTGACGAGTTCGCCCACCTTCTCCAGCGACTGGGCCTGGACCTGGCCGTTGGCCTTGGCGAGCTCGAGCATCTTCATGGCCGGGCTCTCGCGGGCGGCGAGCAGGGCCGCTTCGCCGGGCGAGGGACCTTCCGCGCCCTCCGCCGGTCCGGGCAGCAGGGCCTGGGTCGTGGCCTCGGGCGACATCGCCTTCTGCACCAGCGGGCGCACCACCGTCATGAGGACGACGAGGGTGAGGATCGCGAGCACGCCCATCTCGAAGGCGCGCAGCAGGTCGTCCTTGGTGAAGTTGAGGAGGCCGGCGAGAAAGCCCTCCGGAGCGGCCGCCTCGATCGGCTGGGGGCCGTCGGCGAAGCGCAGGTTGACGATCTCCACCTGGTCGCCGCGCGCCTTGTCGAAGCCGATGGCGGTGCGCACCAGGGCGCCGATGCGCTCGAGCTCCTCCGTCGGGCGGGGCTGATAGGTGAGGCTGCCGGTCGCGTCCTTCGCGTAGACGCCATCCACCAGGACTGCGACCGACAGGCGCCTGATACGGCCGCTCTCGGCGACCTCGGTGCGCGTGGTGCGGGAGATCTCGTAGTTGATGATCTCCTCGTTCTTGTTGGAGGCGTCGCGCGTCGTCTGCGCGGCCTGCTGTTGCTGGTTGGCGCCCGGCAGCTCGTTGCCGACGCTGACCGCGCCCTCGCGCGGCTCGTTGCTGAGCTGATTCTCGGCACGCGTCTGCGTGGAGCGGACGACGCGGCTCTCGGGATCGAAGGTCTCCGAGCGGCTCTCGATGCGGCTCGTGTCGAGGTCGGCTGCCACCTGCACGCGCGCGCGGCCGGGACCGACGACGCCGGCCACGATCTCCTCGACCTGAGAGCGCAGGCGGCGCTCGATGGCAGACTGCTTCTCGTCGAGCGCGATGCCGCCGGCGAAGCCCTCCGCCTGCGCGCCGTCGGCCAGCAGCCGGCCACGCTCGTCGACGATGGAGATGCGTTCCGGCTTCAGACCCTGCACCGCGGAGGCGGCAAGGTGGCGGATGGCGCGCACCTGCGCGCCGTCGAGCTCGCCGGCGAGCTTCAGCACGATGGAGGCGCGCGGTTCCTCGCGCTCGCGCTCGAACAGGCGGCGCTCCGGCATGACGAGATGGACACGCGCCGACTGAACGCGCGACAGCGAGCGGATGGTGCGGGCGAGCTCGCCTTCGAGGGCGCGCAGGTGGTTGATGTTCTGGACGAAGCTGGTGGACGAGAAGGCGTCGCCCTTGTCGAAGATCTCGTAGCCGATGCCGCCGCCGGACGGCAGGCCCTTGCCGGCGAGCTCCATGCGCAGCCTGGCGATCTCGTTCTTGGGCACGAGGATCGTCTGCCCATCCTGCCGCGCCTCGTAGCGGATGCCGCGCGTCTCGAGATCGCGCACGATGGTGCCGGCGTCCTGGAACGACAGGTCGGTATAGAGCACGCCCATCGCGGGCTGGCTCATCCGCATGATGACGAAGGCGAAGAAGCCGATGAGCGCCAGCGTCACCGCACCCATCGCCGCGAGCCGCTGCGGCCCCAGCTTGCGCAAGATTTCGAGAGCCCCGTTCACGCTTTCCGTCCTGTGCGCCGAACCCCGCCGCGAAGCACCGCGGCCACTGGGCAAGAATTTCCCAGCGTAGGGTTAGCGAAGGGTTAACGGCGCCGTCGCGGGCTTGAGGGAGGATCGCCGCCGCGGTCGCCGGAGGCGGTCAAAACGAAAGCGCCGGCCCGAGGCCGGCGCTTCCGAAAGTTGAGGAATATCAGAAGCCTATTGGCGATAATGCTGGATACGCGTCGTCCGCAGGCCCGCCAGGCCGTGCTGATCGATGGATTGCTGCCAGCTCAGGAATTCTTCCACGGTGAGGGTGTAGCGCTGGCAGGCTTCATCGAGGCTGAGAAGGCCACCGCGCACGGCGGCGACGACTTCAGCCTTGCGACGGATCACCCAGCGTTTGGTGTTCGTCGGAGGCAGGTCGGCAATCGTCAATGGACTGCCGTCCGGCCCGATGACGTATTTCACCCTCGGGCGATGGGTCTCGGTCATGATACGCTCACACAGACTCGACGGACCAATGTCGAGACGCGACGATAGGGACGCGCACTTAAGAATTGCCTAAAGGCGGCGAACCAATTGTAGGTTGCGCCGAGTGGCCGCCGTCGCCGCCCTGCGGACGAAGTCATGCCGCCCTGCGGATCGACTTTACGCCGGTGAGCGGCACCTTGATGCTGCCGACCGTGAGCACCGGCGCGCTGCCCGAGAGGTCGACGCCGTCGACGCGGCCCGTGATCTCGGTGTTGACGCTCACCGTCTGGCCAGTCGTGTCGCGCGCGGTCACGCTGATGGTGTAGTCGCCGTCCGGGGCCGTCGACCCCGTGGAGGTGCGCCCGTCCCATGTGAACTTCTGGGCGCCGGCGGCGAGCGCGCGCGTCTCCTTGTAGACGACGTTGCCGCTGCGGTCCTTGACGACGATGCTCGCTTCCGACGCCGCGCGCGCGGCATTCAGCGTCCACTCCGCCTTGCCACCCTTGAGTGAGCTCGCGGCGCCGTCCGCCGTCACCTCGGCGCCGACGAAACTGAGCGCCATCGTCACCGTCGAGGCCTGCGTGCTGGAGACGAGCGCGCTCAGCGTGTCGTTCGTCTTGATCTGCTGCTCGACCGAGGCGAACTGGACGAGCTGTTGGGTGAACTCGTTGGTGTTGAGCGGGTCGAGCGGGTTCTGGTTCTTGAGCTGTGTCGTCAGGAGCAGCAGGAACTGATCGAAATTGCCGGCGATCGTCTTGCTGTTCCTGGTGCCCGCGGTGGTTTGGGCGGTCTGGGCGGCGTCGGTGGTGGGTGTCACGCTCATGGGGCGATGTCCATGCTCAGATGCGCAGGTCGAGGCCGGTACTGCCGCGCCACAGGGCCCGGGCCGGGATGATGTCTTCGCTGATCTCGGCGGCTGAACTGCGCGGGGGCGCGCCGGGCATCGCCTCTCGGCTCCCCTCGTCCCGCCGCTGGTGACCGCCGTGGGCCTGCTGGTCGCGCAGCGTCAGGTCGACGCCGCCGTCCGTCGGCTTCAGGCCGGCCTGTTCGAAGGCGCGTTCGAGCGTGCGCGCGTCGCGCTGAAGGAGAGCAAGCGTCTCGACGCGGTCCACGGTGAGCTGCACCTTGACGGAGCCCGCGTCGTCGAACTCAAGCCGCACATCGATGCGACCAAGTTCAGGCGGATCGAGGCGAATATCGAAGCGCTTGCTGCCGGCGAGCGCGCGCATGCCGATCTCGATGGGGACGGCGGCGAGCGGCACGTCCTTCACGACCGGATGGGTGGCCTGCGCAGAAGCCTTCGCCGCCGCGGCGGCCTGCGCCACGTCGGCCGGGGGGATGGCGGCGGCGCCTGCCTGCGGCGGCAACGGCGCGGCGGGAGCGGTCACCGTGGCGAGCGTCGACGTCGCGGGCCGGGCGGTTTCGTCGGCGGCCCCTCCTTCGCCCCGCGCGGTCTTCGTCACCTCGGTTCCGGCCGAGCCTTCAGCCGCGACCTGGCCCGAGGGCCGCACCTGGCCTTCGCCGGGGGGCGCGGCATCCGTCGCTTTGGCGGCGGCCGGCAAATCGCCATCCGTCAGGGGCTGCGTCGCCTTCGCGTCAGCGGACCGGTCGAGGGTTCCTTGCGCTGCAAGGCCCGCCTGTACGGGGGCGTGGGCCGCCGCCGGCCCGGCGGCGCCGACGCCCGCCGGCGCTTCGATCGCCTGCGGCGGGGCGGCATCCTCGCTGACGATAGCTGGAGCGGCCGCGACGCTGGCGGCGGCATCTGGCGACTGGCCGGGGGGCTCCGCCGGCGGGGGCGGTGGGGGCTGCAGGGGGGCGGGTGCCGGGGCGATCGTCGCGTCGATCGCGGTCAGTGCCTCCGCGGCCGGGGCCGCCGGCGCAGCGGCCTTCTCCGGCTTGTCCGTGTCGGCCGGCGTCGCGGCAGCCTCATCGGCGCCATTGCCCGACGCGCCGCTCGCGGCAGGCTTGTCGCTCCGCTCGGATGCGGCGTCGCGCTCCCGGACTGCCGCATTCTGGCGATCGCGCGCCCCATCCGGCCGCGGCGCCGGCCTGGCCGTCTGGGGCCGGTCCGCGCCGGCGTTCCGCGGCGTCCCGGGCAGCGCGAAGGGCTCGCGCGCGCCATCGTCCTTGCCCGTCGAAGGCGCGGGCCGCGCGGAGCCGCCGCCCTTGTCCCGGGCCACGGATGGCGACTTGAACAGCGACAATGCGGGATCGGCCTGACGCATCACGTCTCCTGCTGCGCGGATCTCGTTCGGGCAGCGGTCGTGCAAGGTGCGGGCCAAGGGAATGTCCGCCCATGCGCGCCTGCCAAGATCTCGCCAAATCAAGTGGTTAGAGGCGCCCGTGACGACATCGCGCGCTGACGGCGAGCAGCGGGATGACGTCCTTGGCCGGCAGGATTTGCCGGGAGGCGGCAATTGCTCGCGCCCGCTGGCACGCGACGGCCTCGCCCGCTATAGAGAAGGAACGACGCCACGGGAGACGGTGGGAAACGGCCAGGAATGCCGCCAGAGGAATGCCGCCAGCGATCCGCCGTGGGCGAGGGGCGTGCGGTCGCCGGGGGCGAGGGGCCGGCCGAGACGTGCCAGAGGCGCCGATCGGCCGGTGCGGGGATCGATGCACCTGTCGGAAACGGCCTGCGAGGGCCTGCAGAGGCTAGCCATGCTCAACAGCCTTGATCTGCCGAAGAGGCCCGAGGACACCCGCGTGGTGGTCGCCATGTCGGGCGGCGTGGACTCGTCGGTCGTCGCCGCACTGCTCAAGCGGGAGGGCTACGATGTCGTGGGCATCACGCTGCAGCTCTACGACCATGGGGCGACGATGCACCGCAAGGGCGCCTGCTGCGCCGGCCAGGACATCCACGACGCCCGCCGCGTGGCGGAGCGCATCGGCATTCCGCACTACGTCCTCGATTACGAATCCCGCTTCCGCGACACCGTCATCGAGCGCTTCGCTGACAGCTACCTCGCCGGCGAGACGCCCATTCCCTGCGTGGAGTGCAACCGCTCGATCAAGTTTGCCGAACTCCTCGATACCGCACGGGACCTCGGGGCCGACGTTCTCGCGACCGGCCACTACATCGCCAGCAGGCCACTGCCCGACGGCCGCCGCGGGCTCTTCCGCGCCGCCGACCCCGACCGCGACCAGAGCTACTTCCTCTATGCGACGACCCAGGCACAGCTCGAGCTCCTGCGCTTTCCGCTGGGCGACATGACCAAGCCTCAGACGCGCGAGCTCGCGCGCGAGTTCGGCCTCACCGTCGCCGAGAAGGCGGACAGCCAGGACATCTGCTTCGTGCCGAACGGGCGCTATACCGACATCATCGAGCGGCTGAAGCCGGGCGCGGTGGCGCCGGGCGACATCGTGCACGTCGACGGGCGCGTCCTCGGCCGGCACGAGGGCATCATTCACTACACCGTCGGGCAGCGCCGCGGGCTGGGGCTTTCCGTGGGCGAGCCGCTCTACGTGCTCAAGCTCGATGCCGAGAGGGGGCGGGTCGTCGTCGGCCCGAAGGAGCTGCTTGCCACCGGCACGATCCGGCTGCGGGACATGAACTGGATCGGGGACGAGCCGCTGGAGAGCCTTCCGCGCGAGGGCCGGGAGGTCGCTGTGCGCGTGCGCTCGACGCGCGCGCCGCGTCCGGCCGTCCTGCGTGCCGCCGCCCTTGGTGCCGAGGTGGAGCTGCTGGCGCCGGAGGAGGGCGTGGCGCCGGGTCAGGCATGTGTGATCTACGACAGCCTCGAAGGGCGCGCGCGCGTTCTCGGCGGCGGCACCATCGGTTCCACGCTCGCGCCGGCGGCCGCGGCCAAGGTGGCGGGCGGCGTCGCCGCTTGACGGCGGCGCGCGGGCAAGGCACCGACGCCCGGTGACGTCGTGCTGACACGTCGAGTGTGTAGACGATGGGTGCCGAAGAGGGGGCGAGACGAGATGACCGGGGCACAGGCCGCTGGACCCGATACGGTGCACATGCGCAAGGCCTATGCGCGCTGGGCACCGGTCTATGATCTGGTCTACGAGCGGCTGACGGCGCCGGCACGGCGCGAGGCGGTTGCCGCCGCGCTCGCCTGCGGTCCGGACGTGCTCGAGGTCGGGGTCGGCACCGGGCTGTCGCTCGGCGATTATCCGGACCATGCGCGCGTCTCCGGCGTCGATCTGTCGGAGGACATGCTGCGCCGGGCGGCCGAGAAGGTCGTTCGCCAGAACCTGCGCCACGTTGCCATGCTGGCGGTCATGGACGCCTGCCGCCTGGGTTTGCCGGACGCGCGGTTCGATGCCGTCGTGGCGCAGTTCGTCATCACCCTCGTGCCGGATCCGGAGGCTGCGCTCGACGAATTCGCCCGCGTCCTGCGGCCGGGCGGCGAGATCGTGCTCGCCAACCATTTCGGCGCGGCCGGCGGGCCGCTGGCCGAGGTCGAGGAGGCGGTGGCCCCGCTGGCGGCGAAGGTCGGCTGGAGCTCGGCGTTCAAGGTGGCGCGCATCGCGGCCTGGGCCGAGCGTCGCAAGGATCTGCAGCTCATTTCGGTGAAACCGGTCTTCCCCGGCGGCTTCTTCAAGGTGGCGCGGCTGCGGAAGCAGGGCTGAAGCCGCCGCATCACCCGCCCGATGGTCCAGCGCCCGACCGGCGCGGCAGATCGCAGCCGAGCCGGGGCGGGCATCGTGCCGCTCGGACGCCATCCACTGCGAGGAACCGACGGAAGCGGCTTTGGCGCGGGCGCGCCCGTTCCGGGCCGTGACGACGGCAGCGCCGTCAGCGCGTCCGGGACGAGCGCCCATGCGCGCCGGCGAGCATGCCGACATGTCGTGAGGCCGACCGGTCGCGCCCGGCTGGGCATCGCGGGATTGCGGCGGACCGGGCGCAACGATGCGGACCGCCCTTGTGCGGACGTGATGCGATCACATGCCAGAGGCCCGCTCCCGCCAATCCGCGAGAACGAGGTTACCGCTCCGTCGCGTCCTTGCACCGCGGGAGAGGGCGCTGTCCCCAGCCGCGCTGCGACCTGATCGCGAGCTTCCTTGACAGCCTTCGGCCACGTTCCTTATATCGCCCGCATTCACCGCTGCGCCCTCGAGGTGTCAGCGCGGGGCGGAGTAGCTCAGCTGGTTAGAGCAGCGGAATCATAATCCGCGTGTCGGGGGTTCGAGTCCCTCCTCCGCTACCATTGATCCCCGCGTGAGAACCTTGCGGAAACACTTCTGTTCCCAAGAAGCTTGCAAGATGCCTGTGGGGGACCCGGTTATTTTGCAGTGGGGCGATCGGAGGGCCGGGGGCGCGTAGTGCCTCGCGGGGCTTAGGGTTTGCAGCCGGGGCAGGCTGTAGCGCGGCGCAAAATTTTGCAGTGATCGGCTTTGCCTTTTGCAGCGCCCCACGATGTCCGTGAGGCGCGCCGCCCGTGTCCGGAAAATCGCGGTAAGCTACAGCTTCGACGGCGATCGACGCCGGCGTCGATCTCGCCATTCTCCTGGAGGCGCCAGTGCGCTGTCTCGATGGGAACGCCGGCTCAGGTGCCAAGATAGGCGGCGCGCACCTTCGGATCCAGGAGCAGGACCTTGCCGCTTCCTTCAAGCACGATCCGTCCCGTCTCCAGCACGTAGCCGCGATCTGCGATCGCGAGAGCTGCGGAGGCGTTCTGCTCCACGAGGAGGACGGTGATGCCCTTTCGCTTCAAGTCGACGACGACGTCGAGGATCTGGTCCACCAGGAGGGGGGCGAGGCCAAGCGACGGCTCGTCGAGAATGAGGAGCTTGGGGTCGGCCATCAGCGCGCGGCCGATGGCGAGCATCTGCTGCTGGCCGCCGGAGAGGCTCATGGCGGCCGCGTGACGCTTCTCCGCGAGGACGGGGAACGTGGAATAGACGGCGTCGAGCCGCGCGCGCGAGGCTCCGCCCTGGCGCCTGAAGGCGCCGAGCCACAAGTTGTCCTCGACCGTGAGGGGGCCGAAGACCTGTCGGCCTTCCGGGGAGTGGGAAATGCCGCGCGCCACCCGCACATGCGCCGGCAGGCGATGGATCTCCTGGCCCTCGAAGAGAATGCGGCCGGAGAGGGCTGGCTGCACCCCCGACAGTGTGCGCAAGAGGGTCGTCTTGCCGGCGCCGTTGGAGCCGACCAGCGCGACGATTTCTCCCTTCCTCACGTGGAGGGAGACGGAATGCAGCACCTCGATGCGGTCATAGGCGGTGGACAGAGTGTCAACCGTAAGCACGATCCGCCTCCCTGGCTCCATGCTCGCCGAGGTAGGCGGCGATGACCGAAGGGTCGTTGCGCACTGTCCGGGGCTGCCCCTCCGCCAAGCGACGGCCCTGGGCCAGCACCAGGACGCGATCGGAGATCCGCATGACGAGTTTCATGTCGTGTTCGATGAGCACCACGGCGATCCCCGCCCTTGTGATCTCGCCGATGAGCGCATCGATGGCCTCGGTCTCGACGGCGTTGCAGCCGGCCGCGGGCTCGTCCAGGAGGAGAACCTTCGGATTCGCGGCGAGCGCGCGGGCGATCTCGAGGCGCTTGAGCACGCCATAAGGGAGCCCTCCGGCGGCGACGTCGGCGTAGCGGGCGAGGCCGACCCGCTCGAGGAGATCCAGAGCGCGTCGCCTCGTCGCGCGGTTCTGCCGCGCGACCGACGGGAAACCAAAGAGGTCGGAGAGCAGCGACGTGCGTTCTGCGAGATGGTTGCCGACCATCACGTTCTCGAGCGCGCTCATGCGGAAGAAGATCTGCAGATTCTGAAAGGTGCGGACCAGGCCGCGCCCGGCGAGAAGGTGCGGGGCGACGCCAGTGACGTCCGCGCCGGCGAGACGCACGCGACCCCGGTCGGCGTGGTAGATGCCGGTGACAAGGTTGAACAGGGTCGTCTTCCCCGCTCCGTTCGGCCCGATGATGGAGAACACCTCGCCCGGCGCCACGGTGAACGACACGTCGTCCACCGCGACGACGCCGCCGAAGGAGATGCCGAGGCCCTGCACGTCGAGGATGGTCATGACGCGCGCTCCAGAACGAGCCGGCGGAGGGTCGGAACGATGCCGGAGGGCAGAAAGATCATGAACACCATGATGAGCAGACCGAGCACGGCCTGCTCGTATTCCTGGAGGCTCGTGAGTGCCTGCGGAAGCACGACCAGAAAGGCCGCCCCCACCACGGCACCGGTGACCGAGCCGAGGCCGCCGATGATGACCATGGCGACCAGTTCGATGGAATGCATGAAACCGGCCGTCTCTGGGGTGATGAGCCCGTTCATGAGAGCAAGCAGGGCCCCGGCGATGCCGGCATAGACCGCACCTATCACGAAGGCGGCGAGCTTCTTGGAGGCGACGTCGACGCCCGCGCCGGCCGCCGCGATCTCGCTGTCGTGCAGGGCGCGCAAGGCCCGCCCCGTCGGGCTCGCCTCGACATTGAGAGCAAGAAGGGCGCCGAGGAGCAGCGCGCCCGCCGTGACCCAGTACCAGGTCAGGGCACCCGTGACGCGCCAGCCGAAGAGGCTGAGGCGGGCCACCGGCATACCGTCCGGACCGCCGGTGACGGCACTCTCGCTGGCGAGGACGAGCGCGACGATCAGACCGAAGCCGAGCGTCGCGATGGCGAGATAGTAGCCCTTCAGCTTGAGGATGGGCTTGCCGACGAGATAGGCCACCAGCCCGCACAACAGGGCGCCGAGGGCGAGAGAGAGCAGCGGATCGAGCGCGAGATGGCGTGGGCCGATGGCGACCGCATAGGCGCCGATGCCGAGAAAGCCGGCATGGCCGAGGCTCACCTGCCCTGCATAGCCCATGACGATCGTGAGCCCCAGCGCGGCGAGGGCGAAGATCCAGACCAGGGCAGCCACGCGCAGATAGAAGCTGGAGGGCGCGACGAGGGGCACGAGCAGCATGACCGCAACAAGGAGGAGGAGCGTGCCGCGGCGCGATGTGAAGGCTGCTGCAAGCATCATACACGCTCCACGCTGCGGCCGCCGAACAGGCCGCGCGGCATCACGAAGAGGACGAGGAGAATGGCGAGAAAGGCGACAGCATCCTTGTAGGTCGAGCTGACATAGCCCGCGCCGAACGCCTCCAGAAGCCCGATGGCGAGCCCGCCCGCAATCGCTCCGAACGGATGGCCCATGCCGCCGACCATGGCGGCGGCGAAGCCCTTGAGAGCGAAGAGCGTGCCCACGTCGTAGCGGGTGAGAGTGATGGGCGTGACGAGGATGCCCGCGACGGCGCCGATGGCGGCGGACACGCCAAAGGCGAGGGCGAGGATCGCGGCGACGTTGATGCCGACCAGCCGAGCCGCCAGGCGGTTCGCGGCCGTGGCGAGCAGCGCCTTGCCGAGCAGCGTCTTCTTGAGAAACAGGCTGAGCCCGGCAAAGAGGGCGAGCGCACCACTCGCCACCCACAGGCTCTGCGGCAGGATTGTCGCGCCGGCGACCGCGATGGGATCGGAGCCGGAAAAGGCCGGGAGAGAGTGGAACTGCTTGTCGAATGCGATCAGTGCCACCCCCTTGATGAAGATGGACGCGCCGATCGTGATCATGATGAGGGTGACGGGCGTCGCCCGCCGAGCCGGCTCGATCGCCAGCCGATGGAGGAGGAGGCCGACGACGACCGCGGCGAGGACGGCAATCAGGGCCGCCAAAGGCAGGGCAATGCCGGCGCTCGCAAGGAAGACCGTGCCCATGCCGCCGATCATCACGAAGTCGCCCTGGGCGAAGTTGATGACGTCGGAGGCGTTGTAGACGAGGGTGAAGCCCATCGCGACGAGGGCGTAGACCACCCCCACCGTCAGGCCGGAGAACACCAGCTGCAGGAATTCGGCCATGACCGTTGTCTCGAGCGTGCAGGAACGATTGTGGCGTCGGGGAGGAGGCGCCTCAGCGCGGCTGCGCTGCCGGGACCCACTCCCCGCCCTTGATCTCGAGCATGCGGAAGGACTCGGCCCCGAGGCCCAGATGGTCGTTCGGAGCCATGGTGTAGATCCCTGTCACGCCCACGTAGTCCCGCGTGGCCTCCAACTCGTCGCGGATTGCCCGCGGGTCGACGGACTTTGCTCGCTCGATGGCCTTCACGAGGAGCTGGATGCCGTCGAATGCATAGCCACCGAAGGTGGAGACGGGTTGGCCTGTCGCCGTCTCATAGGTCTTCTTGTATTCGCTGACCACCGCCTTCTGCTTGTCTTCAGGCGCGAGCTTGTCGGCGACGAGGAGCGCAGGCGCCGGCAGGCGGACTCCTTCCGCTGCGGAGCCCGCGAGCTCGATGAAGCTCTTCGAGGCGACGCCGTGCGACTGGTAGAACGGCAACGAGATCCCGAGCTGGGCATAGTTGCGCGTCACGATGGCCGGGCCCTGGCCGAAGCCGGGGTTGAGCACAGCCTGAACACCCGCCGTGTTCTTGATCTTGTTGAGCTGGGGCGTCATGTCGGCGTCCGCCGGTCCGTAGCTCTCATCGGCCAGGATGCTGATGCCGTAATCGCCGGTCACCTTGAGGCACTGGTTGCGCATGGACTTGCCGAAGCCGTCCGTGCCGGAAATCAGCGCGATTTTGGTGAAGCCGCGCAGCTTCATGTCTTCGAAGACCTTCTGGCAGGCGGTCTTGTCGGTGTGCGGCGTCTTGAACACAAAGGGACGGGCGGGCTCGACGATCTCGATGCCGCCGGCCAGCGAGACGAAGGGAATCTCGGCTTCCTCGAACACGGGCATCATGGCGAGCGTGGTGCCTGTGCCGGTGCCCCCCACCATGGCGATCACCTTGTTGTCGCCGACGAGGCGGGTGGCGAAGGTGCGTGCCTTGTTGGCGTCACCGCCGTCATCGTAGAGAACGAGCTGCACGGGCCGGCCGAGGAGCCCGCCCTTCCTGTTGATCTCATCCACGTAGATTTTCAGCGTCTTGGCTTCCGGATCGCCCAGGAAGGCGGCGGAGCCGGTCACGGACAGAACCGCCCCGATCCTGATGGGCTCGGCGGCGAGCGCGCCCGATCCGCCTGCGTGAAGGACAACTGCGGAAACGGCGGTCGAAACCGCGGCCGCGCGCAACATCCACCGCCGGACGATGGTCGTTCCCATGTGGCGTTCCTCCCAAGAACGGTCATGCTTCGAAGGTCGGACGGTTGAACCCGCCTCGTGACGTGCCGGCTGCAACCTCGGCTGCACGGCGATGAAATCAGTTTAAGATTGACCGAGCGACTGGTCAATCATTTCCGAGTTTGGGGCCGCGACAGCGCGCTGTGCCGTGAAGACCGCCGTCGCGGGATGCGCTGGCGGCCAGCTGGCGAAGCGGGCTGCACCGCGCTCTTCGGCATTGATCGACCAATCGGATAATCTTTGTTATTGGCTCGCCGGGTCTCCTGGCTCGGCGCTGCGGCCGCGCCGGCGACATGAGGTAGGCTGGAGGCGGGCTGCTGCTCGCCACGGCACAGCGATCGGGAAGGCAGGGAAACGGAATGGCTCGCACCCGCGCCCAGGACTATGATGCGAAACGTCGTACGATCCTCCACCGCTCGGCGGAGCTGTTCGCCCAGTTCGGATATCCTGGTACCTCGATCACCATGATCGCGGAGGCCTGCGGGGTCTCCAAGGCACTGCTCTATCACTACTATCCGGACAAGGAAGCGGTGCTCTTCGACATCCTCTATGCCCATCTGGAGGAGTTGATCGCGGCGGTCGAGCAGGCGGCGCAGCGCGAGGGCGATGCGAGTGCGCGTGTCTATGCCATTGCCGCGGCCCTGCTCGAATCGTACCGAGACGCCGACGCTGAGCATCAGGTGCAGATCGCGAGTCTGAAGCTCCTGCCGCAGGAGAAACAGGAGCAGCTGCGCGACATGGAGCGGGTGCTCGTTGCGATCCTCTCCGACGCGCTGGCAGAAGCGCTGCCCGCCATTGGCCGGGGACCACTGCTGAAACCGCTGACCATGTCGATGTTCGGCATGCTGAACTGGCACTACCTTTGGTTTCGGGAAGGGAAGGGGCTGACCCGGGACGATTATGCCCGTCTCGTCACGAGGCTCGTCATGGCGGGGGCGGAGGAGGCCGCTGCCGCGCTGGCCGGGCCTGCGGAAGTCGGGACGAACACAGGCAACGCCAAGCGCCGCAAAGGTCTGGCGTCGGGGGCGCGTCGCGCGCGCAGCGCATGAGCCGGATACCTGCACAGCGGCGGGCGGGACCCGCCGGTCGGCACATGTCTCGGGCCGCCATCGGACAAATACTCGATCAGCTGCGGGGCGAGCCGTCGCGCACCTGGTCGATCATCATCACCGTCTATGGCGACGCCATCGTGCCGCGGGGCGGATGCGTATGGCTCGGCACGCTGCTCGCCTTCTTCAAGGCGCTCGACATTTCGGAAGGCGTGGTCAGGACCGCCATGTCGCGGCTCGCCTCCGACGGATGGCTGGAGCGCAGCCGGGTTGGCCGCAACAGCTTCTACCGACTGGCGGACAAGGGGCGCGCCACCTTCGCCCAGGCGACGCGGCACATCTACACGTCGCGCCCGCCGCGCTTTTCGGGGCATTTCGATCTCGTTCTGCTCGCCCCAGGCCCCGAGCGGGACACGGCGCGGGCGGCGCTGGAGGAGGCCGGGTTCGGATCTCCCGCACCGGGCGTCTGGGTGGCCCCCGGCGGATCCGATCTCCCTGGCGCGGCGGAGGGCGCGTTGAAGCTGGAGGCGCGCGGTGACGCGGAGGCGCTGTGCAGGCTTGCCGCTCGCAGCTGGCCGCTGGAGGCGACCGCCGAGGCCTACCGGCGGTTCATCGACACCTTCACGCCCATGCGCGCCGCCCTCGACGCCGATGCGACCCTCGCCGACATCGACGCGCTGGTTGCCCGTGTACTGCTGATCCACGAATACCGACGCATCGTCCTGCGCGATCCCATCCTCCCGGTCGAGGTGCTGCCGGACGATTGGCCGGGAACTGCCGCACGCGCCCTCTGTGCGAGCCTCTACAAGGACCTCGTCGTCCCCTCCGAACGGTGGCTCGATGCCCATGCGGTGGATGAGAGCGGCGCCCGGTTGCCCCCGGGGGCGGAGGTATTCCGGCGCTTTCAGGAACAGTCCTGACCGATGTCCCACGCCGCTCTATAGGGTCTGAAAGTCTTTTTTTTCAATATGTTACCGAGCATGCGACCGGCATGCCGGTCACGCCGGCCCTCGTGGCGGCGTTCGCGTGGTGTCACGGGCAATGTCATATGTTACAAAAAAATGTTGTCGTTCGAATTTTAGTTACATATAGTGGCTCCAAAGTCGGGAGGAGCAGATGTACACACAGGCTCTCAATGCCGGTCCGGAGGCTGCGGAACGAACGATCGAGGATGCCGCGATCCTCGCCCGCTTCCAGGAACGCATCGATGCGGAGGAACGCATCGAGCCGAACGACTTCATGCCGGCGGCCTACCGGAAGACCTTGATCCGCCAGATCTCCCAGCATGCCCATTCCGAAATCGTCGGCATGCTGCCCGAGGGCAACTGGATCACGCGCGCTCCGTCCCTCCGCCGCAAGGCCGCCCTTCTCGCGAAGGTGCAGGACGAATGCGGCCACGGGCTCTACCTCTATGCCGCCGCGGAGACGCTCGGCGTCTCGCGTGAGGAGCTCATTGATCAGCTTCTCAGCGGCAAGGCGAAGTACTCCTCCATCTTCAACTACCCGACGCTGAGCTGGGCCGATATCGGTGCCATCGGATGGCTGGTGGACGGCGCGGCGATCATGAATCAGATCCCGCTCTGCCGCTGCTCCTACGGGCCGTACGCCCGCGCCATGATCCGGGTGTGCAAGGAGGAGTCCTTCCACCAGCGTCAGGGCTACGAGATCATGCTTGCCTTGGTACGCGGCTCCGAGGCGCAGCGGGAGATGGCGCAGGATGCTCTGAACCGGTGGTGGTGGCCGTGCCTCATGATGTTCGGTCCGCCGGACGCTGACAGCCGGCATTCGGAGGCCTCGACGCGCTGGAAGATCAAGCGCTTCTCCAACGACGAGCTGCGGCAGAAGTTCGTCGACGCCACCGTGCCGCAGGCTCGCTACCTGGGCCTGACCATTCCCGATCCCGACCTCAGGTTCAACGAGGAGACGGGGCACTGGGACTATGGCGCCATCGACTGGGAGGAGTTTCGTCAGGTGATCGCCGGCAACGGCCCCTGCAACGCCGACCGCATGGCGGCCCGTCGCAAGGCGCACGAGGATGGCGCCTGGGTGCGGGAGGCCGCATGCGCACATGCCGCCAAGAGCCGCGTCAGGGCGGCCGCCTGATATCTGGAGGAACGTCCATGGCCGCAGCCGAGATTCCCCTTTGGGAGGTGTTCATCCGCTCCCGCAATGGCCTGTCGCACAAGCATGTGGGCTCGCTCCACGCGCCGGACGCGACGCTTGCCCTCCAGGCCGCTCGCGACCTCTACACGCGGCGGGGCGAGGGGCTGTCCATTTGGGTGGTGCCCTCGCACGCGATCACGGCATCCGATCCGGCTGACAAGGGCATGATGTTCGAGCCCACGGCCTCCAAGATCTATCGCCACCCGACCTTCTACGAAGTGCCCGAGGAAGTCGGGCACATGTGAGTGGTTGGCGATCGCTCCGCCGACCGAAGACATGCGCGGGCTCGCCGCGTTGAGGGACAGGAAAACGCCATGGCCTCTGGCTCCATCCGAGTGGCGGAGACGCCGTTCGTCTCCTATCTGCTGCGGCGCGCGGACGATGCCCTCGTCCTCGGCCATCGTCTCTCCGAATGGTGCGGGCACGCGCCCATGATGGAGGAGGAGATGGCGCTCGCCAACATGGGCCTCGACCTCATCGGACAGGCGCGCGCCCTCTATGGCCATGCCGGGGCGGTGGAGGCGGCCGGCCATGACGAGGATGACTTCGCTTATCTCCGCGACGAAAGGGGCTACCGCAATCTGCTCCTGGTGGAGCAGCGCAACGGGGATTTCGCCAGGACCATCGTCCGGCAGTTCCTCTACGCGGCCTTCGCCGAACCCTATTGGCGGGCCATGATGGCTTCGCGCGATGCGACCCTCGCCGCCATCGCCGCCAAGGCCGAGAAGGAGATGACCTATCACGTCCGCCACTGCGCGGAATGGATCGTGCGCCTGGGCGACGGTACAGCGGAGAGCCGTACCCGTACGATCGCCGCTCTTACCGATCTCTGGCCGTTCACCGGAGAGCTGTTCGAAGTGGACGAGGGCGATCGCGCCGTGATCGCGGACGGCATCGGCATCGATCCCGAAACGCTGCGGGTCCCCTGGCGCCGGACCGTCGCCCATGTGCTGGCGGAAGCAGGTCTGGAGGTGCCGAAGGAGGGCTTCATGCGAAACGGGGGGCGCATCGGCCGGCACAGCGAGCATCTCGGCCATCTGCTCGCCGAGATGCAATATCTCCAGCGGTCCATGCCGGGGGAGAACTGGTGACGACCGCGCGGTCGCCCGGAAAGCGCGCCGCTCCCGTCGACCTGCGGCCGGGCGACGGGGCGCGCTCGGGAGAGGTGCCGAAGGAGCGACCGTTGTCCGAGACGATGTGCGCCGAGGTGCAGCGAATCGCGGGCGATGTCGTCGATCCGGAGATCCCGGTCCTCACCATCGCCGATCTCGGCGTGCTGCGCGACGTGCGGATCGTGGACGGCCGTGTCGAGGTGGACATCACACCCACATACTCCGGCTGTCCGGCGATGAACATGATCGGCGTCGAGATCGAGCTCGCGCTCGCCAAGGCGGGTTTCCCGGAGGTTCGGGTCAACACGGTCCTCTCGCCAGCCTGGAGCACGGACTGGATGAGCGAGGAGGGGCGGCGCAAGCTGAAGGACTACGGCATCGCCCCGCCGCGAAAGGGTGGCGGACGCCGGGCTCTCTTCGGCGTCGAGGAAGTGGCCTGCCCTCAGTGCGGATCAACCGACACCGGCGAGATCGCCCCCTTCGGCTCGACCTCCTGCAAGTCGCTCTGGCGCTGCAACGCCTGCCGGGAGCCCTTCGATTATTTCAAATGCCACTGACCAGGTAAGGCCATGCTGACCGCGACCCCTGCCCCCGCTTCTCCCGCCGCGCCCCCCGCAGGCGCTCCCGCAAGCTCCGTCCCGCGCTTCCACCGGCTCGTCGTGGGGGACGTGAGGCGCGAGTCCCGGGATGCCGTGTCGATTGCCTTTGCCGTGCCGCCCCATCTCTCCGCCGACTACAGCTTCGCGCCCGGCCAGTACCTCACGCTGCGCGCCACGCTCAATGGCGAGGAGGTCAGGCGTTCCTACTCGATCTGCTCCGGGCCCGAGGACGGTGAACTGCGCATCGCGGTCAAGCGCATGGAAGACGGGCTCTTCTCCTCCTGGGCGAATGCGGAGGTGAAGGTCGGCGACGAGCTGGACGTGATGACGCCCACCGGCCGCTTCGGTCTCGCCCACGCTCCCGGGGACGGCCGCATTCACGTGGGCTTTGCCGCCGGCTCCGGCATCACTCCGATCCTCTCCATCTTGCGCGGCGTGCTTTCCGGCGAACCGTCGAGCCGCTTCTTCCTCTTCTACGGCAACCGCTCGACCGCGGACATGCTGTTCCGCCGGGAGCTCGAGGAGCTGAAGGATCGCTTCATCGGTCGCCTGTCGATCTTCCATGTGCTGAGCCAGGAGGAGCAGGACCTGCCGATCCTCAATGGACGGCTCGACGGGAAGAAGGTCCGCCGCCTCCTCACCGCCCTCGTGCCGGCGGTTGCGGTCGATCACGCTTTCGTCTGCGGTCCCGCGGGGATGATCGACGATGTCGAGGCGACCTTGAGGGAACTCGGCCTTGCCCCGGACAGGATCCATGTGGAGCGCTTCGTCTCGGCCCATGGCGGGCGCCCGCGTCCGAAGCCCCCCGTCGCGCCCGAGGCTCCGCCGGCGCAGGTTGCGGCGCTCGTCATCGACGGCAAGCGCCGCGAGGTCCCTGTCGCGGAGGGGGAGGCCATTCTCGACGCTGCGCTCCGGGCGGGGCTCGATCTGCCCTTTGCCTGCAAGGGGGGCATGTGCTCCACCTGCCGCGCCAAGGTGGTGGAAGGCTCGGCTCGGATGGACGTCAACTACTCGCTGGAGCCCTGGGAGATCCAGGCAGGTTTCGTGCTCACCTGCCAGGCGCATCCGACGACCGATCGGATCGTGGTGGATTTCGACCAGGTCTGAGGTCCTCGCGGGGCGGCTCGCCGGCGCGGCCCCGCTCCACCGCGCCTCGTCCGTTTCGGGGCGACCCGGGAAGGGCTCGGTCCCGGGCGCCCTGTTCTTGTCCGCCGGCCGTTGCCATCTGTCTCCCCGCCCATCAGAGAGCGGAGTGGTTTACGCCTTCGGGCGCCTGTCGATCACGCGCCTGGCCTTGCCCGCCGCGCGCTCGATGGTTTCGGGGCCCTGAATCACGACGCGCGTCGTGATGCCGATCGTGTCCTTGATGCGCGTGACGAGGCGTTCGGCTTGCGCCTGGAGGCCGGCCCCGTCCCAGTGATCCTGCCGAGCCTCGGCGTAGACTGTCATCTCGTCCATGCGCCCCTGGCGCGACAGCTCGATGAGGAAGTGCCCGCCGCACCATTCGGTGGCGAGCAGTGCCTCCTCGATCTGGGTGGGGAAGACATTGACCCCGCGCAGGATGATCATGTCGTCGGACCGGCCGGTGACCTTTTCCATGCGCCGCATGCCCGGGCGGGCGGTGCCCGGCAGGAGTCGCGTCAGATCGCGCGTGCGATAGCGGATGACGGGGAAGGCTTCCTTGGTGAGGGAGGTGAAGACCAGCTCGCCCCTCTCGCCGTCGGGCAGCACCTGACCGGTCTCGGGGTCGATGATCTCGGGGAGGAAATGATCCTCCCAGATGTGCAGGCCGTCCTTCGTCTCCACGCATTCCTGTGCGACGCCGGGCCCGATCACCTCGGAGAGGCCGTAGATGTCGGTGGCGTCGAGGCCGAACGCGCGCTCGATGGCCTCGCGCATGGCGTTGGTCCATGGCTCGGCCCCGAAGATGCCGAACTTGAGGGAGGAGGAGCGCGGGTCGATCCCTGCCTTGATGAAGCCGTCGAGGATGGTCAGCATGTAGCTGGGCGTCACCATGATGATGTCGGGCGAGAAATCGGTGATGAGCTGCACTTGGCGCTCGGTCATGCCACCGGACATGGGGACCACCGTGCAGCCCAGGCGCTCGGCGCCGCAATGGGCGCCGAGGCCGCCGGTGAACAGGCCGTAGCCGTAGGCCACGTGCACCATCATGCCCGGACGCCCGCCGGCGGCGCGGATGGAGCGCGCCATGACGTCCGCCCACATGTCGAGGTCGGCCTTGGTATAGCCCACGACGATCGGCTTGCCCGTCGTGCCCGACGAACCGTGAATGCGTGCGAGCCTCTCGCGCGGCACGGCGAAGAGACCGAAGGGGTAATTGTCGCGCAGATCCTGCTTCATCGTGAAGGGGAACTTCGCGAGATCCGGCAGATCGCGAAAATCTGACGGGTGCACGCCGGCCGCGTCGAACTTCCGCCGATAGAAGGGCACGTTCTCGTAGGCGTGACGCAGCGACCAGGCGAGACGCTCGCGCTGGAGAAACTGGATCTCGTCGCGCGAGGCGCGTTCGGCGGCATCCAATCCGCCGTCGGTCAGGCGGAAAGCGGCGGCTGGGACAGCCATGTTCATCGTCTCCTCCTCTTTGGTTTATGGCGTGCGGCTCTCTGGCGCGCTGGCGACGGCCTCGATGAAGGAGCCGCCGACGGTGCGGGACATCCCGCGAAACTCGGCGATGGTAACGCCATCGGCGCTGACGCGGACGTCGTAAATGCCGGACCGCCCGGCGCGGGACACCTCGCGCGCCGTGGCGATCAGGCGGTCGCCTCGCTTCCCGGGCCGGATGAAGGTGATGTCACAGTGGGAGGCGACGGTGACGTCACCATGGGAGTTGCAGGCGAAGGCAAAGGCGCTGTCGGCGAGCGCGAAGATGAAGCCGCCATGCGCCGTGCCGTGGCCGTTGGTCATGGCCTCGGTCACCGTCATGGCAAGCGTTGCCGTGCCGGGTCCGACTCCGAGGATCTCCATGCCGAGGGCGCGACTGGCGTTATCGCCCGCCCACATGGTGTCGGCAGCGAGCCGCGCCGTTTCCTCGGAGCTGCGGACGGAGGCGATGCCGGCTGTCATGACGCCCTCCCGGTGAAGATCGGAACCCGCTTTTCCGCGAAGGCGCGAACGCCTTCGGCATAGTCGGGAGTCTGGCCGGCCCGGCGCTGCAGGTCACGTTCGAGGTCGAGCTGGGTGTCGAGATCGTTCGCGGCGGAGGCGTTGAGCGCCTCCTTGATCAGCGCGAGGCCTTGCGTCGGCTGGCGGGACAGATGCGCGGCAAGGCCTTGCGCCTCGTCCCGCAGGCTTTCGTCGTCTACGACCTTCCAGATCAGGCCCCACGCCTCGGCCTGCTCAGCGGCCACCGGCTCTGCGAGCATTGCCAGGGCGCGGGCGCGCGCATCGCCGACGAGACGCGGCAGGAAGAACGTGCCACCGGAATCCGGCACGAGCCCGATCTTCGAGAAGGCCTGGATGAACTTGGCCGACCGCGCGGCAATGACGATGTCGCAGGCGAGGGCGATGTTGGCTCCTGCGCCGGCGGCCACGCCATTGACCGCGCAGATCACCGGTTTGCGGAGCGTGCGGATGCGACGGACGAGCGGGTTGTAGAAGGCTTCGATGGTGGCGCCGAGGTCCGGTGGGCCTTCGCGGCCGACGCGGTCCGACAAGTCCTGTCCGGCACAGAAGCCGCGCCCCGCGCCGATAAGGAGGATGGCGCGACAGGTGTCGTCGGTCGAGGCTTCGTCGAGCGCGCGAGCAAGCCGGCCGTGCATGTCTTCGTTGAAGGAGTTGAGCTTGTCGGGCCGGTTGAGGGTCAGACAAGTCCATCCCTCACGCCGTTCCACGAGAACTGAAGGCTCCACGCTGACCTCCCTGATCGGGCTCTTGTCGAGCCTCTTGAATTAACCGAGCGATCGGTTAATCATTATCGCACGAGGCCCCCTTGTCAACCGGGGAAGCCGGTACGGATCCGAGCGACGGGAGAATTTGCATGGCTGGACTCTTCGAGGAGCATCGCGAGCTGTTGGACGGGGCGCGGAACGCGGCGCGCGAGCGAGGCTACTGGAGCGCCTTCTCGGAGGTGCCGCGCACTTACGGCGAGACGGCGCGGGAGGAGGGCAGGGCAGCCTTCGAGAAACTGCTCGGCAAGCCGTTCGATCTCGATCAGTCGTCTCCCGAGGCGCGGGTCGGTGCAGAAGTCTCCCCCTTCGGCCCCGAGCTCGGCATCACCTATCCGCGCGCCCACCCCGACGCGCTCATCGCTGCGGCTCTTACGGCCGCGCCGTCCTGGGCGGAGGCCGGCGCCGAGGTGCGTACCGGCGTCGCGCTCGAGATTCTCGTGCGGCTCAACCGCGCCTCCTTCCTGATGGCGCACGCTGTGGAGCACACGACCGGCCAGGCGTTTGCCATGGCCTTTCAGGCGGGTGGTCCGCACGCGCAGGATCGCGGGCTGGAGGCGGTAGCCTATGCCTTCGAGGAGATGTCGCGCGTGCCCGGCGAGGTGCGCTGGGAAAAGCCGGCTGGCCGTGCCATGGTCCGTCTCGACAAGGGCTTCTTCATCGTTCCGCGCGGCATCGGCCTCGTCATCGGCTGCGCCACCTTCCCGACCTGGAACAGCTATCCGGCCCTGTTCGCCAATCTCGTCACCGGCAATGCGGTGATCGTGAAACCGCATCCCGCGGCGATCCTGCCCCTGGCTCTGACGGTGCGGATCGCCCGTGAGGTTCTGAAGGAGCAGGCCTTCGATCCAGATGTCGTCCAGCTCGCGGTCGATACGCAGGAGGATCCCATCGCCGCGGCGCTCGCCACGCGGCCCGAGATCGGGCTCGTGGATTTCACAGGGTCCTCTGCCTTTGGGGCCTGGCTGCGCGAACACGTCCGCGGCAAGCCGCTGTTCACAGAGGAGGCGGGCGTCAATTCGATCGTCATCGACGGCACGGACGATTTTGACGCCATGTGCCAGAACATCGCGTTCTCCCTGTCACTCTACAGCGGTCAGATGTGTACGGCACCGCAATGCCTCTTCGTGCCGAAGGAAGGGATCGATACGAACCTGGGGCACAAGTCCTTCGACGAGGTCGCCTCGTCGATCGCTGGGGCCATTGACTTTCTGCTGGCCGGGCCGGAGCGCGCGCTCGCGGTCACCGGAGCGATCCAGAACCCGGCGACGCTCGCCCGCATAGAAGAGGCAAGGGGCCTCGGTCGCGTTGTCCGCGACAGCGCGTCGCTGGGCGTCGACGGGGCGCGCACTGCGACGCCACTCCTGCTCGCAGTCGAGGCGGGCCGCGAGGAGGCCTATATGGAGGAGCGCTTCGGCCCCATCAGCTTCCTCGTGGCTTGCGCCGACAGCACGGATGCCATCGAGCGGGCGACGCGGGCCGCCCGGACCCGCGGCGCCATCACCGCCGCCCTCTACACGCGCGACGCCTCCCTGCCGGAGCGCGTGGCGCCGCTCTACGCACGAGCCGGCGTACCCCTGTCGGTCAACCTGACCGGCGGCATCTACGTGAACCAGAGCGCCGCCTTCTCCGACTATCACGTCACGGGCGCCAATCCGGCGGGCAACGCCTGCCTCACCGACGCGGCCTTCGTCGCCCAACGCTTCACAGTTGCCTGCGTGCGCCGCCCCGCCGCCGCCTAGCCCCTCCGGAGACCGTGATGGCTCACGCCTACATATGCGACTTCGTGCGTTCGCCCATCGGCCGCTATGCCGGGGCCCTGAAGGACGTGCGCGCCGATGATCTCGCGGCACATCCCCTGCGCGTCTTGAAGGAGCGCCATCCCTCCGTCGACTGGGAGGCGGTCGACGATGTCGTTCTCGGCTGCGCCAACCAGGCCGGCGAGGACAACCGCGACGTCGCCCGCATGGCGGTGCTCCTGACGGGATTGCCCGTTACCGTCCCCGGCACTACCGTCAATCGCCTGTGCGGGTCGGGCCTCGATGCCGTTGGCATCGGCGCACGCGCGATTGCCACGGGCGATGCGGACCTCGTCATCGCCGGGGGCGTTGAGAGCATGACGCGGGCACCCTTCGTCATGGGCAAGGCCGCGGATGCCTTCTCGCGCCAGGCCGAGGTCTTCGACACGACCATCGGCTGGCGCTTTGTCAATCCCCTGCTCAAGGCCCAGTACGGCGTCGACTCCATGCCGGAGACGGCTGAGAACGTCGCTGCTGAGTTCAGGGTCTCGCGCGAGGACCAGGACCTGTTCGCCCTGCGCTCGCAGCAGCGCGTCAAGGCGGCCCGGGAGGCCGGCTTCTTCGATCGCGAGATTGCGCCGATCGAGGTCAAGGGCGGGAAGGGCAGTGTCACGGTTGTCGCAAGGGATGAGCATCCCCGCGGCGACACGACGTTGGAGCAGCTCGCGCAGCTGAAGGCGCCGTTCCGAAGGGATGGCGGATCCGTCACGGCCGGCAACGCCTCGGGTGTGAATGATGGAGCCGGCGCGCTCATCCTCGCCTCGGGGGAGGGGGCGCGCAGGCATGGGCTCTCGCCGCGCGCACGCGTCGTGTCGATGGTGCAGGTCGGCGTGCCGCCGCGCGTCATGGGGATCGGCCCGGCGCCGGCGACGCGAAAGCTCCTGGAGAGGAACCGGCTGTCTCTCGGCGACATCGATCTCTTCGAGCTCAACGAAGCCTTCGCCTCCCAGGCGCTCGCGGTGCTGCGGCAACTCGGACTTCCGGACGACGCCGATTTCGTGAACCCCCATGGTGGTGCCATCGCGCTCGGCCATCCCCTCGGCATGTCGGGGGCGCGGCTCGCGATGACAGCCGTCAGCGCGTTGGAGACACGGGGCGGGAAGCGGGCGGTGGCCACGATGTGCATCGGCGTGGGCCAGGGCATCGCCGCGCTCATCGAGCGGGTGTGACCGTGGACGTGCGGCCTTCGCCCGTCTCGGTCACGGTCCGCGGCCGCGTGGCGGTCGTCACCGTCGATCACCCCCCGGTCAACGCCCTGTCGGGCCCCGCGCGCCAGGGGCTCCTCGATGTCCTGTCGGCGCTCGCGGCCGACGCGGCCATCGCGGCCGTCGTCATTGCCGGCGGGCCGGGTCGCTTCATCGCGGGCGCCGACATCCGCGAGATGAATGCGCCGCCAGCCCCGCCCTTGCTGCCGGATGTGGTTGCGGCCCTCGACGGGCTGGACAAGCCGATCGTCGCCGCCATCGACGGGCCCGCGCTCGGAGGTGGTCTCGAGATCGCGCTCGCCTGTGACTGTCGCCTGGCGAGCCCCGGGGCGTCCCTCGGCCTGACCGAGGCACGGCTTGGGCTCGTCCCGGGCGCGGGGGGCACCCAGCGCCTGCCGCGCCTTACGGGCATTGCGGCGGCCATCCCGCTCATCTGCGGTGGCCGCATTCTGAAAGCCGACGAGGCGCTGGAGGCCGGCATCGTGGATGCGGTGCTCGATGGCGATCTCCTTGCAGCAGCCGTTGCCCGCGCTCCTGCGGTGGCCAAGCGGCGTCTCTCGGCGCAGCCGGTGCCGGCGGGCGACGAGGCGGCGGAGGCGGCGGCCGTGGCAACTGCGTTCAAGCAGGCGAAGGGGTTGCCGGCCGTGGAGGAAGCGATCGCGCTCGTGCGTGCTGCGGGGAGCGTCCCGTTCTCGGAAGGGCTCGCGCGGGAACGCGGCGCCTTCCTGAAGGTGCGCGAGAGCGCCGAGGCGAAGGCCCTGCGCCACCTCTTCTTCGCCGAACGCGAGGCAGGGAAGGTGCCCGGTCTCGAGGGCGCCGAAGCCCGGCCCATCGGCCGAATAACCGTGATCGGCGCGGGCACCATGGGCGCGGGCATTGCCATCGCGCTCGCCGACGCGGGTTTTCCCGTCGCGCTGATCGAGCGCGACGCTGCTGCCGCCGTGACCGGGGCGGAGCGGGTGCGGGGCCTCTACGACCGGCAGGTGAAGGCCGGACGTCTCACGGTCGGGGATGCTGCCGCGCGGCTTGCGCGCGTTGCCGCGTCCGACGACTGGTCGGCCGTCGCCACGTCCGATCTCGTCATCGAAGCGGCCTTCGAGGATCTCGGGGTCAAGCGCGACATCTTCCGCCGTCTCGATGCGGTGGCGCGGCCCGGGACCGTGCTCGCCACCAACACGTCCTATCTCGATATCGACACCATCGCCGCGGCCACTGCCCGTCCGCAGGACGTGATCGGCCTGCACTTCTTCTCGCCAGCCCATATTATGAAGCTGCTGGAGGTCGTGCGCGGCGCCAGGACGGCGCCCGACGTCGTTGCCACCGTGCTGCGCTTCGCGAAGAAGATCGGCAAGCGGCCGGTGGTGGCGGGCAATTGCGACGGCTTCATCGGTAATCGCATCTATGCGGTGTACCGCCGCCACGCGGAATATCTGGTCGAGGACGGCGCGTCGCCCGAGGAGGTGGATGCCGCGCTCGAGGCCTATGGCTTCGCCATGGGCATCTTCGCGGTCTCTGACCTCTCCGGGCTCGACATTGCCTTCGCCATGCGCCAGCGCCGGGCGGCGACGCGCGATCCGGCTGAACGCTACGTCTCGATCCCGGACATGCTTTGCGAGGCGGGGCGGCTCGGCCGCAAGACGGGAGCCGGCTGGTATGCCTATGACGCCGCCGGCAAGAAGGCCGTCGATCCTGTCACGACAGGGATCATCGCCCGGGCTCGCGCGGCGAAAGGCATCGTTCCCCGCAGGTTCACGGCCGAGGAGATCGAGCAGCGCCTTGTCGCCGTGATGGCAAACGAGGGCGCCAAGGTGCTCGCTGAGGGCATCGCGCTGCGCGCTTCCGATATCGATCTCGCCTTCGTCGACGGCTACGGCTTCCCGCGCCTCAGGGGCGGACCCATGTGGGCCGCCGACCAGACCGGCCTCGCTCGGGTGCTGCGCGAGGTGGAAGCCGCGCATGCCGCCGGCGGCGCGGGGTCCGAGCCCTCGCCCCTTCTCGTCGATCTCGCCCGCAGGGGCGAGACCTTCGCCCAATGGCGCCGGCCGTGAGCGGGCCGGCAGGAGAGACGGCATGGCTTTCGCTCTCGAAAGCGATGACCTCGACCGCTGGTTCGCTCCCACGAGGGACCTCGTGAACGTTCCAAGCGCCATCGACGGGCGCATCGCGGCCCGCGCTTCGAGCGCCGGGCTCGACTTTGCCGCGATGGTGCGCCACGCCCCCGACGTTGGTGGACCGGCCAATCGCGCCAGCGCGCACCGGTCTTGAGCATGTGCATGATCCCGGAGATCACCCGGCGAGCATCTCCTCGATGCGCTCCACGCCACCCACGCGGAAGCAATGGCTCAATCGCCGTCCAGGCCGCATCGTCCAGCCAATAAAGATGCTGGCTCATCCAAGGCGCCTTCCGTCAGCCTTGAATCAGCTCCTCGCGCAATCCGCTGGTGAACCGCGCCGGGTTTGCCGGGTGCTCGAGCACGAGAGCGACCACGCTTCCCGATGGGCGGCCATCGCCTCGATCGCGGCGAAGATCGGCTGCACGGCCGAGACGCTGCGCCAGTGGGTCAAGCAGGCCGAGAAGGAGAGCGGCCGAGGCTGCGGGTGAGGTTCTGCGCCACGTGCGGCGTCACGTTCATCGAGTGCAGCCGGTTGACGAAGCCCTCGGCGTCGTAGCCGCGGTTCATGGCGCAGGTCGAGCTGGTGTGGGGACGAACGGTATCGCTCCACTGTCTCGAACCTATGCGGCATCCAATTCCAGCGTGAAACGGGGCAGGTCTTGTCGGGGGGGGGGCGGTGGTAGCGGACCTCCGCCACCATCTTTCCCTACACTACAAGCATACCGTTCTGATGAGCTCTTGCCGAGAAGAGCATTGAGCCGGCCGGCGACCTCGCCCCCCGCGTGGATGAGTTGTAGCGCTCAAAATCGCGCGGCACTTGGCGCAACGCCACCCGTCACTCGCCTGCAGCCTGGCTTTCTCTCCCGGCCCTGGGGGCAGCACGCGAGGATCGGGGTGATTCCGTTCAGCCCTCGTCCATTTCGCCGCGGCGATGCCGGGCGGTGCGTGATCGCGGGAAGTTGCATCGGACACGCACGAACCATACGCGACGGGTTGCGACGGACAGGGTCGTGTCCTCCCTTCCCGCGGCATTTCCGGGGGGAAGTTGTGACCTGATCGTCAATGGCTTCCGCCGGCGCCGGCACAGAGCGAAGGAGATCCCACATCGATCGGCGTCGATTGCCGGATACTGGTCTACGGAAGGTATTCCAACCCCTTTTTCTGCTTCATAACACCGTACCACGCACGAAATGTCGTAACCACGACAACGCGAGGCGCCCAAAATATTGATCCCTTGGCGGATATGGAATGAACGTTCCTTCAGTTGCGCGAGAAAAATGAAATGTTCCCATTTACAACTGTGGATAGCATGCGTAACTTCTGCGTCTAACGTGGTAACCAGGAAAATATGGCGAGAAAACTCGCAGGGAGGCGATGCTGTCGCAGGCCGGTGCGACGCTCGGGCTCAAGATTGGCAAGGGCTTTGCGGAGTTTGGCTTGCCGGTTGCGATTGATCACCGTACCTGTCAAGAGGTTCTGAGGGGCCATTATTGGAAATTTCCAGTGGAGGTGCCCCGCAGTCCTGCTGCCCGTCAGGGTTGAGGCAATCCGGCACGGGTAAACTTTCCTGCGTTTGGCGGCCGACATGGCCAGCCGATGGCGCGCGGATCGGTCGTCTTCCTCAGTCGAACAGTCCCGTCGGTCCGTAAGCGGGTCGACGCAAGGGCGGCGCGGGCGCGCGCTGTGCGCGGCGACCGTGGGAAGCCCCGCCGATGACCGCATGGCCGCCGCCCGACGGGGCAGTTGC
>NZ_JASJEV010000003.1 GCF_030067675.1 Chelatococcus albus | reverse complement strand
CTACCGCCGGCGATGGAGATCAGCTACCAAACCCCTGGGCTCTCACAATGAATGAGGGACCGGCGGGGGGCAGGTCATCGTCCCCATCTTTTCCTTCGCCGCATGAGAGCCGATAACGTGGTCACATATTGATTTTGCGGCAACGGATACGGCATCTGAAGAGATTAGCTCGATCTCGGAGAACTTGCGGGTGATTTCATAGAAGGAGGTCACTTCGCTGGATTTTTCCTTCATGCTCTGAAGAACCTGACGATCAGCCTCAGCAAGAAATTCCGCATATAAGCGCTGCCGGACAGCTACTTTTTCTCGTCGAAGATTCAAAATCCATTCGTGCCTCTTCATCCCTTTGCCGGCGGTGTAACTCAGCACACCCGCTACGATCGCGACCGATGCAGTAGAAATGAAGTTGAGCAACGGGGTGACTACGTCTGGCATCCAAGGCTCCCGGATAGAATCGCCGCTTTCCCGATACTATTGCCAAATCGCCCGGACCGCGCGAAAGTTTGATTCGGGTTGGGCACCTGTGACCTGTCGCCGGGTCAAACGTCCTGAAGGAAGAACGTTCAATCAATCTCACGATGAGCATCCCAACCATTGGGCTGCTGCGTAATCGGCGAACAGCAATGCCCGACATGGAGATGCATCGTGTTTGCTCTTACAATTCCTGTGTCGGCTGATGGGCTCGACACCATCAAGGCCGAACTCACACGCGAACTGCCGGATGTGAAATCCTCGCATCGCTGTGAGGCGATCGCGCGCGGGCTGGGCTTCCGAACCTACGCGGCAGCGCTTGCTGCGGTGAAGGCGGAAACACCCGGAACAGCCCATATCCGAGGTGATCTGTTCACCACCTACCTCGCGGATCACGGCTTCGATGTGCGCCCCAAGCTGCTCTATCACGCAGCAGCAAAGGTCGCCCTTCACGAAGTTTCGAAACGGATGCCAAAGCTCACAATGTGGGGGATTGGCGTCGGTCGCCCCCGGCGGAAGGAAGATGGCAGTTGGGAAGACTTCCGCGACATGAACGCCAAATTTCGGCAGGATCGCGCGGTACTGATCAGTGATGGCGCCGTAAAGTCTTTTTTGACATCACTTGCCTTCCTCGCACGGGTCACGCCGACGAAGACTATTCGAAAGGGCACGGGCAGCTACTGGCTGAAACATATCGCAGAAAACTACGCCTGCGCTTATCCCGAGGGTGAAAAACTCGGTCCTACCTATGTTGCCAACGGGGTCTTGATTGCTGCTGCTCTGCACGCTGGCTTCAAAATAAAGACCTATATTGACGAGATGGGCTACGACGACTTGAACGTCAGCTTCAATATGTCGAAGCCTTGCCTCGAAGACCTCGATTGCGAAATCCGACCGGATGGAGTTCGGGCGCAGGATAGGCGTCACCGCGAACAGATGAAGCGGTATCGTCAATATCCTTACGGGTCTGCTGCATTCTGATGCTGCCAGTCGCGCGCGCTGTGCCCGCGCGACTGGCAATTTGCCCTGCTGTCGAGTGCCTGCGACGACATCGCCCGCCAGTTGAATGAGCGCCGACAAGCCGGACACGCCGCTGCCAATCAGGCAAAAGACGACGCGCCAGATCTCGGACGACACGGCATCGCTCGTGATGCCATGGATCAGCGCCTAGCCCGCGACGGCGGCGGGCGCGGCAAAGATGGGCGCCACGGCGAGGCGCAGGATCGGTCGGCGCACCACGATGAACAGGACCGTTACCAGACTACAAGCTGCGGCGCCGGCGATCAGTCCAACCAATTCGCACCGATCAGGCCGGAGCCGGAGGTGCAGGCAAGACCCGCCGCCTCCGCTCCAAGTATGAAGGGCAGCGCATAGACGGCGAGCGTATAGGCCAAGACACATAGACCTGCGACCAGCGCACCGGCCATCAACATGAGCACGATCATCGCAAGTTCCTCTTGAACCGATGGCCGCGGCGGTCATCGGTCGGTCGCGCGGGGGCGATCCCCGCGCGACCGCAATTTTTTCGGGGGTTGCAGAAAGGAACGCCGGGACCGTAGCAGCGATCCCGGCTCTCTTTCATTCCGCTGCAACAGAGAAATGGTCATCGATGTGCACTTCCGCCCTGTCTTCGGTCTCCGCAGCATGGGCCTCCTGCCGCTCATCGGCCAACCACGCGGGCCGGTCGGTGCGCAGCACAGGCGGAAGCCAACCGGTTCCGGCAAGAAGCTGCTCGGCGGCTTCGGCCATCTCCTGCTTCTTCTTGTCCGCGATCCGCTCCGCTGCTTCGTCGCCAAGGGCCTCCCGCACGGCGGCGAGGATATGGGCCTTGGTGACGCGTCCGAGATAGGCCCGAACCGTGGGCGTCCAGTGCGCGGTCATGTCGAGAGCAACCGCCGTCGCCAGCTTGTCGGCGGTCCGGTGGGCGCGGCGCTTGTGGACTTCCCACGGCAGCTTAACGGCATTGACGGTCAGCGAAGCGCAATGCGCGAACAGCGCCATGACGCTGGCATTGTCCAGCCCGGCGATGAAGCCCCAAAGATCGGCCACATCGCGCGGCATGTCCGTCGCCCATCCGGCATGACGATCCGCTAGCGCCTTCGCCGCCGCCGTGTCCTCGATGCCGTCCGCATGCCCGCCAAGGCTGGCGCTGATCGGGCGAATTTCGAGGACGTTGGCGTCAACACCGCGATAAAAGGTCTGCGCGGCCAGCGTGTGGGTGACGGCGATCAAGGCCATGTCCGGCTGCTCACCAAGGGTAAGACGCAAGGCAAGGGTCCGATGGGCAGTCAGGTCGCGGATGAGCGAGTCCGACAGCGGCTTGCCGTCTTCCTCGGCTTCCTCGTCCTCGGTCTCGAGCGCGGAAGCGTCGTTGCCATCCTCGTCATAGTCGCCATCGTCCATGACCTCGCCATCGGCGTTGACGCACACACCGCCGATGGCGGTGCCGACATCCTCGTCCGCTGCCGGTTCTTCCGGTTCCGGGGCCTCGTCCTCGGGGCGGATGAAACCGCGTTCGATGCGGGCGGTCCCGTCATGGTTCAGCACGACGAACACGCCGCCGCGCGCGATCTCCTCCGCTTCATAGGCATGGCGCTTGCCGTCGATACGCTCGATCTCGGCTTCAAGCTCGGCAAGGCGCTGGTCCACTTCGGTCGGCAGGTCCACGTCCGCGTTCTCCCATGCGGCGGACAGGCGCTTAAGTTCCTCCTGCGCGGCGTCGTAGGCGGCGGCGTCTGCCTCCGAAAGCTCCACCGGATGCGGATAGGTGCGGCGCATGCCGTGGGCGTGGGGCCAATCGACATGAGCCAAAACCCACTTCCACCCCTCGGCCTCCTGCACTTGCGCCGCGATCCGTTCCAGCTTGTCGAGCGCAAGCCGGTCGAGCAGCACGGCATCCTCATAGAAGCCGCCGCGATCCTCGGTGAACAGGTCGCGGATGATGTTGCCGCCCGCCTCGGCATAGGCTTCCGGCCCGACGAACACCGCCCGTCGATCCGAAGCCGCCACGTTGCTCGCGGTCAGGTCGCGGCGGATGATCCACGGTTCGCGATTGTAAGAGAGGTTTCCAAAGACCTGCTCCTGCCGTGCATGATCGTCGGTGATGGCGAAAGCCTGCAACTGATCCATGGTCAGCCCGCCGTCGCGGTAAATCTGGATCAGCTTGGGGCTGACGGCTCCGAGGCGAAGCCGCTGCTTCACGACTTGCGCGGTGACCCCGAAGCGGGCTGCGATTTCCTCCGCGCCCCATCCGCGATCCTCCGAAAGCTCCCGGAATTTCTCGAACTCGTCGGCGGGGTGAAGGTTCTCGCGGTTGACGTTCTCGTCAAGGCTGATCTCGGCCGCATCGTTCGCCGTATCGATGACGCAGCGGATCGGCTCCGTCTTCTTGATCTCCTTGCGCTTCACGCGAAGAAGCTGCGCTAGCCTGCGGCCTTCGCCGATGCTGACGAGATAGAAGCCGGTCGGCTCGCCCTCCGCATTCGTCTCCGGCTCCACCACCAGATTCTGCAGAATGCCCTTGGCGGCGATGCTCGCGGCCTTCCCTTCGATGGACGCCTCGCTGTGCGGGGTCTTGCGGGCATTCTTCGGGTGCTTCTTGAGCTTGTTGAGCGGGATGAAGACCTCCCTGCCGTTCTCGATGACGGGGGCGGTCTTTGCATTCGTGGTCATGGTCATTCTCCTATTGGCTTGGGTTGGAGCGCAGCGCTGCGCTGCAACCCTGGCCGTCGCCGAGACCGGGGGGTGCAAGGCGCAAGGGCAGACGGCGGAGGGGGATCACCCGGCCTGCACAAGCGGATCGACGTCATGACGAAGGTGCGCAGCATGCATCCGCGCGGAAGGCTGGGGATACCGCGCGTCTGCTCTTGTGCCGCGCGAGGGGGCAGCGCCCCCAAGCACCTCGCCCGGTCAGAGCGGAGCGGAGGCTGGGCACATGAACCGGATCAGGATAGGAATGACCGGAAAGCCGTAAACCCTGACGTCCTGATCGCTGCTATTGGGCGAAGCGATCCAAGTGTTTATTTCAGTCCGTGAAGGGATCGGCAATTTCTCTTAGGAATAGAGGCAGACATTATCTATTGCCTCTCTATAATTGCAGAAGTCTACGTGATGTCTTCCCGGCCGCCTCAAGGCAGTCGCAATCTTGTCGAAAGAGACGACGTTCTTACCGTATAACAAAGAACTGTTTGAATGCGCGTCGGCGCGCGCTATTTTTTGGGAGGAGGTATTCCGTCAGCAGACCAGATCATGTCTCGTGAATGATCTTTCCCATGTCGCTGATGTCGTACCCGCCAATACTCTTGAACTCGTTCTGAAACTTCGCTGACCGCAGGATTTCGAACAGCGTCTTGATTTCCGGCGTGTCGACACGCTCGGTCTTGACGACGAGATCATACCGCTCCCTCTTCATCGGGACGAAGTCTATGTTCTCGACCTGGCGGGCGATCTTCTCGGTGCCGACCGCGATGTCCGCCTCCCCGCGTCCAACGGCACTGGCCACGGCCAGATGCGATTGGTTCTCCTCGTCATATCCGGCGACCTGGCTGCCATAGAGATCGAGCAGCTTCAGGTTCTCATCGAGAAGAACGCGCGAGCCGGCTCCCTTCTCGCGGTTGATCATCCGAATGTCGTCGCGAGCGAAGTCGCTCCATGTCTGGATGTTCTTGGGATTGCCTTTGGCGACATAGAGCCCCTGCGTCCGATAGGTGACGTTGATGATGGTGCAACGAATGCCGGGCAGAAGAGTGCGGACGTGGGGGACGTTGTAGTCGTCACTCGAACTGTCCCACAGATGGGCCGTCGCGACGCTGACCTTGTCGTGATAGAGGGAAACGAGGCTGTCGTAGCTGCCGATATAGGCGCGCAGCGCCGTCACGCCGTGCATGCGCATGAAGTTCGACAGGATATCGAGAATGAGATCCTGTCCGCATATGACGAACCCCTCGCCACCGCGCCTACCCGTAGAGAGGTCGAAATACTTGTTCTCGTCGAGGGCGACAGAGCCGTAGGCTTCCTGCCGACGCGGCTCTCGTCCGGAACGAGTGACGTAATCCCGGACATGCGCTTCGGTGAAGCGGATCTTGCGGCCCACCTTGTAGGAGCCGATCTCTCCATTCTTGATCAGAGCATAAATCCCGCTCCGACTGACGTTCAGCAGCCCCGCCACATCCTCAACGGTCAGCGCGTCACGGGTAGCCATCGGGCTCACTCCACATATCGGTTCGTCTAATTTCGTATCGATAGATGCATTTCGTTTGAAGTTCCAGCCACTTTCATGCGCTTTCGCTTTACATGAAGGCTGTTTTTGGGCTCTAACTCGAACGAAACAGCAGGTCGGCCGGCGGTATCATACGCTTTCATCTACTTTCGTGCGTTTTCGCGCGGGCCGGCTTGGAACCCATCCGGAACGCGAGGCGCGAAATGAACCGACCTTCGGCACCTTCTGATCTCGCGGCAGGCCGCGACGAGAACAAACCAGCGACGCCGACCAATCACGCCTCGGCCTTCGGTGCCGGCGCCGGCCTTTCAACCGACTGGATACGCCGAGGCCTTGTGATCTTGAGCCTCGGTCTCGCGCTGCTTGGCGTTTCAACCTCGATCTCGAGAGTGGCGGCCCAACAGACGCAACCACCGAACATTGCCGCGGCCTCCGATCTACAATTTGCCCTTCAGGAGATCGCGGCCTCATTCACGAAGGATACCGGCCAGAGCGTCAACCTAACCTTCGGATCATCCGGAAATTTCCTTCGCCAGATTCAGCAGGGTGCCCCGTTCCAGATGTTCCTGTCTGCCGACGAAGGGTTTGTGCGGCAGCTCTCTGAAGCAGGCAAAACCGAGGACGGCGGCACGCTCTATGCGATCGGCCGTATCGTATTGTTTGCACCTACAGGCTCGTCGCTCAGGGTCGACGCCGAACTCGCCGATTTACGGGCAGCGCTCGCCGACGGGCGAATCCAACGGTTCGCAATCGCCAATCCCGAACACGCCCCCTATGGGCGAGCTGCCGAGGAGGCCTTGCGTTCACGCGGCCTGTGGGATGCCGTGCAGCCGAGGCTGGTTCTTGGTGAGAATGTCTCTCAGGCAGCACAGTTCGCCACGTCGGGCTCCTCGCAAGGCGGCATATTCGCCTATTCGCTGGCCCTGTCGCAGCATGTCAGTGATCGCGGCTCATACGTGCTGATCCCGGCCGAGTGGCACAAACCGCTTCGCCAGAGCATGGTGCTTCTCAAGGGCGCCGGCGACACCGCGCGAGCGTTCTATGCTTACGTCCAGCAGCCCGCAGCACGCGCGATCTTCCGCAAGTACGGATTTGTGCTGCCGGGCGAGGCAACCTGACCGGCTATGGCACTCATGGACTGGCCGGCATTCGCACTTTCCCTGCGCCTGGGGGCGCTCACCATCCTGATCCTGCTTCCGGTCGGCGTGATCCTCGGCCGCCTGCTCGCCTATCGCGCGTTCGCTGGAAAGAGCCTGGCTGAGGCCGCTGTCGCCCTTCCGCTCGTCCTGCCGCCGACCGTCATCGGCTACTATCTCCTCGTCAGCTTCGGCGGCGCTTCGGTGTTTGGTCGGGCCTACCAGGCGCTGTTCGGCCACTCGCTCGTCTTCAGCTTCGAGGGGCTGCTGGCAGCCTCCGTTCTGGTCAATCTGCCCTTCGCGATCCAGCCGATGCAGCGGGCGTTCGAGGCCATCCCGCCCGACGTGCGGGAGGCAGCAGCCTGCTCGGGCATGTCGCCGTGGCGGGTGCTCATCCGGATCGAACTGCCGCTTGCGTGGCCGGGGATCGTCACGGGTCTTGTGCTTTCCTTCGCTCATACGCTCGGCGAGTTTGGTGTTGTCCTGATGGTCGGCGGGAGCATTCCCGGCCAGACGAAGACCATCGCCATATCGATCTACGACCGTGTCCAGGCATTCGACAACGCGGCTGCCGGTGCGATGTCGGCATTGCTGCTCGCGCTCTCGCTCGTCGCGCTCGGCGTCACGTTCATGCTCTCCCGCGGGATTGGGCGCCGCTATGTCTGAGGGATTGCGCGTCACCGTCGAGCAATCCGGGCCGATCCCGCTATCGGCCGAGTTCTCATGCGCCCCAGGCGAGGTTTTGGCCCTCGTCGGTCCGTCCGGCAGCGGCAAATCGACGATCCTGCGAGCGATCGCCGGACTCTATCGTCCCGCCTCCGGTCGAATCCAGTGCAATGGAGATCTCTGGTTCGATGCCAGCGCCGGCCTCGCCGTGCCTCCGCATCGCCGGTCAGTCGGCCTCGTGTTTCAGAGCTATGCGCTGTTCCCGCACATGACGGCGCTCGACAACGTAAAGGCAGCTCTCGCGCACCGACCGCCAAAGGAGCACTCCGAGCGAGCCCGTGCTCTGCTACGCTTGGTTCATCTCGACGGACTTGAGGATCGCAAACCGGCGGCGCTGTCCGGCGGCCAACAGCAGCGGGTCGCCGTTGCTCGAGCACTCGCCCGTGATCCTGCCGTTCTGCTTCTCGACGAACCCTTCTCCGCGGTCGATCGACGCACGCGCCGCAGCCTTCACCGGGAGCTCCGCGAACTTCGCACCGCCGTTTCGATGCCCATCCTGCTCGTTACCCACGACCTGGATGAAGCCGCCGATCTTGCCGACGCGCTGTGCGTCCTCGACCGGGGCGAGACGCTGCAAACGGGCCCGACAGCCGAGGTTCTATCAGCGCCCGCGAGCGCACGTGTCCGAGAAGCGCTGGACATCCCTTTGGAGGATTCAGCATGACATTGGCCGAGACGACGCCTCGAAGTCCATTCACCGCTTTCTCGGGAGGCGCCGGCATCGGTGCCCTTGGCGGCTTGATCGGGCTCGGCGGAGCCGAATTCCGCCTCCCGCTGCTCATTGGCGCTTTCCGCTTCCACGCGCTGGAAGCGGTGATCCTCAACAAGGCCATGAGCCTTGTCGTGGTCGCGTCGGCATTGCCGTTCAGAGCTTCGACGGTTCCGTGGGTGGATGTGGCAGCGAATTGGCCGGTGATCGTCAACCTGCTGGCCGGAAGCTTAGCCGGTGCCTGGTTCGGGGCCGGCTGGGCGACGCGGCTGAAGTCCGGAGCGCTTTATCGGATCATCGCCGCGCTGCTGGTGATGATCGCAGTGGTGCTGTTGATCGGTCATGATCCGCAGGGCGGCGGTCATCCTCTGCTTGGAGGCTCGGCTCAGATCATCGCTGGCATCATCGCAGGCGCGGCAATCGGCGTTGTCGCGTCGCTTCTCGGTGTTGCCGGCGGCGAGCTTCTCATCCCGACGCTCGTTCTCCTCTTCGGTTGCGACATCAAGCTCGCTGGCAGCCTCTCGCTGGCGGTCAGTTTGCCGACCATGCTGATGGGCTTCACGCGATATAGTCGCGACAGCAGCTTCGCCGTTCTCGGCCGCAACAAGACGTTCGTGCTGGTGATGGCGGCTGGCTCCATTGTGGGTAGCTTTGTCGGCGCGCAACTCCTCGGGCTGGTGTCAAGCGACGTGCTATTGCCGTTGCTGGCGATCATCCTGCTGGCCAGCGCGATCAAAGTGTGGCGACACGGGTAGCTACGCAAACGTTGCCGTTTCTGCACGACCGCTGGCTTGCCCATTGTCATCCAAGACTCCCGGCAAATCGTTCGGCCAATCGATCCCGTTTGAACACCTCCGCGACCAGATCGACGAAGGCCCGTGTCTTGGCTGGCAGGAGGGTGCGCGAGGCATAGTAAAGCGAAATTGCCCCTGCATCGGAGTACCAATGTGGAAGAAGGCGAACGAGGCTGCCGTTCTCAAGCTCCGGCAGGACGTCGGGCACGGCGAGCATCGCCACGCCGAGGCCGAGCCTTGCCGCTTCGCGCATCGCCGCCGGGTCGTTGACGACAATCGTTTCGCGCAACGGCGCCAGCATTTCGGCTCCCACTGCATCCCGCATTGCCCAATGACGGACGCGGCCGGTCCTAAGCGAGCGCATGACGATCCCGTCGAACTGCGACAGTCCGGCCGGATCGGTCGGCGGCGTGCGTTCCGCCATGTAGGCGGGCGACGCCACGGCGATGATGTGGGCGGGTGCCAACGTCCGGGCGACGATGCCCGGAGCAAGATCGAAGCCCCCGCCGATCGCTACGTCATAGCCCTCGGCGACAAGATCGACCGGGCGGTTCTCAAAATGCCATTCGGGCCGGATGAGCGGGTATCGGCGCAGGAGTTCCGACAACAGCGGCAGGATGTGGGTGACACCAAAGGTAGGGCTGAGGCTGACCTTCAGCACGCCCGCCGGCTCGGATGCACCGGACGAGGCATCGGCGATAGCCGCCTGTAGGGCGTCGAGATTGCCGCCGATCGACAGAAGGAAGCGTTCGCCAGCCTCGGTCAGCACGAGCTTGCGCGTGGAGCGCTGGAACAGCCGCACGCCAAGGTTCCGCTCCAGCATCGCCACGTTGCGGCTGACGGCGGCCGGGGTGAGCGCCATGCGCCGCGCCGCCTCCGAGAAGCTGGAGGTTTCCGCGCTTTTGACGAAGCTTTCGAGATTGGCCAGCGTCTCCATGTTGCCTTCAACGATTGCTTGAAATCAGATCAAGACATTACCGGCTAATCGAAAGGAAATAAATGGGCCATCTTCGCTCCATCGAAACGCAAACGGAGCGAAGACAATGACCAATCCCACCCATCCCCTAACCGGCAAGGTTGCCCTTGTCACCGGCGGCTCGCGCTCGATCGGGGCAGCCATCGCGAAGAAACTTGCCGTTGATGGAGCGGCGGTCGCCATCACCTACAGTGCCTCGCCTGACAAGGCCGCCCAAGTTGTCGCCGACATCGAGGCAGCCGGTGGCAAGGCTCTCGCCATCGCGGCGGACGCCGGCAGCCCCGAAGCGGTGCGCGCGGCCGTAGCGAAGACCGTCTCGGCCTTCGGCGGCATCGACATCCTCGTCAACAATGCCGGTGTAGCGGTGAACGCCCCTATCGAGGACTTCAAGTTCGAAGACTATGAGCGGATGATCGCCGTCAACGTCACCGGAGTGTTCGTCGCCACCCAGGAGGCGGTGCGGCACATGACGCCGGGCGGGCGCATCATCCATATCGGCTCGTCCATGACACGCTATGCAGCGTTCCCGACCGCCTCGGTCTATACGCTGACCAAGGGCGCGATCACTGGCTTCAATCGGAGCCTCGTGCGCGACCTCGGTCCCAAGGGCATCACCGTCAACACGGTCCATCCCGGCCCGACCGATACCGACATGAACCCGGCGGACGGTCCTGTCGCTGCCATCGTCGGCCCCGGCATGGCAATCGGCCGCTATGGCCAACCCGCCGAGATCGCCAGCGTCGTCGCTTTCCTCGCCAGCCCCGATGCGGCCTTCGTCACCGGCGCGGACATCGTGGCCGATGGCGGTCTGACTGCCTGATCCTCCTGATACTCGAACCCCTGAAAGGACTCTGCCATGAACAGCATCGGCATCATCGGCGCTGGCAATATCGGCCGCGCCTTCGCAACGGCTCTTGCCAACAACAACATCCGCGCCACGCTTTCCAACAGCCGTGGCCCGGATAGCCTGAAGGATGTGGTGGCCGCCATCGGCCCGACCATCGAGACCGGCACCCGTGAGGAAGCGGCGTCGAAGGACATCGTGCTCGTCGCGGTCAACTGGTCGAAGCTGCCGGGCGCGCTCGCTGGCCTTCCTGACTTCGGCGGCCGCATCGTCATCGACGCCAACAATCCGATCGAAGCGCCGCTGTTCAGGCCCGCCGAGCTCAATGGCCGGCTCTCCAGCGAGGTCTTCACGGGCCTCGTGCCCGGCGCGCGGGTGGTCAAAGCCTTCAATCACCTGCAGCCGCACCTGCTGTCGGGCGATCCGCGCGCCGAGGGTGGCCGCCGCGTGCTGTTCTATTCCGGCGACGAGGCCGGATCGAAGGCGGAGGTCGGCGCACTGATCGACCGGCTCGGCTTCTTCGGCATCGACCTCGGACCGATCTCAGTCGGCGGACGCCTCGTCCAGTTCCCCGGTGGACCGCTCCCAGCGCTCAACCTCGTGAAGTTCGACTGATCGAACGTCGCCCGTCGCATGAACGCATCTTCTCCGAACCGGCGGCCATGCCCCCTGAAGGGCATGGCCGCCTGCCGAAAAGGAAACGCAACCATGTCCAAGACCATTCTCCTCATTCACGGCGCTTGGCTGACGCCTGCCATCTGGCAGCCCTGGATCGATCGTTACGAAGCGCAGGGCTATAAGGTTCTCGCGCCGGCCTGGCCGCTCATGGACCGCCCCGCCGAGGAACTTCGCCGCGCGCCGCATCCCGAACTCGGAAAGCTGACCCTCGGTAAGATCGTGGATCACTACGCGGCAATCATCGCCACCCTGCCGGAGCAGCCGGTCCTGATCGGGCATTCCTATGGGGGATTGATCGTGCAGATGTTGCTCGATCGCGGTCTAGGCGCGGCCGGCGTCTCGATCGATCCCGGCCTCGCCGCTGGCATCAAACCCGGCGCGAAGGCATTTCTTTCGGCGCTTCCGGTCTTTCTCGCATGGTGCGGTTGGAGCCGGGCCTTGAGCATGTCGTCAAGCAGTTCGCGAAGAACTTTGCGAATGGCCTGCCCGAGTCTGAGCAACGTCAGGCGTTCGACCGTCATATCGTCCCCGCACCGGGCCGCATCTATTACCAGTCGGTGCTGGGCCTCGGTGCGTCCGTCGCTTGGAAGAAGGCCGATCGTGCGCCACTGCTCTTGATAAGCGGGGAGAATGATCGCATCGTCGAGCCGGGCATGGTTCGGCAGAATCTGAGTTGCTATGAAGCTTCGGGCGCGCTCACCGAAGCCACCAGTTTCCCAGGCCGCAGCCATTTCCTGATCGCCGCACCCGGATGGGAGGACATCGCCGATGCGGCGCTGGAGTGGGTGATCGCCAAAGGGGAGCCGAGAGCCGTGGCGTCGTCATAGTGCTCATTTCCGTTGGGCGCTGACCGCCAAATCTTCAAAATTCCGCGTGGCGGACGAGAGGGATTCGAACTCCGTTCAAGGGAGGGCTATAGCGTAAACGTAGTTCTCATCATCGCCCGGTGCGGTGCGCCATTCTTCTCCGAAAATCAGACGGTTGCAGGTTTCCTGACCCGCGTGCCGCTTGCTGCCGCCAAGGCGTGCCGCGGTCCGTGATCGCTGCGCGGGGGATGTGCGTTGCGGGTCGGAGCCGCCAGGGCCCTGGCCGACCGCAAAGGCGTTCCTGACCTCAGGGAGGATCGCGGTGAAGGCCCGGAGCAGGCGCACAAATATCCCGGCCAGCTCTCCGGCGGGCAGCAGCGGGTGGCCATCGCCCGCTCGCTGTGCATGAGCCCGAAGATCATGCTGTTCGACGAGCCGACCTCGGCGCTCGACCCGGAGATGGTGAAGGAGGTGCTCGACACCATGGTGTCGCTGGCGCAGGAGGGCATGACCATGCTCTGCGTCACGCACGAGATGGGCTTTGCCAAGCAGGTGGCGAACCGCGTCATCTTCATGGACGCCGGCCAGATCGTGGAGATGAACACGCCGAGCGAGTTCTTCGCCCATCCCCAGCACGAGCGCACCAAGCTCTTCCTCAGCCAGATCCTGCCCTGACAGGGCAAGGCGTGCCCGCGCAGTCCCCGCGGGCATCAGCCGTAGAGCGCAGCCTCCAGCGCTTCGATGCTCTCGAGGCAAATGTCCGCGTGCGGCGCGAGGGTTTCGCGGGTGCCGTTGCCGGTCAGCACGCCGACGATGAAGCCGACAGCGGCAGCGCGGCCCATGAGCATGTCGTGGGTGTTGTCGCCGACCACGGCGACCTCCGCCGGGGAGAGCTGCGCCACGCGGCAGAAGCCCTCAACCATGCCGGGCGCCGGCTTCGTGCCGAAGCCGCTGTCGTAGCCGGCGACATAGTCGATGAGGCCGTCGATGCCGAAGCGCGCCGCCGTCGCGCGGACCGAGGCCTCGTTGTCGCTCGATGCGATGCCGAGCTTGAGGCCATGCCCCCGGAGCCGGCTGAACAGGGCGGCGAGATCGGTGACCGGCACCATGTCGGCCACCGAGGCGCGGAACAGTTCATCCAGCATGCGGGTCAGGCCGCCCCGGTCGTGGGGTGCCCCGCCGGCGACCCATACCTCGGCGAGCTCGGCCGTGTTGCCGCTGGCGAGCAGGCTGTCGGGCGCAACCCGGCCGCTCACCGGATCAGCCCCACCGAGCTGCAACAGCCTGGCTGCGAGCGCTGGATCGCCGCGGGCGGCGATCGCGGCGGCGCGGCGATTGATGGGCGTCCAACTCGCCGCGTAGTCGAGCAGGGTTCCATCCTTGTCGAAGAGAATGCCGGCAATCGAGACAGGAGGGTCGCGGCGGCTTGTGGCGGACGGCACGGCTCGGCTCTCGCGAGATCGGGACGAGACCCTTGGTGCCATGCATGCGAGGCCCGTACAAGGCGGGCCTGTGCCGGGCGGCACGCTAGAAGGGATTGCATTTACCTTGCGACACTACTCTAATGCGATTGCATTATGGCTCGTTGCTCAATGTCCGATTGTGCTCATCCTTTGCGTTTCGATGATCTGACCAAGATCACTGTCTTCGGGGCATTGGTGCGTGCTGCGCTGGGGCGAGGCTGGGCACCGCCGGCGGATCTCGACCCCGCCCGGCTCGTGCCCTGGCTGCAGGCCAAGAAGATCGACTCGCTGTTCTTCCTCTACGGCAGCAGAAGCTACCCGCCGCAGATCATCTACGACCGCATCTGGAGCGCGCAGCGAGCCGCTCTCCTCGAGATCTTGCGGGGGCTCGAAGCCGAGGGCGTGAGCGCGGTCGTCCTCAAGGGGGCGGAGGCAATCGAGCGCTTCTACGGCTCGCGGGCGATCAGCGTCTCGAGCGACATCGACCTGCTCGTGCCCCGCGCCGCGGCGCAGATTGCCAAGCGCTGTCTCTTCTCGCTCGGCTACCGGCAGGCGGGCTTCCTGCCCGAGGAGGACCGCCTCGTCGACCTCGACATCGAGGACATCGCGGCCACCGAGTTCGGCCATTACGAGCTCGCCCCCTTCATGAAGCCGATGGGGATCGAGGTGGCGGACGCGGATCTGCCGGCGATCCGGCGCTCCGGCGCCTGCGTCATGTACGAGACGGCGCAGGGGCTTCCGCGCTTCTTCGTCAATGTGGACATCCATGTCGGCCTGTCGCGCGACACGGATCCGGCGCCGCTGATCGAGAGGGCCGTGCCGAGCGCCTTCGGTCTCGGCCGCGCGCTCGCACCGGTCGATGCGGCCTGGTTCACCCTTGCGCGGCTCTATGCGGAGCAGGCGAGCCACGCCAAGACGACCATCCGTGATTACTTCTACTGCCTGCCCCATCTGCGCGCCGGATTTCCCTTCGACCTTCTGGCCGAGCGTGCAGCCGCCGAGGGCGTGGCCGTGCCCTTGTACTATGGCCTGTCGCTGTTCGAGGCGCTGGCGCCGGGAACCGTGCCTGCCTCGGTGATCGAGGCACTCGGCCTGGCAGGGCGACGCGAAAGGCGTGACTACGGCTGGCAGCTCGGGCGCATTCTCGACGGGCCCGAGCCGCCTCCGCATCTGCTGACACGCCACGACGGGTCTCATCGATGATCAGCGGGGGGAGGACAATGGCCACTCCGACAGTGCCGATCATGGAACGCGGGGAGGGGGTCTGGGCCGTCACCGAGGCGGGGGAGCGCTATCTCGACGCGGTGTCGGGCACCTTCAACCTGCCCCTCGGCTACTCCCACCCCGCCGTGGTGGACGCAGTCGTCGCCCAGGCGCGACGCGCCATGCATGTCGGAAGCAGCATGGCGAGCCCGCTTAAGGAGGAGTTCACGCGCAAGCTCGCCGCGCTCGCCCCAGCCGGCCTCGATGCCGTCTGGCTGCGCGACATCACGGGGTCGACCGCCGTCGAATGCGCCGTGCGCATCACCCAGAAGGCAACCGGGCGCCCAGGCGTCCTCACCTTCTTCTACGGGCATCACGGCCAGACGCTGTACACGACGGGTCTCGCAGGGCCAGCTTTCCGCCGGGAGGCGTTCCCGGCGACGTCGAGCATTCCCGCTGCCGTGCGCGCACCGGCACCCTACTGCCTGCGCTGCTTCTACGATGCCCAGCCTGCGACCTGCGGCGTCAAATGCGTCGACAAGATCGACGAGATCCTGACCTACGCCGCAACATCGCGGATCGCCTGCCTGATCGTCGAGCCGGTCTTCGGCAACGGTGGCAACATCGTGCCTCCGGCGGCCTTTTTTCCGAAGATCCGCCGCTTCTGCTCCGAGCGGGGCATCCTGCTCGTGGCGGACGAGGTTCAGACGGGGCTCGGGCGTACGGGGCACATGTTCGCCTCCGTCGCCCTCGGGCTCGATCCGGACATCATCGTGCTGGCCAAGGGCCTCGGCGGCTGCGGGGTGCCGCTTGCCGCGGTGCTGATGCGCGGCGAGCTCGACGTGCTCGAACGCCATGAGCATTCCTTCACCAGCGGCGCCCACCTCCTTGGGCTCGCAGCGGGCATCGCCACGCTCGAGGTGATCTCCAGCCCCTCCTTCCTGGCGGATGTGCGGCGAAGGGGCAGGCTCCTCGGGGAACGGCTGCGGCGGCTCTCCCATCGCCATCGCGGCATCGGCGAGGTGCGCGGCCTCGGCCTCATGTGGGGGCTCGAGATGGTGACAGTTGACGGCGGGCGGGACGTGGAACGGGCCAACCGGATCGTGGAGGTGGCGCGCGATCGCCACCGGCTCCTGCTCAGGACCTCGCAGTACGGGCGCGGGAACGTGGTCAAGGTGCGCCCGGCCCTCGTCGCCAGCGAGGCGGAGCTGGACGAGATTGTCGACCGCCTGGATGCGGTGCTCGGCGAAACGGCGGAGCCATCGGTGCCGGCGCCGGCCCATTCCAGGGTTCTGCAGGCATGAAGGCCTTCGTCTATCGCGGCCCCTGGCGGGCGGCCATCGAGGAGTGGCCGGAGCCCGGCATCGCGCGCGATGAGGACGTGCTCGTCGCGATCCGGGCCACGGGCATCTGCGGCACGGACGTCGGCATCGTCGCCGGGCATTACGTCGCGTCGGCACCCGTTGTGCTCGGACACGAGACCGCGGGCGTCGTGGTGGCCGTCGGGGCGCAGGTCGAGGACTTCGTCCCCGGCGACAGGGTGGTTGTCGACCCGACCTATTTCTGCGGCCGCTGCCGCTATTGCGCCACGGGGCGGCCGAACCATTGCGTGCACAAGCCGGGCACCGAGACCGGGGTGAGCGCCGACGGCGCCTTCGCGCCGCTCTACCGGACCGAGGCGCGCTTTCTGCGCAAGCTCAAGCCATCCACGCCGTTCAGGCTTGCTATTCTCACCGAGCCCACGAGCTGCGCCCTGACCGGCCTCAAGCAGGTCGGCGCCTTGGACGGGCGCCGGGCGCTCGTATTCGGCTGCGGGCCCATGGGGCTGATCTATGCCTCGCTTCTCGATCACCGCGGGGCGGGCGGTGTCCTGGTCGACGGCTCCGCCCATCGCCGCGCCGTGGCCGAGGCCATCTTCGGTCGGCGCTGGACCGTGGTTGCAGACGGAGAGGCCGCCGTCGATGCCATCCGGCGCAGCCATGGCGCAGTGGATGTGGCGGTGGAGGCGAGCGGCGTCGGCCTGAGCCATCTGCTCGAGGTCATCGACCGGGGCGGCAAGATCGTCCTGGTGGCACTTCGCTCACGACCGGTCGAGATCGTTCCGTCCGCGCTGACCGACCGGAGCGTGTCGCTCATCGGCTCGATCGACACGATCGGGACCTTCGACGAGGCCCTGGAGGCCGTGGAGACTGGCGTGGTGCCGGCCTCAACGATCGTCGACGCGACCGTGCCATTCAAGGAGATCGAGGAAGGCTTTCGTCTGGTTGGTTGCGACATCGGTGATGGCCGCCTGAATGGCGAGATTCGCGCCGCCAAGGTCGCGGTCGAGATCACGACCTGAGAAGGTTGCCTGAAGACGTTCCGCGGGAGCACGGCATGGCCATCGTCAACGTACCGGGCATTGCCATCGAAGGCGTCGACTACATCGGCAAGACGACGGTCGCCGAAGCCATATTGCGGCGTTTGACGGTGCCGCCGGGGGCACCGACCGTCGTCTATCGCAAATGCTACATGTCGGCGGCGCCGCTGGTGCGCTTCCTGGACGAGCGGGCGCGGCTCAGCGATGATCTGGAGACGCGCGACTGGTACTATACGGCGGCGCTGATGATCGATCTGCAGACGCTTGCGCCCGTTCCCGGCGCGATCCACCTGCAGGAGCGGCACTGGCTGACCCAACTGGGCCGCAACGCCTTCTTTCACGGCGGCAAGGAGATCTACCCGTCCGAGCGTATCCTCGCCGCGCGAACGGTGTTCGATCTCGGCGTCATGCTGACGTCGGACCTCGCCACGAAACAGGAGAGAGCGCGTGGCCGTCTGCCAGGTTCGCCACGCGACTCTCTTCTGGCTTCCGATCCACGGCTGCACCAGGCTTACGAGGACTTCGTGGTCGGCCTCGTCCCTCGGAACGAGCCCTGGATCGTCGTGGATACCACCAATCGCTCGCCCGAGGCGGTCGCATCCATCATCCTGGACGCCTATGCGACAGCGAGATCGGCGGCATGAGGGGAAGCTCTGCTACGACTTCAGGCAGATCGAGGTGCGCGCGACGCCGTCCGTCTTCAGGCCGAGCTTGGCGATCTCGGGTGCGAGCACGTTGACGTCACCACAGAGCTCCACGAGAGCGGATACCTTGCGATCCGCGAGGCCCTTGAGATGGGCTTTCAACTGATCGGCGTTCGTGAAGCGCTTTTCAATGGTCTCAGGGGCGACTTTCACAGATGCAACGACTGATTTTGGGCTTTGCATGGCAACTCTCCATATGGACTATTCATGATCTTGACCAATACCGGAGTAGTCTAATCCCATATGGCCGGTTGCTCAAGCCTCGGCACCGAGCTCCCGGAGCCGCCCGGCAAGGCCGCGCAAGGTTTCCGGCGGCAGGCGCGGCCCGAGATGGCCGCATTTGGCGGCGCCGGCCTCGACTGCAAAACGCAGGGCGCCCAGCGGGGCGAGGCCCCGATGGAGCCCTGCGATGTAGGCGGCGCGGAACGCGTCGCCCGCGCCCGTCGTATCGACGGGGTGCCGGACGGGCCGCACGGGAAACGCTCCATTCTCGCCGCGACCGGTGAAGGTGATCGCCCCTGCGCCGTCAGTCGCGCAGGCGAAGAGGGTTCCTGGCCCCGCCAGGGAGCGAAGCGCCGCCAGAATGCCCCGCTTTCCCGCAAGCGCCTGAACTGCAGCCCGTGAACCGACGATGTGATCCGCGAGCGCCGTGACCTGTCGATAGGCGGCATCCCCCCGCTCGACGTCGACCACGACCGGCACGCCGTCGGCGCGGGCGAGCGCGAGCGCCCGCGCATTGGCATGATCCTCGTGCCCGTCGAGGTAGACGGCGCGCAGGGTGTCCGTCCACGCCGCGTCGATCAGCGCCGGCGCGAGGACCAGGCGAGGATCGCGGTGCATGACGATCGTGCGCTCGCCTGTTTCCGCCTCGTGCAGGATGACGGCCTCGTGGGGCGCCGCGTCGTCGACGATCTGCACGGCGCTGGTGTCGACGCCCATGGCGGCCAGCGCCGAGATGGCCGCGCGGCTCGCCGCGTCGCCTGCCGCAACGCCGGCGAAGCGGACGGGGATGCCCAGTCCCGCGAGGGTATATGCGACATTTGCCCCCTGTCCGCCATGGAACGTGCTGCGCGCCGAGGCGACATATTTCCGTCCGCGGCACAGCGGCTCCGCCAGGGTGACGACCGTATCCAGGATCAGATTCCCGACCACGAGGACGGCAGGCGCCATGCGATGCTCCTTCCGGACGGGGCGGTCCGCCTGCGTCGGGTTCCGCAGGAGCCCGGGCCAGGCGGTATTGGGAGGGCGTTCACGGTGTGGCCGGGGCGCTCCATCTCCCGGGGACGGCGTGCGAGCATGGTGGCACACCAGCGGGAATGGCGTCGCCGATCACCGGTCATGTGCGTCCGACTGCCCTCAGCGGGCGTGTGCTGGCGGCGGACCTGGGACGGCCGGCGCCGTTCGAGCCGAGGACGAGCACGGGGACCCCGCGCCGCGATGCGATCGTCGACAGGATCGCGTCGTCAATGACGCCGCGGCGGACGACGATGAGGCGTTCCCGCGTGGGGCCGAGCAGGTGCGTGACCGCGCCCGCATCCGCCGTGGCAGCAGGTGTCCGCTGAAGGCCGAGCAGGTCATCGGTGCGGGTGGCGCGCTCGCCCGTTTCGGCACGGGAGAGGACGCCGGATCGCAGATCGAGCAGCAGCAGAGCTTCCTTCGCCTCTATCGCGAGAGCGTTCGCCACATCGACACTGGGGTCGTCGGGGCCGCCCACGACGGCGACGACCGGCCCGTGACGCCGCGCGATGCGTCCTGGCACGATGAGCACGCCCGCGGCCGTCCGGAAGGCCGCGTCCACCGCGAGCGGCAGGGGTTCGGCGGCGCGCCCGGCGGCGCCCGTCGCCTGGGAAACGACGAGGATGTCCTCGGCGCGAACGCCAGCCCGCGCGGCACCGGCAGCGGTTTCGTGCACGATCTCGAAGTGGCAGGTGGCGGTCGACGTCCTGGCGGCCTTGGCGAACAGGCGCTGCGCCGCTGCGATGGCGAGGTCGCGGGAGCGCGTCACGCCTTCGGAGTCGAGGACGTGCCACTCGCATTCCAGGACGCGGAATTCGCGGGCGAAGGGCAGGCCGGCGAGGCTCACGATGCCCGGGTCGTCGATGAAGCGGCCGAACAGATCGAGATGCATGAGCTCGGCGAGCTCGACGGCGAGCTGCACGGTCGTTGGATCGTAGCCGCTTCGGTGCAGCTCGAGCACGATCCGTCGGAACTGCGGGCTGGCACCCGTCATGGCGCCTCCTCCGGCGCTCCTTCCTGCAACGGCCGGCCCGTCTCGTCGAAGCGGCGGCGGATGCTCGCGAAGGCCCGCAGCCGCTCCTCCACCAGCCCGTTTACCGTGTCCGCGGGGTAGCGTCCATCGGCACCGCGCTCTCCGGCAGGACGCCCGGCAAGCAGCGAGATGCCTTCGTCGACGGTGGCGATCGCGTAGACGCCGAACCGGCCTTCGGCGCAGGCGTCGATCACGTCCCGGCGCAGCATGAGATGCTGGACGTTCGCCTTCGGGATCGCGACGCCCTGCGTTCCTGTCAGGCCGCGCGCCTTGCAGATGTCGAAGAAGCCCTCGATCTTCTCGTTGACGCCGCCGATCGCCTGGATCTCCCCGTGCTGGTTGACCGAGCCGGTCACCGCGATGTCTTGGCGCAGGGCGATGCCGGCGAGGGCGGAGAGGAGCGCATAGAGCTCGGCCGACGAAGCACTGTCGCCTTCGACGCCCGCGTAGGACTGCTCGAACACGAGGCTCGCGTAGAGCGACATCTGGGTGTCCAGGGCATAGCGCCCCGCCAGGAACCCGGAGAGGATGAGCACGCCCTTGGAATGGACGGGGCCGCCGAGCTTCACCTCGCGCTCGATGTCGACCACCTGGCCCCGGCCGGGGCGCACCCGGCAGGTGATGCGCGTCGGCCGGCCGAAGCGGAAGCCGCCCAGCTCGATGACGCTGAGGCCGTTGATCTGCCCGATGCGGGCGCCTGTCGTGTCGATCAGGGCCACGTCCTGGAGGATCGTTTCCCGGGCCCGGTCGCGCAGCCGCGAATTGCGCCGGACGCGTTCGTCGAGCGCGCGCTGGACGTCTGCGCGCGAGACGACGCCGCCGTCGGCCTCTCCGGCCCAGAAGTCGGCCTCGACGACGAGGTCGCGGATCTGGTCGACGAGCAGGGTGAGCTTGCCCGCGTGGTCGGCGACGCGCGCCGCATGCTCGATGACGAGGGCAACCCCGTCGCGGTCGATCGCTCGCAAGCCGTCGTGACGGGCGATGGTGGCGATGAGGCGGGCGAGCACGGCCTCGTTCTCGGCGGAGCGATCGATGTCATCCTCGAAGTCGGCCAGGACCTTGAAATGTTCGCCGAGTTCCGGATCGAGCGCCGCCAGGAGGTAGTAGAGCAGGCGGTCGCCGAACAGGATGACCTTGACGTCGAGGGGGATCGGGTCGGGTTCGAGCGAGACCGTGCTGGTCAAGCCCAGGAAACGACCCACGTCCTCGGTCACGATCTCGCGGCGCCGGAGCGCCCGCTTGAGCGCGGTCCAGCTGAAGGGTTCGGTGAGGAGGCTGCGGGCGTCGAGCAGGAGATAGCCGCCGTTGGCCCGGTGCATCGCCCCGGCCTTGATCAGGCGGAAATTGGTGACGAGCGCTCCCTGGCGGGACAGATATTCGATCCTTCCGGTCAGGTTGCTGAGCGTGGGGTGCAGCTCCTGGACGATCGGCTGGCCCTGCGCCCGCCCGGCCTGCGTCACCAGCACGTTGACTTCGTAGCGGTCGAAGGGGCTGCCGGACCCGGTGTCGATCGTCACGGCCTCATCCCCGTCGCCCTTCATCACGAACATGGCGATGTTCTCGACCAGATCGGTCCGCACGGCCTCGACATGTTCGACGACACGCGCGATGTCCGTGAAGCCGGCTTTCGCGTCGTCGATGGGCTGGCTGACCGCGCGCTTGGCTGTATCGCGATTGAGCTTGCGCAGTTCGTCGCGCCGCTCCTTCTCCCATGAGGGGATCTGGCGCACGATGCGCTCGAGGTCCTTCTCAAGGCCCTGGATGGCTTCCTGCACCGCGCGCTTCTGAGCCTCCGGCAAGGCATTGAATTCATCGGGCGGCACCACCTGGCCGTTGCGGGCCGGCGCGAGGGCGAAGCCGAGCGGCGTGCGCAGGATGACGATCCCCTTCGCCTCCGCCTTGCCGCGCAGCTCGGCGAAGGCGTCGGCCTGTTTCTTCTGGAAGGCTTCGTCGATGGCGCCCCGCCGGGTCTGGTAGTCCTCACCCTCGAAGACGACCGGCAAGGCCGCCTTCAGATCCTCGATCAGACACCGCATGGCATCGCGAAACTGCGGCGCCCGCCCGGCGGGAAGCTCGATCGCGCAGGGCCTGTGGGGCTCGGCGAAATTGTTGACGTAGACCCAGTCCGAGGGGGTGGGTCTGTCCGCCGCGGTGGCGCGCAGCATCGCCTCGACGGCCTCATGCATGCGTGCCCCTGTCGAGCCGATGGCGAAGAGGTTGAAGCCGGGTTTCGCGACCCGGCTGCCGAAGCGGACGGCGTCAAGCGCCCGCTGCTGGCCGGCGAGCCCGTCGATCGGCTGCAGGTCGGCGGTCGTCTCGAGCTTCACCGCCGACAGGTCGGCGGGGCGGTAGAGACGCTCGGCCGGCAGCCGAAGAGGGGAGTTGGCGGCGTGATCGGCAGGCTCGAGCTCGTCTGGTGACATGGGACGGTCTTTCTCCCTCGGCCGGTCGCGAGCGACGCGCGGTGACGGCGGCGCCACAGGCGCCTCCAGCATAGCGCGCTGCGAGGATCACGCATCCGCCGGCTGGGCGCGCGGGCGGCTCGGCGCTCTCACCCCTTGATGCAGATCAGCGGCCTGAGGCGCGCCACGCGGCGGGCGAGCCCCGCCCGCTCCGCCGCCAGCACCACGGCTCCCACATCCTTGTAGGCCCCTGGCGCCTCCTCCGCGACGCCGCGGGCCGACGGGCTGCAGACGAGGATGCCCCTCGCCGCCAGCTCGTCGACGATGCCGCGCCCGCTCCACTGCCTCAGCGCCGCATGGCGCGACAGGGCGCGGCCCGCGCCGTGGCAGGCCGAGCCGAACGCCTTCTCCTCGCTGGAGGCGAGCCCGGCCAGGATGTAGGAGCCCGTGCCCATGCTGCCGCCGATGAGCACGGGCTGGCCGGCGGCCCGCAGGGCATCCGGCAGGCTCGGGTGGCCGGGGCCGAAGGCGCGCGTCGCGCCCTTGCGGTGGACGTAGACCTCGCGCGGCTCGCCGTCGACGGTGTGGGTCTCGGCCTTGCAGGTGTTGTGCGAGACGTCGAACAGCAGGTCGACAGCCACTTCCGGGAAGAAGTCGCGCAGGATGCGCCGCGCGTAGTGGCCGAGGATCTCGCGATTGGCCAGGGCACAGTTGGAGGCGGCGCGCATGGCGCCGAGATAGCGCTGGCCGATATCGGAGTTGATCGGCGCGCAGGCGAGCTCGCGGTCGGGCAGGGCGATTCCGGCCGCCGCGGCAGCGACCGGCATGCCCGCCAGATATTCGGTGCCGATCTGGTGGCCGAGGCCGCGCGAGCCGCAGTGGATCGTGACAACGACCTGGTCCTGTGCGAGACCGAAGGCGCGTGCCGCGTCGCGGTCGACGATCTCGGCAACGGCCTGGACCTCGAGATAGTGATTGCCGGAGCCGAGCGTCCCCATTTCGTGACGCTGGCGCCCCTTGGCACGCTCGGAGACGCAATCGGGCCGGGCGCCCGGCACGGCGCCGCCCTCCTCGATGCGCTCCAGGTCGCGGCTCTCGCCCCATCCGTTCTCGACCGCCCAGCGGGCGCCGCCCGTGAGCATGCGATCCATTTCCACCGTGTCGAGCGTGATCGCGCCCCGGCTGCCGACGCCTGCGGGGATCTCTCGGAAGAGGGCATCGGCGAGCCGCGACTGCACCGGCTCGATGTCAGCGACGGCGAGGTCCGTGAGCATGGTGCGCACGCCGCAGGAGATGTCGAAGCCGACGCCGCCGGCCGAGACGATGCCTCCCCCGTCGGGATCGAAGGCCGCGACGCCGCCGATGGGGAAGCCATAGCCCCAGTGCGCGTCGGGCATGGCATAGGAGGCCGTCACGATGCCCGGCAGGGTTGCGACATTGCAGGCCTGGACGCCGACCTTGTCGTCCATGCCGCGGATCAGGTCCTCGTCGGCATAGATGACGGCCGGCACGCGCATCGCGCCTGTGGGTTCGATCCGCCAGGTGGTGGCGTCGATCTGGGTGAAGCGCCGGGGATCCATCGCGATCCTCCTCTGGCTGTCGGGCCGCCGCGATGCGGCGGCATCCGCTGCCTGTCGCGCCGGCGCGGCACGGTGTGCGGCCCGTCACCGGGCCTCTCGCGGTCGGCGATGCGTGGCGGGGGGCGGGCCGGCGCCGGCTGGCGTCAGACGTCCACGACGCAGGCGGCGGTCCACAGGCCGTCCGCCTCCCGCGCGACACGCAGCTCCGTGAAGGTCGCGCCCTTCGGCTCGCAGGCGGGCGCGTGCCGCGCGACGTCGACGGGCTCCCCCGCCAGCGTTCCGCGCAGCTGACCGCCCGTGATCTCGACTTCGAAGCCTCCGAACAGCATGCGTCGCACCGACATCTCATAGATGATGGCGTTCAGCCACGCGGCCAAGAGCAGGTCCGGATCGGGCGCCTGGCAGGTCACCGCGACACTGTGTTCCGGCCGGATCCGCGCGTCGGTGACCGCGGCGGTGAGGGCAAGCGCGGCCTGCTCGAACGCTTCCTGCATTGTCGCCCCGAAACCGCGCACACCGACGTCGGCATCGTGCGGGAAATGCTCCCAGCGGCCCGGCCCCCTCCCGACCGCGTTGCTCGCGGTGGTGCCCGTCATGGCCGCATGCCGTGCCGGCCGAGCCGCTTCACCGTGCTCGCCTGGGGGCCCTGCACGCCGGCCTCCTCGACATAGGCGACCCGGGTGCCGACCTTCAGCCGATCGAACTGTTCGTTCAGGACACTGTTGCGGTGAAAGTAGACGATGCGGCCGTCGCTCGTTTCGAGGAAGCCGAAGTCGGCCCCTTGCTCGAGCCGTGCCACCGTGGCGGTGGGATGCGCCTCGTGGACCTTCATCTGGCCCTGCAGGCGGCGGACCTTGTCCTGCAGGCGCCTGCGGGCCCGCTTGAAGGCGTCGTTGAGCGCGAAGGCGAGGTCGGCATAGCGTACATCCGCGTGCGGCGTGCGCCCCACGGCGACCTCCCGCCCGCCGGGCAGCGAGAGCCAGATGTTGACCTCGTAGAGGCCGCCGTTGCGGTGGCGGCCGCCCGGTCCCCTGAGCACGACCCGACAGGCGGTGATGCGGCCGAAGCGCTCCTCGAGCGCGCCGATCTGCGCGTCGATGGTCTCGCGCACGGCATCGGTTGCGTCCACGCCGTGGAACTCGATCTGGGGTGGGGTTTCCATCGCTCACTCCCGGTCTTGCGATCCGATGAGCCTGTCCAGCTCCGCCGCAAGGGCGATGATTTCCGGGAGGTGGGGGTCAGCCGAAGCGCGGTTCGGCGCAACGGAAAGCCACCCGACCGTTGCCCGGCCGGCGGGCTGCACGGGAAATCAGGATAGCACACTCTCCGCCCGCCGACCCCAGGCGCCCGGCGTCTGTGATCACGCCGTCGTGCCTCGCCGGTGCGGGGCATGGGGCCCTCCGCTGCATCCGCGCTTGACAGCCCGCCCGCCCCGCCGCTTGCTGAAGATCGAGGCGATGAGGGCGGCGGGAACGGGTCGTGGTCACGCTGCGGCAGATCGAGATCATCCGCGCGATTCTGGTGACGGGGACCATCGCGGGGGCGGCGCGGCTTCTCAACATCTCCGCGCCCGGCGTCAGCCGGCTGCTCAAATACACCGACCAATCGCTCGGCTTCCGTCTCTTCGAGAGGCGCCACGGGCGCTATCTGCCGGCCCCGCGCGCGGCGCACATCTTCGAGCAGATCAACAACGTCTACAAGGACGTCGAGGACCTGCGCTACCTCATCGAGCGGGTCGACATCGGTACCGGGCAGGAGCTGAAGATCGGCTCTGCCCCCAGCATTTCGATGGTCATGGTGCCGCGGGCCATCGTCCGCCTGCGGCGGCGCCATCCCGACCTCGTCATCGACCTGAACATCCTCAAGATGGAGGAGACGCTCGACTACCTGCTCCTGGGCAAGGGCGAGCTCGTGGCCATGAGCCACAGCATCGCCCATCCCAACATCGCCTCGCGCGAGCTTGCCCACGGGCGCCTGTTCTGCATCGTGCCGGAGGGGCACGCGCTCGCGAGCCGCACGGAGGTCACGCCCCGCGAGATCGCGAGCCACCCGCTCATCGGCATCGATCCCGCCGACCCCTACGGCCGCATCATGGCCGACATCTTCCGGCGCAGCGGCATCTCCTTCGAGATCACGATCCGCGCCCGCTTCGGCTCGACGGTATGCACGCTGGTCCGGGCGGGGCTTGGCATCGCGGTCATCGACCAGTTCACGCTCGCCTATGGCAGCCAGCCCGGGATCACCGCCCTGGAGATCAGCGAGAAGACCGAGTTCAAGACCTTTCTCATGACGCGCAATGACGTCACGCTCTCGGTCTACGCGGAGCATTTCGTCAAGCTTCTCAGCGAGGAGATGCGGGGCGTGGCAAATGCGCCGCGAGCCGCCGCAACACGTGGAAGTGCCGTGGCACGCCCATAACATCATGTTACGCATCACGTACAAAATGGTACTTGTGTTAGCGGTGGAGAGTACCGATGCTCCCCTCGAAGGCGCCATGACAACGAGCGCCGAAGGGAACGTCTGAGGGGAGGAAGGGCCGAATGGCCGCGCTCCAGCCTGCCGCCGCCAGGGAAACCGGACTTCGCACCGCGATCGTCGATCCGACGCCGCCGGAACGGCGTCTGCTCACGGGGCTTCTCGGCTATCCGATCGCCCATTCGGCGTCGCCGGCCATGCACGAGGCCGCGGCGCAGCACGCCGGCCTGTCCTGCCGTTACCACCTGATCGAGGTGCCGGGGGCCGACGGCGACGCGTTGCGCGCCATGCTCGAGGGCGTTCGCCGCCTCGGCTTCGCCGGCATCAACGTCACCTTTCCCTACAAGGAGGCGGTCGTCCCGCTCCTCGACGAACTGTCGCCCGCCGCCGCCATGATCGGCGCCGTGAACACGGTGGTGGTGCGGGATGGCCGGCTCGTCGGCCACAACACCGATGCCTCTGGCTTTGCCCGCGTGAGCGCGCCCCTCGTGCGCGAGGCCGGCTTCGGGCCGGTCGCCCTGATCGGCGCCGGCGGCGTCGGCAAGGCGGCCGCCTTCGCCCTGGCGGAGCAGGGTGTGCGCGAGCTGCGCATCTTCGACCGCGCGACCGGCAAGGCCGAGCACCTCGCCTCAGCCCTCGAGGGGCGGTGCCGGGCACACGTCGCCGGCTCGATCGAGGAAACACTCGCCGGCGCCGTCGGCCTGGTCAACGGCACACCTGCGGGCATGAAACCGAATTTTGCGAGCCCGGTCGACGCGCGGCTCCTGCATGCGGGGCTGTTCGTCGCCGACGCGGTCTATACGCCGTTGTGGACGACGCTTCTCAGGGACGCACGGGCCGCCGGCGCCCGCGTCATGACGGGGCGGGATCTCGCCATCGCCCAGGCGGTCGACGCCTTCCGCCTGTTTGTCGGCGTCGATCCCGAGCCCGAGGCGATGGCGAGCGCCTTCGACGCCGTGATGGCGATGCGCGAGGCGCAAGAAGACGACCGGTGAACGGCCGAACGACAAGTGCAAGGGAGGAACCTGGAATGAAGGTGTTGAAGACGACCTTCGCCGCCTTGGCGGGGCTGGCGGCGCTCACGGCGGCCCATGCTCAGTCGGGCGGCACGATCAAGCTCGCCAACGTGGCGGAACTCTCCGGCCCCGGGGCGACCGTGGGCACGAACTGGAAGAATGGCATCGACCTTGCCGTCGCCGAGATCAACGAGAAGGGCGGCATCCTGGGGCGCAAGCTCGAGGTGACCCACGCCGATTCCCAGTCGAACCCCGGCATCGCCCGTGCCCAGGTACAGAAGGCCCTCGACGGTGAGCCCTACGTCCTCTTGGGGCCCGGCTACTCCGGATCGGTGAAGGTGACGGCGTCGCTCGCGCAGCAGGCCGAGGTCCCGCAGATCATGGGCGGCGAGGCGGCCGAGCTGACCAAGGCCGGCCACACGCATCTCTTCCGTACGTCCTTCGGCCAGCAGTCGTCGATGCCCAAGGTCGCCGCCTATCTCGCCGACGACCTGAAGGCAAAGTCAGTTGCCGTCGTCTGGGTGAACAACGACTTCGGCAAGGGTGGCCGCGACGTGATCACGGCCGAGCTGCAGAAGCGCAACGTCAAGGTCGCGGCGGACATCTCGACCGAGGCCGGCCAGGCCGACTTCGCGGCGGATGTCGCGAAGGTCAAGGCGTCAGGCGCCGATGCCGCCTTCATCTACCTCAACGAGGAAGAGAGCGCGCGCATCCTGAAGGAGATCAAGCGCCAGAACCTCACCCTGCCGCTCATCGGCGAGACGACCCTCGTCGGCCAGAAGGTCATCGATCTCGCCGGGGAGGCGGCGAACGGCGCGCGCGGCCACGTCGGCCTCACCACCGATGCGCCCGTGCCGGCGATCCAGCAATTCCGCGAGAAGTTCCAGAAGAGGTACAATTACGTCCCCGACCACAACGGGTTGAAGGGCTATCTCGCGGTCTACGTGGTTAAGGCCGTGACCGAGAAGATGGGCAAGGTGGATCGCAAGGCCTTCGCCGACACGCTGCACGGCTTGACCATCAGCGCCGCGCAGGAGCCCGGCATCCTTATGGACGTCACCTACGACAAGAACGGCGACATCGACCGGCAGGGCTTCCTGGTGGAGGTCGAGAACGGCCGGCAGGTCGTCAAGAAGGTGCTGCCGAAGCTCGGCAACTGAGGTGACTGTCGGGAGCGTCGGCAAGGCGCGGCGCTCCCGACCGGGCGGGACACCGGGCACAGGCGCCGATGCGCGCCGACGACACGGCACGGACGCCGAACGGAACGGGTTTGGAGAATGCGAGGTCTTCGCGTCTCCCGGCCTGCAAGGGACCGACGGGCGGAACGCGTCCCTGGAGTGCGATCATGTCGAATTTTCTCAATCTGCTCATCGCGGGTCTTGCGACGGGTGCCATCTACGCGGTTGTCGCCATCGGCTTCACCCTGCTGTGGCAGACGTCGCAGACGATCAACTTCGCTCAGGGCGAGTTCGTCATGCTGCCGGCCTTCTTCATGCTCGCGGCCATGAACCTCGGTCTGCCGTTCATGCTGGCGGTGCTCGTCGGCATCGGGTTGTCGCTCCTCGTCCTCGGCCTCCTGTTCAAGCGCGTGCTGGTCGACCCGATGCTGCGCCACGGCGTCCTGCCGCTCGCCATCGCCACGATGGCGCTGTCGATCGCCCTCAAGGAATCGGTCAAGGAGCTCTACAGCGCCGAGGCGCATCCCTTCCCGTCGGTCGTCCCCGCCGGCAACGTCGACGTCCTGGGCGTGCCCGTGTCGATGCAGAGCCTCGGCGTGCTCGTCATTGCCGTGCTCGCGGTGGTGGCGCTCAACCTGCTGCTGACGCGCACCTCGGTCGGCCACCAGATGCAGGCCACCGCGCAGAACCCCACCGTGGCGCGCATCGTCGGCATCCCGGTCGAGCGGATGATCCTCTACACCTTCCTCATCAACGCGGGGCTTGTCGCGCTCGGCTCGCTGCTCGTGACGCCGATCTACCTCGCCAAGTTCTCCACGGGCGAGATCCTCGGCCAGGCCGCCTTCATCGCGGCAATCGTCGGAGGCTTCAACCAGGTGCGCGGCGCCGTCGCCGGCGGCCTCCTGCTGGGTGTCGTCGACAATCTGGCGGCGGCCTATGTGTCGGCGCAGTACCGCGCCGCGGTGCCGCTCTTCCTGCTCATCGTCATCATCCTGTTCCGGCCGCAGGGGCTCCTCGGTCGTGTGGAGGAGCGCACGGTATGACCCGCTCTCTCGCCGCCTGGCTCGCCGGCATCGCCGGCGCCGCCGCCCTCGTCCTGTTGCCGCTCGCGCTCAACCGCTACGGCATCTACATCCTCAGCCTGTGGGCGGTCATGACCATCGCCGCCATCGGCCTCAACCTGACGCTCGGCTACGCCGGCCAGATATCGCTCGCCCAGGGGGCCTTCGTCGGCATCGGCGCCTATGCGGTCGCCATCCTGACGACGAGCGGCTTTCCCTTCGTCGTCGGGCTCGCCGCGGCGCTTGCTGTCTCCTTCGCCGTCGGGTGGCTTCTCGGCTATCCCGCACTCCGGGTGCAGCACCACTATCTCGCCTTCGTCACGCTCGCCTTCTCGACGCTCGCCTATCTCGTGTTCCGCAACGAGGAGTGGCTGACGAAGGGCATCTACGGCATCGTCGGCGTGCCGCGCCCGTCGGTGCTCGGCATCGCGACGGCAAAGCCGCTGCCCTTCTACTATCTGTGCCTCGGCGCGCTCGCGGTCGTGAGCTTCGCGGTCTGGTGGCTGGTGCGTTCGCCCTGGGGGCGCGCCTTCGTCGCGCTCCGCGAGAATCCGGTGCGGGCCCTGTCGCTCGGCGTCGACACCCGGCGCTACACACTGATGGCCTTCGCCATCGGGTCGGCGCTCGGGGGCGTGGCGGGCGCCTTCTACGCGCCGCTCGTCGAGTTTGTCGACCCGACCCCCTTCACCCTCGCCCTGTCACTGAATCTCCTGATGATGGTCATCGTCGGCGGGGCGGGCTTCTTCCTCGGCCCGTTCCTCGGTGCCCTCATCGCGGTGCTCCTGCCGGAGTGGCTGCGCTTCATGGAGGGCTGGTATCTCATCGCCTATGCCGTCTTCGTCATGGTGCTGCTCGTCATCTCGCCCACCGGCATCCTCGGCATCCTCGACCGTCATCTGACCGCCCGTCGCACCCGCGCCGCCTCACAGGCGCGCGCGGCGGCGAAGCCGGTCCTCAATTCGGAGGCAGCGTGATGGCTCGCGTGCTCGAAGTCTCCGGGCTGCGCAAGCACTTCGGGGGCATCAAGGCGGTCGACGGCGTGTCCTTCCACGTGGAGGAGGGGGAGATCCTCGGCCTCATCGGTCCCAACGGCTGCGGCAAGTCGACCACGTTCAACTGCATCCTCGGCCAGCTCGCGCCGACGGACGGGGAGGTCAGGCTCGACGGGCGGGTGGTGACCGGCATGCGCCCGTCGGAGCTGAACCGGCTCGGCGTGAGCCGCACCTTTCAGCTCCTCCAGGTCTTTCCGCAGCTCTCGGTGCGCGAGAACCTGATCCTGGCGGGGCAGGAGCACAAGGGCACGATGCTGAGCCGGCTTCTCGGCCCGCGCGACGCCGGCCTGACGGCGGCTGCCGACCGGATGATCGGCTTCTTCAAGATGAGCCATCTCGCCGGCGAGAAGGCGGGCGGGCTCTCCTACGGCCAGCAGAAGCTCCTCGACGCCGCCATGGCCTTCATGGCCGGCCCGCGCCTCGTCCTGCTCGACGAGCCGGCCGGCGGCGTGAACCTGACGATGCTCGGCGACCTGAAGGACCGGTTGCAGGCGATGAACCGCGAGCAGGGGGCGACATTCGTGGTCATCGAGCACAACATGGACTTCGTCATGTCCCTGTGCACGCGTGTCGTGGTCATGGCCGAAGGCAGGGTCCTGGCGGAAGGCCGTCCCGAGGAGGTCCGCCGGAACCCCGCCGTCATCGACGCCTATCTCGGGCACTGAGGAGTGCAGAGCATGAACGACATCGTTCTCGAGGTCCGCGACATCGTCGGCGGCTACGGGCCGATGACGATCCTCAACGGGACGAGCTTCGACGTGGCGAAGGGCGCGATCACGACGATCATCGGCCCGAACGGCGCGGGCAAGTCGACGGCGTTCAAGGCGATCTTCGGCCTCCTGAAGGTGCGCAGCGGTTCGATCCGCTTCCTCGGTCGCGACGTCACGAATGCGCCGCCGCGCCGGCTGCTGGAGGCCGGGATCTGCTACGTGCCGCAGGGGCGCAACATCTTTCCCGAGCTGTCCGTGCGCCACAACATCGAGCTCGGCGCGGTTGCCGCCGGGCGGTCGATCACCGACATGCCGCGGCGCATCGAGGCGGCGCTCGACCGCTTCCCGGTCCTGCGCAGGAAGGCCAATCAGCAGGCCTCGACGCTTTCCGGCGGCGAGCAGAAGCAGCTCGAGATCGTGCGCGGCCTGCTGCTCGACCCCAAGCTCGTGCTCATCGATGAGCCTTCCATCGGCCTCTCGCCGATGATGGTGCAGGAGACCTTCGGCATCCTGAAGGACCTGCGCGCCCGGGGCGTGTCGATCCTCATGGTCGAGCAGAACGCGCGCTCGGCGCTCGAGATCTCCGACTACGGCATCGTGCTCGAGCTCGGCCAGACGCGCATCGTCGACAAGGCGGACAGGATCCTGCACGACCCGCGCATCGGCCAGCTCTTCCTCGGCGGCGGCCTCGCGGCCTGAACGCGGATGGGCGCGTCAGGCGCCCGCCAGAGATTGCGGGGGGACTTCCCATGAAGACCTCGATCGCCACCGTGTCGCTGAGCGGCACCCTGGACGAGAAGCTCAGGGCAATCGCGGCAGCCGGCTTTACGGGCTGCGAGATCTTCGAGAACGACTTCATCGCCTTTCCCGGCACGCCACGGGATGTTGGGCGGATGGTGAGCGATCTCGGCCTCACGCTCTTCGCCTTTCAGCCGTTCCGCGATTTCGAGGGCCTGCCGGAGCCGTACCGCGCCCGCGCCTTCGCGCGCGCCGAGCGGAAGTTCGACCTGATGCAGGAGCTCGAAACCGATCTCCTCCTCGTCTGCAGCAATGTTGCCGCCCAGTCCCTGGGCGGCATCGACCGGGCCGCGGCGGATCTGCGCGAGCTTGGCGAGCGTGCGGCCCGGCGGGGCCTGCGCATCGGCTTCGAGGCGCTCGCCTGGGGGCGCCACGTCAATGACTACCGCGACGCCTGGGAGATCGTGCGCCGCGCCGACCATCCGAACGTCGGCATCATCCTCGACGGCTTCCATGTGCTCTCCCGCAGCCTGCCGGTGGAACCGATCCGCGCCATCCCCGGCGACCGCATCTTCATGGTGCAGCTCGCCGACGCACCGAAGCTCGATCTCGACATCCTCTCCTGGAGCCGGCATTTCCGCTGCTTCCCCGGCCAGGGCGACCTGCCGGTCGGCGCCTTCATGCAGGCGGTGGAGGCGACGGGCTTCGACGGCCCGCTGTCGCTCGAGATCTTCAACGACCAGTTCCGCGCCGGCTCCGCCGCGCGCACGGCCGTCGACGGCCTGCGCTCGCTGCGCGTCCTCGAAGACGACGTGGCACGCAGCTGCCCCGGCACCGCCGCCGTCCTGCCGAGGCGGTCGCAGATCGCGGGCGTCGAGTTCATCGAATTCGCGGTGGACGAGGAGGCCGGTGCCCAGCTCGGCGTCATCCTCGCGGCCATGGGCTTCAGGCTGAGCGGCCGGCACGTGAGCAAGGCCGTCGAGCACTGGCACCAGGGCGACATCAATATCGTCCTCAACATGGACAAGGAGGGCTTTGGCCACGCCCACTACATCACCCACGGCCCCGGCATCTGCGCGCTCGCGCTTCGCGTCACGGACGTCGGCGAGACCCTGCGCCGCGCTGCAGCGTTGCAGGCGGTGCCCTTCAGCCAGCCGGTCGGCCCGGGCGAACTCACGATCCCGGCCATTCGGGGCGTGGGCGGCAGCCTCATCTACTTCACCGAGCCCAAGGGCGACCTCGCCGATATCTGGCACCACGATTTCGTCCCCCGCGACGAGGCGGAGGCAGCGCCGCTCCTGAGAAGGGTCGATCACGTCGCACAGTCGATGCAGTACGACGAGATGCTGTCCTGGCTCCTGTTCTACACGTCGATCTTCGCGCTCGAGCAGCGGTCGCAGGTCGAGGTGGCGGATCCCGGCGGGCTCGTGCTCAGCCGCGCGGTCGAGGCGCCCGACGGCCATGTCCGCATCGTGCTGAACGGTTCGCAGGCGGCCCAGACCATGTCCGGCCGCTTCCTGTCGGACTTCTTCGGCTCCGGCACCCAGCACGTCAGCTTCGCGACCGACGACATCTTCGCCGCCGTCGAAGCCATGCGGGCCAGCGGCCTGACCTTCCTCGACATCCCCGACAACTATTACGACGACCTCGAGGCGCGCTACGACCTCGCGCCCGAGCGCATCGCCGCCCTGAGGGCGAACGAGATCCTCTACGAGCGCAACGACGAGGGCGAGTTCTTCCAGGTCTACACGCATGCCGTCGTCGGCGGCGTCTTCTTCGAGATCGTCGAGCGCCGTGGCTACGTGGGCTACGGCGCGGCGAACGCCCCCGTGCGGCTCGCGGCCCAGCGGCGCGACAGCCGGCCGCTCGCCGTGCCTCTGCGCTGAATGCGACGAGCGCCCGCGAAGGAGGAACAACCCGATGACGTGGACCCGGATCGCCGTGGTCGGCGCGGGCGCCATCGGGCGCAGCCACATCGCCGTCATCGAGGCGCTGCCCGAGGCCGAGCTCGCAGCCATCGTCGATCCTTCCCCGTCCGCGCGCGGCATCGCGGGCGCGGGCGTTCCGGTCTTCGACGCGATCGAGGCGATGCTGCAGACCGTGCGGCCGGACGGCGTCGTTCTCGCGACACCGAACCAGCTGCACGTGCCGGGGGCGCTCGCCTGCCTTGCGGCCGGCGTGCCGGTGCTCGTCGAGAAGCCGCTCGCCGACGGACTGGAGGAGGGCCGGCGGCTCGTCGAGGCCCAGGCGCGGGCGGGCGTGCCCGTCCTCGTCGGGCATTACCGGCGGCACAATCCCATCCTGCGCAAGGCCCGGGAGATCGTGCGCTCGGGACAGCTCGGCCGGATCACCTGTGTCGTGGCTACCTGCCTCGTCCTGAAGCCGGACGACTATTTCGAGGTGTCCTGGCGCGTGCAGCCGGGGGGCGGTCCGGTGCTCATCAACCTTGTCCACGACATCGACAATCTGCGCTTCATCTGCGGCGACATCGTCGCGGTGCAGGCGGTCGCCTCCAACGTGGCGCGCCGGCATCCGGTGGAGGACAGCGCCGCCGCCGCCGTCCTCTTCGCCGACGGGGCGGTCGGGACTTTCTGCGTGTCCGACGCGGCGGCCGGCCCCTACTCCTGGGAGCTGAGCGCCGGCGAGAACCGGCTCTATCCGCGGCAGTTCGAGAGCTGCTACCTCGTCAGCGGCACCGAGGGCACGCTGTCGCTCCCCATGCTCGAAGTCTGGAGCTATCCGCGCGGCCGGGGATGGAGCGCGCCTCTTGCCCGCGAGATCGCTCCCGTCACGCCGGCCGATCCGCTTGTCGAGCAGATGCGGCATTTCCTGCGCGTCATCCGCGGCGAGGAAGCGCCGCTCGTCGATGCCGCGGACGGTCTGCGCACGCTCGAAACGGTGCTTGCCGTCGGGCGTTCGGCCCAGGCGGGAGCTCGCGTCGCGCTCGCTCCGGCGGCGTGACCATGCCGCGACTGTCGCCTGTCATCCACCCCGGGACCCCATGACACGCCTGTTCTCGCTCTCGCACCTGACCGTGCTCGATTTCACGCCGCCGGATCTCATCCGCCTCGCGGCGGACGCAGGCTTCGACGCCGTCGGTATCCGGCTCGCCCCGGCAACGGTCAGCGAGCCGATCTACGACGTGACGAAGGACGCGCGATTGCGCGCCGCGACCCTCGCGGCCTTGAACGACACCGGTCTTCGCGTCCTCGATGTCGAGATCCTGCGGCTCGTGCCGGCGTTCTCCGCCCGCGACTGCGAGGCGCTGCTGGCGGTGGCCCAGATGCTCGGCGCGCGCCACGTGCTGGTGGCCGGCAACGATCCGGACGCGGCGAGGGCGGCGGAGCACCTGGCGGAACTCGCCGCGTTTGCGGGCGCCTTCGATCTCACCATTGACCTCGAACCCATGCCCTGGACCGACGTTCCGGATGTCGCGACCGCCGGGCGCATCGTTGAAGGAGCGGGCGCGGCCAATGCCGGGGTGCTCGTCGATGCCCTGCATTTCGACCGCGCGGGCTCGACCGTCGCCGACCTCGCGGCCATCCCCGCCGCGAGGTGCCATTACATGCAGCTCTGCGATGCACCGGCAGAGCGGCCGGCGAGCATCGAGGCCATGCTGCATACGGCGCGGGCGGAGCGGCTGCCACCCGGCGAGGGAGGGCTTGACCTGCGCGCCATCCTGCGCGCCCTGCCGCCGGAGATTCCCGTGAGCCTCGAGATCCCGCAGGTCGACAAGGCCAGCACGACGGCGGCCATCGACCGGGTTCGGCACGATCTCGCACTGGCAAGGGCTGTCGTCGCGGCAGCGGATGGTGGGCCTTAGACGGCCACCGACGGCTGGCGCCGCCGCCAGGTCGGCCAGGCACCGACCGTCAGCGCGCGCAAGAGCCACTCCACCGGCCCATAGGCGAAGTGCCGCAACCAGGCGGCGCTGAGGGCGATCTGGGTGGAAAAGAGGGCGACCGTGATCGCAGCCACGGCCCAGGGCGGGACCTGCCCGACCAGGCGGAAGCCGTAGGCCGTGAAGAGGACGGCGCAGGCGAGCGATTGCAGCAGGTAGTTGGTGAGCGCCATGCGCCCGGCGGGCGCGAGCACTGCCGCGATCTTCGTGCCGCCGCGCGTCTGGAAGATGCGCAGCAGGGCTGCGACATAGGCACCGGTCAGGAAGGGCGCGCTCGCCAGACCCACTGCCAGACCCAGCACTTCCCAGCCGCTTCCGACGAGGAAGGTCGCTGTGCCGGCGCAGAACAGGGCGCCGGGCAGTCCGACCGTGGCACCCAGCCGCAGCAGGCGGGTCTCGAGTGGGCGCCGGTTCTGATCGCGTTCGAGCAGCCGTCGTCTGCCCGCGACGAAGCCGATGAGGAACATCGCAAGGGCACAGGGCGCCTGGGCGAGGACGATGACGACCGCGGTCTCCGGAAGCTGCCGCAGGTTCCGGCTGATCACGGTCGCCACGGAACCCCGATAGTCGAGCTCGGCGCCACGCACGGTCGCGAGCGCCGCTGCCGTATCGAGCCCTTCGCCGTTCAGGAGCTGGAGAAGGCCGACCAGTCCCCAGGCCGCCGCCGTGACGATGATCAGCCGGCCGGCGAGGGTGAGCAGGCGCGGCTCGGGTCGGCGGCGCAGCCCTAGGAGGGCGAGGCCGAGCACGGCATAGGTCGTCAGGATGTCGCCGTGGAACAGGAGGACCGCATGCGCGAGGCCGATAACCCACAGGCCGAGCTGCCGCCGCAGCATGCGCGGCATCAGTTGCTCGTCGGCCTGCTCGGCCGAGCGCATCTGCAAGGTGACGCTGTAGCCGAAGAGGAAGGAGAAGAGGAGGTAGAACTTGGCCTCGAACAGGAACGTGACGAGGAAGCGGACAGCGGTGTCCTGGGGCGCCGTAAAGGCAGGGTCGACGAGCCCTGTGCCGTAGTAGACCGAGCCGAAGGCGCAGGAATTGACGACCAGGATGCCGAGGAGCGCGAAGCCGCGCAGGGCGTCGACATCGGTGATCCGCGCCGGGGCGGTGGCAGGCATGGCACAGGGTCCTCGAGCATCGTGCAGTCGTATGGTCCGATCGAGCCGGCGGATGCGGACGCGTCAGCCGGGCCCTCCGGATCGCAGGAAGCGGGAGAGGAGAAGCCGCAGCATCGGTTTCTCGCCCGTCGGCCTGAAGGCCGGGTCGACCGCGACCCGCGCGAAGATCCCGTCGACGAGGGCGGCGATCCAGGTCGCGGCCCCGTCGAGGTCGAGGGAGCCATCGATCTGCCCGCGCTCGGCCGCCGCGGCGAGGATCTCGCGCAGGTGGCCCCGGAGCGCTGCGTCGTTTCGGGCGACGCGCGCAGCGACCTCCTCGTCGCGCATGGCCTCCGCCGAGATGTCGAGGGCGAGCCGCGCATAGGTGGGGTCGGCCGCGAGTTCGGCGACGAGGTCCATGAAACCCAGGACCTGGCCGAACAGGTCCTCCGCCTGCCGCGCCTCTTCGAAATAGGCGGCCGTCTCGAGCCCTTCCTGGTCGACGATGGCCGCGATGATCGCCTGCTTGCTGGCGAAGTAGTGAAACAGGTTGCCCGGGCTCATGCCGGCTTCGGCGCAGATCTCGGCCGTGCTCGTCCGGTGGAAGCCCTTGCGCGCGAAGCAGAGGACAGCGGCCGCGACGATCTGGCGGCGTCGTGCCGCGTGTTTCTCGGGATCGACCTTGCGCATGGGGATCGCCTGTTGACGCGCGACGGGTCGTCAAAAATAAATCGACTAGTCGATCTAATTATAATCCGACAGCGGCCGCGTCAAGGCGGCGCAGGCCCGATTTGGCGCGTAGCCACCATGCAGGTACCGCGGCGGCGCGCCCAATCCTTGAAGAATGGTGGCAGCTCGGGCAGCCTGCTGCAGGCTCGGCTGCCGGCGGGGCAGGGTTTCGTCCGCGACCGGCCCCGGGCCCCATGGGAGCTCGCGATGACGGACGCGGGTTCACGACCGCCGGCGCACGATGTCCGGCAGGTCTCGATGCTGATCACGCCGGTCGGGCTCGCGGCCGATCTCGCCTGCCCGACCGGGGCGAGGGGTATCGTGCTCTTCGCCCATGGCAGCGGCAGCAGCCGGCTCAGCCCGCGCAATCGGCACGTGGCCTCGGCCCTGCAGGAAGGCGGCCTCGCCACGCTGCTCTTCGACCTGCTCACGGAGGAGGAGGCGCTCGACCGCCGCCTTGTCTTCGACATCCCCCTGCTCGCCGACCGGTTGCTCGCCGCCACACGCTGGCTGAGGGAGCAAGCCGGCGCGGAGCGTACCGATCCGGAGGTCCCGGACTTGCGCGGCCTTTCGATCGGCTATTTCGGATCGAGCACCGGCGCGGCCGCGGCGCTCGTGGCCGCGGCCCGCCCCGACAACCCGGTGGCGGCGGTCGTGTCGCGCGGCGGCAGGCCCGATCTCGCGGCCACCGCGCTGCCCGAGGTGCGGGCGCCGACGCTGTTGATCGTGGGCGGAGCCGACACGCCGGTGCTCGCGCTCAACCAGGCGGCGCTCGAGGCGCTCGGCTGCGTGAAGAGGCTTGCCGTCGTGCCGGGCGCCACTCATCTCTTCGAGGAGACGGGTGCGCTCGACGAGGTGATCGATCTCGCACGGGGCTGGTTCCTGCGCCATCTCGCGCCGCCCGCGGGTTAGTCAGCCATGTTCGCGGATCGCAGGTCTGCAGGACGGCAGTTGGCTGCGAGGCTCGGTCGGCTCGCCGGCGAGCGGCCTGTCGTCCTGGCGTTGCCGCGGGGCGGGGTGCCCGTCGGCTACGAGATCGCCCGCGCACTCGGGGCGCCGCTCGACGTCATCTTCGTGCGCAAGATCGGCGTGCCCTGGCAGCCGGAGCTCGCCCTGGGCGCCGTCGTCGACGGGGCCGATCCCCAGATGGTGATCGACGAGGTTCTCGTGCGCGAGCTGCGCGTGCGGCAGGACTACATCCGCGACGAATGCGCCCGCCAGCTCGCGGAGATCGAGCGCCGCCGCGTGCTCTATCACGGCAACCGCACGCCGGTGTCGGTGAAGGGACGGACCGTGATCGTGGTCGACGACGGCATCGCGACGGGGGCGACGATGCGTGCGGCACTCAAGGGGCTGCAGGGAGCGGGCGCGGCGCGGGTCGTCATCGCCACGCCCGTGGCGGCGCAGGACACGCTCGACCGCCTGGAAGTGGAAGCCGACGAGATCGTCTGCCTCCATGTGCCCGAGGCATTGATGGCGATCGGGATGCATTACCTGGATTTCACGCAGGTGGAGGACGGCGAAGTGATCGCCCTCCTGGAGGAGGCCCACGGCTGGGAGCGGGGCATGCCCTCCGACGGTGCCGGCTCGGCGCCATAGCCTGGAGGCGCGGCGGTTCGTGCCGCGTCGGCCCCGCCCCGGAGCAGCGAGTTCTGCGAGGCAGACCACGGCGGGCCGTGTGCCTTGCCTCAGCCCGAACCGGCCTTCGATCGCCCGGTGCCGGCCGCCGCCGGGGCCAGTGCTGGAGAGGCGCTGTCCGGCGGGGCGAAACCCGCCCGATTGGTGTGTCGCGTCATGCGCAGGATGCGCGTGTAGAAGCCTTCCCGCCGGGCGTGGCGTCCCAGGCTGACGACCGTCGTTTCCGCCAGCTCGTCCTCGAAGAGCGAGCGGATGCGCCGGCGGTGTTCGGTGTCGATCGCATCGATGACCTCGTCGAGGATGAGCCATTGCGGCCGATGCAGCAGCGCGCGCGCAATGGCAATGCGCTGCTGCTCGTCGACACTCAGCTCCTTGTCCCAGCGCTGGCGTGAGTCGAGCTGGCCGACGAGGTGGGAGAGGCCGGTGCGCTGCAGGGCGCCGATCAGCACGCCGTCGGCGAAGGCCGCTGGCCTTTTCGGATAGGACAGGATGGCCCTCAGAGGGGCAATCGGAATATAGGGGCGCTGCGGCAGGAACATGATGCCGTCGCGCGGGGGCAGGCTGATGCGGCCACGCCCCCAGGGCCAGAGCCCTGCCATCGCGCGGAAGAGCGCGCTCTTGCCGATCCCCGGGCCTCCGACGATGAGGATGCGTTCCCCGGGAGCGATCTCGATGCGGCCGGCGTTGAGGGTGGCACTGCCGGTGCCGGAGACGATGCGCAGGTCTTCGAAGGCCAATGCGCGGTCGGGATGCGCGACGAGCTCGATGCGCTCCGCCTTCCGGCCCGGGGCCTCGACCTCGATCAGGGCGCGGCGGAAGGCGGCCACGCGCAGGAGCGTGGCGCGCCAGTCGGCAATGCGGCTGAAGTTGTCGACGAACCAGCGCAGCGCCTGCTGGACCTGGAAGAAGGCGCCCACGACCATCATCAGCCGACCGAAGGACAGCTCGCCGGAAAAATAACCCGGCGCCGCGACCACGACGGGGGCCACGATGGCGAACCAGCCGTAACCGGCCGTCACCCATGTCAGCCGGGTGTGAGCGCCGACGAGCTGGCGCATGACCGAGAGCACCGAGTCGACCTCGCGGCGCAGCCGCAGGTGCTCGTCCTTCTCGCCGCGGTAGAGGGCGATGGCGTCCGCATGCTCGCTCGTATGGACGAGCAGGAAGCGCAAGTCCGCCTCGCGGGCGTAGCGTTCGGCGTTCATGGCAATGAGCGGCCGACCGACCCGCCAGCTCAGCCAGGACCCCGTTGCGGCGTACAACAGGGCGCACCACACCATGTATCCGGGGATGGCGAACGTCCGGTCGGCATAGGTGAATACGACGTCCCGCGAGAGGATCCAGAGCACGGCAGTGAAGCTCGCGAGCAGCAGGGCGGACTGGAACAGTCCCACCGCCATGTCCACCCACAACTCGGTCAGATGTCTCGTGTCCTCGTGGATGCGCTGGTCGGGGTTGACGGCGATGGTCCCGGACCATGCGAGTTTCGAGGCACGCCCGGGCATGAGCCATTGCCTGACGAGATCATTCGTCGCGCCCGCGCGCAGGCGCATCTTGAGCATCTCATGCAGCCACGTCTGGGCGACGTTGAGGACGAGCAGCGCTGTGGCGATTGCGCCGAAGACAAGGAGCTGGTGGACAAACCGGCCGAGATCCCTCTGCGCCAACGCATCGTAGAACGGCTGGTGCCAGGCGTTCAGCCTGATCTGCCCGATGACCGTCGCAACGACCACGCCGACGATCGCGGCGGTGAGGAAGGCGAGCGGGGCCTTCTGGGGTGACGATCTCAAGGCGCCGATGAGCATCGCAAGATCGGCGAAGACGCCGACCGGCTCCCTGTCGTTCCTCGCAACGGGCTTTGCGTGCAGCGCCGTCTCGGAATTCGCCGTCATGGGATCGTGCCCCCCTGTCGTCGGGCGACAGGGCCGATGCCGGCTGGGTGTGGCGCTGATCGGCCCCGGGCTCGATGTCGTACCTTGCGAAGGGAAGCATAGTCCCTCGTGCTTCCGGCAATCGAGACCGAGGTGAGTTCACGCCCGGTCGAGGATCGGAAGGGGGGAGGGGGGCCGTCAACCCGGGGTGGCGACGCCCTGTCGTGTGGTGATCAGAATGAAGCCCGCGCCCGGCAGGCGCGCCGCCCCGTCCGTTGCGACGGGAAGGCGCGCCCCCGCTCGCGCTGCTGCGGGCTTCTCGTTGTCCCGGCCGTGGCCGGAGCGGTTATGACTTGATGGTGATCTTCTTCGCTTCGCTCTTGGCTTCCGGCGGCTTGGGAAGGTGGATCTTCAACAGGCCCTTGTCGAAGGTGGCGTCGACCTTCGCCGGGTCGACCGCGAAGGGGATGGGCAGCGTGCGGACGAAGGCGCCGTAGGAGCGCTCGACCATCTGCCAATTCCTGTCCTTCGTCTCCTTCTCGGATTTCTTCTCGCCGCGGATGGTCAGTGTGCTGTCAGTGGCCGTCACCTCGACGTCCTTCGGATCGCAGCCTGGCAGCTCGGCAGTGATGTCGATGGCGTCGGCCGTCTCGGCGACATCGACCAACGGCGTGAATTGACCCATCGCCCCGACGCTCATGGGCCAGCGCCGGCCCAGGAAATCGTCGAAGACCTGATCGATCTCCTTCTGCAGGTCGGCGAAGACATCGCCCACCGCCCTGCCACTCCGTCCGAATAGGCTGGGGAGAAAATGGCGTTCCATGGCATTCCTCCTGTGCGGGTGCGATGGACCGAACGGTGAGCCGCACATTCGCGTCGCCGCGATCGATCCGCAAGCCCAGCGCCTCGCGATCATCCCCCCGGTGCGGACCGGTGTCGCTCACCGGCGCGAGATCGCTCGAGAACGCAACCTTCGCATAGCATCGACGGCCCGGCCGCGATTTGACCCAAGACAATTCCGGCCATGATCGCTTGCGCGGGAGCCGTTGCCGCGCCGCGCGATCCCGACGGCGAACGCTTCGCGCGGGCCGGTACACTCCCCATCCGGTCTCCTTGCGTGCTCTGCGGATGCGTTCTCTTGGGCGTAGATATAGGGCGGTATGCGAGGCGGCAAAGGGGGCGCCGCCGCCGGGCTGCTCAGCCCATGCGCTCGAGGTCCGCGATGACCGCGCGCAGGAAGCGCGCCGCCTCGCCGCCGGTGATGGCCCGGTGGTCGAAGGTGAGCGAGAGGGGCAGCATGCGCCGGAGCACGATGCCTCCGCCGGAGCGGACCGGCCGGTCAACGGTTCGTCCTGCCCCGAGGATTGCCACCTGCGGCGGCACGACGACGAGGGTGGCGTGCCGGCCGGCGATCGTACCGAAATTCGACAAGGTGAAGGTCGCGCCGCGCAGATCGGCCGGGGACAGGCTGCGGTCGCGCACGGCGGCCTTCAGCGCGTCGATGCGCCGGCGCCAGCCGGCCGCATCATCGCCCCCGACGTCGCGCAGCACGGGCACGAAGAGCCCTTCCGGGTCGTCGACGGCGATCCCGAGGTCGAGGCGCGGATTGGGGTGCACTGCGAGGCTCGCTCCATCGAAGCGGGCATTGAGGGCGGGTTCTGCCTCGCAGCCTGCGAGGATGGCGCGGATGAGCCGCACCGTCACGTCCTCGTCGGGGCGCCAGCCCTCGATATCCGCGTCGTCCATGAGTGTCGCCGGCACCACCTCGCGGCCGGCGCGGGCCATATTGAGCGCCATCGTCCGGCGCGCGCTGCGCAGCGCCTCGCCCGTCGTCTCGCGCTCCCCTTCCCCCACCTTCGCCAGACCGCCGGAGGCAGCCTCGACATCGGCAAGCGTGACGGTGCCGTCCGTCCCGCTCGGCGTCACGCGCGTGAGATCGACACCGAGTGCCTTCGCCCGTGCGCGAACCGCCGGGGCGGCGCGGACCGGGGCGCGACCGGGCGCCGGGCCGGCGGCCGGGGTGGTCTGCGGGGCGGTGCCCCGTGGTGCGGCCGGGGCCGGCTCGGCCGGGGCGAGCTCGCCCACGACGGTGCCGGTCTCGCGGCTCGTGCCTTCGGTCTCGAAGACGAGCAGGGGCGCCCCGACCTGCACCCGCTCGCCCGGGCGAGCAAGGAGCTCGGCGATGCGCCCCGATCGTGGCGAGGGGATTTCCACCACCGCCTTCTCGGTCTCGACCGCGACGAGCGGCTGGTCGGTGACGACGTGATCGCCCGCGGTCACGTGCCAGGCGACGATTTCGGCCTCCTGCAGGCCCTCGCCGAGATCGGGCAGGCGGAACTCGTTCATGCGTAGCTCATCACACGCTGCACGCCCGCCATGATGCGCGCCGTGTCGGGCATGTAGAAGGTTTCGGTGCGGGCATACGGCATCACGGTATCGTAACCGGCGACGCGTTCGATCGGCGCGACAAGGTTCATGAGACCGCGGCCGGCGACGCGGGCGGCTATCTCGGCGCCGAAGCCACAGGTCAGCGGTGCCTCCTGGACGACGACGAGGCGTCCCGTGCGTGCCACCGAGTCGAGGATCGTGGCCGTGTCGAGCGGCTTCAGCGTGGCGACGTCGATGACCTCCGCCTCGATGCCCTCGTCGGCGAGCTGCTGCGCTGCCGCCAGTGTCTCCCGGATCATCGCCCCCCAGGCCACCAGGGTCACGTCCGTGCCGGGGCGCAGAATGAAGGAGCGCTCGAGCGGCAGCCCCGCGCCGTCGTCCGCCACTTCCCCGCGCGAGACGCGGTAGAGCCTGGTCGGCTCCAGGAAGATGACCGGGTCGGGGTCGCGGATCGCGGAGAGGAGGAGCCCGTAGGCGCGTGCGGCCGACGAGGGGATCACGACCTTGAGCCCTGGAATGTGGGCGAAGATCGCCTCCGGGCTCTCCGAGTGATGCTCGATGGCGCGGATGCCCCCGCCGCCCGGCGATCGCAGCACCATCGGGCAGGTCAGGCGCCCGCAGGTGCGGGTGCGCAGCCGCGAGGCGTGATTGAGCATCTGGTCGATGCAGCTGTAGGCGAAGCCGGTGAACTGGATCTCGGCCACGGGCCGGAATCCCTGTGCCGCGAGCCCGATCGCCACGCCCGCGATGGCGGCCTCGGCGAGCGGGGTGTCGAGGACGCGCTCTTCTCCGTAGAGGGCGAGCAGGCCTTCGGTCGCGCGAAAGACGCCGCCGTCGACGCCCACGTCCTCGCCCAGCACGATGACGCGCGGATCCTCCGCCATGGCGCGCTTCAGCGCCAGATTGACGGCCTGGACGAGACTGACCTCGCTCATGGCTCACCTCGCCGTTCGGCGGTCATGCCCGCGCGCTGCTCGGCAAGATCGGCGGGCAGCGCGGCAAAGGTATGATCGAAGAAGGCGGCCGGTTCGCGCGGCGGCGTGGCGAGATAGGCGCTCGCGGCTTCCTCGACCGCGCGGCCGCACTCCTGGAGGAGCGTCTCCTCATCCTGCTTGGTCCAGATGCCGCGCTGCGTCAGATAGGTGCGCAGCCTGACGAGCGGCTCCTCGGCCCAATGGCGGCTCACCTCCGCATCGTCGCGGTAGCGTCTCGCGTCGTCGGCGGTCGTGTGGTCCGACAGGCGATAGGTCACGGCCTCGACGAGGCTCGGGCCGCCGCCATCGCGCGCCCGCGCAAGCACCCGCTCCAGGACGCTGCGCACGGCGATGACGTCGTTGCCGTCCACCTGTTCGCCCGGGATGCCGGCAGCGACCGCCTTCTGGGCGAGCGTGACGGCCGCCGTCTGCCTCTCCAGCGGCACGGAGATCGCCCAGCCGTTGTTGTTGACGACGAAGACGGCGGGAACCTTCCACACCCCCGCCATGTTGAGCGCCTCCGCCACATCGCCCTTCGACGTCGCGCCGTCGCCGACGACGCAGACCACGGCCCGCTTCTCCTTGCGCAGACGGAAGGCGAGGGCGACGCCGACCGCGTGCGGCGCATTCGAGCCCACCGGCACGCAGACGGGAAAATCCTCGCGCGGCCCGGCGAAATCGTTGCCGCGCTCGTCGCCGCCCCAGAAGAGCAGGAGCTCCTTGGCGCTCACGCCGCGCATGAGCTGGGCGCCGTGCTCCCGGAAGCTCGGCACGAGAACGTCAGCGGGGCGCATGGCGGCACCGATGCCGACGGCGACCGCCTCCTGCCCGAGCGAGGAGGCATAGGTGCCAAGCCGGCCGGTGCGCTGCAGCGCCACCGCCTTGGCGTCGAAGGTGCGCGTCAGCACCATCGCGCGGAAAAGCGCAACGAGCTCGGCGGGATCGGCCGCGAAGGCGGGAAGCGGTGCAACGAGCTCGCCCGAGGGGGCGAGAATGCGGGTGAAGGCGATGGAGAACGTGGCGACCGTTGTCATGGCCGGTGACCCCGACCGCCCGATGATACCTCGCCGCGCCCCGTTCGGCGATCACGCCTTGTAATCGTATCGGATATCCCGGCCCGGACGTTGCGTCCCGGGCCGGGGCCGCTCGCCGGGGAACGTTACCACCGCGCCGGCGCGATGTTCATGGCCAGCGTGGCCTCGTCGGCGCGCGGGACGATGGTCACCTTGTCCTTCTGCTTGGCCCAGGCGGTGCGACGGCGGCGATCGGCAGGGAGGGGCGATCGACGGCCACGAGCCTGTTGCTCTCCTCGATGACCTTGTCCATCACCGGGTTGGAACAGGCCCGCACGTTGAAGGCGCCGAGCTTCGTCTTCGGGTCGTTGGTGTGGAACAGGCAGGAGAGCGTGTGGTTGGCCTCGCCCGTCAGCGTGCCCCAGCCCGCCATGGTGAGAGAGAACCCGCCGCTTGTCCTGGCCGGGAATGGACGGCGCCGGGCAGGGCGTTCGCCTGCGCGTCGATGCCGACGGCGGCGAGCATCTGGCTCTTCGTCGTCTCCTCCAGGGCCGCCGGGGACTTCTCCACCAGAGGACACGGCAAACGAGGGCTTCAGCTCGGGCAAGGCGCCATCGGCACCGGCCCCTACAAGTTCGTCTCCCGGATGCCGAACGAGCAGCTCGTGCCCGAGCGCTTCGACGGCTACTGGGGCGGCAAGCTGCCCTGGGAGAAGGTTGTCCGCAAGGAGCCGCCCAACGACGCCGGGCGGCGCGGGAGGGGAATAGCCCCGCACGGGCTGCCGCAGATGGCGAATCGCGCTCGCCCTCGCGGCCTCCACGAGGCAAGCCGGGGCTCCCCGCGGTAACGGATGTTCCCTGACCGCCTTGCAGCGGCGAGCCCGGCTGCGTCGCCGGCGAGGGGACGCGTCTTGTCGGGGAAGGCAGGATCGATAGGCCCCGCGGCATCGGCCCGCCGCTGCATCAATTTAATTTTAACGCCTGCCGTCCGAGAAACGAATGAGACAAAATTCGGGCGGTAGCAGAAGATGGTCGTCTCTGTCGCAATACCAACAAGCTATTCGCAGGCTGACGCTGTCGCCATTCGCAATCAGATATTGGTTGCGCTGCAGCAGGGCGAAAGTATTGCCATCAATGCCGATGCAATAGACGCCCTGCCGGCGATGTGGGTGCAGCTGCTCGTGGCGGCTGCGAAGAGCGCGGCGCAGTGCGGCCAGCGCGTTGTCCTTAGAAAGCCGTCGGCGTCCTGCCTCGCGTCCTTCGACGCGTTTGGGATCGACTTGAACGATGGCCCTCTGAGTGTGGAGTGAGGCCGTGAAGATCTTAGCCATCGATGACACCAAGACCCTGCGGGACCTCCTGTGCATGACCCTGCGCTCGGCCGGCCACGACGTCGTGGAGGCGGAGAACGGCGAGGAGGGTCTGGCGCGCTTCCAGGAGGCCAAGCCCGACGTGGTGATCACCGACCTCAACATGCCGATCCTCAACGGAATCGAATTCACCCGCGAATGCCGCGCCCGCCCGGGCGGCGAACAGACGCCCATCATCATCCTGACCACGGAGAACGGTCCCGACGCCAAGGCCGAAGGCCGCCGCGCCGGGGCGACCGCCTGGATGGTCAAGCCCTTCGAACCGACAACGCTGCTGGCGCTGCTCGAGCGCTTCAAGAACTAGTTGGCCGGCTATGGACTTCCTCGACGAACTCAAGCAGTCGTTCTTTCAGGAGTGCGAAGAGCTTCTGGCTGCGCTTGAGGCGCGGCTGCAGGCGCTCGACGAGGGGTCGACGGATCCCGAGGATGTCAATGCCGCCTTCCGCGCCATCCATTCGGTGAAGGGTGGAGCGGGCGCCTTCGGCTTCGCAGACCTCGTCAATTTCGCGCATGCCTTCGAGGCCTCGCTCGATCACCTGCGCACCGGGCGCGTGCCGGTGCAGGAGGCGCCGACCGGCCTCTTCCTGCGCTGCTCGGATGCGGTGGCTGATCTTGTCGCCGCCGCCCGCAACGGCGAGCCGGCGAACAAGCGTGCCGACCTCATCGCTGAACTCGAGCGTGTCGGCCAGGTGCTCGAGACGCCGGCCAAGACCGAGCAAAAGGCGCCGGAGCTGACGGCGATCTTCGACAAGCTAATCGCCCAGGTGGCGAGCGGCACCGTGCCGGGCGCCGCGCCCGAACCGGTTTCCGCGCCTGCCGAGGAGACACCCTGGAACCCCGACGACGACCCCTTCGAGAACCCGAGGCCCGCGCCCGCGGTCGCCCCGCCGGCTGCCTCCGCAGCCGCAAGGCCGGCACAGGGAACGGTCGTGCGCATCCGTCCGCATCGGGATCTGTTCCGCCGCGGCATCGACCCGCGCGTGCTCTTGCGTTCGCTCGAGGCGATCGGGCCGCTGACGATCACCGCGGATGTTGCGGCCGTCCCGTCGCTTCAGGAGCTCGACGTCGGCGACTGCTGCCTGCAGTTCGACGTTGCCTTCGAGGGCGCCGTGCCGCGGGAGGCGATTGCGAACGCGCTCGACATGTTCCTCGACGCGCAGGAGTTTTCGGTTGGCGGTCCCGAAGGGGGCATGGCGCCGTCCGGTGCCGCTCCCGTTGGCGCAGCGGCGCCGGGCGGAGCGCCGGAAGTGCCGGCGAGCCTCGCCGCGAGCCTTGCGGCCATCGCTGCCAGCGCCGAAGCCAGCATGGCGACGAGGAACGATGCGGAAGGCGCGGCGGCGCCCGCCGCGGCAGGTATGCCCGCCAGGGCCGCCAACGACGCGGGCCAGCCGCAGCGCGGCGGCGCTCCCGCGGGCCGCGCGAAGCAGGTCGGCAGCATCCGCGTCGATCTCGACCGCATCGACCGCCTGATGAATCTCGTCGGCGAGATCGTCATCACCCAGTCGATGCTGGCCGAGCGCGCGCGCATGCTGACCATCGACGAAGGCACCAAGCTCGCCGACGGCATCCTGACGCTGACGCGCCAGACGCGCGAATTGCAGGACCATGTGATGGCGGTGCGCGCGCAGCCGGTGAAGACGGTCTTCCAGCGCATGCCGCGCCTTGTGCGCGAGCTCGCACAGACGCTCGGCAAGGAGGCGCGTCTCGTCCTCTCGGGCGAGAACACCGAGGTCGACAAGACCGTCATCGAGGAGCTGGCCGACCCGCTCACCCACATGATCCGCAACTCGATGGATCACGGTCTCGAAACGGCGGCCGAGCGCACGGCCAACGGCAAGCCGGCCGAGGGCGTCATCCACCTCTCGGCGGAGCACCGGGCTGGCCGCATCGTCATCTCGGTGGCCGACGACGGTCGCGGCATCAACCGCGAGAAACTCCTCGCCAAGGCCAGGTCGAAGGGGCTCGTCGCTCCCGACGCGCGCCCCTCGCCGCAGGAGATCGACGAGATCATCTTCGCGCCGGGGCTGTCGACCGCCGACAAGGTGACCGACGTTTCGGGGCGCGGCGTGGGCATGGACGTCGTGCGCCGCAATGTCGAGGCGCTCGGCGGCCGCATCACCGTCGATTCCGATCCCGGCCGAGGCTGCCGCTTCACCATGTCGCTGCCGCTGACGCTCGCCGTGCTCGACGGCATGATCGTGCGCTCGGCCGGCGAGCGCTTCGTGGTGCCGATCACCAGCATCGTCGAGACGCTGCGGCTCAGCGACGACACCGTCGAGCATCTGCCGTCAGGCCAGGAGGTGCTGCGCTGGCGCAACGACGTGGTGCCGGTGGCGCGCCTCGGCGCCATCATGACCGACAGCCCGCCGAGCGACGAGACCGTCATCATCATTGCCGAGACGGACCGCGGCGACCGGATCGGCATCGCGGTAGACGACATCCTGGGTCAGCAGCAGGTCGTGGTGAAGAGCCTCGAGACGAACTACGGCCGCGTGACCGGCGCCTCAGCCGCCACCATCCTGGGCGACGGCCTCGTCGCCCTTATTCTCGACGTCGACACCATGCCGCGGCTCGCGGCGCAGCAGCGGCGTCCCCTCGTGGAAGCGATGACGGTGAACAAGCGATGACACAGGCTCTCAACATGACGGAAACCTCTCCCTCGGCGGGTTCCGACGCGTCGCGCCGGATCGTCACCTTCTGCGTCGACGAGAGGACCTTCGGTATCGACGTGCAGACGGTGCGTGAGATCAAGGGCTGGCAGGAGACGACGCCGCTGCCGCATGCCGCGCCTTACGTGCGCGGCGTGGTCAACCTGCGCGGCGTCATCCTGCCGGTCTACGACCTGCGGGCCCGCATCGGCCTCGGCACGACGCAGGCGACCGCAGCCCACGTGATCGTCGTGGTGGACATCGCCGACCGGACCGCTGGTATCCTGGTCGACACCGTGTCCGACATCGTCGACGTGCCGGCGAGCGCCATCCGGCCGACGCCGGACGTGGAGCGCGACCACTCGGGCCTGATCGAGCACCTGGCCCTGCTCGACAACGAGATCGTCGCCCTTCTCGACCTTGCCGCCATCACCCAGGACGGCATCGTCGAAGACGCCTCCTCGCGCCACGCCAACGCCGCCTGAGAGGAGCGGCGCTGGGCCATGCGCCGCCCTCGCCGGAGGCCCAGGCCGCCGGACGGTGGGGATGCGCGTCCCTCCGGAGGAACCGGGAACGGCACGGGGGCGGGCGGGAGACTGCATGAAAGAGGGGGGCATTGCGGCGCCGTCCAGTGTGAGGATCGGATGTTGCGCTGCCCCGGTCGGGTTGCCCTTGCGGTGAAAGATGTCGCAATTCTCGCCGAGCTTCGATCTGTCCATCACCCGTGACGATCTGCGGTTCATCGCCCAGGTCGTGCACAGCCACGCGGGCATCGTCATCCGCGAGCACAAGGAGGCCATGGCGCGCGGGCGGCTGGCGCGCCGCGTCAAGGCGCTCGGCCTGACCTCGGTGGCGGAATACTGCGCCCTCCTGCGGCGCCCCGAGGGGGCCTCGGAGATCGGCGAGCTCATCAATGCCGTCACCACCAACCACACGTCCTTCTTCCGCGAGCGCCATCACTTCGACCATCTGCGCCAAGCGGTGCTGCCGTCCCTGATGGAGATCACCCACCGGCCGGCTGGACGGGTCCGGCTGTGGTGCTCGGCGAGCTCTTCGGGAGAGGAGCCCTACAGCATCGCCGCCTGCGTCCACGACGCGTTCAAGGGGCCTCCCAAGGGCGATTTCCGGATCCTCGCGACGGACATCGACTCCGACATCCTGCGTCGGGCCGAGGCGGGCCGATATGCCAGCGAGGCGGTGGAGCGCATGCCCGCCGACCTGCGGCCGCTCCTCAAGCTCGAGGCCACGCAGACGCCGGGGGAATACCGCGTTCCGGACGCAATCCGCCGGCTGGTGACGTTCAAGCGTCTCAACCTGATCGAGCCCTGGCCGGTGAGCGGCCCGTTCGACGTGATCTTCTGCCGCAACGTGCTCATCTACTTCGACCAGCCGACAACGAGCGACATCATCGACCGCTTCGTCGAGGTGCTGAGGCCGGGGGGATGGCTCTATCTCGGACATTCCGAGTCGCGGCCGCATCTGCATCCATCGCTCGAGGTCATCGGGCGCACGATCTATCGCAGGAAGTAACGATGAGTTCAAAGGGGGCCGTTCGGCCTGCAACGACGTCCCGTCGCTACTTCGATCCGCGGTTCGACGCGACGATCATTACGGTGGCACCGGGCGACCACGAGGTGACGACGGACAAGGGCGAGGTGCTCGCGACCGTGCTTGGGTCCTGTGTCTCGGCGTGCGTACGCGACAAGACGACCGGCGTCGGCGGGCTCAATCACTTCCTTCTGCCACAGGTGGGTGCGGGGCCCCTGGGACCCGACACGGCCGGGCTCTGCTACGGCGACACCGCCATGGAGGTGCTCCTCAACGCGCTCTTCAAGCGTGGCGCCCAGCGGCAGAACCTCGAGGCCAAGATCTTCGGCGGCGCGCGCGTTCTCGCCGGTCCGACGAGCCTCGCCATCGGGCAGCGCAACATCGCCTTCGTGCAGGAGTTCCTCGCCCGCGAGCGCATCCCCGTCGCCTCAAGCGACGTGGGCGGCGACAGCCCGCGGCGCATCCACTTCCATCCCCACAGCGGCCGGGTCTGGGTCCAGCACGTCGACCGGCCGCAACACGCCAATCTCGCCGGTCAGGAAATGGCATATCTCAATCGCGTCACCGTGCGGCCCGTCGCCGGCTCCGTGGAGATCTTCGAGTGATGGGCTACGGATCTGCAACCACCGGCGACGTGCGCGTGCTCGTCGTCGACGATTCCATGCTCATGCGCCGCCTCCTCACCGGCATCATCAACAATGCCGAGGGCTTCACCGTGGTGGGGGCGGCCGCCAGCGCCGAGGAGGGCTGGGACGCCATCCAGGAGACGCGGCCGGACGTGGTGACGCTCGATCTCGAACTGCCGGGGCGCCACGGCCTCGCCCTGCTCAACCGCCTGATGCGCCAGGACCCCTTGCCGGTCCTCGTGGTCTCGGCCTTCGGCGGTCCCGGTGCGGACAACACGATCCAGGCGCTGGAGCTCGGCGCGGTCGACTTCATCGAGAAGCCGGACGCCGGCACGAACACCCTCGAGCATTTCATGGAGACGCTGCTGGCAGCGCTGCGTCGCGCCGCCGGCAGCAGGAAGACCGTTGCCCGTGTCAATGCTGCGCCCCGGCCGGCGCGCGAGGCCCGCAAGGTCACGGAACTGGCCCGCGGCCATCTGCCCCTGGTCGCCATCGGCGCTTCGACAGGCGGCGTACCCGCGGTGCAGCGGGTGCTGCGCGACCTCGCACCCTATCGTCTGCCCGTGGTCGTCACCCAGCACATGCCGCCGGGCTATACCGGCCGCTTCGCCGCGCGCCTCGAACAGGTGACCGGACTCACCGTGCGGGAGGCAGCCGGCGGCGAGCGTCTCGAGCCGGGCACAGTGTACATCGCGCCGGGCGGCAACCGGCACATGGAGGTCGTCGAACGCGGCAGCAGCCTGAGCGTGTCGCTCGTCGAAGGGCCGCTCGTCAGCGGCCACCGCCCGTCCGTGGACGTGATGTTCCACTCGGTCGCCAGGCTCGCGCACCACAACTCCATCGGCGTCCTGCTCACCGGTATGGGGCGCGATGGCGCACAGGGGCTGCTGGCAATGCGCAAGGCCGGATCCGCGACTTTGATTCAAAGCGAGGAAACCTGCGTCGTGTACGGTATGCCCAAGGCCGCCTTCGAGATCGGCGCGGCGGACCATGTCGTGCCGCTCGATGAGATCGCCAACGACATTTATAGAATCGCGCAAGAACCAAAAGCATCTCGAGTCAGGTAAGGAGCGATCCATGAAGCCGAAGGATCAGATTCGCATCCTCGTGGTCGACGATCAGAAGAGCATGCGCGGCCTTGCTTCATACTATCTTCAGCAGCTCGACTTCCGTCAGATCGACGAGGCCGAGAGCGCCATGGAGGCGCTGAAGAAGATGCAGCAGAAGGCCTATGACGTCATCCTGCTCGATTGGAACATGGAGGGCATGAGTGGCATCGACCTCCTGCGCGCCATCCGCAGCGTGCCCGAGCTCAACCACATCAAGGTCATCATGGCAACGGCCGAGCGCTCCGTCGAGAAGCTCAAGGAAGCCTCCGCGATCGGCGCCAACCACTATGTGGTGAAGCCCTACGAGATCGGCGATCTCGATGTCCGTCTGCAGAAGGTGCTCGGCACCGCCTGAGCGCAGGGACGCACGCCCCGGTGCCGGCGCGGCGGGCGATCGCGGAAGGTTCTGCCACGGTCCGTGGTCACGGAAAATCAACCTTGCCGATTCACCGGGGCTTATTCATCGCCCGCGATGATCGGCGAGAGGCGTTGCTGTCGGTGAGCCCGGCTCATGATCCACGGAGCCCCCATGTTTCCCAATCTCTGCGTGCTGGTGGTGGAGGCCAGTCCACACCTGCGCCGGATCTATAGGGATCTGCTCAACCAGGTCGGCCTGCGGCGCATCCTGGAGGCGACCGACGGCGCCGAGGCCATCGGCATCTTCGAGCAGCGGCGGCCGAATATCGTGCTCGTCGACTGGGATGTTCAGCTTCTCAACGGCGAGGAGCTGGTGCGCATGATCCGCTCTCCCGCGGTATCGCCATCGCCGAAGGTGCCGGTCATCGTGACGATGGCGCAGTGCACCCAGGACAACGTCATCAAGGCGACCTCGGCAGGCGCCAATGAAGTGCTGGCGAAGCCGATCTCGCCCAAGGCGCTGTGGCAGCACCTGCAGGGTGTCATCTCCATCCCGCGCACCTTCACCACGGTCGGCGCGCATCTGCGCCCCGAACAGCGCGTCTTCAGCAACGCCGACTTCTTCTGATCGGATCTTCCCGACCGGCCCTCTCGCGTCCGGCGGCCTTACGCGTCCGGACCGAGTGCCCGCGCCTCCTCGAGCAGCCAGGCGCGGAAGACGACGAGGCCGGGTCGCGGCGGCCGGTCGTTCGGCACCGTCAGCCAGTAACCGTGACGGCTGAAGAAGCCGAGCCCGTTCGGATTGACGAGGCGGCCGGCCGCCAGTTCGTCCGCAATCAGGCTGCGCGGCACGAGCGCGAGGCCCTGCCCGGCTATGGCCGCCCGGATGACGAGGGCGTAGAAGCCGAAACGCACCGTATGCGCCGGCGTGAAGTCAGTGAGCCCCTGCGCCTCGGCGAATTCGCTCCAGCGCAAGGGCGTCTGGAAGTGGTCGAGAACCGTGTAGCGGCGCACGTCGTCGGCCGTCTCGATGCCGCCCATGCGCTGCAGCAGCTGCGGCGCCGCGACGAGCGCCACGTTGCGGCCGAAGAGATAGTCCGCATCCTGCCCGGGCCAGTGGCCTTCGCCGAAACGGAAGACCGCGTCCGCCTCCTCCGCCATCGTGCTCGTGACGAAGGTGGTGAACTGCACGTCGACGCCGGGATGCTGCTCGGTGAACCGGGAGAAGCGAGGTACGAGCCAGCGGTCGCCGAGGATGGGCAGGACATGCAGGCGGATGGAATGGGGAGAGCCCCGCAGGGCAGCGACCCGCGCGGCGGCCGCTTCGAGCGCGCCGAGGGCGACGCGCGCCTGGCGCACATAGATCTGGCCGGCCTCCGTCGGCGTGAGGCCCCGACCATTGCGCAGGAAGAGCGGCATGCCCACGCTCTCCTCGAGCCCCTTCAACTGCTTGCTGACCGCGCTCTGCGTCAGATGCACGGCCTTGGCGGCTTCCGATGCCGAACCGTGCTCGGCGAGCGCGACGAGGACCCGGAGCGCGGTGGTGGAGGGGAGAGTGCGCGCCTGCATGACGACCGTTGCCGGAAGGGAATACGAGCCCTCTAGATATTCCAACACCGACTACCGATGGGAGATCATTTCATTTGTGATGCCTGCGACACCCTGTCAGCCTCCCCGGAGCCGACGGAGATCTGCATGGACCAGCCGAAACGCTTGTGGGGAGCCCGTTTCCGCGCAAGCCCCGCGCCCGAGCTGATGAGCTTGTCCCGTTCGGACAGCAGCCATTTCCGTCTCGTCCCCTATGACATCGCGTCATCGCTCGCCCATGCCCGGGAGCTCGTGCGGGCGGGTGCGCTGAGCGAGGAGGAGGGGGCATGCATTGCGGCGGCACTCACGGCGATCGACGAGGATGTCTCGGCCGGCACGCTCCGCCCCTCCGAGACGGACGAGGACGTGCACACCTTTCTCGAGCGCGTGCTCGTCGATCGGCTCGGGCCCGTCGGCGGCAAGCTCCGCGCCGGCCGGTCGCGCAATGACCAGGCCGCCAACGACCTGAAGCTCTACCTGCGCGACGTGGGCCGGCGCCTGGCGCTCGACGTTCTCGCGCTGCAGGACGCGCTCGTGACCCAGGCACAGAGGCATGTCGAAACGGTGGCGCCCGGCTTCACGCATCTGCAGCCGGCACAGCCCGTCACCTTCGCCCATCAGCTTCTCGCCCACAGCCAGACCTTCGCGCGCGACGTGGAGCGCCTGCGCGACTGGGACCGTCGCGCCGCGCGTTCCCCGCTCGGGGCCGCGGCCCTTGCGGGTTCGGCGATCGCGCTCAGGCCCGAGCTCTCGGCGCGGGAACTCGGCTACGAGGCGCCCTGCGAGAATTCCATCGATGCGGTGGGCAGCCGCGACCACGTGGCGGAATTCCTCTTCGTCGCGGCGATGCTCGGCGTGCATCTGTCACGCCTCGCGGAGGAGATCTTCCTGTGGTCGTCGCGCCAGTTCGGCTGGATCGAACTCGACGATGCCTATGCCACCGGTTCGTCGATCATGCCGCAGAAGAAGAACGCCGACATCGCGGAGCTGACGCGCGGGCGCGCGGCCCGGCTGATCGGCGGCCTCGCAGCGATGCTCACCGCCCTGAAGGGGCTGCCCTTCGCCTACAACCGCGATCTCGCCGAGGACAAGCGTACGGCATTCGAGGCGGTCGACACGCTGTCCCTCGTGCTGCCGGCGATGGCCGGCATGGTGCGCACCATGCGGGTCAACGTCGCCGCGCTGAAGAAACAGTCGACTGATGGCTTCACGCTGGCGACCGAGGTGGCGGACTGGCTGGCGCGCCGTGGCGTGCCCTTTTCCGAAGCCCACGAGATCACCGGCGCCCTTGTGCGGCATTGCGAGGACCGCGGCATCGGGCTCGATGACCTCGCCGAGGCCGATCTCGCCGCCGTGGACGTGCGACTCGAGCCGGCGATCAGGAGCTGCCTGACGGCGGAAGCGGCGGTGGCGGCTCGGAGGGGCTACGGCGGCACTGCGCCCGAGCGGGTGCGCGAGCAGTTGGCGCGGCTCGCCGGAACGCTGGAGGCGCAGCGAGAATGGGCGGCGGCCTACGACGGACCGCGCAGCTGAGGCGCCGGCAGGGAGCGGGATTGCGGGAATGGATCGGACGGTCGTGAACACCAGTGCAGCCGAAGCCAAGCCGGTGGGTGTCACCTCGGCCTATTCCATCGCGCATCTGCGCCACGTGCCGCGCCGGCACTATGGCCGCTGGGTCGCGGCGGCGCTGATCCTTCTCGCCTTCGCGGCGGTTGCCAAGGCCTTTGCCGAAGGCCAGATCGCCTGGCCAGTGGTGGCGCAGTTCTTCACCGCGCCGGCGATTCTCAGCGGCCTCGCCAACACCATCCTCATGACCGTATGCGCCATGGTCCTCGGCATCGCGCTCGGCGTCCTCTTCGCCATCATGGTCATGTCGCCGAACCCGGTGCTGAAGAACGTCGCTGTCTTCTACATCTGGTTCTTCCGCGGCACGCCGCTGCTGCTGCAGCTGCTGCTCTGGTTCAACCTCGCGCTCGTCTTCCCGCGGCTCGGCATCCCGGGCCTCTTCGAGGCGCGGACCGTCGACGTGATGACGCCATTCGTGGCCACACTCCTCGGCCTCGGCATCAACCAGGGGGCCTATACGGCGGAGGTGGTGCGCGGCGGCATCCTCTCCGTCGACGTCGGCCAGACGGAGGCGGCCAAGGCCATCGGCATGACGCGACTGACGACGCTGCGCCGCATCGTCCTGCCGCAGGCCATGCGCGTCATCATCCCGCCGGTGGGCAACGAGGTGATCAGCATGGTCAAGCTCACCTCGGTGGCAAGCGTCATCCAGTATGCCGAGATCCTGCGCAATGCGCAGACGATCTACTACGCCAATGCGCGCGTCATCGAGCTGCTCATCGTCGCGGCCATCTGGTACCTCGTCGTGGTGACGATCCTGTCCATCGGGCAGCACTATCTCGAACGGTACTTCTCCAGGGGGCGCGGCGACCGCCGCCCGGCGCGCGCGGCGGCGGCCGCGCCGGAGGCCGCGTGATGCGGGGAGGTGACGACATGCAGGGAGCTGCCGCGACGCCCATGGTCGTCGCCGTCGACGTCCACAAGCATTTCGGGCCGCTGCACGCCCTGCAGGGCGTGTCGCTCGAAATCCCGCGCGGCGAGGTCCTGTGCATCATCGGGCCGTCGGGCTCGGGCAAGAGCACGTTCCTGCGCTGCATCAACCAGCTCGAGCGCATCGACGCGGGCGCCATCTGGGTCGACGGCGAGCTCGCCGGCTTCCGCCGCGACGGCGACGCCCTCTACGAGCTGACCGACGCCGAGGTCGCCCGCCAGCGGCTGGCGAGCGGCATGGTCTTCCAGCGCTTCAACCTCTTCGCCCACATGACCGCCCTCGAGAACATCATCGAGGGGCCGGTGACCGTTCAGAAGCGGGCGAAGAAGGAGGCGAGCGCGGAAGCCCTGGCGCTGCTCGAGCGCGTCGGCCTCGCCGACAAGCGCAACGCCTATCCGAGCGAGCTGTCCGGCGGCCAGCAGCAGCGCATCGCCATCGCCCGTGCCTTGGCGATGAAGCCGAAGCTCATGCTCTTCGACGAGCCGACCTCGGCGCTCGACCCCGAGCTCGTCGGCGAGGTTCTCGCCGTCATGCGCCACCTCGCGACGACCGGCATGACCATGATCGTCGTCACGCACGAACTCGGCTTCGCGCGCGAGGTGGCGAACCGCGTCGTGTTCATGGACCGGGGGCGCATCGTCGAGGTCGGCCCGCCCCGAGAGGTCCTCGTCGACCCGCGCGAGCAGCGTACCCGCGATTTCATTGCCGCCGTCCTGTCCTGACCGGCGACCTCCATAACGAGTGCAGGGGAGAACCAGAATGAAGACGTTCGCAACACTCGCCGCAGCCGCGGCCATGCTCGCGGCCGTGCCGGCGCTGGCGCAGGAGTTGCCGGCGCGCATCAGGCAGGCAGGCAAGATCGTCGTCGCCACCAATCCGAACTACGCGCCGATCACCTACAAGGACCCGGCCACCAACAAGTTGCAGGGCTTCGACATCGACCTCGGTGAGGCCGTCGCCAAGGAGCTCGGCGTGACGGTCGAATGGCAGGAGATCGCCTTCGCGCAGATGCTGCCGTCGCTGCAGACCGGCCGCGTCGACATGGTGCTCGCCGGCATGAGCGATCTGCCGTCGCGGCGCGAGACGGTCGATTTCGTCGACTACATGAAGTCGGGCGCGCAGTTCTACACGATCACGGCGCTCGCCAAGGACATCAAGACGCCCGAGGACCTGTGCGGCAAGTCGGTCGGCGCCAGCCGCTCGACGAACTGGCCGAACCAGATCGCCGCGTGGAGCGAGAAGAACTGCGTCGCCAAGGGCAAGCCGGCCATCACGGTGGTGGGAACCGAGGGCTCGGCGGATGCGCGCAACCAGCTCAAGACGCAGCGCATCCAAGGCGCGGTGCAGGGCAACGAGACGCTGCCCTATTTCCAGCAGCTCGAGCCCAACACCTATGTGCTCCTCGGCGAGGCATTCACGGAATCGCTCTCGGGCATTCCCTTCCTGAAGACCGAGGCCGGCCTGCGCGACGCGGTGAAGGGCGCCCTCGAACGGCTGCAGAAGAGCGGTGCCTACGACCAGCTTCTCGCCAAGCACGGCCTCACGGCCAACAAGCTCGCTCCCGTCGCCCTCAACCAGGGCAGGGACTGAAGCGTCGCCAAGGGCGGTGCCGCGACCGGCGGTACCGCCCGGGGCGGTCCCTACAGCGCGCGTGAGTAGCGGGCCTGCCCCTCGGCGAGCCGGGCGTCGAAGACGGCGCAGACGTTGCGCACGTAGAGGCGGGCGCTGTCCGGTACCGCAATGCGCCAGCCATCGCGCTGCAGGATGCCGTCCGCCGCCATGCGATCGAGTGCCGGGAGCTCTCCGGCGAACACGTGTGCCGGGCGGCCGTGAATCGCGGCCACCGCCGCGAGATCGACCGCAAGATCGCACATGAGCCGCTCGATGACGGCGCGACGCAGGCGATCCTCGGACGTCAGCACGATGCCGCGGGCAATGGGCAGACGTCCCGCAGTCAAGGCGTCGCGGTAGGCGACGGTGGTCGCCGCGTTCTGCACGTAGCCCTGCGGCAGCGAGCCGATCGCCGACGTGCCGAAGCCGATGAGGGCCGGCGCGGCGTCGGTGGTATAGCCCTGGAAGTTGCGGTGCAGGCGGCCCTCCGCCCGGGCGCGGGCGAGCGCATCGCCCGGCTTGGCGAAATGGTCGAGCCCGATGGCGACGTAGCCGGCACTCGTGATGGCGTCGGTCGCGGCCTGCATCTGCGCGAGTCGCTCGGCCGTGTCCGGCAGCGCATCCTCCGGCAGCAGCTTCTGGTGCTTCTTCATCCACGGCACATGCGCGTAGCCGAAGAGGGCGATGCGGTCGGGCCCGAGCCTCAGCGCCTGCCCGACCGAGGCGACGACGCTCTCGACCGTCTGGTGTGGCAAGCCGTAGATCAGGTCGAGGTTGAGGCTCCTGGCGCCGGCGAGGCCGAGCCAGCCGGCCGCCCGCGCCGTCTGCGCGTAGGACTGGGTGCGCCCGATCGCCCGCTGCACCTTGGGGTCGAAATCCTGCACGCCAAGGCTCGCCCGTGTCACACCCATGGCGGCGAGCGCCGGCACGTGCTCCGCCGCGAGCGTGCGGGGATCGATCTCGATCGCCGTTTCGGCATCGTCGCGGACGGAGAAGTGGCTGCGCAGCGCCTCCGTCACGCGCAGCAGGTCTTCGGGGGCGAGGATGGTCGGCGTGCCGCCGCCCCAATGGATGTGCGAGACGGCGAAGCGGCCGGGCAGCTGCGCGGCGGCGAGCGTGATCTCGCGCAGGAGCAGCTCGACGTAGGCGGCGACCGGTCCGTAGCGGCGTGCGACGGTCGTATGGCAGCCGCAGTAGAGGCACAGCTCGGCGCAGAACGGCACGTGCAGATAAAGCGAAAGCGTCGTGGTTTCGTCGAGCGCTTCGAGCCAGCCAGCGTAGACGCCTCCGTCGACGTCGGCGCCGAAATGCGGCGCTGTCGGGTAGCTCGTGTAGCGCGGGACGCGCTGGTCGTAGCGGGTGATGAGATCGGCCTGCATGGGGGCACAATCGTCCGGCCGCCGCCGCGCTTCGTTGACGCAAGTCAACATTGTTGGGCTTCGTCCCGCGTCGGCGCGGCGGGGCGCTCCAGGAGGCGTCTCGCCAGGGGGGAAAAACCGCGCCGGGCGAAGGCGGCCATCTCCTCCGCAGGGCCGTTCTCGGCCACAGAGACGACGATGGATCGGCAACCAAGGCTGCGGGCGAGCCCGTCGGCCGCCGTCTGCACGGCATCGTCGAGCAGCGGGCCGGGCAGGCGCCCGACGATGAGGTTGGCGAGCGTCAGGACCGGCCCGCCCTCGAGGTCGACAGCCACCTGGTATGAGAACAATGCATGAACATAGCCGCGGGCGTCGCGCAGCGCCACGAGGCCGCCCCGCCGCGGCGACTGCCGCGCCGCTCGCCGGGCGAAGGCGAGCCAGTCGCGCAGGGCCACCTGCGGATAGGCGAGGCGGACGAGCGCATAGGCCTGCCGGGCATCACCCGGACGCAAAGGAGCCATGCGGAAAAGGTCGACCATCGCCTTGCACGTTCAGGATTTCCCCCGCTTCGACGATGCGGAGGCGGCCGGGGTGCGACATTGATACAGGTCAAGTTTCGCGTCGGCTCGGCTATGGAACACGCGCTGTGGTATCGTGCTTCGGTTTGGAGGCAGGCGATGATGTCGTGTGAGCAGGCTCGCGGAGCTGATACACCTTCGCCCTGTCCGCATGCGCGGAGCCGCGAGGGCTGCGTCGACTGCAAGGTGCGGCTCCTGAGCATCTGTGCCGCTCTCGACGCGGGCGAGCTCTGCGAGCTGGAGAGCCTCTCGCATCCGGCCTGCTTCGAGCCGCGCACGACCCTCTTCCTGCAGGACGAGCCGGCCGAGATCGTGTACAACGTCACCGATGGCGTCGTGCGCCTCTATCGCCTCCTGCCGGACGGGCGCCGCCAGATCGTCGGCTTCGCCCTGCCGGGCGATTTCCTCGGCCTGTCGATGGCCGATCGGTTTGGCTTCTCGGCCGATGCCGTCACGCGCGTGACGACCTGCCGATTCCCGCGGGAGGTCTTCTCCGCCTTCGTCGATACGAAGCCGCATCTCCTGCGCCGCCTGCACGAATTCGCCTCGCACGAACTGAGCCTCGCACAGGACCAGATGGTGCTCCTCGGCCGCCGCACGGCGGAGGAGAAGGTTGCCTCCTTCCTCATGTCGCTGCGCGACCGCTGGGCGCGCGTCACCGGCGCCTCGGTCACCGTGCCGCTGCCGATGGGACGGCAGGACATCGCCGACTTCCTCGGGCTCACCATCGAGACGGTGAGCCGCACGCTGACGCGGCTCGCCCGCGAGCGGGCCCTGCTCATCGTGCCGGACGGCGTGCGGCTTCTCGACCTGCCGCGTCTCGAGCGCCTCGCCGTGGCGTGAGGCCACAGGGCCCTGCGCCCGGCTGGCCGGACCATCCATCGTCGCCATGTTCGTTGCCGACGCCGCCCGCACGGCCGTTCGCATTTGCGCGCCGCGCCTGCACGCGCGGCAAGGCGCCGCACGGATGCCCCGTTGCTGTTTGATTTGCGTCAAGGAGCGCGCGCGCCCTGCTCCCCATGGTCCGGGCGAGGGTGGCGAAGGCCGGCTCCGAGAGGGGAGTTCGGCTGCCGTCACGACCGGGGCTCTCGGACATGGCGCAGACGATCACATCCCAAAAGAACATGACCTTCGGCGAGGTCGGGGCCGCGGCAGCCTTCGCGGCGCTCGCCGTTCTCTCCATCGTCGTGGCGGCGAAGGCCTACACGCCCGAATATGCCTTCCACGCCTATCTCTTCGCGGCGGGCAGCCTCTGGGCGGTCTTCAAGATCCTCGACCGCTACTATGATCGGCCGGCTGACCTGCCGCCGCTCGAGATCGCCGGAAAGCCCAACTACAGCATGGGGCCGGTCAGGTTTGCGACCGTCGCGGCGATGGTCTGGGGCATCGCCGGCTTCGCCGTCGGCCTGCTCGCCGCGCTGCAGCTTGCCTTCCCGGTCCTCAACCTCGATCTGCCCTGGCTCAGTTTCGGGCGCATCCGGCCGTTGCACACCTCGGCGGTCATCTTCGCCTTCGGCGGCAACGTGCTGATCGCGACCTCCTTCTATGTCGTGCAGCGCACCTGCCGCGCCCGTCTTGCCGGCGACATCGCGCCCTGGTTCGTGGTGCTCGGCTACAACTTCTTCATCGTCATCGCCGGCACGGGCTACCTCCTCGGCATCACGCAGTCGAAGGAATATGCCGAGCCGGAGTGGTACGCCGACCTGTGGCTCACCGTCGTCTGGGTCGCCTATTTCCTCGTCTTCCTCGGCACGGTGATGCGGCGCAAGGAACCGCATATCTACGTCGCCAACTGGTTCTATCTCGCCTTCATCCTGACGATCGCCGTCCTCCACCTCGGCAACAACGCCGCGGTGCCGGTGTCGCTGTTCTCGCCGAAGAGCTACATCGTCTGGGCGGGCGTGCAGGATGCCCTCGTGCAGTGGTGGTACGGCCACAACGCCGTCGGCTTCTTCCTCACCGCCGGCTTCCTGGCGCTGATGTACTACTTCATCCCCAAGCGCGCCGACCGGCCGGTCTATTCCTACCGCCTGTCGATCATCCACTTCTGGGCGCTGATCTTCCTCTACATCTGGGCCGGGCCGCACCATCTGCACTACACGGCGCTGCCGGACTGGGCGCAGACCCTCGGCATGACCTTCTCGGTCATGCTCTGGATGCCCTCCTGGGGCGGCATGATCAACGGCCTCATGACGCTGTCGGGCGCCTGGGACAAGCTGCGCACCGATCCGGTCCTTCGCATGATGGTGGTGTCGGTGGCCTTCTACGGCATGGCGACCTTCGAGGGGCCGCTCATGTCGGTGAAGGCGGTCAACTCCCTGTCGCACTACACCGACTGGACCATCGGCCACGTCCATTCGGGGGCGCTCGGCTGGGTCGCCTACATCTCCTTCGGCGCCATCTACTGCCTCGTGCCGTGGCTGTGGAACCGCAAGGGCCTGTATTCGACCAAGCTCGTCAACTGGCACTTCTGGATCTCGACGATCGGCATCGTCCTCTACATCTCGGCGATGTGGGTGTCCGGCATCCTGCAGGGGCTCATGTGGCGCGCCTATACGAGCCTCGGCTTCCTCGAATACTCGTTCATCGAGACGGTGGAGGCGATGCACCCCTTCTACGTCATCCGCGCCATGGGCGGGGCCCTGTTCCTCGTCGGCGCGCTGATGATGGCCTGGAACCTCTGGAAGACCATCACCGCGACCGAGGCCGCCGCCCCCGAGGGGCAGCCGGCGCTGGTGCCCGCCGAATAAGGAGTGAGGCGCATGTCGCTCTGGAACAAGCATGCCATCCTCGAGAAGAACTCGATCATTCTCGTCATCGGCGTGCTGATCGTCATCGCCATCGGCGGTCTCGTGGAGATCGTGCCGCTCTTCTACCTGAAGAGCACCATCGAGCGCGTGGAGGGCGTGCGGCCCTACACGCCGCTCGAGCTGGCCGGCCGGAACATCTACGTGCGCGAGGGCTGCTACAACTGCCACTCGCAGCAGATCCGGCCCCTGCGCGACGAGATCGAGCGCTACGGGCACTACAGCCTCGCCGCCGAGAGCATGTACGACCGCCCCTTCCAGTGGGGATCGAAGCGAACGGGGCCCGATCTTGCGCGCGTGGGCGCCAAGTACTCCGACGACTGGCACCGCGATCACCTGAAGTCGCCCAAGTCGGTGGTGCCGGGTTCCGTCATGCCGGCCTACCCCTGGCTCGCCGAGACGGAACTGAAGGCCGACACCATCGCCGACGACCTCAAGGTGCAGGCCGCGCTCGGCGTGCCCTACAGCGCGGAGATGATCGAGAAGGCCGTCTCCGACCTCAAGGCGCAGGCCACAACCGACGATCCCGACGCCGACGCCCTGCAGAAGCGCTATCCCAAGGCGTTGGCGCGCGATTTCGACGGCAATCCGCAGCGCATCACGGAGGCCGACGCGCTCATCGCCTATCTGCAGATGCTCGGCACGCAGGTGGACTTCAAGCTCTACGACGACAAGGCGAACATCCGCTGAGGAGCCGACGATGATCGACACCTACAAGGCCCTCGCCGGCTTCGCCCAGACGTGGGGGCTCCTCTACTTCGTCGGCCTTTTCCTCATCGTCGTTGCATACGCGCTCTCTCCCTCGCGCAAGGCCCGCTTCGAGGAAGCCGCGCACACGCCCCTGCGGGAGGACTGATCCATGGCCTATGAGAAGATGACACAGGATGGCCATCACGGGCCGCAGGTCGACGCCGTCTCCGGGGTCGCAACCACCGGCCACGCCTGGGATGGCATCAAGGAACTGAACAATCCGCTGCCCCGCTGGTGGCTGTGGACCTTCTATCTCACGATCCTCTGGTCGATCGCCTATTGGGTGGTCTATCCGTCCTGGCCGCTGGTGACCTCGTACACGAAGGGACTGTTCGCCTGGCACTCGCGCGAGGCGGTGGAGCAGGACCTCGCGGCGCTGAAGACGAGCCGCGGCGCCATGATGGACAAGCTCGCCAAGGCGTCCCTCGCCGAGATCGAGTCGACGCCGGAGCTTCTCACCTTTGCCCGCGCCCTCGGCAAGCCGGCCTTCGGCGACAACTGCGCGCCGTGCCACGGCGCCGGCGGCGGCGCGCACGGCTACCCCAACCTCAATGACGACGACTGGCTGTGGGGCGGCAAGCTCGACGACATCGCGCTCACCGTGCGCCATGGTATCCGCGCGGGTGATGCGGAGGGGCGCCAGGGCTCGATGCCGGCCTTCGGCCGGGACGGCATGATCCCACGCCCTGATGTCGAGGCCGCGGCGGACTATGTCCGCTCCATTGCCGGGCTCGCCGTGCAGCCGAAGGCCGACGTTGCGCGGGGCGCCAAGGTCTTCGCGGAGAATTGCGCCGCCTGTCACGGCGAGGCGGGCAAGGGCAACCGCGATCTCGGGGCACCGGACCTCACCGACAAGATCTGGCTCTACGGCTCCGACAGGGCGGCCATCATCGAGGGGATCTGGAACGGCCGCGGCGGCGTCATGCCCGCCTGGGCGAACCGCCTCGACGACACGACCATCAAGGCACTCACGGTCTACGTCCACACGCTGGGGGGCGGTGAGAAGTAGGCCGTGGGCAAAGCCGGGCGGGGAAGCGAGGCCCCGCCCGGTACCCCCCGTTTCTGAAGGGCCTTGCGGCCCGGAGAGCAGCATGCAGACGAGGACCGCGAGTTCGGACGAGGCGCCGGCGGCCGTGGACGGGCCGCTCTACGAGGCGCGCCGGAAGATCTATCCCCAGCGCGTCACGGGCGCGTTCCGCCGCATCAAGTGGATCGTGCTGTTCATCACGCTCGGCATTTACTATTTCCTGCCCTTCGTGCGCTGGGACCGCGGCCCGAACGCGCCTGCCCAGGCGGTGCTCGTCGACTTTCCCAACCGGCGCTTCTACTTCTTCTTCATCGAGATCTGGCCGCAGGAGGTCTACTACCTCACCGGGCTCCTGATCATCGCCGCGCTCGTTCTCTTCCTCATGAACGCGGTCGCCGGCCGGGTCTGGTGCGGCTATCTCTGCCCGCAGACGGTGTGGACCGACCTGTTCCTCACGGTCGAGCGCTGGATCGAGGGCGACCGCCGCGAGCGCATGCGCAAGGACGCGCGGGTCCTCACGCTCCAGACCGTCACGGAGAAGGCCGCCAAGCACGCGATCTGGCTCCTGATCGCCTGGTGGACCGGTGGGGCCTGGGTGCTCTACTTCGCCGACGCGCCGACGCTCGTGAAGGAACTCGCCACATTCGAGGCGCCGGTCGTGGCCTATGTCTGGATCGGCATCCTCACCTTCACGACCTATGCGCTCGCCGGTCACATGCGCGAGCAGGTCTGCCTCTACATGTGCCCCTGGCCGCGCATCCAGGCGGCGCTCACCGACGAGGAGGCGCTCAACGTCACCTATCGCTACGACCGCGGCGAGCCGCGCGGATCGGCGAAGAAGAACGCCCTCCTGCGCGAGCAGGGCCAGCCTGCGGGCGACTGCATCGATTGCCTGCAGTGCGTCAATGTCTGCCCCACCGGCGTGGACATCCGCGAGGGAGCAAACCTCGGCTGCATCCAGTGCGGACTCTGCATCGACGCCTGCGACGGCGTCATGGAGAAGATCGGGCGGCCGCCCCGGCTCATCGCCTACGATACCGACCTCAACATCCGCCGCCGCATCGAGGGCAAGCCGACGAGAGTGCGCATTCTGCGCCTGCGCACCATCCTCTACCTTGCGCTCATCGTGCTCGTCGGCGGCGTCATGCTCTATGCGCTCGCGACGCGCGAGGCATCGGGGGTCAGCGTCATCCACGACCGCAACCCGATCTTCGTGCGCCTGTCGGACGGGGCCATCCGCAACGCCTATACGATGCGCGTGCTCAACAAGACGCGGGAGCCGCGGCGCTACGTCGTGACCATCGACGGCCTGCCCGATGCGACGCTCGAGGTCGTCGGAGAGAGCCCCAGCGCCGACGGCCGTGCGCTCGTGGAGGTCGGGCCGGACCAGACGCAGGAATTCCGCGTGCTCGTCACCGCGCGCGGCACCCTGCCGCCGGCGGCGGCGCTTCCCGTCACCTTCCGCATCGACGAGACCACGGGCGGCGGCCGCGCGACCGCAACGGACCACTTCAAGGGACCCTAAGGAGAGTGCCGATGCCCCCCAGCGCCTCCCTGGCCAACGACAACCGCCGGCCGCGCGAGATCACCGGACGCATGGTCCTCATGTGTCTGCTCGCCTTCTTCGGCGTCATCCTTGTCGCCAACGTCTTCCTGGTGCGCGTCGCGGTGTCCACCTTCGGCGGCGTCGAGACGGACAGCGCTTACAAGGCCGGCCTCGCCTTCTCGCGCGAGCTGGCCGCGGCACGCGCCCAGGATGCGCGCCGCTGGCAGATCGGCGCAGCCTTCGGCGCGCGCGATGCGTCCGGGGAGCGTCCGCTCACGGTCGATCTGCGCGATGCGAAGGGGATGCCGCTCGCAGGTCATGCCGTGACGGCGAGGCTCAGCCATCCCACCGATGCCCGCCTCGACCATGCGATCGCGCTCGAGGAGGAGGCCCTAGGCATGTTCCGCGGCCAGACCTCGGCGGCGCCGGGTCAGTGGGATCTCGTGATCGAGGCGGTGCGCGGCGGCGAGCGCAGTTTCCGTTCCAAGAGCCGTGTCACGCTGCGCTGAGGGAGGCTGCCACGATGCCGCGACCTGCTGATCAGCGCATGGGATTTGCCCGCCGCATAGCCCCTCCATCGGAGCAGGCGGGGCGGCGTTCTCTGCTCCCTATCGGCCGGCGGGAGTTGAGGCCATGACGGGTTGCGTCGATCTCTCGATCTTCGTGCGCCGCGACGACGATGGCACGGCGGGCATGGATCTCGCGGTGGAGGGCATCACCTGCGCCGCCTGCATCGACGACATCGAAGGGGGGCTGAAGCATCTTCCCGGCCTCCTGTCGGCGCGCCTCAACTACACGACGCACCGCCTCGGCGTGGAATGGCGCGACGGCAGCCTGGATCCCGCGGCGATCGTGGCGGCGCTGGCACGCATCGGCTATCGCGCCCATCCCTTCGAGCTGAGGCGTGCCGAGGCGGAGGAGGCGCGGCAGGCGCAGTGGCTGCTCAAGTGCCTCGGCGTATCCGGCTTCGCCATGATGAACATCATGCTGCTGTCGGTATCGGTGTGGTCGGGCAACGTCACCGACATCACGCAGGAAACGCGTGACTTCTTCCATTGGCTGTCCGCCCTCATTGCGCTGCCGGCAGCCGGCTATGCCGGGCAACCCTTCTTCCGCAGCGCACTCGCCGCCATCCGCCGCCGCCGGCTCAACATGGACGTGCCGATCTCGCTCGGCGTGCTGCTGGCGCTCGGCGTGTCCGTCGTCGAGACGATCGGCCACGCCGAGCATGCCTATTTCGACTCGGCGGTCATGCTGCTCTTCTTCCTGCTCTGTGGCCGCTATCTCGACCATGCCATGCGCCGGCGCACGCGTGCTGTGGCGGGCAATCTCGCGGCCCTCAAGGCGGAGGTGGCGCACCGGCTCGATGCCGCCGGCGAGCTCACCCTCGTGCCTGTGGCGGCACTCGCGCCGGGCGACCATGTGCAGATCGCCCCGGGCGAGCGGGTGCCGGCCGACGGTGTCGTGACGGCGGGCACGTCGGACATCGACGAGAGCCTCATCACCGGCGAAACGGCGCATCGCGGCGTGCGCGCGGGCGAGACCGTCTATGCCGGCAGCCTGAACATGGGCGGCACGCTGACGCTCAGGGTGACCGCGGCGGGGCAGGGCACGCTCATCGATGAGGTGGAGCGCCTCCTCGACAAGGCGTCGGAGGCGAGGTCGCGCTATGTGCGGCTCGCCGACCGGGCCGCGCGCGCCTATGCACCCGTGGTGCACGCCACCGCGGCGCTCACCGTCGTCGGCTGGCTCGCTGCCGGGGCAAGCGCGCATACGGCCATCCTCACGGCGGTCGCCGTGCTCATCATCACCTGCCCCTGCGCGCTGGCCCTTGCCGTGCCGGCGGTGCAGATGGTGGCATCCGGCACGCTTTTCCGGGCGGGCATCTTCCTCAACAGTGGTGACGCCATCGAGCGGCTGGCGGAGGTCGACACCGTGGTCTTCGACAAGACCGGTACGCTGACCTTGCCGGAAGGGCGCATCGCCAATGCCGCCGACGTTGATCCGCGGCTCTTGCAGCGCGCCGCGCGGCTCGCCCTGTCGAGCCGCCATCCGCTTGCGGCTGCTGTGGCCCGCGAGGCGAACGAACGCAGCCCCTACGAAGGCGCGAGCGAGGAGGCTGGACGGGGCGTCCGGTGCCTGATCGACGGCGTCGAGGCGCGGCTCGGCAGTCCTGCCTTCTGCGGCGCGGAGGACATGGCCCGCGGCCTGCGCGAGGCCGCGGACGCCTCCCTCATCGCCTTCGCGCACGGCGACGAGCGCGCCGTGTTTGTCGTGCGGCAGAGCCTGCGCCCGGACGCCACCCCGGTCGTGCGGGCGCTGGCCGCCCGCGGCCTCGATCTGGTGATCCTCTCGGGCGATCGGGCGGAGGCGGTTGCTCCCGTCGCTGCGGGGCTCGGCATCAGCCGCTGGCGGGCGAGCCTGAAGCCGGCGGACAAGATCGCCCTGATTGAGGCCATGAAGGCCGAAGGGCGGCGCGTGCTCATGGTCGGCGATGGGCTTAACGACGCGCCGGCCCTCGCGGCGGCGCACGTGTCCATCTCTCCCATCTCGGCAGCCGACATCACGCAGGCCCAGGCTGATGCCGTGTTCCTGGGCGATGCCCTGGCCCCGGTCGCGGAGGCCCTCGCCGTGTCGCGGCGCGCGCGCGCGCTCATGCACCAGAACCTGTGGCTCGCCGTCGTCTACAATGCGATTGCTGTGCCCATCGCCATCGCCGGTTTCGTGACCCCGCTGATCGCCGCGCTCGCCATGTCCGGCTCGTCCCTCATCGTCACGCTCAACGCGCTGCGTGCCCGGCGTGCCGGACGCTTCGACGCCCAGGCTCGCGGGACCGCGGCGCGCAGCGCGCGAGCCGCCGCGCCCGGGCTCGCCGCCTCCGAAGCGCGGGCGGCGGACTGGGCGCCCGCGGCGGGAGGCGTGGATCGATGACCTCAGGGGATCTGCGATGAACGTTCTCGTCTATCTGGTGCCGCTGGCCCTCGGCCTCGGCCTCACCGGGCTCTTCGCCTTCCTCTGGTCGTTGAAGAACGGCCAGTACGAGGACATGGACGGGGCAGCCGTGCGGGTGCTCTCGGACGAGGACCTGACGCGCAATGGCCGCTGACCGGGACATGGGGGTACGTGCGGGACGGCTCGCCTGCCTCTGCCCGCCGGGTGCAGCGGGGCAGCGCTCGGCACCCGCTGCACCGGCGGAGGTCGCGACGCTCGCCGCCGGCTTCGCCCTCGCCGTGCTGTCACAGGTGCTGACCCTCGGCATGCTGCCGCTCGCGGGGCTGCTGATCGCACCCGAACCGTCCCGCGCCACATGGCCCTATGCCGCCATGCTCGTGGGTTCGGCGCTCGCGAGCTTTCCGGCATCCTTCCTGCTCGACGCCTTCGGCCGCCGGGCCGCGTTGGCGCTCGGTGCAAGCCTCGGTGCCGCGGGTGGGGCGATCGCCGCCTGGGGCCTGGCGCACGGGCAGTTTCCAGCCCTCGTGCTCGGCGCCTTCTGGCTCGGAATAGCCAACGGCTTCGGCCTGTTCTACCGCCACGTCGCGGCGGCGGGCGGGGCTCGCGGCGGGCGCGGCGCGGTCGCAGGCGTGATCGGTGCTGGCGCTCTCGTCGGCTTCGTCGCCCCTGTGCTCGCCGGCTTCGCGGAGGGGCTTGCGGCGACGCGTCTCTTCGTCGGCACGGCCCTCCTCGCCGCGCTCGCGCATGTCGCCGGACTGCTGCTCACGGTCGTGCGGCCGGTGCCCACGGTTACGCTCGTTGCAGCCCAGCCGCCGGTGCGGACCGGTTGGCGCGGGGCGCTCCTGCCGACCGGAATCGGCGTCGTCGCCTGGTTCGTGATGACCCTGCTGATGGCCGCGGGGCCCCTCGCCATGGCGGGTTGCGGCCTGGGCGGCAGCGCCGCCATGGGCTCCATCGCCTGGCATGTCGTCGCCATGTACGCCCCGGCACTCCTCGTGGCGCGGCTGCCGGACTCGGTCGAGGCCGAGACCATCGCGCTGGCGGGGCTTGCGCTCCTCCTGGGGGCGGCCGCCCTCTTCGCCGGGGCTGCGACGGAAGCGATGTTCAACATCGCCCTCCTGCTTCTCGGCGCCGGCTGGTCACTCGCCACGCTCGCGACGACGCTCTGGCTCCACCGCGACGGCACCCCCTCCCGCCTCGTGCTCGCCGGCCATGATGCCGCCCTCTTCATCGGTGCCATTGGCGGCGCGCTCGCGGCCGGGCCGGTCTTTGCAGGCCAGGTCTGAACGGCCGGACCTTGCGGTGCCTCCGCCCCGTCACCATAACGGGGCGAGCCGCCGGCCAGCGGCGCGAGGCGCGTTCCGGGCGCCGCAGAAGGCGGGAGAGCGATCGACCCATGGACGGTGGGGACCCGAAGATCGAGCCGGCGGGTCAGGACGACGGTATGCGCGTGGCCCGGGAGCGCTTGACGTTCGTCCAGGCGGAGCGCCGGATCGTCGAGGTCGAGCATGCCGCGGCCGGCCGGACTGCCGAGGATGAGCGAGCGGCGCGCCGCCGCCGGCGTCTGCATGCTCTCGGCACCATCGCCAGCGCGACGATCTTCGTCGTGTCGCTCGTCGTGCTGTGGCGCATCGCCCACGAGATCAGCTGGCAGGAGCTGAAGAACGCCTTCGCCGCCGCGAGCCTCAGACAGCTCTCGCTCGCCGCCCTGTTCACGGCGACGAGCTATCTGCTCCTCACGGGCTACGACTTCCTCGCCCTGAAGCAGCTCGCCCAACGCGTGCCCTATCGCACGACGGCGCTCGCCTCCTTCACGAGCTATGCGGTGAGTTTCACGCTCGGCTTTCCATTGCTCACCGCCGGAACGGTCCGCTTCTGGATCTATTCGGCGCGCGGGGTGAAGGCGTCGATGATCGTCAGCCTCACGGTGATCGCAGGGCTGACGTTCTGGCTCGGCATGACGGCGGTGCTCGCCTGGTGCCTGATCCGCAGCGCCGACGCCATCGCCGCGCTCGCCTACACCCGCGTCGATCTCGTGCAGGCGATCGGCCTTGGCGGCGTCGTCGCGCTGGCGGGCTATTTCGTCTGGGTGTCGTTCAAGCGTCGCGCGGTGACGATTCAGGGCTGGCGGCTCGAACTCCCCGGCGTGCGCCTCTCGCTCGGGCAGATGCTCCTGGGCGTTGGCGACGTCTGCGCCGCGGCCGGCGTGCTCTTCGTGCTGCTGCCCGGCGGTCACAACATCAGCTTCGAGACCTTCCTCGCGATCTATGTCTTCGCCTGCATGCTGGGCATCGCGAGCCACGCGCCCGGCGGGCTCGGCGTGTTCGAGGCGACCATGCTCATCGCCCTGTCCGGCCTCTCGCGCGAGGGCTTGCTCGGCGCGCTGCTCCTCTTCCGCCTGATCTACTATCTCATCCCCTTCGTGCTGGCGCTCGCCCTGCTCGGTGCCTACGAGATCAAGAACCGACTGAAGGCGTTGAGCACCATGCGAGACGACAACAGCGCGAGCTGCTGACCCGGGATCGCGGGTCGGGCCGGCGAATCAGGCAACTTCGGGCTCGCCGCCGTTGACGAGGAAGCGCCGCGCGTCCAGGACGATCCTGCCGTCGCTCTCGCCGAGCGCAGTCTTGTCCTTGCCCCTGTAGGGCGTGACCTCGAGGAGGTGGCGGATGGCGCCGAGGCGTGCACGCAGCTTGTCGTTGGCGCGCACGACGGTCCACGGCGCGTCGGACGTGGAGGTGTGTCGGAGCATTGCCTCGTAGGCGCGCGAGTAGTCGTCCCACCGGTTGATCGCCTCGAAATCGATGGGGGACAGCTTCCACCGCTTCAGCAGATTGTGGTAGCGCGCGTGCAGGCGCTTCATCTGCATCTCCCGGCCGATGGTCAGGAAGAGCTTTACGAGTCGGATACCGTCGCGCACCAGCATGTGTTCGAAAACCGGTGCCTCGTGGAGAAAGTGCTCTGTCTCATCAGGCGAGCAGAAGCCCATGACGCGCTCGACGCCGGCGCGGTTGTACCAGGAGCGGTCGAAGAAGACGATTTCGCCCGCTGTCGGGAGTGCGGCCACGTAGCGCTGGAAGTACCATTGGCCCGCCTCCGCCTCAGTCGGCTTCGGCAGGGCCACGACGCGCGCGCCGCGCGGGTTGAGATGCTGCGTGAAGCGGTTGATCGTGCCGCCCTTCCCGGCCGCGTCACGCCCTTCGAAGACGACGACGAGGCGCTCGCCGGTGTCCTTCACCCAGGCCTGCAGCTTGAGCAGCTCGATCTGCAGCGAACGGAGTTCCTCCTCGTAGCGTCCACGCTTCAGCTTCTTGGCATAGGGATAATCGCCGCTCGACATGGCGGCATCGTCGATCGCCTTGGGCAGACCGGGTTTCTCGATGGCGAAGCGCGCCGTGGCGGTGTCGTTCGCGGCCTTGTTGCGCTTCGGCTTGGGGCCGTCCTTCGGGCCGTCATCGTCGCGACGCCGAACCATGGTCGTTTCCTCCGCCTTGCGATTGGGGCGAGGCTAACAAACTGACCCATGGTCGCAAGGCAAGCGGGAGAGCGGCCGCAGCGCGGCTCCAGGGACGCTCGTTGCGGCCACACCGCACCTTGTTTCGCCCGGTGCGTTCGCAGGTGATCCACGGGCAAGACGGGGCCGCGGCCTTCCGGTCGCGATGGCTTCGCGGCGATTCGCTCCGAACTTGCGAAGCCGTTCGATTCTAATGGGTTGGATCGTGATGTCCGGCGAAAACCACTTCGTGGTCCCCGGCATCATGCTCTAGAAGCGAAGAAGACGCGCCGATCCGGAGGGGACCTGCGTGCCGGATAGTGACCTGGACGAGGACATGCGGCGGCCTGTGCGCGGCCGGCTGCGTCTCAGTGCGCGCGGTATCGCGCTCCGCGCCGCCCTGCTGGCCTGCGGGGTCTTCACGCTCGCCGCCGTTGTGTCGGGTAGCTGGGGCTGGTGGCTGCTGGCGGCGGGCGTTGCCGCCGTGGGCCTGCCCGTCCTCCTGTTTCGCGATCGTCGGCCGCTGAGCGAGAGGATCGCCTCGCCGCGCGAACGCAGGGACGATGCCTTCGCCTCGCCGGCGGCGGTGCTCGCCGCGCTTCCGGACCCGGTTGTCATCGTCGATCGCCGCGGCCTCGTGGTCGATGCCAACCGCGCCGCGAAGGCCATGCTGCCGGGTCTGCGCCTCGCGCATCCATTTTCCTTCGCCCTGCGGGCGCCCGAGGTTCTCGACGGCATCGAGGCCGTGCTGCGCAAGGGTGAAGCACTGACGGCCGAGTATCTGGAACGCGTGCCCGTCGAACGGGTCTTCGAGGTGCACATCACTGCCCTCGGTGATGTGCAGGCGGAGGGCGGGCACTACGCGGGAGCGGCGCTGTTCTTCCGCGATCTCACGGCCGCCCGAAGGCTCGAGCACATGCGCGTCGATTTCGTCGCCAATGCAAGCCATGAGCTGCGCACGCCTCTTGCTTCCCTCATGGGCTTCATCGAGACCCTGCAGGGGCCGGCGCGGAACGACCAGGCGGCGCGCGAGCGTTTTCTCGTCATCATGCGCGAACAGGCGCGGCGCATGTCGCGCCTCATCGACGATCTTCTCTCGCTGTCGCGCATCGAGCTCAGCGCCCATGTGCAGCCGCAGACGCCGGTCGACCTCGTCGCCGTGGTCCGCCACATGATCGACACGCTCGCTCCGCTCGCGCGCGAGAGGGGCGTGGACATCAATCTCAAGGCGCCGCCCCTGCCGGTGACCGTGCGCGGCGAGCGCGACGAGCTCCTGCGCGTCTTCGAGAACCTGATCGAGAACGCGGTGAAATACGGCCAGTCGGGCGGCCGGGTCGACGTGGGCATCGAGCGCTCGGACGGTGCGGCCGGCGAAGTGACCGTATGCGTGCGCGACTACGGGCCCGGCATCGCGCCCGAGCATCTGCCCCGCCTGACGGAACGCTTCTATCGCGTCGACGTCGCCGCCAGCCGTGAGAAGGGAGGCACGGGGCTCGGCCTCGCCATCGTCAAACATATCGTCAACCGCCATCGCGGCCGCCTGACGATCGACAGCCAACCCGGCGAAGGCGCATCGTTCTGCGTCTCGCTGCCTGTCATTCCCCCTGCCGACGGGGCCTGAAGATCGTTTATAATCAATGCGTTGAACTGTCATCGAGACGTCACGTCGATGTCATAGACAGTGCGTCGTCGGACGATACCAATCGGCATCGTCCAGGGCAGGGAGAGAGGTCGAGCCGAAGCGACGGCCATGTCGCGCCCTGCCGGTGCAAAGCTCAAGGAGACCTAGCGTGACTCTCCGTTCCACCATCAGCGCCGCGGCCCTCGTGATCGCGAGCGTGGCGATTGCCGGCGCCGCCGAGGCCCGTGACCAGATCCGCATCGTCGGTTCCTCCACCGTCTACCCGTTCACGACCGCGGTCGCCGAGCAGTTCGGCAAGTCGGGTGCCGGCAAGGCTCCGGTCGTGGAGTCGACCGGCACGGGCGGCGGCATGAAGCTGTTCTGTGCCGGCGTCGGCACGGATCATCCGGATGCCACGAATGCTTCGCGCCGCATGAAGAAGTCGGAGTTCGACGACTGCGCCAAGAATGGCGTGAAGGACATCGTCGAGCTCAAGGTTGGCTTCGACGGCATCGTCATCGCCAACGCCAAGAAGGGGCCGGACCTCAAGCTCACGAAGGAGCAGCTGTTCCTGGCCCTCGCCAGGGAAGTACCCGGCGCCGACGGCAAGCTCGTCGCCAATCCGTACAAGACCTGGTCGGACCTCGACAAGTCGCTGCCGAACGAGAAGATCGAAGTGCTCGGCCCGCCGCCCACGTCGGGCACGCGCGACTCCTTCCTCGAACTGGTCATGGAGCAGGGCGCGGAGAAGGTGCCGGCCCTCGCCGCGCTGAAGAAGGCCGATGCAAAGGCCTTCGAGAAGACGTGGAAGTCGCTGCGCGAGGACGGCGCGTGGGTCGATGCCGGCGAGAACGACAATCTCATCGTGCAGAAGCTCGACGCCAACCCGAAGGCGGTCGGCGTGTTCGGCTATTCGTTCCTCGAGGAGAACACGGCGAAGATCAAGGGCGCCATGGTCGACGGGGTCGCGCCGGACTTCGACACGATCTCGTCAGGCCAGTACAAGGTCGCCCGCCCGCTCTTCGTCTACTTCAAGAAGCAGCACGTCGGCGTGGTGCCCGGGCTCGACAAGTTCATTGCCGAATACGTCTCCGACAAGGCGCTGGGCGAGGACGGGTATCTCTCGCGCAAGGGCCTCGTGCCGCTGCCGAAGGCTGAGCTCGCCAAGGTGCGCGCCGACGTTCAGGCGCTGACGACGCTCTCGGCCGAAGCCGGCCTCTGAGGCGTGCGATATCCACATGGGCGGGCGGCTTCTCGGGCCGTCCGCCCTTGTGATGCGCGCCTCTTGCGTCCAAAGGCGTGGTGACCCTGACCGCGGACGCCGCGCCTCCTATCGGGGATGGAGATGGTTGCTGTCTTCTTCTTGGCTCTCGTCGCCATAGCGGTCGCCGCCTATCTCGCCGGACGGCTGAAGGGGCAGCGCCTTGTCGCCGCCGGGGCGCGCCTCCACTCCCTGCCGACCTACCACGGCCTCTTCCTCGCTGTCGCCTGCGTCATCCCGATGCTCGCCGTCGTCGTCGCCTGGACGCCGCTTGCGCCGCGCGTCGTGGAGAGCCGGGCGATCGCCGCCTTGCCGGCCGACCTGCAACCCAAGAGCGAGCTCGAGCACGACGCGCGGCTGCGGGAGGCGCGTCTGGTCGCCGTCGGCCAGTATGCGGGCGCGCCGAGCCCCGGGCTCGCGGCCGCGGGTGAGGCCTATCGCTCGGCGCGCGCAGCTGCCGAGGTCCTGCTGCTCGCGCTCGGCATCGCCGCGGCGGCCGGTGGCTTCGTCTGGGGCTCTCGCCAGCTTGCTCCCGACTTCCGGGCGCGCAACCGCTTCGAACGCGTGACGAAGGTCGCGCTCATCGCCTGTTCGGCGGTGGCGGTGCTGACCACGGTCGGCATCGTCTTCTCGGTGTTGTTCGAGACGCTGCGCTTCTTCGGCCGCTATCCCTGGCACGACTTTCTCTTCGGCCTGCAGTGGTCGCCCCAGATCGCCATCCGCGCCGATCAGGTGGGCCAGTCCGGCGCCTTCGGCGCCGTGCCGCTCTTCGTCGGCACCACGCTCGTCATGCTGATCGCCATTCTCGTCGCGGGACCCGTCGGCCTCTTCGCGGCGATCTACATGTCGGAATATGCGACGCCGAAGTTCCGGGCGGTGGCCAAGCCCGTCCTCGAGGTTCTCGCGGGCATCCCGACGGTGGTCTTCGGCTTCTTCGCCGCGCTCACGGTCGCGCCTTTCATCAAGAGTACGGGCGAGGCGCTCGGGCTCTCGGTCGCGTCGGAGAGCGCGCTCGCGGCCGGCCTCGTCATGGGGGTGATGATCATCCCCTTCGTCTCGTCCCTGTCGGACGACGTGATCAACGCCGTGCCCCAGTCGTTGCGCGACGGCTCCTACGGCATGGGCGCCACCAGGTCCGAGACGATCAAGAAGGTTGTCCTGCCGGCGGCCCTGCCCGGCATCGTCTCGGCGCTGATGCTCGCCGTCTCGCGCGCCGTCGGCGAGACGATGATCGTGGTGATGGCGGCGGGGCTCGCGGGCAACCTGACCTTCAATCCGCTCGAAGCGGTGACGACCGTCACGGTGCAGATCAAGACGCTGCTCGTGGGCGATCAGGAGTTCGACAGCGCGAAGACGCTCTCGGCCTTCGCCCTCGGCTTCGTGCTCTTCTTCTTCACGCTCCTCCTGAACGTCGTGGCGCTGCGCATCGTCCGCAAATATCGAGAGCAATATGACTGATCTCGCCGCACCTCTGACGCGTGCCAGCGGCGCCGGGCTCTCGCCGGACGCGGCCAGGGCGCGCATCCGCCGACGTTATCGCGCGGAAGCCCGTTTCCGCCTCTACGGCATGCTCGCCGTCGGCTTCGCCGCGCTCATGCTCGTCGTGCTGATCGCCGACGTCGTGAACAAGGCCTGGCCAGCCTTCTTCGAGACGCGTGTGAGGCTCGGCGTCACGCCGACGCTGGAACAGGTATCGACCGACGGGAAGCTCGAGCGCACCTCGCTCATGGGCGGCGACTACGACGCGGTGCTGCGGACGAGCCTGCAGGAGCTCTTCCCCGGCGTGAAGGATCGCGCCTCGCGGCGCAAGCTCTTCAACGACCTCCTGTCGACCGGGGCATCCGCCGCCGTGCGCGAGCGCGTGCTCGCCGATCCGTCCCTCGTCGGCAAGACCTTCACGGTGCCGGCGCTTCTCGACGATGCAGCCGACCTCTATTTCAAGGGCCTGATGACCGGGCGCTCCGAGCGCGGCGGCCGCGGCACGCTCATCCCGAGCGCAACGACCGGCGAAATCACGCTCACGAGCACGGCGGATGATTTCTCGGCCGATCTTGCCGATACGAAGCGCGCGCTCGCGGCCACCGCCCGCAGCCTCAGGCGCGAGGCCGAGCGTCTGCTCCGCAGCGCCGCGGCTCTGCCTGCCGGGGACGAGCGCGCCAGGCTCGAGCAGCAGGCCGCCGAGATCGTCGCCCAGGCCGCGGACAAGGAACAGCGCCTCGCAGCGACCGGCGGGGCGGAGCCGCTCGACGCGAGCGAGCCCTCGAAGCTCGTCGTGCTCGATGGGGGCATCATCAAGCTGACTTCGCTCGGCACGAACGAGGCGACGGGCATCGTGCTCGCGCCCCTCGCCTCGACCCAGCCGGCGGCAGCCGGGTCCTGGAAGGTCGTGACGCTGGACCAGCCGGAGGCCAACCGCAAGCTCGGCGACCAGCAGATTGCCTGGCTCGAACAGCTGCGCGACAAGGGCCTTGTCGAGCGCGCCTTCGCCACGCGCTTCTTCACCTCCGGCGACAGCCGCGAGCCGGAGCAGGCGGGCATCCTGGGCGGACTCGTCGGCTCGGCCCTCACCATGCTGGTCACGCTCGTGCTGTGCCTGCCTGTCGGGGTCGGGGCTGCGATCTATCTCGAGGAATTCGCCCCGAAGAACCGGCTGACCGACCTCGTCGAGGTCAACATCAACAATCTTGCGGCCGTGCCGTCGATCGTCTTCGGTCTGCTCGGTCTCGCGGTATTCCTCAACTTCTTCGGCCTGCCACGCTCGGCGCCGCTCGTCGGCGGCCTCGTGCTTGCGCTGCTCGTCCTGCCGACGATCATCATCGCGAGCCGTGCGGCGCTGAAGGCCGTGCCGCCGTCGATTCGCGAGGGGGCGCTCGGCATCGGGGCGTCGCACCAGCAGGCGGTCTTCCACCACGTGCTGCCGCTCGCCATGCCGGGGATCATGACGGGCACCATCATCGGCATGGCGCACGCCCTCGGCGAGACGGCGCCGCTGCTCCTCATCGGCATGGTGGCCTTCATCGTCGACGTGCCGGCTGCGGTGACGGACGCCGCCACGGTGCTGCCGGTGCAGATCTTCCTCTGGTCCGATCTGCCCGAGGCCGCCTTCCAGGCCAAGACGGCGGGCGCCATCATCGTGCTCCTCGTTTTCCTCTTCATCATGAACGGCGTGGCGATCCTGCTGCGGCGCCGCTTCGAGCGTCGCTGGTGACGCGCTATTTCCCGGGAGTGAGCCATGACGACGATGCCGCAGATCGACCTGGCCGGAGCAGGGGTGCAGCCCGCGACCGCCGTCGCCAAGCCCAAGGTCGTCGCCCGCGACGTGAACGTGCACTACGGCGAGAAGCATGCCCTGCACAATGTCTCGATCGACATTCCCGAACAGGCGGTGACCGCCTTCATCGGCCCCTCGGGCTGCGGCAAGTCGACGTTCCTGCGCTGCATCAACCGCATGAACGACACGATTGCGAGCTGCCGCGTGACCGGGCGCATCGAGCTCGACGGCGAGGATATCTATGACCGTTCGCTGGACGTCGTGCAGCTGCGCGCCCGTGTCGGCATGGTCTTCCAGAAGCCGAATCCCTTCCCGAAATCCATCTACGAGAACGTTGCCTACGGTCCGCGCATCCACGGCCTGGCGCAATCCAAGGCCGAGCTCGACGAGATCGTGGAGCGCAGTCTGAAGCGCGCGAGCCTCTTCGAAGAGGTGAAGGACCGCCTCGACGCGCCGGGCACGGGGCTTTCCGGCGGCCAGCAGCAGCGCCTGTGCATCGCGCGCGCGATTGCGGTGAGCCCAGAGGTCATCCTGATGGACGAGCCCTGCTCGGCGCTCGACCCCATCGCCACAGCGCGCATCGAGGAGCTGATCGACGAACTGCGCGAGAACTATACCATCGTCATCGTCACGCATTCGATGCAGCAGGCGGCGCGCGTTTCGCAGCGCACGGCCTTCTTCCACCTGGGCAAGCTCGTGGAACAGGGGCCGACGGAGCACATCTTCACGACGCCTGAAGACAAGCGGACGCAGGACTACATCACCGGGCGCTTCGGCTGAGACGAGGCGAGCGCCGCCCGCGAGCCGGCGCGGCGGCGGCCCGATAACGAAAAGGATCGTGAGCCATGTCGGAACATATCGTCTCGTCCTTCGACACGGATCTCGACACGCTGCGCAGCAAGATCGCGGAGATGGGCGGGATCGCGGAGAAGATGCTGGGCGACGCGACGCTCGCCCTCGTGCGGCGGGACGCGGCGCTCGCCCAGACCATCATCGCCGCCGACGCGAGGCTCGACGCCCTGCAGCGCGACATCGAGGAGCGTGCCATCCTGACGATCGCCCGCCGCCAGCCGATGGCCGTCGACCTGCGCGAGGTAGTGTCGGCCATCCGCGTCGCCGGCGACCTCGAGCGCATCGGTGACCTCGCCAAGAACACGGCGAAGCGCGTGGTGGCGATCAGCGGCGAGCTGCAGCCGCCCAAGATCGTCGGCGGCGTGCAGCACATGAGCGATCTCGTGCAGGCGCAGCTCAAGGATGTGCTCGACGCCTACGCCCAGCGCGATGACCAGCGCGCCATGGACGTGTGGCAGCGCGACGAGCGCATCGACGCACTTTACACCTCGATCTTCCGCGAGCTCCTCACCTACATGATGGAGGACCCGCGCAATATCACCTTCTGCACGCATCTCCTCTTCCTGGCGAAGAACATCGAGCGCATCGGCGATCACACGACCAATGTCGCCGAGACGATCCACTACCTCGTCACGGGCGTTGCGCTGAGCGTCGAGCGGCCGAAGGGCGACAAGTCGAGCTTCACCACGACCGAAGCGGTCGACAAGTGATCCGGGGACAGGTGACGGGACCATGGGCACGCGCATCCTGATCGTCGAGGACGAGGAGCCGCTGACGCTTCTCCTCCGCTACAATCTCGAGGCCGAGGGCTACGAGGTCGACAGCGTCGCGCGCGGCGACGAGGCGGAAATCCGCCTGCGCGAGCAGGTGCCGGATCTGGTGCTGCTCGACTGGATGCTGCCCGGGCTCTCCGGTATCGAGCTGTGCCGGCGCGTGCGCGCCCGCAGCGAGACCGAGCGCATGCCCATCATCATGCTGACCGCGCGCGGGGAGGAGGGCGAGCGTGTCCGCGGCCTCGCCACCGGCGCTGACGACTATGTGGTGAAGCCCTTTTCGGTCCCGGAGCTCCTGGCGCGGGTGCGCGCGCTGCTGCGTCGCGCCAAGCCCGGCCACGTTGCGACGCTGCTCGTCGCCGGGGACATCGAACTCGACCGGGAGACCCGGCGCGTGCGCCGCGGCGGTCGCGAGCTGCACCTCGGGCCGACCGAGTTCAAGCTCCTCGAGTTCCTGATGCAGAGCCCGGGGCGCGTCTTCACGCGGGAGCAGCTGCTCGACGGCGTGTGGGGGCACGACGTCTATATCGACGAGCGCACGGTCGACGTCCATGTCGGGCGGCTGCGCAAGGCCATCAACCGGCCGCGCCGGCCCGATCCGATCCGCACCGTGCGCGGCGCAGGCTATTCCTTCGACGAGACGTTCGCCGCCGCGGTGAGCTGAGACCGCCCCCGGCATCCTCTCGGCCGCAGCCGATGTCGCGCGGCCCGAGGGGCACGGGCCGCGGGAGACGGTCACGAAAAAGGGCGGCTGCGGCCGCCCTGCGCCTCTGGATGATCGGCGACGCGCCCCGTCCGGTCAGGCCCGGACCGCCTTGCGGTCGCGCTTGCGGTCGGTCGCCGGCTGGTAGGCGATGCGCGCATGGTAGGAGCAATAGGGAAGGCCCGTCACCGACTTCGCACCGCAGAAGCGGAATTCGGCCGAGGTGGGGTCGCCCATCGGCCACCGGCACATGAACTCGCGCAGCTCCATGATGGTGACGCGCTCGGAGAGCGGCACCACCACGTTCTCGCGGGGGGCGGGAGCTTCCTCGACCTCGGGTTCCGCCTCGGGCGCGGCCGACGCCGCCAGCGCCACGTTGCCGCGCACGGCGGTCGGGTTGCCGTGGCTCATGGGATGGCTCGGAGGCCGCGTCACCTTGGTCCGCGGGCGGGAGGCGGCGGGCGTCGGAGATTTGGCGCGCCCCGACAGGCCGAGGCGGTGCACCTTGCCGATCACGGCATTGCGCGTCACGCCGCCGAGCTCGGCCGCAATCTGGCTGGCGCTCAGGCCGTCGGACCAGAGCTTCCGCAAAAGCTCCACCCGCTCGTCGCTCCAGGTCTGGCTCGGATCGCTCATCGCTGCCTCCGCACGGGATATCTCGTCGGCTCGCGGAATCCCTCGCCGATCGCGACGAGGCGATGACGCCCTGTCGCGAACCACCCGACTGATACGTCGATGGAAAGTCCGCCGCACGAGATGTCGTAGTCGACGGGTCGGAAACTACAATATGCCGGAAGTCCGGTGCAACAGTCCGGCGGATTGCGCGGCTTTTTTCCCCAAGATGATGACGTTCTGCGGGCAGTGCAGCGCGCCGGCGATGATGGCTCGGATCAGCGCCTTTGAATTGACAGCACCGGCGCCCCATCTAGAATTGCGTTCGTGCCGCCCCCATTGGGGCGGCACTTTGATTTTCCGGGGATTGCCGGAAAACCATCCCACTCCGGAGCGGAGACTGACACCGTGACTTCGCCGTTGCTGCCAACCTATGCGCGTGCCGATGTGGAATTCGAGAAGGGCGAGGGCGCCTGGCTCGTGGCGCGCGACGGGCAGCGATATCTCGACTTCGGCGCTGGCATTGCGGTCAACGCGCTCGGGCACGCCCATCCGCACCTCGTGAAGGCGCTCACCGAGCAGGCGCAGAAGCTCTGGCATACCTCCAACATCTTCCGCATCCCCGAAGGCGAGCGGCTGGCCCGGCGCCTCGTCGATGCCACCTTCGCCGACCACGTCTTCTTCACCAATTCCGGGGCGGAAGCGCTCGAATGCGCCATCAAGATGGCGCGCAAATATCATTCGGCCTGCGGCAACCCGCAGCGCTTCCGCGTCGTCACCTTCGAAGGGGCGTTCCACGGCCGCACGCTCGCGACCATCGCCGCCGGCGGCCAGAAGAAGTACCTGGAAGGCTTCGGCCCGAAGGTCGAAGGCTTCGACCAGGTGCCCTTCGGCGACTGGAAGGCGCTCGAGGCCGTCATCGGCCCTGAGACGGGCGCGATCCTCATCGAGCCCATCCAGGGCGAGGGCGGACTGCGGCCGGTGCCGCCGGCGGACTTGAAGCGCCTGCGCGCGCTCTGCGACGAGAAGGGCCTGCTGCTCATCCTCGACGAGGTGCAGACGGGGGTGGGGCGTACCGGCAAGCTCTTCGCCCACGAATGGGCCGGCATCACGCCCGATATCATGGCGGTCGCCAAGGGCATCGGCGGGGGCTTCCCCATGGGCGCCTGCCTGTGCACGCAGGAGGCCGGCAAGGGCATGACGGTCGGCGTGCACGGCACGACCTTCGGCGGCAATCCGCTCGCCATGGCGGTGGGCAACGCCGTGCTCGACGTCGTGCTCGAGCCGGGCTTCCTGGAGCACGTGCGCAAGGTGGGGCTCCTGCTCAAGCAACGCCTCGCCGAGCTCAAGGACCGCCATCCGCACATCATCGCCGAGATCCGCGGCGAAGGGCTGATGCTCGGTCTCAAGCTCAACGTCCCCAACACCGATTTCGTCAATGCCGCGCGGCAGCAGAACCTGATCGTCATCGGTGCCGGCGACAATGTCGTGCGCCTCCTGCCGCCTCTCATCATCGATGAGGCGGAGATCGCGGAGGGCTTTGCCCGCCTCGACGCCGCCGCGAGCGCCATGGAGGCCGAAATCCGGGGTGTGGCCCAGCGGGGAGCGGCGGAATGATGCGGCCCGACCCACGCCATTTCCTCGATCTCACCGATTTCTCGAGCGAGGAGCTGCGGCGCGTGCTCGACGCGAGTGCCGCCATCAAGGCCCGCCGCCGCAAGGGCGAGCCGGCCGGCGAGCGCCCGCTCGCCGGCAAGGTGCTCGCCATGATCTTTGACAAGCCGTCGACGCGCACGCGGGTTTCCTTCGATATCGGCATGCGCGAGCTCGGCGGCGAGACGCTGATGCTCACGGGCAGCGAAATGCAGCTCGGCCGCGGCGAGACGATCGCGGATACGGCCCGCGTGCTGTCGCGCTACGTCGATGCCATCATGATCCGCATCCTCGATCACGATGCCATGCTCGAGCTCGCGCGCCATGCAACGGTGCCGGTCATCAACGGACTGACCAAGCTCACGCATCCGTGCCAGATCATGGCCGACGTGCTCACCTTCGAGGAGCACCGCGGACCCATCAAGGGGCGGACCGTCGCCTGGTCGGGCGATGCCAATAACGTGCTCGCCTCCTGGGTCCATGCCGCGGCGCGCCTCGACTTCACGCTCAACATCGCCAGCCCGCCGGAGCTGTCGCCGAGCGAGGAGCTGATGGCCTGGGCGCGCCGGGAGGGCGCGCGCGTGTCGCTGACCACGGACGCCTTCGAGGCGGTCGCCGGGGCGGACGCGGTCGTCACCGACTGCTGGGTGTCGATGGGCGACGAGGACGAGGGGCGACGGCACAATCTCCTGCAGCCCTACCAGGTCAACGGCAAGCTCATGGCCGCCGCCGCCAAGGATGCCATCTTCATGCATTGCCTGCCTGCCCACCGCGGCGAGGAGGTGACGGACGAGGTCATGGACGGTCCTCAGTCCGTCGTCTTCGACGAGGCGGAGAACCGCCTGCATGCGCAGAAGGGCATCCTCGCCTGGTGCCTGGGGGCGCTCGAAGGATGACGGTCGCCCTGCGTCACGAGGGGGACGACCGCGTACTGCCCTTCGCGGTCGAGGGGCTCGACGTGCGCGGTCGGGTCGTGCGGCTTGGGGCATCCATCGACACGATTCTGGAGCGCCACACCTATCCGGCGCCGGTCTCGCGCGTGCTTGGCGAGGCTGTGGCGCTCACCGTCCTCCTCGGGGCGTCACTGAAGTTCGAGGGGCGCTTCCAGTTGCAGACGCGCAGTGACGGGCCGGTCGACATGGTGGTCGTCGATTTCGACACGCCGGATCGCGTGCGCGCCTGCGCACGATTCGATGCGGAACGGCTGGCGGGGATCGCAGCCGAAGGCGCGCCTTCGACGGGCACGCTGCTCGGCCAGGGTCATCTGGCGCTGACCATCGACCAGGGGGCCGACATGGCGCGCTACCAGGGTGTGGTCGCGCTGCAGGGGCAGGACTTCCAGGAGGCGGCGCACCAGTATTTCCGCCAGTCCGAACAGATCCCCACCTTCGTCCGGCTGGCCGTGGGCGAGGAATTCATCAGTGCGGAAGGCAAAGCCCGGCACAGTTTCCGCGCCGGCGGCCTCATCATGCAGTTCCTGCCGAAATCGCCGGAACGCATGCGCCAGGCAGACCTGCATCCCGGAGATGCGCTGCAGGATCAGAACATCACCCTGGCCCGCGTCGAGGACGACGCCTGGACGGAAGCCAAGGTCCTGGCGGAGACGATCGAGGACCACGAGCTTCTCGATCCCAACCTGTCGAGCGAGCGGCTGCTCTACCGCCTGTTCCACGAACGTGGCGTGCGCGTCTTCGAGGCCTCCGCGGTGCACGAGGCCTGCCGGTGCTCCACCGATCGCATCCTTGCCATGCTGCATCGGTTCTCGCCGGAGGATCGTCGGGACATGGTGGGGGACGACGGTCGCATCGGCATCACCTGCGAGTTCTGCTCGCGTCACTACGATTTCGACCCGGCAACGGTGGAGGCCGGCATCGAAGCGTCGCAAGCCTGATCATCCGACGGCGTTGCATGCGAGGGGCCCGCTGGCGGGGCGGGCCGGTGACGCGAACGGCGGGCGCCGGTCCTGCCCGACACCCGCGCGGGTCCTGCCTTGGTCCTGCCGGCGCAGGGCGGCTCTACAGGTCGAAGGCTACGATCTCGCAGTTGGCGAAGCGGTGACCCATCAGATGGAAGAAGAAGGTGCCATGCCCGACCACGGCGATCGAGCGTTCGGGACGGGCGGCGAGCCACGCGCGGAAGGCGTGGGCGCGCTCCTCGACGACGGCGATCGGCTCGACATGGATGCCACGTTCGTCGGGGGCGCCGTCGTTGTGCCACCACACCTCGTCGAGATGCCCGAAGGTGAGCTCGGGAAAGTCCCGCGCGAGAACCGACGGCGGCCGTCCGACGTCGCAGCTGTTGGCCAGGTGCTCCCGGTGCAGGGCCTCGACGAGGATGGGCGGGTTCTGCGGATGGCCGCCGAACAGGCCGAGGGTGGTTTGCAGCGCGCGCGTCAGCGGCGAGGTCACAACGAGTTCGTAGTGCGTATCCGCCACGGCTGGTGCCGTTGTCCGCACCTGCTCATGCCCCAATGCCGAGAGCGGAGCGTCGAAATGCAGCGGATCGGCCTGCGTCACCTCGAAGAGCGCATTGAAGGTCGATTGCCCATGGCGGATGCAGTGGATGATCTTCTTCATGGGTGGGCGTCTCGTGCGCCTTACGCCGCCAGGCTCGCCGCGAGCCGGCGCAGGAATACCGCGCCCGCCTCGAGATCGGCGAGGGTGATGTACTCGTCGGGCTGATGCGCCTGGTCGATGGACCCGGGGCCACAGACGACGGTCGGGATGCCGGCGGTCTGGAAGCGGCCAGCCTCGGTGGCGTAGGGCACGGCGATCGTGCGGTTCCTGCCGGCGAGGCGCAGCGCCAGGGTCTCGGCGGTGGACCCCGGTTCGGGCGCGAGGCCGGGCACCGAAACCTCTATGCGGGTCTCGATGCGCGCGTCGGGAGCGGTGCGGCGCATCTTCGGCAGAACCACGCTGTCCGCGAAATGGGCGAAGCGGGCGGGGATCTCGCTCTCGTCGAGATCCGGCAGGCCGCGGAACTCCCAGTGGAAGTGGCATTCCCTGGCCAGGATGTTGCGCGCGGTGCCGCCGTTGATGGTGCCGACGTGGATCGTCGTATAGGGCGGGTCGAAGCGCCCCGAGGCATCGCCGCGCCGAACGTAGTCCTCCGCCATGCGGCCGAGCTCCGTGACGAGCTCTGCCGCCGCCATCACCGCGCTCGCGCCGAGCGCGGGTTTGGAGGAGTGCGCCTCGTGTCCGTAGACGCCGGTCGTGAGCGTGATGACGCTCTTGTGTGCGTCTGTGACCTCGAGGCCCGTCGGCTCGCCGACGAAGACGGCGATCGGGCGCGGCAGGTCATGGCCCATGCGACGGATGCCGTCGACGACGCCGAGGCAGGTCGTCTCCTCGTCATAGGACAGGAAGATGTGGATCGGCGTTTCGAGCCGTGCTGCCAGGAATTCCGGAACCAGGGCGAGTGCCGTGGCGCAGAAGCCCTTCATGTCGACGGCGCCGCGCCCATAGGCTCGTCCGTCGGCCACTCGCAGCGCGAAGGGATCGCTCGTCCAGGCCTGGCCCGCGACGGGCACCACGTCGGTGTGGCCGGAGAGCACGACGCCGCCTCGGTCGGACGGGCCGATGGTCGCGAAGAGCGCCGCCTTGTCGCCGGTGGCGTTGGGGATGCGGACGAAGGGAACGTTCCAGGCCTTCAGGTAGTCCTCGACGAAGGCGATGAGCGGCAGGTTCGACTTCGTGCTCTCGGTGTCGAAGGCGACGAGCCGCGCGAGCATGTCGAGGGGCGTGAGACGAGGGCCGGTCATGAAGGCTCCGGTAGGATCTGGTGAAAGGCGGTCGGTCCTGGGGCGCTCACCCGCGCGAAGGAGGAGCCCCGGCGGCGATCTGCGTCTTGCTCCAATCGGTTCGAACGCGCCGCCCACCCGGGTGGCTGCGCCGCTCGCGGCGGCCATGCGTTCAATGCACGACGCGCTTCACATAGGGGCTGTCGAGCGGGAAGAGCGGAATCTCGACGGGGAAGGTCTCCCCGCTGCGCGTCACCATGGTGTAGTCGCCCGTCATGGTTCCGTGCGGCGTGCCCAGCGGGCAGCCGCTCGTGTAGGAATAGGTGTCGCCGGGCGCGAGCACCGGCTCCTCGCCGACAACGCCGGCACCGCGCACCTCGTGCAGCTGTCCGGTGCCATCGGTGATGCGCCAGTGGCGCGTCTTGAGCTGCACGGTTTCCTTGCCGAGATTGGCGATCTCGACGGTATAGGCCCAGAAATAACGGCCATCGGCGGGCGCCGACTCCTCCTCGAGGAATTGCGGTTCCACGGTGACGCGGATCCCGCGGGTCACGGCCCTGTACATCGTCGCGGCTCCGTGAACGGTCCTCAGCGGACAACATTCTCCCGAGCGTGGTAAGCCCCGATCCACGAAGCGTCAATTGGCGCTGCTGTCACGCAGGGGATGGAGCGATCATGCTTGACGGCGTCATGCGCCGGCTCATCGACCCGCCGCTCACCGAGACGGGCCGGGTGGTCGCAGGGTGGGGTATATCGGCAGATGCGGTGACGATCGCCGGCTTCGTCCTGGGTCTTGGCGCGGCTGCCGGCGTGGTCGCGGGCCACGATGCGGTGGCCTGCGCGGCGCTCATCCTCGGCCGCCTCGCCGACGGGCTCGACGGTGCGGTGGCGCGGGCGACGCAGCGGACCGACCGCGGCGGCTTTCTCGACATCGTCTGCGACTTCGCCTTCTACGGCCTCTTTCCGCTCGCCTTCGCGCTACGTGACCCGGCGGTGAACGCCTTGCCGGCCGCCGTGCTGCTGGCGAGCTTCTACATCAATGGTGCTACTTTCCTGGCCTATGCGGCAATCGCCGCGAAGCGTGGCCTGGAAACGACCTCGCGCGGGGTGAAGTCGATCTACTTCACGGCGGGTCTCGCGGAGGGAACGGAGACAGTCCTCGCCTTTGCCGCGATGACGCTTCTTCCCGGGCATTTCCCGCTCATCGCCTACGCCTTCGCTGCGATGACCTTCATCACTGCCGCCGGCCGCATCGCGCTCGCCTGGCGGGCGTTCGGGGATCGCTGAGAGGTGAGGCGGAGCACGGCGACAGGGGTGGGCGCTTGGCGGGCGCTGCCACCTGCGCTAGGAGGGCGGACCGTCCGCCGCTGCGCCCCGCCGAGGACCCATGGTCTCCGTTCTTCCCGGCATCCAGTCTGCCGAAACGATCGCCGCCTTCATGGAGGAGGGTATCGTCCGTGCGCCGGCGCCGCTCGTGCCGGGGCAGATCCAGCCGGCGAGCCTCGATCTGAGGCTCGGTGCCAAGGCCTATCGCGTGCGCGCGAGCTTCCTGCCGGGGCGGGAGCGCAGCGTGCGCGAGCGGCTGCAGGGGCTCGCGCTGCATGAGATCGATCTCACGCGCGGCGCGGTGCTCGAGACGGGCTGCGTCTATATCGCCGAGATCCTCGAGGGGCTCGCTCTGCCAGGTGCCGTCTCCGCCGCCGCGAACCCGAAGAGCTCCACGGGGCGGCTCGACGTCTTCACCCGCGTCATCGCAGATCGCGCTCGCGAGTTCGACATGATCGACGCGGGCTATGAGGGCGTGCTCTTCGCCGAGATTTCGCCGCGCACCTTCCCCGTCCTCGTGCGCACCGGCTCCCGGCTGTCGCAGCTGCGCTTCCGTGTGGGGGCGAGCCGCCTCGATGACGTCGAGCTCAAGGCCGTGCATGCGCGCGAGCGCGTCGTCACCACGGCCGAGCCCTCGATCCAGGGCGGCGTTGCGGTAAGCGTCGACTTGTCCGGTTTCGGTGACGGGCTGGTCGGCTACCGCGCCAAGCGCCACACGGGGCTCGTCGATGTCGATCGTGTGGGCGTCTATCCCGTCCGCGAGTTCTGGGAGCCGCTCCATGCCGACGGCGCGGGGGCGCTCGTGCTCGATCCGGGCCAGTTCTACATCCTCGCCTCCAAGGAGGCCGTGCACGTACCGCCGGACTATGCGGCCGAGATGGTGCCCTTCGATCCGCTGGTCGGCGAATTCCGCGTGCACTACGCCGGCTTCTTCGATCCCGGCTTCGGCCATGCCGGGGCGGGAGGGGCCGGGGCGCGCGCGGTGCTCGAGGTGCGCTCGCGCGACGTGCCCTTCATTCTCGAGGACGGGCAGATCGTCGGTCGCCTCGTCTACGAACGCATGGCAACGCGCCCGCGCGTCCTCTACGGCGCGGAAGCCGGCTCCAACTACCAGGCGCAGGGCCTCAAACTCTCCAAGCACTTTCGCATGGAAGCATGACGGCCGGGCGGCCTCAGCCGAAGAGTTTCAGGAGCTGCCGCGCCGCACCAAGGCCGACGACGAGCATCAGCGCGCCATAGCCGATCATCCACAGGCGCTTCTCGCGCTCGCTGTCCCAGCCGGATTGATTGCTCATGGTCGGCAACGCCCTCTCGTTCGCCGTGACGTCACGTGGGATCGGCGCGTATCGCACGGCCGTGGTCAAGGCCGATCCCGCCGCATGCGATATCAATCGGATGCGCCATGCCGCAGCCGGGTCCGGCAATAAACTAGGATGTTTCTGGTGCGTCTCGAAGCGGTCTCGATGGCGCAGGGCGCAACGGCAGTGGGTGGCGCCGCATGTCCGTCGATTGCGGAAGCGAAATCCGGTGAACGGAGAGCGTACCCTGATGACAGGAAGACCCGAACCCGCTATCTAGGGGTGCGTCGCGCCGCTGGCGGGGCCGGAAGTCCGGCGGGCGGAGCGAGCGGGCCTTTGCAGGCAAAGGCTGGGCGGGTGTAGTTCAGTGGTAGAACGCGAGCTTCCCAAGCTCGATGTCGTGGGTTCGATCCCCATCGCCCGCTCCAAGCTTTCGCTCCAGTGCCGGCGTTTTCTGGCCGGGCGCAGGGCTTCGTGGAGGCGGCCGTGGGCATGGTCGGCGCACTTTCGAAATTCGAGCATGCGCGCCGCGACAGACGCGCCGCCTGGCTGCTCGTGGCGTCGGCGGCCGTGATGCTCCTTGGCGCGGGCTTCGCGCTGTGGGCGAGGCATGGCGACTTTCTCTTCGCGAACTATCTCCTGACGGCGCTCGCCGGCTGTTTCTGACGCCGGCCGCCATACTCATCGAGACGATCTGATGATGTCAGCCCGTGCGCGACGCCTTGCCATTCCACTCGCGGCCTTTCTCGCGGGCCTCCTCGTGCTCGGGGCGGCCTTGATCCTGGCACTCAGCCCCGGGCAGCAGCAGGCCCCTGGGGGCGCCGGCGTGGGCGGTCCCTTCACGCTCGTCCGGCAGGACGGGCAGACGGTCACGGAGAAGGATTTCGCCGGTGCTCCCTTCCTCGTCTTCTTCGGGTTCACGCACTGCCCGGATGTCTGCCCGACGACCCTCTTCGAAGTGTCGGAGGTGTTGCGCGCCGCCGGTGACAAGGGGAAGCGCGTGCGTGCGCTCTTCATCACCGTCGATCCCGAGCGCGATACGCCGGAGGTGATGAAGAGCTACCTCGGAAGCTTCGACGCGCGCATCGTCGGCCTCACCGGCTCGCCCGCCGCGATCGACGCCGTGGCCAAGGCCTACAAGGCCTATGCGAAGAAGGTGCCGCTCAAGGACGGGGGCTACACCATGGACCATACGGCCATCGTCTATCTGATGGACGCCAAGGGACGCTTCGTCGGCTCGTTCAATCTCAAGCGGTCGCCGGACGAGGCTGCGCGGGACCTGCTTCGCTACCTGTGACGGATCGCCCGCGCCCTCCCGGTGCCGAGCCGTGCTCCGTCTTGTTCCAGCGGGCGGGCGCAACGACGAGCTCGTGGATCGCGCGCCATGCGGCGAGCGAGACGAGCAGGTAGTAGATCGGCAACAGTGGCAGGTAGCGGGTCAGTGCCCCGAACCGCCGCCGCCGCAGGCCGGCGACCGCAGGCAGGATCATGGCCGCGAAACCGGCGACGAACAGGGTCAGCGCCACCGCGGCCACGGCGGCGCCGGCGAGGGAGGTCGGGGCGAGCAGGCGACCATCGAGGAGCGCTGCGGCGGTTACAGGCACGAAGATCGGGAAGGCGAGAGCGCTCAGCACGGTGCCGAGGCTCGTGGTCAGCGCGGAAAGAAAGTTCACCGGCCCGAGTTCCCGCAACGTGCGCAAGGGCTGCCGACCGTGCGTGATGCAGACCTGCATCCAGCCCTTCATCCAGCGCGTGCGCTGGTTCATCCAGTTGCCGAGCCGGGCCGGCGCCTCCTCATAGGTGGACGAGGGGAGATCGGCGACCCGGTAGCCGAGGCGCGCCAGCCGGAGCCCGAGGTCCGCATCCTCCGTGACGTTCCATGCGTCCCAGCCGTGCATCGCGCGCAAGATGGAGGTGCGGAAGTGATTCGACGTGCCGCCGAGCGGAATCGGCATGCGGTGGCTGCAGAGATACGGATTGAGAACATCGAACAGCGCCGCATATTCCAGGGCAAACATGGTTGGCAACCAGCCGGCATGCGGATTGTCGATGACCAGCCGTGCCTGCAGGCACGCGACATCGCGCGGCAGGCGGGCGAAGAACGTGGCGGCGAGGCGCAGCTGGTCGGGGGCCGGCAGGTCTTCCGCGTCGTAGATCACCGTGAAGGTGCCGCGAGCCAGAGGCAGCGCCACGTTGAGGGCGCGCGGCTTCGTCCGCGGCCGGCCCGGGGGCGCCACGACGATCTCGAAAAGCGGCGGCAGCGGCAGGGCGAGGATCGCCTTGCGCGTGGCGTGGTCGTCGCTCTCGAGGACGAGTTTGATGTCGAGCTTGGCCGGCGGATAGTCGAGTGCGGTCAGGCCGGCGATCAGGCGCCTCAGTACGCGCGCTTCGCGATAGAGCGGCACGATCACCGTGTAGACGGGCAGGTACTTGTCCATGATGGCGCCGGCGAGCCCCGGAGGCGCAGCGATCGGCGCCGGCTCGCAGGCGGCCGCGAGCCGCAGCATCACCATCCACAGGAAGAGGAAGCTCGCGCCCGAGACGAGGATCGGGAGGACGAGGGAGGTCGCGACGCAGGCGGCGAGCCCCAGCGCGGCGAGGATGGCGAGAAGGGCGAAAGCCTGCCTTCGTCCGAGACCGCCGCGGAAGGACAGGGCGGGGGCGCTCTCGGACAGCGTGTTCGCCGCACGATGGGCGATCAGTGCAGCCTTGCGCGCCATCAGCCGCGCCGCGAGCTGACGCGGCGTCGCGAGAGCAAGGCCGGGCTGCCGCACGCCGGAGGGGCTGCGCAGAAGTTCGCGTACGGCCGCTCCCCGTGGCGCGATGGCGAAGCGCAGGCCGCGGGGATTCGGCGCGAGCGGCACGATGCCGGCGAGGAGACCCTCGGGATAGCGGGCGCAAACGTCCGGCCGGGCATCCGTCGGCAGCATGGGCAGGCCGGTTTCCGCAGAGAGTGTGCGGTAGAAGTAATCCTCGTCGACGAAGCCGAGCGCGAGCAGCGCCTCCGAGGCCGTGACGCCCCAGCGCCGTGCGACGGCGGCGGCGTGACGCAGGTGGGGAACGGGCACGCCGTAGGCCGCGAGGAAGGCCACGTCCGCGGGCAGAGCCTCGGCGAAGGCGTTGCCGTGCGGGTCGTCGGCGCGGTGAGGGGAGCGTCGCGCCCCGGGCGGCGTGGGGAGGCGCCGGTCGTCGCGGGGATCACGGAGGTTCGCCCATGCGGGGGAGGGTGGTGGCAGGAAACGGGCGGCGCCTCCGGCGCGCGCGCTCGGCGTCGAGAAAGGCATGGCGCAATCACTGAAAAAAAAGTTCAGTCGAATGGACCCGTCCCGCAGGCGATGCGGTATGGGTAACGGAGTATTGACGCGTTTGCGGCGCTTCGTCGAGTGCCCGGTTGCCGAGAGCCGGCGCCGCGCGACGGGAGCCGCCGACACGAGCGGCTCGACGGGCGAATGGCGGGGATGGGACGGGCGATGCGGCGGGTGATGCGGCGGGTGATGCGGCTTCTCGCCGGGGGCACGCTGGCGCTCGCCATGGCGACGGGCGCGCCGGTCGGGATGGGGCTCGCCGCGGCGGCGGAGGTCGTCGTGCCGAATTTCTGGGATCCGCGGGCAAGGCCGGAGAAGCCCGAGCTGTCCGGTCTGCGCGTCATCCGTTTCCTGACCGAAGACGACTATCCACCGCTGCACTTCGCCGATCCGGAGGGCCAGCCGGCGGGCTTCTCCGTCGATCTCGCGCGCGCGGCCTGCGAGGCCCTGCAGATCACCTGCACCATTCAGGTGCGCCGCTTCGACACCCTGCTCGATGCGCTCGACGAGGCGCGTGGCGACGTCGTCGCCGCCGCCATCCCGATCACGGCGAGCCTGCGCCGGAGGTTCGCGGTCACCACGCCCTATCACCGCACACCGGCGCGCTTTGCGGCGCGCAAGGAGCCCGCGCCGCCCGAGCCGTCGGCGCCGGCGCTTGCCGGGCGCAGCGTCGCCGTGGTCGGCGGCTCCGCCCATGCGGCCTATCTCGAGGCCTTCTTTCCCCAGGCGGACCGCCGGAACTACCTCGATTTCGCCGCCGCCAGGGCGGCCTTGCGCCGCGGGGAGGTGGACTACCTGTTTGCCGATGGCCTGACGCTCGCCCTGTGGCTCAACGGCAGCGACGCGGCCGGATGCTGCACCTTCCGCGGCGGTCCCTATCTGGAAAGCCGCTTCTTCGGTGAGGGGGTCGGCTTCATCCTGCGTCCGGACGACGAACCCCTGCGGCGGGCGCTCGACTACGCCTTGCACAAGCTCTGGGACGACGGCACCTTTGCCGAGCTCTACCTGCGCTACTTCCCGGTGAGCTTTTATTGACGAAACCGGGGCGGGCGACGCGCCGCGCTGCCTCGCGGGGAGCGCCGGGGATGGACAAGCAGGGCCGGAATGGGCCAAACCGCTTCCACATCGGCCCGTGACGCTCTAGTGTCCGCGCCTTCCGTCGCCGGACCGAGGCGCCGGCCGCTCGCGTAACGTGACCAGTTCAAGAGATCAGGTTCATGACTGCCCCGCTCACGCTCGATTCCGCGCTCGTCGAGGCCGCCCGGGTCTCGGCCGCATGGCCCTTCGAGGAGGCGCGCAAGCTCATTGCGCGCCTGGAGCGCTCCGGCAAGAAAGAGGTGTTGTTCGAGACGGGTTACGGTCCCTCCGGCCTGCCGCACATTGGCACCTTCGGCGAGGTGGCCCGCACCTCCATGGTGCGCCATGCCTTCCGCGTGCTGACCGAGGATCGCATCCCGACGCGGCTCGTCGCCTTCTCCGACGACATGGACGGCCTGCGCAAGGTGCCGGACAACATCCCGAACAAGGAGCTCGTGGCGGCCCATCTCGGCAAGCCGCTGACGCGCGTGCCCGACCCCTTCGGCACGCATGCGAGCTTCGGCGAGCACAACAACGCCCGTCTGCGCGCCTTCCTTGACAGCTTCGGCTTCGACTACGAGTTCCTGTCGGCGACCGAGTGCTATACCGCAGGCCGTTTCGACGCGACGCTTCGGCTCGTGCTGGAGCGCTACGATGCGGTGATGGCCATCATGCTGCCGTCGCTGCGCGAGGAGCGTGCGCAGAGCTATTCGCCCTTCCTGCCGATCCACCCGAGGACGGGCATCGTCATGCAGGTGCCCATCGACGAGGTGAAGCGAGAGGCCGGCACCATCGTCTGGCGCGATCCCGCCACGGGCGAGCGCTTCGAGACGCCCGTCACGGGCGGTCACGCCAAGCTGCAGTGGAAGCCGGACTGGGCCATGCGCTGGGTGGCGCTGGGCGTCGACTACGAGATGGCCGGCAAGGACCTGATCGACTCGGTCAAGCTCTCGGGCAAGATCGCGCGCGCGCTCGGCGCCGAGCCGCCGGAGGGCTTCAACTACGAGCTCTTCCTCGACGAACAGGGCCAGAAGATCTCGAAGTCCAAGGGCAATGGCCTCACCATCGAGGAGTGGCTGCAGTACGGCACGCCGGAGAGCCTGGCGCTGTTCATGTACAACAAGCCGCGCGAGGCCAAGCGCCTGTTCTTCGACGTCATTCCACGGCAGGTGGATGACTACCTCGGCTTCCTCGGCGCCTACGGCAAGCAGGAGTGGAAGCACCGCCTCGGCAATCCTGTCTGGCACATCCATACCGGCAACCCACCGCTGCCCGAGACGATCGAGGCGGCGACAGGCGCCAATGGAGCGGGCACGCAGCTGACCTTCGGCATGCTGCTCAACCTCGCCGGCGTCGCCAATTCCGAGGACCCGGCTGTGCTGTGGGGCTTCATCCGCCGCTACGCGCCGACCGCCTCGCCCGAGACCCATCCGCGCCTCGACAAGCTCGTCGGCTATGCGGTGAATTATTACCGCGATTTCGTGAAGCCGGCGAAGCAGTACCGCGATCCGACGCCGGAGGAGCGCGCGGCGCTTGCCGCGCTCGACGCCGAGCTCGCCGGGCACGAAGGCTCGACCGACGCGGAGGCTCTGCAGTATGCAGTCTACGAGGTGGGGCGCAGCCACTTTCCCGACCTGTCCGGCAAGTCGAAGAGCCCTGACGGCCGCCCCGGCGTGTCGCAGCAGTGGTTCTCGACGATCTACCAGATCCTGCTTGGCGAGCAGCGCGGGCCGCGCTTCGGCTCGTTCATCGCCCTCTACGGCGTGGCAGAGACGCGCGCGCTCATCGCCAAGGGGCTGTCAGGGCAGTTGAGGCGCGAGCACGAGGCCTTCCTCGCGGAACGCGCGCAGGCGAGGATCGCCTGATCGGCGGAGCGCGCCCGGCGCCCCGGCTGTGGCGCGTGTCACTGGCTCGCCCACATCACGCGCGCCATCCAGGCGATGTCGGAGGCCGGCAGCACGCGATCGCCGTGATCGGGATTGAGCGAGCGCAGCTCCACGCTCTTCGCGGTGCGGCGCTTCAGCTCCTTCGCCATCACTTCGCCGTCGGTCGTCTTCACAACGACCCGGTCGCCGCGCCGGATGGTGGCTGTCGGCGAAACGATGATGATGTCGCCGTCGCGGTACAGCGGCTGCATGGAATCGCCTGAAATCTCGAGCGCATAGACCCTGTCATCGCCGAGATCGGGAAAGGCCACCTCGTCCCAGCCGGTGCCGACGGGAAAGCCGCCGTCGTCGAAGAAGCCGCCATTCCCGGCCTGGGCGAAACCGATGAGAGGGATGGATCTGCTCGCCGGGCGCTCGTTGCGGGTGATGAGGGACATGAACTCATCGAGGCTCGCCCCCGTGGCGTCCAGCACCTTGGCGATCGATTCCGTGGAGGGCCAGCGCAGCCGCCCGTCGGCGCCGGCGCGCTTGGACCGGTTGAAAGTCGTCGGATCGAGGCCCGCCTTGCGCGCCAGGCCCGAGGGAGACAGGTCGTAGCGCGCCGCGAGCGCATCGATCGCGTTCCAGATCTGTTCGTGCGACAGCATGGCCGTAACCTCCGCCGCCATGTCGGCGGATCGCTGTGGGAGAATGATCGGGATGTAGGACTTAATACCTTTTGATCGCCGATGCAATCCGAGGTCGGCCGTGCCATCCGCAAGCCCGTTCAACTGCGGTTGATCTCTGCGCCCGGGCCGCGTAGAGCCTCGGCCGTGGCATCGCGAAGCCGGGAGGAGCGCGTTTGAGCCTCGTCTACAAGATCTGCCCCTCCGCCCTGTGGCGCGAGGCCGAGGCCATGGGCCGTTTCGATGGCGCGCCGGTCGACATCGCCGACGGCTATATCCATTTCTCGACCGCCGCGCAGGTGCGCGAGACGGCGGCCAGGCACTTCGCCGGCCAGGACGGCCTCGTGCTCGTCGGCGTCGAGACCGACCGTCTCGGCGAGGCGCTGCGCTGGGAGCCCTCGCGCGGCGGCGACCTCTTCCCCCATCTCTACGGGCCGCTCGGGCTCGATGCCGTGCGCTTCGCCGTGCCGCTCCTCCTCGATGCCGGCGGCAGGCACCGCTTCCCCGACAATCTGCCATGATCGATGTGCTCGCTGGGCTCGCCCGGCCGTTCCTCTTCGCTCTCGACCCCGAGACGGCGCACCGCCTGACGGTCAGAGCGCTCGCCGCCGCGCCGCTGCCGGCCCCGGCCCCGGATGATCCGCGGCTCGCGGTGGAGGCTTTCGGCCTGCGCTTCCCCAATCCCGTCGGCCTCGCCGCCGGTTTCGACAAGAACGCCGAGGTTCCCGACGCGCTGCTGGCGCTCGGCTTCGGCTTCGCGGAGGTCGGGACCGTCACGCCACGCCCGCAGGAGGGCAACCCGCGGCCGCGCATCTTCCGGCTGCCGGCGGACGAGGGCGTCATCAACCGCCTCGGCTTCAACAACGAGGGGCATGCGGCTGCGCGGGCGCGGCTCGCGCGGCGCGCGGGGCGGGCGGGCATCGTCGGCGTCAATATCGGGGCCAACAAGGACACGACGGATCGCGCCGCCGACTATGTCGCCGGCATCGAGGCCTTCGCACCCCATGCCGCCTATTTCACCGTCAACGTGTCGTCGCCCAACACGCCGGGGCTGCGCGACCTGCAGCAGGAGGCGGCGCTCGACGATCTCCTCGCCCGCGTGCTGGCGGCGCGCGACGGCCTCGCCGAGCGGCACGGCCGCCGGCCGGTGCTCCTCAAGATCGCCCCGGACCTGACGCTCGACGAGCTCGACGCCATCGTCGCCGTGGCGAAGCGGCGCGCCGTCGACGGCCTCATCGTCTCGAACACGACGGTGTCGCGCCCGGCGAGCCTTGCCGACAGACGCGTCGCGGGCGAAGCGGGGGGGCTGTCGGGCAGGCCCCTCTTCCGCCTGTCGACCCGCATGCTGGCCGAGGCCTGTCTGCGCGTGGACGGGGCCTTTCCCCTCGTGGGCGTCGGCGGAGTGGACTGCGCGGAGGCTGCCTGGACCAAGATCCGGGCCGGTGCGACCCTCGTCCAGCTCTACTCGGCCATGGTCTACAAGGGGCCCGGGCTTGCCTGCGCGATCAAGCGCGGCCTCGCGGAGCGGCTGACGCGCGAGAATGCGAGCCTCGCGGGCTCGGTCGGCCGGGACGCGGCCGAGATCGCGCGCGCCTTCGCCTGAGGCCTGCGGTCTTCGCGCGCGCTCCCCTGGAGGGCGCGCGCCGGGGCATTAGCGTCCGCCGCCGAAGAGGCGCAGCACGAGCCAGACGGGCACCACGATCACGGCGCCGTAGACGAGCCACCAGAACACTTCTTCGACAGCCGCGAAGCCGCGATTGAGGATGCCACGGACGAACCGGACGGTGCCGTCGATCAGCCCTCTCGGTGTGATGTCGAAGAAGGCCATGAAGGCGCCGACGAGGATCGACAGGAAGACGAGCTTGACCACGACGGCGCCCGGCGAACCGCCGAAGAAGCGCTGCATCGATCCGTTGGCCATTCCCTTGCTCCCCTTCCCTGCCAGGCCAGCGCGGCGCGGGCTGGACCGCGCGCCGGGGCCGATGTTTCATCGCAGGCTCTTCCCGCCCAGGCAAGCCGCCCCAGCCCCGCCATGCTCGATCCCACTCTCTTCGATCCCGCTGCCGTCGACGCCGAGACCGCGGCGCTCAACGCCGACATCCTCGCAAGGCTCACCGGCGCGCCGGACCAGTGGTCGTTCCCCGCCGCCGTCGTGCGCGAGCGGCGTGCCGCCGGGCTCGGCCCCTTTCCGCTCGCTCCGAAAAGCCCGCGCGCCGAGACGGTCTCGATCGAGGGGCCGGGAGGGCCCCTGTCCCTGCGCATCGTCGCGCCGGAGCGCCCACGCGGCGTCTATCTGCATTTCCACGGTGGCGGTTGGATGCTCGGCGCGGCCGACGAGCAGGACCCTCGCCTCGAGCGCCTTGCCGACAATGCCGGACTCGCCTGCGTCTCGGTCGACTACCGGCTCGCGCCGGAAGATCCCTATCCGGCCGGACCGGACGACTGCGAGGCGGCGGCTCTCTGGCTCCTGCGCGAGGGGGCGCGCCGCTTCGGCACCGAACGGTTCATGATCGGGGGCGAATCGGCCGGTGCGCATCTGTCCGTCGTCACCCTGCTGCGCCTGCGCGACAGGCACGGCCTACGGCCCTTTCGCGCCGCCAATCTCGTCGCGGGCGTCTACGACCTCGCGATGACGCCGAGCGTGCGCAACTGGGGCGAGGAGAAGCTCATCCTCAACACGCGCGACATCTTTCTCTTCGTGCAGGGCTTCCTGCGGAGGCGTGGGGATGTGCGCGACCCCGACGTCTCCCCCATCCAGGCCGATCTCGCCGGCCTGCCGCCGGCGCTCTTCACGGTAGGCACGCGCGATCTCCTCGTCGACGACACGCTCTTCATGAGCGCCCGGTGGGCTGCGGCGGGCAATCGCAGCGAGCTCGCCGTCTGGCCCGGCGGCGCGCATGTCTTCGTCGCCTTTCCGGGCGCGCTCGCCGAGCGGGCGCTCGCCCGCATGGACGAGTTCCTGGGCGCCGCCTGAGGCAGCCCGAAATGGATCGCCCGAAACACCCCATCCGCAAGCAGGGGAGGAGGAAGCATCATGATCGAGATCAAGGCCCGCAACCCGTCCGGGGTGTTCGCGCCCGTCGGGCCCTACGCCCACGCGGTGGAAGCGACGAGCGCGGCACGGATGCTGTTCATCAGCGGCACGCTCGGCATCCGCCGTGACGGAACGATTCCGGAGACGGTCGAGGAACAGCTCGATGTCTTGTGGGACAATATCCGTGCCATCCTCAGCGATGCTGACATGGACGTGCGCAATCTCGTGAAGGTGATCGCCTTCCTCAAGGATGCGAGTTATCGCGCCGCCAACACCGCGGCGCGCACCAAGGCGCTGGGTGACCACAAGGTGGCAGCGACGGTTGTCGTTGCGGAGCTCCTCGACCCGCTCTGACACGCCGAGATCGAGGCGATCGCCGTGGCCTGAGGCGAGGCGTGGGCAACCGCGCGGTCAACTCGCCGCCGGCGCGGCCCACTGGCCGGCGGCGATCTTGGAGGCGGCGATCACCGCCTGGGTGCGACTCTCGACACCGAGCTTTTGCAGGATGGCGGAGACGTGCGCCTTCACCGTCGCCTCCGAGACGCCGAGCTCGTAGGCGATCTGCTTGTTGAGGAGCCCCTCGGACAGCATCATGAGCACGCGCACTTGCTGCGGCGTCAGGCTGGCGAGGCGCTTGACGATCTCGCCCGTCTCGCGGTCCACCGGGCCGGACAGGTCGACGTCGGCCGGCGTCCAGGTGCCACCGGCAAGCACCACCTTGAGCGCCGCGCCCATGCCGTCGATGTCGAGCGACTTCGGGATGTAGCCCGCGGCGCCGAACTCCATGCAGCGGCGGATCGTGGCCGGATCGTCGTTGGCGGAGACGACCACGACGGGAATGCCGGGATGCTGCGCCCGCAGGTACATCAGCCCGGAGAAGCCCTGCACGCCCGGCATGGTGAGATCGAGCAGCACGAGATCGGCGTCCGCCGTTCCAGCGAGTTCCTTCGTCATGTCGTCGAAACTGCCGGCCTCGATGATCGTCGCGCCTGTGATGAGGCTGCCGATCGCCTGGCGCAACGCCCCGCGAAACAGCGGATGATCGTCGGCGATGATGATCCGCGCCTCGGACTGGTCACTCACGCATGATCCTCCCAAAACCCCGAGTCATTGTCCCGCCCCGGGGACGCGCCCGCAAGAGCCGAACCATCGGCTTTTTGGCGAAGGATCGTGCCGGCAGGCGCGTTTCCCGAGACTTCCGTGAAACGGCCGGCCGTGCAACCTTCACACCACCCGGGCGGCCTGGCGCCCGGGATGTGCGAGGAGGAGGCGCAGGACGTGGCTGGCGGAAACGTGGAAGGCCATCGGCGCGCCGCTCGGCGCCTCGCCCTGGGCCTGGCGGCCTTCGCCGTCCTGTGCATGGGGGCGCCCGTTCTGCTCCTGGCGCTGGCGCCAGCTGGCGGGGCCGGGGAGGGGCCATTTGCCAGTCTCGTGTGGACAATGGTGATCGGCCTCGTCGGCGCCGCGCTCTGGTCCGTGCGACGCGAGGCGGCACTCGCCCGCCGATTCGCGGCCGACGACGACGTGTGAAGTGGTCTTCCCGAACGAGGTGACGCCGTGGAGATGCCGTCGGAACGCCCCCAGAGTCGCACGCTCGGCCGCGTCTACAGCCTCTATGCCGCTGGCCTTGCGGCGATCTTTCTCGTTTTCGCGCTCCTGGAGCGCATCGGGCTGCCGCCGCAGATCATCACCTATGGCTTCACCGTCACGACCATCACAGCCTATGTGCTGTTCGGCTGGGCGAGCCGCACCATGCGCGTCTCCGGCTTCTTCACCGCCGGCCGGCGCGTTGCCGCCGCCTGGAACGGCCTGGCGCTCGCGGTATCGATCCTGCCCGTCGCCGTCCTGACCGGATTGCCGGGCTCCGTCTTCTTCGGCGGCGTCGGGGCCCTGCTCGCGGTTCTCGGCATGACCGGGGGCCTCGTGCTGATGCTCGCGCTCGTGGCGGGGCCTCTCAACGCATCGGGCGCCGTGACCGTGCCGGATGCCCTCGCCCTGCGCTGCGGGGGCACGCTGCCGCGCCTCCTGGCCGTCGTCGTCGTGCTCGCGAGCGGGGCCGCGGCCCTGGCCGCGCAACTCTGGGCGCTCGGCGAACTTCTCGCCTGGGGCTTCGGCCTCACGCGCGAGACGGCGCTCGTCACGGCAAGCCTTCTCGTCATCGCCTGCACGGTGTTCGGCGGACTGCGCGCACTGACCTGGACGCAGGTGGCGCAGGCGTTCGTCGTGGCCGCAGCCGCCACCCTTCCACTTCTCATGCTGTGGCTGCGCGCCCGGATGCTGCGCGCCGGCGCCGGGATGGGAGAACCCCTCGTGCCGGCGCTCACGAGCGGTGTGCCGCCCGACAGTGCCGGCCTGGTCATGCAGATGGCTGCCGATCCGCTGAATGCTGCCGCGCTCGTGGTGGCCATCGCCGCCGGCACGGCCTCGCTGCCGCATCTCCTGCATCGGCCGATCGCAGCGTCGTCGGCGCGCGAGGCGCGGCGCGCCGTCGCCTGGGCCGTCGTGCTGGGCGCGGCCTTCGCCCTCGCCGGTGTGGCCTACGCTCTCATCCTGTCCCACGACGTCGCGGCGACGCTCGTCGGCCGGCCCGTGGCGCGCCTGCCGGACTGGATCTTCACGGAAGGCCGGCAGGGGCTCGTAAAGATCTGCGGCATGGCGGCCGTGGACGCGGTGTCGGTCGCCGCCGCCTGCAGCGGGGCTGTCGGCGATGCGGGATTTCTGCGGCCGGAGAATGTGGCTCTGGCGCCCTCGGTCCTCCTTCTCGCCGGGCCTCGAGCAGCGGGATTGCCGATCGTCGTGGCGACGCTCGGTTTCACCGGGCTGCTGGCGGCGGCGCTCGCCGCGAGCGGTGGTCTTGCCTTCGCGCTGGCGGCCGTTCTGGCGCACGACCTGCATCATCGCACCATCGACCGTCAGGCGCCATCGGCCCGCCGGCTGATCGTGGCGCGTCTGGCCCTCGTCGCGGTGGCCGGCGCGGCCGCCTTGCTGGCGCTCCGCTGGCGTGAGGATGCGATCGCCCTCGCGCCAGCCGCCTTCGCCCTGGCGGCGTCGGGCCTTTTCCCCGCGCTCGTGCTCGGCTTCTGGTGGCGGCGGACAACCGCCGCCGGCGTGGTCGCAGGCATGGTCGCGGGTTCCGGCCTCTGCCTCTACTATGTCCTCGCGACCCGCTTCGCCGCGCCGGCCTTCTACGAGACGTGGAGCATGCTGTCGAACGCGTCGCCTGCTGCAGCGGCCCGCTATGCCGCGCTCAAGGTGGAGTGGCTTGCAGCGACAGGGGAGGCAGCGCGGGCGGCCGCACGCGCGGTTCTCGAGGGCCACGCGCGCGGCATCGCCAACTGGTTCGGCCTCATGCCCTTCGGGATCGCGCTCGTCTCTCTCCCGCTCGGGGCGCTCGTCATGATCGGCGTCTCGCTCGCGGATCGCGCGCTTCGGCCGGCGGCGGCCGAGGTCGAGGCTCCCCGGCCCGGAGAGCCCGGTGCCCGGCCCTTTGCCGACCGGGCGGCCTGACGGTCCTCAACGGGACCGCTGGCCGCGTCGCCTCCTGCACCCTCGTCAGGGGCTGCCTAGGTGGCGCCGGCGACGTGCAGGATCAGCTCGCGCCGGTGTGGGGCGTCGCGGTGCTCGATGAGGTAGATGCCCTGCCATGTGCCGAGTGCCATGCATGCGGATGTGATCGGGATGGCGAGCGAGACGCCGGTCAGCATGCCGCGGATGTGGGCCGGCATGTCGTCCGGCCCCTCGGTGCGGTGGATGTAGTGCGCATGGCGCGGCGCGAGGCCGTCGAGCGCCGTCATGAGGTCCGTTCGCACGTCCGGATCGGCGTTCTCCTGGATGGTGAGGGAAGCCGAGGTGTGCCGGCAGAAGACGGTGAGGAGCCCTTCGCGCACCGCCGTGCCGGCGAGCCAGCGCGCGACGTCGGAGGTGATCTCGACGAAACCCGGGCCGCGCGTCTCCACGATCAGGCGGGCGAGCGCCTGAACGGGAGCGGGGCCGGCGGAAATCTGGACGAGCGAGCGGGTCATCGCGTCACTCCCTTTCGGCGGCGCGGGGCCTGGCGGCGCGTCCCGCCTCGATCCGCGCGAGCATGGTTTCCAGGAGGTCGATCCGGTCGGCGTCCCGCGGCGGCTTGTCCCAGCGGATGCGACTGATGCGCGGGAAGCGCATGGCGAGGCCGGATTTGTGCCGCGCCGAGCGCTGCAGCCCCTCGAAGGCGACTTCCAGCACGAGGCCGCGGTCCGGCTCGTGCGCGATCTCGCGCACCGGACCGAAGCGGTTGACCGTGTGATTGCGAACGAAGAGGTCGAGAGCCTTGAGCTCCTCGTCGGTGAAGCCGAAATAGGCCTTGCCGACGGGCACCAGTTCGTCGCCTCCCTCGCCGTCGCGCCAGACGCCGAAGGTGTAGTCCGAATAGAAGGACGAGCGCTTGCCATGGCCGCGCTGGGCGTACATGAGCACTGCATCGACGGCGAAGGGATCGCGCTTCCATTTGAACCAGAGGCCCTTCGGGCGGCCCGGCACATACGGGCTGTCGAGCCGCTTCAGCATGCAGCCCTCGACGGCTTCCGCATCGGTGACCGCGCCCGCCGACGCGGGCTCGGCACGCGCGGAGGCGAGCGCGGCCCAGTCGACGAAGGGGATGAGCGGTGACAGGTCGACACGGTGCGAGGCGAGGCGCCGGACGAACTCCTCAAGGCGCTGGCGCCGCTCCGCGAAGGGGAGGGGGCGAAGGTCGCTCTCGCCGTCGGCCAGGAGATCGTAGGCGCGGATATGGGCGGGGAAGTCGACGAGGAGCTTCGGCGTCACGGCCTTGCGATTGAGGCGCTGCTGCAGGACGTTGAAGCTCTGCACGCGACCGTCGCGCAGGACCAGCAGTTCGCCGTCGATCGCACCCCAGAAGGCCTCGTCGTCGATCAGCGCCTGCACCAGATCGGGGAAAGCGGCCGAAATCTCCTCGCCCGTGCGGGAGTAGAGCCGCGCCACGGCGCGGCCGTCGGTGCGGCGGGCCTTTACCGCCTGCACGCGGATGCCGTCCCATTTCCATTCAGCGGCGAATTCGGATGGGGCGAGGGCGGCGAAATCCTCCTCATCGAGCGGGTGGGCGAGCATCGGCGGGCGGAAGGGAGCGGGATCGCTCGCCTGCGGCCGCGGTCCGCGTCCTTCGACCCAGGCGAAGAGCGCCACATAGGGCGGCTCGAGCCCGTGCCAGACCTCCTCAACCTCGTTGACGGCGAGCCCGCCGAGGTCGGCCACGGCCGCCTTGGCGAGCCTGGCCGAAACGCCGATGCGCAAGGCTCCGGTGATGAGCTTGAGCAACGCCCACCGCCCGGTCTCGTCGAGGGCGTCGAGCCAGCCGGCGAGCAGGGGCGGCAGGTCGGGCTTCAACGTGGCGGAAAGCGCCTCGACGACCTCGGCAAGTGTCGGGGCGGGAGGGCGGTTGTGGCCGGTCCTTCCCTGCGGCCACATCAGCGCCACCGTTTCCGACAGGTCGCCGACATAGTCGTAGGACAGCGCGAAGAGGACCCGATCGGTGCGTTCCGTGATCAGCCTGCGGATGAGGCCCGGTTTCGCACCGGCGAAGGAGAGCGCACCCGTCAGGGCCGCGAGCGCATAGCCGCGCTCGGGATCGGCCGTCACGCGGAAAAACTCCGTCATGAGCCGCAGCTTGGCGTTGCGCCGCGGCTCGTAGGCGAGGCGATCGAGCAGGGCGGCGAAGCGGTTCATGGCGAAGGCTCCCCCTCGCGTGGCCTGCCGGGGCCCGGCACTCGGCCGGTTGCGACCTGGACAGCCGGGGTCGAATCGAGGCCGCCCGCCTGGCCCGAAGCGGCGGGCGGAGCCTCGGTCGCGTCCTCGTCGCCGTAGCCAAGCATGTGCAGCGGCCGCGCCTTGATGCCGTTCAGGAGGCACCAGTGCACGAGGGCATCCTCCTGCCCGTGCGTGACCCACACCTCCTCGGCGCCCGTCTCGACGATGGTCGTGCAGAGATCGTCCCAGTCGGCATGGTCGGACACGACGAGCGGCAGTTCCACGCCCCGCTGGCGGGCGCGGGCGCGCACGCGCATCCAGCCCGAGGCGAAGGCCGCGACCGGGTCGGGGAAACGCCGCGCCCACAGGTCCTGCAGGGCACCCGGCGGGCAGATGACAATGGCGCCGCCGAGGGCCGCACGACCCTCCGCCCGGACGAGGCGGATGTCGCCGAGCTGCACACTCTGGGCGACGTAGTAGTCCGTCAGCCTTTCCATGGCGCCGTGCACGTAGATGGGCCGCTCATAGCCCGTCTCCCGGATCAGGGCGATCAGCCGCTGCGCCTTGCCCAGCGGATAGGCGCCGACGAGATGCGCCTGCTCGGGAAAGAGGGCGACCGATTGCAGGAGTTTCGCGATCTCCGCGCCGGGGGCCGGGTGGCGGAAAACCGGCAGGCCGAAGGTCGCCTCGGTAATGAAGACGTCGCAGGACACCGGCTCGAAGGCACGGCAGGTGGGATCGGGGGCGCGCTTGTAGTCGCCGGAGACGACGATGCGCGTCGGCCCGGCTTCGATGATGATCTGCGCCGAACCGAGCACGTGGCCCGCGGGCACGAAGGTGACCCGCACCGGCCCGAGTGCAATCGGTTCGCCATATGTCGCGATCTGCGTCGATCCGGCGAAAGCCTCGCCGTAGCGCACACCCATGATCCCCAGGGTCTCGGCAGTGGCGAGCACGGCACCGTGCCCGGCCCGCGCGTGATCGGAGTGACCATGGGTGATCAGGGCCCTCGCAACAGGGCGCACGGGATCGACGTGGAAATCGCCGGGCGGGCAAAAGAGACCCGCCGGCGTGAGTGTCAGGATGTCGGCCGGACGCATGGTTCAAAGATAGGCGCATCCGCCCGCTACCCAAAGAGAAGGGCCTCGCCCTTCGAAAGGTGAGGCCCGGGAAGGCGCGGCAGGCGTCTTGTCGTTCATTCACACACGCGAACCCGCCGGATGTAGACGTTGCCGAAGCGGTCGACGACTTCGCGGCGGGTGAAGTAGCACTCGCCGTAGTAGGTGGGGGCGGACGAGGCGGCCAGCGCGCCGAGCGCAAGGCCACCCGCGAAGCCGGCCGCACCCCAGCCCCAGCCGTGATGCCACTTGGGATGGTGCCAGTACGGCTTGTAGTAGGGCGAAGCCGAGGCCGACGTCGTGGTGGCGGCGAGGCCGGTGCCGAGTGCGGCGACGGTGAAGGCGGCGGCGAGGGTCTTCTTCAGGATGGTCATGGCTCGTTCCTCTGGTCTGTCGATGCGGGCGTTTCGCCCTTGTCGCTGCGTCGCCGTCCTCTCCGATCGGCGATGATGGCAGTGTGCCGCGCCGACCGGGCCATCGCGGTGCGGCGGCGCACGCAGGAAAAGCCTTGACGCAGAAGAGGTTCGGCCGCTTTGTCTCGCGCCGATGCCCTCACCTCTGCGCCTACGCACCATGTCGCTTGCCGTCACGCATCGCTCCTCGGGTGATCTCCGCGCCGACCGGCGTTACGCCTATGCCGAGGCGGCGTTGAAGGAGGGCGATGCCGCGGCGGCGGCCGACCTCATGCAGCAGACAGTGGAGATCGTTCCGGGCTGGGTGCCGGCGTGGATCCTGCTGGGCACGGCGCGGCTTGCGCTCTCCGACCGCGCCGGTGCGGCGGCGGCCTTGCGGGAGGCCCTCAGGCTCGATCCGACGGACGTGCTCGGGGCGGGGCCGCGGCTCGCCCGCCTTGGCCTCGCGCCCGTGCAAGGGGCCATGACCGATGCTTACGTGCGTGCCCTCTTCGACGACTACGCCGGCCGCTTCGATGCGCATCTGACGCGCGATCTCGCCTATCGCGGCCCGGCGCTCCTTCTGCAGGCCGTCGACCGCGCCGCGGCGGCAACAACAGGGCGCGGGCTGCGCTTCGCTCGGGTGCTCGATCTCGGCTGCGGCACCGGCCTGATGGGAGAGGCCGTTCGGGCGCGAGCGGAGCATCTCGCCGGCTGCGACCTGTCCCCCGTCATGGTGGAGAAGGCGCGCGCCAAGCGGGTCTATGATGCGCTCGCTGTCGCCGATCTCCTGACCTTCCTCAGCGCGGAGGAGGAGGTCAGCGCCGATCTCCTCCTCGCGGCGGATGTGCTCGTCTATGTCGGCGAGCTCGCTGCGATCTTTGCCGCGGCCGCGCGCGTGCTGCAGCACCGTGGGCTGTTCGCCTTCACCGTCCAGGCGCCCGGCGCCGGCGGCGAGGAGGCGTTCGAGCTGGGGGAGGACATGCGCTATGCCCATGGTTCCGGCTACCTGCGCGCGCGCGCCGCCGCGGCCGGTCTCGCCGTCCTGTCGCTGGAATCCGCCGCGACGCGGCTCGACCGCGGCGCGCCGGTGCCGGGCCACGTGGTGGTCCTCACCCGATCATCCTGAAGGGCGCCGTGCCGCGAGGGTGACGAGCGCGCCTGACGGCGCTACCTCTGGTGCGTGTCGGACCGCTCTCTCCCGACGGCAGCCGGGGTGCTGCCTGCCCGATTCGCCGCCTGGTTCGCCTTGCGCGGCTGGAGCCCGCGCGCCCACCAGCTCGTGCTCCTGGAAAAGGCGCGCGCCGGCCGTTCCACCCTCCTCGTCGCGCCCACCGGCGCCGGCAAGACACTCGCCGGCTTCCTGCCGAGCCTGGTCGAACTGGCGGAGCGGGATGGGGAAGAGCGGGAGGAGCCTGCCCTCCGGCTTCACACGCTCTACATCTCGCCCCTGAAGGCGCTTGCTGTCGATATCGCCCGCAACCTCGAGGTGCCCGTCGCCGAGATGGGGCTTCCCATCCGCATCGAGACGCGCACCGGCGACACGAGTGCCCACAAGCGGGCGCGCCAGATGGTGCGTCCGCCGGACATCCTGCTGACGACGCCCGAGCAGCTCGCGCTCATGCTCGCCCACCGGAGCGCGCGCGAGCTCTTCTGTGGCCTGCGCCGCGTCGTGCTGGACGAATTGCACGCTCTCGTCACCTCGAAGCGCGGCGATCTCCTGGCGCTGGGCCTCGCACGTCTCAGGGCGCTGGCGCCGGGCCTGACTGCGGTCGGCCTCTCGGCGACGGTGCGCGAGCCCGAGGTGCTCGCCCGCTATCTGGCGCCGGGGGCCGAGGTCGTGGCGGCCGCAGGCGGTGCGCGGCCCGACATGCGGATCCTCGAGACGGCGGCGGTGCTGCCCCTCGCCGGCCATACCGCGCTGCATGCCATGGGCGAGATCTATGCCGCCATCAGGGCGCATCGCCTGACGCTCGTCTTCGTCAACACGCGCATGCAGGCGGAGTTCGTCTTCCAGGAACTCTGGCGGCGTAACGACGACGGTCTCGCCATCGCGCTCCACCATGGCTCGCTCGACGCCGGACAGCGCCGCAAGGTCGAGGCGGCGATGGCGGAGGGGCGGCTCAAGGCCGTGGTCTGCACCTCGACGCTCGATCTCGGTATCGACTGGGGCGACGTCGATCTCGTCGTCAACGTGGGTGCGCCCAAGGGGGCGAGCCGGCTGATGCAGCGCATCGGGCGCGCCAACCACCGCCTCGACGAGCCGTCCAAGGCCTTCCTCGTGCCGGCCAACCGCTTCGAGATCCTGGAATGCCGCGCCGCGCTCGACGCCGTGGCCGCAGCGGCGCAGGACACGCCGGACGCGCGCGCGGGCGCCCTCGACGTGCTCGCCCAGCATGTGCTCGGCGTCGCCTGCGCCGAGCCTTTCGCCGCCGATGCCCTTCATGCCGAGGTCGTGACCGCAGCGCCCTATGCGGGCCTGTCACGCGCCGATTTCGACACCGTCCTGCAGTTCGTCGCGACCGGCGGTTACGCGCTCACGGCCTATGAGCGCTTCGCCAAGATCGTGCATGGCAAGGATGGCCTGTGGCGCGTCGCCAATCCGCGTGTCGCCCAGCAATACCGCCTCAACGTCGGCACCATCGTCGAGGAGCCAATGCTGAAGGTGCGCATTGCTAAGCCGCGTCGGCGGGCGCCGGGCATGCCCGGGACGATCCTGCGCGGCGGCCGCATCGTCGGTGAGATTGAAGAATATTTCGCCGAGACCATGAGCCCGGGCGACACCTTCGTCTTCGCCGGCGAGGTGCTGCGCTTCGCGGGCATCGTCGAGAACGAGGTCGTCGCCTCGCGCACGAGTGCCGGCACCGATCCGAAGATTCCCTCCTACGCCGGGGGCAAGTTCCCGCTCTCGACCTTCCTCGCGGAGCGCGTGCGCCGGATGATCGCCGCGCCCGACGACTGGCACCGCCTGCCCGAGCAGGTGGCCTCATGGCTCGAGGCTCAGCGGCGCAGGTCGCGGCTGCCGGGCCGGCGGGATCTGCTCGTCGAGACCTTCCCGCGGGCGGGCAGGTACTATCTCGTCGCCTATCCCTTCGAGGGGCGGCTCGCCCACCAGACGCTCGGCATGCTGCTGACCCGCCGGCTGGAACGCGCGCGGCTGCGGCCGCTCGGCTTCGTCTGCAACGACTACGGCCTCGCTGTCTGGGGCCTCGCCGACATCGGCGCCGCCGTGGCCAGCGGGCGGCTCCGTATGGCGGACCTGTTCTGCGAGGACATGCTCGGCGACGATCTGGAGGAATGGCTGCACGAATCGGCCCTGATGAAGCGCACCTTCCGCCACTGCGCCATCATCGCCGGGCTCATCGAGCGACGCTTTCCGGGCCAGGAGAAGACCGGGCGGCAAGTCACCATGTCCACCGATCTCGTCTACGACGTGCTGCGCCGGCACGAGCCGGACCATCTCCTTCTGCGCGCGGCGCGGGCAGATGCGGCGACCGGCCTTCTCGACCTGAAGCGGCTGACGGACATGCTGTCGCGCATTCGCGGGCATATCGTGCACCAGTCGCTCGACCATCTTTCGCCGCTGTCCGTCGCCGTCATGCTGGAGATCGGGCGCGAGACGGTTTACGGCGAAGCGTCGGAGGCCATCCTGGCTGAGGCCGAGGCACTGATGATCGAGGAGGCGCTGGCATGAGCCTCGTGGAGGGCAAGGCCGCGGTGGGCATGCGTGCGCCGACGGTGCTCACGCTCGGCGGGGCGGCGTTCATCGCCGACCCGGCCGGCGCCCTCTTCCGCGAGGCAGACCGCCTGCTCGTCGTCGCCGACCTGCATCTCGAAAAGGGCTCGTCATATGCGCGCCGTGGTGTCCTGCTGCCCCCCTACGATACCCGCACCACGCTGCAGCGCCTCGCCCGCCTCGTCGCCCGCTATGCGCCGCATGCCGTCCTTGCGCTTGGCGACAGCTTTCACGATGGAGACGCGCACGGACGGCTCGACGTCGATGATCGCGCCGCGATCGCGGATCTGCAGCGGGGGCGCGACTGGGTCTGGGTGACGGGCAACCACGATCCGGCCGTTCCTCCGGGCGCGGGCGGCACAGTGGCGGAGACGCTCGTCCTCGGCGGCGTGACCTTCCGCCACGAGCCGGGCGGCACGGAGGCGCCGGAGGTGGCGGCACATCTGCATCCCGTCGCCAAGGTGCGCCTGCGTGGGCGCGCGGTGCGGCGCCGCTGTTTCGTGGCAAGCGAGCGCCGGTGCGTCCTGCCGGCGCTCGGCGCCTATGCCGGCGGGCTCAACGTGCGCCATGGCGCCTTTCAGCCCCTGTTCCCGGATGGGCTGACGGCGCATCTCCTGGGCGAGGAGCGCCTCTACTCGATCGCCGGGCCGCTGCTCGTGCCGGACTGAGGCCGGCTGCCGGCAGGTCGGGCGCGCCGGCTTCCGCCCTTCGGGACGGCGCGCTAGTCGCGCCGGAAAATGATCGTGGCGAGCCAGCCGAAGAGAAGGGCGAGGACGCCGACGCTCGCGCCGTAGAGCAGGGAATGATCGCGGGAGAGTTCGACGGTCGTCTGTTCGAAGCCGGTCTTGATCACCTCGAAGCTCGTGCTCTGGCGCGTGAGCAGCACTCCGTCGGAGAACAGCGCCACCTCCACCTCGTAGTTTCCGGTCGGCGCGATCGCCGGCAGGATGATCGGAGCGCGGAAGATCGTCGGCGTCAGGAAGGTGACGCCGCGGCTGTTCTCGGCGAAGAGCCCCTGTTCGGTCTTGAGGCGCACCAGGGCATCGCGGAACTTGACCTCGCTCGGTTCGTTCCGGCGCGCGGGGTCGGCGAGGATGGCATCGAGGCCGATCTTGAAGCGCAGGCGCTGCATCTCGTCGGCAATGTCCTCGGTCGGACGGGTCGACTGTACGACGAGATAGACGGGCAGCTCCGGAAAGCGGCGGCGCGAGATGTTCAGCCAGATGAAGCCGGCCTTCTCCTTTTCGCGCACGACCGTCATGCGGCGGGGACCGCGGACGGTGACCACGATGTCATAGCCGGCGGCACGGGCGACCGTCTGCTGATCGCGCTCGACGGCGCCGAAGACGACGATCTCGGCGCCCGTGTAATTCGATGTGATCGCGACGCGGTGGGTCGACAGCGAGGCGACGAGTGTCTCGGCGCGGACACCGGCGACACCGGCGACACCGGCGAGGAGGAGCAGGAGGGCGAGGACGCCGCGGGGCATCAGCTGCCCTCCTGCACCACCGAGAACGGCTCGTCGGGCCGGACGACGATCTCGATGGCAAAGCGCAGGCCCACCCCGAGCACGAGGATGGCAAGCAGAAGGCGGAAGGACTCGCCCTTGAGCTTCTGGCCCGCGCGCGCGCCGAACTGGGCGCCCATGACGCCGCCTACGATGAGCAGGATCGCGAGCACGACGTCCACGGACTGATTGGTGACGGCATGCAGGAGCGTCGCGGCCAGCATCGTGAACAGGATCTGGAAGAGCGAGGTGCCAACGACCACGGCGGCGGGGATGCGGAAGAGATAGATGAGCGCGGGCACGAGGATGAAGCCGCCGCCGATGCCGAGCACGGCGCCGGCAAAAGCGATGAGCACGGCGAGCAGCATGATCGGGATGACGCTGCCGTAAAGCTTCGAGCGGTGGAAGCGCATCCTCAGCGGCAGGCCGAGGTACCAGGCATGCTCGCCCGGCTTGCGCAGCAGGCGGGGTGTGCCCTTGCGGGCAGCCCATAGCGCATTGAGGCTTTCGACGAGCATCAGCGTACCGATGACGCCGAAGAGCGTCACGTAGGACACGACGATGACGAAATCGAGCTGCCCCATGCGGCGCATCGAATTGAAGAACAGGACACCGAGCAATGTGCCGAGGAAGCCGCCTGCGACGAGCACCCCGCCGAGCTTGAGATCGAGCGCCCGCCGTCGCCAGTAGCCGAGCGCGCCGGTGACGGAAGAGGCCGTGATCTGCGCCGTCTGGGTCGCCACCGCGATCGCCGGCGGGATACCGACGAAGATGAGGAGCGGGGTCATGAGAAAGCCGCCGCCCACGCCGAACATTCCCGAGATGAAGCCCACCGCCGCCCCCATGGCAAGCAGCAGGAACATGTTCACGGGCATTTCCGCGATGGGGAGATAGAGCTGCACGCCACGCTTCCCGGACGAGCGTAAACGACCCCCCGCTCGCGCGGATGGCCTGGATCATCTTGCCTGATCAAGCCTTCGGCTTGCTTAACGGTCAACCCGCGTCGGAATCGGCCGGCCGGCCGGCGGCTGCGTCGCGGTGCGGGCGGCAGGCGGCGTCCGATCGGCTTATCCGCGCGCCTTCTTCGCCCCCTTTTCGCGCGGGCTGGTCTCCCCCGCGCTCGTCTTCGCCGGCACGGAGGGCGTCTTGTCCCAGCCGGCCTCCGGCGCCTGCACGTCATTGGCAGCCGCTGTCGGCGTCCTGGGGCGCCATTGGTCCGCCGCCGCCTTTGCAGCCGCGAGCTCGGCCGGCTTGAGGCGGCTGGCGACCTCGTCGCGCTTGCGGCCGGCATCCTCGTCCCCGAGCGCCGCCACCAGGGCGAACCACATGTGGGACTCGACGAGGTTCTGCTGCGTCCCGAGCCCGCGCGCGAGCAGGATCGCGAGATTGTACTGGCTGTCACGGACGCCGTGTTCCGCAGCCTTGCGGAACCAGCCGATGGCGGCAGCATAGTCCGGCTTGCCGTTGACGCCCTCGGCCAGCAACACGGCCAGATTGTGCATGGCCTTGATGTTTCCGGCCTGCGCGGCGCGCTCGTACCAGTCCCGGGCCATGCGCGGATCGCGCGCCACGCCAAGCCCCTTCTCGTACTGACTGGCGATGCGGTATTGCGCAGGCGCGAGCCCGTGGGCGGCCGCCTTTTCGAAGAGCTTCGCAGCCAGCGCGAGATCGCGCGGCATGCCGCGTCCCTCGGCGAGGCGCGAGGCGAGCTCATAGACGGCGGCGGGATCCCCCGCGAGAACGGCACGTCGAAGGCCGGCCGATCCGACATTGGCCGGCAGTTCGGCAAAGGCCGGCATGTCGGGGATCGGACCGAGCTTCGGCCCGATCGCACTTGATCCGCTGTCCGTCTCGGTGACCGTCTGCGCGGCGTCTGGCAGGGGGGCGGGCGCGGGCGTCGCTCCCCGCTCCGGCGCGACCTTGATCGAGCCCGTGATCGCCGGCCCGTCGGGAGCGGCGAACGGGTTGGGAGGAGGAACCGCGGCCGAGGCCGGCCCGGCCCGCCCTGCCTCTGTCGCAGCCGGCTTCGGCGAGCCTTGACGAGGGGCGCCCTCCGGCGCCTCGCCGGTGACGTCGCGCGACTGGACGGAGCTGCGCGCGGCCGGTCGATCCTGGCCGCGGCCGAGGAACTCGGTCACGATTTGCGCCGCGCCGACGGCGAGGACGATGGCCGCAAGGCCCAGGAGGAGCGGCTTGCGCTTGGCGCCGAGCTGGTTCTTCAACCGCTCCATCGGCGAAGCGCCCTTGCGGCCCGCCCCTCGGTCGTCGGACAGGGGCTCGCTGGCCCTGCCCTTCGCCTTGGCAGCGCTGGTCTCGGCGACCGCCGCCTGTGCCGCCCGGCGTGCAGCGGCGATGAAGCTCGCCTTCAGCTTGTGCGGATCGGGGGGGCCGACGCTCGCTCCGGCCAGTGCCGGGGCGGGCAGGGGACGGCCCGAACCCGGCTCGAGGGGCACATCGTGATCCATGAGGGCAGCGCTGTCGGGAGCCGGGCGGTCGGCCGCCGTCAGGGGCGCGAGGCTTGCCCGCCCGATCGAGGCGCGCGGGGCGTCGTCGCGTTGCGGGGCCAGGCCGTCTGCAGGCGGCCTGCGCTTGCCCGCCATGTCCTCCTCGAGCAGGGCGAGGCGCTCGACGACGCGCTCCAGAGTGTCGTGCACGGCTTCGAGGGTGTCCTGCGTGCGCCGGTCGGCAGCATCCTGCGCGGCCCGCAGCTCCCCGAAGTCGCGCTGGAGTGCGTCGATCTCGGCGATGCGCGCCGGGTCGCCGTGCGGCAGCCCGGCGAGGGTGTCGGCGACCGCAGCCTGCGCCGCCTGCTCGATTGCCGCGGCCGTACCGCGGTGCAGGGCCTCCAGGTGCCCCACGATGTCGCCCATCGTACGTTCGAGGGTTCCGAGGGTCTTGCCGATTCCAGGGCCGCCTTCGCGGGCTCCGGCGAGCTCGTCGATGCGGGCGGCGAGATGCGCGATCTGACGCTCGAGCGCATCGAGCGCGCTCGCGTCGCTCCCCGGCGCACGGACGGTTTCGATGCGCTCGGCGAGCGAGCGGATCAGATCCTCGAGGCGCTCGATATCGGCCGCATCGGGACCCGACTGGACGTGAGCGTCGATCCGGTCGAGCCGCTGCAGCATCTGGTCGAAGGGCGCCTCGACGATCGGCCTGAGCGCCTGCTCGATCTTGCGCGAGAGGGCTTCGAGCCGGTCGGCGATGTCGCCCGGGATGGTGCCGAGTTCCGGCGGGGCCAAGGATTCGGCTCGGAGCGCCGTCGCCGGTGCCTCGTCGCGATCCGGGCGGCAGGCTGCGTCGGTCTTCTCGTCCGCCTTGGCTGCGGACGGATCGACGGTCGGGGCGTTTGCCGTCGTTGCCCCGCCCGTGGCGTTCGGCGCCGCCTCCGCCGGCCGGGTGACCGGCTGAGGCGCCGGGGCGAGGCGACGGCTTATGGCCGCGAAGCGCTCGCCGAGCGTGGCACCGCGCTCGAGGTCGAGCTGCCGCCCCCTGATCTCGGCGATCGCCGCCGAAAGCCTGTCCTGGGGCACCGGCCGCGATCCGGCCGAGGGCGAGGCCCCCGTCTCGTCTTCTGCCGGCTGCGCGGCCACTGGGGGGCGGGGCGTCGACCGGCCGGCGGCTCGCTCGGCTGAGGGTTCGGCGAGGCTGTCCCGCGCCTTCCCGCCGGGCGACGTCCGGTGCTCCTCGCTCATGCGCTGCACCATGGCGGCGAGGCGATCCTCGAGCACGCGCAACGTCTCCTCGACGGGAGCGGTCTCCGGCGCGACAGTCGGTGTTTCCGTCAGGCGCTCCAGGCGCGCCTCGATCTGCTCGACCGTATGCCGCAAGGGGTCGATGGCGGCGCGGTGACCCTTTTCCAGCCGGCGCTCGATATCGTCGAGGCGGCGAGTGACGAGCGTAAGCGCGTCGCCGATCGCAGCGGCAGTCTGTTCCTGTCGCTCCGACGAGAGGCGGGTGGCGGCATCGAGGCGCGCCTGAGCTTCTCCCATCCACCGGGCGATGGTCGCGAGGGCCTCGGAGGATGCGGAGCCATTCAGGCGGTCGTCGTCGAGCGGGCGGCGCAGGTCGAGGAGATCGAGGGCCGTGTCGCCGATGTCCCGGGGGCGGCGGGCGAGCCGATCGGCCACGCGATCGTGGGCTTCGTGGTCGACCGCTGCGCGCCGTTGCGCCTTCGGCCGGGCGAGCGGCGGGCGGGAGGCGATGTCCTGACCCGCCTGCCCCGCGATGACCCCGTTGAGCCACTCGCCGAGCGTCATTCCGGCGCGGCGCGCGGCTTCCTTGGCCGCGTCGCGTGCTTCCGGATCGATGCCCTTGACGCTCCAAGGCGCGTTCTGTGGCGCATTCTGTGTCATCGCCGCGCTCTTCCTGCACGGGGTTGCCGGTTGCGGCGACGATCGTGTCCGATCACGCCGGCTGCGGCGCGACCACGAGATGCTGAAGAATCGGTCAACGCAGTCCGTGGGTCCCGCCGCAACGGCACCTTTTCGCAGCCATGGTAAACAAGCCGTTAAGAATGCTGGCCTTTCCGTTAACGGGGGCGCCGCTCGCCGGGGCGCATAACCCTCTGGCCTTACGGTAAGTAACCCGCGCTAGAGGCGACTTTACTGCGCAACTGCGCGCAAGCCCTCCAGTTACGTCAACCTCCAGCGCTCGCTTGCCTGCCGGGCGCAGCCCCCATTCGCCAGGAGTTGGACCGAACCGATGTCGAAGCCCCAATCGTCCGCAGCCGCGGCCTTGACGGCCGCAACGTCGCTCGCAACATCCGCCGATGCCGCCGGCCGCATCTACACGATCGGTGACCTCGCCCGTGAATTTGGCGTGACGCTGCGGACCTTGCGCTTCTACGAGGACCGTGGCCTGCTCGCTCCGACGCGCAAGGGCACTGCGCGCCTCTATGACGGACGTGATCGGGCGCGGCTTGCCATGATCCTGAAGGGCAAGCAACTGGGCTTCACGCTCGGCGAGATCGGCACGATGCTCGCCGGTGACGGCGGCGCTCCCGCGTCCGCCGAACTCAATCTGTCCGTCGACCAGGTCAACGAACAGATCGCGCATCTCGAGGCCCAGAAGTCCGAGATCGAGCAGGCGATCGCCGAGCTCAAGGCGACGCGCGCGCGCATGCAGACCAAGATCGTCAAGGGCTGATCGGCTTTCCGACCCGCGGCCGGGTTCCTCTCAAGAACATCCGCACAGGCCGTTCGAGGGCCGGCGCATCGTGGCGCCGGCCCTTTTTTCTCCGCCCTTTGCGCGCATCCATGCGAGGATGATGTGCGGGAAGGCGATTTCTCGCTTCCCCCCTTTCGAAATGCGGGAAGATGGTTTATATGTGAACTATCATGCGACGACGAGGGCGCCCGAGATGCCCCGTGCGGCCGCTGTTCCGCGACACTAGGGAGAGGCGTCGCCATGCCGACCTACAAGGCCCCCGTCGAAGATGTCCTGTTCCTCCTCAACGACGTCTTCAACATCGAGCGTTACAACAACCTCCCCGGCTTCGCCGACGCAACGCCAGACACGCTCGCGGCCATTCTGGGCGAGGGGGCCAAGCTGTGCGAGGAGGTGCTGCAGCCGCTCAACCGGGTGGGCGACCTCGAAGGCTGCCGGCGTCACGACGACGGCCGCGTGACGACGCCGAAGGGCTTCAAGGCGGCCTATGATGCCTTCGCGCAGGGCGGGTGGATCGGCCTTTCCGCCGATCCCGAATACGGCGGCCAGGGCCTGCCCTACACGCTCGGCGCGGTGATGAACGAATTCGCCTCTTCCGCGAACATGGCCTTCTCCATGTATCCGGGCCTGACGATGGGGGCGATCGCGGCCCTCCTCGTTCACGGCTCGGAGGAGCAGAAGAAGACGTATCTGCCCAAGATGATCGAGGGCAGCTGGTCCGGCACCATGAACCTGACGGAGCCGCACTGCGGCACTGACCTCGGCCTCATCAAGACGAAAGCCGTGCCGAACGGCGACGGCTCCTATGCCATCTCCGGCACGAAGATCTTCATCTCCGCCGGTGAGCACGACCTGACCGAGAACATCGTGCATCTCGTGCTCGCGCGCATCGAGGGGGCGCCGGAGGGGGTGAAGGGCATATCCCTCTTCGTGGTGCCGAAGTTCCTGGTGAACCCGGACGGGTCGCTCGGCGCGCGCAACGGCGTTGCCTGCGGCTCCATCGAGCACAAGATGGGTATCCACGGCAACGCGACCTGCGTCATGAACTACGACGGCGCGCGGGGCTGGCTCGTCGGTGCCGAGAACAAGGGCCTCAACGCCATGTTCGTGATGATGAACGAGGCGCGGCTCGGCGTGGCGATCCAGGGGCTGTCGCAGTCGGAAGTCGCCTACCAGAACGCGGTCGCCTATGCGAAGGAGCGACTCCAGGGCCGGTCCCTGACCGGGCCGAAGAGCCCCGAGAAGCCCGCCGATCCCATCCTCGTCCACCCGGACGTGCGGCGTAACCTGATGGCCATCAAGGCTTTCAACGAGGCCGCGCGTGCCCTGGTGCTGTGGACCGCCCTCAAGGCGGACGTCGCGCACCGCTCGGACAACCAGGGCGACCGTCAAGCGGCGGACGACCACATGGGCCTCCTCACGCCCGTGCTGAAGGGCGTGCTCACCGATGTCGGCTTCGACAATGCGGTGAAGGCCCAGCAGATATACGGCGGCCACGGCTACATCGCCGAATGGGGCATGGAGCAGTTCGTGCGCGATGCGCGCATCGCCATGATCTATGAAGGCGCCAACGGCATCCAGGCGCTCGACCTCGTCGGCCGCAAGCTGCCGCGCGACGGCGGCCGCGCCGTCATGGCCTTCTTCAACGAGCTCGGCACGTTCGTGGCCGAGAACGCCGGCGACGACGCGATGAAACCCTTCGTCAGGCCGCTCGAGGTGGCGCTCGGCCACCTGCAGCAGGCCACCATGTGGTTCATGCAGAATGCGATGGCCAAGCCCGACAACGCGGGCGCCGGCTCGCACGACTACATGCATCTCTTCGGTCTCGTGGCGCTCGGCTACATGTGGGCCAGGATGGCCAAGGTGGCGCTCGCCAAGAAGGCTGACGGCGCCCACATGAACGGCGAAGCGGCCCGGATGGATGCGAAGCTCCTCACTGCGCGCTTCTTCATGGAGCGGATGCTGCCCGAAACGGGCGCGCATCTCGCGCGCATCTCCACCGGCGCCGACACGATGATGGCGATGCCGGCGGAGATGTTCTGAACGATGCATCGACGCCGCTCCGGGACGGGCGTCCCGGAGCGGCGAAAGGCCGGGCCCGGGCTGCCGAACCGACGCCACCGGGCAATCGAGATGCGGCCGAACCACATTCGGTTCCGGATTTCCGGCCTCCGTTGAACGCGGGCCGGGACGAGAGGGAGGCTCTGATGCCCGACGCCTACATCTTCGATCATGTGCGTACCCCACGCGGCCGCGGCAAGCCGGACGGTGCCCTGCACGAGGTGACATCGCTGCAGCTGGCGACGCACGCACTGCGCGCCCTGCGCGACCGCAACGGCCTCGATACGAAGCTCGTCGACGATGTCGTGCTCGGCTGTGTCGATCCCGTCGGCGAGGCCGGGGGCGACATCGCCCGCGCGGCGGCGCTCAACGCCGACTACGGCCATCACGTGCCCGGCGTGCAGATCAATCGCTTCTGCGCCTCGGGCCTCGATGCGGTGAATTTCGCCGCGGCTCAGATCATGGCCGGCCAGCACGACATGGTGGTGGGCGGCGGCGTCGAGTCGATGAGCCGCGTCGGCATCGGCGCTTCCGGAGGCGCCTGGCCGGTGGAGCCGGAGATCGCCATCAAGTCCTACTTCATGCCGCAAGGCGTTTCAGCCGATCTCATCGCCACCAAGTATGGCTTCAGCCGCGACGACGTCGACGCCTATGCGGTGGAGAGCCAGAAGCGCGCGGCGAATGCCTGGGAGAAGGGCTACTTCAGGAATTCCGTGGTGCCGGTCAAGGACGTCAACGGCATCACGCTCCTTGACCGGGACGAACACATGCGGCCCTCGACCGACATGCAGTCGCTCGGCCAGCTCAAGGCTTCCTTCGTGCAGATCGGCGAGATGGGCGGCTTCGACGCCGTCGCCATGGAGGCCCATCCCGAGATCGAGAGCATCAATCACGTCCACCACGCCGGCAATTCGTCGGGCATCGTCGACGGCGCCTCCGCCGTGCTCCTCGGGTCGAGGAGAGCCGGCAGAGCGGCGGGGCTCAAGCCGCGCGGCCGCATCCGCGCCTTCGCCAACATCGGCTCGGAGCCGGCCCTGATGCTCACCGGCCCGGTCGACGTGACGGAGAAGGTGCTGAAGCGTGCCGGCATGACGGTGAAGGACATCGACCTCTTCGAGATCAACGAGGCCTTCGCCTCCGTCGTCCTGCGCTACCACCAGGCTTTCGACCTCGACCCCGACAGGGTCAACGTCAACGGCGGCGCCATTGCCATGGGTCACCCCCTCGGCGCCACGGGTGCCATGATCCTCGGCACGGTGCTGGACGAGCTCGAGCGCACGGGCAAGCAGACCGCCCTCGTCACGCTGTGCATCGGCGCCGGCATGGGCACGGCGACGATCATCGAGCGGGTCTGACGGGAGGCAACGATGAACCTCAAGAATTTTCGCTTCGAAACCGACGCCGACGGCATTGCGCTCGCCACCTGGGACAGCCCCGGACGCTCGATGAACGTCATCACTCCCGAGGTGATGGATGAGCTCGGCCGGATCATCGACAAGGTCGCCGGCGACGAGACGATCAAGGGCTGCGTCATCACCTCCGGCAAGGAGGCGTTTTCGGGCGGCGCCGACCTGACGATGCTGCAAGGCCTCGGGGCCGAGTACAAGCGCCTCGTCAAGGCGAAGGGCGAAGAGGAGGCCATGCGCTTCTTCTTCGAGGAGTCGCGCAAGCTCTCGCTGCTCTACCGTCGCCTCGAGACCTGCGGCAAGCCGTTTGCGGCGGCGATCCACGGCGTCTGCCTGGGCGGCGCCTTCGAGCTTGCGCTCGCCTGCCATTTCCGCGTGCTCTCCGATGTCGACGCGACGCGCGTCGGCCTGCCGGAAATCAAGGTGGGCCTCTTCCCCGGCGCGGGCGGCACGCAACGCGTGGCGCGGCTGATGCAGACGGGCGATGCGCTGCAGATGCTCTTCAAGGGCGAGCAGATCCGCCCGCTGATGGCCAAGAACATGGGCCTCGTCCACGCGGTCGCGTCGCGCGACAGGATCGTGGAGACGGCGAAGGAGTGGATCCGCGGCGGCGGCAAGGGCATCGCCCCCTGGGACGTGCAGGGCTTCAAGCTGCCGTCGAACAAGGTCTATTCGCCCGCCGGCATGCAGATCTGGCCGCCGGCCAACGCCATCTACCGTCGCGAGACGCATGACAACTACCCGGCGGCGAAGGCGATCCTCCAAGCGGTCTACGAGGGCTTGCAGCTGCCCATGGACCGGGCGCTCACGGTGGAGAGCCGCTACTTCGCCAAGATCCTGCGCTCGAAGGAGGCGGCGGCGATGATCCGCACGCTCTTCGTCTCCATGCAGGAGCTGAACAAGGGCGCCCGCCGCCCGGCCGACGTGCCGCCGTCGAAGCTGCGCAAGGTCGGTGTCGTCGGCGCCGGCTTCATGGGCGCGGGCATCGCCTATGTCACGGCGCTCGCCGGCATGGACGTCGTGCTCGTCGACCAGACGCTGGAGGCTGCCGAGAAGGGCAAGGCCTATTCGCACAAGCTCGTCTCGGACCAGATCATGAAGGGCCGTGCCAAGACGGCGGACCGCGACGCGCTTCTCGCGCGCATCAGGGCCACCGCCGACTACGCCGACCTCAAGGACTGCGACCTCGTCATCGAGGCGGTGTTCGAGGACCCGAAGGTCAAGGCCGAGGTCATCGCCAAGGTCGAGGCGGTGATCCGCCCGCGGGCCATCTTCGCCTCCAACACCTCGACGCTGCCGATCTCGGGCCTCGCACAGTCCTCGGCGCGGCCCAAGCAGTTCGTCGGCATCCACTTCTTCTCGCCGGTCGAGAAGATGATGCTGGTCGAGGTCATCGAGGGCAAGAAGACCGGCGACCGGGCGCTCGCGGTGGCGCTCGACTATGTGCGCGCCATCAAGAAGACGCCGATCGTCGTCAACGACGCGCGCGGCTTCTATGCCAACCGCTGCGTCATGGCCTACGTGCGCGAGGGGCACCTGATGCTGATGGAGGGCGTGCCGCCGGCGATGGTCGAGAACGTGGCAAGGCAGGCCGGCATGCCCGTCGGCCCCCTGTCGCTCAACGACGAGGTGGCGCTCGATCTCGCGCTCAAGATCCTCAAGGCCACGAAGGCGCAGGTGGGACCGGAGGCCATCGATCCGGCGCAGGAGAAGCTCCTCGTCGCCATGGTCGAGAAGGAGGGGCGCCTCGGCCGCAAGAACCGGAAGGGCTTCTACGACTATCCCGAGAACGGGCCGAAGCGCCTGTGGCCGGGTCTCGCGGCCCTGCAGGAGCGGAAGCTCGATCCTGACGCGATCGATGTGGAGGAGTTGAAGCAGCGTTTCCTCGTTGCCCAGGCGCTCGAGGCGGCGCGCACGGTCGAGGAGAAGGTGATCACCGATCCGCGCGAGGCGGACGTGGGCTCGATCCTCGGCTTCGGCTTCGCGCCCTTCACCGGTGGCACGCTCTCCTACATCGACGGCATGGGGGCTGCGGCCTTCGTCGAGCTCGCCAAGAAGCTCGCGAAGAAACACGGCGATCGCTTCAAGCCGAACCGCCTGCTGAACCGCATGGCGCGCGACGGCTCCACCTTCTACGACGCGGTGGCCAGGGTCGCCGCCGCGGAGGCGAAGAAGGCGGCCTGAGCCGCGGACCGTCCTGACGCTTGCTCATCCGGGGCGGGGCCACGGACCCCGCTCTGGAATGACCCGGCGAGCTCGATCGCCATTCCGTGGCTTCCGTCGCCTTGCGGAGGTTCGTGACCCGTGAACCTGTGGCTGCGCCTCCTCTGGCTCCTCATCACGGCTCCTTGGCGCCCTCGGCTCGACGCGCCCTTCGGCGCGTCGAGCCTCTTTTTTCGAGTGTGGCCCCATGATCTCGACACGAACGGCCACATGAACAACGGCCGCTATCTGACGATCATGGACCTGGGGCGTGCCGACTTCCTGCTGCGCTCGGGCCTGTGGCGGCAGGTGCGCGCGCAGCGCTGGATGCCGGTGCTCTCGGCGAGCAAGGTGCGATTCCGCCGCGAGCTGAGGCTTTTCCAGCGCTTCCGCCTGGAGTCGAGGGTCGTCTGGTGGTCGGACACGCGCTTCGTCATGGAGCATCGCCTGCTCGCCGGCGGGCGTGCGGGGGAGACGCTCGCTGCCATCGCGCTGGTGCTGGGCGGCCTGTATGACCGCCGGGAACGCGGTTTCGTGCCGGTCGCGCGTCTGTTCGGGGCGCTGGGCCGCACGGTGGAAGCGCCGTCGCCGTCGCCGGAGGTCGCGGCCTTCATCGAGGCCGAGAAGGCGCTGAAACAGGCCGCTTGAGAAAGCGTGATCCACAGGCGGTGGATTTTCCCGCCGTCTTCGCCGATCCTGCGCCCGAGGCAACCGCGAACGGCGCAACATGGCACGAACCGTCGACTATTATTTCTCCCTCGCGAGCCCCTGGGCCTATATCGGTCATGGGCCGTTCATGGACATCGTCGCCCGGCACGGGCTGAAGGTGAACTACAAGCCGGTCTTTCTGGGCCAGGTCTTTGCCGAGACGGGCGGGCTGCCGTTGCCCAAGCGCCATCCGGCGCGGCAGAAATATCGCTTCGTCGAGCTGCAGCGCTGGCGCGAGAAGCGCGGGCTCAACTTTCACCTCAGGCCGAAATTCTGGCCCTTCGACGTCAATCTCGTCGACCGCTTCGTCATCGCCATCGTCGCCGCGGGCCTCGATCCGGATGCATTCCTGCGGCGTGCCTTCGCGGCCGTCTGGGAGAAGGAGCGCAACCTCGCTGACGAGGGCGTGGTCGCGGCCATCGCCCGCGACGCCGATCTCGATCCGACGCCACTCCTGCTCGAAGCCAAGGGCGACGCGACCGAGGCGCTCTACGAGCAGAATTTCAAGGACGCCGTTGCCGCCGATGTCTTCGGCTCGCCGTCCTATGTGGTGGACGGCGAGATCTTTTGGGGGCAGGACCGGCTGGAACTCCTCGACGACATGTTGACGAGCGGCCGCGCGGTATACTCGCCGCTGGTGTGAGGCAGGGCGGTCAGCGCCTCGTTCTCGCCGCGTCCCTGCAAGGTGGCGCGGGCGCTGCCTCGATCGTGGCGCGGGTCATTCCGCCGCCATGCGCGTCGCGCGCCATTGTGCGAGCAGCGAGCGCAGGGCCGCCGGCTTCACGGGCTTGTTGAGAACGTGGATGTCCTTGTCGGCTGCGAGGTCGCGGACGGCCGGCGAGCGATCCGCGGTGAGGAGGATGGCGGGCAGGTCGCCGCCGACCTTCCAGCGCAGGGCGACGATCGTCTCGATGCCGTCGCCCTCGTCCAGGTGATAGTCGGCGATCAGCACGTCCGGGCGTCTGCGCCTGCGCTTCAGGGCCTGCTGCGCCTCCTTCAGGCCGCTTGCGGTCAGCACCTCGCAGCCCCAGCCGGTGAGGAGCACGCGCATGCCCTCGATGATCGCCGGCTCGTTGTCGATGGCGAGCACCACGAGCCCGGCGAGCGGTGCCGCGGGCGTCGGCACCGCCTCCGCGCGCGTCGCCATCGCCGGCAGGGGCGCCGCGACGGGCACTTCGACCGCGAAGACCGACCCGCGGCCGGGCGTGGACTTCAACGTCACCTTGTGGTCGAGCACGCGGGCGATGCGCTCAACGATGGAAAGGCCGAGTCCGAGGCCGCGGGCAGCCTTCGCCCCCTGCTCGAGCCGCTGGAACTCGCGGAAGACGAGCCGCTGCTTCGAGGGCGGTATGCCGAGGCCCGTGTCCCACACCTCCAGTCGCAACTTCCCCTTGCGGCGCCGTCCGCCGACCAGGACGGTTCCCGATGGTGTGTACTTGATGGCGTTCGACACGAGGTTCTGCAGCAGGCGGCGCAGAAGGCGCCGGTCCGAGCGGACCGTGAGCGAGGACGGCACGAAGACGAGATCGAGCCCTTTCTCGCGCGCCATGGGCTCGAACTCGCGCTGGAGCTGGCGCAGGATGTCGTCGATGCGGAAGCTCGACCATTCGGCTTTCAGCGCCCCGGTGTCGAGGCGCGAGATGTCGAGGAGGGCGGTGAGAATCTCCTCCACAGCGTCGAGCGAGGCATCGATGTTTTCCGCGAGTGTCGCATCGCCGGCCTGCCGGTCGCGCTCGACGAGCGAAGTGGCATAGAGCCGCGCCGCGTTCAGGGGCTGCAGGATGTCGTGGCTCGCCGCAGCGAGGAAGCGGGTCTTCGAGACGTTGGCCTCCTCGGCCTCGGCCTTGGCGCGGGTGAGCTCGACGTTGAGCCGCATCAGTTCCTCCGTGCGCTCGTGGACGCGGCGTTCCAGCGTCTCGTTGGCGGCTTCCAGCGCCTCCTCGGCCGCGACGGCCTCCGTGATATCGGTGTAGGTCGTGACGAGGCCTCCGTCCGGGAGCTGGTTGGTGCGGATCTCGATCACCTTGCCGGAGGGGTAGAGGCGCAGGCGCACCGGCTCGGTATCGTGCAGGAAGCTCGCGAGCCGGGCCGCCACGTGATCGTCTACCTGCCCCGGGCCGTAGGACCCGCGTTCGGCGTTGAAACGCACCACCTCGTCGAGCCCGAGACCGACGCGCACGAAATCGGGCGGCAGATCGTACAGGTCGCTGAAGGCCTGGTTCCAGGCCATGATGCGCAGATCCTTGTCGCACACCGTGATGCCCTGGCGGGCGTGGTCGAGCCCGTGCTGCAGGAGGTCGCGGCTGTACTGGATCGCGGCCGAGGCGTCGTCGAGCAGCTTCAGGGCGGCCTTGGTCGACACGTTGCGCCGTCGCAGCAGGAGCGACAGGACGAGACGCGAGGAGGCTGCGCCGATGGCCGAGGCGAGCAGGTGCTCGGCAAAGCGCAGCATGTGGATGTCGGCCTCGCGATGCCCCTCGAGCGCCATGCCGCGCCCCTTCGCATAGCCCTCGAAGGAGCGTTCGGTGCGCTCCGTGCCGAGATAGCGCGCCACCGTGGCGCGAAGGTCATCGACGGTGACGGCCGAACGCCAGAGGCGCAGGGCCTGCGCCATGGGCGCCGCTTCGGGAGCGACGAACACGTTCGCCTGCAGGCGTTCCATGGAGGTGACCGGGCGCATCAGCGAGACGCCCACATAGGCCAGGACGTTGACCGCAAGGCTCCACAGTACGCCGTGGGTGAGTTGCGGCAGGTCGCTTCCGAGGATGGCGGAGGGCCGCAGGGCGGCGATCCCGAACGGCCCGTGCGCCATCACGTCGCCCCAGAAGCCTTCGTGCGGGACGAGGCTCGGCAATAACAGCGTGTACACCCAGAGGGCGAAGCCGGCGGCGAGGCCGGCGACAGCGCCGGAGGCGGTGCCGCGGCGCCAGACGAGGCCGCCGAAGAAGGCGGGCGCAACCTGCGTGATGGCGGCAAAGGAGAGGAGGCCGATGGAGGCGAGCGCGGCTTCGCCCGCTGCCCGGTAGTAGACATAGGCGAGGAGGACCACGGCGACGATCGCCGCCCTGCGCACCATGAGAACGAATCCGCCGAGGTCGCCGGCGAGATCTGCGCCGAGGGGTGAGAGTTCCTCGTGATCGCGCGCGCGCCAACGTCCCCCGAGGCGACCCGCAAGACCGCGCCGCCTGAGGATGACCGGCATGACGAGGTCGTTCGAGATCATGATGGCGAGAGCGACCGAATCGACAATCACCATGGCGGTCGCCGCCGACAGGCCGCCGATGAAGGCTGCAAGCGCCACGTAGCCCGCCCCGTCCCGCAGCGGCAGGGCGAGCACCGTCATGTCGCGGTCGATCTCGCCGTTCGGGAATGTGGCTTCGCCAGCGAGAACGAGCGGGATGACGAAGAGATTGATGAGGACGAGATAGAGCGGGAACATCCATGCCGCGCGGCGCACATCGTCCGGCTCCCGGTTCTCGACGATGGTCATGTGGAACTGCCGCGGCAGCAGCAGCCCGGCACAGGCGGCGAGCAGGATCAGGGTGAGCAGACTCAGCCAGTCGGACGTGCGGTCGAGGATGCCGGGACCGGCCGTTCGCGCGGCTGCACGCGCAACGATGTCGTCGACGCCGTCGAACATGACGAAGGTCACGAACAGCCCGACGGCGAGGAAGGCGACGAGCTTGACGACCGACTCGAGCGCGATGGCGAGCACGAGGCCGTCCTGATGCTCGGTGGCATCGATATGGCGCGTGCCGAAGGCGACGGCAAAGGCGGCGAGGACACCGGCCACGAGCAGCGCCAGATCGCCGAAGATCGGCACCGTGTGGCTGAGCGCGCCGTCCTCGGTGGCAGTCAGGAAGACCGTGAGCGAGGACGACACGGCCTTGAGCTGCAAGGCGATGTAGGGCAGCGCGCCGATGACGGCGATGATGGCGACGAGCGCCGCCACGCGGTCGCTCTTGCCGTAGCGCGCGGCGACGAAATCGGCGATCGAGGTGATGTTCTGCGCCTTCGCGAGCCGCACGAGGCGCCCGATGAAGGCATGGCCGAGACCGATGACGAGGATGGGGCCGATGTAGATCGTCAGGAAGTCGAGGCCCGATCGCCCGGCGAGGCCGACGGAGCCGAAGAAGGTCCAGGAGGTGCAGTAGACGGCGAGGGCGAGCGCGTAGATCGTGGCGCGCGGGCGCCCGTTCACCCAGCGCCGCCCGGACGTGTCGCCCAAATGCGCGACGGCGAACAGCCCGCACAGATAGACGAGCGCCGACAGTACAACTGCCCAGCCCGCAAGCATGGTCCGCCTGATCTCTCCCGACCAACTGGCTGCTACAACCTACCGCGGCGGCGAGAGGCGCGCCATCGGTGCTTAGGCCAATATCACCCACCGGGGCCATGAGCCCGACCGGCCCGCCGAAACCGGTATCCGGCTGCAGTTCCGGCGCTGCCGCGCGCTTCAACATGCCAATGTCCTGAACTACCGTTCCGGTTGCAGTCGGGTCGCCCGGCGGAGGCCAGCTGGCGAAGGAGGCGAGGGGGACGAGCCATGTCGATGATGCAGGAGTTCAGGGAGTTCGCCCTGAAGGGCAATGTCGTCGATCTCGCCATCGGCGTGATCATCGGTGCGGCCTTCGGCGGCATCGTGTCGTCGATGGTCGACGACATCATCATGCCCATCGTCGGTGCGGTGACGGGGGGCCTCGACTTCTCCAACTATTTCATACCCCTGGCGAAGGAGGTGACCGCGACGTCGCTCGCCGAGGCGAAGAAGCAGGGCGCCGTTCTCGCGTGGGGCAATTTCATCACCATCGCCCTCAAGTTCCTGATCATCGCCTGGGTGCTCTTCATCGTCGTCAAGGCGATGAACCGCCTGAAGCGCAAGGAGGCGCAGGCGCCGAAGTCCCCCGAGCCGCCGGCCGATGTGAAGCTCCTCACCGAGATCCGCGACCTCCTGGCGAAGCGGCCCGTCTGAGCCCGCTCCCGGCGGCGGCGCTCAGGCGCATGGCAAGTCCGGGATCGGCAGCGCAACGCCGCATTCGTCCCGCACGAGCGCCTCAAGGCGTGCGAGAACCTTGCGCGCGACGGCATCGCCCGCCGGCATCTGGCGCCCGTCGATGGCCGTGACCGGGCAGACGAGCCGCGCGCTGTTGGTCAGGAAGACGGCATCGGCCTCCGCGAGCTCAGCCGGCGTGAGCGGACACTCCTCGGCGTCGAGGCCGAGATCGGCAGCCGTGGCGAGAACGACGGCGCGGGTGATGCCGGGCAGAACCGCGCCGTCGACGCGCGGCGTCACGAGCCGCCCGCCGAAGAGGGCGAAGATATTGGCGGCGCTCGCGCAGGCGACGAGCCCCGCCGTGTCGAGGAAGAGGGCGTCGTCCGCCCCGGCGCGGCGGGCTTCCTCGAGCCCCAGCACGTTGTCGAGATAGGCGAGCGTCTTCAGCCGGGAGCTGGGAGAGGCGGCATTGCGCCTGATGCGGCTCGTGGCGAGCCTGACGGGCCGCATGACGAGCGACGGGGACCAGCTGGCGAGGGTCGCAAGCACGGTCGGCAGCGCCTGTGCCGGCGCGGCGAGGCCGCGCGGCCCGGCGCCGCGAGTTACGGTGAGGCGCAGGACGCCGAGCCCTTCCGCCGCGTGCGGTGCGAGGGCGGCGACCGCCTCGTTGAGCCGCGCGGGCTCGACCGGCAGGCCGATGACGCCTGCCCCCCGCAGCAGCCGGTCGAGATGGTCGGCAAGGCGGAAGGGCCTGCCGCCGAAGACGGCGATCGTCTCGAAGAGGCCGTCAGCGAGGAGGAGGCCGCGGTCGGTCACGTCGAAGGGCACGGTCGTGCCCTGATGCAGTCGTCCGTTCAGCCAGATCACGGAGCGCCTCCGTCCCGCGCGAAGCGAAGGAAATTGGCGAGGAGCGCATGGCCGTGCACGGTCAGGATCGATTCCGGATGGAACTGCACGCCGAAGGTCGGCGCCTCCCGATGGCGCAGCGCCATGATCTCCCCTTCGTCGGACCAGGCCGTCGGCACGAGAGGGCCGTCGTCGTCCTCGTCGAGCTCGACGGTGAGCGAATGGTAACGACCGGCCTCCAGGGGCGAGGGCAGGCCGGCGAAGATGTCCGTGCCACCGTGCATGATCGCGGATGCCCGGCCGTGCAACGGCCGCCGGGCCCGTACGACCCGGCCGCCGAAGGCTGCGCCGATGCACTGATGGCCTAGGCAGATGCCGAGGATCGGCAGACGGCCGGTGAGGCGGCTCACGAGGCCCGTCGAGATGCCCGCGTCGTCCGGCGTGCCCGGACCCGGCGAAATCACGATCGCCGCCGGTGAGAGCCGCAGGAGATCGTCGATGCCCATCGCGTCATTGCGGATCACCTGCGCTTCGGCGCCGAGTTCGCGCAGATAGCGCGCCACCGTGAAGACGAAGGAATCGTAGTTGTCGATGACGACGATCATGGCAGGTCGGGCTCCCCCGCGCCGAAGGCCGCGAAGAGGCGTTGCGCCTTGGCGAGCGTCTCCTCGTACTCAGCCTGGGGATGCGAGAGCGCGGTCACGCCGCCGCCGGCGTGGAAGGTCGCCTGCCCGTCCTTCATGGTCACCGTGCGGATGGCGATGTTCGTGTCCATGCTGCCGTCAAAGCCGATATAGCCGATGGCGCCGCAATAGACCTCGCGCGGCAGCCGCTCGATTTCGGCGATGATCTCCATGGCACGGATCTTCGGGGCACCCGTGATGGAGCCGCCGGGGAAGCAGGCGCCGAGGAGCGACACCGCGTCCTCGCCCTCGGCGAGCGTGCCGGTGACCACCGAGACGAGATGGTGGACGGAGGCGTAGCTCTCGAGACCACAGAGGATCGGCACCTCGATGCTGCCGGGGCGGCAGACCTTGGAGAGGTCGTTGCGCAGGAGATCGACGATCATGACATTCTCGGCGCGATCCTTGTCCGACGCCATGAGCGCGGCGGCGCGCGCCGCATCCTCCGCGGGGTCCGCCGCTCGGCGCGCGGTCCCCTTGATCGGCCGCGTCTCGACGCGACGGTCCCGGCAGGCCAGGAAACGCTCGGGCGAGCTCGAGGCGATGGTGACGTCGTCGAGGCGGAGGAAGGCGCCGAAGGGAGCCGGATTGACGTGGCGCAGGCGCTCGTAGAAGGCGAGCGGATCGAAGCCCCCGGGCAGCATCGCGGAGAAGCGCTGGGCGATGTTGGCCTGGAAGATGTCGCCGTCGAGGATGGCGGCGATGACGCGTTCGACGGCGCTGCGATAGGAAACGGATGTGAAGTTGGAGCGCCAGTCGAGCGCGCCGGTTCGGGCTGCCCGGCGCGCGGGTTCCGGGCTGCGCAGTCGCGCGAGGGCCTCCTCCGCCCTGTCGCCGGCCCGGCGGTGGCGCTGCGCGGGATCCCGCTCCGGCTGTCCCGTGGAGAGGAGGAGGCAGCGGCCTGCGACATGATCCCAGGCGATGACCACGTCGTAGAAGCCGAGGAAGGCCTCGGGGCAGCCGAGGCCGCCACCCGTCGGGGGAGGCAGATGCGGTTCGAGGCGATGCCCGAGATCATAGCCGACATAGCCCGCCGCGCCGCCCTGGAAGGGCGGAAGGTCCGGATTGCCCGGCGCGCGGTGCTTGGCGAGCAGCCGGCGCAGCGCGGCTAGAGGACTTTCGTCGAGGGCCGTTCCGTTCCAGGAGGGGCGGCCGCCCTCGACGCTGAAGACCGCGAAGGGATCACAGGCGAGGAACGACCAGCGGCCGAGCGCCTCGTGCCGCATGGCGCTGTCGAGGAAGACGACATGCGGCCGGCCGGCGAGGCGGCGCAGCGCCACCATCGGGTCGAGTTGTCCGAGATCGCGTATGTCCATCGTCTGTCGGCTGCTGCTCGGGCCGGCGCCATCGGTGTATCCGGCCCGGATGTCCCAAACACGTTCTCCGATAGCGCGATTCACCACCACATTTCATCGATTTATCGGGACATTTCATGATGACGCATGCCGGCGTGCGGTAGAAGGGTTCAGGAAGGGGACCCCAAGCGAGGACGCACCGGCACCGCCATGCAGACCGACAATGCAACCGACTTTCTCTCCACCCTGCGCCGCGAGGCGCGCGAGGCGCCCGAAAGCGGCATCGTCGAGGTGGTGAACCACGGCCGCACCAGGCCCGGCCTCATCCCCCTCTGGGTCGGCGAGGGCGATCTCGCGACCCCTTCCTTCATCTCGGAGGCGGCAACGCGCTCTCTGGCCGCGGGAGAGACCTTCTACACCTGGCAGCGCGGCGTTCCGGAACTGCGCGAGGCGCTGGCGCGCTACATCGGTCGCGTCTACGGACGGACCTGTTCCCACGAACGCTTCTTCGTGACCGGCTCCGGCATGCAGGCGCTGCAGATCGCGGTGCGCATGCTGGCGGGGGACGGCGACGAGGTGATCGTGCCGACCCCCGGCTGGCCGAACTTCGCCGCGGCCATCGGCATCGCGGGCGCGCGACCGGTCGCCGTACCGATGTCGCTGCAGCCCTCCGGCTGGTTCCTCGATCTCGATCGTCTCACGGCGGCGATCACACCGCGCACCAAGGCGATCGTCGTCAACTCTCCGTCCAATCCGACAGGTTGGACGGCGACGCAGGACGAACTCGCCGCCATCCTCGCCATCGCCCGCAAGCACGGCCTGTGGATCATCGCGGACGAGATCTACGGCCGCTTCGTCTATGACGGCTCGGTCCGTGCGCCCTCCTTCCGCGATGTGATGGAGGAGCGCGATCGCATCCTCTTCGTGCAGACCTTCTCCAAGAACTGGGCCATGACGGGCTGGCGCATCGGCTGGCTGGAGGCCGATCCCGCGCTGGGCGACGTCATCGAGAATCTCATTCAATATTCGACCTCCGGCGTCGCCACTTTCATGCAACGGGCAGGCATCGCCGCGCTCGATCACGGCGAGGGTTTCGTCGCGCATCAGATCGAGCGCGCCCGCCGCGGGCGCGACATCGTCTGCCGCGGCCTCGCCGCGACGGGGCGCGTGCGTTTCGCCGAACCGGCGGGAGCCTTCTATCTCTTCTTCTCGGTCGACGGCGTGGCGGATACGCGCCGCCTCGCCATCCGCCTCGTCGACGAGGCGAACGTGGGCCTCGCACCGGGCACGGCCTTCGGCGAGGGCGGCGAGCGCTATCTGCGCCTGTGTTTCGCGCGCAAGGCGGAGGATCTCGAGGAGGCGGTGCGCCGGCTCGCCGGCGTCCTCGGCCGGGCGGCAGCCTGACCGGCGCCCTGCTCGCCGCGCAGGGCCGCCTTGCGCCGGCACGGTTTGACCGGCCGGCGGCGAGGCGGCATTCATCGCGGTGGTTTCCAGGTGCGCTGCGCCGCTTCCCGCGCGATCGATTCATGGCAGGTCCCGGTCCGAACAGCTCGTCGCTCCTGCGTCAGGTCGTTCAGACCGCCGTGGCGGCGGCAGGCGGCTACCTTTTTTCCCTCGCCGGGGTGCCGGCAGCCTGGCTGTCGGGGGCGGTGGTGGCTGTGGCGCTGCTCTGCGCCGTCCGCCGCGCGGTCGCGATGCCACCCGGCCTCTCGGACGCGGCCATGCTGCTCGCCGGCGTGTCGATGGGGGGCGCGGCGACACCCGAGGCGCTCGGCGCCTTCGCGCGCTATCCCGCGAGCCTTGGTCTACTCGCGCTATCGGTCGTCGTCGTGGTCCTCCTGTCCGGCGCCTGGCTCACGCGCCTCGCCGGCTGGTCGCGCATCGACGCGATGCTCGGCTCGGCGCCGGGGGCGCTCTCGACCGTGATGGCCGTTGCGGCCGATCGCGGGGCGCGCATCGGCCCCATCGCCGTCGTGCAGTCCTTTCGCCTCGCGGTCCTCGTCGTGGTGCTGCCGAGCGTCGTCTTCGCCATCGATGGCGGGCGGCCCCTCGCGGCGGTGCACAATGGGGACATGAGCCCGGCGGCGCTGGGGCTCGTCCTTCTCGGCGGCCTTATCTTCGGCACCCTGCTGAAGCGGATCGGCATGGCGGCGCCCATGCTGCTCGGCGCGACCCTGGTCAGTGCCGTGGCCCACGCCTGCGGCTGGGTGCGCGGGGCGCTGCCCGGCGACCTCGGCATCTTCGCGCTCATCCTCCTCGGAGCCTTCATCGGCACCCGCTTCAGGACGGTGGACCGGCCGTCCCTCGTGGCGAGCCTGCCGGCGGCGCTGGGTTCCTTCGCGGTTTCCGGTGTCGTGGCAGCCTTGTTCGCCGTCGCTGCCGCCGAGTTCGCGCGCGTGCCGTTCGGAGCCGCCCTCGTTGCCTTCGCGCCGGGAGGGCTGGAGGCGATGACGGTGCTCGCGCTCGTGCTCGGGCTCGATCCGATCTATGTCGGCGCCCACCATCTCGCCCGTTTCCTGGGTATCGGGGTCGCCCTGCCACTCGCCGCGAGCTGGCTCGCCCGGCGCGGCGGCCCGGCCATCTGATTCACCCCTTGCAAGAGCGCGAGCCGGCCGGGGCGTCAACCGAGCGGACGCCACGGCATCGGTGCGCCCGCGTCGCCTCAACGTCCGACGAGGGGCCAGAAGAAGGCGATGAGAGGCACCCCGACGATCACGACGATGATCGAGAGGGGCAGGCCAAGGCGCCAGTAGTCGCCGAAGCGATAGCCGCCTGGTCCCATGACGAGCGTGTTCGACTGATGCCCGATAGGGGTTAGGAAGTCGCAGGCGGCACCGATGGCGACCGCCATGAGGAACGGGTCTGGCCTGTAGCCCAGTTTCGAGGCGAAGCCGGCGGCGATCGGAGCCATGACGAGCACTGTCGCAGCGTTGTTGAGAAACGGGGTGACCGCCATCGCCGCCACCAGGATGAGCGCCAGTGCGCCGAGGGGCGGCATGGCCTCAGCCGCCATGGACAGCCAACCGGCGATCAGGTCCGTACCGCCTGTCGTGCGGATCGCGTCGCTGACCGGGATGAGCGCGCCGAACATGACAAGGATCGGCCATTCGATGGCGCCGTAAGCCTCCTTCAGTGAGATGGCGTTGGTCACGAGCAGCGCCACGGCCGCTCCGAAGAAGGCGACGGCGACCGGCACGATGTTGAGCGCCATCAGCACCATGGCGGCGCCCAGGATGACCACGGGCAGGAGGCTGCGCCGGCTCGCGCCGAGGCGCAGTTCGCGCTCGGCGAGCGGCAGGCAACCCAGTTCGCCAAGGATCTCGGGCATGAACTTGAGGTTGCCCTGCAGCACGACCACATCGCCGGCGCGGAACTGCACGGCACGCATCTGATGTTTGATGCGCTCCCCGCGTCGGCTGACGGCGAGCACGTTGATCTGGAAGCGTTCGTAGAGACGCAGGTCCAGCGGCGTGCGGTCGATGAGAAGCGAGTCGCCCGTGACCACAGCCTCCATGACGCCGATCTCGTCCGACGCCTCGGCCTTTCCGGGGGCGGCATCCTCGCGGGCGAGCTTCAGCTTGGCCCGCGCCACCACGCGCTCGAGTGCGGCGGGCTCCCCCTCCAGAAGCAGGATGTCGCCCGCCTCGATGATGCGCCGGACCGACGGCGAGAAGCGGCGCAGATGCCCCCGGATGATGCGCGTGACCTCGACCTCGCCCTCCGCCAGCTTCTCCAGATCGCCGACGGTCTTGCCGACGATGCTGGAATCGGGGGGGACGCTCGCCTCGGTCGTGTAGTCCTCGATGTTGAAGGCAGCCTCGATCGACGCCGTGCCCTTGCGCGCCGCCGGGAGAAGCCGATAGCCGACGGTGAGGAAGATGACGCCGGCGACGGCGATGCTCGCACCGACGGGGGTGAAATCGAACATCCGGAACGGCTCGCCCATGGTCTCGGCCCGCACGCGCGAGACGATGACGTTGGGAGAGGTGCCGACGAGTGTCATGATGCCGCCGATCAGCGAGCCGAAAGCCATCGGCATGAGGAGATAGGAGGGTGACGTGTCCGTGCGCCGGGCGAGATGGAACGCCACGGGCATGAGCATGGCGAGTGCGGCGATGTTCTTCACGATGGCCGACATGAGGGTCACCGCCGCCACGAGGGCGAAGACCTGTTGGCCCGTGGTCTTCAGGTATGGTCCGACGCGCCTGAGCACCAGCTCGATCATGCCGGACCGTCCCACCGCGGCACTCACGACGAGCGCACTCGCCACGATGATGACGATGTCGTCGCCGAAGCCGGCGAAGGCCCTGTCCGCCGGCACCACGCCCGCGGCGACCGCCGCCAGGAGCGCGATCATCGCCACGACGTCGTAGCGCAGGCGGCCCCAGACGAAGAGCCCCATCATGGCGATGACGATGGCGAAGGCGAGCGCCTGGTCGAGGGTCATTGGCCACCGGATCGGTCGTCATGAACGGACAGTCAAGGCGGAGGCTCGCCGCGCCCGCGAAAGCCGTCAAGTCGGTCGGCCGATAGCACGGTTGCGTCCTGATCGTGGCCGGAAGGCAACGCATGTGCCGCGATCGTGATTCGAATGTGATGCGATGTGCTCAAGCGCACCTGCCGTCGTCCGCGAGACGACCATCAGGGAATCCGTCGGCGTGGCGTACGGGGTGTCGCCGGCATTTCACGGGGCTGCTCGGGCGCGGCCGCAGCTTGTCGGACGTGGCCTCAAGGACACACAGGCGAACGGGTCTTCCGCGCGTCCCCATCTGCAAGGGGGCGCGTGATACTTTACCCGTGTTGGAGATTCTCCGGCTCGCTCGGGCAGGTCGTATCGGAAGGATTGAGGCTCCATGGTTTTGCTCAAGCATGGTCTTCTCGTCGGCACGGCCGGTCTCGTCGCGGCTGGAGCCGCCGGGGCGGCCGATCTGCCCATGAAAAAGGCGGCGCCGGTCGAATATGTCCGCGTGTGCTCCGCCCAGGGTGAGGGTTTCTTCTACATTCCGGGCACCGATACCTGCCTGCGCATCGGGGGGCGCCTGCGTGCGGAAGTGCGCTATCTCGAGCCCGGAAAGCGGACGGACGACGCCATCGGCTTCCGCGCCCGGGCCCGCCTGAACATCGACACGCGCACGGCGACGACCTACGGAACCCTGCGCGCCTTCATCCGCTACGAATTCACCAGCAACACGGGCAATTTCGGCGCGGATACGACGAATCTCGAGCGGGCCTTCATTCAGTTCGCAGGCATCACCGCCGGCCGCACGCAGTCGTTCTTCGACTTCTACACGAACGACTACAACTTCGGCGCGATCCTGGTTTCGGACTTCTCCGCCAACGCACTCGCCTACACCGCGACTTTCGGCAGCGGTTTCATGGCGACGCTGTCGCTCGAGGACGGCAACGCGCGCCGGCAGATCCAGAACGCGAATGTCGCGGTGCCCCCCGGCGACCAGAACTTCACCTCCGGTGGCGAGCGCCTGCCGGACGTCGTCGGCCAGCTGCGCGTCGACCAGAGCTGGGGAATGGTGCAAATGTCGGCTGCGCTGCACCAGATGCGCAGCACGAACTTCGTCCCCGGTTTCGCGCCGCAGCCGTTCGTGGACACGGACTACGGTTTTGCCGTCCAGGGCGGCCTGCAGCTCAAGCTGCCGATGATCGCCTCTGGCGACCAGCTCTGGCTGCAGGGCGGCTATGCCGAGGGTGCCATGAGCTACCTCGGGCTCGGCAACACGTCGGTTGGCGACATCACGTTGAATCAGACCGACGTCTACGTCGATGGCACGGGTGACGCCAAGCGTTCGAAGGCGTGGGCGGTGACCGCGCTCTTCCTGCACTACTGGACGCCGCAGGTGCGCCAGGCGGTGTTCGGCTCCTACGGCCGCATCGACTATGCCGCGAGCGGCTCGGTGGTGAACGCGGCCGGTGCCACCACCGGTTTCGTGGACACGACGGACTGGCGCATCGGCACCAATGTCTCGTGGATTCCGGTGAGCGGCTTCTACATCGGCGTCGAGGCGCTCTACCGCCGGGTGGATCCGCGCGGCCGCGTCTACGCCAACAACGACGCGACCGGTCGTCTCGTCGGTTCGGCGGATGCCATCGAGACACGCCTGCGCCTGCAGCGCGATTTCTGACCCTGTCCTCTGTCGCAGATGCAAAGCCGCCGGGGTGGCACCCCGGCGGCTTTGTGCGAATGACTGTCATCCGGTGCGCGGCGAGCGGAGGCCGCGGGCTCCGAAGCGGGGCACCGCTTGGTCACCGGACGCCCAACGGCGCCACGCACGGTCGGCGCGTGAAGGTTCTCGCCGTGCCTGAAGGCCTGCATGTCCTTGTTCCTTTTGAGAACGAAATAGGAACAAAGCGCGGGAGGGGGAGAGAGTCGAGTCTGGTGCTAGATGAGAACGACTAGCGAACGGGCATGCACGGATTTTGCACGCTTTTGCACGGCTGTTCGCATGATGTCCGTGCAATCGCGCAGAAACGGCCAAAGCCGCCAATTGGCGGCTTCCTGTATGTGATTGTTTTTGCTTGAGAAAATGGTGCTGCCGGAGAGGATTGAACTCTCGACCTCTCCCTTACCAAGGGAGTGCTCTACCACTGAGCTACGGCAGCCCGCGGACCGGTCAGGGTCCGAAAGCGCGCGGAACCTGCCACAAGCGGCGAGTCGGCGCAAGCTGCGATGGATGGCGTTTTGTCGCTGTGGACGACGGGCCGAGCGGGCAGCGGAAGGCGCCCCGGCCGCAGCTTCCTCAGGCTGCGGCCGCACGCGTCGCGAAGGGCAGGTCGAGCTTGCGCCACACGGCGATCAGCGCCTCGGTCAGCGCCTCGATGAGCCCGTCATCGTGGAAGGGCGTCGGCGTCACGCGCAGGCGCTCGGTGCCCCGCGGTACCGTCGGATAGTTGATCGGCTGCACGTAGATGCCGTGCTCGGCGAGGAGCAGGTCGCTCGCCGCCTTGGCGAGCTCCGGATCGCCGACCATGACGGGCACGATGTGCGTGGGCCCGGGCTTGACGGGAATGCCCGCCGCCGCGAGGGACGCCTTCGTGCGCCCCACCTGCGTGCGGTGGCGCCGGCGCTCCTCGATGCCGCCCTTCAGATAGGTGACCGAGGCAAGCGCAGCGGCCGCCACCGCCGGCGGCATGGCGGTGGTGAAGATGAAGCCCGGAGCGTTCGAGCGCACGGCATCGATCACGGCACGGCGCGAAGCGATGTAGCCGCCCACGCAGCCGAAGCCCTTGGCGAGGGTGGCCTCGATCACGTCGAGCCGGTCGAGCGCGCCGACCTCCTCGGCATAGCCGGCGCCGCGCTCACCATAGAGGCCGACGGCATGCACCTCGTCGATGTAGGTCATGGCGCCGTAGCGGTCGGCGAGGTCGCAGATGGCGTGGATGGGCGAGACGTCGCCATCCATCGAATAGACGCTCTCGAAGACGATGAGCTTCGGCCGCTCACGCCCGGCGCTGCGCAACAGGTCCTCGAGATGCTCGAGGTCGTTGTGGCGGAAGATCTTCTTCTCGGCGCCCGAGCGGCGCACGCCCTCGATCATCGAATTGTGGTTGTCCGCATCCGACAGAATGAGGCAGTCGGGCAGGAGCCTGGCGATGGTGGCGATGCCGGTCTCGTTGGAGACATAGCCCGAGGTGAAGACAAGCGCGCTCTCCTTGCCGTGGAGGTCAGCCAGCGCGCATTCCAGGGCAACGATCGGCTCGCTGGTACCGGCGATGTTGCGCGTGCCGCCGGCACCGACACCCATGCGCCGGGCGGTCGCCGCCATCGCCTCGATCACGTCCGGATGGCGGCCCATGCCGAGGTAGTCGTTGGTGCACCACATCACGACGTCGCGCGGTCCGTCCGGGCTGTGCCAGACGGCATGGGGAAAGCGGGCGGCGTCGCGCTCGAGCGTCACGAAGACGCGATAACGGCGTTCCCGATGCAGGGTCTCGAGCGCATCGTGGAAGAATCGATCGTAGTCCATGGGCGTCCCGTCGGCGGTCCGATGCCCGCCGAGCTCTTCGAGAGAATAGCCTGTCCGACACGGCAACGACAGGTGACGTCTCACGCCCGCCAGGGGGGAGCAAGGCGCCCCATCGCCGCACGGGCGGCTCGCTGCGAGCCGGCCCCCCTTTTCGCCGGCTTGTGATACGCTTTACGGGCGGCTAACCATCGCCGGAGAGAAAACCAACTTCCGCTGCGATGCCGAAGGACACCAAGGATCAGCGCAAGGAGCGGCTTGCCGCGGCCCTGCGCGACAATCTCAGGCGCCGCAAGCAGCAGGATCGCGGCCGCCGTGCGGCGGCGCACGCCGCCGGCGAGGTGACGCAAGGCACAGCTGATGCCGGCGAGACGTCTGCGACGGATCGCGAGCGCAACTGACGGCCGCGCCCTGCGGCCCGCAAGAACAAGGATGACCCGATGGACCGCATTCGCATCGTCGGTGGCGAGAAGCTCAATGGCACCATCCCGATCTCCGGCGCCAAGAACGCCGCGCTGCCGTTGATGATCGCGAGCCTGCTCACGGACGAGACGCTCGAGCTGCACAACGTGCCGCGGCTCGCCGACGTGTCGCTGCTCCTGCGTATCCTGAGCAACCACGGCGTCGACCACGCCATCGCCGGCAAGCGCCCGGGCCAGACGGCCGAGACGGGGCAGAGCATCCGCCTCAAGGCCGCGACCATCATCGACACGACCGCGCCCTACGAGCTCGTGGCCAAGATGCGCGCGAGCTTCTGGGTCGTCGGGCCGCTCGTGGCGCGCATGGGCGAGGCACGCGTGTCGTTGCCCGGGGGCTGCGCCATCGGGACGCGGCCCGTCGATCTTCTGCTGATGGCGCTCGAGCGCCTGGGCGCCACGGTGGAGATCGACGGGGGCTATGCCGTGGCGCGCGCCCCGGGCGGCCTCAAGGGCGCCGACATCGTCTTCCCCAAGGTGACCGTCGGCGGCACCCATACCGCGCTCATGGCTGCCGTCCTGGCGCGGGGAACGAGCGTGATCGAGAACGCGGCGCGCGAGCCGGAAGTAGTCGACCTTGCCGAATGCCTCGTCAAGATGGGCGCGCGCATCACGGGCGCGGGCACGTCGCGCATCGTGGTCGAGGGCGTGCCGCGCCTGTCGGGTGCGTCCCACCGCGTGCTGCCCGACCGCATCGAGACGGGCACTTATGCCATGGCGGTGGCGATGACCGGCGGCGACGTCATGCTGGAGGGCGCGCGGCCGGAACTCCTGCAATCGGCGCTCGACGTGCTCGTAGAGGCCGGTGCAGAGGTATCAGCGACGAACGAGGGCGTGCGCATTGCCCGCAATGGAGCGGGCATCGCGCCCGTCGATGTCACCACCGAGCCCTTCCCCGGCTTTCCCACCGACCTGCAGGCTCAGCTGATGGCCCTGATGACGCGGGCGAGGGGTACGGCGCGCATCCGCGAGACGATCTTCGAGAATCGCTTCATGCACGTGCAGGAACTTGCCCGGCTCGGCGCGCGCATTCGCCTCGATGGCGACGTTGCCTATGTCGACGGGGTGGAGCGGCTGAAGGGCGCGCCCGTCATGGCGACCGACCTGCGCGCCTCCGTGTCGCTGGTCATCGCCGCGCTGGCGGCGGAAGGGGAGACCGTGGTCAACCGGGTCTACCACCTCGATCGCGGGTTCGAGGCGCTCGAAACCAAGCTCGCCCGCTGCGGGGCCATCATCGAACGCCTCTCGGGCTGAGCACGGGCTCAGCCACGCCGGAGCGGACCATATTTCCCGGTTGTTCGAGCGCGATCCGGGTGAGCCGGGGATCGCGCCCGGACGGTCGTCAGCGCACGATGTTGCCGCGCTTCGGGCCGAAGCCAGGAATGTAGCAGCTGCAACTTGCGCCGACATATCCCGAGGCCGGGCAGTTCCCGCGGGCAGTCACGCACATGCTGCCGAAGCGGGCGCGCGGCCGGTAGTAGCGGCGCTCGTAGTAGTAATCGTCGTCGTAGTCGTAGCGGGGACGCTCACGGTAGTAACGACGCTCGTAGTAGCCGTCGTCGTAGCCCGGCGACGGGTACCACTGTGCCTGCGCGGCGCCGCTCGCTGCGAGGGCGCTCGCGGCAGTGGCCACGGCGAGCACGAGGGAGCGAAGGTTCATCTCAAGCCTCCCGGCCCGAAGGCCGTCATGAAAAGTCGCATCCGCACGAAAGCGGTCCCTGCGAGAAAAGCTCCATAAGCCTGAACGTTGCATGAAAGCCATTGTTCCAGGCGTGTCCACCGTGGGATCGAGCGCGGTTGCGTGGCGGGCCCGGCGCCGATAACAACGGGCGACGTCATTTCATCGGAACGGCCATGGAGCTTCTCAGGCTCATCGCGCTCGACAGTCAGGACCTCGGTGTGATTTCCGCGCATCTGCAGGATGCAGTGGTGCGGGCCGACGATCTCGTCTACGTGCCGAGGCAGCGCCGGTTCCTCCTCGCCCTGCGACGTTTCGACTGGGAGGCACCGGAGGGCGAGCCGCCGCGCCGACGTCTCGCAGCCCTTCACTTCGAGCGCGTCTCGGCGGTGCGGCGCCTCGGCATAGACCCGGGCCGCGAGGACCAGGTTCTCAATCTGCTCGCCATCACTTTCGAGGAAACGGACGCGCCGTCCGGCACCCTCACCCTCGTCTTCTCGGGCGGTGCGGCCGTGCGTCTCGATGTCGAGTGCATCGAGGCTCAGCTCAAGGATCTCGGCCCCGCGTGGGAAGCGGCCGGCCGTCCGGCGCACCCGTCAACCGACAAGGACGATTGACATGCCGTTGCGCCTCGATGCCCGTGCTCGCGGATTCTCCGATGCGTTCTCGCGGCTCCTCGCCATGAAGCGGGAGGTGTCCGAGGACGTCGACCAGGCGGTCGCTGCGATCATCGCCGATGTCGTCGCCCGCGGCGACCAGGCGGTCATCGATTTCACCCGCCGTTTCGATGGCCTCGAACTGACGGCGCAGAGCCTGCGCGTGGATGAGGCCGAGATCGATGCGGCCGTGCGCGCCTGCGCGCCCGGGGTGCTTGACGCCCTCAGGGAGGCGAAGGCGCGCATCGAGGCCTATCATCTGCGCCAGCGCCCGGAGGATGCCCTCTACACCGATGCGCTCGGCGTGACGCTCGGCTGGCGCTGGACGGCGGTGGAGGCCGTCGGGCTCTATGTGCCGGGCGGCACGGCGAGCTATCCGTCCTCCGTGCTCATGAACGCCGTGCCCGCCAAGGTCGCGGGCGTGCCCCGGGTGGTCATGGTGGTGCCGGCGCCGAGGGGCGAGCTCAATCCGCTCGTTCTCGCCGCCGCCAGGCTCGCCGGCGTCGACGAGGTCTATCGGATCGGCGGCGCGCAAGCCGTGGCTGCCCTCGCCTACGGGACGCAGACCATTGTTCCGGTCGCCAAGATCGTCGGGCCCGGCAATGCCTATGTGGCGGCGGCGAAGCGCCGCGTCTTCGGCCAGGTGGGCATCGACATGATCGCCGGTCCGTCGGAGGTGCTGATCCTTGCGGATGCGAGCGCCAACCCCCAGTGGCTCGCCGCGGACCTTCTCGCCCAGGCCGAGCACGACACGGCGGCCGAGGCCATCCTGATCACCGACAGCGCGGAGCTCGCGGATGCCGTCGAGGTAGCCGTCGAGCGCCGGCTGGCGACGCTCCCGCGGGCGGATATCGCCCGCGCGAGCTGGCGGGATTTCGGCGCCGTCATCCTCGTGCCGTCGCTGGCCGAGGCGGTGCCCCTCGTGGACCGGCTGGCGCCCGAGCATCTCGAGATCGAGGCCGAGGGTGCCGAGGGCCTCGCCGCCGGCATCCGCAATGCGGGGGCGATCTTCCTCGGCGCCTATACGCCGGAGGCGATCGGCGACTATGTCGGCGGACCCAACCACGTGCTGCCGACGGCCCGTTCCGCACGCTTCTCCTCCGGGCTCGGTGTGCTCGATTTCATGAAGAGGACGTCCATCCTCAAATGCGGACCGGAGAGCCTGCGCGCCCTGGGCCCGGCCGCCATTGCGCTTGCCGAGGCCGAGGGGCTGGCCGCCCACGCGGGTTCGGTCGGTATCCGGCTCAACCTCTGAGGTTCGGGCTATGGATGCGGGGAAGGGAGTCCCGAGACGGATGATGGAGGAATCCGAGCGCCGCCGCTTGACCCTCGTCATGCTCGACGAGGCGTCGCTCGGACGCTGCACGCCGGACCAGGAGCACGAGCGCGCCGTCGCCATCTGGGACATCCTGGAAAAGAACAGCTTCGCCGTGGCCGAACACGACGGCGGTCCCTATGCGCTGACACTGGGGCTCGCCGACCGAAAGCTCGTCTTCGACGTGCGCGTCGCGGGCGGCGGGCATGTCGTCACGCACTACCTGTCGCTCACACCACTCCGGCGCGTGATCAAGGACTACGAGCTCGTCTGCGAAAGCTACTACGCCGCCATCCGCACGGCCTCGCCGTCGCAGATCGAGGCGATCGACATGGGACGCCGCAGCCTGCACAACGAGGCGGCCGAACTGCTGCGCGAACGACTGGACGGCAAGATCGTCATCGACTTCGATACGGCGCGCCGCCTCTTCACCCTCATCTTCGCGCTGCACTGGAAGGGCTGAACGGATGGTGGCCCCGCAGGCCCCCGCCCATCCGCGTCGCGTCCAGGCGGTCCTCTTCATGTGCGGCTTCAATGCGGTGCGCAGCCCCATGGCGGAGGGCATCGCACGGCATTATTTCGGCCGCTCGCTCTATGTCGCCTCCGCCGGCGTGCGGCCGGACGAACTCGACCCCTTCGCCGTCGCCGTCATGGACGAAATCGGCATCGACATCACGAGGCACAGGCCGACGGCGATCGAGGATCTCGAGGACACGGGCTTCGATCTGATCATTACCCTGTCGCCCGAGGCGCATCACCGCGCCCTCGACCTCACGCGCACGCTCGCCGTCGACGTGGAATACTGGCCGACCCCCGATCCGACCGCCGTGCAGGGCTCGCGCGAGCAGATGCTCAACGCCTATCGCAGCGTGCGCGACGCTCTCGTCGAACGCATCAAGGAGCGCCTCAAGGCGCCGTGATCATGGAGCCGAGCGCCCTCGCCAGCGTGACGACGCCGAGGCCCACGGCGAGCGCGAGGAGTTCGTTGCGCCGCCAGAGCATGACGAGCCCGGCGCAGACGAGGGCGAGTGCGGCCGGGAGGCCGGAGCGCAGGGCGAGCGGCAGCACGGTCGCGACGATGATGGAGCCCGGCAGGGCGGCGAGGCCACGGCGCACACGCGGCGTCAGCGGCACGCGGCTCATGAGCACCACGCCGAGGATGCGGCAGACGTAGGTCACTGCGGCCATGGCGAGGATGGCGAGAAACGGGCCGGCCTCACCGGCGGACCACTGTTCAGTCATCGATGAAGGCCCCGGCCAGTGCGCCGGCGAGCGCCCCCGCCACAATGAACGCATAGCCGGAGAAGAGCTGGGAGACGGTGAGCGCGACCACCCCGGCCACCCCCCAGGCAATGCTGTCGCGGCGCCCCTTCCACAGCGGAATGGCCATGGCGGTAAAGACGATCGGCATGACCAGATCGAAGCCGACGACCTTCGGATCGCGCATGAGACTGCCGAGGAGATAGCCGGGCAGTGTCGCCGCCACCCAGACCACCCAAAGGAACAAGCCGCCGCCGAGCATGACGCCCAGGTCGGTGCCCCCCTTCATCTGGTAGCGCGTCGCCGTGATCCAGTTGGCGTCGGTGAAGAAGAAGAGGTTGACGGCGTTGAGGGGCGTCGGTGTCCCCTTGAGCCAGGGCTGCAGCGCGGCGCCCATGAGCACCATGCGTGCATTGACCGTCGCGGCCACGGCGGTGATGGCGAGGAGCGAGGCGAGTGTCCAATGGCGCGTCCACAGCTCGAGGGACACGAGCTGGGCCGCACCGGCATAGACGGCGCCGCTCATGAAGAGCGCCTGCCCGAGTGTCAGCCCCTTCTGCACCGCGGCGGCACCGAAGGCCGAGGCGAAAATGACGACCCCGGGCACGAAGGGCAGGATGAGCCGCATGCCCTCGACAAGGCCCGCGCGCGTCAGCGCGAGCTGCGTTTCCGTGGTTTTCGTCATGGGCCACCCCGTGGTGGCGGTGCGGTAACCGCCGTTCCGCGAAGCGCGACAAGACCGGGACCGCTGCGGCGTGTCAAATGCGCCCTGGGCATGGCAGGTCAGACCGGGTCCGGCAGGTGGCAGGCAGCCGGATCCGCAGGATCGAGGAACCGGGCATGCACTGAGCGATCGGGAGCGGCGAGGGACCCGCTCTCCCGCCGGTCGTACATGTTCCACGCTGCCCTGGGCGGCACGGCGCGGCAGTTTGCCCGCAAAGGCCACGCGGGCGAGGGGACCAACATTGCTCCCCTCGCCCGCGGTTCGGTGGCGCATGGTACAGCCATCGCCCGAGCCGTGGCGGCGACGGATCCGTCACCGCCACGCTTCTCCGGTGAGCGCGTCAGGCGGAGACTTCGCGGCGGCCGGCGAGGCGCAGGAATGCCCAGCCGATGACGATCACGAGGGCGGCGCCCGCCGCGGCGGCCACGTAGTGCATCGTCTTGGACACTTCGCCGATGTGGCCGATGATCCACGGGTCCGAGATAATCATCTCGCCGGCGATCCAGCCGAGGAGTGCCGCGCCCGCCCAGACGAAGACGGGGAAGCGCGCGATGAGCGCCATGATCATCGTCGAGCCGAAGACGACCAGCGGAATGGAGAGGATGAGGCCGAAGATGAAGAGCTCGGCATGGCCCTTCGCCGCCGCGGCAATGGCCACGACATTGTCGAGGCTCATCACGGCATCGGCGATGGCGATGGTGCGCACCGCGCCCCACAGATGTCCGCTCTCCTTGATGTCGTGCCCGTCCTCTTCCTCCTCCGTCACCAGCTTAACGGCGATCCACAGCAGGAGGAGACCGCCGACGAGCTTGAGGAGCGGCAGGGCCAGAAGCTGGGAGATGATGAAGGCGAAGATGATGCGCAACAGCACCGCCGTTCCCGCGCCCAGGACGACGCCGAGACGACGCTGCCGCTCCGGCAGCGAACGGCATGCGAGCGCGATGACGACGGCGTTGTCGCCGGACAGCAGGATATCGATCCAGATGATCTGGAGGATGGAGGTCAGGAACTGGGCGTCGAGGGTCATCGGGGGCGCGTAATCCTTTTTCTCGCTATGCGCAACCCGGGGCCAGGGGGCGCCGGGGTGCAGCCACTGGTCGTGTCAGATGTCCGCGGCGATCGCGCTGCCGCAGGCCTCGGTATCGGCCGTGCCGCCGAGGTCGCGCGTGCGTGCGGCCGGCTCGGCCAGAATGCGTTCGACGGCGCCCAGGATGGCGCTCGCGGCGGCCGTCTCGCCGAGATGATCGAGCATCATGGCGGCGGACCAGATCTGGCCGACGGGATTGGCGATGCCCTGGCCGGCGATGTCTGGCGCCGAGCCGTGCACGGGCTCGAACAGCGACGGGAAACGGCGCTCGGGGTTGATGTTGCCGGAGGGGGCGATGCCGATCGTGCCGGTGCAGGCAGGTCCCAGGTCGGACAGGATGTCGCCGAAGAGGTTGGAGGCAACGACCACGTCGAAGCGATCCGGGTTGAGGACGAAATGCGCGGCGAGGATATCGATGTGATACTTGTCCCAGCGCACGCCCGGATAGGCCTTCGCCATGGCAGCCACGCGCTCGTCCCAGTAGGGCATGGTGATCGAGATGCCGTTCGACTTCGTGGCGGAGGTCAGGTGCTTCATGGGACGCCGGGCAGCAAGCTCGAATGCATATTTCAGGATGCGGTCGACGCCTGTGCGCGTCATGACGGTCTCCTGGATGACGACCTCGCGATCGGTGCCCTCGAACATGCGGCCGCCGACGGAGGAATATTCGCCCTCCGTATTCTCGCGCACGACATGGAAGTCGATATCGCCCGGCCGTCGCCCGGCGAGCGGAGAGGGCACGCCCGGCATCAGCCGCACCGGCCTCAGATTGACATACTGCTCGAACTCCCGGCGGAAGAGCAGGAGCGAGCCCCACAGCGACACGTGGTCGGGCACGGTCGCCGGCCAGCCGACGGCGCCGAAGAAGATCGCGTCGTGGCCGCCGATCCGCTCCTTCCAATCCTCCGGCATCATGCGCCCGTGGCGGGCATAATAGTCGCACGAGGCGAAGTCGAAATGGTCGAGCGCGAGCTCGAAGCCAAAGCGCTTCGCCGCCGCCTCGAGAGCGCGCAGGCCCTCGGGCACAACCTCCTTGCCAATCCCGTCGCCGGGGATGACCGCGATCCGATAGGTCTTCGTCATGGGGATGGGGCCCGTCCTGGAGAACTCGCTCGGTCCGCGAGGAAGAAGGAGGAGAGGGCCGCCCCGACCTCGTCCGGCAGCTCCTCGGCGAGATAGTGGCCGCCCGGCAGGGCATGGCCGCGCACGTCGATGGCGCGCTCGCGCCAGAGCCCGAGCACGTCGAAACAGCGTCCAACGGCGCCGTGCGCGCCCCACAGCGCGAGCAGCGGCGCCGCCACCTTGCGTCCGCCGTCGGCGTCGTCATGCGCGATGTCGATGCCGGCCGCGGCGCGATAGTCCTCGCAGCTGGCGTGGATTGCGGCCGGGTCCCGGAAGCAGCGCAGATATTCGGCAAGAGCTTCCGGCAGGAAGGGGGCGAGGCCAGCGCTGCCGGAGCCGCATTTCTTCAGCCAGTAGGCCTGCGGATCGGCGCCGATCATGCGCTCGGGGAAGGGGGCTGGCTGGATCAGGAAGAACCAGTGCCAATAGGCCGGGGCGAAGGCTTCCGTCGTATTGCGGTACATTTCGCGCGTTGGCGCGATGTCGAGCGTTGCAAGCTTGAGCACGCACTGGGGATGGTCGAGGGCGAGCCTGTGTGCGACCCGCCCGCCGCGATCGTGCCCGGCGACGAAGAAGCGCTCGTGACCCAGTGCGCGCATCACGGCCACCATGTCCGCCGCCATGGTGCGCTTGGAATAGGGCGCATGGTCGCTGGCCGTGGCCGGCTTGCCGCTGTCGCCATAGCCGCGCAGGTCGGCGCAGACGACGGCGAAGCGGTCGGCCAGCCGCGGCGCGATCCGATGCCACATCACGTGTGTTTGCGGATAGCCGTGCAGAAGGAGGAGCGGCGCACCCTCGCCGCCGACGCGCGCGCGGATACGGACCTCCGGCGTGGTGATGTCGAAGGCGCGAAAGCCCGGGAAGAGCTCGTCGTGCGTCGGAATTTCGGTCACGGTCATGGCGAAGAAGGCCGGTCACCCCCGTCCGGGCTGTGCTCGACCACTCTCTTAGCGCGCAATGGCGGCGCTGGCGCCATCGCGAAATTGCATAATCGGACGAACGTCTCCTGTCGGATCAGGTTGATTGGTGCTATTAAATTATGAATTGGCGTGATCTCGATCGTGGGGCGTCGCACTCGATATTTCGGGAAAGGCTTCCAGAAATCCGGCAGAACGAACCCGAGGGGGGACGAAGGCATGGACCTGCGTCAGCTGCGGTGCTTCATCGCCGTCGCCGAAGAGTTGCATTTTGGCCGCGCCGCCGAGCGCGTGGGCCTGGCGCCGCCGGCGCTATCCCGCCAGATCCGGGCACTCGAATCCGAGCTCGGCGCGCCGCTGCTCACGCGCACGACGCGCCACGTGACGCTGACGCGCGCAGGCCTCCTGCTGCTCGAGGAAGCCAAGGCCATTCTCGCGCGCGCCGATCGAGCCGCGCGCAACGTGCGTGAAGCGGCGCTGACCACCAGCAAGGTGCTCAGGGTCGGCGCCATCGACAGCGCGTCCGCGAGCTTCCTGCCGGAGATCATCGTGGAATTCCGCGCCCGCCATCCGGACACCGAAATCCGTTTCGTCGAGGCCATGACGGCGCCGCAACTGCAGATGCTGGAGACGGGGCGCCTCGACATCAGCCTTATCCGGCCGCCACGCCGGTCGACGGACTGCGCCTTCGAGATCCTGCGCGTGGAGTTGCCAGCCGTGCTCCTGCCCGAGGGGCATCGGCTCGCGGCCCGGGAGACGATCGGGATCGAGGAGCTGGTGGGCGAACCCTTCATCGTGCCGTCGAAGCGCGTCCGTCCCTATGCCTATGATCTCGTCATGGCCTATTTCGAAAGCGTCGGCACCGTTCCCAACGTCGTTCAGGAGACGACCGAGAAGCCGGCCATGATGGCGGCCGTCGCGGCCGGCATCGGGCTTGCGCTCGCTCCGGACTGGATCGCCCGGTTCAGCCGTCCCGGTGTGGCCGTGCGGCGTCTGACCGGCCTTCTGCTCGACCCGCCGCCGCCCGGCTCCCTGGTCGGCGTGGCCTGGCGCCCGCACCAGCGGCTCGGGGTTCGCGACGCCTTCCTGCAGATCCTGCGCGATCGTGTCACCCTGATGGACGACGAGAAGCTCCTGCCCTTCCTGCGCCCGCCGGGGCGCACGCGGTTCAAGGCCTGACGGTCCGCGCGTTGCAGGGAAGCTCGAAGGCGGGTGGGACGCCGGCCACGGCTCGGCTTGATCCGTTCGCCGCATGGTGCAAGAAGCGCCGGGGAACCCGGCAGCGGCACGCCGAAAGATGGCGAGGGGGGAGGACAGGCAATGTCGGAACATCCAACGGGCCCCACGGCCCGCTCCGATGAGGGGAGTCACGCAATCCGTTCACCGCAGAACTTCGCAGCGGGCCTCAGCCTCGTCGCCCTGATGGTCTTCGCCTTGTGGGCCGGCCGCGACCTCGACCAGGGGACCCTGCGTGCCATGGGGGCGGGCATGCTGCCGCGCGCCATCGCCGTGCTGATCGGGCTGTGCGGCGCCGCGCTCGTCGCCGTCTCCTTCGTGAAGGACGGCGATCCGCTGGAGCGCTGGCATCTGCGCGGGCCGTTCTTCGTGTGCCTCGGGATCCTCGCCTTCGCCTTCACGATCCGTTCTGTCGGTCTCGCCGTCGCAGGGCCGCTCGTGGCCATCGTTTCCGGCGTGGCGTCGCCCGAGACCCGGCTGAGGGAACTCCTTGCCTTCGCACTGGTGGTGACGGCCTTCTGCATCGGCTTGTTCAGGTATGTGCTGAATCTGCCGCTGCCGGTGCTCATCATCCCGCCCGGCGTGCTGCCCGGCCTGCCTGCCGGCCTCTATCTCTGAGGGCGCGCGATGGACATCTTCAGCAATCTCGCGCTCGGCTTCTCGACGGCCCTCACGCTGCAGAACCTCGGCCTCGCCTTCGTCGGCTGCCTCATCGGCACGCTCATCGGCGTTCTGCCGGGCGTGGGGCCGATCGCCACCATCACGATGCTCCTGCCGATCACCTTCGGCCTCGACCCGGTGGGCGCGCTCATCCTGCTCGCGGGGATCTATTACGGCGCCCAGTACGGCGGCTCGACGACAGCGATCCTCGTCAATATTCCGGGCGAGGCGACCGCGGTCGTCACGACCCTCGACGGCCACCAGATGGCCAAACAGGGCCGTGCCGGCATCGCGCTCGGCATCGCGGCCATAGGCTCCTTCTTCGCGGGCTGCGTGGCGACGCTGATCATCGCGGCCCTCGCCAAGCCGCTCACGGGGCTTGCCCTTCTCTTCGGCCCGGCGGAATATTTCTCGCTCATGGTCATGGGCCTCGTCTTCGCCGTCGTGCTCGCGCGCGGGTCGATCCTCAAGGCCGTCGCCATGATCCTCGTCGGCCTCCTCCTGTCGATGGTCGGCACGGACCTGGAGACAGGCGCCGAGCGGATGACGTTCGGCTATGCCCCGCTCGCCGACGGCATCGATTTCGCCGTGCTCGCCATGGGCATCTTCGGCTTCGCCGAGGTGCTGCGGAACCTCGAGCATCCGGAAGCGCGCGATGTGGTGAAGCAGCGCATCGGCCGGCTCCTGCCCTCCTGGGAGGACCTCAAGCAGTCGGCGGCGCCTGTCCTGCGCGGCACGCTCCTCGGCGGGGCGCTCGGCATCCTGCCGGGCAACGGCGCCGTGCTCGGCCCCTTCGCCTCCTATACGCTCGAGAAGAAGTTCGCCAAGGATCCGTCGCGCTTCGGGCGGGGCGCGATCGAGGGCGTCGCCGGTCCCGAATCGGCGAACAATGCCGGCGCCCAGACCTCGTTCATTCCGCTGCTCACCCTCGGCATTCCGCCGAACGCGGTGATGGCGCTGATGGTGGGCGCCATGACGATCCACGGCATCGTGCCCGGTCCGCAGGTCATGACCAAGAACCCGACGCTGTTCTGGGGCATGATCGCGTCGATGTGGATCGGCAACCTGATGCTGCTCGTCATCAACCTGCCGCTGGTCGGCATGTGGGTCCGGCTGCTCAAGGTGCCCTACCGTCTCATGTTCCCGGCGATCCTGGTGTTCTCCTGCATCGGCATCTATTCGGTGAACAATTCGCCCGCGGACGTCATCTTCACCGCGGCCTTCGCCATCGTCGGCTACGCCTTCATCAAATTCGGCTTCGAGCCGGCGCCGCTGCTCCTCGGCTACGTGCTCGGCAAGCTGATGGAGGAAAACCTGCGCCGGGCGCTGATCATCTCGCGGGGAGACATCATGACCTTCGCCGAGCGCCCCGTCAGCGCGGGGCTGCTTCTCGTTGCCCTGGCGCTGCTCGTCGTGGCCGTGCTGCCGGCGGTCCGCAAGAGCCGCAACGAGGCCTTCGCCGAGTGAACGTCGGGGATGGTCGGGCTGGAGCGCGATTGTCCCCGAAGGCCTTCGGACTCACGCTCCAGCTTCTTGTTCAGGCATGAGGCATTGGCGAAACCGGTTCCCACTTTTGCGGATCATGTTCTAGCTTGCCTGCAATGGCGCATTACTCCGGGAGGAACAGCATGAAGAAGCTTCTTGTGTCCCTTGCGGCGGCGGTCGGCCTGGCCGCCGGCTCCGCACAGGCGGCCTATCCCGAGCGGCCGATCACCATGATCGTGCCCTTCGCCGCCGGCGGTCCGACCGACGTCGTTGCGCGCATCGTGGGCGAACACATGTCGAAGACGCTCGGCCAGCAGATCGTCGTGGAGAACGTGGCCGGCGCCGGCGGCACGACCGGCATCGCCCGCGGCGCCGCGGCAGCGCCGGACGGCTACACCATCATGATGGGCCACATGGGCACGCACGGCGCCGCGCCCGCGCTCTATCCGAACCTGAAATACGATCCGACGAAGGACTTCGCGCCCGTCGGCCTCGCGGCCGGCACGCCGATCCTCATCGTCACGCGGAAGGACTTCCCGGCGAAGGATCTCAAGGAATTCATCGCCTACATGAAGGCGAATTCCGAGAAGGTGAACGAGGCGCACGCGGGTGTGGGTTCCGTGTCCTTCACCACCTGCACGCTTCTCAACTCGCTGCTCGGCGCCAAGCCGTCGCGCGTCGCCTACCGGGGCACGGGCCCGGCGATCAACGACCTCGTCGGCGGGCAGGTGGACTATGCCTGCGACCAGATCGTCAATCTCGTGCCGCAGATCCAGGCCGGCACCATCCGCGCGCTCTCCATCGCCACGCCCGAGCGCTCGCCCTCGCTGCCGAACGTGCCCACCACCAAGGAGGGCGGCCTGCCCGAGTACGAGGTGAGCGCCTGGAATGCCGTCTTCGCGCCGAAGGGCACGTCGCCGGAGATCGTCGCCAAGCTCAACGATGCCCTGGTCAAGGCGCTCGACGACGAGAACACGCGCAAGCGTCTCCTCGAACTCGGCGGCGTCATTCCCGACAAGGCCGGGCGCTCGCCGCAGGCGCTGCAGAAGCTTGTCGAGAGCGAGGTGGCGCGCTGGACGCCGGTGCTCAAGGCGGCGGGCGCGACCGCGAACTAAGCCGCCTTCACAGCCGGTCGGTCCGCGGCCAGCGGCAATGTCCGCGGGGAAGGGGTGACTGCGCCCTGACGGATCACCGGTGACGTCGACGGGCGGCGGGCTTCTGCCCGCCGTCTTCGTCTGAGGCAGGGGCCCCCACATCAGGACGCGCGATCGTATTGTCACTCCTCGCGCGGAAGGAGAGCTCAGGCTCCCGGGGTGGTATTTCCGCAAGAGCCGCCTCAAGAGCCGCCTTCTGACGCAGATCATGTCACCTGACAGCGAGAATGCCGGCTGCCCTTGCAGCATCGACGAATGCGCTGCGCGCTTCCGCCACGGCCTCCTGCGTTCTCTTGATCAGCGCCAGCGTGCAGGCGTTACGAGCATTCCTGAATACTTCCGGCTCGCGCCCATCGTTTCCGAGAATATGTTCAACTGGCCATCTGCTGCTCAGGACAAAGTTTGCGTCTGTTATCCTACGTATTGGAGTACGATAGATATTCAATCGTACCGATTTTGGGAATGTGAGATTATCCATAATTGGGTTTCTCCTTTGATGGATCATACTCCGTGGCCTGTTTGACAAAAAGGAATATCGGAAGAAAATCTAGCAAGGCTCATTGGGCGGAGAGAATGAGGAGGTTGGCATCCCGCGCTAAGCGCTGTTTACAGGCCGGGGCGTTGAGGTTCGGCGGCAGGGTGTAGGTACTTGGGGGAGGAACTCGTCGATCTGGCTGTTGGGACGGCTGTCACGCGCCGGCGAGCTGACGGCGCCTACGTCGAACTCCAGGTCTCTAGAGCATTTTCCGCGGAAGTGGACGCCGGTTTGACGCAGAACCGAAGGTCCGCACCAGCGAAAATGCTCTGTTCTCAGAAGATTGACGCACTTCCCGATTCAATTGAAGCGGGAAGTGCTCTGGCAAGACGACGATGTCGCTGCGAGAGCCACGTTGCACTATCCCGGGGGAGGCGGAAAGGCGGGGCAGGGCGCGTACCGTTGGCCGCCTCCTGTCCCTGGGCCTGGTCCCCGGGGCGGTGCGGCAAAGGGCGGTTGATGGCCTACGGTGCAACGTCGTCAGCACCGCGCGAGGCGTCCCCTGCAATCGACCCCGTCGAGCGGGAACGCCAGCAAAGCCGGCCGCCGCCATTGCACGAATTCGCGCCGATCGCTGCGAAAGGTCGCGGCGCGCTACAGGCGTGCACTGCCGATGCCGACGGTCCACATCAATGTCTTCGGGAGAAGGAGATGGTACAGCTGCCCCGGCTCGAACGGGGGACCTCCTGATCCACAATCAGGCGCTCTAACCAACTGAGCTACAGCTGCCCACGGGCGTCCCGCACCGACGGTCCACCGCTCGGGGCATCATCAGGCGCGACGCGATCCTCCTAAGCGCAAAGAGCGGCGATTGCAAGACGTCAGGCGGGCCCCTCCACCACGAAAGGGGTGCGGTGTCGAGTGGCCCGCTGCCCGCGTGCCGGGGCCGCCGGTCGGATCGGCGGCCGCAACTCAGGAGAGCTGCTTGCGAAGGTCGGCGAAGGCGGCCTGAACCGGGGCGAGAGCGTCGTTCGCCACCCGGCTCGCAGTCTCGGCGATGTCCTTCACCTGCTCGGCCGTCGCCTCGTAATGGCGGCGCACCTCGCGTGTCTGCACCTGAACGGCCTCCGACAGCGTGCGCGCGTCCATCAGTCGCCGCCACAGGTCGAGCGCGATGTCGGACTGGCTGCGCACGAGATCGAACATCTGGCCATTGAGTTCGGCGAGGCCCTTCGAGGTCGCCGCGGCGCTCGCCATGAAGCGCTCGTTCAAGGCTTCCTGCGAGGCGCGGGCGAGTTCATAGGCCTTGCGCGCCTGCGCCAGGCCCTCGGTCAGCAGAACGTCGACCGGCGTGGCGATCGCCTCCGCGGCTTGTCTGGCTTGCGGCAGCATCCGTTGAACGGTCTTGGCGATGTCTGCTGCCGGTCGCGGTTCAGCCTTCGGGCTTTCCTGGGCGGTTGTGGAAACGGCGACCACGACTTTGGCCGGCGCGACCGGCGGGGTCGGCGCCCTGGCTGCCACTGCCGCTGCGGCCGGCTTGGCCGCCGGACGGGATGCGGGCTTGGCAGCCTTGCCGGCAGGCTTCGTCGTGGTGCGGGTTGCCGAGCCGGCCGGCGTCTTGCCCGGGGACTTGACGGCGGTTGCGGGCTTGACCGGCGCCGCCGCCGCAGGGGCCACGATGTCCGGCTTCACCGGCGGCAGGCTCGTCACCACGGACTTCGCCTCGGTAGCGGTCGGCACGGGCTTCTCAGCCTCGGACGCCTGCTTGACAGGACCCGGCGCCTCGACGACGGGCGCGATCTTGAAGGGCGCCGTCGGGGCGGGGGACACCGGCTTGGCTTCCTCCACCTTCTTCACCGTCGGCGGCGTGCCGTTCGCCTTGTTGCTCATCGCTTCCTCCTTCGCGGAGTCCGAAACCGCGGGCGCCCCTTCCGGGAGCCCGGCTAGAGCGCGAGGGGCCCGGCCTGAAACAGACCAGACCCGTCGCGATCGATTTCAGCGACCTGGAGCGCGCGTCCGTCCGAGAACCGCTTCACACCTCTCGGCATGATGCTCCAGACCATCTTCCGATGTGCCCGACCTCGGAAGATCTGGGCCACATCCCAACGAAGGGCCGGCGCGTCCTCCCGGTGCGCGGGCCCGCGGTTCTCCGTCGAACCGGCGGCCGCTACTTCGCAGGACGCTCCGGCCGTCATGTCAGGCCTTGCGCCTGGTCGCTTCGGCGGCGGCCTTCTGGGCGGCGGCCTGGACGCTCGCGTTGAAGTCCTTGACCTGCTCCTGGAGTGCGGCGAACTGCGCCCTCAGATAGTCGGCCTGGTGCTGCAGCGCTTCCTGCAGATCGCGCGAGCGGACGAGCTTTTGCGCCAGATCGAAGGCCGCGCCGATGTTCTGCTCGACATAGGCCAGCGTCTTGCGAGCCGCGTCCTGCGCGTTCGTCTGTGCGCTCAGGGTGGAGTTCTGGACGGTGTCGACGGTCTTGTGCGCGGCACCGATGAAGCCGTCGAAGGCTTTGCGCGCCTGCTCGACGCTCTTCTCGGCGAAGTCGCGCATCTCGGTGGGGATCTCGTAGTTCGGAATGCCCTTGCTCATGGTCGTCCTCCTGGTGGTGGCGCCGTACTCTTGTGCGTTGCGATATAACATTGTGCATTGCACAAATCAAGGTCTCGCATAGACTGCGCCCCTCGCGACCGGGGCGGCGGCGCATGCCGCATTAACCCTATGGCGAGCTCCCTTGGGACAAGATGTCGGCATCTCGTGACGGGCTTCCGACGTGCTTATATTAAGGCTTCGTTAGCCATGACCCCGTCAACCGTTAACCAGAGCAACCGGTGATGACGCCGTCCGCGCCGGACCTCCGCGAGGATCTTGCCGCCCTGCGGCAGGATGCATCGCTCGCGTCCTTCCTGACGCCGCAAGCGGCGACCGTGCTCTGGTCGCCGGAAGGCCGTGCGCTCTGGGCGTCGGATGCGGCAGCTCCTTTCGTGGCACGCGTCATGGCGGCGCCCGAGCGTTCCTTCGTCCGCGAGCGCATCGCCAAGCTGGCGGCGGGCCTCGCTCCGTTCACTGGCCTGCGCCTCGAGCGCCTGCGCATCGCGGCGGGGACGCGCGTCGACCTGCTGACCTGCGCCTGCCGGCTGGTCCACCTGCGCGCGGGTGGCTTGGCGCTGATGACGTCCATCGTTGGTGGCCAGCCGAAGGACTGGGCGTCGACGTCCTCGGCGCCGATCGCCGTTCCGACACCGGCAGCGGGAGACGCCGCATCGCCGGCTCTCGACCCCGCCGAGGCCGTGCGGGCACTCGCCGCCCGGCGCGCCACCGTGCGCTTCCTGTGGGAAATGGATGCGGAGGGGGTGTTCACCCGCGTGTCGCCCGAGCTCGCCGATGTGGTGGGCCGGGAGCCGGCCGGGATCATCGGCTACAAGTGGGAGGATATCGAAGGGGATTTCGCCTTCGATCCGGAAGGTGCGGTCGAGCGCGCCCTTGCCAAGCGGGACACGTGGAGCGGCCGCACGGTGCTGTGGCGCATCGGGGAAACACGTTTGCGCGTGCCCGTGGAGCTCGCGGCGATCCCCCTGCACGATCGTGACCGCCGCTTTACCGGCTTTCGCGGCTTCGGCCTCTGCCGGCTCGACAGCCTGACCGAAGAGCCTGTGGAGGATGGGGAGGAGGGCGAGCCGCAGGCCGGTGTCGATATCCTGACGCCGATCTCGGCGGAGAGTGCACCCGACGCCGCGGCGGGCGTGACCGATGTGCCGGCGCCGGAGCCGCGCTCGTATGCGGCGACGGACATCGCCGAGCCGACGCTGGCGGGTCCCGGGGAGGCCGGTATCGGGGAGATCGGCGCCGAGGAGGGCGTCACGCCGCTCCAGACGGGCGCGCGCCCCGTGCAGCCGCCGGATGAGGCGCGGGACGCAGCTGCCGCACCGGCCGATCGCGCATCCCGCGCCGAACCACCGCCGAGCGGGCCGTTCCCACCCGTGCGTGGCGCCGTCGCCGCGACGCTGGGCGCGCCCAAGGTCGTGCCGCTGCGTGTCGTGGAGGTGAGGGGCGAAGCGCCCGGTCCCGAGAGAGGGCGCACTCCGGCAGGCCCAGATGCGGCGCGACCGCCGGCGTCGGGGGTGGGCGACGGCAGGCCGGAGCTCTCCTCAAGCGAGCGCAACGCCTTTCGCGAGATCGCGCGTGCGCTCGGCGCCCGCCTGGCGGACGAGGAGAGCAGGCCCCGTGCCGCCGAGGCCGTCGACGCGCCGCAGCGGACTGAAGCCGCGCCGGTGGCCGAGCCCGTCGTCATCCCCTTTGCGCCGCCGTTCGTACCGGCAGCGCCGCCGGCATCCAACGACACGGGCGGACAACGCCCGTCCGGCGATGCCTTCGCGTCTCTGGCGGATCGGTTGCCGATCGGCATCCTCATCAGCCGCGACGGCACCCCGGTCTATGCCAACCGGACGCTGCTCGACCTCCTCGGCTTTGTCGATCTCGCTGCCCTCGCGGCCGCGGGAGGGCTTGATGCCCTGTTCGAGGGTGGAGCAATCTCTGCCGAGCAGGCGCCTGTCGTGCTGCGGGCCGCGGACGGCGAGACGATCCCCGTCGAGGCGCGGCTCGCGGCCATCGATTGGCAGGGCAGCGCCGCGACGCTCATGTGCTTCAGGCGGGCGCTCGGGGCGGCGGAGCAGCAGGACGCGTTATCGCTCCACCGCGCGCTCGAGGCGCAGATCGCCCGCTCTCGCGAGCTGACGGAGATTCTCGACACCGCGACGGATGGTGTCATCGTGCTCGACGAGCGCGGCCGCATCGTCTCGCTCAACCGCTCGGCGGAGGCGCTCTTCGGCTATGACGAGAAGGAGGTGGCGGGCGAGGCCTTCACGCTCCTCCTCGCGCCGGAGAGCCACGCCGTGGCCTTCGACTATCTAGAGGGCCTGAAGGCCGGCGGTGTCGCGAGCGTGCTCAACGACGGCCGCGAGGTGACGGGGCGCGTCCGCCAGGGCGGCAAGTGCCCGCTGACCATGACCATCGGCCGCATCGGCGACGCGAGCGCGCGCAAGTTCTGCGCCGTGCTGCGCGACATGACGGCGGCGAAGAAGGCCGAGGCCGAGCTGCTCGCCGCCAAGAAGGCGGCGGAGGAGGCGAGCGCGCAGAAGTCGGATTTCCTGGCCAAGATGAGCCACGAGATCCGCACGCCGCTCAACGCCATCATCGGTTTCGCCGAGGTGATGCTGGAGGAGCGCTTCGGCCCTCTCGCCAACGAGCGCTACAAGGAATACCTTGCGGACATTCACGCGTCCGGCGGGCACGTCATCAGTCTCGTCAACGATCTCCTCGATCTCGCCAAGATCGAGGCGGGGCGAATGGACCTGTCGTTCACCAGCGTCAATCTGAACGAGATCGTGTCGAACTGCGTCGCGCTCATGCAGCCGCAGGCGAACCGCGACCGCATCGTCCTGCGCACCAGCCTCGCCGCCAAGCTGCCGCCGGTCGTGGCGGACGAGCGCTCCATGCGCCAGATCGTGCTCAACGTGCTGTCGAACGCCGTCAAGTTCACCGATGCGGGCGGGCAGGTGATCGTCTCGACGGCGCTGACCGACCGGGGCGAGGTGGCCCTGCGCATCCGTGACACGGGCATCGGCATGACGGACAAGGAAGTCGAGGCCGCACTCGAGCCCTTCCGCCAGCTCGCCACCGCCCGGCGCCCCGGCGGCACGGGGCTCGGGCTGCCCTTGACCAAGGCGCTGGTCGAGGCCAACCGCGGCTCGCTCGTCATCACGAGCGCCAAGCGCGAGGGCACGCTGGTCGAGATCGTGCTGCCGCCGACGCGTGTGCTCGCGGAGTGAGCCTCCTGCAGAAACGCACGGTGGGTTCCCAGCCGGCGCGCGTTGCCGTGCGGCCTGCCGCGGCCTAGCCTCCTGCGAACAATCGGGAGGGAGCGGCGTATGCATTTCGCCTTCACGGACGAGGAGGAGATGATCCGCGAGACGGCGCGGCGGCTGGCGGCCGATCGCCTGGCGCCGCTCGCCGAGAAGCTCGATCGCGGCGAGGGACGGGCGGAGATGCTCGCCAACCTGAAGCTTCTCGCCGAGAACGGCTTCATGGCGCTCAACGTGAAGAGCGCCTACGGCGGGACCGAAGCGGGCACCGTCGCCTTCGCCCTCGCCATCGAGGAACTCGGCTATGCCTGCGCTTCGACGGCGGTCGCCACGTCCGTGACCAACATGGTCGGCGAGGTCATCCAGGCCATCGGCTCGGAGGAGCAGAAGCGGCGGCACCTGCCGCGGCTCGCCGACGGCAGCTATCGGGCGGGGGCCTTCTGCCTCACCGAGACGGGGGCGGGCTCCGACCCGGCCGGCATGAAGACGCGGGCACGGCGCGACGGCGACGCCTATGTGATCGATGGCGCCAAGCTCTTCATCACCTCGGCCGAATTCGCGGGCGTCTTCGTGGTCTGGGCGGTGACGGACCCGGAGGCGCCGAAGGGCAAGGGCATCTCCTGCTTTCTCGTCGAGGCCGGCACGCCGGGCCTCGCCGTCGGCAAGGCCGAGAGCAAGATGGGCCAGCACGGCTCGCCGACGAATGTCGTGCATTTCGACGGCTGCCGCGTTCCGGCCTCCGCTCTCATGGGCCGCGAGAACGACGGCTTCCGCATCGCGGTGGCCGAGCTCGCCGGCGGGCGCATCGGCGTCGCCGCGCTGTCACTGGGCATCGCCCGAGCCGCCATGGACGCGGCGAAGTCCTACGTGCGGGAGCGCCGCCAGTTCGGCCAGCGCATCGCGGATTTCCAGGGCATCCAGTGGATGATCGCGGATCGGGAAGTGGACATCGAGGCGGCGCGCCTGCTCATCCTCAATGCTGCGGCGAAGAAGGACCGGGGCGAGAGCTTCGCCAAGGAGGCCTCGATGGCGAAGCTCTTCGCATCCGAGGCGGCGCATCGCGCGACCGATACCGCCATCCAGCTCCACGGCGGCGCGGGCTATGTGAGGGACTTCCCCGTCGAGCGTTACGCGCGCGACGCCCGCATCACGCGCATCTACGAGGGCACCTCGGAGATCCAGCGGCTCATCATCGCGCGCGAGACCCTGCGCTAGAGCACTTCCCGATTCAATTGAATCGGGAAGTGCGTCTATCTTCTTGAGAATAGAGCATTTTCTTCGCCGAACCGGCGACCACGTCGGCGGAAAATGCTCTAGGGCGGCTGAGACGTCATCGCGAGATCCTCTGACGCGTCAGCCGGCGGGTCTCATGCGGCGCCGAGCCGGGCAAAGTTGTAGATGCTCATGCCGGCGAGGATGAAGGCGACCAGGGTCATGAGCTCCGATAGCGGGAGCACGCGGCTCAGCCAGCCGGCAAGGGGGGCGGCCAGCGCGCCACCGACGATCAACCCGACCACGACGCGCCCGTATTCGGCGGATCAAGGGTGGCGACAAAGGTCGCCGAGATCGCCACGGTGACGAAGAATTCGGAGAGGCCGACCGAGCCAATACTGTGGCGTGGGCGGTCGCCCCGCGCGATCAGGGCCGAGTTCGCAAGCGGACCCCACCCGCCCCCGCCAATCGCATCGAGGAAACCGCTGCCCAGCCCGATGGGTACCGTTGCAAGGATTTCGCGGTTTCCGGTTCGCCCCGTGAGAAGGCAGCGAACGATGGAGAGGGTCATCGCCATCAGGTAGAACGTCACGAAGATCCTGACCATGCCCTCGGGCAGCTCGGTGAGGACGTGGGCACCGATGATGCCGCCGATGACGCCGGCCGGCGCAAGGCGGCCGACCACGGACCAGTCGATATTGCGATGCCAGGCATGGGATGCGCCCGCCAACCCCGTCGTCACCGTCTCGGCCGCGTGGACGCTGGCACTCGCGAAGGCCGGCGGCGTACCCAATGCGAGCAGCGCCGATGTGGCGATCAGGCTGTAGGCCATACCCAGCGCGCCGTCGATCAGCTGAGCCGTGAAGCCCAACGCGATGTAGAGGGCGAGATCGCCAGAGAGCATGGCAGCCTCCCTCTCACCTCCGCGTTGCTCCCCAACGCGTCGACCGATCGGTTTGTTCCCCCGGCCCGAGGTATCGAATCAGCGGCCACGCGGATGCGCGGCAGCGTCAGCGTGCAGATTTCGTCGCGAAGGGCCTTGTGTTCCTTCGTTCGGCGACGCGTGACCGGGCGTCGAGGTGGGCTCGTCGCGGCAAGTGGCTACCGGCGCCGCGCCGGGCCCCTCCCGGCGGGCAGTGGTGCGGCGTGGCCGCGGTCTTCGCGATGCCGGAAGACGAGGCGGCCCTTGCCGAGGTCGTAGGGCGACATCTCGACCGTGACGCGATCGCCGGCGAGTGTCTTGATGCGATGGCGCTTCATCTTGCCGGCGGTGTAGGCGATCACCTCGGTGCCCGTTTCGAGCTCGACGCGAAAGCGGGCGTCCGGCAGCACCTCGACGACGCGCCCCTCGAATTGAATCAGCTCTTCCTTCGCCATCGTGTCGCTCCTTGATCCTCAGGTCCTCGCGACTGCCGGGCGGGCGCAGCCAGCGCGGCGGACGGCGACGTGCTGGACGGGCAGGCCGAAGCGCTCGGCCAGGTGCCAGTGCAGCTCGCGGACAGAGTGGTAGTCGTAACTGCGGTCGATCAGGTGGCTCACGTCGATGAGCTCTCCGGGGCGACCAGTGAACAGACGCTCGACCTGAAACCGCGCCGGCTCCATGCCGGTCTCGGAGCGTCGTGCAGTGAATTCGAAATGCATGTTTCTTCTTCTTGGAGGGCATGCGGCGCCCCCGTAAGGTCCCCTTGCGGGGAGAGGCGCGGAGGGGGCCCGCGCCTTCCGGGAGTGCCTCATGCGGACTTGAGGTTATCGGCGGCGGTCTTGCCGGTCCGCCGGTCGGTGACGAGATCGAAGGTGACCTTCTGCCCCTCGGCCAGGCCGCGCAGGCCGGCCCGCTCGACGGCGCTGATGTGGACGAAGACGTCCTTGCCGCCGTTGTCGGGCTGAATGAAGCCGTAGCCCTTCTGGTCGTTGAACCATTTGACGGTGCCAGTTTCCATGGGATGTCCTTCACGGCTCGCGCGTGGGAACGAAGATAGGATGGAGCCGCGCGCGAGCACCGGCCCGATCCGGTCGTCGATGTAGGGGGAGGGTTCTGAAACGTGCGCTCGTCATGGACCTACGGGTCCAAAGAGCGTGTCGGCCCAGTCGTCCGGCCACAAGTCGATCGCGACAACATGGGGGCAGAGCGTGGCAATTGCAAGGGCATATGCGTCACCGCGAACTGGCAGGACGCCGAATGAGCTCGCGGCCGCCACCTCCGTCGCGCGTGTCGCAGGGGAGAGAGCTCGAGCGTCGCCGATCCCCGCGAGCGCGTCCTTGCGCTCGATCATGGTGGCGTCACCAGATACGGTCACTCATGAGACGCGACGCAACCTCCTTCAATTCTGCCACCGCCCGGAGGCCGCCGACACCATGAGCACCTATCGCCTCGACAAGCTCTTCGCCCCCCGTTCGGTCGCCCTCGTCGGCGCAAGTCCCCGGCCGGGCTCGCTTGGCCGCACCGTCTTGCAGAACCTGCGCCAGGGTGGCTTCGCCGGCACGATCCGTCTCGTCAATCCGCGCTACACGGAACTCGACGGTTGCGCAGCGGTGCCGGACATCGAGGCGCTGCCCGAGGCGCCGGACGTCGTCATCGTCGCCACGCCGCCGCACAGCGTTCCGGGGATCCTGGCCCGGGCGGGCGCCAAGGGGGCGGCTGCCGCTGTCGTCATCACCGCCGGCCTCGGGCACGGGCCGGGATCGCTGGCGGCGGAGGCGGAGAAGGCTGCGCGCGCACACGGCCTGCGCCTCGTCGGCCCCAACTGTCTCGGCGTGATGGCGCCAGCCGCCAGGCTGAACGCGAGCTTTGCCGCACGCATGCCGCGGGCCGGCGATCTCGCACTCGTGTCGCAGTCCGGCGCCATCGCCGCGGGGCTCGTCGAATGGGCGGCGGCGCGCTCCGTCGGCTTTTCGGCGGTCGTGTCGCTGGGGGACAAGCTCGACGTCGATTTCGGCGACCTGCTCGACCATTTCGCCCTCGACCGCGGCACGCGCGCCATCCTGCTCTATGTCGAGTCGATCAACGACGCGCGCAAGTTCATGTCGGCGGCGCGCGCCGCCGCGCGTGCCAAGCCGGTCGTCGTCGTCAAGTCGGGGCGCCATGCCCAGGGGGCGAAGGCGGCGATGACGCACACCGGCGCTCTCGCCGGTTCCGACGCGGTCTACGATGCCGCGTTCCGACGCGCCGGCCTTCTGCGCGTCCTTGATCTCGACGAGCTCTTCTCCGCGGCCGAAACCCTCGGCCGCCTGAAGCCCTTCCCGGGCGGGCGGCTCGCCATCCTCACCAACGGCGGCGGGGTCGGTGTGCTGGCCGTCGACCGCCTGATCGACCTCGGCGGGGCGCTCGCGACGCTCTCCGACGAAACGCGCGCGCGCCTCGACGCCGTGCTGCCGCCCACCTGGTCGGGGGCCAATCCCATCGACATCGTCGGCGACGCCGATGCGGGGCGCTACGGGCTCGCCCTGGAGGCCCTCTTCGCCGATCCGGAGAACGACGCCATCCTGGTGATGAACGTGCCCACGGCTCTTGCCTCCTCGGTCGAGGCGGCGGAGGCCGTCGTCGAGGCGACGCGCCGCGAGCGGCAGAAATCCTTCCGGTCGAAACCGGTCTTCGCCGTATGGATCGGCGAGGACGGAGCGGCGTCCGATCTGTTCGAGACCGCCGCCATTCCGCATTTCGCCACCGAGGCGGATGCGGTGCAGGGCTTCATGCATCTCGTCCGCTATCGCGAGGCGCGCGATCTCTCCATGGAGACGCCGCCCAGCCTGCCGAAGGACTTCGTGCCGGATGTGCCCGCGGCCAAAGCAATCGTCGAGACCGCCGTGGCGGAGGGGCGGACCTGGCTCGATCCCGTCGAGATCGACCGGCTCTTTGCCGCCTATCAGATCCCGATCACGCCGACGGTTCTCGCGCGCGACACGGATGAGGCGGCGGTGGCTGCCGCGCCGTTCCTTGCCGAAGGCGTTCCTGTCGCCGTGAAGATCCTGTCACCCGACATCGTGCACAAATCGGACGTCGGCGGCGTGCGGCTCAACCTCACGAGCGAGAAGGCGGTGCGCGAGGCCGCGGCCGGGATCCTTGCTCGTGCGCGTGAGGCGAGGCCGGACGCGCGCATCACCGGTCTCACCGTCCACCCGATGATCCTCCGGCCCAAGGCGCGCGAGCTGATTGCCGGCCTTGCCGACGATCCGACCTTCGGGCCGGTGGTGGTCTTCGGGCGGGGCGGCACGGCGGTCGAGGTCATCAACGACAAGGCGCTGGCGCTGCCGCCTCTCGACCTCAAGCTCGCGGAGACGCTGATCGCGCGCACGCGCGTCTCGCGCGTCCTCAAGGCCTATCGCGACGTGCCGGCGGCCGACGAGCACGCGATCAGGCTGGTGCTCGTCAAGCTCGCGCAGCTCGCCGCCGACCTGCCTGAGGTGCGCGAGCTCGACATCAACCCCCTGCTCGCCGACAAGGACGGCGTCATTGCCGTCGATGCGCGCGTCGTCGTCGCGCCGGTCGCCGCCGGTCGCAAGGGGCCGGCCGGCCATCCGCGCTTCGCCATCCGCCCCTATCCGGCGGAATGGGAACGGCGCACGGCGCTCAACGACGGTGCATCCGTGTTCATCCGGCCCGTGCGGCCGGAAGACGAAGACATGTTCCGCGCCTTCTTCGGGCGTCAGACCGACGAGGACCTGCGCCTGCGCTTCTTTGCGCCCGTGAAGGAGTTCAGCCATTCCTTCATCGCCCGCCTGACCCAGCTCGACTATGCCCGCGCCATGGCCTTCGTCGCCATCGAGGAGGCGAGCGGCGAAATGCTGGGCGCGGTGCGCCTCCACGCCGATGCCAACTACGACAAGGGCGAGTACGGCATCATGGTGCGCTCGGACCTGAAGGGCCGCGGTCTCGGCTGGGTGCTGATGGAGATGATGATCGACTATGCCCGGGCGGAGGGGCTCAAGATCATCGAGGGGCAGGTGCTGCGCGAGAACACGATGATGCTCGCCATGTGCGAGAAGCTCGGCTTCCGCATCTCGCTCGATCCCGAGGACCCGGACATCCGCGTCGTGACGCTTCACCTGGAGTGACGCGGCGGTCAGGCCGGTCCGCTGCGGTCGGCCGCCGCCTTCATGCGCCGGGCGCCGATCCAATGGTCGAGCGAGACCTTCCCCGCGCCATAGGCGACAAGTGCCAGCAGCATCGCCGCCCAGGGGAGGTGATAGGTCGCCCATCCGTCAGGCACGGTGAGCTGGATCACGCCGGTCATCACCAGGAGGCCGAGGGCGGCGAAGCGTGTCCCGAGGCCGAGGACGAGCAGGATGGGGAGCACGATCTCCACGCAACCTGCGACGAAGGCGACCGCGGTCGGGAAGGGGAAGGGGTAGGTGCTGCCGAGGATGTGCAGCCGGAACTCCTCCTGGAAGAGGAAGACGGCGCCGTCCGACAGCTCAAGGAAGCCGTCCCACTTGGTCAGGCCGGATCGCCAGAAGGGAAGGGCGACGGTGAAACGCAGGACGAGCTGCACGAGCGCCGCCGGGAAACGCCCGAGAAGCACGTCGGCACGGGCGATGAACCGAGCCACCGCGTCGGCGGCCGAACGGTGCGTCGCCTGATCAATGGCATCTGTCATGGACATGTCTCCGCAAGGGCTTGCACAGCAGCGCTGATGCTGGCGGCGATCACTGCGCCGGCTTCGAAGGCGCCGGCGAGATTGCGGGGGAGGTCGAAGGCCGGTGCGGCGGCAGTCGCCCTTTCGACCGCGACACCAAGGGGCGCGCCGGCCTCGAGCGCCGCGAGGAAGGCGAGACCGCCCGCGGGCAGGCGATGGACCAGCACCTCCGCCTCCGGCCGCACCACGAGGACGTCCTCCGGCTCCCACGGTTCGGGCGGCATGACCGGCCCATCCGTCTGGTGGGCGGCCCAGATTGAGGCCACGGGATGCGCGGAATGCAAGAGGCGCAGCGAAGGGTGGAGTGTCAGGTGAACGGATGCGAGTTCGTCCGTGGGGATCGCCGCGAGCGCCGCGATTCCGATCGGGACCGCCTCGGCCGCATGGTAGGCCTGCGACCAGGCCGCTTCGAGCCGTGCGACATCGGCGAGATAGACGATGATGGCCGCCGGCTCGAAGGCGGCGATGAAGTCGGGAAGGTCGTCGCCGTAGTGCATGAGCAGCGGCGACGCCGGCTTGTGAGCCGCGACATAGGCTCGCGCCATTGCGCCGAAGAACTCCGGCCCGACGAGACGGTCGGTCACGGGAAAGCGCGCGCGCAGTGCCTCCGTCAGCCCGACCACGACATTGTTGCGATAGACGGCGAAGCGGCGCGCGGCCGGCCCGCCGCCGGGGCCACAGAGCCCGTCCGGCACCGGCAATGCGGGATCGACGAGGGCTGCGGCGAAGGCCGCCTGGATCTCAGAGAGCGTGGGTGCCATGGAGATCCTCCGCTGCCCGACGCTCGCCGTGCGGCCGCGCCGCCACCCGCGCGAGCAATGCGTCCGCCCGGCGTGCCTCGGCGTGGAGGATCGGCCAGGCGGGCACATCGTTGTCCCATTCGATCAAGGTGGGCACGGCGCCGCAGAGGCCGAGGGCATGGCGATAGAGCGCCCAGACCCTGTCGTCGACCGGCGAGCCATGCGCGTCGATGAGCAGGCGCGCGCCCCTGTCGTCGGTGGTCGCGGCAAAGCCCCCGAGGTGGATCTCGCCGACATGCTCGGCGGGAAAGGCATCGAGATAGGCCGTCGGGTCGTAGCCATGGTTGGTCGCCGAGACCTCGACGTTGTTGACGTCGAGGAGCAGGCCGCAACCGGTGCGGGCGGCGACCTCGGCGAGGAAATCGACCTCGGGGATCGTGCTTTCGGCGAAGACCAGATAGGTCGACGGATTCTCGAGCAGCATGCGCCGCCCGACGGCCTCCTGCGCCTCGTCCACGTGGTCGCAGACGCGTTCGAGCGTCGCCCTCGTGTAGGGCACGGGCAGAAGGTCGTTGAGGAATCCCGTGTCGTGCGTCGACCAGGCGAGGTGCTCGGAGAACAGGCCGGGCTCGTAGCGCTCGACGAGGCCGCGCAGCCGCGCCAGGTGCTCGCGATCAAGGGCGCGGTCGGCGCCGATCGACAGGCCAACCCCGTGCAGCGAGATCGGATAGCGGGCGCGGATCGCTTCGAGATAGCGGTGCGGCGGCCCGCCTGCGCCCATGTAGTTCTCGGCATGGATCTCGAAGAAAGCGACATCCGGCGCGCTCTCGAGGATGGCACGATAGTGCTCGGGCTTCAGCCCCACGCCGGCGCGGGCGGGAATGGCCGCGGCAATCGAGGTCGGCAGCATGGCGGCATCTCCTTCGATCCGACGGGCCCTTCCCCTCGCCTCAGGATGCGGGGGGAAGGGAGCGGCGTCTCAGACCTTGGGCAGGTCGCGCTTCAGTGCCTCGAGCGCGCCCTTGCGGCCGCCCGGCAGCTCCATCGTCACGCACGTGCCCTTGGCGACGTACTTCCAGGCGTTGCCCTGGTAGTCGATCCTCGCCGTCCCGGCGCATGTCGTGCCGGGCCCGGCTGCGCAATCGTTCTGCCCCTTGAGGGCGACGCCATAGCACTTCTCCTTCCCTTCGGCGGCGCCGGAGCTGGACGCAGCGGCGGCGAGCATGGCGGTGACGGCGCTGGCCAGCGCGAGGGCGGTGGCAGACTTGATCATGGAGCGTTTCCCGGACGCTTGCGGTTGCGGGGTGGTCGGCGGGGCGTGTGTCACGAGGGCCGCTTGATCGGCTCGAGCGATCCGGGGCCGTGCGGCGTCTGGACGGTCACGCAGGTTCCCCTGGGCACGATCTTGAAGGCGTCGCCCTGGTAGTCGACCTTGCTGGTCGCAGCGCAGGTGGTCCCGGCTCCCGCCTTGCAGTCGTTCTGCCCCTTGAGGGCGATGCCGTAACACTTCTCAACCTTGCCGGCCTTTATGGCCTCTCCGGTGTCCCTCATCATTTTCTCCATCGCGGCATCCTGCGCCCGCGCCGGTGCGCCGATCATGGCGAGTGCGGTTGCGATGGAGCCGGCGAGGGCAATGGTGACTGAGCGGCGATTCATCGTCCTGTCTCCCTGATGCGGACCGCGACTGCAGCCCATGTCCACTTCTTCGCGGGGAGGGGACGCGCCGTTACGCCGCTCACGCAGCTGTGTCCGGGCGGGTTTTGCGTCTCACGGCTGTGTGATTGATCTCACATCGGCGTAACAGCAAGCTGCGGCGTGCCGAACAAGGATACAGAGGGATCGTGCAAGACCGCGAGGACGAATGGGCGGCGCTGATGCGCGCGGCGAACGTGGGCGATCCGGCCGCCTATCGCCGATTGCTGCAGGGGCTCGCGCCGGTTCTGCGCAGCATCGTCCGCCGCGGGTTCGCACGTGTCGGGATGACCTCGGCAGGCGAGGTGGAGGATGTCGTGCAGGAGGCGCTTCTGGCGATCCACATCAAGCGGCACACATGGGATCCCTCCGCCCCGATCGGGCCCTGGGTCGCCGCCATCGCTCGCAACAAGCTCATCGACAACCTGCGCCGCCGCAAGCAGGGTGTTGAAGTTCCCATCGAGGAAGTCGCCGACAGCCTGCCGGACGGCGCCAAGGGGGAGGAACTGTCAGGGCGCGAGATCGATCGCCTCCTGGCCGTTCTGAGCGAGGGGCAGCGGGCCGTGGTCCGCGCGGTTTCCGTCGAGGGCGCGAGCATTCAGGAAACGGCGCGGCGCCTCGGCATGAGCGACGGCGCCGTGCGCGTCGCCCTGCACCGGGGGCTCAAGGCGCTGGCGGCGCGCTTCGGGAGGGTGGGGGAATGAAGACGACGCAATTGATCGACGCCCTCGTCCAGGATCAGGCGACGCGCTCCCCTCCGGTCGCCACCGTCTGCGCGGTGGCCCTGGTGCCCGCCGTCGTGACCGCGACGGTGCTCTTCATGATGGCGCTCGGGCCGCGGCCGGACATTGCTGCGGCTGCGGAAACACCGCGCTTCCTCTTCAAGTTCGTCGTCGCGTTCGGTCTCACCGTCACGGCGCTCGCCCTGCTGCCGAGGCTTGCGCAGCCGGGGCGGGACCTGCGCGGGCGGGGGAGGGTGCTGCTGCTTGCGCCGCTCCTGCTCGCGGGGGCCGTCGCCACGGAGCTCATCCTCCTGCCGGCGGCGGAATGGTGGCCAAGGCTCGTCGGACGCAACCTGGCCGTCTGTCTCGTGAGCATTCCCGCGCTCTCGCTCGCGCCGCTCGCCGCGCTGCTGGTCGCCCTGCGGCACGGCGCGCCAACTGCGCCCGGCGTCGCAGGCGCGGTTGCCGGGCTCGCGGCTGGCGGCATCGGGGCAACACTCTATGCCGCGCACTGCACCGACGACTCGCCGCTCTTCGTGGCCACCTGGTACACGCTGGCCGTCGCCCTCGTCGTCGTCGCAGGCGCCGCCATCGGCCGCCGCGTGCTGCGCTGGTAGCGCAAGGCTGTGTACGGCCGAAATGCGAACGGCCGGCGTAACGCCGGCCGCCTGGCTTGGCATCATGCCGCCGCCGCTCAGTCTTCGAGCTTGCCGATGTGGTGCTGCGCGTAGAGCTGCGGCCCGAGCTGCTTGATGAGATCGAGCTGGGTTTCGAGGAAGTCGATGTGGCCCTCCTCGTCCGTCATCAGCTCCTCGAAGAGGTCGCGGGACGGATAGTCCTTCACCGAATGGCAGTAGGTCGCCGCCTCCTGGTAGAGGGCGCGCGCATCAACCTCGGCGGCGAGGTCGCATTCGATCACTTCCTTGACGCTCTCGCCGATGCGCAGCGGGTCGAGCACCTGGAGGTTCGGATGCCCCTCGAGGAACAGAATGCGGTCCACGAAGCGGTCGGCGTGGCGCATCTCCTCGATCGACTCCTCGCGCCACTTCTTGGCAAGGTCCTTGTAGCCCCAGTTGTCCAGCATGCGATAATGCAGCCAGTACTGGTTGATGGCAGTCAACTCGCTGCGCAGGCCGCGGTTAAGATACTCGATGACCTTCGCGTCCCCCTTCATGGCAATCGCTCCTGTCCGATTCCGGCTGCGGAATTAGAATAATTATAAACTGAGTGTCGGTCGGATCAAGAGGCAACCACTACCGCCATACGCCAGCGTGGGCCGGGCCGTGCTGCACGAGAGGGCCCATGCGATACAACTTCCGCCCCTGGCTGCAGGCTCGCAGCTCGCGGGCAAGACGTCCAGAGGTGGGCTGACCCGACGTTATTCGGCCGCCATCAGAGGCTGAAGGTCCACGTTCGCCGGCTCTGATCGGGAGATTACCGCGGCCAGGCGCGCTTCGCCAGGCACCTCGTCTGGCGCGCTCGGGCAGATCGGGCAGCCGAGATCGCAGGCGGCGCCACGTGCGTCGGCGAGGAGGCGCCGCACGGTCACGAGGCAGCGGCCACAGTCGGGGCTGCAGCCGAGACAGCGGTAGGCCTGGGCCGGTGAGCGGGGCTTGCCGGCCTCCTCGCTGTCGAGAGTCGAGAGGATCTGCCTGTCCGAGAGGACGTTGCAGGAGCAGACGATCATGCGCGAGCCAGTTTAGAGAGATTCAAAAATACCTTTCTTATCAAGAACTTACATGCGGAAAGCGGGCCCTTCAAGGCATCGAAGGTCGCATGGTGGCGGGGTAGTGCATGGATGCGGTTGCCGGATATCGCCTGTGGATAAGCGTGGAACGTGCTCTGGCAAGCGGTCGTTGCGGCGTGACGCAATCCAGATATGTAATGTTACAACATTGCATATTAAATGGGACACGAGGCGACTTGAAAGATGCACCGCGCAATGCCAGCGTGGGTGGGCTCGGGTGCCCGACGGCGAGTCGGGTTAAAAGGGAACACGGAAGCGGCATCGCCGTCAGCCGTGGCTGCCCCCGCAACTGTGAGCGGTGAGCGCCGGTCATGCATGGCCACTGGGAAACCGGGAAGGTTCGACCGGCGCGAAGATCCGCGAGCCAGGAAACCTGCCCGCGCATCAACCGCCGTCGCGGAGGGCGACCGGCTGCTCGCCTGCACTCTGCGGGCGGGCCGTCTTCTCCCTCGTGATGGCATTCGCATCCGGCGCGCGGTGGGCGCGTGAGGGAGAAGAGCATGGAACCCGACGTTCTGCGTCGTCGGCCGTTCGAGTCTCGCCATTGTCGTGACTGCTGTCCTTCGGCGGCGCGGTGTGCTGCATGACGCATCTGGCCGTCGACGCGCTCACCTGGGGGCCGCCAGGGGCGGCGCCCGTGATTCAAGGCCTATCCTTCACCGTGCCGGCCGGAGTGGTGCAGGGCATCGTCGGTCCCAACGGCGCCGGCAAGTCCACCCTCCTGCGCTGCGTCTACCGGGTATTGCGACCGCGCACCGGCGTGGTCCGCCTCGGCGGGCGGGATGTGTGGACCCTGACGCCGCGCGAGGCGGCGTGCCGCATCGCCGCAGTCGTCCAGGACGGTGCGGCGCCACCGGATCTGCCTGCCCGCGAGGTTGTGGCGCTGGGCCGCACGCCGCATCGCGGTCGCTTCGCCAGATCCGGCCGGCGCGACGCCGACGCGATCGAGGCCTCCCTTGCAGCGGTCGATGCGATTCATCTCGCCGAGCGGCCGGTGGCGCGGCTCTCCGGAGGCGAGCGCCAGCGCATCGCCATCGCCCGTGCACTGGCGCAGGAGCCGGACCTGCTCGTCCTCGACGAGCCCACCAACCATCTCGACATCCGCCACCAGCTCGAGCTCGCCGCGCTCATGCGCCGCCTGGCGGAGGGGCACGGCAAGACGATCCTCGTCACCCTGCACGATCTCGCGCTCGCGGCGGAGGCCTGCGACCAACTCGCGCTGATGCAGGGCGGACGTCTCGTCGCCCAGGGAACGCCGGCCGAGGTGCTGCGGCCTGCGCTCTTGACGGCCGCCTTCGGTGTGGAGGCCGTGCGGGACGACCCGGCCGCCCGCCCCTTTCCCTATCGCTTCCGTCTTGCTTCCCCGATCGTTTGAGGAGATCGACCGCATGACCCTTGGATCCGTCCGGCACCGACACGTCCTGTTTGGCCTGGCCCTGGTGGCCGCCCTCGCTGCGGCGGCGAGCGCATCGGCCTTTCCGGTCACGATCGACAATTGCGGCCGCCACATCACCTTCGACCGGCCCCCGAGCCGCGCCGTGTCGCACGACCAGAACATCAGCGAGATGATGTTCGCGCTCGGGCTGCAGCCACGCATGGTGGGCATCACGGGCATCACCGGCTGGTACAAGATGACGCCGCGCTTCAAGGCCGCGATGGGATCGCTGCCGGAGCTCGCGCCGAAGAACCCGTCGATGGAGGTGCTCATCGCCGCCGAGCCGGATTTCTTCTTCGCGGGCTGGAGCTATGGCATGCAGCCTGGCGGCGAGGTGACGCCCGACACGCTCGCCGTGCATGGCATCAAGACTTACGTGCTCACCGAGTCCTGCATCCGCGTGGACAAGATGCGCCCGCGCGCCAGCATGGACCTCCTCTACACCGACATCCGCAACCTCGGCGCCATCTTCGGCAAGGAAGAGGAAGCGCAGGCGCTGGTGCACGGCTGGCGCGAGCGGCTCGCCAAGGTGGCGGAGGCGGTGAAGGGCAAGCCCGCGCCGCGCGTCTTCCTCTATGACTCGGGCGAGGAGGTGCCCCTGACCGGCGGCAGGTTCGCCATGCCGACGGCGCTCATCGAGGCCGCCGGCGGCCGCAACGTGATGGACGACCTCGAGACGAGCTGGGGCAAGGTCTCGTGGGAGACGGTGGCGGCGCGCAATCCCGAGTTCATCATCCTTCTCGACTATCAGGACGAGGCGGGGTGGAAGCGGCTGTGGGAGGTGCTCGAGAAGCACCCGGCGATGGCGACGACCGACGCGGTGAAGAACAGGCGCTTCCTGCCACTGCTCTATACCGAGATCACGCCGGGCCCGGCCAATGTCGGCGCCGTCGAGAAGCTCGCTGAGGCCCTGCACGCGGCGGGCAGCCGATGAACGAGCCCCTGCACGTCTCGGCGCGGCCGCCTGCGGTGCTGCTCGTCGGGGGCCTCCTCGTCCTGCTCGTCGCGCTCGTCACCGTCGCCGTGTCGGTCGGGGCGGTGCCCATTCCGCTGCGGACTGTCTGGGGCGTCGCGCTCGAGCGCCTCTCGCCCGGCCTGGTGGCGCGCGACTGGCCGGAGGGCGTGGCGCGCATCGTCTGGGACATCCGCTTTCCGAGGGCGCTGCTTGCGGCGGTGACGGGCGCCGGCCTTGCGGCGGTGGGCGCGGTGTTGCAGGGCACGACGCGCAACGCGCTGGCCGACCCCTATCTCTTCGGCATCTCGGCCGGCGCCGCCCTTGGCGCCGTCACCGTCATCACGCGCATCGGCGATGTCATCGGCATCGCCACGCTGCCGCTTGCGGCCTTCCTGGGCGCGGCGCTTTCCTTCGTGCTGGTGCTCGCGGTCAGCGGCACGGACGAGGAGCGCCGTCCGGACCGGCTGGTGCTCGCCGGCGTGGCCGTCTCCTTCATGCTGATGGCGGCAACCAACGCCCTCATCTTCATCGGCGACCATCGGGCGGCGCATTCGGTCGTCTTCTGGATGCTCGGCGGCCTCGGCCTCGCGCGCTGGGACAATATCTGGATCGCCGTCGCTGCCACGGCGGCCGGGCTTGTCCTCTTCCTCGCCCAGGCGCGCTCGCTCGATGCGCTGCTCCTGGGGGAGGAGACGGCGAAGACGCTCGGCGTCTCGCCGGGACGCCTGCGGCTCATTCTCTTTGCCGGCGCGGCGCTGGTCAGCGGCGTGCTCGTCTCCCTCACGGGCGCCATCGGCTTCGTGGGCCTGATGATCCCGCATGTCGCGCGCATACTCGTCGGCCCCCTTTCCTCGCGCCTGCTCGTTGCCGCGGCGCTGATGGGCGCCTGCTTCCTGGTTGGCGTCGACGCCTTGGCACGCACGCTGACGGCGCCGCAGGAGCTGCCGCTCGGGATCCTCACCTCCGCCTTCGGCGGCGCCTTTGCCGTCTGGCTCCTGCGCGCGCGGCGCGGCATCGCCTGACGCGTACCCGACGATCAGCCGTCGCGCGCTGCGCTCGGATGCCAATGCGGCCGGTAGCCGGCGGCGAGTGCCGCGAGCGTCGCCGGCGGCGTAAGCACCATAACCGGTCCGGACGGGCGGGGTCTCGGCGTTGCGTAGCCCGCGGGCGTCCACGGCAGGGCGCGCGCTGCGAGGAGCGCGAGCGCGGCCCCGTCCTCCCCGACGATCACCGCACCGTCGGGAAGTGTATCGGCCTCCCGGCAGTGCAGGCGCTTGACCCGTCCGTCGAGGCGCTCGGCATGCAACAGGCGGTCGAGCCCATCGCAGGACGGCGGTGCGCCAAGGCCGAGGCCGCCGGCGACCGCGGCGCGGAAGACGACGGCATTGGTGCGGCGACATTCCATGCATGGCCGATGACCGGCGGCGAGCGCCGTCACCTCGTCGCAGAAGAAGAGTTCCGTATAGCCGCGGCCCCAGACCCTGCGGTGCCGATTCTTGAAGGCGAGGACGCAGGTGATCCAGTGATGCGACGCCCAGCGCCGGCCGGTGAGACGGCGCGTCGCCGGATCATGGATGCGTCCGCCGCGATTGCCGAGGAAAAGCCCGCGGGCGGGGCTCGCGACGAGATCGCCGAAGGGGGTCACGCGGTTTTCGAGCGGCATGGCCCATCCTGCCGCCCGGCCGTCGCCGGCGCCACCCGAAAGCGGAGCCTCGGCGGGCCGAATGCGCCCGCGGCTCTTGACCTTCCCGTCCGATGCCCCACCTAGAGGGGCCGTGGGGACGACCCCACGCGGCGATTGCCGCCGCGCCCTCCGGCCGGGACGACCCTGCCACTTTCCCGGGACTTGAGGTCCCGGCAAACCTCAAGGGGTCGTCCCATGGCCTGGATCTATCTTCTTCTCGCCGGCGCGAGCGAAATCGGCTGGGCCGTCGGCCTCAAATACACGGACGGCTTCACGCGCCCGCTGCCGACGCTTCTCACAGTGCTGTCGATGGTCCTGAGCCTCGCGCTGCTCGGGCTCGCCCTGCGCAGCCTGCCGCTCGGCACGGCCTATGCCGTGTGGACCGGCATCGGCACCGTCGGCACGGTGATCTTCGGCATCGTCGCCCTCGGCGAGCCGGCGGATGCCGTGCGCATGGCCTGCGTCGGGCTCATCGTCGCCGGAATCGTCGGCCTGAAGCTCGTGACGGCGGCGGCGTAGCGCCGGCGGCGCGGTCCGGCGCCGGGGCCTCACACCGGGGCCTCACACCGGGGCCCCAGAGAAACTGGCCGACCGGGAGGCCGAGGTCGATCGTCGTGTGGGAAAGCTCCTCGGCCGCTGCGCGGGCCTTCGCCGAGAACAGGCGCATGAGTCCGGCCTTCCCCAGGGGCGTGCTGTCGAGGGCACCTTCGTCGCGGCTGCCGACGAGCACGACATGCGGGACGACCGGCCATGCGCCCGCCCGCGCGTAGAAGCGGGCGAGCGGAGGATCACAGGTGAAGATGCCGACATCCCTGTCGCTGTGCTCGATCGAGCGCGTGGCGGCGGCCACCGCGCGCGTCGCGAAACCGCGGCCGCGATAGGCGGGATCGGTCGCGACGCAGCTCGGCCCGGCAATGGCGAAGCTCTGCCCGGCGTGCCGGATGGTCGTGCGCACCACGCCTGCGTAGCACCAGCCCGCCGTCGACGCGGACGAAGAACGACGGGGCATCGAGGGCTGCATCGTGCAGCGGCGGCAGCATCTCGGTCGGCTCGGGGCTGGCCTCGGGCTGCGCGCTGCTGCATGAGCGCGATCTCGCGCCGCAGGGCGTCGGGAGCCTCGTCTTAGGGTATCGAACCGACCTTGTCGGACATGCGCCCTCCCGATGCGCGTCTCGCTTCATCAACGTCCATCCGCTGCCGCCTCGGGCTCAGCGCACGGCGACCGTAGCGGTCGAAGCGGCGCGTTCCACCTGTCGTGCCGGCGGAAGCGGGGCGAGGTCTGCGGCGTTCGGCCGCCGTGGCGGCAGGACCGTCGACGCCGGAGAGACCGAGGCGGTGAGCTCGGCGCCGCTGTCGAGGTCGTAGACGTCCGGGCGGAAATGCACGAGCCCGTCCGGCGTGGCGTAGGCGGTCAGATAGACCCACGCCACCGGCACGGGCTTGGCGAGCCGTACGTCGAGCCGCTTGCCGATGGCTATGGCGGCGTCGATCGCGGACCGGTCCCAGGCCTGCATGTCCTCCGGCCCGTTGCCGGCGAGGAGCCAGGTGGCGAAGTCCCGGACATCGGAGACGCGCACGCAGCCCGAGGAGGCGAATCGCAGGCTCGCGCTGAACAGGCCCTTCGACGGCGTGTCGTGCATGTAGACCGAACGGCTGTTCGGCATGTCGATGCGCAGGCTGCCGAGCGAATTCTGCGCGCCCGCATCCTGGCGGAGCGTGAAGGCCGCCGCCTGCGTCGTGCTCCAGTCGATCGCGGCGGGATCGATCTCCCTGCCGTCCTGGTCGAGGATGCGGATCTTCGCCTTGGCGAGATAGGCGGGATCGCCCTGCATCTTCGGGATGATATCCTTCCTGACGATGGAGGACGGCACCGTCCAGGTCGGATTGAGATTGACCGCGGTGATGCGCGTCTCGAGGGTCGGCGAGGGCCGGTCCGGCTTGCCGACGACGGCGAGGTAGCGGCGCGAGACGCGCCCGCCCTCGATCGCCTCGACCGCCGCGCCGGGAATGTTGACGACGACGTGGCGCTGGCCGAAGCCGAAGGCCGTGTTCGCCGCGCGCACAGCGGAGGCGTTGAGCTCACCGTAGCGCACGATGGCCGCGACGTTGAGCGCCTGCAGCGTCAGGGGGCCGACCGCGCCGGTCTGTTCGAGCCCGTGACGCATCTGGAAGTGCTTTACCGCCGCTTCCACTGCGCCGTCGTAAGCATCACCCGCGAGCACGTCGGGCGGCAGGTCCCCGGTGACCGCGAGGCGCCGCTTGAGCACCTCGACCGCCGGCCCCGAGGCACCCGGTGCCAGCCGGGTGCCGGCGGGCACCAAGGGCCAGCCGCCCGCCTCGACGATCGCGAGATATTTCTCGGCCGCCGCCGCCGTCAGGGCGGCGGTGTGCGGCGAGAATGTCGGCTGCGGATCCTGCGTGATCAGCGTCGTCTCGCGCACCGTCGCTGCAGCGCCCGCCGGCACGGCACCCTGCGCGATGCCACCGGCAGAACCGCCGGCGGAGGCAGCCACGGGTCGGAATTGCCGAGCCGATGCGGGCCTGGCCGATGCAGCGTTGGCTGGTGCGGTGTTGGTCGGTGCGCCGTTGCTCGGCGATGGCGCGGTCGCCGGTTCGACGATCCCGGTCGGCGGCGCGTCCTGGGCAGTCGCGAGGGCGAACCCGCCTGCGATCAGGAGGGCAGCGCCGAGGAGGATGGGGCGGGACGCAGGGACCATCACAGATCGACCGGAACGCGGGACGCGACGCAACGCAGGGCGGCACCTGCCGCCGCCGTCCACAGATTCCCTCACGAGAATGGTTAACGTCCCCCAAAACATCGGGCGAGCCGCGGCGCCCGCCGGGCGGTCATTCGTCCACGACGACGATGTGCAGGCGGCGCGGCCCGTGCGCGCCGAGGAGGAGCACCTGCTCGATGTCGCCGGAGCGTGAGGGGCCGGTGATCATGTTGACCGTGCGCGGCATGAGGCCCTTGCCTTCCTTGAAGCGCACGCGGCTCCACACCTCCTCGTAGTCGCCGATCACGTCCTTCGCGGAGACGACGACGATGTGGTTGTCGGGCAGGAAGTTGAGCGTCGTCGGGTTGTCCTCGCACGAGACCAGCACCAGCGTGCCCGACTCGGCCACGCCGGCGAAGGCGTGGCTGACGCCGTTCAGGTCGTGCCCGTCGCTCGGGCCGACGGAGATTTCGAGCGCCGTCTCGCCCCACGGCATGGCGGCGAGGCGTGCGTCGGCACCCCGGCGCAGGGTCGCGGGCAGGTTGTGGCGGCGCAGATAGGCGGCGACTGCGGCCGGGACGTCGGCGGCCGAGGGGACAGCCTCGACGGTGGCTTGCGCGGCTTCGGCCATGGCCTTGAAGAGTGTGACGCGCTCCTCCGGCGGCAGCTGCCCGCGCTTGGGAACGACGCCCCTGGGCGCCCGCTCGATGCGCTCGTCGACGGCGGCGATGCGCGGGGCCTCGCGGCCGGTGACGCCGAGCGAGCGGCGGATATTGGCGAGGATCTCGTCACGCGCGGAAGTCATGTCGCTTTGCTCGGGTCGAGGGTTCGGGTCAATCCGATGATGGACACCGGCGGAGCGAAGACTAGCTCGCCCGCCTCGTGCGGCGCTCCTTGCGCCAGCGCTCCTGGAAGGTGGCGCCCTGGGGCGCGGGGAAATCGCGGTGCTTCGTCCAGCCGCTCGCCCCCGGCAGCCAGCGGAAGCGGCCCTTGGCGCGGCCCATGAGGGCGAGGCCGTGCATGGCGAGGCTGGTCGCGAGGCCGTAGAGCCGCGGGTGACGGGCGAAATAGCCCCAGAACGCCATGCCCGAGCGCACGGTTGCCGGCGTCAGGTGCCGCTCGAATTCGCGCTCGCGCCAGTGCCGCATCATCTTCGGCAGCGGAATGCGGACGGGGCAGACGCTCTCGCAGCGGCCGCAGAAGGTCGAGGCGTTGGGCAGGTGGCCGGCCTTGTCGACGCCGATGAGCGTCGGCGTCAGCACCGCGCCCATGGGGCCGGGATAGACCCAGCCGTAAGCATGGCCGCCGACGGCGTGATAGACCGGGCAGTGGTTCATGCAGGCGCCGCAGCGGATGCAGCGCAGCATGTCCTGGAAGCTCGTGCCGAGCATGGCCGAGCGGCCGTTGTCGATGAGGACGACGTGGTACTCGCCCGGCCCGTCCGGGTCTCCCGGTCGGCGCGGGCCGGTGGAGAAGGTGGTGTAGACCGACATGTCCTGGCCCGTCGCCGAGCGGGCGAGCACGCGCAGGATCTGGCTCACGTCCTCGAGCGTCGGGACGAGCTTCTCGAGCGACGCGAGGACGATGTGCGCCTTGGGCAGCGTCTGCGTCAGGTCGCCGTTGCCCTCGTTGGTGACGATGATGGAGGTGCCGGTCTCGGCGACGAGGAAGTTCGCACCCGTGATGCCGACGTCGGCCTCGAGGAAGCGCCGGCGCAACACCTGGCGGGCCTCGCCGAGCAGTGTCACCGGCTCGGAGAGGTCGCGGCTCTTGTCGAGGCCGGTGTGCACGCGGCGGAAGTCCTCCGCCACCTGTTCCTTGGTGAGATGCACCGCCGGCGCGATGATGTGCGAGGGCGGCTCGTTCCTGAGCTGGATGATATATTCGCCGAGGTCGGTCTCCACCGGCTCCATGCCGAGCGCCTCGAGATGGGCGTTGAGCCCGATCTCCTCGGCGATCATGGACTTGCCCTTGGTGACGGTCTTCGCCTGAAGGCGCGTGCAGATGGCGGCGATGACGTCGCGCGCCTCCTCGGCGGTGCGGGCGAAATGCACGTGGCCGCCCGCCGCCGTCACCGCCTTCTCGTAGCGCTCCAGATAGAGGTCGAGGTGGGCGAGCGTGTGGTTCTTGATGTCGCGCGCGGAATCGCGCAGCGCTTCGAACTCCGGCAGCCGCTCGGCCGCCTTCAGCCGCTTCTCGATGAAGCCGACGCGCACATTGCCGAGCGCCTTCTGCAGTTGCGCATCGGCGAGGGCGCGTGCGGCATTTTCCTTGAACTTCGGGGAGGTGGCGACGAGCGTCATGGCAGGTGCGCTCCGGTGACGAGGCGGGAAAAGGAACGGGCAGCGACCTTGCTCAAGGTCGCTGCCCGTCGGCCTTGGAGGCGGTTTGCCGCTCCCCCTCTGATCTCGCATCCGGTGCGCGGCCGGCCCGTCGGGCGGCTCGCAACGATCACACCGAAAGCTAACGCAATCTCCGTGCCAGGCGCAGGTATCAGCGTCGGCTGCCGGATGCGCGTGTCCGTTGCGTCAGAACTGCCCATCATGGATGCAGCACGGACGTCGATGCCCAGCAATTGGGCTTTCGTCGGGGGGAGCGGAGGAGAGGGCACAGCGAGGACTCGCAGGGGCATGTCGAAGAATGGGGGTCAGCGGGCCTTCGCCGCCGGCACGCCGATGGGTGGCTCGTCGGTCATGCCGGCGAGCACCTCCGCCACGTGGCGCACCGCGACGGTCTTGCCCCGTCGGGACAGCTTGCCCGCCATGTTCATCAGACAGCCGAGGTCTCCGGCGAGCAGGGTGTCGGCACCGCTGTTCTCGATGTTCTCGGCCTTCTTCTCGACGATGGCGTTGGAGATGTCGCCGTACTTGACCGAGAAGGTGCCGCCGAAACCGCAGCAGACGTCGTTCTCCGCCATCTCGACGAGAGTCAGGCCCTCGACGCTGGCAAGGAGCGTGCGCGGCTGGCGCTGCACGCCGAGCTCGCGCAGGCCCGAGCAGCTGTCGTGGTAGGTGACGCGGCCCTCATAGCGGGTGGCGACCTTGGAGACGCCGAGCACGTCGACGAGGAAGCTCGTGAGCTCGTGCGTCTTGGCGGCGAGCCGGTCGGCCTTCGGCAGCCAGTTGGGATCGTCGTGGAAGAGCTCGGGATAATGCGCCCTGATCATGCCGGCGCAGGAGCCGGAGGGAGCCACGACGTAGTCGTAGGGCAGGAAGGCGTCGATCACCTGCTCGGCGACGGCGCGTGTCGTATTGCGATCACCGGAGTTGTAGGCGGGCTGGCCGCAGCAGGTCTGGACCGGCACCTCCACGATGCAGCCCGCTTCCTCGAGGAGCTTCACCGCCGCGAAGCCGACGGACGGGCGCATCAGGTCGACGAGGCAGGTGACGAAGAGGCCGACGCGGACCTTCCGCTCGCTGGTCGGCGCGTCGCTTCGTTGTGTCTGATCGGTGGCAGCTTCTTCGGACATCGTCACGTCCCGGTGGTGGCGCGGCTTGTCCCGCGCACGGCTGAAGACTGTCGTTGCCGCGCGCCGGGGTGGCCGCGCTCGGCATGGCGTTCGAGGCGCAGCTGCGCCACGCTCTCGCGTGCGGCGATGCGCTCGGCCTCGGCGAGCGAGGCACGCACATAGTCGATGTGGGCGCGCGCCGCGGCGCCGGCCGCGGCCGCATCGCGCGCCAGGACCGCCTCGACGAGGGCGCGGTGCTGGGCGAGGAGTGCGTCGCGCGCGCCCGGAAGCTGATAGAAGCGCTCGCGCGAGTAGAAGATGCCGTCGGCGAGCAGCCGGTAGCAGGCGCGCATCACATGCATGAAGACGACGTTGTGCGTCGCCTCGGCGATGGCCGAGTGCAGCTCCACGTCGAGCTCTGCCTCGCGCCGCAGGTCGCCGGCGTCGTGCGCCTCGACCATCGCGGCGAGGATGTCGGTCAGGATGAGCCGATCGGCCTCGGTCGCGCGTTCGGCCGCATAGGTCGCGACCACGGCCTCGATGTCGCGGCGGAACTCGACGTAGTCGGCCTTCGCCTTCGCATGGGTGCGGAAGAGGCCGAACATGGGCTCGCCGAACATGGGCCCGACCACGTCGGCGACGAAGGTGCCGCCGCCGTGCTGGGCGGTGGTCAGCCCGCGCGCCTCGAGCAGCTTCAGCGCCTCGCGCAGGATGGGCCGCGAGACGTCGAGGCGCTCGGCGAGCTCGCGCTCGCCCGGCAGGCGCTCGCGCGGGCGCAGCACGCCTTCGAGGATCAGCGCCTCGATCTGGTGCGCCACGGCCTCAGCCTTGCTTTCGTGGGCGATCTCGCGGAACGTCATGTGGAGCCCTTCTAAAGAGCGCCCCAAAAGTGGTCAACTTTTTTATCCAGTTCGTCCCCGGATCCTCCGAGGCCTCGCACCATGCGCGGATGCGGGGCGGGTTGCGGGTGGGCGTCTCGAGCTCCGGGGGGAGGGCACGGCGATGAACGAGACGAACCGGCCGCTGACGCCCTCGGTCGCCTCGCTCGCGGCGCATCCGCTGCGCGAGGCCGTGCTCGGCGAGGTGCACGCCCGTCCATTCCTGCCGGTGGCGACACCGGCACGGCTCCTGCACTTTGCTTTCATGACGGATGTGGCTGCTGCCGCCGGGGACCGCGCCCGGCTCGGCGCGCTCTGCGCCGCGCATGGCAGGCCCGGCCCTCTGCCGGAGGCGAAGCATCATCACGTCGTGCTGCCCGGCGGCGCGCTGCGTTGGGAGCAGCACAGCGAATTCACGACCTACACCTGGGACGTCGGTGGGCGCGACCGGGCGCCCTTCGAGCGGTGGGCCGCCGGGCTTGCCGCGCCCATGTTCGCGCTGTCGCAGCCCGGGCCGCTCCTCGTGGCGGCCGACCTGCAGCTCATTGCGGAAGCGGAAGGGCAGGCACTGGAGGATCTCTTCGATCCGGCCTCGCTCGCCGCCTCGCTCGTGGATGACGGCGCGGCGGTGGCGGCGACGGATTTCCGCGTGGGCGGGGACGGCTTCGTGCGCCTCCTCGTGCTCGACCGCGCCCTCGGCCCGGCCCGCGCCGGCGCCCTGACCCAGCGGCTCCTCGAAGTTGAGACCTACCGCACGCTCGCCCTGCTCGGCCTGCCCGAGGCACAGCGCCTCGGGCCCGCGGTGAAGGCGATCGAGGACGCGCTCACCCGGATTGCAGGGGCGATGACGCAGGGCGAGGGGGTAATGGCTGACGCGCGGCTCCTCGACGAGCTGACGGCGCTCGCCGCCAGGCTCGAGGCGGACGCCGCGGCATCGAGCTATCGCTTCGGCGCGGCGCGCGCCTACGACGGTATCGTGCAGCAGCGGCTCGTCGCCATCCATGAGCAGCCCTTCGGCGGTCATCCGACGCTCGCGGCCTTCCTGGCGCGGCGCATGGCGCCGGCCATGCGCACCTGCCTCATGCTGGAGGAGCGGCAGGCCAACCTGTCACGCAAGCTGACGCGTGCGGCCAACCTCCTGCGGACGCGCGTCGATGTCGCCATCGAGCACCAGAACCGCGACCTGCTCGCCGCCATGAACGAGCGCACGCGCCTGCAGCTGCGTCTGCAGCAGACGGTCGAGGGGCTGTCGGTGGCAGCGATCAGCTACTACGTCGTCGGCCTCGCGGGCTATGTGCTGAAAGGCGCCAAGGATGCCGGTGCGCCGCTCGATCCCTCGCTCGGCACGGCGCTCGCCGTCCCCCTCGCGGTGCTCTTCGTCTGGCTGGTGGTGCGGCGGATCCGCAAGCATCACACGGCGGAATAGGCCTCCACCCGGCGTATCCGCCCGTGTGCTTCACGCACCGGCCGCAAGCTTGAGGCCGGCGTCCCAGTAAGGTGTCGGGCCGTAGAGGGCGGCGAGGAAGTCGACGAAGGCGCGCACCTTCTGCTCGAGATGGCGGCGGCTCGGATAGACGGCATAGACACCGAGGCGGCGCGAGCCGCCGTAGCCCGGCAGCACGACCGCGAGCCGCCCCGCCTGCAGCTCAGGTCCGATGTCCCAGGTCGAGCGCAGGGCGATGCCGATGCCGGCGAGCACGGCCTCGCGCACCACTTCGCTGGAATTGGTGCGCAGCGGCGCCTCGATGCGCACGGTCTCCGGCCCGGAGGGGCCTTCGAGCCGCCAGTGGTCGGTGTTGTGGGCGATGAGTGTGTGGCGGGCGAGATCCTCGATCGTCTTCGGCACGCCGCGCTTGGCGAGATAGCCGGGCGTGGCGCAGAGCAGGCGGTGGTTGGGCGCGAGGCGCTTGGCGACGAGGCTCGAGTCGGCGAGGTCGGCGATGCGCACGGCGAGGTCGAAGTTGTCCCCCACCACGTCGACAAAGGCGTCTGAGAGCACGAGGTCGACGGTGACGGCCGGATGGGCGTCGAGGAAGCCCTTGAGATGGGGCGCGATGTGCATGCGCCCGAAGGAGGTGGGCGCCGAGACGCGCAGAACCCCGCGCGCCATGGCACTGCCGCGCGCCACCCAGGCCTCCGCCTCCTCGACGCTGGCGAGGATCGACACCACACGCTCGTAGAAGCCCTGCCCCGCCTCTGTGAGGGCGATCTGCCGGGTGGTGCGCTGAAGGAGGCGCACGCCGAGCCGCTCCTCCAGGCGCCGGATGCGCTTCGATATGACAGCGGGCGACAGGCCGAGTTCGCGCCCCGCTGCCGACATGCCCTTGGCTGTCACCACACGCGCGAAGACGTCGAGGTCGCCGAGATGGTCCATGATTCCTTCCATTTTTTCCGACGCGGAAACAATCTTCTAGCCTTTCGCCGCGCTGTAAACGGGGATGGTGATCCGCTAGATTGGAGCGGTTCGAGCCTTCCTATCCGCAGCGCGGCACGAGTCTCGAAGCAACGCCCCGAGGGAGCGCAGCCATGACCGCGATCGCCTTTCCGGCCCCTGATGCGGGCGTGCTCGCGCGGCGCGAGGAGATCCTGGCGGGTCTCGCCGCGCTCCTGCCGGCCGACGCGCTCATCACCGACGAGGACGAGCGTCGCGCCTTCGAGACCGACGCGCTCACTGCCTATCGTCGCGTGCCACTCGCGGTGGCGCTCCCGTCGACGACGGAGGAGATCGCAGCGGTTCTGAAGTTCTGCTACGAGCACGGCGTGCGGGTGGTGCCGCGCGGGGCGGGCACCTCGCTCTCGGGCGGCGCCATTCCGCAGGAGGACGCCATCGTCCTCGGCGTGTCGAAGATGAACCGGGTGCTGGCGATCGACTACGCCAACCGCACCGCGCGTGTCGAGGCCGGCATCACCAATCTCGCCATCAGCGACGCTGTGGGGGCGGAGGGGTTCTTCTACGCGCCCGACCCGTCGTCGCAGCTCGCCTGCACCATCGCCGGCAATATCGCGATGAACTCCGGCGGAGCGCATTGCCTGAAATACGGCGTGACGACCAACAACCTTCTCGGCGTGACGATGGTTCTGCTCGACGGCAGCGTCGTCGAGATCGGCGGCGAGCACCTCGATGCGGCAGGCTACGATCTGCTCGGCCTCGTCTGCGGATCGGAGGGGCAGCTCGGTGTCGTCACCGAGGCGGTCGTGCGGATCCTGCCGAAGGCGGAGGGGGCGCGGCCCGTCCTTCTCGGCTTCGACGCCATCGAGACGGCGGGGGCTTGCGTCGCTGCCATCATCGCCGCGGGCATCATTCCGGTCGCCCTCGAGTTCATGGACAGGCCCGCGATCAAGGTGTGCGAGGCCTTCGCCCATGCGGGCTATCCGCTCGACGTGGAAGCGATGCTGATCATCGAGGTCGAGGGGGCGGACGCCGAGATCGACGACATGCTGAGGCGCATCGTCGCCATCGCCGAGCCCTTCGGCCCGAAGGCGCTGAAGGTGTCGCAATCGGAGGCCGAGAGCACGGCCATCTGGAAGGGGCGCAAGTCCGCCTTCGGTGCCATGGGCCGCATTGCCGACTATCTGTGCATGGACGGCACCATCCCCACCGGGCAACTGCCGCGCGTGCTGAAGCGCATCTCGGAGATCTGCGCCGGCTACGGTCTCGGCGTCGCCAACATCTTCCATGCCGGCGACGGCAACCTGCACCCCCTCGTGCTCTACGACATCAACAAGCCTGGCGAGCTCGAGAAGGCGGAGGCCGCCGGCGCCGACATCCTGAAGCTCTGCGTGGAGGTCGGCGGCTGTCTCACGGGGGAGCACGGCGTCGGCATCGAAAAGCGCGATCTCATGCGCCACCAGTTCGACGAGGTCGATCTCGCCCAGCAGATGCGCGTGCGCGGCGTCTTCGATCCGGGCTGGCTGCTCAACCCGGCCAAGGTCTTTCCGCTCGAGGGGAGGGTGGCAGCGTGAAGCGCACTGTCGGACAGATGGGGCGAGGGAGCCTGGGCAAAGCGCCATGATCGTTCACACGCCCACCTCCGAGGAGGAGGCCTGCACCGCGATCGCCGAGGCCATCGTCCGCCGCACGCCGCTCGCCATTGTCGGCGGCAGCACGAAGGACGGCATCGGCCGGCCGGTGCAGCATGCCGCGACGCTCACCTCCGCGGCGATGACCGGGATCACGCTCTACGAGCCGGCCGAGCTCGTCGTGTCGGCACGGGCTGGAACGTCGCTGCACGAGCTGCAGCGGACCCTCGCGGCCGAGGGGCAGATGCTCGCCTTCGAGCCCATGGAACACGCGGCCCTGCTCGGCAGCGACGGCGAGGCGACCGTTGGCGGCATCGTCGCCGCCAACATCTCCGGGCCGCGGCGCATCGCGGCCGGAGCCTGCCGCGACAGCCTCATCGGCCTGCGCTTCGTCAACGGCCGCAGCGAAGTGGTGAAGTCCGGCGGCCGGGTGATGAAGAACGTCACGGGTCTCGACCTCGTGAAGCTCCTCGCCGGCTCGTGGGGCACGCTCGGCTTTGTCACGGAGGCGACCTTCAAGGTGCAGCCGTGCCCGCAGCGCATGGCCACCATCATCCTGGAGGGCCTTGATGACGAGCGGGCGATCACCGCCCTTTCGGCCGCGCTGGGCTCGCCCTACGAGGTCACCGGTGCCGCTCATTTGCCGGCAAATCTCGATGACTCGCCGGCCCGGACCGTGTTGCGCCTCGAAGGCTTTTCCTTCTCGGTCGACCATCGTCTCGCTGCCCTTCGCAGCCTGCTGCGCCCCCATGGCGAGGCTGCTCTCATGGAGGGCGAGGCGGCCGAGACCCTGTGGCGTGACGTGCGCGACGTGCGCTTTCTCGCCGAGCCGCGAACGAGGGCGGTGTGGCGCATCTCCACCGCGCCGTCGCGCGGGCCGGCGCTCGTTGCCGCGATCGCGCGCGTGCTCGACGCGCGGTGGTTCTTCGATTGGGGTGGCGGGCTCGTGTGGCTCGCGACCGACGCCGCGGGCGATGCAGGCGCAGCCGCCATCCGCGCCGCGGTCGCGACGGCGGGTGGACATGCGACGCTCGTGCGCGCACCCGTCGAGGTGCGCGCCGCCGTCGATGTGTTCGAACCGCAGAGTGCGGCCGTGCAGCGTCTGACGCTCGGCATCAAACACGCCTTCGATCCGGAGCGCATCCTGGAGCCCGGCCGCATGTATGCGGGAGTGTGACGGCAAGCCATGCAGACGAACTTCCGCCCCGAGCAGCTCGCCGATCCGCAGATGCGGGAGTCGGAGAAGATCCTGCGCACCTGTGTGCACTGTGGCTTCTGCACGGCCACCTGTCCGACCTATCTCCTGCTCGGCGACGAGCTCGACAGCCCGCGCGGCCGCATCTACCTCATGAAGAGGATGTTCGAGCGCGGCGAGCCGGCGACGCCCCAGGTGGTAAAGCACATCGACCGCTGCCTCTCCTGCCTGTCCTGCATGACGACCTGCCCTTCGGGCGTGCACTACATGCACCTCGTCGACCATGCGCGCGCTCATATCGAGGAGACCTACCGCAGGCCCTGGCACGACCGGCTGGTGCGCGGCCTTCTCGCCGCGGTCCTGCCCTATCCCGGCAGGTTCCGCCTCGCCCTCGCGGCGGCGAGGATCGCGCGACCGTTCAAGGCCTTCGCCGCCGCGCTGCCCGCCGTCGGCCCGCGCCTTGCCGCGATGCTCGACTTGGCCCCCGCGCGCCTGCCGCCACCCTCCTCCATGCGGGGGCCGCGCGTCTTTTCTGCCGAAGGCGAGCGGCGCGCGCGTGTCGCGCTGCTCACCGGCTGCGCCCAGCCGGTTCTCGCTCCCGCAATCAACGAAGCAACCATCCGCCTCCTGACCCGCCACGGTGTCGAGGTGGTGCTGCCCGAGGGTGAAGGATGCTGCGGCGCGCTTGTGCATCACATGGGGCGCACGGCGTCGGCGCATGCTTTCGCGCGCCGGAACATCGACGCCTGGATGTGCGAGGTCGATGGGCAAGGGCTCGACGCCATCCTCATCACGGCCTCGGGCTGCGGCACGACGATCAAGGACTACGGCTTCATGTTCCGCGGCGAGCCGGCCTATGCCGCCAAGGCGGAGCGCGTCGCCTCGCTCGCCAAGGACATCAGCGAATTCCTGGCGACGCTGCCGCTCGCAGCTCCCGTGCGCGAGACGGGCCTCGTGGTCGCCTACCATTCCGCCTGCTCCATGCAGCACGGCCAGCAGATCCGCGAGGAGCCGAAGAGGCTCCTGAAACAGGCCGGTTTCGTGGTGAAGGACGTGCCGGAGGGGCACATCTGCTGCGGCTCTGCCGGCACCTACAACATGCTGCAGCCGGAACTCGCGGCGCGGCTGCGGACGCGCAAGACGGACAATATTGCACGCACCGGCGCGGCAATCGTCGCCACGGGCAACATCGGCTGCATCGCGCAGATCGCCAAGGGTTTCGCCGAGCGCGGCAGTGACGTCGCCGTGCTGCACACGGCCGAGCTTCTCGACTGGGCCACCGGCGGGCCCGAGCCCGAGAACCTCAAGTATCTCGGCGCTGCGGCTCGCCCGCCGGCCGGCCCCTTGCCGGTCGGCTGACGCTTCGCCAGGGGCTTGGGCACCCGCGCGCGAGGCAAGGCGTGGGAGCTGCAACCGGACCGTCCCCGGCGTCCATCGCTCCCCGCAATGGCCGACCGTCGCGCCTGCCGCCGTCGGTTTCAGCTCCATCGTTGCAATCTCTAGGTGCTCATGTGATGAATACAACTATTGCTTGTATTCATTCATGGGGACTTCGATGCGATGGGGCGATGCTCGACACCTATTGCCGGAGATGGCAGGGGCTGCGGAACGGGAGGTGCGCGAAAGGCGAACGGTCGCTCCGGCGGGGGACAGGATCTCCCGGCGGGTTCTGCTGTTGCTCCTCCTCCTGATCGTTTGCGCCGGGCTCTACGCCTGGCTGCTGCATGCGACCGACACTCCCGGGCGAGATCCCGTCAATGGCGTCGGCGTGTTCACGGGCCTCGTGGCCGCCATTGCTACGGCAGCGGTCGCCGGCGGTCTCCTCGGCTTCCTGTTCGCACTGCCGCAGCGGCTCATGCACGAGGAGACGGAGAGCGCCGCCGCCGGGGCGACTGGCGACATGAGCGAGGGCGCGAAGGCGCCCATCGACGGGGGCGGCCCGCAGGGTCCGGCATCCCGCGCGGGAAGGGCCACGCGTCCGCGCCGCATCGGCGCCGATCTGCAAGCGCTGTCGGCCTGGCTCATGCGCAGCGTCATCTGCCTTTGCCTCATCCAGGTGGCACTGATCTACATCCGCTATGCGGAGACGGCTGCCGAGGTCGCGAGACGTGTGACCGGCGGCACGGCTCGGGGAGGCACCGTCCTCGTTCTGCTGTCGCTCGGCGCGCTGGTCTGCGGATTCCTGCTCGTGCATCGTTCGGCGCGCCAGGACCCGTCCCGGGCACTCCGCCTGGCGGAAACGACTGCGCTGCCCGCGCCCGTCCCGCCTGACGTGCAGGGGGAGCCGGCGCCGGCGAACCTCGTCGACCTCGCCCGCGCCCGATCCGACGGGCGACGGGCCGCCTTGCGCATCGTGGTCTTGGAAGATCGGGCGGCCGGCCTGCCCGCCGGGGCGGGGCAAGCGCCGCGGATGCCCGGTGCTTCAGGATCGGCATGGGAGCACGACGGCGGCCGCGACCTCTTGAGCTCGCCGCCGGTGGCCACCACCTCGAAGCCGGGCGATCTGGACGATCCCTTTCGCCCGCTCGACCGCCGCCGCCGGGACAATCTGCGCGAGGCCAAGGCAATCCTTGCCAGCCTCCGCCGCTAGGAGGAGCCGGGGGACGACCGGGGGCGCTGACCCGTGAGCTCCATGCGGCTCCTTGTCTTCCGCCGCCCCACAGCTGACCGTACCGCAACCACCGTGCCCAGGGGATCGTGCGCTCGCGCTGTGGGGCGATCCGCCTCATGGTGCTCTCGCCTCTTCTGGCGTGCCGGCCTTCCCCGGTGCTTCGCGCCGCGGGTGCCGCCATCTTTTCCATTCTGCCAACGCTCCTCGTTCATCACACCACGTTGCGGAAAGAACATGAGGCGGGACAATGGGCCAGCATTTGGGAGAAGCACCATGGCTGCCTTGCAATCCGCCGCATCCGACGTCGTCCTCACTGGCAAGTCGGGCGCGCGCTTCGAGGAGATCCTGAGCCCGGCGGCGCTCGCCTTCCTCGCCGACCTGCACCGCCGGTTCGACGCGACGCGCCGCCGTCTGCTCGCCCTGCGCGCCGAACGGCAGAAGCGTTTCGACGCCGGCGAGATGCCGGATTTCCTCGCCGAGACCAAGCATGTGCGCGAGGGTGACTGGCGTGTGGCTCCCATCCCGGCCGACCTGCTCGACCGGCGCGTGGAAATCACCGGCCCGGTCGACCGCAAGATGATCATCAATGCGCTGAACTCGGGTGCCAAGGTCTTCATGGCCGACTTCGAGGACGCCTCGTCGCCGACCTGGGCCAACATGGTCGAGGGCCAGATCAACCTGAAGGATCGCTGGCACTGTTCGCTCGACTTCACTGATCCGGCTTCCGGCAAGCACTACGCGCTCTCGACCAAGCCGGCGGTCCTCATGGTGAGGCCGCGCGGCTGGCACCTGCTCGAGGAGCACCTGCACATCGACGGCGAGCCGATCGCCGGCGCACTCTTCGACTTCGGTCTTTATGCCTTCCACAACGCCAAGGCGATCGTCGCCCGCGGGGCGACGCCGGCCTTCTACCTGCCGAAGATGGAAAGCCATCTCGAGGCGCGGCTGTGGAATGACGTCTTCGCCCATACGCAGGAAGCGCTCGGCCTGCCGCGCGGCACCTTCAAGGCCACCGTGCTGATCGAGACGCTGCCGGCCGCTTTCGAGATGGACGAGATCCTCTACGAACTGCGCGACCACATGGCCGGGCTCAACTGCGGACGGTGGGACTACATCTTCTCCTTCATCAAGCGCCTCGGGAAGAACAAGGCCTTCCTCACGCCCGACCGCTCGGCCATGGTGATGGGCAAGGCCTTCCTGCGCGCCTATTCGCTCCTGCTCATCAAGACCTGCCACCGGCGCGGCGCCTTCGCCATGGGCGGCATGGCGGCGCAGATCCCGGTCAAGAACGACACCGCCGCGAACGAGGTCGCCTTCGCGAAGGTGCGCGCCGACAAGGAGCGCGAGGCCGGCGACGGGCACGACGGCACCTGGGTCGCCCACCCCGATCTGGTGCCGGTGGCTATGGAGGTTTTCGATCGGCTCATGCCCTCGCAAAACCAGGTCAACAACCTGCGCGAGGACGTCGAGGTCACGCGCGAGCAGCTCCTGCAGGTGCACGAGGGTGTGCGCACGGAGGCGGGCCTGCGCGAGAACATCCGCGTTGGTGTCCAGTACATCGAGGCGTGGCTGCGCGGACGCGGCGCCGTGCCGCTGTACAACCTCATGGAGGATGCGGCGACCGCCGAAATCAGCCGCGCGCAGGTCTGGCAGTGGCTCCACCACGGCGCGACGCTCGAGGACGGGCGGGTCGTCACACCCGATCTCTTCCGCAGCGTCATGGACGACGAGATGGCAAAGGTGCGCACCGCCGTCGGCACCGCCGCCTACGATGGCGGCCGCTTCGCCGAGGCGACGAAGCTCTTCGCCGAGATGTCGCTCGCGCAGGACTTCGCCGAGTTCCTGACACTGCCCGCCTATCGCCTCCTCGCCTGAACAAGGGGCGACCCTGACGGTTGGTCAGGCGGTAGGGCCAACGCCTTCGCGTGGCGAGCGCGAAGGCGTCAGGACTTCCGGCCGTGCGGGAAAAGCGATGCCCCCGGCGCTGCGTCCATCGCACGCGCCGCCGCAAATGAGCGCGTGCCGCCCTCAGGCCTTCGCCGGCTCTTTCGACTGCCCCGCCTTCTTGGCGGGCGATTTCGTCGCCGCCGCCTTCGGCTTCGCCGCACTCTTCGCGGCAGGTGCTGCCTTCGGCGCCGCCGCCTTGGCAGCGGCTGCCTTCGCCGCCGGCTTGGCGGCCGTGGCTGCGGGTGCCTTGGCCCCTGCAGTCTTGGCGGCCGCCGCCTTCGCCGTGGTCGCCTTGGCAGCCGTGGGCTTGGCGACCGCCTTGGCCGTCGTCGCCTTCGCGGCGGTCGTCTTGCTCGCCGGCGCCTTGGCGGCCGTCTTCGCTGCACTCTTGGCGGTCGCCTTCGCAGGCGTCTTGGCGGGCGTCTTGGCGGCAACCTTCGCGGGTGCCTTGGCAGCGGGCTTGGCCGCGGGCTTGGCCGCGCTCGCGGCCGGCTCTGCCGCGGCAGCCTTGGGCGTCGTCTGCGCCGGAGCCTTCACGGAAGTTTTCGCGGATGTCTTCGACGCGGAAGCCTTCGATGCAGTCTTGGGCGAGGTTGCCGTGGACTTGGTGGATCCTTTTGCCGCTCTCATGTGCATGTGTCTCCCGTTTCTCTCGGTGCCGATCAGGACCCCAGATCTGGCCGGAAGCCACGGTCCTGACCAGACCGCCCTGCTCCGGCGGCCCGCCCGTCCGGATCCGCGTCGCGGCGATGAGGGACGCAGGAAGGAGATCCGGATGACGGGGGACTCAACCGATGACGCTCACGATGCGCTTGCCTACGCGCCGAGAGGCTAGCACGTGACTTGAGGATCGTCTATCGCACTCTTGAATAGAGCTCTGAAGCGCCGCGTATTCGGTCGTTGAAATTGTCCTGACGCGTGAGGATTTTCGCTTAATTCTACTGGCGAATACAAGTTATTTCTGTCATTTTTTCTTTGTTCCCGGCGCGGCGCGCGCGCCATTCGAGAAGTCGGCGAAATGCCGAGTAGTGCTCCTCCGTTATTGAATTTTGCTTTTGAGTTTGCTGCGGATCGAAGCAAAGCCAAGTCGTGCCCCGTCAACTTTGCGGCAATGCCCGGATACATGGGCGGATGTGTTCGCTCGGGAAGGCGGGCGAGGATAGCGCGGCGCCTGCGGGTCCCGCGCGGGCGGTGCCCGGGGGCGTTGCCGTGCGCCCGACAGGACGCCTTGGGCCACGGATCGATTCGCCGCAGCAGCGTTCGCTGGGCATCGCCCGAGGGCGGACGAGCGGCACATCCTGTGCGCCCCGGTTCGACCCGGGAGGCACGTGTTGCCTCGATGCAGAGGCGCAGGCGATGACAACGGTGCCACCGCTCCCTATCTCCGGGGTGTTCTTTCGGCCGGCGGTGATGCCGGCCTGCTCCCGAGAGGAAGCCGCCATGAACCAACAGGAACGCGACGTCATCACCGGAATCTTCGATCGCCTGAAGCAGGTGGAGAACCAGCCGCGCGATCCCGAGGCGGAACGTTATATCGCCGAGCGGGTGGCTCGTCAGCCCTACGCGCCCTATGCCATGGCCCAGGCGATCTATGTGCAGGAGCAGGCGCTGACCAACCTGCATCAGCGTGCGCAGGAGCTGGAAGCCGAAGTCGAGCGGCTGCGGGTCGGGCAGGGTTCGGGCGGCTTCCTCTCCGGCCTCTTCGGTGCCGGGCGGCAGGTCGAAGCGGCGCGACCCGTCACGCCTCAAGCTGTGCCGCCGCCCGCGGCGAGCCCGGTCCCGCAGGCGCAGCCCGTGGGACCGTGGGCGCAGGCCGCGGCGGGGCGCGGCGGCTTCCTGGCGACGGCCTTGTCGACGGCTGCGGGCGTCGCCGGCGGCATGCTGCTCGGCAACGCCATTGCGAGTGCCTTCGGCCGCGGGGGGCAAGCCGAGGCGGCGGCCAAGGAGGCACCGGGAGGCGCTGCCGAAAGCGCGCCGGCCGTGCAGGACGCGAGCTACGACGAGGCCGACTACGAGGACGATGGGGACGTGGGCGACCTCGGCGAGGGCGACGACTGGGCGTAAGGCCGGGCGGCGGGCGAAGCCAGCCCGTATGACGCTCCAGGAAGCGCGTCGGCGATGCGCTTCGTCCTGGCGCCGTCGGGGCTCCCCGGGCGTTGTGGCCGGGGCAGGTCGGAGGCGGTGTCAGCTCACGACCACGCGCGCCCCGACGCTGACGCGATTGTAGAGGTCGATGACATCCTCGTTGAGCAGACGGATGCAGCCCGAAGAAACCGCCTGCCCGATGGTGTGCGGCTCGTTCGTGCCATGGATGCGGAAGAGCGTGTTACCGAGATAGAGGGCGCGTGCGCCGAGCGGATTCTCGGGCCCTCCGGGCAGAAAGGTCGGCAGGTCGGGACGCCGCTTGCGCATCTCCGCCGGCGGCCGCCAGTCCGGCCACTCGCGCTTCATGCTGACCGTCTGCGTCCCCTTCCAGGAGAAACCCTCGCGGCCGACGCCGATGCCGTAGCGGATCGCAGTGCCCCCCGGCTGCACGAGGTAAAGGAACCTGTTGGCCGTATCGACGACGATCGTGCCCGGCTTCTGCGGTCCGTCGTAGCTGACCGTCTGCCGGCGATAGCGCTCGGGGATGGCGCGCGCGGCTGGCTCGTAGGCGTCGGAGGGGGAGGGCAGGGAGGCGATCCGGCCGCGCCGGACGGGCCGCCGCTCCTCGGGGGGCGGCTGCAACGGATCGGCATAGGGATCATCCTCGGGCGCCAGATAGACCGTGCGGCCGGACGGCTCGGGCAGGGACGAGGGCTGGATATGGCGGCGTCCGGCGCGAACGCCGGGTGTCGGATCGCGCCCGGTCATCAGCAGCTCGATGAAGCCGCCGCCGAAGTCGCCGGCGCGCGGGAGGGGCACCTCCATCGCGGGATCGTAGGGGACGGGGCTGCGGCGGGGGCGCAGCGGATCGGCGAGGGCCGCAGCGAGGGGCATCGTGCCGCCGAGCATTGCCGCCAGCGACGACAACAGCACCCGCCGCGGCAGATCGCGCATCCTCATCATAGCGTCTGTCTCCGATGCCGGGCGACGGTCGTCGCCCGCTGTCCGACATGACCTGTAAATGTGGCGGGGCAACGAAAGGGTGAACGCGCCGCGGCGAAAGCCGGACGGCACGGCCGCGGCGGTGGAATCCGCCGCCATGGTTAGGGAAGTCTTGCCGTCGTCTTGGCCTCGCAGTCCGGCAACGGCGGCGGCCGGAATTTTTTGTGTTGGCATTTAAGATATTGAAAAGATTTGGACCGACGATCCGCTTCGAAGCCACAAGCGGACGCAGGATGAAGGTCGCCCGCCCACCCTATCGAATCGAGACGCTGCTCGGGCAGCTGCAGACGGGCGCGCCGGCGGCGGCCCTTCCCCGCGCGACAGCGCCGGTGCATGAAGACCCTCGCCTCGACGAGATCCTTCTCACGCTCCAGGACGTCAAGCGCATGCTCGACCCGACCTACCGTGAGGCGTCGAACGTCGTCGAAGCCTACCGCAGCGAGATCGCCGAAGTCTTTCGCCTGCGTGTCGAGCTGGAGTCGATGAGAGCGGCGATCGCTGCGACGAAGAGTGAGATCGCGTCGATCCGTCGGTCCGACCGGGAGGGGCGCGGCATGCGGCGCGCTGCCGGCGAGCTCGATGCAGTGGTAAGCGACACCGAGCGTGCCACCACGGCCATCATCGCCATCGCCGAGGAGATCGGCGAAGAGGCGGAGGCGCTGCGCGGCATCGCCGGCGCACTCGCCGACGAGCGCGTCGAGGCCATCCTCTCCCTCGTGACGCGTGTCTACGAAAGCTGCAACTTCCAGGATCTAGCCGGGCAGCGCGTGACCAAGATCGTCGGCGTGCTGAAGTTCCTGGAGGAGCGGCTCGACGCGATGATCGGGGTCTGGAGCGGGCTCGACGTGCTGCGCGACCTGATGGACCACCCGGCGGCGCAGCCGCAGAGGCCCGCGGCGCGTCCGGCCGAATCCGCCCTCCTCAACGGGCCACGGCTCGACGGGGACGACGGCCATATCTCGCAGTCGGACATCGACGCCCTGTTCGCCTGAAGCAGGTGCGGGCGGCTCTACTCCGGGACGGCCGGTCGTCGGGCCCCGCGCCTGCGGCCGAGAAGGCCGCGTATGCCCGCGACGTCGAAGGCGAGGGCCGTGCCCACATAGGCCGCCCCTCCCACCAGGAGGCTGACGATGAGCGTCGCGAGATGCGGCTCGCGCCCGCGCAGCGGAAAGAGAACCATCGCCATCAAGGTCGTGGCGGCGAGCGTCGCGAGAAGATCCTTCACCGGAGGGCGGGTGCGCGTGCGCCGCGCCGCGAGCCCGGCGAGGACGAGAAGCCCGGCGAGCATGCCGCCCGACTGCGCCATCGCGAGGCTGATCGGCCCGTAGCGCTGCGGGAGCACCGCGACGAGGGCGAGATCGACGGCGAGCGCCACGAGCGCGGCGCTTGTCACCGGCGCCGTTGCCTTCTCGAGCTGAAAGATCGGGTTGAGGGCATACTGCGTGACGGCGAAGGCGAAGAGCGCCGGGATGAGCAGCGTGCTGTAGGCGGAGAAGGTGCCGCGGAACGGTTCCGGTACGACGAGCGCCTCGAAGGCCGGCAGCATCAGCCAGTAGCCGGCAGCGAGAGGCATCAGGAGAAGCGCCACGACCGCCATGTTCTGCGCGATCTGGCGTTCGGCCGCCGCGCGCCCGTCCTCCTCGTCCTTGCGCACCGCAAGCTGGAAAAGGAGGATGTCGAGGGCCGAGCCGACGGCGGCGAAGATGCGCACGCCGAGGTCTGCCGCGAGCGAGAACTGCCCGGCCTCGCCATAGCCGTAGTGCGCGGCGGCGAAGGCCCGATTGGCGAGGGGCAGGAGCTGATAGACGACATTGGCGAGGACAAGCGGCAGGCCGTAGCGCGCGAAGCGGAGCATCAGCGCCCGGTCGGCCAGCCGCGGCGACAGGTGCGGATCGGCGAGCGCGGGGCGGATGACAACGAGCGCAAGGCCGACGCTCAGACACAGGCCGGCACCGACGAGGGCGGCATCGCGGAAGAGATAGGCCGCCCCGATCATCAGCACGAAGGCGGCCGCGTTCTTGACCAGGACAAACAGCATGTAGCCGCGTTCGAGGAAGCGCGAGCGCGCCAGTGCGGCGTGATAGTCGAACAGGGCGTTGCAGATGCCCATGCCGACGGCAGCCAGCAGCACGGGAGTGGTGAGCGCGAGGTCGAAGCCGAGCGCAGCGACGAGACCTGCCGTGACGACGAGGATGCCGGCGAACCCGGCGAAGGTCGTGTCGAGGGTGGCGCGCACGGCGGGCTGTTCGGCGCGCGTACGCTCGGAATAGAAGCGCGTCGCCGACAGGCGCAGCCAGTCGAAGAGCGCGGTGTTGAGCACGGTGCCGACGGCGAGCGCAATGGCATAGCGGCCGAATTCGTCCGGCCCCAGGAACTTCGCCACGATGAGGCCGAGGACGAAGTTGAGCCCCGTATTGACCATGAAGGTGAGAATGATCGCCATCGACCCGCCCGCATGCCGCCCGGCCCGATGCCGATGCGTGGAAGCGCCCGGAACGCGTGCCGCCGGCGCATGCCCATATGCGTCGATGGCTAGCGCATGCGCGCAAACAATGTCTTACGTTCGATTCCCGTCGCCGACGCGCGCTCCGGGCCGCGCCCCTCCGTTGCCTGACCGATTCCTTTCGCGCTCCCCGCAAGGCTCGCCCATGTCCGTCGATCCCGTATTCCTCGCCGTCGGGTGGCTGACCACGATGCTGATGGCCGTCGGCAAGGGCGCCTTCGGCGGCGGGCTCGCGATCCTCAGCGTGCCGATGCTGTCACTCGTCATGGATCCGGTCGATGCCGCGATCACGACCGCGCCGCTCGTCTCGCTCATGGACCTCTTCGCGCTGGGTGCCTTCGGTCGGTCCGGCTGGGCGAAGGCCGATCTTACCTGGCTCATCCCGGGCCTCGTCGCGGGTATCGCGGCGGGCGCGGCGGTCTTCGTCCTCGTCGACGCGCGCATCGTGACCCTGATCATCGCCCTCGTGACCGTCGCCTTCACGGCGCATTGGTTCCTGCGCGTGCGCCTCGCACCCCCCGCGCCGATCGGCCTGTCCGCCCCGCTTGCGCTCGTGGCCGGCGCCGCGACGGGTTTCTCCACCTTCGTCGCGCATGCGGGCGGACCGCCGCTCGCCATGTACCTGCTGCGGCGCGGCCTCGACAAGACCCGCTACGCCGGCACGACCGTGGCCGTCTTCACGCTCGGCAATCTGATCAAGCTCGTGCCCTATCTCGCGCTGGCAGCCTCCAAGCCCCAGGCATTGTGGGCTGCGTTCTCCTTCGCCCCGGCGGCGCCGCTGGGCGTGTGGCTGGGCAAGCGCCTGCACGACCGGCTGCCGCAAGGCATGCTCTTCTTCTGGTGCTACGTGCTGCTCGGTGCCGCGGCGCTGAAGCTGCTCGCCGACGCGGTGAAAGGCCTGGTCGCTCCATGATGCGCAACGCCTTCTTGCGTGCGGCCGTCGGCATCGCGCTGCTGTCGGCCATGGATGCCGTCATCAAGGCGGTGGCGGCGCGATATCCGACCTTCGAGGTCACCTTCCTTCGCTTCGCCAGCGGGACGCTGGTGGCGCTCGCGGTGGTCGCCGTGCGGCGTCCCGGCTGGCCTTCGCGCGAGACGGTGGCGGTCAACGCCTCGCGCGCCCTTCTGGTCGTCTTCACTGCGTCCTGCTTCTTCTACGCTCTCGGGCGCCTGCCGCTCGCCGAGGCGCTCGCGCTGTCGTTCCTGTCGCCGATCTTCCTCGCGCTTTTCGGCATGATCATCCTGCGTGAGCGGGTCGGCGGCCGCATCGTCGTAGCGCTCGCTGCCGGCTTCATCGGCATGCTCGTCATCGTCTCTGGCCTCGGCGAGGCGGGCGGCGTGACGCGCATACCGTGGGACGGCGCTGCGGCGGCCCTTGCCTCGGCCCTGTCCTATGCCCTGTCGATGGTGCTGCTCAGGGCGCGGGCGGCGCGTGATCGCGTCGAGATCATCATCCTCTTCCAGAACGTCGGGCCGGCGCTCGTCATCGCGCCGCTCGCCGCCGGTGCCTGGGTCGTGCCGGCCGTGCCGGACTACACGCTCTTCGCCCTCATCGGCCTTCTCGGCACGACCGGCCACCTGATCCTCGCCACCGCCTTCGCCCGGGCGGAGGCGGCACGCCTCGCGCCGCTCGAGTACACCGCCATGGTGTGGGCCGTGCTCCTCGGCTTCGTCTTCTTCGGCGAATGGCCCGGGGTCACGACCCTCGCGGGCGCCGCGCTCATCATCGCCGGTGCCTTCGCGGTGGTGCGTCGCTAGCCGCCCTTCCGGGCCGGCACGGGAAAGATCAGGCAGGTCTCCGTGCCGTGGGCCAGCAGCCGGCCCTCGGCATCGAGAAGGCGTCCCTCGGAGGTGGCCGTCGTCTTGCCGCGGTGGATGAGCCTGCCCTCGCAACGCACGCGCCCCGTGCTCGGCAGCACGGGGCGCACATAGTTCAGCTTCAGCTCGAGCGTCGTATAGCCTTCTCCTGCGGCGAGTGTCGTGTGCACGGCGCAGGCCATGGCGGAGTCGAGAATGGCCGCGGTCCAGCCGCCGTGCACGGTGCTGAGCGGGTTGAAGAACCGGGCGGAGGGCAAGCCCTCGAACACGGCCTCCCCGGGTTCGACGGAGGTGAGCCAGATGTCCGCCGTTTCGCTGAAGGGCGGCGCAGGATGGCGCCCTTCCAGCATGCCGCGCAGGACAGCGAGGCCGCTCTCGGCCGTGAGTTCATCGCGGGGCAGGACACCGACGGCGCTCATGAGCGTCTCCCAACTGGTCTTCGAACGGGCAGCGGACCGGATCGACGCGGCCTCCGCCGCCTGTCGGGTCGCGCTTGCAGCCAACGTGTAGATGCACGATAGGAAATCGACCCTGTCCGGTCAACGACCCCCCAAGCCGGACCGGGAGCGGGCAGGGCAGCCGCAGGTCAGGCGGAGGCGCGCGCGGCCTTGCGCAGGGCCTTCAGACGGCCGCGCGTCTCTTCCCATTCCGCGGTGCCCAGCGCGGCTTCGATGCGCCGCTGCGCGGCCTCCCACAACGGAATGGCGCGTTCGATCATGGCGCGGCCCTTCGCCGTGAGCTCATAGGCGACGGCGCGCCCCGCGCCCCGCTGCGGCGCGATCATGCCGGCCTCGTGCAGGAGGCGCAGATTGCGCGTGAGCGTGGTGCGCTCGAGAGCGAGCGTCTCGGCGAGCGCGCTCACCGAACCGGTGACGCCGTGCGCAATGGCACCGAGAAGCGAGAACTGCGTCACCTTGAGGCCGATGGGGCGCAGCGCCTCGTCGTAAACGCGCGTGACGGCCCGCGCGGTCATGCGCGTGTGCAGGCAGGCGCAAGTCTTGGCGATGTCTTCGACGGTGGGCATGGCGGAACCTTGCGGAGCGCGGGCCGGGGCGTCAAGCGGCAGGATGCGGGACCCGGCCTGCGGCCGAAGCTGACCCGCCCCTTGCATGGCTGCGCCTCGCGGCGTTAGCCAATTTGTGCGGCCCGGCCTTGACTCGCTCCAAGCCCCTGCCTATCTCGGCGGGGTCTTTGGCACTCCGCTCCCGTGAGTGCTAACAGGCTCCAGCTCATTCCGCGTTTTAAGCCGCGTCTCGAGAGGACATCGTCTCATGAAGTTCCGTCCGCTGCACGACCGCGTGGTCGTCCGCCGTCTCGACAGCGAAGAGAAGACCAAGGGCGGCATCATCATCCCCGATACCGCCAAGGAGAAGCCGCAGGAAGGCGAAGTCGTCGCCGTCGGCCCCGGCGCCCGTGACGAGAACGGCAAGCTCGTCGCCCTCGACGTCAAGAAGGGCGACCGCGTGCTCTTCGGCAAGTGGTCGGGCACCGAGGTGAAGATCGACGGCCAGGACCTCCTCATCATGAAGGAGTCCGACGTCATGGGCGTGATCGGCTGATCGCCGCCGACCGGAGCAAGGTTTCAGGCAGGAGTTAAGGACAGATGGCTGCCAAGGAAGTGAAGTTTTCGGCCGACGCGCGCGAGAAGATGCTGCGCGGCGTCGACATCCTCGCCAACGCCGTGAAGGTGACGCTCGGCCCCAAGGGGCGCAACGTCGTCATCGAGAAGTCGTTCGGCGCCCCCCGCATCACCAAGGACGGCGTCACCGTCGCCAAGGAGATCGAGCTCGAGGACAAGTTCGAGAACATGGGCGCCCAGATGGTGCGCGAAGTGGCCTCGAAGACCAACGACCTCGCCGGTGACGGCACGACGACGGCCACCGTTCTCGCCCAGGCCATCGTCAAGGAGGGCGCCAAGTCTGTGGCCGCCGGCATGAACCCGATGGACCTCAAGCGCGGCATCGACCTCGCCGTCGTCGAGGTGATCAAGGACATCGAGAAGCGCGCCAAGAAGGTGAAGTCCTCGGACGAGGTCGCCCAGGTCGGCACGATCTCGGCCAACGGCGACCGCTCGATCGGCGAGATGATCGCCAATGCGATGCAGAAGGTCGGCAACGAGGGCGTCATCACGGTCGAGGAGGCCAAGAGTCTCGACACCGAGCTCGACGTCGTCGAGGGCATGCAGTTCGACCGCGGCTACCTCTCTCCCTACTTCATCACGAACGCGGAGAAGATGGTCGCCGAGCTCGACGACCCCTACATCCTCATCCACGAGAAGAAGCTCTCCTCGCTGCAGCCGATGCTCCCGGTCCTCGAGGCCGTGGTGCAGACGGGCAAGCCCCTCGTCATCATCGCCGAGGACGTCGAGGGCGAGGCGCTCGCCACCCTCGTCGTCAACAAGCTGCGTGGTGGCCTGAAGGTCGCCGCCGTCAAGGCCCCGGGCTTCGGTGACCGCCGCAAGGCCATGCTCGAGGACATCGCCGTCCTCACGGCCGGCCAGACGATCTCGGAAGACCTCGGCATCAAGCTCGAGAACGTGACCCTCCAGATGCTCGGCCGCGCCAAGCGTGTCCGCATCGAGAAGGAGAACACCACGATCATCGACGGCGCCGGCAAGAAGAAGGACATCGAGGCCCGCGTCGGTCAGATCAAGGCGCAGATCGAGGAGACCACCTCGGACTACGACCGTGAGAAGCTGCAGGAGCGTCTCGCCAAGCTCGCGGGCGGCGTCGCGGTGATCCGCGTCGGCGGCGCGACCGAGGTCGAGGTGAAGGAGAAGAAGGATCGCGTCGACGACGCTCTCAACGCCACCCGCGCGGCGGTCGAGGAAGGCATCGTCCCCGGCGGCGGCACGGCCCTGCTGCGCGCCAAGGCGGCGGTCGCCAAGCTCAAGAGCGACAACGCCGACGTCCAGGCCGGCATCAACATCGTCCTGCGCGCCCTCGAGGCTCCGATCCGCCAGATCTCGGAGAACGCTGGCGTCGAAGGTTCGATCGTGGTCGGCAAGATCACCGAGAACAAGTCGCAGACCTTCGGCTTCAACGCCCAGACGGAAGAGTACGTCGATCTCCTCGAGGCCGGCATCGTCGACCCGGCGAAGGTCGTGCGCACGGCGCTGCAGGATGCGGCTTCGGTCGCCTCGCTCCTCATCACGACGGAGGCGATGGTCGCCGAGAAGCCGAAGAAGGAAGCGGCTGCTCCGGCGATGCCGGGCGGCGGCATGGGCGGCATGGACTTCTAAGGAAGTCCATAAAGGCCGCCCATCACGAGGAAAGGCCCAAGTCCGGCGAGCCGGACCTGGGCTGGCGGCATGGATTTCCAGGGAAGTCCATAAAGGTCGCCCATCACGAGGGAAGGCCCAAGTCCGGTGCGCCGGACCTGGGCTGGCGGCCCGAACGCCAGGAAAAACGAAAGGCCCGGCTCTCGCCGGGCCTTTTCTGTTTCCGCGCGGTGCGCCTCGCGTCAGCGCCCGAAGATGCCCTTGAAGAACTGGGCGACCGCGTTGCGCTTCTTCTTGCGCTCGAGCTCGGCGGCATCCTTCAGCCAGGCGATCAGCACCACCTTGCGCTCCCCGGTGAAGGGCTTGCGCCCGTGCCACGACTTGTCGGAGCGCAGGAAGCCGCAGGCGGTGCCCATGACGGGTGGCACCTCCACGGCATGGGGCTCGAATTTCCGCTGGTCGTAGAGCACGCGCAGCCGACCGCCTTCGCCCGCGTCCCGTGCGTCGTTCATGTAGACAGCATGGTCATGACCTTGGATGGGCCGTCGGTGTGGATGGCGCCGTATTTCGGCTGCGAGCGCCGCATGATCGTCGTCAGCCGCGGGCAGGCGTGCAGGTCCTTGCCGAACTTGCGCGACAGCTCCTCGGTGAGCTCAGGCCCCTCCAGCTCCGCGATCAGTGTCTTGAAGTGCCCCTTGAGCTTCACCTCGTCGACCGTCAGATAGCCGGGCTTGCTGATGTCGGGGAAGTCGCGGCGCAGGAAGTCGACCCCCAGAAGAAGTCGCAGGGCTCGCGGGTCAGCGGTGCGCGCCGCAGCGCGTCGAGGTCGATGATGGCCGGCATGGCCCAGCGATGCCTCTCCGGGGAGCGAAGGTGGCGGCAACGCTACACGTCGCGCTCGGGTTCCGGCAACCCGCCCGCACGTCGGCGGGGGCCCGCCCGCAGGTATTGACGCGCCCGGGACGGTACGCCAATCTGCCTGTGATCGCACGATCAGCCATACCTTCCGCGTGACTGGCGAGACGGGGAGTACCCCGAGGGAGCGCGGAAGTCCGTTTCGATGCCGTTCGCCTGGGCAGCCTTCGTGAAGCGCTGGCCGGGCGATTTTGCGTTCTGGGCTTCGAAACGGAGACGATCATGTTGCACGAGCAACCCGAGACCTTCGCCGGGACTCTTGTCGAGCCACGTGCGGCGCTCACGGCCGCTGACCCGGAGGCTGCCACAATTCTCGCGCGCGAGGAGCGGCGGCAACGGGAGGGGCTGACGCTCATCCCCTCCGAAAACCATGCCTTTCCCCAGATCAGGGCCATGCTCGGCTCGGTCTTCGCCGACAAATACGCGGAAGGCCTGCCGGGCAGGCGTTATTATGGCGGTGCGGCCCATGTCGACGAGATCGAGGACCTCGCCCGCGCGCGCGCCAAGGCGCTGTTCGGCGCCGAGCACGCCAACGTGCAGCCCCTTTCGGGCTCGCCGATGAACCAGGCCGTCTATTTCGGCCTGCTCGAGCCGGGCGACACGATCCTTGCCATGGACCTGTCGCACGGCGGGCATCTCACCCACGGCGCTCCGGTGTCGGCCATGGGCAAGCTGTTCCGCTTCATTCGCTATGGCACGCGGCCGGGCGGCTCGTTCGACATGGATGAAATCCGCGCCGTCGCGCGGCGCGAACGGCCGAAGCTCGTCATCACCGGCTTCTCCTCCTATCCGCGCGACATCGACTATGCAGCCTTCCGACAGGTGGCGGACGAGGTCGGCGCGCTTGCCATGGCGGATGTGTCGCATGTCGGCGGGCTGATCGCCGGCAAGGCGCTCGCCAATCCCTTCGACAGCGGTTTCGACATCGTCACGACGACGACGCACAAGACGCTGCGGGGGCCGCGGGGCGGCCTCATCCTGTGCAAGGCAGCTCACGCGCGGGCGATCGACCAGGCGGTCTTTCCCGGCCTGCAGGGTGGGCCGCACATGGATCACGTGGCCGCGCTCGCGGTCGCGCTGAAGCTCATCGACACGGACGCCTATCGGGCCCACGCTCGCCAGGTGCTCGTCAACGCCAAGGCCCTCGCAGGCGCACTCACGGCGCGCGGCGCGACGCTGGTGACGGGCGGGACCGACAACCACCTGATGGTGGTGGACGTGGCGGCGAGCTTCGGCGTCGACGGCGCCGAGGCCCAGGCACGGTTCGACCGTGTCGGGCTCGTCGCCAACAAGCAGGTGGTGCCCGATGACGACCGCCCGGCCATGCGCCCCTCGGGCCTGCGCCTCGGCACGCCAGCGGTCACCACGCGCGGCATGACGGCCGCGGAGATGGACGGCCTCGCCGAACTGATCGTCGCCACGATCACGCAAGCGCGCCCTGAAACCGAGCTACGTGCCCAGGTGCAGGCGCTCGCGCACCGCTTTCCCATTCCGGCCTGAAGGCGATAAGGCCGAAGCGGTCGCCGTTGCGCGCGCGGCCCCACCTGCCATGATGCGCCGGGGGGCTGGTCGATGCGCGCAGCGGCGCTGATGTGGGCAGGACTGTTCGTGTGGGTCTCAGGTCCGGCGCTCGCCGCGTTCGAGCGCCCGCCCCGCCTCGCCGTTCCCATTTGTGCGTTCGAAACGGCCGACGAGGAAGAGGCCGACGACACGGGCGAGGACGAGGCGGACAGCGACGAGGATACGGTGGGCTTCTTCCGCATCGCGCCGGCGACCTGCCTGCGCATCTCGGGTTCGGTCGATTCGGGCCTTCTGCTTTCCTGGGCGGGCGGATACGGCGTGTCGTCGGGGCTGGGCCGGTTCTTGCCGGTGACGCGCTACGACATCAAGGCGACGCTCGCGGTCGAGACGCGCCAGCAATTCGAGAGCTTCGATCTCACCTCGCTCTTCGAGGTCGAAATGCTCTCCACCGGCAGCACCACCATCACCAATGCCTATGTGGAGGCCGGTCCGGTCACCGCCGGCATCGCCACATCCTTCTTCGACTACTGGAGCGCCGACAGTTTCCTCTTCAGGGCGCTCGCCTCGTCCCAGTCGCCCGCCCTCCTCGCCGGCGAGTGGTCGCCCAGCGGGACGCTCTCGGTCGCGCTGGCCATGGAGGACCCGGTCGTCCGCCGCGTCGTGCCGCTCGGCTACGCGGGCACCCGTGCACCCGATGTCGTGGCGCGGCTCAAGGTGGAGCCGGACTGGGGCGAGGTGCAGCTGTCCGCCGCCCTGCGCTACACGCGCTTCGCCTCCCTCTCGGCCGCGACCGCGACCGGATGGGCCGTGCAGCTTGGCGCGACGTTGCCCGTCGAGGCGCTCGGTGCCGGCGACGAACTCGTGCTGCAGGCGGCCTATGCCCGCAACGCCCCGGGCTATCTCGGCATCTACACGGCGAGCGGCGTGAGCGGTTTCACGCTGCCCGCCTCGCTCCTCGCCGAGGCGGCGGAATTGACGGCCGGTTGGAACGCGGCGGTGTCCTATGAGCATCACTGGTCGAAGGCCTGGCGCTCGAACATCTTTGTCACGATGGTCGACCTCAGACTGCGCGAGGTGCCGGGCAAACCCGACGTGACGGTGTGGCGCTCGGCCGCCAATCTGCTGTGGAGCCCGGTCGAGGGTTTGGATGTTGGGATCGAGCTTGGCTACTTCCGCTCGAGCTTTTCCCGCCGCGACCGCGCTGCGGCCGCGATCCTGAACGCCGATCGCTGGACTCTGCAGGCATCGCTTAGCCGCAGCTTCTGACGGGGATCCGGGCGCGTGCCGTCAGCGGGCGCCATGAAGGCGCCTTACCGAAGTTTCATCTCCCACACGGCTGCGTGTAATGCGATGCGGCGCCAATTACTGTAGAGAGCGGGATTTGCGGCACGCCGTGCCGGGATGCGAGGGAAAAGACCAAGGTCCATGCGGGCATTGAAGACTGCGCTCGGCGCCATCTGGCGGCTCACCATTCCCTATTTCACCACGCATGACGTGGGCGAGATCAATCTGCGTCCCTTCGGCCGCTTCCGGGTGCAGGAGCGATGGCTCGGTATCGGCTTGGTCCTTGCGCTCATCCTGATCAATCTGGGGCAGGTCGGGCTCAACGTGCGCCTGAGCTTCTTCAACCGTGACCTGTTCAACGCCCTGCAGAACAAGGATGCGGTCGAGTTCTGGCAGCAGCTCCTCTTCGTCTTCTGCCCGCTCGCGGCGGTCTACGTGACCGTGGCGATCATCGAGATCGTCATCCAGTATGTCCTGCGCATCCGCTGGCGGCGCTGGCTGACGCGCCGCTACGTCGACTCCTGGCTCGGCGAGGACACCCACTACAAGATGCAGCTCCTCGGCTACACGGCCGACAACCCCGACCAGCGCATCGCCGACGACATCGACCAGTTCATCGTCCGCACGCAGACGCTCACCTTGGGCCTTCTCACCCAGGTCGCTACGCTCTTCTCCTTCGCCGCCATCCTCTGGTCGCTGTCGAGCGACTTCACGCTGCCGGGCACTGACGTCCCGGTTCCCGGCCTCCTCCTGTGGTTCGCGCTCGGCTACGCTGTTCTCGGCACCTGGCTCACCCACAAGATCGGCAAGCCGCTGATCCGGCTCAACTTCGACCAGCAGCGCTACGAGGCCGACTTCCGCTTCTCGCTCGCGCGCCTGCGCGAATATGCCGAGCAGGTGGCGCTGCTCGACGGCGAGAGCGCCGAGAAGGAGCGGCTCGCCGGACGCTTCGGCAATGTCGTGCGCAACTTCATGGCGATCGTCGACCGCACGAAGAAGCTCACGGCCTTCACCGCGAGCTATTTCCAGGCGAGCGTCGTCGTTCCCTACATCCTGACCGCGCCCTATTTCTTCGTCGGCAGGATCACACTCGGGCAGCTGCAGCAGACCGCGGGCTCCTTCTCCCGCGTGGAAGGGGCGCTCACCTTCTTCATCTCGGCCTATACGACGCTCGCCGATTACAAGGCCGTCGTCGACCGCCTGACCAGCTTCGACACGGCGATGAAGCGGGCGCGAAGCGCCGCAGCGGCACCGCCGCGGATCGACGTGGCGCTGCTCGGCGGCGCCGCCGCCGTGCGCATCGTGGACCTCGACCTGCGCCTGCCCGCGGGAACGACCATCGTGCGCGTGCCGGAACTCGCCCTGCGCAGGGGGGAGACGACGCTGCTCACCGGGCCGTCGGGATCCGGCAAGTCGACGCTCTTCCGCGCGATCGCGGGCATCTGGCCCTTCGGCAGCGGGACGGTAACGGTGCCGACCGGCGAGAACCTGCTGCTCCTGCCGCAGCGGCCATACATTCCCATCGGCTCCCTGCGCGGGGCGGTGGCCTATCCGGCCGCGACGGTCGCCTATTCGGGCGAGGCGATCCGCGATGCGCTCGAGGCCGTGCGCCTGCCGCATCTCGTCGAGCGGCTCGACGAGGAGGGCCAGTGGGCGCAGACGCTCTCTCTCGGCGAGCAGCAGCGCGTGGCCCTCGCCCGTGCGCTGCTCGCGAAGCCAGACTGGCTCTTCCTCGACGAGGCGACGGCGGCCCTCGACGAGCCCCTGGAACAGGCGATGTACGAGCTGATCATGGAGCGTCTGCCGGAGACGACCGTGGTGTCGATCGGGCATCGCTCGACGCTCATCGCCTTCCACGAGCGGCGGATCGACCTCAGGCCGGGCCGCGACGGGCGCATCTTCATGCCGCACGAGGTCGACGTGCCGGCGATGGCCTGAAACGCCGACCGGCGCGGATTGCTCCGCGCCGGCGCCTCTGTGGAACAATCGATCTGCTGCCGTCGACGGCGAAGTCGTTCAGAGCGAGCGCTCGAACTTGAGTGTACCGCCCTGACCGGTGAGGACGAGCTGACCGTCGACCACGTCCCATTTCTGCGCGGCGCGCACGGCGATGAGATAGGCGCGCTCGGCCGCCATGGCTTCCTTGCCGCAGTCCTTCTTGGTCATGGCGAGGGGGCCGACGCCGAGGCCCTGCTGGCGCAACGGATAGGCTGTGGCGGAGAAGGTGTTGCAGCCGCCGAAGCCGCGCGCCCGGAAATTCTGGTCGATCGTGAAGGCGGGACGATGGGCGCCCGAATAGGCCTTGCCGTTCAGGCTGACTGCGAGCCACTGGGTGCCGAGCGGGAACATCTTCTCCTGTTTCTGCGGCGGCGCTTCGCCCTGCTGCGCCGCGCTGCGGGAGTCCGGACCACCCCTGCGCGCTGTCTGGGCGAAGGTGGGGGTCGCTGCGAGGGCGACCATCAGCACGGCGGCGAGACGACGAGAAAGCATGGACCCCAAAATCTCCTTCAGGCGGGCGCGACCATAATGACCGAATGCGCCGGCCGCAACGTCGGCCTGCACCCTGCTTGCCGCGATCACTGTCGGGTGGGCTTGTGAGGTTTCAATGGGGGCGCCTGCAAGACGCCCGTGGCTCATCCGATGCGGGTGAAAAGGCGCTCGCTGAGAGGGTTCGAGGCGCGGAACACGTAGTCGAGCTGATGCACGGCGATGTGGTCGGCGCCGTTCTCGGCCAGCCGTTCGGCCAAAGCGAAGACCTGCCCCCGGGGACAGTGGATGACGAGCGCCCCATTGCCGCCGAGGCCAAAGGGCAGCTCGGCACCGAAATTCTCCCTGAGATCGGTGATGAGGGCCTCGTCCGGCTCGGCGAGATAGGCGCGCACCTCGCGCGTCGTGCGGGCGGCCTCCTCGGCGGCGATGCGCGTCAGGATGGTGCGCGCCGCAGCACGCGCGGTGGCACTCCAGGGCGCGCGCACGGAGGCGATGAGGTTGGCCTCCGAGCGGAGGATGACGCCGTCCTCGACGATCTTCAGCGCATTGGCGGCGAGCGTCGCTCCCGTGGTCGTGATATCGACGATGATCTCGGCCGCGCCCGAGGCCGGGGCGCCTTCTGTGGCGCCCAGGCTCTCGACGATGCGATAGTCGGCGATGCCGTGGCTGCCGAAGAAGCGGCGGGTCAGGTTCACATATTTGGTCGCGACCCGCATCTTGCGGCCGTGGCGGTGGCGCATGTCGGCGGCCACGTCGTCGAGGTCGGCCATCGTGCGCACGTCGATCCACGCCTGCGGCACGGCGACGACGACATTGGCATGGCCGAAGCCGAGCGGCGTGAGCAGCTCGACGGCTGCGTCGGCGTCGGGAATGTCCTCGCGGATCAGGTCCTCGCCGGTGATGCCGAGATGCGCGGCGCCGGACGCAAGCTGGGCGGCAATCTCGGAGGCCGAGAGAAAAAGGACCTCAACACCGGCAAGGCCCTTCAGCGTGCCGCGATAGTCGCGGGCGCCCCGCGACTGCACGAAGGTGAGGCCGGCGCGGGCGAAGAAGGCGGCGGCGTTCTCCTGCAGCCGCCCCTTGGAGGGGACGGCGAGAACGAGCGGGGCCTCGCTCATGACGCGTCTCCCGGGTTTGCCGGCGCAGGCGCGGCCATCGCGCTGCGCAGGCCGAGGCGATCGAGCCAGATCGAACAGCCGACGGCCGGGATCGGCTGCGGTGCGCCGAGATGGGTGAGCAGGCCGTCGTAGCGGCCGCCACCGACGATGGGCTTGAGATGCGGCCGGTGCGGGTCGATCACCTCGAAGATGAAGCCCGTATAGTAGTCGAGGTTGCGGGCGAACCCTGCCGAGAAGGACAGGCTCGCCACGTCGATGCCGCGGGCGGCCATGAAGCCCGTGCGGGCCTCGAAGGAGTCGATCGCGGCATCGAGGTCGAGCGCCGCATCGCGGGCGAGGGCGCGCAGCGCCACGGCGGCCGTGTCGGGATCCCCGGAAATGGCGAGATAGCGGCCGATGACAGCCCGCATCTCCGCGGAGATGGCGCCGTTGCGCGCCGCGGCGCGGGCGAGGAAGCGCTCGGCGATCTCGCCGGCCGTGCGCCCGCCGACCTTGCTGATGCCGGCGATGGACAGGACGTCCTCGACGAAGGCGTGCGCGGCCTTGGGATCCTGACCCTCGATGGCGGCGAGGAGCCCGGCATGGTCCGCTCCGGTGCGGGGCTCCCCCGCCGCGTCGTCCTCGGCCAGGGCCGCCTCCGCGCGCCCCTGCACGACGGCGCGCAGAACACGCCGCTGGGTCAGGGCGGGCAGGTCGAGCGCGGCGAGCAGGCGCGTCAGGATGGCGACGTCGCCGAGCTTCACCGTCATGTCGGAGAGACCGAGGCTCGTCACGGCCTCTATGCCGAGGGCGAGGATTTCGGCGTCGGCCGCCTCGCGATCCTCGCGGCCGAAGGACTCGATGCCGGCCTGCGGAAACTCGCCGGTCTCGCCGGCCCGCAGGCGAAAGACGGGTCCGAGATAGCTGTAGGCGGCGGGGGAGCCTGACTCGACGGAGGCGAGGTAGTCGCGGCTGACGGGGATCGTGTAGTCGGGCCTCAGGCACAGCTCGTTGCCGGCCGCGTCCTGCGTGACGAACATGCGTCGGCGGATGTCCTCGCCGGAGAGGTCGAGAAACACGTCCACCGGCTGCAGCACGGCGGGCTCCACGCGCCGGTAGCCCTCGCGCGTGAAAAGCGCCATCAGCGCCTCGGTCCTGTCCGCTGCAATCGTCACTGAATCCTTCCCGCCTCCTCGCGGCGGTTCGTCTTTAGCAAGGGGGGCGCCGGCAGGCGACCCCTTTCGCCGGCGAGGGTGAACGGAGTGCTGCCCGGCCCGGGATGGTGCGCCGGCGAGCAACGCCCTGACCCGTGCGTCCGGCGGCCTCTCAGCCCCCGTGCCGCGCGAGCACCTCGCGCACAGCCTCGACGAGCAGGTCCTCGCCGACCGAGAACTGGGCGAGGCGCTGGGCGCGGTATTCGGCGCTGTCGGCAATGGAGCCGGCCTTGGCCGCGGCCTGCGCCGCGCCCTCGATCAGGTCCTTGATCTGTACCTCGCCCGCGGCGCGCTCGTTCGAGCCCTGGATGACCACGCAGGGGCTGCCGCGCCGGTCCGCATATTTCATCTGCGCCTTCATGCCGGAGGAGCCGAGATACATCTCCGCCCGGATGCCGGCCGCACGCAGGCGCGCCACCATCGCCTGGTAATGAGCCACCTGGTCGCGGTCCATGACGAGGACGACGACAGGCCCGCGGGCGGCTGCATCGGTGACGATCGGGCTCTTGACGAGCTTCAAGGCAGCAAGCAGGCGCGACACGCCGATGGAGAAGCCGGTCGCCGGCACCGGCTCGCCGCGAAAGCGGGCGACGAGCCCGTCGTAGCGTCCGCCGCCCGCGACGGAGCCGAAGCGCACGGGACGCCCTTCGTCGTCCTTCACCTCGAAGGTCAGCTCCGCCTCGTAGACGGGACCGGTGTAATATTCGAGGCCGCGCACCACGGCGGGGTCGATCTCCACGCGCCCGTCGGCATAGCCTGCCGCGGCGACGAGTGAGGCGATCTCCTCGAGCTCGGCCACGCCCTCGGCCCCGCGCGCGGAGGCGCCGACCACCCTGGCGAGATTGGCGAGCGTCGCCTGCGCGGTCTGACCCTTGGCGCCGGTGAGGGCGAGCACGTGGTCGACGAGATCAGCGGGCAGGCCGGCGCCCTTGGTGTAGTCGCCGCTCTCGTCGCGGCGGCCTTCGCCGAGGAGTGCGCGCACGCCGTCGGGGCCGAGTCGGTCGAGCTTGTCGATGGCGCGCAGCACCACGAGGCGCGTGTGGGCCTTCTCCTCGCCCGCGAGCCCGATGGTTTCGAGCACGCCGTCGAGCACCTTGCGGTTGTTGACCTTGATGACGTAGTCGCCGCGCGCGATTCCCACGCGTTCCAGCGTGTCGGCCGCCATCATGCAGATCTCGGCGTCAGCTGCGACGGAGGCTGCGCCGACCGTGTCGGCATCGAACTGCATGAACTGGCGGAAGCGGCCGGGGCCGGGCTTCTCGTTGCGGAACACCCAGCCGCTGCGATAGCTGCGGTAGGGCTTGGGCAGGGTGTCGAAGTTCTCGGCGACGTAGCGAGCGAGCGGCGCGGTCAGATCGTAGCGCAGCGACAGCCACTGTTCGTCGTCGTCCTGGAAGGAGAACACGCCTTCGTTCGGCCGGTCCTGGTCTGGCAGGAACTTGCCCAACGCGTCGGTGAACTCGACGAAGGGCGTCTCCACAGCCTCGAAGCCATAGAGCTCGTAGGTCTCGCGAATGGCCGCGAGCATCCGGTCCGTCGCCGCGATATCGGGTGAGCTGCGGTCGACGAAGCCGCGCGGCTGACGGGCGACGAGCCTCGGCAGAGGCTGTTTCAGAACGTTCGGCTGCTCGGGCTTGGACATGAGAGGAGGACGCGCCGTCGGAAAGAGAGAACGGCGCGTCCTAGCGCAGGCAAGGGGTCCTGTCATCCCTCATCGGGCTGCGCGCGGCACGGCGCGAACGCCGCGCGGTGCCGCGCGCGCGTTACAGTGCCACCATCGCATGCACGGCGGCGCGAGGCCTCCGGGGTCTCTCCTCAAGCCACCGCCTTGATGACCTTGGCGAGCTTGTCGGCGATCTCGCCGATGTCGTCTTCGCGCAGGATGAGGGGCGGGGAGAGGGCGATGGTGTCGCCCGTGATGCGGATCATCAGGTCGTGCTCGCGGAAGGCGACGTCCATCGCCTCGTAGGCACGCTTGCCGACGGCGTCGGGCTTCGGGGCGAGGTCCACCGCGCCGACGATGCCGATGGTGCGGATGTCGAGCACGTTGGGCAGGCCCTTGAGGCTGTGGATTGCGTCCGCCCAGGCGCCTTCGAGCTGCCTTGCGCGCTCGAACAGGCCCTCGTCGCGATAGACGTCGAGGGCCGCAAGGCCCGCCGCGCAGGCGAGCGGATGGGCGGAATAGGTGTAACCGTGGAAGAGCTCGATGACGTGCTCCGGGCCCTTCATGAAGGCTTCGTAGATGCCCTTGCGCACCACGACACCGCCCATGGGCACGGTGCCGGAGTTCACGCCCTTGGCGAAGGTGATCATGTCCGGCACGACGCCGTAGCGCTCGGCCGCAAAGGCGAAGCCGAGGCGCCCGAAACCGGTGATCACCTCGTCGAAGACGAGAAGGATGCCGTGCTTGTCGCAGATCTCGCGCAGGCGCCTGAGGTAGCCCTTGGGCGGCGCCAGCACGCCGGTCGAGCCGGCCATGGGCTCGACGATGACGGCGGCGATGGTCGAGGCGTCGTGCAGCGCCACGATGCGCTCGAGGTCGTCGGCGAGATGGGCGCCCCATTCGGGCTCGCCGCGGCTGAAGGCCTGCTGCTCACGGCTATAGGTGTGCGGCAGGTGGTCGGCGCCGGCGAGGAGCGAGCCGAAGAACTTGCGATTGTTGACGATGCCGCCGACGGAGATGCCCCCGAAGCCCACCCCGTGATACCCGCGCTCGCGGCCGATGAGGCGCGTCCTGGAGCCCTTGCCCTGGATGTTCCAGTAGGCGAGGGCGATCTTCAGCGCCGTGTCGACAGCCTCTGAGCCGGAATTGGCAAAGAAGACGTGGTCGAGGTCGCCGGGGGCGAGGGCCGCGATGCGGGCGGCGAGCGCGAAGGCCTTGGGATGGCCGAACTGGAAGGCGGGCGCATAGTCGAGCTCACCGGCCTGGGCCCTGATCGCGGCGACGATCGGATCGCGGTTGTGGCCGGCATTGCAGCACCAGAGGCCGGCGGCGCCGTCCATCACCTTGCGGCCGTCGGCGGCGATATAGTGCATGTCCTTGGCGCCGGTGATCATGCGCGGGTTCTTCTTGAAGGCGCGGTTGGCCGTGAAGGGCAACCAGAATGCCTCCAGATCGTTCGGAGCGGCGCCCTTGTGGGCGGCGAGCTGATCGTGGGCGAGCGACATGGCTTCTCCTCTTGCGCGTCCTCTGCCGGCGAGCCTAACAAGCCGCGTGGGGATGCGAAACTCGCGCCGGGCGCATGACCGGCCCGCGCCGCTGCGCAGAGTTGATGACGGTGCGGAAATCTGGCGTATAGAGTGCGGCCAAGGGGGGCGTTTACGATGCGGCAGGAGTATGGCCGAACTCGCAACCCCTGTTATCGAGACTGAACCCGTTCCGCGCGAGGAGATTCGGGAAGCGCTGGCGCGCGTTCTTGCCAGCGATGCGTTCCGCAGCGCGCCCCAGCTCTCCGCCTTCCTGACCTTCGTGGTCGAGCGCACGCTCGAAGGCCGTGCGCAGGAGATCAAGGGCTATACCATCGCGACGGAAGCCCTCGGCCGGGACGACAGCTTCGATCCGCAGGCGGATCCCATCGTGCGCGTCGAGGCCATGCGACTGCGGCGAGCGCTCGATACCTACTATACGGATGCCGGCGGCGCGGATCCGGTGCGCATCGACATCCCGCGCGGGAGCTATGTGCCGCAGTTCCAGCACAATGCAGCGTCGCCAACGCTCCAGGAGCAGGAGCATGAAGCCCACGGTTTGCCGGCCGCCGCTTCCTGGCTCGACGACCACCGCGGCCTTGCTGCCGCGGCTCTGGCCTTGGCGCTGGCAGCCTTGATCGCGGCCCTCTTCCTGCCGACCTTCGGTCTGCGCCAGGGCTATCCATCCCGGGAAGACGGACTGCACGAGCGGACCGTCGCGAGGCCGGAGGCGCAGTCTCGCTTCGCGCCCTATCTGCCGCTCGTCGTCGTGGAGCCGGTCGAGACCCAGGGTGCGATGCCAGCCTGGTTCTCAGGCAACAGTCTGGTGATCGGGGTCGCGAATGCCATCGCGCGTTTCGACGAGGTCCAGGTCCTCGATCGATCCGCCGCGGCGCCGGGGGCCGCAGACAGCCTGCCGCGGGCGGCCGAGCGATATCGCCTCGTGTTGCGCCTCGCCAATCTGCTCGACACCGTGGCCGTCTCGGCGCGCCTGATCCACGAGGCCTCGGGTGCCGTGGTCTGGACCCGCGACTTCCAGCCCGTCGGCCCCGAGAATGCAACGACCAACGCTGAGCTGTGGCTGGCGCGGAGCATCGCCGCCACGATCGCGCAACCCTACGGGGTGATCTTCGCCGATCTGCGAAACCGGCCGGCCGCGCCGCCCGAATGGCGGTGCCTCAGCATGGCCTTCGATTACTGGCATGGGCCGACCGAGGCGAGGCACGCGGAGGTGCGTGACTGCCTGGAGGCCGTGGTTGCCGCCCAACCGGGTTTTGCCTCGGCCCAGGCCAGTCTCGCCTTCGCCTATCTCGAGGAGTACCGCTCCGGCTACAACCATCGGGCCGGGGCCACGCTGGACCGGGCTCTCGCGGCGGCGATGAAGGCGGTGCAGATCGCGCCGGAAAGCGCGCGCGCACATCAGGCGCTCCTCGACGTCCACTTCATCCGCGGGGAGCATGCCGAGGCCTTCGCCGCCGGGCGCAAGGCTCTCGAGCGCAATCCCGACGATACCAACATTCTGGCCGACCTCGGCGCGCGCCACATCGCATTTGCACGCTACGCGGAGGGGCTGCCGATGCTGGAGCAGGCCCGGGCCGGCAACCCTGCCCATCCGCCGTGGCTCGATTTCTTCATCTTCCTCGGCGCCCACATGACCGGAGACGATGCCAAGGCGCGCAGCGCCTCCAGCCGCATCGTGGGAGACGACGACCCTCTTGGCCTCGTGGCGCGCGCCATCGCCGCGGACGCCGACGGGGACGGCGAGCGAGCCGCCAGGAGCCTGCGGCGCCTGCTGACCCTCGTGCCCGAGATGGGCCGCAATCCGCGCCTCCTGTTTGAAAGGTGCGCTTTCGCCTCGCCGATCGTCGAGCGGCTGGCGTCCGATCTGAAGCGCGCTGGCCTCGACGCCATGACGGCCGTGAGACCCTGAACGCTCTGCGCGAGCGGCGCAGGCTTCGACAAGTGTTGCGTGTAATCTTCGCGCGCGATGTCAGAACAGGCGCCTTCCGTCGCGCAAATCCTCGGTAGACGGCGTGAATCGAACATGCGAATCAGGGCTGGGCACACTGATTCGTAGTGATTTGATGAGGCCGCTGGGGCGAGTGCGGTCGATGATGGGGCTTGGGCTGAACATGGCGCCGCATTGGCGACGCGGAAAGACTTTGGCAATTCTCACCGGGACAGCGCTGGCAGGGGCTGCCGGCATCGGCTTGGTGGCTCGGGGCGGAGGCGTCGATCTCGCGCTTCCGGCCTTCCTCGCAGGGCTCGCCGGCGTGGGGGCGAGCGTCGGTGCCGTCGCGACGGCCCGTCGATCGCGCCGGACGACAGGCGATGCTGTGGCGGCGTTGCAGGGTATCACAGCGCGACTCCTCGCTCTGGAAGGGCGTGTCGCCCACGTCGATGTGCAAGCGGATCGCGCGGTGCGCGCGACGCTCGCCGAGCTGACGGCCGAGATCGGGCTTCTCGGCGGCCTCATGAAGGATGTGGCCGAGACTGTGGCGGCTCACGACCGGCAGCTCAATGCTCCCGGTGCCCAGTCGGCTCTCGCCGGGCCGGGCGCCCACCCGGCGCTGGCCGCTCCTGAAGGGGGTGATGCGCGCACCGTTCGGACGGCGGGGGGGGATCCTGCCGGCGCGCCGGCGCGCCGTCGCGAAGCCCTGCTCGGGGTGCGGCGCGAGAAATCGCCCGGCGGCGACGGGGCGCGCGTCGAGGCGATCGCCCGCGCGCTGGCCGAGGACCGGGTGGAGCTGCATCTGCAGCCCGTCGTCACGCTGCCGCAGCGCAAGATCAGGCTCTACGAGGCGTTGAGCCGCCTGCAGTGCGATGAGGGCGAGGTGCTCGTCCCCGCCGAGTTCCTCCCCGTGGCCGAGCGCCGCGGGCTCGTCGCGCAGCTTGATCAGAACGTCGTCACGCGCGCGGTGAAGGTGGCGCGCCACCTCGCCGGGCGCGGCGCTGAAGCGCTCGTGTCCTGCAATCTGTCGCCGGCGGCGATCGCCGAGACGGGTTTCCTGCGGTCGATCGTGCGCATCGTGTCCGCCAATGCCGACACGGCAGGTCGTCTCGTCTTCGAGTTGCCGCAGCGCACCCTGCGGCATCTCGATGCGGAGCGGGCCGGCGCGCTGGCGGAGCTTGCCGCTTGCGGGGTGCGCTTCGCCATGGACCACGTGACCGACCTGCGCCTCGATCCGCTCGATCTGGCGGAACGGGGCGTGCGGTTCGTCAAGGTGCCGGCGGCCATGATGCTCTCCGGTGCGGCGAACGGTGCCGCGATCGATCCGGCCGACCTTGCGGCGATGCTCGGGCGCGCCGGCATCGCGCTGATCGTCGAACAGGTGGAGACCGAGGCAGCGGTCGTCGATCTCCTCGACCTGAACGTGCCGCTGGCCCAGGGCTTCCTCTTCGCGCCGCCGCGTCCGGTGCGCGCGGAGGTGTTCGGCGGCCCGCGGGCCGGGCGCCCGGCGGCGCCTCCGGCGAGGGAGCCCGCGCCCAGGCCCGCGCGCCTCGCGGTGCCGTCCGTCCCCGTGGAGACCCCTCCCGTCATCATTCCGGCGGCGCAGGCCGAGGCGACCGAGCGGAAGCCTTTCCGCGCCTTCCTGCGTCGGGCGAGCGCGTGACACGGTGGAGTGCTTGACAGGGCGCGGGCGCGCCGGTAGCGCGCCTCGCAGCGCTCTCACGACCCATTTCGGTGACCACATGACCGGCCAGCCGGCCCCCGTTCCCGCCATCGCGGGCCTGTCCGCGATGGCGGGCGAACATGATCTCCTGCTCTGCGATGTGTGGGGTGTGCTGCACGACGGCACGCGTGCCTTTCCGGAGGCAGGCGAGGCGCTGTCCCGCTTCCGGCAGAGGGGCGGCACGACGCTGCTCGTGTCGAACGCGCCGCGTCCGAACGGCGAGGTCATCGACATGCTCGACAGGCTCGGGGTGCCGCGCAGCGCCTACGACGCCGTCGTCACTTCGGGCGACGTGACGCGCACCGAGGTTGCCGCGCGTGCCGGCAAGCCCGTGCATCACCTCGGTCCGCCACGCGATCTGCCCATCTTCACCGGCCTCGATGCACCGCTCGTCGCGCCGGATGTCGCGACCTATGTCGTCTGCACCGGCCTCCTCGACGACGACACCGAGACGCCGGAGGACTACCGCGAGACGCTCGCCGTGATGCTCGCGCACGATCTGCCGATGATCTGCGCCAACCCAGACCTGGTTGTCGAGCGCGGCAGCAAGCTCGTCTATTGCGCCGGTGCGCTGGCCGAGCTCTACGAGGCGATGGGCGGGCGCGTGAGCTATGCCGGCAAGCCGCATCGCCCGATCTACGAGGCGGCGCTGCGGCGAGCGGCCGAGATTCGCGGGGCGCCGGTCGACCACGGCCGCATCCTGTGCATCGGCGATGCCATCCGCACCGATGTGGCGGGGGCTGCCGTGATGGGACTTCCGGCACTGCTCGTCGCTCGCGGTATTCACGCGGCCGAGTTCTCGGGGAGCGACGGGAACATCGCCCGCGACGTGCTCGCCGCCTGGCTCGGCACGCAGACGCCCCGACCCGCCGCGGTGATCGACAGTCTGGTATGGTGAGATGACGCGGCCCTGCGAGGCACGCTGGAGAAGGCGCGATGACCCCTGGCGCGTCCGTCAGGCGCCGCAGACCTGCTCGATCTTGGCCTTGAGGGTCTGCGCGTTGAACGGCTTGACGATGTAGTTGTTGACGCCCGCCTTCTTGGCAGCGACGACATTCTCGGTCTTCGACTCGGCCGTCACCATGATGAAGGGCGTGTGATTCAGCGTCGCGTCGGCACGCACCTGCTGGAGGAGCTCGTAGCCCGTCATCGGCTCCATGTTCCAGTCGGAAATCACGAGCGCATACCGCCTTTCGCGCATCTTGGCCAAAGCGGTCGTCCCGTCCGACGCCTCGTCCACGTCCTCGAAGCCGATCTGCTTCAGGAGGTTGCGAATGATGCGCACCATCGTCTGGTAGTCGTCCACGACGAGGATGGGCATCGACAGGTCAACGGCCATGGTCAGGCTCCGGTGATCACCTCGAGACGCAGGCAAGCGGTCTCGCGGGAGGGCGCGAGGAAGGTTGCGTCGGCGGCTCCCGTGTCGTGTCGACACTAGGGCGAGCGCGTTGCGAAGCGGTTAACGGGGGTGGCGAAACCCCGGGGGGAACTGGCGGTCTACGGCGAAAGCAGCAGCCTGTCTGACCGAAAGTCGCATGGTCCAACGGCGGCGTGCAGGCTTAGATTGTTGCAATGCAACAACGAAGTGGCATCGTTCGGAGCGCCGCGGGGCGGGGAACGGTCGCAATGCGGGACGCCATGCTGCGCACATACTATTTCGAGGATCTTGCGCTCGGCATGCGCGAATCCCTGATGCGGACCGTGATGGCGGCGGATGTCACGAGCTTTGCGGACGTCACCGGTGACCGCAATCCGATCCACCTGAGCGACGCCTACGCCGCGCAGACGCGCTTCGGCCAGCGCATTGCCCACGGCATGTTCACCGCGAGCCTCGTGTCGGCGGTGCTCGGCACGCGCCTGCCGGGGCCCGGCGCCGTCTACCTGTCACAGACGCTGCAGTTCCTCGCGCCGGTGAAGATCGGCGACGTCGTCACGGCCGCTGTTGAGGTGGTGGAACTCGTCGAGAACCGCCGGCGGGTCCGCCTGTTCTGCGAATGCCTCGTGGACGGAAGTCCCGTGCTCGAGGGTGAGGCCTGGGTCTCCGTTCCCTCGCGCCGGCCGCGCTGAGGGGACCTCGGCCGGCAGCGCGGCAGGGGTGCTTCTTCACATCCGTGCTTGACCCCGCCTCGGCCTTGTTGTCAGGGTCCGCGCCGCCGGATCACGATGATCTCGGGTCGTGTCGATCCAGGATCATAAACGTGATCAATTCGAATAAGTTAGAGCGGGATGGGAGGGGAAGCCGGTTGCCACTTTTCCCCGTCCCGCTCTAGACGGTGATCCCGCATGCATATGGCCGACCAGGTTCCTCCCGCGATTCGACCGACGCCCTTCGTCCTTTGGCGGGGTGCCGGCACATTGCCCGCCGCCCTAGCGCGGCCGGTCGTCGCGATCGGCAATTTCGATGGCCTGCATCGGGGCCACCAAGCGGTGGTGGCCGCCACGCGGTCGCTCGCCGCATCCCGGGAACGGCCCGCTGCCATCCTGACCTTCGAGCCCCACCCGCGCCGGTTCTTCGGCCCCGACAGGCCGCATTTCTGCCTGACGCCACTGCCGGTGAAGGCGGCGGTGGCCGCCCGCCTCGGCCTGTCCGGCCTCATCGTTCTCGACTTCGACGCGGCGCTCGCGGCGACCGACGCGGGGGCCTTCGTCGACGATCTGCTCGTGCGCCGGCTCGACGTGTCGGGCATTGTCGTCGGGCACGACTTTCATTTCGGCAAGGGGCGCGAGGGATCGCCGGCCTTCCTCAAGGAACGGGCGGCGCAGCACGGCATTCCCGTGACTGTCGTGGCGCCGGTCGGCGACGGCGACGAGCCCGTGTCTTCCACGGCGGTGCGCCGCGCTCTGGAGCGGGGCGACGTCGCGGCTGCTGCCGATCTCCTCGGCTATCGCTGGTTCGCACGCGCGGATGTGCGCCATGGCGACAAGCGCGGGCGTACGCTCGGCTATCCGACGGCGAACCTGCGCCTGCCGGACGACTGTACACTCCGCCACGGCATCTACGCCGTGCGCATCGCGGTGGCCGGCGTCGTGCACGACGCGGTTGCGAGTTTCGGCCGCCGTCCGACCTTCGACAACGGCGCACCGCTCCTCGAAGTGCATATCTTGGACTTTGTCGGTGACCTCTACGGCCAAGCGGTGGATGTCGAGTTCGTCGGCTGGATCCGCGGGGAGGAGCGCTTCGCTTCCGTGGAGGCGCTGGTGGCGCAGATGGATCGCGATTCGGCGGCGGCGCGCCGTCTGCTCGCCGATGCGGCGATGCGCCGCGAGCCTCGCTCGTTCATCGGCTGAGGAGCGGCGGGCAGGCTCCACCCTTCCTTAACGGATTACCCGCAGGATGGTGGCCGATTGCCCCATTGCCGACTTTGCCGATGTCCCTGATCCGTTCGTTTCCCGCCTCGCTGGTGCGCAGCATCGCGGCCATTGGAGGGCTGTTCGCGCTCGCCACCGCGGCCCTCGTTGCTGCGCCAATGCTCGCTCAGGCGCTTCGATTGCCGGCTTACCTCACTGCCCTGCCAGTGGCGGGGGCGGTCGCGGCCCTTGCTGCCGCTTTCGTCCTGTCGGAGGCCCAGAAGCGGGCGCTGCTTATCGAGGAACTGGTGCGCCTCGCCCGGGGTGAATTCGCCGCGCCCGTACCGAGCCTCGGGGCCGGCTCCGACGGGATTGCGGCGGTGGTCGCGCTGGACGCGATCCGCCAGGAGCTCGTGGCAGGCCGCCAGCGCCAGGTCGAGAGCGAGAACCTTCGCCGGGACCTCGGCGAGAAGGCGGCGAGGCACGGGCGTGTCAACGAGGATCTGCGGCAACTCGTCGCCGCCTCGGTGATGCGGCTCGAAGAGAGCCTGCGCAAGCTCGCCGGCCGCGCGCGGTCCATGAATGACACCTGCACCACCGTCGCGGACGAGATGCGCGCCGCCATCCGGGCCGCCTCCCAGTCCACCGACGGCGTCCAGACAGCAGCGGCCGCCGCTGTCGAGCTGACGAGTTCGATCGCCGAGATCGGCCGACAGCTCACGCAAGGGTCGGGGATCGCGGCGCGGGCCGTGAAGGAGGTCGAGGAGACGAGCGCCCTCGTCGATGCGCTCGACCGGTCGAGCGCCAAGATCGGCGAGGTGGTCACGCTCATCACGGCGATCGCGGAACAGACGAACCTGCTCGCCCTCAACGCCACCATCGAGGCGGCGCGCGCCGGGGAGGCCGGCCGCGGCTTCGCCGTCGTGGCGCAGGAGGTGAAGGCGCTCGCCAACCAGACGGCCCGCGCCACCGAGGACATCCGCACCCAGATCGCCGCGATGCAGGAGGCCGCCGCACGGGCGGTCACGGCGATCGGCGCGATCACGGGCACGATCGAATCCATCGATCGCATGACGATGACCATCGCCGAGGCCGTCGACCAGCAGAGCAACGCGACGCGCGAGATCGCCCGCTCCATCGAGGCAGCCGCTTCCTCGGCCAGCCATCTCGACCAGTCGATCAGCGCCGTCGATCGCACGGCGCTGCAGGTGGGCGGGGCGACGCGCGAGATCGACGAGATGGCCCAGGGTCTGGTCGCGGAAGCCCGACGCCTGAAGGCGGATGTGGAGACCCGCCTCGCCGCGCCCGGGACGGCGCAGGTTTGATGAGGGGGATGCCGGCGGGCCGGGCGCCGACGGCCTTTATTCGCGCGTGCTCGGCTGCTAGAAGACCGGCATGACCGAGCCTGTGATCGTGGAGCGCGCGCGGTCGCGCCCGCACATATCGCGAATTAACGGCCCGGCCTTCGCTTAAGAGGCGCGAGGTCTCACCAGCAGACTTCGGCCGCGCGAGGGGCCGGGATTCTCAGCCGTCGGCGACAGGATGGTCGCAGGCGGCCCGATCGACCACATCTCGCACCTGTGCCGTCCGGTGTGACGGCGATCGCTTCGAACCGGCCGACCCATGACCGACACGTCCGTTCCCGCCCTTCAGACGCGCGACTATTCGCAGACGCTGTTCCTGCCCCAGACGGATTTTCCGATGCGCGCCGGGCTGCCGCAGCGCGAGCCGGAGATCCTCGCCCGCTGGCAGCGCATCGGCCTCTATTCCCGTCTGCGCCAGGCGGGCAAGGGGCGCCCGCGCTTCGTGCTGCACGACGGCCCGCCCTACGCCAACGGCAACATTCATATCGGCCACGCGCTCAACAAGATCCTCAAGGACATGGTCGTGCGCTCGCAGCAGATGCTCGGCCACGATTCCAACTACGTCCCCGGCTGGGACTGCCACGGCCTGCCGATCGAGTGGAAGATCGAGGAGGAATACCGCGCGCGGGGCAAGAACAAGGACGAGGTGCCGGTCGTCGAGTTCCGCCGCGAGTGCCGCGCCTTCGCCGAGAAGTGGATCGCCGTGCAGCGGGAGGAGTTCAAGCGTCTCGGCGTCGAGGGCGATTGGGAGAACCCCTATACGACGATGGCCTACGAGGCCGAGGCCCAGATCGCACGTGAACTCATGAAGTTCGCGATGACGAATCAGCTCTATCGCGGCTCGAAGCCCGTGATGTGGTCGATCGTCGAACGCACGGCTCTGGCCGAGGCCGAGGTGGAGTATCAGGAGCACACCTCCAACACGATCTTCGTCAAGTTCCCCGTCGTGGTCTCGGGGGTCGCGTCGGAGGCCGACCTCGCCGGGGCGAGCGTCGTCATCTGGACGACGACGCCCTGGACGATCCCGGCGAACCGGGCCGTCGCCTATCACCCGAACATCGAGTACGGGCTCTACCGGGTCACGGCGGCGCCCGAGGATAATTGGGCCCAGATCGGCGACACCTTCGTCCTGGCGACGAAGCTCGCCGACGAGGTGTTCAAGGCGGCAAAGGTGGATGCCTACGAGAAGGTGCGCGCGGTCGATCCGGCGCGCATCGGCTCCTGCGCCCATCCTCTGCGCGGCGTCGCCGGTGCCCACGGCTTCTGGGATTTCACCGTGCCCCTGCTGCCGGCCGACTACGTCACCGACGACGCGGGCACGGGCTTCGTGCATACCGCGCCCGGCCACGGCGCCGACGACTACAACACCTGGCTCAACCATCGCGCCGCCTTCACGGCGCCGCAGGACCAGGGGCTCGTGCCGCACACGGTCGGACCCGACGGGGCCTACTACGAGACGATCCCGCTCTTCGCCGGTGCTCGCGTCTTCGACGACAAGGGCAAGGAAGGCGGCGCCAACAGGCGCGTGATCGAGGCCCTCGCCGCGGCCGGCGCCCTCATCGCGCGGGGGCGCATGAAGCACCAGTATCCGCATTCCTGGCGGTCCAAGGCGCCTCTCATCTTCCGCAACACGCCGCAGTGGTTCATCGCCATGGACAAGGACATCCAGTCAGGTCCGCGCGGCGAGGCACGCGCCGGAGACACGCTCCGGCACCGCGCCCTCGAGGCCATCAAGCGGACGCGGTGGGTGCCGGCGGCGGGCGAGCGGCGCATCAACGGCATGATCGAGAACCGGCCCGACTGGGTCATCTCGCGTCAACGCGCCTGGGGCGTGCCCATCACCGTCTTCGTAGCCAGGCGCGACCTGCCGGAAAAGGGGCTCAAGGCGGGCGACGTCCTCAAGGACGAGAAGGTCAACGACCGCATTGCCGAGGCCTTCTTGGACGAAGGCGCCGACGCCTGGTTCGCCGACGTGGATGGGGCGCGCTTCCTCGCGCCAGACTACGATGCGGCCGATTTCGAGAAGGTCGACGACATCCTCGACGTCTGGTTCGATTCAGGCTCGACGCATTCCTTCACGCTGGAGGCGCGCGACGATCTCAAGACCAGGCGCAGGATCGACGGCGGCCACGATCAGGTCATGTATCTCGAGGGATCGGACCAGCATCGTGGCTGGTTCCATTCCTCGCTCCTCGAGAGCTGCGGCACGCGCGGGCGCGCGCCCTACGACATCGTGCTGACCCACGGCTTCGTCCTCGACGAGAAGGGCGAGAAGATGTCGAAGTCGAAGGGCAACGTCGTGGCGCCGCAGGAGGTCATGCGCACGTCGGGCGCCGACATCCTGCGCCTGTGGGTGGCCGCGGCCGACTATTCCGACGACCTGCGCATCGGCCCGGAGATTCTCAAGACCTTCGTCGAGACCTACCGCAAGTTGCGCAACACCATTCGCTGGATGCTCGGCACCCTCCACCACTTCCACGGGCACGATCTCGTGCCCGCGGCGAAGATGCCCGAGCTCGAGCGGCTCATGCTGCACCGGCTCGTCGAGCTCGACACCGTCGTGCGCGAGGCCTATGCCGCCTTCGACTACAAGCGCGTGGTCGCGGCGCTGTCGGCCTTCATGACCACGGACCTGTCGGCCTTCTACTTCGACGTGCGCAAGGACGCGCTGTACTGCGATCCCTATTCGAGCCTCAGGCGCAAGGCCGCACTCACGGTGATCGATCAGATCTTCCGCTGCATCACCATCTGGTTCGCGCCGATCCTCGCCTTCACGGCGGAGGAGGCGTGGATCGCCCGCTTCCCGTCCGAGACGGGATCGGTGCACCTCGAGCAGTTCCCGACCATTCCTTCGGAGTGGAAGGACGAGAAGCTCGCCGACAGATGGGCCCGGATCCGCCGCGTGCGCCGCGTCGTCACCGGCGCCCTGGAGATCGAGCGCGCGGCGAAGCGCATCGGCGCGAGCCTCGAGGCGGCGCCGGTCGTCCATATCGCCGACGCCGATCTGCTCGCGGCGCTGAAGGGCGTCGATTTCGCGGAGGTTTGCATCACCTCGGGCGTGCAGATCACCAAGGGAGAGGGGCCGGCGGAGGCATTCCGTCTCGATGATGTTCCAGGCGTCGCCGTGGTGCCGGCACTGGCCGAGGGGCGCAAATGCGCCCGCTCGTGGAAGATCTCGCCCGACGTGGGCAGCGACCCGGCCTATCCGGACGTGACCCCGCGCGATGCCGCGGCCCTGCGCGAGTGGGATGCCCGCAACGAGGCGGCGTGACCATGAGCCCGGCCCGCCTCGGTACGCTCGTCGCCCTCGTCACGCTCGTCCTCGATCAGGCGACCAAGCTCTGGCTCTATTTCATCGCCGACGTCCGGGCGTGGACCGAGCCGCTCGTGCTCGCTCCCTTCCTCGAGTTCACGCTCGTCTGGAACCGGGGCATCTCCTACGGGCTCTTCCAGCAGTCGACGGACCTCGGCCGCTGGCTGCTCGTGGTGCTCTCGATCGTGGCGGCGGTCGGCTTGTCCGTGTGGATGAGCCGCACGCCGGCGAGGATCATCGCCGTGGCGCTCGGCCTCCTCGTCGGCGGCGCGGTGGGCAATGCCGTCGACCGCGTGGCCTACGGGGCCGTGCTCGATTTCGTGCACCTGCACGCCGGCAGCTTCAGCTGGTACGTGTTCAACATTGCCGATGCCGCCATCGTTGCCGGGGTGGGCGTACTTCTGTATGACTCCGTCTTCCTCGAAAGGCGCCGTGCGGCGACCGGCGTGGGCGGAGGCGGCGGAGCGTGAGCGCGGGGCGCCTCACAATCGCCTCAAGCACGGTGCAAGCGATCCGGCCCAGGGCCGACCGCAAAGCGATATTGGACGGAGCCATGATGCGTCACGACGTGAAGACGAGCGGGTTTGTCGCAGCCGCTTCCCTCGCGATCGCGCTTCTCGCCGCGACCGGCGCGCAGGCGCAGGAGGGCGTGTTCATGAAGGACCTCCTCGGCAATCTCGGCTTCGTCGACAAGGAAGGCGAGCGTATCGATTATCGTGAGCGCGCGCCCCTCGTCGTGCCGCCGAAGCTCGGGCAGTTGCCGCCGCCCCAGGACGAGAGGGCCGTTGCCGCCCGCAATGCGGCCTGGCCGAAGGATCCGGACGTGCTCGCCCGCCAGCGCGAGGAAGAGGAGGCGCGCAAGCCCGTGCCCGTGAAGAGCGAGCGCGATCCTCGGCAGGGCGGCCGCCTCTCGCCGCAGGAGCTGCAGGCCGGCCGCCGCGTCGGGACGAATTCCGCCCCCGGCCCCAGGAACTGCTACGGCGACCAGTGTCGTGGCGACCATTGGGTCCATCCGGACGTGCTGAAGACGACCGGTGTCAAGAAGGAAGAGACGGCGAACATCGCCTACGGGCAGGAGCCCACGCGCGAGCGTCTCGTCGAGCCGCCGAAGGGTTATCGGCTTCCGGCGGCGAATGCGCCGCTCGGCTCAGGCAAGAAGGACCCGATCGTGCGCGTCGACGAGGCCGACCCGAAGGCCTATATCGCCGAGCAGGCGAAGAATCGCTGACGCTGGATCACTCCCGGGCGGGGTGGATGTTGCTTCGGCGGACACTCTGACGTTGTGAAAGTTGACCGCCCCCCGGCGAGCAGGCGTGGCGGGCGGTCGAGACAGGGCCCGTCCGGCCGCATCCGGTCGGGCCTGATCCGGGCGGGACGAGGGGTGGTCCCCTGCACCGATCCCACCGGATCGGTGCAGGCGTGCGCCGCGCGTACGCCGACGAGGCGGCGCAGCCAAGCGTCGCGCCCTTGAGCTGGAAGCTTGCCGATGATCGATTTTCCTGCCGTCGCGGGACTGAAGGCCGGGGTCGCTGCAGCGGCCGGGGAAGCGGAAGGCCCAACCGTCACGACTTTCACGCTCGGCAACGGCCTTGATGTCGTCGTCATCCCGGATCGGCGCGTGCCGGTCGCGACCCATATGGTCTGGTACCGCAACGGCTCGGGCGACGACCCGCAGACGAAGTCCGGCATCGCGCATTTCCTCGAACACCTGATGTTCAAGGGCACCGAGCGCCATCCGGCAGGCGAGTTCTCCAAGATCGTGGCGAGCCTCGGCGGGCAGGAGAACGCCTTCACGTCCTATGACTACACCGCCTATTTCCAGCGCGTTGCCAAGGAACACCTCGGCACCATGATGGCCTTCGAGGCCGACCGCATGACCGGCCTCGTGCTGGACGACGCGGTGGTCGATCCCGAGCGGGACGTGGTGCTGGAAGAGCGGCGCATGCGCGTCGACACGGACCCCTCTGCCCAGCTCGCCGAGGCCATGGCGGCGGCGCTCTATGTGCACCACCCCTACGGCACGCCGATCATCGGCTGGATGCACGAGATCGAGGGGCTGCGCCGCGACGACGCGCTCGCCTACTACCGGCGCTTCTACACGCCGGAGAACGCCATCCTCGTCGTCGCCGGCGACGTGGAGGCGGAAGGGGTGCGCCGGCTCGCCGAGGACACTTACGGCCGCATCGCGCCCCGCGGCGCGCGCCCCGAGCGGCATCGTCCCCGCGAGCCGGAAATCCGCGCCATGCGTCGGGTCAGCGTTGCAGACGCCAAGGTCGAGCAGCCGCTGCTGCAGCGGGCATGGCTCGTGCCCTCGTCGCGCACCCAGGCCGACGGCGAGGCCTATGCGCTCGAGCTGCTCGCCGAGATCCTCGGCGGCGGCCAGACCTCGGTTCTGTACCGCACGCTCGTTCTGGAGAAGGAACTCGCCGTGGGCGCGGGCGCCTACTATTTCTCGACGATGCTCGACGATGCCCGTTTCGGCATGCATGCGGCGCCGCGTCCGGGCGTGTCGCTCGAGACGCTGGAGGCCGCCATCGACGAGACGGTGGCCGCCTTCGTCGCCCGCGGCGTGTCGGCGAACGAGCTCACGCGCGCCAAGACCCGCGCCGTCGCCGACATCATCTATGCCCAGGACAGCCAGGCCCATCTCGCGCGCCTCTACGGCTCGGCGCTCGCCATCGGCGAGACGGTCGAGGATGTTGCCGCCTGGCCGACGCGCATCGAGGCGGTGACGGCTGACGCGGTGTACGAGGCGGCGACGCGCTTCCTCGACCGCCGGCGCGCCGTGACCGGCTACCTTCTGCCCGATTCCCCCTGAGAACGGTTGAGTGGAAGCGGCCACGGGCCGCCCGTCGACATCGGAGAGCCTCATGACTTTCGCCGCCGGCGCCACGACCGCCGTCTCCGCCTCACCGAGGATGATCGAGCGCGTCGTCTCGCCGGGCGGGATCGAGGCCTGGCTTGTCGAGGAGCACGCCGTTCCGCTGATCGCCATGGAGATCGCCTTCGTCGGCGGCGCGGCGCAGGATCCGGCCGGCAAGCACGGTGCCGGCTACCTGCTTGCGAGCCTTCTCGACGAGGGCGCCGGACCCTATGATGCCGACGCCTTTCAGGAGAAGCTCGCCGAGAAGGCGATCGAGCTGCATTTCACGGCCGACAGGGATGCCTGGCGTGGCTCGCTGAAGACCCTCGCCCGTCATGCCGACGAGGCCTTCGCGCTGCTGCGGCTCGCCCTCTGCGAGCCCCGGCTTGATACGGCTGCCGTCGAGCGCGTGCGCGCCCAGGTGCTCGCGGGTCTCCGCCACGAGGCAAAGGATCCCGATACGCTGGCAAACCGCGCCTTCTTCGCGGCCGCCTTCCCGAACCACCCCTATGGCCACCCCATCCGCGGCACGCTCGACAGCGTGGAGGCAGTCGGGCGCGCCGATCTCGATGACCTGCGGCGCCGCGGGCTGGCGCGCTCCAATCTCGTCGTCTCGGTCGTCGGCGCCATCGATGCCGCGACGCTCGCTCGCCATCTCGACGCGGTGTTCGGCGCCCTGCCGGCAACGGCCGACCTCGTAGAGGTGCCGGAGATTGCGCCGGACGGCCTCGGCAGCCGCACTGTCGTTGATGTCGACGTGCCACAGTCGGTCATCCGCTTCGGCGGGCCGGGGATTGCGCGGCGCGACCCCGATTTCATGCCGGCCTTCGTGCTCAACCACATCCTCGGCGGCGGTGCCTTCACCTCGCGCCTCTTCCAGGAAGTACGCGAGAAGCGCGGCCTGGCCTACGGCGTGTCGACGGGCCTGATGCCGCTGCGCCGGGCGGCTATGTTCACCGGCGGCACCGCGACCAAGAACGAGCGTGCGGCCGAATCGCTGGCCGTCATCCGCGAGGAGATCGGCAAGCTCCTGGCCGAGGGGCCGAGCGCTGACGAACTCGCCAAGGCCAAGCAGTATCTCATCGGCTCCTACGCCCTGAATTTCGATACCTCGACGAAGATCGCGAGCCAGCTCGTGCAGATCGCGCTCGAAGGGCTCGGCATCGACTATATCGACCGCCGCAACGATCTCGTGGCGGCGGTCACGGCGGAGGACTTGCGCCGGGCGGCGCAACGGCTCTACGGGGCCGGCGAGCTGCTCGTGGTCGTTGCCGGGCGCCCCGTCGGCCTCTGACGGCGCCCGCAGCGCCCGGCTATCGGCGCCTCGCCTGTCTCCAGGGGGGCGCCATGCTCCATGCGTGGCGAGGGGTGGCGGGAGGTCGTAGCGCCCGTTATCGTCCTTCCGACCCGCATTCGCGCGTTTCAATCCGACAACTGGACAGAGGGTGGCATGGGCTTCACGCAGTCGATCGACCTCGCGCTCGCTTCCAAGATCGGAGGCGACGGCCTTTCCGATACCGCGCTCGACGCGGCGCTCGTCGCCGTTGAGCGGGCGCTGGGCCGTCTGCGCGAGGAGCGCCGCGCCGGCAGGCTGCCGCTCCTCGCCATGCCGACGGCGACGGACGACCTGCCTGCGGTCACCGCGGCGGCCGAGCGCCTGTGCAAGGGGGCAACCGACGTGATCTTCCTCGGCACGGGCGGCTCCAGCCTCGGCGGCCAGGCGCTCGCGCAGCTCAGGGACTACGCCGTGCCGGCGCTGGGGCGCTTCGCCGAGGGGCCGCGCGTCCACTTCCTCGACAATCTCGATCCGCTGACCTTCGAGGGCCTGTTGCAGCGCCTGCCGCTCGCAACGAGTCGATTCGCCGCCATCTCGAAGTCGGGCGGCACGGGGGAGACCCTCATGCAGGCCATCGCGGTGCTCGGCGCCCTCGACCGGGCGGGCCTGCGCGCCATGGCGGGCGAGTTCTTCCTCGGCCTGTCCGAGCCGCAGAAGGAAGGCGCCAGGCGCAATGCCCTGCGTGCCCTGCTCGAACCGGAGGGCGCGCCGTTCCTCGACCACCATACCGGCATCGGCGGGCGCTATTCCGTGCTCACCAACGTCGGCCTGCTGCCGGCAGCGGTGCTCGGGCTCGACATCGCCGCCATCCGCCGCGGCGCGAGCCAGTCGCTCCAGGGCGTGCCCTCAGGGAGCCCGGCGCGCGAGATCCCGGCGGCCGTCGGCGCGGCCCTCAACGTCGCAGCGGCCCTGGAAGGCAAGGCCATTTCCGTCTTCATGGGCTACGCCGACCGGCTCGAGCGCTTCACGCGCTGGTGGGTGCAGCTGTGGGCCGAGAGCCTCGGCAAGGGCGGCAAGGGCACGCAGCCGGTGGGTGCGCTTGGTCCGGTCGATCAGCACAGCCAGCAGCAGCTCTATCTCGCCGGCCCCAAGGACAAGCTCTTCACAGTCGTGACGACGGGCGTCGCCGGCAAGGGGCCGAGCATGGATGCCGAGCTCGCTGCGCGCGCCGGCGAGCCGGGTTTCGCGGCGAAGACCATCGGCGATCTCGTGGCGGCCCAGGGGCTTGCCATGATCGATACCTTCGCCAAGAACGGCTGCCCAGTGCGCCATATCCACGTGCCGCGCCTCGACGAGAAGAGCCTCGGCGGACTGCTCATGCATTTCATGCTGGAGACGATCCTCACCGGCTATGCGCTCGGCGTCGATCCCTTCGACCAGCCGGCCGTCGAGGAAGCGAAGATCCTCGCCAAGAAGTATCTCGCGGAGGGGCGGGGCTGAGGCCTGCCCTGCGTCCGCTTCACGCTCGGAGCAGCCGATGGCCGTCCGCCGGCTTGATCCCGTTCTCGTCGATCGCATCGCCGCCGGCGAGGTCGTCGAGCGGCCGGCGGCGGCGGTCAAGGAGCTCGTGGAGAACGCCCTCGATGCGGGCGCGGGCTCCATCGAGGTCGTGGTCGAGGCCGGCGGCCGTCGCCTCATCCGCGTCACCGACGACGGCGCCGGCATGGGGGCGGAGGATCTCGCGCTCGCCGTCGAGCGGCACGCAACGTCGAAGCTGCCGACGGGCGATCTCTTCGCCATCGACACGCTCGGCTTTCGCGGTGAGGCCCTGCCGTCCATCGGTTCGGTGGGGCGACTGTCCATCGTCACGCGGGCGGAGGGCGAGCCCAACGGCTGGGAGATCGTCGTCGATGGAGGGCTGAAGGGGCCGGTGCGGCCGGCAGCGGCGCGGCGCGGCACGCGCGTGGAGGTGCGCGACCTCTTCCTCACGACGCCCGCACGCCTCAAGTTCCTGAAGACGGACCGGGCCGAGGCCCAGGCGGTCGCCGAGGCGGTCAAACGCCTCGCCATGGCCCACCCGGCCGTGCGCTTCACGGTCGCCGGCGAGCACCTGACGCCGATCGACCTGCCGGCCGAGGGCAAGGGGCCCGGGGCGCTGCTTCGCCGTCTCGGCCGTCTGCTCGGACCGGATTTCGCGCCCAACGCCTGCCCGATCGAGGCGACGCGCGAGGGCATCACCCTGCAGGGCTTCGCCGGCCTGCCGACCTATCACCGCGGCACGGCGGCGCACATCCACTGCACGGTCAACGGGCGGCCTATCCGCGACAAGCTCATCCTCGGTGCGGTCCGCGCGGCCTACATGGACTTCCTGCCGTCCGACCGGCATCCGGCGCTCGTCATCGCCATCGGCTGCGATCCGCGCGCGGTCGACGTGAACGTGCATCCGGCGAAGACGGAGGTGCGCTTCCGCGATCCCGGCCTCGTGCGCGGCCTTGTCGTCGGCGCTCTGAAGGAGGCGCTGACGCGCGCCGGCCATCGCGCGGCCACGACGGGCGGCGCCCGCACCCTCGACGCCTTGCGCCGGACGTTGCCGCCGCCGGGCCCGATCCTTGCCGCCCCGCCGGCTCCCGTGCGGGCGCCGCCGGCGGCCTCCTCCTTCTCAGGCTGGCAGGCGCCGTTCGCACCCGCCGGCACGGGTCTCGGGGAGGGCGGGCAGGCGCGCCTGCCCGATCTCGCCGCGCCTTCGGCCGACGCGCGCGCGGCGCTCGCCGAGCCGGAGCCCGAAGCGCTCGACCAGCCGCTCGGAGCCGCCCGCGCGCAGATCCACGAGAACTACATCATTGCGCAGACGCGCGACGGCCTCGTGATCGTCGATCAGCATGCGGCGCACGAACGCCTCGTCTACGAGCGGCTGAAGCGCGAGCGCGCCGCGAGTGGGATCGCCCGCCAGCTCCTGCTCATTCCCGAGGTGGTGGACCTCGACCCGGCCGATGCCGACCAGCTCGCCGCCCATGCCGGGACGCTCGAAAGCCTCGGCCTCGTCGTCGAGGGCTTCGGGCCCGGCGCGGTGGCGGTGCGCGAGGTGCCGGCGGCGCTCGCCGGCGGCGACATCAAGACGCTGGTACGCGATGTCGCGGATGCGCTCGCCGAATGGGGGCAGGCGGCGGCGCTCGAGGCGCGGCTCGACCACGTGCTCGCGACGATGGCCTGCCACGGCTCGGTACGCTCGGGCCGGCGGCTCAGGCCGGAGGAGATGAACGCCCTCCTGCGCGAGATGGAGGTGACGCCGCATTCCGGCCAGTGCAATCACGGCCGCCCGACCTATGTCGAGCTGAAGCTTGCCGACATCGAGCGGCTCTTCGGGCGACGGTAGGGCTTCGCGCCCCTCCGAGGCGGACTTGCATTGCGGGTCCGCAGGAGATCCGTCATGCGTGCCAGGATCATCAAGATCGGCAATTCCAAGGGCGTGCGCCTTCCCAAGCCCGTTCTCGAAGCCTCCGGCATCGGCGAGGATGTCGAGATCGAGGTGGAGAAGGGGCGCATCGTGCTCATGCCCGCCCGCCCGCATCTACGGGAAGGCTGGGCCGAGGCGATCGCGGCTCTCGGCCCGGATACGGAGAACCGTATGGAATGGCTCGACCTTCCGAGCGAATTGCTTAATGAAGAGTGGGCTTGGCCGGAAGATTTCGAATGGCCCGAAGAGCCTGTCGTTTCGACGTTTATCTCGTCGCCCTCGACCCATCAAAGGATCGGCAGTCGCCAAGACGCGGCCTTGCGCCGTTGTCTCGCCAGACGAAATGAACGGGCTCTTGTACACGCGGATCGTTGTGCCACTGACCTCGCAGCCGAAGGGTTACCCCCATCGCGTGCCGGTCGCCTTCGCCGGCGTGACGGGCGAGTTCCTGACGGATCACATCCGGAGTGTCGACAAATCCCGCCTCGTCCGTCGTGTGGGCATGCTGGATCGGCGGACGGCCGAAAAGCTCGCGGCGAAGCTGGTGGAGATGTTCGAATTCCGGTGAGGACCACGTCATGCCGCTTCAGTCGTGGCCCGCGAGCTTCAGGGTGAGGGATGGCGGCGGCCGATGAGCACCTGCGTGTCGCCGTATTCCCGTCGCTCCAGCTCCTCGAAGCCTTCGGGCAGAGCGAGCGCGGCGTCCGCCGCCTCCTCGACGACGACGAGTGCGCCTGGGCTGAGCCAGCCGCCGTCGCGGGCCGAGGCGAGCGCTTCTTCGGCGAGGCCCTTGCCGTAGGGCGGATCGCAGAAGGCAAGAGAGAAGGGTTCGAGCGGCGTCACCGGCCCGAGCCGCGTGGCGTCGCGCCGGTAGACGCGCGTCAGGCCCGCCGCGCCGAGCGCTTCCACATTGGCGCGGATGAGGCCGCGCGCCTCCGCGCCGTCGTCGACGAGGAGGGCGAAGGCGGCGCCGCGCGAGACGGCTTCGAGCCCCATGGCGCCGGTGCCGGCGAAGAGGTCGAGCACGCGCGCGCCCGTGACGGGATCGCCATAGGCATGCGCGAGCACGTTGAAGATCGTCTCGCGCAGGCGATCGGATGTCGGGCGGATGGCGTTCGTCCGCGGGCCGGCGAGCGCGCGGCCCTTGAAGCGCCCGGCGACGATCCTCATGGGTCCCGCCTCACCGCCGGCGGGGCTTGCCGGGACCGGCGGAGGGCTTGCCCGGCCCGCCTCTCGGCCGCTTCCCGGGCTCCCTGGTCCCGCGACCCGCCTTGCCGGCGAAGCTCTCGCCCTTGCGGCGGAAGCCGCCGGCCTCTGCGTGTCCGGCGCTCTTCGCGCGTTCGCCGGGGCGCCGCGGCTTGGGCTGCTGCGAGCCCGGTCGGTCGAACCCTCGGGTGGGCCGGCCTTCGGCGCCGCGCTGTGGCCCGCGTGAGGCCTCGCTCCGGCGGTGACGACTGCCGGGCGGAGCCTCCCCGCGTGCCGGGTGCGCGCTGCGCTCGCCCAAGCCTTCGCCACGCGGCTGGTGGCCACGCGGCTCGGGCTTCGGCTCGGCCACCACGCGCTCGACGAGAATGCGCCGGCCCTTGGGATCGGCCACGGCGCCGGCACGCATATGCGGCTTCTCCCCGCTCACGGCGCGTTCCGTACGGGCGTCCGCACCGCGGCGGGGCTTGCGGGTGCCGTGCGGCCGGGCGTTCTCCGCCTCCTGGTCGCGCCAGATGCTGCGCGTCGCGGTGCCGCGCTCGGCCTGGGGTCGCGGCGCCGCCTGCGCCGGATGCTTGCGTTCGCCCGCGTGCATCCGCTCGCCGTATACCGGGCGGTGATCGTCCCGGCGGCGTCCGCGATGCGAGCCGTGCTCGTCGCGCTCGACGGTCCGGCCGCGGCGCTCGTCGCGACCGCGGGCCGGCGCGGGCTCACGCACGCGGTTCACGGCGGGGGCCTCGAAATCGGCGCCGGCTTCGGCCGCGAGCTTGTCGCCGAGCTGGTCCTTGAGCACGCGGGTGCGCACCTCTTCCACCGCGCCCTCGGCGAGGTCGCCGAGCTGGAAGGGGCCGAAAGAGACGCGGATGAGCCGGTTCACCCGGAGGCCGAGATATTCGAGGATGCGCTTGACCTCGCGGTTCTTGCCCTCGCGCAGGCCGACGGAGAGCCAGACGTTGTCGCCCTGCTCGCGCTCGAGCTTCGCCTCCACCGGGCCGTAGTGCATCTCCTCGACGGTGACGCCCTCGGCGAGTCGATCGAGCTCTCCCTGTGTCACCGAGCCGAAGGCGCGCACGCGGTAGCGGCGCAGCCAGCCCGTGCCGGGATGGGCGAGCACGCGGGCGAGGCCGCCGTCGTTGGTGAGGAGCAGAAGCCCTTCGGTGTTGATGTCGAGCCGCCCGACGGAGACGACGCGGGGCAGATCCTCGGGCAGATTGTCGAAGACGGTCGGCCGCCCCTCCGGGTCGTGCGCCGTCGTCACGAGTCCGGCAGGCTTGTGGTAGAGCCACAGACGTGTGCGCTCCTTCGCCGGCATTGGCGCGCCGTCGATCGTGATCCGGTCCATCGGGCCGACAAGGATGGCCGGGGTGTCGATGATCCTGCCGTTCACGGCCACGCGGCCTGCGGCGATCATCTCCTCCGCGTCGCGGCGCGAGGCAACGCCGGCGCGCGCCATCGCCTTGGCGATGCGCTCGCCCTCGCGGCCCGGTGTTGCGGCGGCACGGCGCAGCGGCCGGTCGCCGCCGGTTCGCTCCGCCCGCCGCGGCCCGCCATGCCCGGCAAGGCGCGGCTTGCGGGTCTTCTGGTCGGCGCCCTTCGCCGGGCGCTCGCCGGCGAAATGCTTCGCGCCGGCCTTGTCGCGCCCGGTGGCCTTGCTCGCGGTCCCGTGGGGGCGGGGGCGCTTGCCGGCATGCTCGCCGGCGCGGGATGGTCTGCCGCCCGCGCGCCCGCCTTTGGCGGGGCGACGGCCCTTGTCTTGAGGCTTGTCGATCATTGCGCGGTGATAGCAGAGTGCCGGCGGCGAAGCGAGGGCGAGCAGGTGCAGGACGGCGCGGCGAAATCGACAATGCGGGTGGACGGCATGGAGGCGGCCTTCCGCGAGGCGCGGGCGGCGGCCACGCGCGGCGAGGTGCCGATCGGCGCGGCGATCGTGCGCGACGGCCGCGTGATCGGCAGCGCCGGCAACCGCACACGCGCGTTGAACGATCCGACCGCCCATGCCGAGATGCTTGCCATCCGCATGGCCTGCGAGGCGATTGAGGCGGAGCGGCTCGTCGACTGCGATCTCTACGTGACGCTCGAACCCTGCCCGATGTGCGCCGCGGCGATCTCCTTCGCGCGCATCCGCCGGCTCTATTTCGCCGCCTCCGATCCCAAGGGCGGGGCGGTGGAGAACGGCGTGCGCTTCTATGCCTCGCCCACGTGCCACCATGCGCCCGAAGTTTACGGCGGCATCCGCGAGAGCGAGGCCGCCGCGATGCTCAGGGATTTCTTTCGCGAGCGGCGCTGACGGGACGCGACAGCAGGCGCTCCAGGGCGCGCTTCACCTCGTCCTTCGCTGGCACAGCAGCGGCGAAGATGGCTCTCGCCTTGAAGAAGTCGAGGCCGCGAAAACCCTCTACCGCCGGGCGCACCAGCACGTCGGGCGCGCGGGCCTTCAGTTTCTCGGCGACTATGGCATTCTGCATGATGAGCGAGGCGCCGAACATGGTCTCGAACGGATCGGGAAGGGCAGGATGCGTCGCCCGCGGCGCGTCCACGGCCGTGCGCTCCCGGCGCGCGCTGCGGCGTCCCTTGGCACCGACCGGCATCGGCCCCCCGGTCACGTCCACAGCGACGATCACGTCTGCGCGGCCGATCAGATGCTCGAAGGGCAGGGGATTGACGGCGCCGCCGTCGACGAGCACGCGACCGCCGATTTCCACCGGCCTGACGAGGCCCGGAATGGCCATGGAGGCGGCAACGGCGCTGACGAGCGGCCCCTCGTCGAAGAGAACCTCCCTGCGCGCGTAATAGTCGGTGGCGACGACGGCGAGCGGCAGCAGCAGCTCCTCGAAGCGGTCGGGTACCGCAGCCGGCCAGAAGAGGTCGAGGAACTTCTCGCTGTCGATGAGCACGGGATTGCTGAGCACGCCGGACAGCAGGTGCGAGAGCCGCCCGACGCGGGCCTGCAGCAGCCGCGCGAGCACCTGGGCGCGGTCACGCAGCATGTCTGCGACATGGCCGTGGATCTCGCGGCCCGTCAGGCCGGCGGCATAGGCCGCGCCGATGATGGCGCCCATCGACGTGCCGGCGAGGGCGACCGGCTTCACGCCGAGTTCGTCGAACGCCTCGAGCACGGCGACGTGGGCGAGCCCCCGCGCGCCTCCGCCGCCCAGGGCGACGGCAACCGTCGGGGAGGGGGAAGAGATGGCACGCATGGCGGCAGGCTACAGGCAAATGCGGCGGGAGGGAGCCCGCTCTCCGGCTTCACGGGCAGGGCTGTGACGCTACCGCGCGCCCGCCTTCTGCGCGTAGCGCCATGCGGTGGCCGCGAGCGGCCGAACCTGCGTCGCCATCAGGGCCGCGCTGTCGCTCGTCGCCGTGCCGTCGCGGACGCGACCGGCGATGCCCCGGCAGATCGCCGCGAGGCGGAAGAAGTTGTAGGCGAGGTATGTGTCGAGATGCGGGATCTCGGTCAGGCCAGCCCGGCGCGCGTAGGTTGCCGCATAGTCCTCCAAGGTCGGGATGCCGAGGGCGGCGAGATCCACGCCCACGAGGCTGCCGACGCCCGCGCCGGTCGGTGCCGGCGGCATCACCCAGGTCATGAGGTGATAGACGAAGTCGGCGATCGGATCGCCGAGCGTGGCGAGCTCCCAGTCGATGACGGCAAGCACCTGCGGGCGGTCCTTCGCGAGGATCAGATTGTCGAGGCGGAAATCACCGTGCACGACCGCCGCGCGCGGGCTGTCCGGCACATGGTCGGGCAGCCAGGCCATGAGGCGGTCCATCTCGGCGATCGCCTCGTCCGAGCTCGCGCGATACTGCTCCGACCAGCGCCGGACCTGGCGCGCGACGTAGCCCTGCGCCCGGCCGAAGTCGGCGAGCCCGATCACCGCCGGATCGAAGGCGTGGAGACGGGCGATGGTGGCGTTCATGGCGTCGAAGACGGCGCCGCGTTCGGCGATCGAGACGCCGGGCACGGCTGGCTCCCAGATCACGCGCCCGTCCACGTGGGCCATGACGTAGAAGGCGGTGCCGATGATCGCTTCGTCGCCGCAGTAGACAAGCGGCTCGGCCACGGGAAATCCTTGCGCGAAGAGCGCCCGCATGACGCGGAACTCCCGGTCCACCGCATGGGCTGAGGCGAGGAGCCGCCCCGGCGGCTTGCGGCGCAGCACGTAGACGCGCTGGGGCGTCTCCACGAGGTAGGTCGGGTTCGACTGGCCGCCCTTGAACTGGCGGAGTGTGACGGGGCCCGCAAAGCCGGGCAGATGGGCGGCAAGATAGGTTTGGAGGCGGCCGACGTCGACGGCGAGCGCCGGTGCTACCTCCCGCGTGCCGGAGAAGGCAGCCTGCCGGTCGATCGCGGGCGGCTCGCTGCTCATGCTCCGGCTCCGAGATCGAGCTTCATGCCCTCGTGCGAGGCGACGAAGCCGAGGCTTTCGTGGAAACGTTTGGCATCGGGCCGGGCCTTGTTGGTGGTGAGCTGAACAAGGCGTGCGCCGTGTCGCCGCGCCTCGTCCACTGCCCAGGCGAAGGCCCGGCGGCCGAGGCCGCGCCCCCGGTGGCTCGCAGCGACACGCACGCCCTCGATCTGGGCGCGCATGCCGCCGCTACAGGTCATGCCGGGGATGAAGGTGAGCTGCAGGCAGCCGACGACGGTGCCCTCGTCCTCCATCACAAGGAGCCGGTTGTTAGAGTCGCGCTCGATCGCCTCGAAGGCGGCATGATAGGCCTCTGCCACTGCCTCGTCCGTCGTCTCGCGCGTGGCGCCGAGCGGGTCATCGGCGAGGAGTGCCACGATGGCGGCGAGATCCTCCCTGCGGGCATCGCGAAAGATCATCAGGTCCTCGCCTCCAGGAAGGGGATCATGGCGGCGAGCGCCTCGGCAGGCGCTTCCTCCACGACGAAATGGGCGGACGGGACCTTGCTGCCGACGGCCTTGGGGGCGAAGGTCCGGCGCCAGACGTCGAGCGGATCGGTCCCGCCCGTGACGAGGTAGAACTCGCCCCAGATCGCCTGCACCGGGCAGTCGATGGTGCGGCCGGCGGCGAGATCCGCACGGTCCTGTGCGACGTCGACCGTGCGGCCGGCGCGGTAGTCCTCACAGAAAGCGTGGATGCGCGTGGGCTCGTTGCAGCTTGCGTGGTAGCTCGCGAGCGCCCGCGGATCGAAGGCCGACAGGTTGCCGGCCTTCGACCATTTAGCCAGGAGCCCGTCGAAATAGGGCAGAGGGTGGCGCTTGATCTCGTCCTCGGGTTCCGGGGCGGGCCGCGCCAGGAACTCCCAGTGTGCCGCGGGGAAGACGCCCTCCTCGATCTGCTGCCAGACGAAGAAGGTCGGCAGGATGTCGAGGAGGACGAGACGGGACAGCCGACCGGGATGGTCGAGGGCGAGGCGGTAGCCCACGCGCGCGCCGCGATCATGCCCGGCAAGGGCGAAGCGCGCATGACCGAGCTTCTCCATGACGGCGATCACGTCCTTCGCCATCTCGCGCTTGCTGTAGGTGACGTGGTCCGCGTCGCCAGGCGGCGCGGCGGACCAGCCGTAGCCGCGCAGATCCATGAGGACGACGCTGAAATGCTCCGCAAGCCGGCCCGCCACGCGGTGAAAGGCCGCGTGCGTCTGGGGAAAGCCGTGCAGCAGGACGAGCGGCGGGCCGGAGCCGCCGGAGCGGGTGAAGATCTTCCCCGCGCCGGTGTCGATCCAATGCGTTTCGAAGCCGGGAAAGAGATCGTGGCTCTCGGCCATGGCGCACTCCGCTGACGAGACGTGGCCACGGCACGATAGCGCGTCCGGCGGCGGCGTCACCCCTCCCGGGCGACGGCGCGCCAGCCGATGTCCCTGCGGCAGAAGCCCTCCGGCCAGTCGATCCTGGCCACGGCCTCGTAGGCGCGCCTCTGCGCCTCGGTCGCCGTCCTGCCGGTGGCGGTGACGTTGAGCACGCGCCCGCCGTTGGCGAGGAGCCTCGCACCGTCCTGCTTCGTGCCGGCGTGGAAGACGATGACGTCATCAAGCGCCTCGGCCTCGGCGATGCCCCTGATCTCCGAACCCTTCTCGACGGCGCCGGGATAGCCCCGGGCGGCCATGACGACGGTGAGCGCCGTCTCGTCCCACCAGCGCACGTCGAAATCGTGGAGCATGCCGTCACAGCAGGCGAGCATGGCGGCGACGAGGTCTGTCTTCATGCGCGGCATCAGCACCTGCGCCTCGGGGTCGCCGAAGCGGACATTGTACTCGATGAGCTTCGGCCCTTCGGCCGTGATCATCAGCCCCGCGTAGAGCACACCGACATAGGGCGTGCCGCGCGCCTTCAGCCCCGCCACCGTCGGCTGCACGATCTCGCGCATGACGCGCTCTTCGAGAGCAGACGTCATGACGGGAGCGGGCGAATAGGCGCCCATGCCGCCCGTGTTCGGCCCCTCGTCCCCGTCGAAGACGCGCTTGTGGTCCTGCGCCGAGGCGAGGGGGATGGCGTGCGTGCCGTCCGAGAGCGCGAAGAAGCTCGCCTCCTCGCCCACCATGCATTCCTCGATGACCACCTCTGCGCCGGCCGCGCCAAGCCCGCCGGAAAACATCATGGCGACGGCGGCTTCCGCCTCTTCGACGGAAGTCGCGACGACGACGCCCTTGCCGGCGGCGAGCCCGTCGGCCTTGACGACGATGGGTGCCCCCTGCGCCCGCACATAGGCCGCAGCCGCAGCCTCATCCGTGAACCGGGCGAAGGCGGCCGTCGGGATGCCGAACTCCCGGCACAGCTCCTTCGTGAAGGCCTTGGAGCCTTCGAGCTGCGCGGGAATGCGCCTGGGCCCGAAGGCCTTGATGCCGGCGGCCGTCAGATCGTCGACGATGCCGGCGACGAGCGGCGCCTCCGGTCCGACGACGACGAAATCGATGCCCCTCGTGCGGCAGAAGGCGATCACCGCCGCGTGGTCGGCGACGTCGAGCGCGGCGTTCTCGCCGCATTGCGCCGTGCCGGGATTGCCTGGGGCAATGAAGAGCCTGTCGCACAGCGGGCTCGCCGAGAGCTTCCATGCGAGCGCGTGCTCGCGCCCGCCCGAACCGATGAGGAGGATGTTCATGCGCTTCTTCTTCGTGCGCCGCACCGGGACCGGCACCCGCCGTCCGCGGGCGCCGCGTGGTGGGGATCCACTAGCCTTCGGGGGCGTGCCGCGCAATGGGTGGGTAGCGGCCGATCCAGCGCCAACCTTCGGGGGAGCGGGGCGACACATGGTGCAGGGGTAGGCGCAGGATGGGTAGCCTGATCATCGTACCCTCCTTGCCGCATGTGAGCTTGGGCGTCGTCCTACGTCGCAAGAGGCGCCGGTGTCTGCGGAAGATGCATTGGCACGATGACGCCAACGGATGGAGGCTGTTGGATCGCCCGCCGTCGCGGCGCATGATAGACAAGAGCGGGGCTGAAAGGGGGCGGGCGCGGCACGACGGAGGTCAGCCATGCGGATTACGCTCTCCGTGATCAAAGCCGACGTGGGTTCGATCGGCGGCCATACCAAGCCTTCGGAGAGGATGCTCGCCTGTGCGCGGTCGGAGGTTGCGGAGGCGCAGGAGCGCGACCTCCTCATCGACGGCTTCGTGGCGCATACCGGCGACGATATCGCCCTCATCATGAGCCACCGGCGCGGCAAGGGACACCCCGAGATCCATCGCTTCGCGTGGAACACCTTCATGAAGGCGACGCAGATCGCCAGGGAGGACGGGCTCTACGGTGCCGGCCAGGATCTCCTCGTCGACGCTCCCTCGGGCAATCTGCGCGGCGCAGGCCCGGCGGTCGCCGAGATCGAGTTCGACCATACGCTTGCCGGCCATCGCCCGGCCGAATCCTTCATGGTCCTGGCCGCCGACAAATGCGGCCCGGGAGCCTACAACCTGCCGCTGTACCTCGCCTTCGCCGATCCCATGTACTGTGCCGGGCTGATGCTGCCGCAGATGATCAAGGGCTTCCGCTTCCGCATCATCGACATGGACAACACGAAGGGCGACAGCATCCTCGAGCTCGACGCGCCGGAGGACGCCTATCACATCGCCGCTCTCCTGCGCGACAACGAACGCTTCGGCATCGACGCGATCATCTCGCGCACCCACGGCGAGCAGGCGGTGGCCGTCTCGGCGCAGCGGCTGCACGCCATCGCCGGCAAGTACACGGGCAAGGATGATCCCGTGGCGCTGGTGCGCAACCAGGGCATCTTCCCGGCGCCGGAAGAGCTCCTGTCGCCCTTCGCCAAGGCGCATTACGTCGGCGGCGACGCGCGCGGCTCGCACGTCATGCCCCTCATGCCGGTGCCGCTGAACACCGCAGTAACCGGGATGTATTGCCTGCCGATCGTCTCCTGCACCGGCTTCTCGCTCGACCGGGCCGGCCGCTTCTCCTCGGGCTACACCGATTTCTTCGGCAATCCCGCCTGGGACGAGGTGCGGCGGCGCGCGCAGCAGAAGGCGATCGAGATGCGCAGCCAGGGCTGGTCGGGCGCGGCCATGCTACCCTATGCCGAGCTCGAGTACAGTGGTTTCCGCGAGACCGTCGGCAAGCTCGTCGAGCGCTTCAAGATGCGCAAGGACGCCGCGGCGTGAGGCGTGGCGGCCACCGGCTGCGGGGCGGGACAGGGGGGGGCTTCGCCCTTGCGCCCGCGCCGCCGCATTGCGTTCGGCAGGAGGGGCCGACGGCGCGAGGGAGGGGATTTGCGCGCCTTGCGTGACGCTTCGCGCGGGAGGGCCTATGGTCGGCCGCCATGAGCCCGTTGAGTCGCGACGAAGCCGTCACCAACATCCAGGAGTGGACCGTCTCCGGCCTGTCCGGGGCGCTGAAGCGCACGCTGGAGGACGCCTTCGGCTATGTGCGCCTGCGGGGCGAGGTGTCCGGCTATCGCGGGCCGCATTCCTCCGGCCATTGCTACTTCGCCCTCAAGGACGAGGGCGCCAAGATCGAGGCGGTGATCTGGAAGGGCGTGTTCCAGCGCCTCAAGGTGAAGCCACAGGAAGGGCTGGAGGTCGTCGTCACCGGCAAGATCACGACCTTCCCCAGCTCGTCGAAATATCAGATCGTGATCGACACGATCGAGCCCGCCGGGCTCGGGGCCCTGATGGCGATCCTCGAGGAGCGGCGGCGCAAGCTCGCGGCCGAGGGCCTGTTCGACGAGGCGCGCAAGCAGCTCCTGCCCTATCTCCCAGCCGTCATCGGCGTCGTCACCTCGCCGACGGGCGCCGTCATCCGCGACATCCTGCACCGTCTCGAGGATCGCTTTCCCCGCCACGTGCTCGTCTGGCCCGTGCGCGTGCAGGGCGAAACGAGCGCTGCGGAAGTCGCCGCCGCGATCCGCGGTTTCAACGCGCTGCCGGCGGGTGGCGCGATCCCGAGGCCGGATGTGGTCATCGTGGCACGCGGCGGCGGCTCACTCGAGGACCTGTGGAGCTTCAACGAGGAGATCGTCGTCCGTGCGGCCGCCGAGAGCGACATTCCGCTCGTCTCGGCGGTGGGGCACGAGACGGACTGGACGTTGATCGATCTCGCCGCCGACCTGCGCGCCCCAACGCCGACGGGGGCGGCCGAGAAGGTCGTGCCCGTCCGCTCCGAACTCGTGGCGCAGGTGGGCGACCTCGCCCGCCGGCAGGTGGGCGCCGTCCTGCGCTATCTCGATCGGCACCGCACCGAACTTCGCTCGGCCGCGCGCGCCCTGCCCGGGCCGGAAGACCTCCTGTCGAGGCCGCGCCAGCGCCTCGATCTCGCCGGGGGCAAGCTCGTCCATGCGCTGCGCGCCAACGCCCGCCGGCACGAAGTGGCCTTGAACGAGGCGGTGCAGCGTCTCGCACGGCTGTCACCCGCGGCCCGGCTCGCCGCCACGCGAGCGCGGCTGGACGGTTTCGGGCAACGGCTGGTCGCCGGTCTCGCCGCCAACACGCAGCGCCGCACCAATGCCTTCGTGCGCATCGCCACGCGGCTGACGGCCCAGCCCATCGTGCTGCGCCTCGATCGCGGCAGCGAGCGGCTGATCGCGGCCGGCGAGCGCCTGGGGCGCGCGCATCGGGCCCGCCTGCGCACGGAGGCGACGCGCCTCGGAGCCATGTGGAAGCTGGTGGAGGGCCTGAGCCACAAGGGCGTCCTTGCCCGCGGCTATACGCTGGTGCTCGACACCGCGCGCCGGCCGGTGCGCAGCGCCGCCGCGGTGATGCCGGGGATGGGGCTCGCCATCGTCTTTGCCGACGGCGAGGTGGCGGCGACGGCGGACGGTGGGCCCGTGCCCCAACGCGCGAAACCCGCGCCGGCGGCGAAGGCGGCGCCAAGGCCGAAGACGGGCGGAGCGAGCCAGGGCAGCCTGTTCTGAGGAAGCGGGCGTATCGCCCCGAGGGTTCCCCGGAGATCGCCCCCCGGAGAACCGCGCTTGTGTTTGCCGCGCAGCCGGCGCCGTCACAGCTGGCCGAGCAGGTGCTCCGCCCCGGAGACATCGGCCTTGCCGGGGGCGTCCTCGACATTGAGCTTCTCGACCACGCCGTCGTTCACGACCATCGAGTAGCGCTGCGAGCGCGTGCCGAGGCCGAAGCCAGAACCGTCGAAGGCGAGCCCGACGGCCTTGGCGAAGTCAGCGTTGCCATCGGACAGGAACTCGATCTTGCCCTCGCCGCCGGAGGCCTTGGCCCAGGCGTTCATGACGAAGACGTCGTTGACGCCGGTGACGGCAATGGCATCGATGCCGCGCGCCTTGATCTCGTCCGCCTTGGCGAGGAAGCCGGGCAGGTGGTTGTTGTGGCAGGTCGGGGTGAAGGCGCCCGGCACGGCGAACAGCACGACCTTGCGCCCCTTGAAGATGTCGTCGGTCGTTCTGGCCGCCGGTCCTTCCGCCGTCATGACACGGAAGGTTACCTGCGGCAGCCGGTCGCCCACTTCGATGGCCATGGATCGCGCTCCTCGCTTTCGGGATTGAACGGCGCGCCGGACAGGCCCGCCAGGATCCCTCCTGAGTTAGCGCTTGAGGCCGTCCACGTCGAGATCGGTCCTGACTTCGATGGCGGCGGTGTTGCCGACAAGCGTAAGGACGAAGGGCAGCCGCGCCGTTCCGGCCGCCTTCGGACGCTCCTCGATGGGCACGCGGACGGTCTGCGGGCCACCCGGCTCGCCACGAATCTCGGGCTTGCCGAAGTACCATCCGTCCGGTCCTTCCACGAAGAGATCGCGAATCGCTCCCCCGTCGGAAGCCGCAATCTCGGCCGTGAGTTCCGCCGAGGCGCCGTCGGAGCGCAGCGCGACGCGCGAGAGGGCGAGGCCCTGCACGGTTGCGCCGAGCTTGGCCGGTTGCGGCACGCGCGCCTCGGCGGACCGCAGCACCCCGGATGCCGCCGCGTCACCCGCAGCGGGCAGCACGTGTGTCAGCTTCGCCTGCGTCGGGATGCACAGCTTCTCGCAGACGGCGTAATCGAGCTTCAGCGCGAGCCGGGCCGGTGCCGCCGCATCGCGCGGCACGATGCTGATAGGAAAGACGACGTCGCCCTTATAGCCGACGGTATAGCCGACGCCGTCAAAGAAGCGTTCCGGCGCCGGATAGCGCACGGTGACCGAGGCGACGTTGTCGGAGCCGGTCCAGTCGAAGGTCGGCGGCACGCCTGAATCGCCGGGGTTGCGCCAGTAGGTCTTGAAGCCGGGCTCGAGGGCGATGGCGACGCCCGCGCGGTAGGCTCCAGAATCGCCCCTACCGTCCGCCAGGATACGGACGGTCGAGCGTTGCCCTGCGGCTGATCCGGAGGTGCCGATATCGGCTTGCGCCAGCGGAATGGCGAACGCCAGCCCCAGAAGGGCGGCCAGACCGGCGGCCGGACGGCGGACGAGACGGGTTGGGTTCATCATGACTACCCAGATAGAGGCTATCGCGCGCCGGCGCGAGCCACGATGCCGTGACTGGAGCCTCCTGAGCGCGAAAGGTGTTTTGAAAAAGGCGCTCTTGGCCGTAGCATAGCGCAGAGGAATTGAATCGATGCGTCTCGAACGCGCCACTCTGACCAGCGATCCACGCGGCTATCTCGATGGCCAGCTGCTTGTGGCGATGCCGGGAATGCCCGACGAGCGCTTTGCGAGGACGGTGATCTATTTGTGCGCCCATTCGGAAGAGGGCGCGATGGGTATCATCGTCAACAAGCCGGCGCCGGACCTGAGCTTTCCCGATCTTCTGGTACAGCTCGACATCATCTCGCAGGAAGCGGCCATTCGCCTGCCCGTGCGCGTCGGGCGCGTGAAGGTGCTGCGCGGCGGGCCGGTCGAGACCGGGCGCGGCTTCGTGCTGCACACGCCCGACTTCTTCATCGACAATTCGACCCTGCCGATCGACGAGGGCATCTGCCTGACGGCGACGATCGACATCCTGCGGGCGATTGCACGCGGCGACGGGCCGGAGAACGCGGTGCTGGCGCTCGGCTATGCCGGCTGGGGCGCGGGCCAGCTCGAGACGGAGATACAGGCGAACGGCTGGCTCAACTGCCCGGCCGATCCGGCACTCGTCTTCGACGCGGCGGTCGAGACCAAGTACGAGCGTGCCTTGCGCCGCATCGGCATCGATCCCGGCATGCTCTCGGGCCAGGCGGGCCACGCCTGACGACCTGCCGCCTCAAGCCCCTTCGGCCAGGAGCTTTTCCAGATCGAGGGCTCGCGTGAACATCGCAAGCCCGCCATCCGGCGTGCGCGGCCATGCGGATTCAGGGCGATCCCAGTAGAGCTCCACGCCATTCCCGTCCGGATCGCGCAGATAGAGCGCCTCGCTCACGCCGTGATCGGCTGCTCCGTCGAGGGCTATGCCGGCGGCCATGAGGCGGCGCAGGGCATCGGCCAGCGCGGCGCGCGTCGGATAGAGCACCGCGAAATGGTAAAGGCCGGTCGTGCCAGGGGCGGGCGGAGCGCCGCCGCGGCTCTCCCATGTATTGAGGCCGATGTGGTGATGGTAGCCGCCGGCCGCCAGGAAGGCGGCCTCACGGCCGTAGCGCTGCGTGACCGCGAAGCCGAGCACGCCCTGATAGAAGGCGATGGCGCGATCGAGATCGGCCACCTTGAGATGCACGTGGCCGATGCGCACCCCCGGTGCGATCGGCTGTCCCGCGAGCGGCTGCCCGCCCGTTCGCGGCGTCTCGCGCGTCGGCTCGGCCATGCGATCCTCCCCCGACCGGCAGGCGCCGTCCGGCATCGGCGGATGTCAGGCCGCCTCCGGCGTCGCGCCGACGAGGCGACGGGCCTCATGGGCGCTCATCGGCTCGCCGAAGGCGTAGCCCTGGGCATATTCGCAGCCCATGTTGAAGAGCTCAATGGCATCGGATTCGTTCTCGGCGCCTTCCGCCACCACCTCCATGCCGAGCTCGTGGGCGAGCGAGATGATGGAGCGCAGGATGACCGGTCGCGAGCCGTTCGACATCTGGCGCACGAAGGACTGATCGATCTTGATCGTGTCGAAGGGGAAGCGCTGCAGATAGGCGAGCGCCGAGTAGCCCGTGCCGAAATCGTCGAGGGAGAGGCCGGCGCCGAGGTCACGGATGCGGGCGAGCATCTGCGCAGCATATTCCGGGTTTTCCATCACCAGGCTTTCGGTCAGCTCGAGCTTGAGGGAGCCCGGCGTCACCGGCGTTCGCGCGAGCACCGTCTTCACGTCGTGCAGGAGGTCGTGACGCAGGAGCTGGCGGCTCGACACATTGACTGAGGCGAAGATCGGGGGGGCGACCTCGAGGGCCCGCTGCCAGGCAGCGAGTTCGCGTGCCGTGCGTTCGAGGGCGAAGACGCCGAGGTCGACGATGAGGCCCGTCTCCTCGGCGATGGGGATGAACTCGTGCGGGGGAAGGCGCCCGAGCTTGGGATGATCCCAGCGCAGCAGCGCCTCGAATCCGGCCACGGTGCGATCTTCCAGGCGGACGATGGGCTGAAAGAGCACCTTCATCTCACCGCGCTCAAGCGCCCGGCGAAGGTCGCTCTCGAGAGTCAGGCGGTCGCTGCGCTGGGCGCGCATGTTGGGCCGGAACACCTCGATGCGGTCGCCGCCCTGGCGCTTGGCGTGCACCATGGCGATCTCGGCGTTCTTCAGCCACTCGTCACGCTTCACGTCGGCCTGGGCATCATAGAGCGCAATGCCGATCGAGGCGGTGAGGAAGATCTCGCGGTCGGCGAAGGTGACCGGGGTCGTGACCGCGCGCCGGATCATCTCGGCGAAGGTGATGATGCGGTCGGAATCGCGCTCGGACAGCAGGATGATGGCAAACTCGTCGCCGGCGATGCGGGCGAGCGTGTCCTGCGGCCGCAAGAGGCGCCCCAGGCGGCGCGACAGCGTGAGGAGGATCGAGTCCCCCGCCGACAGTCCGATCGACTCGTTGACCTGCTTGAAACGGTCGATGTCGATGACGATGACGGTCGGCCGCAGCATCTGGCTGCGCTGCGCGAAGACGAGGGCGGCGTCGAGGCGGTCGTGGAACAGCTCGCGGTTGGGCAGGCCGGTGAGGTTGTCGTGCACGGCGTCGTGCAGCAGGCGCTCCTCGGCGGTCTTGCTCTCCGTCACGTCCGCGAGCGTGCCGACGACGCGAATTACCTCGCCGTCGGAGCCGACGACAGGGCGCGCCTTCAGGTTGAACCAGAAGAACTGCCCGCCGGCGGCGCGCAATCGGAAGTCCTGCACCACGCGGCCGCGACGCTGCTCGATCACGGCATCGAGCGTCGCCCGATAGCGGTCGCGGTCGAAGGGATGGATGATGTCGAGCCAGGTGGAGGCCGGGCCTTCGAGCGTGCCGCGCTTGAGGCCGAGGAGCTGCTCGACCTCGGGGCTCACGAAGATCTTGTCGGCCGACACGTCCCAGTCGAAGACGATGTCGCCGGATCCGGCGAGCGCCAGCGCCTTGCGCTCGGTGTCGCTGACGAGGCCCTGCGCCAGCGCGCCGCCGGCAAAGGCATGCTGCATCACGGTGAAGCCGATGAGCATGACGATGAGCACCAGGCCACCGATGAGGGCGGGCGAGACGAGGTCGCGCGTCAGCTGCCCGAGGACCGTGAAACCGGCGGCTGCCACCCAGACGAGGAGCAGGAACCAGGTCGGGATCAGCATCACCGCCCGGTCGTAGCCGTGGCTCGCGAGGTGGATGACGAGCGCGAAGCCGATGGCCGCGACGGCTGCGACGGAGATGCGCGCCACGCCTGCGGCCACTGGCGCGTCGAAGACGGCGAGGCCGACGAGGGCGCCGAGGAAGAGGAGCCAGCCGGCCGTGACGTGGCTGTAGCGCACGTGCCAGCGGTTGAGGTTGAGATAGGCGAAGAGGAAGACGAGGAGCGTGGCGGCGAGCACGGCCTCGGCCGCGGCGCGGTAGATGCGGTCAGCAGCCTGCGTGATGGGAAAGATCTGCTGGAAGAAGCCGAAGTCGATGCAGGTATAGGCGAGGACCGCCCAGGCGAGAGCTGCCGCGGCCGGGAAGATGACCGCACCCTTGACCACGAAGACGATGGTGAGGAACAGCGCGAGGAGGCCCGCGACCCCGATGATGATGCCCTTGTAGAGCGTGAGGCCGTTGACCTTGGCCTTGTAGGCTTCCGGTTCCCACAGATAGAGCTGCGGCAGGTTCGGCGTGCGCAGTTCCGCCACGAAGGTCACCGTCGTGCCCGGGTCGAGCGTGATGGTGAAGACGTCGGCGTCGGCGCTGTCCTCCCGCTCGGGCCGGATGCCCTGGCTCGCCGTGACGGCGGCGATGCGGGAGGCGCCGAGATCGGGCCAGACCACGCCGGAGCCCACGAGCCGATAGTGCGGCGCCACGAGCAGGCGATCGATCTGCTCGTCGGTGTCATTCGTGAGCGCGAAGACGATCCAGTCCGGCCGCGTGCCGCCCTCGCGCGCCTTGACCGCGATGCGGCGCACGATGCCATCGGGGCCGGGCGCCGTCGAGATCTGGATGAGGTCACCCTCGGACCGGTAGTGCTCGACGACCGGAGTCAAGTCGAGCGCCGGAGCGTTGAGCGTCACCCGTACCGCCTCGACGGCCTCGGCCGGCCGCCCTGCGAGGGCGAGGCAAAGAGCGACGAGGACGAGGGTGAGAACGCGGATCAATCGCAACGCGGGACTCTCGCGGTGTGGGGCGGAGGCGCCATGCCGTTCGCGCGGGTTCCGCCTACCGGCGGACGGAACACGCGGGAGCGGCAAGTTTCTCTGGAATCCTGCATGTCGGCCTCGATCGTGAGCGTTTCGCGAACGAGATCGGCATGCTCGGCGTCCGGCTCGTGACAGTGGTATCGGCGACGCGGCATGAGAGCAAGGAGAGGTGGTCAGCCGTCCCCATCGCTCGGGCTCCCGCCATCATCGCACCGGATCGTCGCGCAGCAATGCATAGAGAAGATGGTCCTGCCAGCTGCCGGCGATGCACAGATACCGGCGCGCGTAGCCCTCGCGGGTGAATCCGGCTTTTTCGAGAAGGCGGATCGAGGCTTCGTTCGACGGCAAACAAGCGGCCTCTATCCGTCGCAGGCCGAGCTCGCTGAAGGCGAAGCGCGTCGCGGCGCGCACGCCGTGTGTCATGTAGCCCTGCCGCGCGTAAGCAGCGCCCATCCAGTAGCCGAGCGTGCAGGCCTGCGCCACACCGCGGCGTACGAGGCCGAGGGTGAGCCCGCCCAGGAGCACCCCGTCCGCCTCCCGGAAGAGGAAGAAGGGGTAGGCCATGTCGCTGCGGATTTCCTCCGCGTAGCGGCGCACCCGCCGCCGAAAGGCCGGGCGCGTCAGGTCGTCCGCCGGCCAGATGGGTTCCCACGGCTCGAGGAAGGCGCGGCTTGCCTCGCGCAGGCTTGCCCAGGCCTCGTAGTCGGCCATCTGCGGAGCACGCAGATAGACCCCCTCGCCGCGCACGACCGGCAGGCTTTCATTGGCGGGGGTGAAGCGGAAGAGAACCATGGCGGCCTCACCTCGGGCTACCGAGATGCCTCCGGATCGCATCGAGCGACGGCAGGCCGGCGAGGGGGCCGATGGCAGCCACGACGGGGGAGCTCGCTGCCAGTGCGCCGCCCGCGCGGCGCACCTCCTCGGTCGTGATCGCATCGATGCGGCCGACGATCTCTTCGCGCGGGATGACGCGGTTGAAGGCGAGGATCTGCCGCGCGATCTGCTCGGCGCGGTTGCCGGGCGATTCGAGGGCGGTCAGCAGCGAGACCTTCATCTGGGCCTTGGCGCGGGCCACTTCCTCGTCGGTCGCGCCGGCGGCGGCCTCCATCAGGCAGTCCAGCGCGACAGGCACGAGCGCCGCGAGATCCTGCGGGTCGGTTCCCGCCGAAATGCCGAAGATGCCCGTGTCGGCGAAGGGCCAGTGAAAGGCGTCGACCGCATAGGCAAGCCCGCGCTCCTCACGCACCTCCTGGAAGAGGCGAGACGACATGCCCCCGCCGAGGAGATTGCCGAAGACCTGCACGGCGTATTGCTCGCGCTGATGGTACGAGCAGCCCGGAAAGCCGATGACGAGATGCGCCTGCTCGAGGTCACGTTCGAGGCGTGCCTCTCCTCCGGCGAAGCGCGCAGGGGCGGCGGGCGGCGCGGCGCCGCCGGGCAGCGCGGCGAAGAGCCGTGCGACATCTGCGACGAGGCGCTCGTGATCGACGGCACCGACCGCCGAAACGACGACCTGCGGAGCGCGATACTCGCGCGCGAGGAAGGCGGTGATGGCCTCGCGGTCGAAGCCGCGCACGGTCTTCGGCGTGCCGAGGATGCGCCGGCCGATGGGCTGGTCGGGGAAGGCCGTCTCGAGGAAGACGTCGGTGACGAGGTCGTCGGGCGCATCCTCGACGGCGCCGATTTCCTGCAGGATGACACCCTTTTCACGGGCGAGCTCGGCGGCATCGAAGACCGACTCGGTCAGGATATCGGCAAGGATGTCGAGGGCGAGCGGCACGTCCTCACCGAGGAGGCGCGTGCCGTAGGCGGTGTATTCCACGCTCGTTTCGGCATTGAGCTCGCCGCCCACGGCTTCGATGGCCTCGGCGATGGCGCGCGCCGAGCGCCGGCGCGTCCCCTTGAAGGCCATATGCTCCAGGAGATGCGACAGGCCGTGCTCATCGAGGCGCTCGTGGCGGGCGCCCGTGCCGATCCACACGCCGACGGCGGCGGTGGCGAGATGCGGCATCGCTTCGCTGGCGACGCGCAGGCCCCCGTCGAGCGTGGTCACGCGCACGCGCGCATCGCTCGGCAGAGGCATGGTCGCGTTCATGCAGCGGCTCCGCGCACGGCGCGCGCATGCGTGCGCACGAAGGTTTCGACGGCGCGCTGGTCGTTCGGGAGAACGGTGAAGCGCTCGGGACGGTCGTGGAGATCCGCAAGATGGGCCGGCAGGGGCGGGCGCACGCCGCTTGCCTTCTCCACCGCATCGGGGAACTTGGCCGGGTGCGCGGTCGAGAGCACGACCATCGGCGTCGCGGGATCCTCGACGTGCGCCCGGCGGGCGACCGCGGTGCCGACGGCGGTGTGCGGGTCGAGGAGATAGCCCGCGCGGGTCCAGGTCTCGTCGATCTCGCGCGCCGTCTCGGCCTCCGTGCTGCGGCCGGCGGTGAATTCCCGCCGGATCGCCGCGAGCGGAGCCGCGGCGATGTCGAAACTGCCGGACTGGGCGAGGCTTGCCATCAGCTGCCGCACGGCGGCGCCGTCGCGGCCATAGGCCTCAAACAGCAGGCGTTCGAAGTTCGAGGACACCTGGATGTCCATGGAGGGGGAGGTGGTGGGGGCGACGCCGGTCACCTCGTACCGCCCGCTCGCGAGCGCGCGGGCGAGGATGTCGTTCGTATTGGTGGCAATGCCGAGCCGGGCGACCGGCAGGCCCATGCGCTTGGCCACGTAGCCGGCGAGGATGTCGCCGAAATTGCCGGTCGGCACCGTGAATGAGACGGGACGGTGGGGCGCCCCGAGCGACACGGCGGCCGTGAAGTAGTAGACCACCTGCGCAACGATACGCGCCCAGTTGATTGAATTGACGCCCGAGAGCTTCAACTCGTCGCGGAAGCGGTGGTTGTTGAAGAGCCCCTTCAGGATCGCCTGGCAGTCGTCGAAAGTGCCCTCCAGGGCGAGGGCATGCACGTTCGGCGCGTCGACGGTGGTCATCTGCCGGCGCTGCACCTCGGACACGCGGCCGTGCGGGTAGAGGATGAAGACGTCGACCTGCGACAGGCCCCTGAAGGCCTCGATCGCGGCGCTGCCGGTGTCGCCCGACGTCGCCCCGATGATGGTCGCGCGCGCGCCGCGGCTCTTCAGCACGTGATCCATGAGCCGCCCGAGGAGCTGCATGGCCACGTCCTTGAACGCGAGCGTCGGGCCGTGAAAGAGCTCGAGCACGAAGAGATTGTCGTCGATCTGGACGAGAGGGCAGACGGCCGGGTGGCGGAAGGTCGCATAGGCGTCGCCGATCATGCCGGCGAGGGCCGGGTGCTCGATCTCGCCGTCGGTGAGGGCGCCCACCACCTGTTCCGCCACGCCGGCGTAAGACCTGGCGGCGAAGCCGGCGATCGTCTCGGACGTGAACTGCGGCCAGCTCTGCGGGACGTAGAGGCCGCCGTCGCGGGCAAGCCCGGCCAGCAGCGCTTCGGTGAAGCCGATCGCGGGCGCCTCCCCGCGGGTCGAGACGTGCAGCAAGGTCATTTCTCCCCGTGAACCGGCGGACACTACGCGCGGGGCCAGGTGGAGGCAAGGAACTCGCCGGCGCGCACCCTCGCGGGATCAGGCGCCGCGCAGCCTCCGCCACGCCCAGGCGATGAAGACGCCGGCGGCACCCACGGCGAGGCCGTACCAGGTCAGGGCATATTCGAGGTGGTTGTTGGGGAAGTTCACGACGGTGAGACCGCCCCGTGGCCAGCCGCCCGGATTGGGTGCGGCGTCGGCATCGACATAGAAGGGCGCGACACGCTGGAGCTTCTTGGCGGCGGCGATCGCGGCGACGTCGCGCGTGAACCACTCGCCCTTGGCCGCGTCGTTCTGCGGGACGAACCAGCCCCCCTCCTCGGGCGCCCGCACGACACCCGTGACGGTGACGGCCCCTGCGACCTGCCCGTCGGGCCGGGTGTCCGGCGCCCTGCGGTCGAGCGGCACGAAGCCGCGGTTGACGATGACCGTCGTGCCGTCGTCGCGCACGAGCGGTGTCAACACGTAGTAGCCGGGCAGGACGCTGCCGCTGCGCGGGTCGCGCGGGCTGTTGCCGTGCACCAGGACTTCGGCGTCGTGGCGGAAGGTGCCGGTGAGGCGCGCGCGTCTGTACTCGTCTTCGGCCACCTTCCACGCTGGCCATTCCTCCTCCCGGACGATCTCGCCCGGGGTGGCATGGATGCGGGCCTCTATGCGTGCGAGGAGCTCATCCTTCCACGCCTTGCGGCCGAGCTGCCACGTGCCGAGCGACAGGAGGACGGCGAGCGCCGCAAGCGTGAGCAGACCGGGCAGGAGAAGGGGGCGGAGGCGGGGCATGGTCTCGGGTGCTGGCGCAAGGGTATGGCGCAGGGCGAGCCGGCGGACAGGGTTCGCGCCGGCCTGCTACCGTTTCTCCAGACGGCCTTCCTCGGCCCTGTGATGATATTGCAGGGCGACGAGCACGCCCTTCAGCGGCCGCAGCATGCCGATGCAGACGACGAGCGCGATCGGCAGGGTGACGAGGAGATGCACCCAGAACGGCGGTTCATAGGTCAGCTCCAGCCATAGCGCGGCACCGCAGACGATGAAGCCGCCGATGAGCATGACGAAGACGGCCGGGCCATCCGCCGAATCGGCGAAGGAATAGTCGAGGCCGCAGGAGCGGCAGCCCGGCGCGAGGTTGAGGAAGCCCTTGAACAGCCGTCCCTCGCCGCAGCGCGGGCAGCGTCCGGCAAGCCCGGTCGCGATCGGGGGCTGGGGCGGATAGTCGTCCTGGGCCATGACCTGTCTCCAGGAGCATCCCTCACCGATGGCGCTGTTTCGGTGAACGTGGTGCTCCGTCTCGATGGGCCGGGCGGCTCTCGATTGATCGCAATCGCAGAGCTGCCCCGCACTGCACCTTTGCCGGCGGATAGTGCCCTTCTAACGCAAAAGGGGCGGCCTTCGCCGCCCCTCGTTGTCGCAGCCGCCGGGCTTCAGTGCGCGGCGCCGGCCACGGGCCCGCCGTAGCCCCAGACGTAGATGGCGGCGAAGAGGAACAGCCACACGACGTCGACGAAGTGCCAGTACCAGGCGGCGAACTCGAAGCCGAGGTGCTGCTTCGGGGTGAACTGGCCGAGGTAGACGCGCAGCAGGCATACCGCCAGGAAGATGGTGCCGATGATGACGTGGGCGCCGTGGAAGCCCGTCGCCATGAAGAAGGTGGCGCCGTAGATGTTGCCGGAGAAGCCGAAGGTGGCGTGGCTGTACTCGTAGGCCTGGACGAAGCTGAACAGGACGCCGAGCGCGATCGTCAGCCACAGGCCGTACTTCACGCCCTGACGGTCATTGTGCAGCAGGGCGTGGTGCGCCCAGGTAACCGTCGTGCCCGAGGTGAGCAGGATGAGCGTGTTGAGGAGCGGCAGGTGCCAGGGATCGAAGGTCTCGATGCCCTTCGGCGGCCAATGCCCGCCCGTGAGCTCGGCGCGGGTGTACTGGATCGCCTCGCCGGGGAAGAGGCTCGCGTCGAAATAGGCCCAGAACCAGGCAACGAAGAACATCACCTCCGAGGCGATGAACATGATCATGCCGTAGCGGTGGTGGAGCTGCACCACGCGGGTGTGGTCGCCGCGGTTCGCCTCCTTGACGACATCGGTCCACCAGGCGGCCATGGTGTAGAGGACGCCGAGGAGGCCTGCGCCAAGCACGTAGGGGCCGGCCTTGAGGCCGCCGACGCTGAGTCCCTTCATGCTCATGATGAGGCCGGTCGCCAGCACGAAGGCGCTGATCGAACCGATGAGCGGCCACGGGCTCGGATCGACGAGGTGGTAGTCGTGGTTCTTGGCGTGCGCCTGAGCCATTTTCTTGGTCTCCGGTTCCAATCGCGCCCCGCCCTTGGACGGAACGCGTCACCTCTGTTGTCGGTGCCTCGGCCGCGAAACCCCGGGAGAGGTTGCGAGGCCGAGGCGCCTTTGCCACGCTCCAACCTGTGCGCCTCGCGGCGTCACAGCTTGGGTTTGTCCGCCCCTCCGCCCGTCGCCGCCGCCACCGGCGCGCCGCCCTTGGAGGGGAAAACGGTATAGGAGAGCGTGATCGTCTCGATGTCCTTGATGTCCGGCTCCTTGAGGATGGCCGGATCGACGAAGAAGACGACCGGCGCCTCGATGGTTTCGCCGGGCTGCAGCGTCTGCTCGGTGAAGCAGAAGCACTGGATCTTGTTGAAGTAGGCGCCTGCGAGCTCCGGCTGGACGTTGAACGTGGCGATGCCGGTGGAGGGACGCGTGCCGGTATTGGTGAGCTTGTAGAAGACGGTCGCCGTCTCTCCGAGGCGGACGTCGACGACCGGCTGTTCCGGCGTGAAGCGCCAGGAGATGCCGGGAGCGACGTTCGCGTCGAAGCGGACCGACACGACACGCTCGGAAACGGTGGAGCCGTTGGCGGCACTCACCTGCGGCGTGCCACCGTAGCCCGTCACCTGGCAGAACAGGTTGTAGAGCGGCACCGACGCATAGGCGAGGCCCACCATGCCGACGGCGATCCCGGCACAGATCAGGCCGGTGGTGCGCACGCGGCGGGCGGCGGCCTCGGCCTTCGTGGCCGGCATCCCGCTGGTGCTTTCCTGATCGGTCGTCATCGGCGGCCTCTCACAGCGGACGGTTGAGCACGTTGACACCGAGGCGCGCGATGGTCACGGCGTAGAACAGGACGCAGAGGGCACCGAGGGTCAGCGCGATGGCGAGGTTGCGGGCGCGCCGGCGCTTCACCTCTTCCGGCGTGAGCGGGGCCCGCTCCGGCGCTTCGGGGCGGGATGGCTGATGCACGGCCTTCTCGGGCCGCTCGTCGGGCAGAACGCCGCTCATGCGAGGCCTCCCCTGAATGCGGCGCCAAGGCCGAAGGCATGCTCGGCGAGCAGCACGGCAAAGAGCAGGAAGAGATAGAGGATCGAGAAGGCAAAGAGGCGCTGCGCCGCCTTCATCGCCGGATCGCCCTCGCGCAGGCGGAAGACGCGCCAGGCGAAGCCGATCATGCCGAGGCCCGTGAGCGCCGAGACCAGGGCATAGGCGACGCCACCGATACCGAGGAAGGCGGGTGCGATGCCGACCGGGACGAGCAGCAGCGTGTAGATGAGGATCTGCAGGCGCGTGGCATCGGGGCCGGCGACGTTGGGCAGCATCGGCACGCCGGCGCGGGCATAATCCCCCGATTTTACGAGCGCCAGCGCCCAGAAATGCGGCGGCGTCCAGATGAAGATGATGGCGAAGAGGACGAGGGTGTCGACGCTAACCGAGCCCGTGACGGCCGCTTCGCCAATCATGGGCGGGAAGGCGCCGGCGGCGCCGCCGATGACGATGTTCTGTGGTGTCGCGCGCTTCAGCCACATCGAATAGACGACGACGTAGAAGAAGATGGTGAAGGCCAGCAGGCCAGCAGCCACCCAGTTCGCCACGAGCTCGAGGAACAGCACCGAGCCGACGGCGAGCGTCAGGCCGAAGGCGAGCGCCTCCTCTCCCGTGACGCGCCCGGCGGGAATCGGTCGGCGGGCGGTGCGGGTCATCACCGCGTCGATGTCGGCGTCCCACCACATGTTGAGGCAGCCGGAGGCGCCGGCGCCGACGGCGATGGCGAGGAGCGAGGCGAAGCCGATGACGGGATGGATGTGGCCCTTGGCCACGACCATGCCGACGAGTGCGGTGAAGACGACGAGCGACATCACCCGCGGCTTCAGCAGCGCGAAGTAGTCGCGGACCTCGCCCGACGACACGGCGGAGCGAGAGACCGCCGGGCGCGCGGGCGCGGCGGCGCCCTGGGCGCGGCCGTTCTCGGCAAGACCGTCGGTGATCATCGTCATGCTGTCGATCCGTCCGTCTCACACCCGGCGTCCGCGCGCCGGTCGATGGCCCCTTCGGTCGTCGGCCCCTCTCCGGAACGCTGCACGGCGGCGGCGCTCGGGAGAGGAGCGAGGCGGCGGGAATGGTTCCCGCCGCCTGCGTCCGGTCAGTGGGTCGAGCCCGCGATGCGCGGCAGGGTCTCGTACTGGTGGAAGGGCGGCGGCGAGGACAAGGTCCATTCGAGCGTCGTCGCGCCTTCGCCCCAGGGGTTGTCCGCGGCCCGCTGCTTGCGGCTCACCGCGATGACGATGCCGGCGAAGAACACCAGGAGGCCGACCGCGAAGATGTAGGAACCGATCGAGGATATGAAGTTCCAGTGCGCGTAGGCGTCCGGATAGTCGACGTAGCGGCGCGGCATGCCGGCAAGGCCGGAGAAGTGCATCGGGAAGAACAGAAGATTGGCCCCGATGAACGAGATCCAGAAATGCAGCTTGCCGATCCTGTCCGGCACCACGTAGCCGAACATCTTCGGGAACCAGTAGTACCAGCCCGCGAAGAGCGCGAAGACGGCGCCGAGCGACAGCACGTAATGGAAGTGGGCCACCACGTAGTAGGTGTCGTGCAGGGCGCGGTCGACGCCGGCATTGGCAAGCACCACGCCCGTCACGCCGCCCACCGTGAACAGGAAGATGAAGCCGATCGCCCAGACCATCGGCGCCGTGAAGCGCATGGAGCCGCCCCACATCGTCGCGATCCAGGAGAAGATCTTCACGCCCGTCGGCACGGCGATGACCATCGTCGCGAAGACGAAGTAGCGCTGCGTATCGAGCGACAGGCCGGCCGTGTACATGTGGTGCGCCCACACGATGAAGCCGACGACGCCGATCGCGACCATGGCGTAGGCCATGCCGAGGTAGCCGAAGATCGGCTTCTTCGAGAAGGTCGACACGATGTGGCTGATCAGGCCGAAGGCCGGCAGGATCATGATGTAGACTTCGGGGTGGCCGAAGAACCAGAACAGATGCTGGTAGAGAATCGGGTCACCGCCGCCCGCGGGGTCGAAGAAGGTCGTCCCGAAGTTGCGGTCCGTCAGCAGCATCGTGATCGCGCCCGCCAGCACCGGCAGAGACAGCAGGAGCAGGAACGCCGTCACCAGCACCGCCCAGGCGAAGAGCGGCATCTTGTGCAGCGTCATGCCCGGGGCGCGCATGTTGAGGATGGTGGTGATGAAGTTGATGGCGCCGAGGATGGACGCCGCGCCGGCGAGGTGCAGCGACAGGATGCCGAAGTCGAGCGCAGGGCCGGGATGGCCGGCGACCGCGAGCGGCGGGTAGACCGTCCAGCCGCCGCCGAAGCCGAGCGAGCCGGGCGCGCCCTCCATGAACAGCGACACCACGAGAAGGCAGAAGGCCGAGGCCGTCAGCCAGAAGGAGATGTTGTTCATGCGCGGGAAGGCCATGTCGGGGGCGCCGATCATGAGCGGCACGAACCAGTTGCCGAAACCGCCGATGAGCGCCGGCATCACCATGAAGAACACCATGATGAGGCCATGGCCCGTGACGAAGACGTTGAACGTCTGGCCGTTGGCGAAGAACTGCAGCCCGGGCTGCTGCAGCTCGAGGCGCATGCCGATCGAGAGCGCACCGCCGACGAGACCCGCGAACAGCGCGAAGATCAGGTAGAGGGTGCCGATGTCCTTGTGGTTCGTGGAGAGCAGCCAGCGCCGCCAGCCCGTCGGGTGATCGTGGGCGTGGTCGTGCGCGTGGTGCGCCGCTGCCGTCGAAGCCATGTCGTCAGCTCCTTGTCTGGCTTTCCTGTCGGGCGTCTCGGACGCCCGGCGTATTCCGCGACGTTTAGTCCGCCAGGGCCGCGCGCGCGGCGACCTGTACGGGCGAGGTTTCGTTGGCGGCGAACTTCTTCTTCGCCTCCTCGAGCCACGCCGCATACTGCTGTTCGCTGACGATGCGGATGGCGATCGGCATGAAGGCGTGATTCTGGCCGCAGAGCTCGGAGCACTGGCCGTAGTAGATACCCTCGCGCTCGGCCTTGAACCACGTCTCGTTCAGGCGGCCGGGCACGGCGTCGACCTTGATGCCGAAGGAGGGCACGGCGAAGGCGTGGATGACGTCGGCGGAGGTCACCTGCACCTTCACGACCTTGTTCACCGGCAGCACCACCTCGTTGTCGGTGGCGAGCAGGCGCGGCTGGCCGGGCTTCAGCTGGCCTTCCGGCACCATGTTGGCGTCGAAGGCGAAGCCGCCGCCCTGATCCTGCGGATAGTCGTAAGACCAGTACCAGGAATGCCCGGTGGCCTTGATCGTGACGTCGGCCTTCGGCGGCACCAGCTGCAGCTTGAGGAGGCGGAAGGATGGCACGGCGATGACGACGAGGATCAGCACCGGCACGACGGTCCAGATCACCTCGATGAGGGAGTTGTGCGTCGTCTTCGAGGGCGTGGGGTTCGTCTTCTCGTTGAAGCGCACCATCACGTAGACGAGCAGCGCCAGCACGAAGGCGACGACCGCGCCGATGAGCCACAGGAGGCCGTTGTGGAACCAGCCGATGTACTGCGCGACCTCGGTCACCGGCGTCTGCAGGCCCATCTGCCATTCCGAGGGCTGGCCCGTGCCGGCGAGTGCCTGGTCCGCAAAAGCCGCCAACCCGCCGGTCAGCGCTGCCCCCGCCGCAAGCGCGGCGAGAGGCCGGAGACGAAGAAAATCGATCCGCATCGGTCGTCCGGAGCTCCCGTGATCGGCGGGGTACGGTTTAGGTTTGTTGCTTGCGCGCACCCGCCCCGACCGCCCCAAAAACGGAACGGCGGGCGGCACGCCCCCGCGCCACCTGCCATTGATGTAGGTCAAAGACCACAACACCGCGTTCGGTGCAACGGGAGTCGATCGTGGCTTTCGTGCGGCATAAACGCGCGAGAAAGTACCGGCGCCGCCCCGACCCGCGCCGCGCGGGCGGAACTTCGCCATACTCCGTTCCCATCCTTGACAGTGCGGGGCGAGCGTGATCCGAAACACGCCTTCGAGACATCGCGGGCTTGGGGTGGGTCGATTCGCGCGGGAAGCCCCTGCCGGGCCGGACGCGGTTCCACCGAAGAACGAAGGGACGAGGACCTCATGCAACGTCGCACATCGCCGATCGCCGCCGGGCGCCTCGCGGCCGCCCTGGCGCTCACGGCCGCCGGCCTTGTCGGCTGGAGTGCGCCGGCACGGGCGCAGGGGGTCGTCAAGAACACCTTCGGCGAGTGGCAGATGCGCTGCGAGACGCCTGCCGGCGCCAGGAACGAGCAATGCGCGCTCGTTCAGAACGTGGCGGCCGAGGACAAGCCCAACGTCACGCTGCTCGTCATCGTGCTGAAGACCGCCGACGGCAAGAGCCGGCTGCTGCGCGTCGTGGCGCCGCTCGGGGTGCTGCTGCCGGCCGGCCTCGGGCTCAAGATCGACCAGACGGATGTCGGCCGCGCCGGTTTCGTTCGCTGCATGAACACCGGCTGCGTCGCCGAGGTGGTCATGGACGAGACGCTCATCGGCCAGCTGAAGGGTGGCAAGCAGGCGACGTTCATCGTGTTCCAAACGCCGGAGGAGGGGATCGGCATTCCGGTCTCGCTCAGCGGCTTCGGCCAGGGGTTCGACGGCCTGCCGTAACCGGACGGGTCGAAACAGGGGTTCATCCATGGCTTTTTCGTCACGCACCGGTCTTGTGCGCGCCGCGCGCCTGGCGCCGGCACTCGGGCTCGCGCTCCTCCTTGCCGCCTGCGCCAGCGAGGGCGGGTCCAAGAAGGGTGATCCGGAGGAGGGGGCTGCCGCTCCCATGTTGCGCCGCATCTTCTCCGGCGGGGGGGATTCGGTCCTGCCGGTCAACCCGCAGCAGGACGAGTTCGATCAGGACTGCCCGATCGTCGACGTGTTCGAAGGCGGATCGGCGATCCGGGTGGGGGAAGGCGCGAGCCTGCGCCACCAGATCTCCATCGCCAACACGGCGCGCGAATGCGCCTCGGTGCCGGGCGGCGGCTACACCGTCAAGGTTGGCGTCGAGGGGCGCGCGCTTCTCGGCCCGACGGGCTCTCCAGGCACCTTCACGGCGCCGGTGCGGATCGCTCTCAAGAGCGGCGACCGTGTGATCGCATCGCGCTCGCGCACGGTGTCGGTGACGATTCCCGCCGGCCAGACGCAAGGCTCCTTTGTCGTGGTCGAGGAGGGGCTGATGGTGCCTCCGGGACAGAGCGACGTCACAGTCGAGGTCGGTCTCGGCCGTGGCCCGGCCGGTGAGGCGCCGCGCCGCCAGCGCCGATGAGCTGTTCAGTGGCGCCTCGGCGCGATTGACAGGGACGGCGCGGGCACTATTGAGTGTCCGCAGCCGTTGATCCCCGCGGGAGAGTGCGGACCGCCCCGATCGGTCCGCCGCCGAAGGCGCAACCGCCCCGGAAACGCTCAGGCCACAGGACCGCGCGGGAGCTGGCACTCTGGAAAGCGACGCAAGCCGCACGAGGCCCGCGTCCACCGAAGGGGGTAAGCGGCTTCCATCGGCCGCGAAATCTCTCAGGTCCCGGGACAGAGGGGGCGCGCTCACGAGCTTCACGGCTCGTCGGGGCGCGGCTCGACTCGGGAGGGACCCATGGCGCAGGAAGCCACCAGCGGCGCACCGCTGAAGACGACACCGCTGCATTCGCGCCACGTGGCGCTCGGCGCCCGCATGGTGCCCTTCGCGGGCTACGACATGCCCGTGCAGTATCCGAAGGGCATCATCGCCGAGCACGCGCATACGCGGGAGGCCGCAGGCCTCTTCGACGTCTCGCACATGGGGCAGGCCTTCCTCGTCGGCCCCGACCACGAGACGACGGCGCGCGCCCTCGAGGCGCTCGTGCCGGCCGACATCCTCAACCTCGGCCGCGGCAAGCAGCGCTACACCCAGCTTCTCAACAACCAGGGCGGCATTCTCGACGACCTGATGGTGACGCGGCCGGCCGATCCGGCCGAGGACGGCAGGCTCATGCTCGTCGTCAATGCGGCGTGCAAGGAGGCGGACTACCTCCACATCGCCGCGAACCTGCCGCGCGAGGTGCGCCTCGTGCGCGCCGACGATCGCGCCCTCCTCGCCCTGCAGGGCCCGAAGGCCGCGGCGGTGCTCGCGCGTCATGCGCCGGGCGTCGCTGCGATGAGCTTCATGACGGCAGCCGCGACGACGATCGCCGGCCTCGACGCCCATGTCTCGCGCTCCGGCTACACCGGCGAGGACGGCTACGAGATCTCGGTCGGGGCGGACAGGGCGGGTGCGCTGTGGGATCTGCTCGTGGCCGAGCCGGAGGTGGCGGCCATCGGCCTCGGCGCGCGCGACTCGCTGCGCCTGGAGGCGGGCCTGTGCCTCTATGGCCACGACATCAACCAGGAGACCTCGCCGGTCGAGGCGGCGCTCGTCTGGTCCATCCAGAAGCGGCGGCGCGAGGAAGGGGGCTTCCCCGGCCACCTCAGGATCAGGCAGGAGCTCACCGACGGCCCCATCCGCCTGCGCGTCGGCCTCCTGCCCGAGGGCCGTGCCCCGGCGCGCGAAGGCACGCAGATCACCGACGAGGACGGTGAGCTCGTCGGCGAGGTGACATCCGGCGGCTTCGGGCCGACCATCGGGCGCCCGATCGCCATGGGCTACGTGGTGTGCGACTTCGCCAAACCCGGGACCAAGCTCAATCTCGTCGTGCGCGGCAAGCCGCTGCCGGCGACCGTGGTCACGATGCCCTTCGTGCCCCATCGTTACAAGCGCTGAACCGACAAGACCGTCCGGAGAGGATCATGACCATCCGCTTTTCCAAGGATCACGAGTACGTCCGCGTCGAGGGCGACACCGCCGTCGTCGGCATCACGGACTACGCGCAGCAGCAGCTCGGCGACGTCGTCTACGTGGAGCTGCCGAGCGTCGGCAAGCGTGTCTCGCAGGGGGACGAGACGGCCGTCGTCGAGAGCGTCAAGGCCGCGAGCGAGGTCTATGCGCCGGTCTCGGGTGAGGTTGTCGCGGTCAATTCCGGCCTCGAGGACACGCCCGGCACGGTCAACGAGGACCCGCACGGCCAGGGCTGGTTCGTGAAGATCAAGCTCGCGAACGCGGCCGAACTCGACAGCCTGATGAGCGAGGCCGAGTATCAGGACTACCTGAAGTCCATTTCCTGAGCGACGGGCGAGGGACCGATGGCACACGAATACAAGGCGACCGTCCGCTGGATGCGGGAGAGCGGCGCGCCCTTCACGGACAACCGTTACAGCCGCGGACATGCGTGGCTCTTCGACGGCGGCGTCGAGGTGCCGGCCTCCTCCTCGCCCTCCGTGGTTCCCCTGCCGCTGTCGCGCGCCGATGCGGTCGATCCGGAGGAAGCCTTCGTGGCGGCGCTGTCGAGCTGCCACATGCTCTTCTTCCTCTCCTTCGCGGCCAAGCGGGGCTTCGTGGTGGACCGCTACGAGGACGCCGCCATCGGCGTGATGGGCAAGAACGGCGCCGGCAAGGTCGTCGTCACCCGCGTCACCCTCAGCCCGTCCATCGTCTTTTCCGGCGACAGGCGGCCGAGCCCGTCCGACATCGCCCATTTGCACCACGAGGCGCACGAGGCTTGTTTCATCGCCAATTCGGTGACGACCGAGGTGGTGATCGCCGAAATCCCGCCGATCTTCGCGTCCTAGGCTGCCTGAACGCCCACGGAGCTTCGCACACCCATGCGTTACCTGCCACTCTCCGATGCGGACCGGGGTGAGATGCTCGCCCGCATCGGCGTCTCCTCCATCGACGAGCTCTTCGCCGACATCCCGGCGAAGATGCGCATGGAGGCGCCCGCCGATCTGCCGCGCGCCCAGGGCGAGCTCGAGGTCGAGCGCATCCTCGGCCGCATGGCGGCGCGCAACATCGCCGCCTCCTCCGTGCCCTTCTTCGTCGGCGCCGGCGCCTACAAGCACCATGTGCCGGCGACCGTGGACCATCTCATCCAGCGCTCGGAATTTCTCACGAGCTACACGCCCTACCAGCCTGAGATCGCGCAGGGCACGCTGCAGTATCTCTTCGAGTTCCAGACCCAGGTGGCGCAGCTCACCGGCATGGACGTGGCGAATGCCTCCATGTACGACGGCTCCACCGGCACGGCCGAGGCCGTGCTGATGGCCCACCGCGTCACGCGCCGGCGCAAGGCCGTGCTCTCCGGGGGCCTGCATCCGCACTATGCCGAGGTGGTGCGCACGCTCTCCAGGCTTGCCGGCGACGAGGTCGTGACGCTTGCACCCGACGTCTCGGCGGGTGAGGATCTCCTCGCCGCGATCGATGACACGGTATCCTGCATCGTCGTGCAGACGCCGGACTTCTTCGGCAATCTGCGCGACCTCCGGGCGGTGGCCGAGAAGGCGCACGCCCATGGGGCGCTGCTGATCGCCGTCTTCACCGAGGTCGTCTCCCTTGGCCTCGTCACACCCCCGGGGGAGATGGGTGCGGACATCGTCGTGGGCGAAGGCCAGTCCATCGGCAATGCGCTCTCCTTCGGCGGGCCCTACGTCGGCCTCTTCGCCACGCGGCAGAAATACGTGCGCCAGATGCCCGGCCGCCTGTGCGGCGAGACGGTGGACGCCGAGGGCCGCCGCGGCTTCGTGCTGACGCTCTCCACGCGCGAGCAGCACATCCGCCGCGACAAGGCGACCTCGAACATCTGCACGAATTCGGGGCTGTGCTGCCTCGCCTTCACCATCCACATGACGTTGCTCGGCCAAACGGGGCTTGCGCGCCTTGCGCGGATCAACCACGCCAACGCCGTGAAACTCGCCGACAGGCTCGCCGCCGTGCCCGGCGTGACGGTTCTGAACGGGACTTTCTTCAACGAGTTCACGATGAAGCTGCCGAAGCCGGCCGCCGATGTCGTGGAGGCACTGGCGGGGAAGGGCGTGCTCGGCGGCGTGCCCGTCTCGCGTCTCCTGCCCGGAGCGGGGCTCGATGACCTCCTCGTCGTCGCCTCGACCGAAGTGAACACCGACGAGGATCGCGCTGCCTTCATTGAGGCGCTGAAGGAGGTGCTGTGATGCTGAACCGCCAGGGCCGCCCCACCCAGCCCGGCGCAGCCGGCGCCGAGGCGCACGAGACCTTCACCGGCAATCGCGCCCTTCAGCAGGAGGAGGCGCTGATCTTCGAGATCGGCCGCCTCGACGTCACGGGCGTCGACTTCGACGAGCCCGAGGCCTTCATGCCGCGGCTCGGCGGGCTCGAGCGCAAGGGCGACATCGGACTGCCCGGGCTCTCCGAGCCCGAGACCATGCGCCACTTCGTGCGCCTCAGCCAGAAGAACTACGGCATCGACACCGGCCTCTTCCCGCTCGGCTCGTGCACCATGAAGCACAATCCGCGCCTCAACGAGCGCATGGCGCGTCTGCCGGGCTTCGCCGACGTGCACCCGCTGCAACCGGTCTCGACGGTGCAGGGGGCGCTCGAGCTCATGGACGAGCTTGCCCACTGGTTGATCGAGCTCACCGGCATGTCGGCCGTCACCTTGTCGCCCAAGGCGGGTGCGCATGGCGAGCTCGCCGGCATGGCGGCGATCAAGGCGGCGATCGCCGCCAAGGGCGAGGGGGCGACGCGCAGGGTCGTGCTCGTGCCCGATTCGGCGCACGGCACGAATCCTGCGACCGCTGCCCTTCTCGGCTTCGAGGTGAAGGCGGTGCCGGCGCGCGAGGACGGCACGGTCGATCCGGCCGAGGTCGCCAGGCTCGTCGGCACCGACGTCGCCGCCATCATGCTGACGAACCCGAACACCTGCGGGCTCTTCGAGCGTGACGTGGTGGAGATCGCCCGCCTGATCCATGAGGCCGGCGCCTATTTCTATTGCGACGGGGCCAATTTCAACGCCATCGTCGGCAAGGCCCGGCCGGGGGACCTCGGCGTCGACGCCATGCACATCAACCTGCACAAGACCTTCTCGACGCCGCACGGCGGCGGCGGACCGGGGGCCGGGCCGGTGGTGCTGTCGGACCGGCTGGCGGCCTTCGCGCCGCTGCCCTTCGTGCGCAAGGCCGGCACCGTGCTCGAGCTTGTCGAGAACGGGAACCGGACGGAGGTGACGCCCTTCGGTCGCGTCACCGCCTTCCACGGCCAGATGGGCATGTTCGTGCGCGCCTTGTCCTACATGCTGTCGCACGGCACCGACGGGCTGCGCCAGGCGTCGGAGGACGCGGTGCTGAACGCCAACTACGTCCGCGCCGGCCTCGCCGACCTGCTGTCGCAACCCTCGGGCAATCGCCCCTGCATGCACGAGGTGCTGTTCGACGATGGCTGGCTGAAGGGCACGGGTGTGACCACGCTCGACGTGGCGAAGGCCATGATCGACGAGGGCTACCACCCCATGACCATGTATTTCCCGCTCGTCGTGCACGGGGCCATGCTCATCGAGCCGACCGAGTCGGAGTCGAAGGCCTCGCTCGACCTCTTCATTGCTGCCATGCGTGATCTCGCCATGGCGGCCAAGCGCGGCGATACGGCCCGCTTCACCGGCGCGCCCTATCATGCCCCGCGCCGGCGCCTCGACGAGACGCGCGCCGCGCGCCAGCCGGTACTGCGCTGGACGCCGCCGCCTCCCGAAGCGCCGGCCGAGGCCGCGGAATAGCGTTGCTCGTGGAAGCGCCCCGTTGCGGGGCGCTTCTCCCCTGCATCGACGGACAGTTCGCGACGGCGGGCGTGCCGGCCGGACGGCTCAGCGCCCGCCCTGCCTGCCGCGCACGCTGACGACGGCGCGCAGGGGGCCATATTCGGTCGGCGTCCGGGCATCGAGATCGAGGCGGCCCTCGGCGCCGAGCGCCGTGGCATCGCTGCGGCCCGCCTTGCCGCGCGCCACGGTATCGGCACGCAGGCGCCCGCCCAGGCGTACGCAGGTGCCGGTGCTCGGTACGAAGACGAAACCCTGGCCATAGTCGGCGCAGGGCTGTACCGCCCCAGGTCGAGGGCGGGCATCGCCCGGCGAGGCGGGGACGGGCGCAACGCCGATGAGGAGGGCCGTGCCCACGAGCCAGAGCACCCGCACGCCGATCATTTCCGCCCCTTCTGCCGGCCGGTCAGGCCCTGCCGGGCGCCGACCGCTGGACGGCATGAGGGCCGCGGACTGCGGCGGGAGCAAGGCACCCACCGCCTTGTGATGCCACATCGGAGATCCCGACGGGGCCGGGCCGTCGGGAGAACTGATGGGGCGGTGGGCTGGCGTTCTCCCCGCGCTTCGGCCTGTCAGAGGACCATCTGCAGGGGAGCCGGATGGAAGACATAGCCCTCCCCGGCCTTGGCGACGTGGCCCAGGCCCGGGAAGGGGAAATGATAGGACAGGACGGGGAGGCGGTCCTTCGCCGCCATGTCGAGGATCCGCAGACGGGTCTCCACGGCTTGTTTCGGATCGGTATCGAAGGCGAACTGCAGCTGCGGCTTCTGCAACAGAAGAACCGGGTGATGCGCCACGTCGCCGGTGACGAGCAGGGACCGGTCGTCCGACGTGATCACATAGGTCGTGTGGCCGACCGTATGGCCGGGGGCGGACAAGGCAACCACGCCGGGCACCACCTCCCTGCCGTCCGCGACAAAGGCCAGGCGATCGCGCACGGGCAGGAGGTGCTTGCGGGTGCCGGCGACGAAGTCCTTGATCGGGCCGCCGGCCGAAAGCTTGCCCTCGTCGGTCCAGAAATCGAAATCGGCCTTGGACAGATGGACCTGCGCATTGGGGAAATTCGGCTTGCCGACCTCTCCCATGATTGCCCAGCAGTGGTCGGGATGGGCGTGGGTGAGAATGATCGCGTCGATCTGGGCAGGGTCGATGCCGGCCGCCATGAGATTGGCGAGGAGCCGGCCGGTGTTCGGGCCGAAGGCCGATCCCAACCCCGTGCCGGTGTCGAAGAGGATGAGCTGGCGGCCCGTGTTGAGCACCAGCGCGTTCTGCTCGATGGTCAGGCTCCCGGGCAGGAAGTTGTCGGTGAGGAGCCTCGCGAGGTCGTCCTTGGAACTGCCGAGGAAGTAGGTGCTCGGGTCGCCGAGCGGCAGCGGCCCGTCCGAGACGACGGTGGCCTCGAACTCGCCGATCCTGAAGCGGTACCAGGCGGCGACCTGGGTGCCCTGGAGGGGCGCAGCCGCATGGACAGGCAGCGGCGCGATGCCAAGGCTCGGCGCAAGAACGGCCGCGGCGCCGCCGCCGACGAAGGCACGGCGGGACGGATGGAGATCGGTGAGGGACATCGTTGTTCTCCGGATGGCGCAACGAGACAGGCGCCATATCTGGGAAGGGGACGGTCGGCGGGGAAGGGGCCCGATGCAGCCCCAACCTGCGCAGACCGAGGGGATGCGCGCCCGACCTCGTCAGGTGCTCGCCGGCCCTCCCGCCGTCAGCAAGGCAATGGCGGCCGGCAAGGCCGACATCGACGGGATGACGGTCGTGGCGCCAGCCGCCATGAGACGTTCGGCATGGCCGGGCGTACTGTGTCCCCTGCCGATGAAGCCGATGACCGGCATGCCGGCCGCGACGCCGGTGCGGACGCCCGAGGGCGAATCCTCGACGACGATGCAATCGCCCGGTGCGTGGTCCATGCGCCGGGCGGCGAAGAGGAAGAGGTCGGGTGCCGGCTTGCCGTGCTCGACCTGCTCGGCGCCGAACACGGCCCCGTCGAAATGCGGCGCGAGGCCCGTGACCTCCAGCGTCAGGGCCAGGCGCGCAAGGGATGAGGACGAAGCGACGCAACGCGGATGGGACAGGGCTTCGAGCGCCTGGGCGACGCCCGGGATGGGCGCGAGCTCGGCGCGGAAGCGTTCGGCCAGCACGGCCCAGACGCGCGCCTCGATGTCAGCCGGCAGGGTGACGCTGTGCTCCGCCTCGAGGGTCCGGATCTGGTCGCGATAGCTCTTGCCCACGAACCTCGAATTGATCTCCGCCGGCGTGATGGGGATGCCGTGGGCGGTTAGCACCTCGGCGTCCACGGCGCAGGCGAGCGGCTCCGAGTCGATGAGCACCCCGTCACAGTCGAAGATGATGAGAGGCATTCTGAGCTCCGGCGACAACTGATGCGAAGGGGCTCTGCCGCGGTCGCTGTCGCGCTGACGCCAGCGGTATCCGGGGCGGCGGTCTTATAACCGACGAGGAGGCGTCGTTCCTCCGGTCCGGCAATATGCGACAGCAGGAGCGACCGTCGCCGAGCGGTGCGCCTGACATGAAAACGGCCGCCCGAGGGCGGCCGTCCTGTCCGTTTCGCTGAAGCAGAAGGGCGTCGGCTCAATTAAGCTTGCCCTTCACCTCGGTGAGGCTCCTGGCCAGCAGACTTTCTGCAGCCTTGCCCTGCACGCTTTCGCGCAGGACCGCCTCGGCGGCGCGCACGGCGGCTTCCGCGGCGGCGGCCCGCACCTCTGCGGTGGCCTGGATCTCGGCCTGAGCGATGCGTTCTTCGGCAGCCGCGGTGCGGCGGGTGATGAAGTCACGCATCTTCTCGTGCGCCTCCTGGGCGATCCGCTCCGCCTCTTCCTTGGCGCTCGCGACGATCGCGGCAGCCTCGGACTCCGCGGCGGCGCGCTTGGCCTCGAACTCCTTGCGAAGCGCCTCTGCCTCGGCGCGAAGCTGCCGTGCTTCGGCCAGCTCCTTCTCGATCAGCGCCGCGCGCTTGTCGAGCGCTTTGCCGACGGTGTGGTGCGCGCCGGCGCGCCACACGAAGTAAAGGAAGATGACGAGAGCGACGGCGACCCAGAAGGTGGTATTGGCCAGCATCACACTCTCCTCAGCGCCGAACCGCATCGACGGCGGCCGCAACCTTCGCGTCCGCAGGAGCCTCGCCGGTCAGCCGCTCGACGATTGCGGTCGCCGCCTCGATGGCGATGCCACGCACGCTGCTCATCGCCTTGGCCTTGCCTTCGGCGATGACCGCCTCTGCAGCCGCGAGCTTCTCGGCGAGCTCGGCCTCAAGCGCCTGACGCTTGAGGGCCGCTTCGGCCGCGGCCCTGTCGCGCGTTTCGTGAACGAGCGTCTGGGCCCGGGCCTTGGCCTCGCTCAGTGCCTTCTCGTAGGCCGCGCCGGCGGCTTCCGCGTCGGTCTTGGCCTTGGCGGCCGCCTCGAGGTCGCCCGAGATGCGCGCCTGACGATCCGCCAGGATGCCGGACAGCCGGGGCACGATCACCTTCGCCATCAGCAGGTAGAGGACGCCAAAGCTGATGGCGAGCCACAGAAGCTGAGAGCCGAACGTGTTGACGTCGAACGGCGGAAAGCTGGCGCCCTCGTGCTCGATGCCCGGCACATTGGCTTGGGCTGTGACTGGTGTGGCCATTGCTCGTTTCTCTGTTGGAAGGGCGTTTCGGCGCCCTTCACGCCGTCACGCGCGGCCGAACCGAACGAGGTTCCGCCCGGCCGCTGTCCAAGGCCGCTTCTTATGCGACGAAGAGCAGGACGAGCGCAACGACCAGCGAGAAGATGCCGAGACCTTCCGCGAGCGCGGCGCCGATGAAGGTGCGGCCGAACTGGGCGTCCGCCGCCGACGGGTTGCGCAGCGCGCCGGAGAGGTAGTTGCCGAAGATGTTACCGACGCCCATGGCAGCAAGGCCCATGCCAAGGCAGGCGAGGCCGGCGCCGATGTACTTCGCAGCAACGGGATCCATGGAAGGTCTCCTTAGAGGGATGGATAGTCTAGGCTCGGGTTCAGTCTACCGACGTGCTGGCGATCAATGTCCAGGGTGCAGCGCGTCGTGCAGATAGATGCAGGTCAGGATCGTGAAGACGTAGGCCTGGAGAGCCGCCACGAGGAACTCGAGCGCCGTCAGGCCGACGGCCATGGCGAGCGGCAAGGTGGCCCCGGCGACGCCCAGGATGCCGGTCACGCCGCCGGAGGCGGCAAGCGCGCCGAGCGACACGATGAAGCCTGCGAAGACCTTCAGCGCGATGTGGCCGGCGAGCATGTTGGCGAAGAGACGCAGCGACAGCGAGATCGGCCGCGACAGGAAGGAGACGACCTCGATCACGATCATGAACGGCAGGAGCCAGAACGGCACGCCCGACGGCACGAAGAGGCCGAGGAAGTGGAAGCCGTGCTTCACGAAGCCGGCAACGATCACCGTACCGATGACGAGGAGGGCGAGAGAGGCCGTGACGATGACGTGGCTCGTGACCGTGAAGAAGCCGGGCACGAGGCCGAGCAGGTTACACGTGAGCACGAAGGTAAAGAGCGAGAAGACGAGCGGGAAGAACTGCATCGCATCGTGACCCGCGGCCTCCCGCAGCGTCTTGGCGACGAATTCGTAGAGGACCTCGGCACCGGCCTGGAAGCGGCCGGGCACTAGCGAACGCCTGGCAGTCGCGGCCGTCAGGCCGATGGTGATGAGCGCCACGGCGCCGACCATGAAGAGAGCCGAGTTCGTGAAGGCGATCTCGGTGCCGCCAATCTTGCCGAGCGGCACCAGGGTCTTGATCTCGAACTGCTCGATCGGGTTCGCCATAGCGGACCTTCGCCTCGTCTTGCGCCCAACGCCCCGGAAGGCTCGCCGACCCGCGGGGCATCCAATGTCGTTTGCCGCCTCGCTCAGCCCTTCTGCCCCCGTCCCGGGAATGCTCCCGAAGCCCTGGCCAGATTGAGCAAGCCCGCGCCGAAACCGAGCACGAGGCAGATGATCAGCCCCCACGGCGCCGAGCCGAACACCTTGTCGACGATCAGTCCGAGGGCTCCCCCGGCGATGACGCCCGACACGAATTCGGCCGACAGCCGGAAGGCCTGGCCGAGCGCGCCTTGGTTGGACATCGGGTGCGAGGCCTTGTCCGCGTCATCCGATCGGCCGCTCCCGGTCGCCCGGTCCAGTCGATCATCGAGCTGCTTCAACCTCGCCGACAGGTCGGCTTGGCTCCGCTCGGCCGGCTTTTCGTCCGATCTCTCGGTCCGCTCGTCCGGATGCGCCATGGCGACCCCCTCGCGGAAGAGAAATGCCTTTGAAATCCCGGCCTTGAAGCCGGGCGCACCATATTAATGCGCCCAACCCCTGTCAAGGATCGGCCGGAATTCATCAAGTATTTGGAATATATGTATATTCTGTTTCGGGCGCCAATGCGCTCCACAGCGCGGGGCGCCGCCGGCGCGTCAGCCGGCTTCGCGGATTCGCTCGGCGGCTTCCAGATCGACCGAGACGAGCTGCGACACGCCGCGCTCGGCCATGGTCACGCCGAAGAGGCGATCCATGCGCGCCATGGTGATCGGATTGTGGGTGATGACGACGAAGCGCGTCTGCGTCTGGCGCACCATTTCGTGCAGGAGGTCGCAGTAGCGTTCGACATTGGCGTCATCGAGGGGCGCGTCCACTTCGTCGAGCACGCAGATCGGCGAGGGGTTGGTGAGGAACACGGCGAAGATGAGGGCGGTGGCCGTCAACGCCTGCTCGCCGCCCGAGAGCAGCGTCATCACCTGTGGCTTCTTGCCGGGGGGACGCGCCACGATCTCGAGGCCCGCCTCGAGCGGGTCATCGGCGTCGACGAGCGTCAGTTCCGCGGTGCCGCCGCCGAAGAGCGTGGTGAAGAGGCGTTGGAAATGGCCGTTGACGACGTCGAAGGCAGCCAGCAGCCGCTCGCGCCCTTCGCGGTTGAGGTTGCCGATGGCCTGCCGGAGGCGGCGGATGGCCTCGACAAGGTCGTCGCGCTCGCCGACGAGGCTCTCGCGCTTGCCTTCGGCTTCGGCGAGCTCGGTGTCAGCACGCAGGTTCACCGCCCCGAGGCGTTCGCGTTCGCTGCGCAGATGTGCGAGACGCGCCTCGACGTCCGCCACCGGCGGCAGGTCGGCGCCGACGACGACACCCGCCCTGTCGTGCAGGCCGTGCGGATCGGTGTCGAGGCCCTCGGCGATGGCGCGGACGATGTCGGTGAGCTTCGCCTTCGCTGCCTCGAGGCGCGCCTCGGCACCGGCACGCGCCTCGCGTGCCGCAGCGAGCGCATCGAGCGCGTCGCGCGCGGCGCGGTCCGCGGCGGAGAGTGCGACTTCGCCCGCGGCCAGCCGGTCGGCAGCCTCCTTGCGCCTTTCCTCGGCTGCCGTGATCTCGCCGAGGAGATGACGGCGCCGGGCGAGAAAGGTGTCGGGCGCCTCGGCAAGCGCCTGTGCTTCCGCGCGCGTCGCGCTCAGGCGCTCTTCAAGGTCGCCGATGGCGGCGGCGGCGCGGGTCGCCCGCTCCCTCCAGGCCTTCACCTCCGCGGCGATCGATTCGCGTCGCTTCAGCCGCAGATCCCCCTCGCGGCGAAGGCTCTCCAGCGCGCCGCGTGCCTCCGCCGCGGCGGCTCGGCATTCGGCGGCTGTCGCGCGGGCGCCCATGAGGCGGGCGTCGAGATCGGGAGCCGGCGCGAGCGCCGCCAGCGCCGCGCGCGCATCCTCGGCCTTGCCCATCGCCTCGGCCTCGCTCGCGGCGAGGCGAGAGCGGGCTTCGCCCAGCGCCGACCGGCTGGACGCCGCCTCTGCGGCGCGCCGCTCCGCTGCGCTCAGGCGCTCACGCGCGGCGTCGAGCGCGCGGCGGGCGGCGCGCGCCGCCTCGATGGCAGCCGCATCGTCGGCAGCGGCAGCACGCACCCTTGCCTGGGCCGCATCGCTGTCAGCCTTGCGTGCCTCGGCTGCGAGACGCGCCTCGGCGGCGGCGCGCTCCAGGTCTCCGAGGCGGTTGCGCTCGGCGAGGCGTCGGGCGGCGGCGGAGGGCGCCTCCGCCGCGGCGCAGAACCCGTCCCAACGCCACAGGTCGCCCTCCTTCGAGACGAGCCGCTGGCCCGGCTTCAGGGCTCCGCGCAAAGCCTGGGCCGCGTCGCGCTCGACGACGCCGATCTGTTTCAGCCGCCGGACGAGCGCCGCCGGGGCCTTGACCAGGTCCGACAGGGGCTTCGCTCCACCGGGCAGCGGCGGATCCTCGGCCGGGGATCCGGTCGCGGCCCAATGCGCAGGGGCATCGGGATCGGTGGAGGCGTCGAGGTCCTCGCCCAAAGCCGCGCCGAGCGCCGTCTCGTAGCCCTTGGCGACGCGCAGGGCGTCGACCACGGGAGGAAAAGCCTGGTCGGAGGCGGGCGCGAAGAGCTTGGCAAGGGTGCGTGCTTCCGTTTCCAGGCCCTGCGCCATGCGCTCGGCGTCGGCGAGGGGGCCGCGCAGGCGCGCCTCCTCCTCGCGCGCCGCGTTGACGGCGAGGCGCGCCGCGGCCGCCTGTTGCTCTGCTGCCATATAGGACGCTTCGGCGCCGGTGGCGGCGTCGCGCAGGGCGGCCAGGGCCTCGTCATCGCCGGTCCGGGCGAGAAGGTCGGCGAGATCGCGCTCGACGCGCCCGCGTTCGGCAGCGAGACGCGCCATCCGCTCCGTCTCCTCGCGCAGCGTGCGCTCCAGGGCGGCGCGGCGGGCGTTGAGATCAGAGACCTCGGCCTGAACGGCGGAGAGCGCGCCTTCGGCTTCGGCGAGCCGGGCTTCGGCTGCGGCAAGCCTCCGGCGCGCGTCGTCCTCGGCCTCGCTCGCGCTCCCGGCTGCCGCGGCGAGCTCGGTGTCCTCGCCCATCAGGCGTTCGATCGACGCCGCAGCGTCGGCCGACAGGGCCTTCTCGCGGGCGATGTCCTTGCCGAGCTCCACGCTGCGGCTCGCCAGCTCCGCCGCCCGCTCCCTGGCGCGCCGCTCCTCGGCGTCGAGTTCGGCGCGGGCGGCGTTCAACCGCTGCAAGGCCGCGGCGGCCGCCGCTTCGGCCTCGCGCAGGGCCGGCATGGCATGGGCGGCGAGGGCCTGGTGCCTCGCGGCCTCGGCCTGTGCCTGCATCCTGTCGGCGACCGTGCGCAGGTCGGCCTCGAGCGTGCGCTCGGCCGCGGCCTCCTGGGCACGCGCGTCGCGGAAGGCGATGAGCAGGAGCATCGCCTCGAGCTTGCGGATGTCGGCGGACAGGCTGCGATAGCGCTGGGCCTGCCGCCCCTGCCGCTTCAGCCCGTCGATCTGGGCATCGATCTCGCGCAGCACGTCCACGAGGCGCAGGAGATTGTCCTCGGCCGCCTTCAGGCGCAGTTCGGCCTCGTGGCGGCGCGCGTGCAGGCCGGCGATGCCGGCCGCGTCCTCCAGGATGCGGCGGCGCGCCTGGGGCTTGGCGGCGATGATCTCGCCGATCTGGCCCTGGCGCACGAGGGCGGGCGAGCGGGCGCCCGTCGCGGCGTCGGCGAAGAGGAGCTGGACGTCGCGGGCGCGCACCTCGCGGCCGTTGACGCGGTAGGTCGAGCCGTGTTCGCGCTCGATCTTGCGCGACACCTCGAGGTGGTCGGTATCGTTGAAGGCGGCGGGCGCCGTGCGCTCGCCGTTGTCGACGACGAGCATCACCTCGGCCGTATTGCGCGCCGGACGGCTCGTCGAACCGCCGAAGATGACGTCGTCCATCCCCGAGGCGCGCATGGACTTGTGGGAACTCTCGCCCATGACCCAGCGCAGGGCCTCGACGAGGTTCGACTTGCCGCAACCGTTCGGGCCGACGATGCCCGTCAGCCCCGGCTCGATGTGGAATTCGGTCGGCTCGACGAAGGTCTTGAAGCCGATGATGCGCAGGCGCGTCAGCTTCATGGGCCGGCTCCCTCGGAGGCGGAAACCGTGCGCACGAGACACCCTTCCCGGCCCTGCGGTCGCGGTGTCGACGCCGGGCCGACGGGCGCGCGCCGTTGCGCGCCGGGCAAGGGCTTCTTACCCGCCGACGAGAGGCATGAGGATCTTGTCGAGCTCCTCAACAGTGAGCGCCCCACGCTGGATCTGGCCGTTGATGAAGAAGGTCGGAGTGGAGTTGACGCCGAACTTCTCCACCGCCCGGTTCTTCACCGCATTAACGGCGTCATAGATTTTCTGGTCCTTCAAGCAGCTCTCGAAACTTTCCTGTGTGAAACCAGCCTGTTTCATGAGCTGGGACAGGGCATCGAGGGGCTTGTCCGAGAAGGCCCAGGTGCGTTGCTGCTGAAAGAGCAGGTCCGTGATGGGGTAGTACTTCTCGTTGCCGCCGCAGCGCGCCAGCATGAAGCCGGCGGTGGCCAGCGGGTCGAGCGGGAACTCGCGCAGGATGAAGCGCACCTTGCCGGTCTCGACATATTTCGACTTGAGCGCCGGATAGGTCTTTTCGTGGAAGGTGGCGCAGTGTGAGCAGGTCATCGAGGCATATTCGATGACTGTGACCTTGGCATCCTTGGCACCCAGGGCCACGTCGCCGAGGGGGCCCGCCACATCGAGCTCGGCTAGCGGGACGGACTGCGCCAGCGCCGGGGCGAAGGGCGCCGAAACGGCCCCGATGCTCGCCGCGAACGCGGCAGCCGCCATGGTTTCGATCACGCGACGCCGTGTCGTCATCGGTTCGTGTCTCCGTAAAGGGGCGACCGCCGAGGCGGTCCCGGATGGTGCGCACAACTTAAGTGTCGGGCCGAATGTGGCAAGACGAGCGGCGCTCACGCCTGTGTGTGGCGAAGACGGGATCAGCGCGCCAGGGCGGCACGCCCGAGCCGTTCCAGCGCCTCGCGCAGCGGCTGCTCGGCGATGTCGGCCACGGCATCGCGGATGTGCGCTTCGGTCGCGGCATCGACGCTGCGAAGGGGCTCCTGCGGCGCCGCTCGCCGCTCGATCGGCCCCTGGCGCAGGGCGAGCCTGCCGATGCAGCGCCAGCCGAAATGGGCGTTGACGCGTTCGATGATCACGGGCGCGAGGTGCTGCAGTTCGAGCGCGAAGGCGCTCGTCACACGTACCACAAGGGTCGCCGGTTCCGGTCGCTCGTCGGGGCTGGTCCGCCGGCCGTGGCGCGGCCAGTCTATGCGCAGGGGCTCGGTGTGGCGCGCCAGCCGATCGCCGACGATCTCCGCCCAGGCGAGCACGACGTCGGCCGCGGCGAAGCCCTGGGCCCGCAGGGCCGGCGCGATGCAGCCATCGACGAGGTCGGCGAGATGTCTCTGGGCCATGGAACCGGCTTCAGTCGCTGTTCATGATCTTTGCGCCGGGGCTGCACCCCGCTACATCTGCGCCATGGTAGCCTCCACCGCCGTCCAGTCCAAGCCCGGTGCCTCGGCCGGCCCGGTCGTGCCCGATGCCCGGGCGCTGCTCGCCTGGTACGACCGCCATCGCCGCGACCTGCCCTGGCGGGCGCGCCCCGGCGAGACGCCCGATCCATATCGCGTGTGGCTGTCGGAGATCATGCTGCAGCAGACGACAGTTGCGGCGGTGAAGCCCTACTACGAGCGTTTCCTCGCCCGTTTCCCCACCGTGGAAGCCCTCGCCGCCGCGCCGCAGGAGGCGGTGATGCAGGCCTGGGCGGGCCTCGGCTATTACTCCCGCGCCCGCAACCTGCACGCCTGCGCCCAGGCCGTCGTCGCCCGCTTCGGCGGCCGGTTCCCCGCGGAGGAGGCGGACCTCAGGTCGCTGCCCGGCATCGGCGCCTATACGGCCGGGGCCGTCGCCGCCATCGCCTTCGATCGGGTGGCCGTCGCCGTCGATGGCAATGTCGAGCGCGTCATCTCCCGCCTCCATGCCGTCGAGGAGGCCTTGCCCAAGGCAAAGCCCGCGATCCGAGCCCTCGCTCTGGCGCTCGTGCCGCGCAAGCGCCCGGGCGACTTCGCCCAGGCGATGATGGATCTCGGGGCCACCGTCTGCACACCGAGGAAGCCCGCCTGTGTGCTGTGCCCGTGGTCATCCCCCTGCAGGGCGCGCGCCTCGGGCGAAGCCGAGACCTATCCGCGCAAGCGGGCAAGGGCGGAAGGCCGGTTGCGCCGCGGGGCGGCCTTCGTCGCCCTGCGGACGGACGGTGCGGTGCTCCTGAGGACGCGACCGGGCAAGGGCCTGCTCGGCGGCATGGCGGAGGTCCCGGGTAGCGACTGGTCGCCCGACTATGACCCGCGCCGTGGGCTGGCCGATGCCCCGCTCCCGGCGTCCTGGCGGCGGCTGCCCGGCAGCGTGCGCCATGTCTTCACGCATTTCCCCCTCGAACTCACCGTCTTCCTGGCCAAGGTCCCGGCCGACACACGGGCGCCGGCCGGGGCGCGCTGGGTGGGGCGGGCGGAACTCGACGGGGAAGCCCTGCCCAACGTCATGCGAAAGGTCGTCACGCACGCCTTGTCTGCTGCGTCCTGACCGATGTCGGCCGGAGCATGGGCAACGGGTGTCTCCGCAGATGTGGTTAGGTGACGACGACGGGCGTGCCGAGGGGCACGCGGTCGTAGAGGTCGATGATGTCGTCGTTCATGAGGCGCACGCAGCCGGAAGAGACAGCGCGGCCGATGGAGCGCGCCTCGCGCGTTCCGTGGATGCGATAGAGGGTGTCGCGATTGTTCTTGTAGAGATAGAGTGCGCGAGCGCCGAGCGGATTGTCCGGCCCGCCGGGCATGAATTCGGGCAGTTCGGGCTGGCGGTCACGCATCTCCTGCGGTGGATACCAGTCCGGCCAGATCTGCTTGGCGCCGACGTTCGCGCGGCCGGACCAGGAGAACCCCTGCCTGCCGATGCCGCAGCCGTAGCGCAAGGCCTCGCCGTTCTCCATGACCAGATAGAGGAAGCGGTGCCGCGTGCGCACGACCACTGTGCCGGGCTCCTCCGACCCGTCGTAGGCCACGACCTGTCGGCGAAAGGCGGGCGGGATGACGACGTCGTCGACGGGAATGCGCCCTTCCGCGTCCAGCAGGGCTTCAAGCGTCGGGGCTTCCGTTTCGAGGGGCTCGGCCAGCGGGGCCTGGCGCCGCGCAGGTGCCGCAAGCGCGGGGCCGGCAATGAGGGGCGTGAGGGCGGTGAGCGCGAGAAAAGCCCTGCGGTCGATCCATGCCGCGGTCGACCGACGAGGTCCGCAGTCATCATCGAGAAAGGTGCGAGCTGGAAAGAGCTCTGTCGGCAGCCCCCGGTGCATGGCAGCGCTTCCGCTCTTACTCGCCGTCGGACGGGCGCGCGCCCCCCGCCTCTCGGCACGGGGGCAACATCCATCCTGCCATGTTCTTGATATTTGTGGCCGCGCGGGGGCCGCGCAAGCGCGAGAAGCGCGTCTGCGCGGTTTCTTGAACGGGGGCGGCCTTGCGCCAGGCTTATCGGACGCGGCCGGCTCAGGCGGCCTCTGCCAGGGCAGCGCGGATCTCGCCGCGCAGGTCGTCGAGGGGCACGAGCCGGCCGGCGCGCTCCACGTGCCAGAAGGTCCAGCCGTTGCAGGAGGGGAAACCCTGCACGAGCGCTCCCATCTTGTGGATCGAGCCGACGGCCGGCGGCACGAGCAGCGTGCCATCGGCGCGCACGGTCGCCTTGAAGCGGCGCTTCTCGTCGGTCACCGTCTCTCCCGCCTTGACGAGACCCGCCTCGACGAGGGCGAGGAAGGGCACGCGCGGTTCGCTGCGCTTGGAGGGAGCAGCCGCAAAGGCGCGGGCATCCAGCTGCTCGACTGCGGCGATGCGCCGTTCGGCCGCGGCGGCATAGACAGGATCGCGTTCCACGCCAATGAAATGGCGGCCAAGCTTCTTGGCGACCGCCCCGGTCGTGCCCGTGCCGAAGAAGGGATCGAGCACGATATCGCCCGGGTTCGACGCAGCGAGCAGGACACGAGCGACGAGCGCCTCCGGCTTCTGCGTCGGATGCAGCTTCTGCCCGGCACCGTCCTTCAGGCGCTCCTCCCCGGTGCACAGGGGGATGAACCAGTCGGAGCGCATCTGCAGGTCGTCATTGCCGGCCTTCAGCGCTTCGTAGTGGAAGGTGTAGCCCTTGGCATCCGCGCCGCGCGCCGCCCAGATCAGCGTCTCGTGCGCGTTGGTGAAGCGCCGGCCGCGGAAGTTCGGCATCGGGTTGGCCTTGCGCCAGACGATGTCGTTCAGGATCCAGTATTGGAGGTCCTGCAGCGCCGTGCCGACGCGGAAGATGTTGTGATAGGAGCCGATGACGAAGAGCGTCGCGTTCTTCTTCATGACCCGCCGGCAGGCCTTGAGCCAGGCGCGGGTGAAGGCATCGTAGTCGGCGAAGCTCGCGAACTTGTCCCAGTCGTCGTCGACGGCGTCGACGAGGCTGTTGTCGGGCCGCGTCAGCGCGCCCTCGAGCTGGAGATTATAGGGCGGGTCGGCGAAGACGAGGTCGACGCTTTCGGCCGGCAGGCGCTCCAGCGCCGCGATGCAGTCGCCGACGAGAATCTGATCGAGGGGGACAAGCCCCATCCGAGCCGCCGGCACGACCGCCCCGGTACGCGCTACCTTGATCCGGGGAGCAGTGCCGGCGACATCGGTACGCGGAGTACCCATTGGCGCCACACCGGTTACGCAACTGATGCTCCGGATCATGCTGAAACGGGGTAAAGACGAGGTTGAACGTGCTTAACGATACGCGTCTCGTTTTGGGGCTGCAATTTTTGCCCGGTCGTTGCGGCTGGCAACCCGCGACGGCGCGCAATCGATTCAGTCAATGATCGGTAAAATGCTGCGCGGGCTCTGCCCGCGCCGGCCCCTGCACGGCACCGAGGTCCTCACGACCACTCGCAGGAATGACGATGCGGCCGCGATTGCTTAGGCCCGCCGGGGCAGCGGCCCGCCTGACGCGGATCGGGCGGCCCGGTGCAGCCGGCTCTACTCGGACGGTCCCACGCCGTTCTTCAGCGGGGCGAAGCTCATGCGGTGGAAGGGCGAGGGACCGTGCTCGCGGATCGCTGCGAGATGGGCGGCGGTGCCGTAACCGGCGTGCCGCGAAAAGCCGTAGACCGGGTAGTGGCTGCACAACCGCGCCATCATGCGGTCGCGCGTCACCTTGGCGATGATCGCGGCAGCAGCGATCGACGAGACGGTGGCGTCGCCCTTGATCACGGCTTCCACCGGGCAAGGCGCCCGGGGGCGGTCGCGCCCGTCGACAAGCGCGTGCGCCGGCCGGGCGGGCAGGGCTTCGAGCGCGCGGGTCATGGCGGCGAGCGTCGCCCTGCGGATGTCGGTCGCGTCGATGTCCCGCGCCGGCACGCAGGCGAGGCCGACCTCGGCGCTCGCCAGGATCTCCTCGTAGAGCTCCTCGCGGCGGCGGGCATCAAGCTTCTTCGAATCGGCGAGCCCCTCGGGGATGCGCCCCGGGTCGAGGACGACGGCCGCAACCACGACTGGCCCCGCGAGCGGACCGCGGCCGACCTCGTCGACACCGGCGACCGGCCAAACGCCGCGCCGGCGCATATGCTCCTCGCGCACGAAGGTCGGGCCGCACGACAGGTCGGGCAGGAGCGAATCGGGCTTGGATCGGCGCGTCATGCTGCCGATCCTCACCCGATCGCGCCGCGGCTCAAGCCCTCACTGGGGCAGCACGACGAGGCCGTTCGCGTCGAGCGGCCAGAACGGATTGAAGGCGACCTCCCAGGGATGCCCGTCCGGATCGGCGAAATAGCCGGAATATCCGCCCCAGAAGACCCTTTGCCCGGGCTTCAGGAGTTTCGCCCCGGCGGCCACGGCCGCGGCGAGGGCGGCATCCACCTCGGCCTCGCTCGCCATGTTGATCGCGAGCGTGAAACCGCCGAAGCCGGGCGGCGTGTCCGTCACCTGCGCGTCCTCCGCCAGACTCCGGCGCCCGAAGATGGCGAGTACCAGATTGCCGAGTGCGAAGAAGGAGATCGTGTCGTTGCCCGCCGTCTTGGAGCGGCGCCAGCCGAGGCTTTCGTAGAAGGCCGTGCTCGCCGCGACGTCGGCGACGCCGAGCGTGACGAGGTTGACGCGCGACGGAAGCGATGGAGCGCTCATGTTCAGTCTCCCTGGACTTGAGCGCCGGTGCCCGGCGGGGGCGCCCGGAACGATGCAAGGAAGCTCCCGGTGCCCGTCTCGGGCAGGGGACCGTTGCGGTGTTCTGGGTGAAGATCCATCGCTCTTGTTCCTTCGCGGCTCGCGGAATCAGGTCAGAAGAGGCTCAACTGCTCGCCCGGGCGCGTCGGCCTCCTGAAGAGGTCGGTGCGCAGGCGCGTGCGCTTCTTGTCGAAGCCGATGCGTTCGGCCGCCATCTCGAAGCGCCGACCGATCATCCAGGCGTAGGGGCCGGAGCCCACCATGCGCTGGCCCCAGCTCGAATCATAGTCCTTGCCGCCGCGTGTCGAGCGCACGAGGGACAGCACGTGACGCACCTTGTCGGGATAGTGGGTCACGAGCCAGTCGCGCACGAGGTCACGCACCTCGAGGGGCAGGCGCAGGAGGACGTATCCGGCCTCGCGCGCGCCGGCGGCGTGGGTCGCCGCCAGGATCTCCTCGATCTCCGCGTCGTTGATGGCAGGAATGATCGGAGCGACGAGCACCGTCACGGGGATCCCAGCCCCGGCGAGGGCGCGGATCGTCTGGAGCCGCTTTGCCGGCGTGGCGGCGCGCGGCTCCATGGTGCGGGCGAGCTTGGCATCGAGGGTGGTGACCGAGATCGCCACCTTGGCGAGGCCCTTGGCCGCCATCGGCGCCAGAATGTCGATGTCGCGTTCCACGAGGGCCGACTTCGTCACGATGCCGACCGGGTGATCGAAGCGCGCCAGCACCTCGAGGACGCCGCGCATGATGCGGAACTTGCGCTCGATGGGCTGGTAGGGGTCCGTGTTGGTGCCGATGGCGAGCGTGCGCGGCACGTAGCCGGGGGCGCTCAGTTCCTTCTCCAGCAGTGCTGCAGCGTCGGGTTTGGCGAAGAGCTTCGATTCGAAGTCGAGCCCGGGCGAAAGCCCCATGTAGGCGTGCGTCGGCCGGGCGAAGCAATAGACGCAGCCGTGCTCGCAGCCCCGATAGGGATTGAGCGAGCGATCGAAGGAAATGTCGGGCGAATCGTTGCGGGTGATGACGGTGCGCGGCTTCTCGATCGTCACCTCGGTCTTGAAGGGGGGCTCCTCTTCCAGGCTGCCCCAGCCGTCGTCCTCGGCCTCGCGCCGCGTCGGCTCGTAACGCGGCGCGGGGTTTGAGACCGCGCCGCGTCCGCGCCGACGCTCGGGATCGATCTGGTGCCCGACGAAGGCGAGCGGATCCTCTGGAGCGACACGCGGGGCCGCTGCCGGCTCGCGGCGTGCCCTTGCGCCGGAGGGCTGGGCGGAGGGACGAAGAGCGAGCTTGGTGGCCATGGCGGCCATCTCCATGGTCGGGAATGCGAGTCGCCTCCATGATAAGAACAAAACAGGAACATGCAAGGTCGACCACGCGCTGAGCAGTCCGGGGAGGGGGCTGGGCAGGCGGTTTCCGTTCTGCCGCGTCCCGATCTAGTGTCGCGGCATGATCTCGGCAGTGGTTCTTGCGGACGACGACATCGAAGCGCTCGGCGCGACGCTCGCGGCGCTGGTGCCGGCCGTGGCGGAAGGGGTGCTGCGCGACGCGGTCGTCGTCGACTGCTCTCACGGCCAGGAGGTGCGACAGGTGTCGGAGGCGGCCGGTACCTCCTACGCCGCCTGTGTCGCGGGCGCGGATCCCTGGCGGCTGGGCGGCGAGGCCGTCAAGGGGCCGTGGCTGTTCCTGCTGAGGAGCGGCGACATACCCGATGCTGCCTGGGTGGCGGAGGCGGAGCGCTTTCTCCTGAGGGCGGGACCATCGGCTGCACGCTTGCCGCAGGCTGCCGTCTTCGCCTGCGAGGGGGAGGGATGGCTCGCGCGCCTCGCCGCCGGATTGCGGCGCGACCGCCTGCGCCCACGCGCCGGGATGCTGTGCCCCAAGGCGGCTCTGCGCGGCGGGGCAGCGGGAGTCCGTGTCGAGCGGCTCGCCACCCGCATTCGCCGGATTGCCCCCCAGGGCTGACGACCGGCCTCCGGCGAGCTCAGGCGCGGGCCTTGCCGCGCTTCAGATGCTCGTCGAGGCGCGGCATGATCTCGACGAAGTTGCAGGGGCGGTGGCGATAGTCGAGCTGGGCGGCAAGGATGCCGTCCCAGGCGTCGCGGCAGGCGCCGGGTGAGCCGGGCAGCGCGAAGATATAGGTCGCCCCCGCGACGCCCGCCGTGGCGCGCGACTGGATGGTGGAGGAACCGATCTTTGCGAAGGAAATCTGGTGAAAGATCGCGGAGAACCCGTCCATCCTCTTCTCGAACAGGGGGGCCAGCGCCTCGGGCGTGACGTCGCGGCCGGTGAAGCCCGTGCCACCCGTGGTGATGATCACGTCGACGGCGGGATCGGCGATCCACGTCCGCACCTGCGAGCGGATCGCTTCGACGTCGTCGGGCACAAGGGCACGGTCGGCGAGCTTGTGGCCGGCGCCGGTCAGCCGCTCGACCAGCGTGTCGCCGGATCTGTCGTTGGCGAGGCTGCGCGTGTCCGACACGGTCAGGACGGCGATGGAGAGGGGGATGAAGGAACGCGTCTCGTCGATGCGTGACATCAGTGCTTCTCGTCGTCGTTGAAGGCGAGACCGGCGACGTCCGGTCTGCCGGAGGATGTGGAGCGGTCGCCGCTCCGGTCCAGGGAGAGCAGGCCTAGATGCGGCCGCCGCCGCCGAGCGTGTCGCAGGACTGCACCCGCCCGCTCTTGAGCCCTGTCATGAACCAGCGCACGCGCTGCTCCGAGGAGCCGTGCGTGAAGGTGTCGGGTATGGCGTAGCCCTGTGCCTGCTTCTGCAGGCGATCGTCGCCGATGGCACTCGCCGCATTCATAGCCTCCTCGACGTCGCCGGGCTCGAGCGACTTCCAGCGCTCGTTGCTGTGATTGGCCCAGACGCCGGCGAGACAGTCGGCCATCAGCTCGACGCGGACGGAGAGCTGGTTCGCTCCCACCTGCGAGGCCTGGCGCTGCGCCTGCTGCACCCTGGGCAGGATGCCGATCACGTTCTCCACGTGGTGGCCCACCTCATGCGCGATGACGTAGGCATAGGCGAAATCGCCGCCGGCGCGGAAGCGGCGCTGCATCTCCTGGAAGAAGGTGAGGTCGATGTAGACTGCCTGGTCGCGCGGACAATAGAAGGGCCCCATGGCCGCCTGCGCCGCGCCGCAGCCCGAGCGGGTCGCGCCCGAGAAGAGCACCATGCGCGGCGGCGCGTAGGCGATGCGCAGCTGCTGCGGCAGCACCACCTTCCACACATCTTCCGTATTGCCGAGGATGGCGGCCGCGAACTGGCCCATCTGGTCCTGCGGCGCGCCGGCGCGGCCCGGGCGCTGCGGCATCTGCTGCGTCTGCTGGCCGCCGCCCGAGAGCATCTCGGCGCCGCCGATGAGGATGCGTGGATCGATCCCGAGTGCCCAGCCGAGGAGACCGAGAACGACGATCGTTCCGAGGCCGAGCCCGCCGCGGCCGCCCATTGGAATGCCGAAGCCGCCACCCGGGCCGTCGCCCCGCCGGTCCTCGACATTGTCCGAACGGCGGAAGTCGTCCCAGCGCATCGATCGTCCTCGGCATCCCCGTGTCGGCCCGGACTATAGCATCGCGCCCGCTACCCGGCACCGGAGGGGGCGACGCCTGCCGCACGCTGCCGGCCGGCCGGGTGGCGTGGGACCTCAGTGGTAGCCTTCGCCCTCTCTCAGCTTGCCGCGGAACGTCCAGTACACGAATACCGTGTAGACGAGGATGACCGGCAGCATGAACAGCGTGCCGAAGAGCGTGAAGATCTGCGAGGCGGGCACCGCCGCCGTGTCCCAGATCGTGAGCGTGGGCGGCACGAGATAGGGGAAGTTGGAGATGGCCAGGCCCGCGTAGCAGAGGGCGAAGATGCCGATCGTGCCGAAGAAGGGCAGGTAGTGCGCACCTCGCCCGATGCCGCGCCAGACGCGGAGGCCGATGAGCGCGGTGGCGGCCGGCAGCAGCCAGAGATAGTAGATGTTGGGCGTCGTGAACCAGCGGGCGGCGATGCGCTCGAAGGAAAGCGGCGTCCACAGGCTTACGGCGGCCGCGCACAGGGCGACTGCAATCATGAAGGGTTTGGCGAGGCTGCGGGCGTGCTCCGCCACCGGCCCCTCGGTCTTCATCACGAGCCAGGTGGCGCCGAGAAGGCCGTAGCCCGCCACGACCCCCACGCCGCACAGCAGCGGAAAGGGTGCGAGCCAGTCGAACGAGCCGCCGGCGAAGGCGCCGTTCTCCACCCGGATGCCCTGCAGGAGCCCGCCCAGGATGACGCCCTGCGCGAAGGCGGCCACGATCGAGCCGCCGGCGAAGGCGATGTCCCACATGCGGTGGTTCGGCTTGGCCACCCAGCGGAACTCGAACGACACGCCCCGGAAGATGAGCGCGAGCAGCATGACGATCACCGGCAGGTAGAGCGCCGGCATGATGACTGCGTAGGCTTGCGGGAAGGCGACCCACAGGCCGCCGCCACCGAGGACGAGCCATGTCTCGTTGCCGTCCCAGAAGGGGGCAACCGTGTTCATCATCTGGTCGCGCTCGCTCTCGTCCCTGGTGGTCGGGAAGAGGATGCCGATGCCAAGGTCGAAGCCGTCGAGCAGGACGTAGAGGCCGACGGCGGCGGCGATCAGCACCGCCCACATGACAGGCAGATATGATTCCATGACCGTCGCTCCCTCATTCGCCGGGCTGCAGGGCGCCGCGCACCGCCTCGCCAGCCGCCGACAGCGGGCGGTTGGCGACGCCCTCGGCTTCCGCCGTCGCGATCGGCGCCGGACCCTTGCGGATGAGCTTGTTGATGTAGCGGATGCCCATGGTGAACACGACGCCGTAGACGAGGATGAAGAGGACGAGGCTCGTCGCCACCGTCCCGGCCGCCACCGGCGAGCGCGCCTCCGCCGTGCGCAGGATGCCGGTCGCAAGCCAGGGCTGGCGGCCGATCTCGGTCACGAACCAGCCCGAGATGAGCGCGACGAAGCCGAGCGGCCAGCACAAGGCCGCGACCCTGAGATAGGGGCGGCTGGCGGCAAGTGTGCCGCGCCACCACAGGATGCTGCCGACGAGGGCGAGCGCGATGAGCGCGAAGCCGATGCCCACCATGATGCGGAAGGCGAAGAACACGGGGGCAACCGGCGGCCGCTCTTCCGGCGGGAAGGCCTTGAGCCCGGGATAGATGCCGTTCCAGTCGTGCGTGATGATGAAGCTTCCGAGCCGCGGAATGGCGAGTTCGTAGTCGTTCGTCTCGGTCCTCTCGTTCGGCCAGCCGAAGAGCACCAAGGGCGCCACCTCGCCCGCCGGCCAGTGGCCCTCCATGGCCGCGAGCTTGGCCGGCTGGTACTTCGCCGTGTTGAGGCCGTGCAGATCGCCGATGAGGAGCTGCAGGGGCGCCAGCACGAGGGCGAGCCCGAGCCCCATCTTCACCATGGTGCGGCCGTGTTCCTCGAAGCGGCCGGCAAGCAGGTAGCGCGCCCCGACCGCGAGCACGACGATCGCCGTCGTGAGATAGGCGGCGACGACCATGTGGGCGAGGCGGAAGGGAAAGGTCGGGCTGAAGATGATGGCGATCCAGTCCGCCGGATAGGCAATGCCGTCACGGATCTCGTGGCCGGTCGGATACTGCATCCAGCTGTTGGCGGAGAGGATCCAGAAGGCCGAGACCGCCGTGCCGACCGCCACCATGACCGCAGAGAGGAAATGCAGCCCCGGGGGCACGCGGTTCCAGCCGAAGAGCAGGACGCCGAGGAAGGTCGCCTCGAGGAAGAAGGCGGTGAGCACCTCGTAGCCGATGAGCGGGCCGACCGTGTTGCCGACGACGACCGAGTAGCGGCTCCAGTTGGTGCCGAACTGGTAGGACAGGACGATGCCGGACACGACGCCCATGGCGAAGGACACAGCGAAGATCTTCGTCCAGAAACGGGCGAGTGTGCGGTAGCGCTCGTCGCCCGTCCACAGGGCGCGCCCGAGGAGTGTGGCGATGAAGGCCGAGAGGCCGATGGTGAATGCCGGGAAGATGATGTGGAAGGTGACGGTGAACGCGAATTGGGTCCGCGCCAAGAACGCTGCATCGAGCGCCATGCCAGCCTCCTTGGGACCCGCGGTCCCGTCTGTCGCCCCTACCTCGATACTATAGTCGGAGAGCTCTAACGGGTCTTCCCACGACGGGCATGGCGGCGTGTCGCCGCGCGACAGATTGGTCAGGCCGACGGCGGGGTCTCGTTCAAGGCCCGCCTGATGGCGCGGAAATCGCGCCAAGCGAGGCGCTTCTGCAGCGGCTGGCGCAACAGGTAGGCCGGGTGGAGCGTCGCGATGGCGCGGATCGTGCGGCGACCGGTCTCATAGGTGAGCCACTTGCCGCGGGCCTTCAGGATGCCGTCCCTGACGCCGAGCAGCGCCTGGGCCGAGGGGCCGCCGAGGCAGACCAGGACATCGGGGTCGCAGAGCTCGATCTGCCGTTCGATGAAGGGGCGGCATACGGCCGCCTCCTGCGGGGTCGGCGTGCGGTTGCCCGGCGGCCGCCAGGGGACGATGTTGGCGATGTAGACGGCGCTGCGGTCCAGGCCGATGGCGGCGAGCATGCGATCGAGCAACTGGCCGGAACGCCCCACGAAGGGCAGGCCCTGCAGATCCTCCTCCCGCCCCGGCGCTTCGCCGACGAACATGAGGCGCGCCTCGGGGTTGCCATCGGCAAAGACAAGGTTCTTCGCTGTCGTCTTCAGGGCGCAGCCTTCGAATGCGGCAAGCGCTTCCTTCAGCTCGTCGAGGGTCTTGGCCTCGCGGGCGCGGGCGCGCGCGGCAAGTGCGGCCTCGTCGGCGGAATTGCCGGCGGCTGCAAAGGCCGGACGGGCCGGCGCCGGCAGGGTCTGGCGCGCGTCCGCGGGCCCTGGCGCCTCGCCCGCCTCCCGCGCCTGAACGGCGGCTTCCCGCCGGGAGGCCGCGAGTGCCGCGCTCTCGGCGAAACGGTCGTGCGGGCTCTCGTCGAGGGCCAGATCGACGCCGGCCTCGACATAGAAATCGAGCAGCGCCTCGAAGGCTCGCGGATCGGCGACAGCAGGTTCGGACATGGCCGGGATTGTAATGGCAACGGGCTGGGGGCGCGAGTCGCGCCGTCTGCCGTCAGCGCCGTTCGGCCAGGACGAAGCCGGCGATCCCGCCGATGACGAGCGCCGCGCCGAGCGCGCCAAGCAGGCTCATGCTCTCGCCGAGGACGAGAAAGGCGAGCACGATGGTGACGACGGGGCTCAGCATGCCGATCGTGGCATTGACCTGGGCCGGGATGCGCCCGAGCGCCGCATTGAGGAGGAAGGACGGCACGACGGTTGCACCGAGCGCGATGAGGACGCCGAGGCCGAGCGCCCTGGGCGACACGGCCAGTGCGCCGACGGGATGCGTGAGCAGGAACTGCAGGATGGCACCGGCGGCCGCGGCGAGCATGGTGACGCAGGTGAAGAGCGGCGGTCCCATCACGGCGATCGTCGGCTTGGCGAGCACCTGATAGAGCGCATAGGTCACCGCCGAGGTGAGCACGAGCGCTGCACCGAGGATGACGCCGTCGCCCGAGAGGGCGAGATTGTCAACGAAGGCGAGCGCGAGCCCGGCATAGCTCACGGCGAAGGCGGCGAGCGCCCGTGCCCGCACGCGCTCGCGGAAGATGAGCATGCCGAACAGCACGACGAAGAAGGGGTAGGTGAAGAGGATCAGGCGCTCGAACTGGGCCGAGACATAGGCAAGGCCGAGGAAGTCGAGATAGCTCGAGCACCAGTAGCCGAGGAGGCCGAGCGCGATCGCGCGCGCATGGAGCCGGCGGCCGGGGGGCGGCGCAGCCGCGGCCCGGCGCCGGTTGAGGGCGAGAAGCCCGATCGCTGCGAAGATCGGCACGGAGAGCAACATGCGCAGCGCGAGCAGCGTCTCCGTGTCGATGTCTTCGGCGTAGGCGAGCTTGATGATGATACCCTTCGTCGAGAACAGGACGGCGCCGAGCGCGGACAGCGTGCAGCCCACCCAGAAGCTGCTGCGCTCGCGCGTGTCGGTTGTCGGCGTGATCTTCTCGCCCGTGGCGGCTGACATGATGCGACGATCCTGGTGCGGCGATCCTGGCGCGGCGATCCCGGACGGGAAGGTCCGGTTCGCGGGCGACGATGGTCGGCGTGATTACCACGGCGGATGATCGGCCAGCCATGCCGATGGGCGTTCGGCGGGCGCGCGCCCGGTGCATGGGCGGACACGCCTGGGCATTTCATGACTGCGGCTCATCAACGGATGAAGAAATAGGCCCTTGCGTCGCGGCGCGCAGTCTGGAATGCGTCAAAACCTCACGCTTTGCCGCGCTTGCTGGGGCAGGGAAGATAGTTCATATGTAAACCAAATGGCGGATCGACGGCTCGGCTCGCCGTCGGGACCACCACCGAGAGGGAGGCCGCGATGGAACTGCCCGAACGCGAGGGGATGGACTACGACGTCGTGATCGTGGGAGCGGGGCCCGCCGGGCTCGCCGCGGCGATCCGCCTGAAGCAGCTCGCCGCGGAGGCGGGGGCCGAGCTTGCCGTCGTGGTCGTGGAGAAGGGCTCGGAGGTCGGCGCCCATATCCTCTCCGGCGCGGTCATCGACCCCGTCGGGCTCGACCGGCTCCTGCCCGCCTGGCGCGAGGATCCGGAGCGGCCGCTGAAGACCCAGGTGAGCGAGGACCGCTTCCTCTATCTCGGCCCGGCCGGTGGCGTGCGATTGCCGAACTTCATGATGCCGCGGCTCATGAACAACCACGGCAATTTCGTCGGCTCGCTCGGCACCGTGACGCGCTATCTCGGCGCGCAGGCCGAGGCGCTCGGCGTCGAGATCTATCCCGGTTTCGCCGCGGCCGAGGTTCTCTTCGGGCCGAACGGCGAGGTGACGGGCATCGCCACCGGCGACATGGGCGTGGCCCGCGACGGGACGCCCAAGGCGGAGTTCACGCGCGGCATGGAGCTGCGCGGGAAGTATGTGCTCTTCGCGGAGGGCGCGCGCGGCCATCTCACCAAGCAGCTCGTCGCGCGCTTCGACCTCGATGCCGGCCGCGAGCCGCAGAAATACGGCATCGGCCTCAAGGAGCTCTGGCAGGTCGCGCCGGACAAGTTCAAGCCCGGCCTCGTGCAGCATTCCTTCGGCTGGCCGCTCGACAACCGCACCGGCGGCGGCTCCTTCCTCTACCACTTCGACGACCATCTCGTGTCGGTCGGCTTCGTGGTGCATCTCAACTACCAGAACCCGACGCTCTCGCCCTTCGACGAATTCCAGCGCTTCAAGACGCATCCGCTCATCCGCTCGACCTTCGAGGGCGGCAAGCGCATCGCCTACGGCGCCCGTGCGCTGACGGAGGGCGGCTTCCAGTCGGTGCCGAAGCTCTGCTTCCCTGGCGGGGCGCTGATCGGCTGCGCGGCGGGCTTCATGAACGTGCCGCGCATCAAGGGCAGCCACAACGCCGTGCTCTCTGGCATCCTCTGCGCCGAGCACGTCTTCGCCGCCCTCACCGCCGGCCGGGCGGGCGACGAGCTCGCGGACTACGAGGCGGCCTGGCGCTCGTCCGACATCGGCCGGGATCTCAAGCGCGTGCGCAATGTCAAGCCGCTGTGGTCGAAGCTCGGCACCATGATGGGCGTCGTCCTCGGTGGCTTCGACATGTGGACGAACGAGCTCTTCCACGCCTCGGTCTTCGGCACGCTGAAGCACGGCAAGCCGGACCATGCCACGCTGAAGCGGATCGACGAGGTCGAGCCCATCGTCTACCCGAAGCCGGATGGGGTCGTGTCCTTCGACAAGCTGTCGTCTGTCTTCCTGTCGAACACCAACCACGAGGAGGACCAGCCGGTCCACCTGCGGCTCGCCGATCCCGCGATTCCCGTCTCCAAGAACCTGCCGATGTACGGAGAGCCGGCCCGACTCTACTGCCCGGCGGGGGTGTACGAGGTGGTCTACGACGACGCGCAGGCGAAGACAGGCGCGCGCTTCGTCATCAACGCGCAGAACTGCGTTCACTGCAAAACCTGCGACATCAAGGACCCGGCCCAGAACATCACCTGGGTCGCGCCCGAGGGCGGCGGCGGGCCGAACTATCCCAACATGTGATGGGCCGGACCGCGAGCTGCCGGCGCCGCCGCGACCCCGCGGCGGCTTGCCCCTCGCGTCCAAACCCGGCATGGTGCGGTGCGATCCCGACTGCTTCGGGCGTGGGGTGGGCCACCATCCGCATGCCCGTGACCGGCGAAAGACCTGTGACCCTCACCATTTTCAAGCGCTCGGCGCGCCTCGTCCTTCTTGCGACTTCGCTTTCGACCGCGGCGCTCCTCGCCACGGGGCCGGCTGCGGCCGCGCGCGGCACGCAGGCCATGGAGAACCGGGCGGAACCGTTTGAGCCGGCCGAGAGCATCGAGGGCAACTATCTCGCGGCCGTCGTCGCCGGGGCGCAGAGGGACACGAACGCCGCGGCCGCCTATTTCCGCGAGGCGCTGCGTGCCGATCCGCGCAATGCCGAACTCATGGAACGCGCCTTCGTCGCCTTTCTCGCCGACGGCGAGATGCAGGAGGCCTTCCGGGCCGCAGAGCGGCTGGCGGCGCGCGATCGCGACAACGGCCTCGCCCAGCTCGCGCTTGGCGTGCGCGACCTCAAGGCCAGGCGCTACGACACCGCCCGCAAGCATCTGATGCGCGGCGGTCGAGGTCGGGCAGCCGACATCACGGCCACGCTGCTGTCGGCCTGGAGCTATGCCGGCTCCGGGCAGCACAAGCGCGGCCTCGACACAGTGGAGCGCCTGAAGGGCGAGAGCACCTACAACATCTTCCGGGACTATCATGCCGGGCTCATCGCCGCCGTCGGCGGCGACCGGGCTGAGGCGGAGCGGCGTCTGAAGGCCGCCTATGACGCGGAGCGCACGACCCTGCGCGTCGTCGACGCCTACGGCCGGTTCGCGGCGAGCCAGGGCCGCCGCGAGGCCGCGCTCGACGCGTACGAATCCTTCGACAAGCTCCTGCCCCGCCACCCCCTGGTGCGCGACGCGATCGCTCTCCTGAAGGCCGGCAAACCGCTCGCCCCCCTCGTCGGCAATCCGCAGCAGGGGGCGGCGGAGGTGCTCTATGGCCTGGGAGCGGCCGGCAACAGCCAGGGCGACGAGCTGGCGGCGATGATCTACCTGCGCCTCGCGCTCCATCTCGATCCCAAGCACGTGCTGGCCATGATCACGCTCGGGGACATTCTCGAGCGCCTGAAGCAGTACGAGTCGGCGATCGCCGTCTACGATGCCGTGCCGGCCGACTCGCCGGTGCGGGCCAATGCCGACGTGCAGATCGGCCTCGCCTACGAGGCCCTCGGCAAGTCCGACGAGGCGCTCAAGCATCTCGAGGGGCTCGTGAAGGCCGAGCCCGACAATGTCGAGGCACTCACCGCGCTCGGCAACCTGCAGCGCACGCGCAAGAATTTCGCCGAATCGGCCGAGACCTACAGCAAGGCCATCGCCAGGATCGGCACGCCTGACCGCAGCCACTGGACGATGTTCTACTTCCGCGGCATCGCCTACGAGCGGGCCAAGCAATGGCCGAAGGCCGAGGCAGACTTCAAGAAGGCGCTGGAGCTCGCGCCCGAGAGCATCGGCCGTGACCGGGCGCTTGTGCTCAACTATCTCGGCTATTCCTGGGTCGATCAGGGCATCAACCTCGACGAAGCCTTCCAGATGCTCAAACGCGCCGTCGAGCTGCGCCCGCGCGACGGCTATATCGTCGACAGCCTGGGCTGGGCCTACTACCGCCTCGGCCGCTATGACGACGCGGTGCGGGAGCTCGAGCGCGCCATCGAGCTCAAGCCTTCGGACCCGACGATCAACGACCACCTCGGCGACGCCTATTGGAAGGTCGGGCGCAGGCTCGAGGCGAAGTTCCAGTGGACCCACGCCAAGGATCTCGGCCCCGAGCCCGAGGATCTCGTGAAGATCGAGAAGAAGCTCGTCGAGGGGCTGGTGGAGGCGGACAAGCCTGCCGCCGCCGAGGCGGACCCGGACAAGGCGGGCAAGGACAAGAACGGCGGGTGACGCCCGTTGAGCGGAGCGGCGGGGCCGATGGCTGGTCGGTGCGAGGCGGTGCGCGTCCTCATCCCGGCGGTCGCGCCGTGATCCTGATCGAGCGCGCTCCCGCCAAGGTCAACCTGACGCTGCACGTGCTCGGGCGGCGGACGGACGGCTATCACGAGCTTGACAGCCTCGTTGCCTTCGCCGGATGCGCCGACCGTGTGACTCTCGCAACGGGCGACAGCCTGTCGCTCGTCGTGGACGGGCCGATGGCGCAAGCTGCGGGAGCGGGCGGCGAGAACCTCGTCCTCAAGGCGGCGCGCGCCTTTGCCGAGCGATTCCCTGGCGCGAAGCTCGGCGCCTTCCACCTCCTCAAGCGCCTGCCGGTCGCGGCCGGCATCGGCGGCGGCTCGGCGGATGCGGCGGCGGCGCTGCGCCTCATCGCCCGGGCCAACGGCATCGCCTCCGATCATCCGGCAATTCTCGCCGCGGCGCGCGCCACCGGCGCGGACGTTCCCGTCTGCCTCGCAAGCCGCGCGCGCCGCATGGGCGGGGCAGGCGAAAACCTTGGCCCACCGCTCGCTCTGCCTCCGCTCTTTGCCGTGCTCGTCAATCCGGGCGTGGCGGTGGAGACGGCGGCCGTCTTCCGCGCGCTCGGCCTCTCGCACGGCGAGATGGCAAGGGGGGCGTCGCATCCGGCCTTGCCTATTGCCGGAGGGCCAGACCGGGTCATTACCGCTCTCGCAGCGGCGCGCAACGATCTCGAAGTGCCGGCGATGAGGCTAGCCCCCGCCATCGGCGAGGCACTTTCGGCCGTGAGGGCCGTGCCCGGTTGCCGCCTTGCCCGCATGTCCGGCTCGGGCGCCACCGTCTTCGGCCTCTTCGACGATTGCCGGGCGGCGGCGCAGGCGCGCCGGGCGATTCTCGCGCGGCATCCACGATGGTGGGTGCGGGGGACCGCGCTCCGGTGAGGACGTCGCGCCCGGTTCGCGCAACTCAATGGGCGCGCGCGATGCAGAAATCGACTGTCTCGAGCAGCGCCCGCTTCATCTCGCCGTCGGGGAACAGGGCGAGCGCATCGCGCGCCATCGCGCCGTAGTGGCGGGCGCGCTCGATGGTGTCTTCGAGCGCCTTGTGGCGGCGCATGATGGCGATGGCGTAATCGAGGTCGCCCTCGGCTATCTCGCCCTGCTCGAGCGTACGCGCCCAGAAGGCGCGTTCCTCATCCGAACCGCGGCGGAAGGAGAGCACGACGGGCAGGGTGATCTTGCCCTCGCGGAAATCGTCGCCGACGTTCTTGCCGAGTTTCGTGCTGGTGCCGCCGTAGTCGAGCGCGTCGTCCACGAGCTGGAAGGCGATGCCGAGATTGGTGCCGTAGCTGCGGCAGGCGGCCTGCTCGGCCTTGGCGCGGCCGGCGATGATGGGGCCGACTTCGCAGGCGGCTGCGAAGAGGGCTGCCGTCTTGGCGCGCACCACGGCGAGATAGTCGTCCTCGGTGGTGGCCGTGTTCTTGGCAGCGGAGAGCTGCCACACCTCGCCCTCGGCGATGACCGCAGCGGCAGTGGCGAGCACGTCGAGCGCCGGCAGGGATCCGACCTCGACCATCATCTTGAAGGCCTGGCCGAGGAGGAAATCGCCGACGAGCACGCTCGCTTCGTTGCCCCACAGCATGCGCGCCGCGAGCTTGCCCCGCCGCATGTCGCTCTCGTCCACGACATCGTCGTGCAGGAGGGTTGCTGTGTGCATGAACTCGACGCTCGCCGCGAGCTTGACGTCGCCGTTGCCCGCATAGCCGCAAAGGCTCGCGCAGGCGAGGGTAAGCATGGGCCGCAGGCGCTTGCCTCCGGAGGAGATGAGATGGTTCGCCACTTCGGGAATCATCGCCACGTCCGAGCCGACCCGCGACAGGATGAGCCGGTTGACGCTCTCCATGCCGGGCGCGACCAGCGCCACGAGGCGCTCGATCCCGGCGCGCTCCTCCGGCTTGTCCTCGAGGGGAACGACGACTCCCACCTTGTACTCCTCCGTTCGGCACAGGCCTCCGCAGCGCGATGCATCGCAGCATGAGCGGCGGCGCACCCTGACATGCGCACGGGGCTTGCCGCAACCGCGCCGTTGCCGCAAGGCTCTTGCACGCACGCAATGGTCGCACGCATGGTCGAGCTCATCCGTACCAACGATCTCGTCGTCATCGGCTTCGCCGAAGCGCTGCTCGAAGAGGCCGGCATCGCCTGTTTCGTCGCCGACGGCCATATGAGCGTGCTGGAGGGATCGATCGGCGCGCTGCAGCGACGCGTGCTGGTGCCGGCCGAAGATGTCGAGCGAGCGCGGCGTCTGTTGCGCGGGGCGGGCCTCGCGAAGGAACTGCGGGATGACTGAAGCCTTCGGCGCGACCCACTCTGTCGACATCGTCGAAGACAGGCTCGTCGGCGGGCGTCTCGTGTTGCGCCAGCCACGCCGGGGGCATCGCGCCGGCACCGATGCCGTGCTGCTCGCCGCAGCAGCGGGGCCGGTTGCGGGCGCAACGGTGGTCGATCTCGGCGCCGGCGTCGGGACGGTGGGTCTAGCCGTGGCCCTTCGGGTACCCGATGCGCGAATCGTGCTCGTGGAGCGCGATGCGGCGATGGCCGCACTGGCACGCGAGAACGCCGTCCTCAACGATGTCGAGACGCGGACGCAGGTCATCCAGGCCGATATCCTCGCCAGAGGCAGCGCCCGCCGGGCGGCGGGGCTCATGGCGGAGGTGGCGGATGTCGTCCTGACCAATCCGCCCTTCTTCGAAGCGGGCAAGGCGCGCCGCTCGCCCGACGAGCGGAGGCGGGCCGCGCATGTGATGGACGGGACGGGTCTCGACGGCTGGCTGCGTGCCGCGGCGGATCTCCTGAAGCCGGGCGGGCGACTCGTGCTCATTCACCGCGCCGATGCACTCGCCGGCCTGCTTGCGGGGCTTGCCGGCCGCTTCGGTGCAGTGGCCATCAAGCCGGTGCATGCACGGGTGGACGCACCGGCGATCCGTGTGCTCGTCGCCGGCATTCGGGGCAGCCGGGCGGGCATCAGCCTCCTGCCGCCGCTGATCCTCCACGGCGCGGACGGACGCTTCACTCCCGAGGCGGAGGCGATCCACCGGGGTGAGGCGCTGATCGGCCTGCCATAGGGCGCCAGCTGACGCTGCAAGTGGAACCGGGTGGCATTATCGGCAGATGCGCTTGCGCTCGCGCACCCAGGTCACGCCGTCCCAGTAGCGCACCCACCGCCAGCGGCAGCCGGGGCGGTAGTAGAAGTAGTCGTAGGGCCGGAAGGCCGGGTAGGGATAGAAGTCACGCGGATCGGCGGGCGGCCGGTCGAAGAAGGCCGGGACGGCAAGGCCATTCCCGCCGAGGGGGGCGGCAGGGTGCAAGGGCGATGCCGAAGCTGCTCCCGTGAGAACGGCCAGCGACAGAAGGGCTGCTGCGAGGCGCATCGGCGACAACTCTTCGTTGGGCAATGGGCTGGGCAGGCGACGATCCGCCGCCGATCGGCGGGGATCAGTCGCAAGGATGGAGGAGTTCGCCGACCCAGGATCGCCCTCTCCAGTAGTGCACGTCGTAGGCGAGGCAAGTCGGTGGCCCGCCCGGATGGGCAAAGGCGGCGCGGGGCGTGGGACTGTTGTAGTCGGGGCCGCCGTAACGTGGCCGGTTCCAGATCGGCTCGCCGCGGACATCGATGCGGCGGTCGTGCTCGATGATCACGATGTCGCCACCCGCACTGGCCGCAGGTGCAGCCAGTGCCGCGCCGGCCAAGGTGAGGGTGCCCGCGAGGACACGGGTCAGCCGACGGCGCATCGTCTTCCGTTCCATTGCCTTCGGTCCTCCGCGCCTGCCCCGCTGCCTACGCGCGGGATCATGCCTGAAACGAATGAACGGGACCTTGCGGCCCCGTTCGCAAATGAGGCGATCCGATCCGTCACTTACCAGCGGCGCCAGCACACGCGCCGTGGTCCCCAGGCCGTGTAGCGCACGCGGCAGACGACGCGCGGGCGGTGATAGTAGCCGTAGGGTCGATAGTAGGGGCGCGGGCCGTAGTAGCGCGGGCCATAGTAGTAGCGCGGGCCGTAGTAGCGCGGCCCGTAGTGATAGTGGGTCGCCTTCTCGACCTGGACGAGGTCCATCTGCACGGCGAGCGCCGAGGCGGTCGGGATCGATGCCGCTGAGGCGGGGGACACCGCGAGCGGTGCGCCCAGCACGAGCGCGGCGAGCAACGCGAGTTTCGCAAGGGCGGACTTCATCACGTTCCTCCTGGGTCGACGGGCCTTGGCAGTCGGCACACGGCTCGTCCCGCAGCACGACCCGTCAGGATGCGACAATGGACCGAATCTATCGCGGGCAAGCTGAACGCAGGCTGCACGGCCCAAGGATCTGCGCATGTGGTTCACTCTCCCCGTGAAACGGCAGGGACCGCGCGATTGTTCCGGCGAAGGGACCAACGCCAGGCCCAGCGGCCCGCTGCGGAGGCATGCCGGCGACCCTCTGTGCGGGCGGCGACCGGGCGCTTCCACTATCTCCTTGAAAAGCCGACCGTTCATACCTCTGTAAGAGGTGCTGGATGCGTTCCGCATTTCTTGCGGTTGATATAACGTCGACTTCGGCCCAGATTACCGCTCCCATCATGCGATTGCCCAAGCCCTTTCATCGTCTCGTCCCGGCGCGGTTCCGCGCGCGCACGCCGCTCGTGCCGGTGGTGCGTCTCGCCGGTCCGATCGGGATCCCGATGCCGTTCCGCCAGTCCCTGTCGCTCGCGACGCTCGCGGTGCGGCTGCAGGCGGCCTTCTCCATCCCAGACATCAAGGCGGTGGCCCTTACGATCAACTCGCCGGGTGGCTCGGCGGTGCAGTCGCATCTCATCATGCGGCGCATCCGGGCGCTTGCGGAGGAGAAGAAGGTGTCGGTCTTTGCCTTCGCCGAGGACGCTGCCGCTTCGGGAGGCTACATGCTGGCGCTCGCTGCGGACGAGATCTTCGTCGATCCGGCTTCGATCGTGGGGTCGATCGGCGTTGTTGCGGCGGGCTTCGGCTTCGACAAGCTCATCGAGCGCATCGGCATCGATCGTCGTGTTTATGCAGCTGGGGAGGAGAAGGTGATCCTCGACCCGTTCCGGCCGGAGCGTGACGCCGATGTCGAGCGCCTGAAGCGGGTGCAGGGCCTCATCCATGCGCATTTCATCGACCTCGTGAAGGAGCGCCGAGGCGCGCGCCTCAAGGGCGACGACGCCACGCTGTTCTCGGGGGCCTTCTGGACCGGCGCGGAGGCCGTCGATCTGGGCCTGGCTGACGGCATCGGGGACCTGCGCGCGGTGATGCGCGAGCGCTTCGGCGAGAAGGTGCAGCTCCGCCTCGTGGAGGGGCCGCGGCCCTTCGGGCTCGGACGCCTGCTGGGCGCCTCGGCAGAGACGGCCGCCCGCTTCGATGCCGGCGCGCTTCTGGCCGCCGTCGAGGACCGGGCCTTGTGGAGCCGTTACGGTCTCTAGACGGGGCCGGGTGGCGCGCCGTTGCCGCCTCGTCGTGGTCGGGTCCGTGCCGAGGCGAGCCCGGCTCCCGGCACAGGACCCGTCGCGCTCGCCGCGTCAGTAGACCAGCTCCTCGCAGAGATAGCGGATTGGCTCGCCATTGATGTCATAGACGATACGGATGCCGCCGTTGCAGGTCGTCGGATCGGGCATGGCACGCACGATGCGCGGCTTCGGGCGCTGGTTCGGCCGGTCGTAGCAGGCGGCCGCCGTGAGGCAGTTGCGCTGGTCCTTGCGGAGGATCGCGAACAGCTCGGCCTTGTCGTCGCCACCGCCGCCGTCGCCTCCACCGTTGCCATCGCCACCGCCGCCCTTCCCGCCGTTGCCGCCCGCTGACTGGGCGAGGGCCGGGGCGTCGAGCAGCGCGGCCGTGCCGGCGAGCCCGGCGACCGCGAGCATGAGGGCGAGGCTCAAGGAACGCAGGCGGTGCGAAGATGTGCTACAGGGCATGGTCGTTCTCCTCTCTCCGTGCCGTGCGGGTCTTCCCGTCACACGAGGGAGGATGCCGGAGCCGCGCCCGGGTCGAAGTGCGAGGGGACACGCGTTGGTTGCAAGGCGGATGCCCCAAAGGCGCGTCCGCGGTGACTTGCTGGGATGCCTTGACCTGGGATGCCTTGACTTGGCGAGGTCCGCCGATAGGGTGCGCGCATCGCGCCGCGGTGGCCTGCGGCGCTTCTTCTTCCTCTCGCCACGGTCAGCGATGCAGGCGCCCGAGTATCTCAACCCTCGCCGGTCCTTCCAGGGTCTCATCCTCACGCTCCAGCGCTTCTGGGCGGAGCGCGGCTGCGTCATCCTGCAGCCGTACGACATGGAGGTGGGGGCGGGTACGTTCCACCCGGCGACGACGCTGCGCGCCCTCGGGCCGAAGCCGTGGCGCGCGGCCTACGTGCAGCCGTCTCGCCGACCGAAGGACGGCCGCTACGGCGAAAATCCGAACCGCCTGCAGCATTATTACCAGTTCCAGGTGATCCTGAAGCCGAACCCGCCGGACATCCAGGAGCTCTACCTGCAGTCACTCTACGCCATCGGCATCGACCCGGCCGTCCACGACATCCGCTTCGTCGAGGACGACTGGGAGAGCCCGACGCTCGGCGCCTGGGGGCTCGGCTGGGAATGCTGGTGCGACGGGATGGAGGTGAGCCAGTTCACCTATTTCCAGCAGGTGGCCGGCTTCGAATGCGCGCCGGTCGCGGGCGAACTGACCTATGGACTCGAGCGCCTCGCCATGTACGTGCAGGGCGTCGAGAACGTGTACGAGCTCAACTTCAACGGGCGCGAAGGCGACGAGAAGGTCACCTACGGCGACGTCTTCCTGCAGGCGGAGGAGGAATATTCCCGCCACAACTTCGAGTTCGCCGACACGGAGATGTTGTTCCGCCACTTCCGTGACGCGGAGGCGGAGTGCAAGCGCCTGCTCGCAGCCGGCGAGCCGGACGGCGGCGGCAACTATCACCTCCATCAGATGGCACTGCCTGCCTACGACCAGTGCATCAAGGCGAGCCACGTCTTCAACCTGCTCGACGCGCGCGGCGTCATCTCGGTCACCGAGCGGCAGAGCTACATCCTGCGCGTGCGCGAGCTCGCCAAGGCCTGCGGCGCCGCCTGGCTCAAGACCGAGGGTGGCGGCGCGGCCGCCGCCTGACGTGTGTTCGCCTCGCCCCTCGCCGCAAGGGCGCGGGACGACAGGTTGTGCGTTCATAGGTTGCGAGTTTCATGCCCGACCTTCTCCTCGAACTCTTCTCCGAAGAAATTCCGGCCCGCATGCAGCGCAGGGCGGCGGACGACCTGAAGGCGCTCGTCACGAACGCCCTCGTCGACCGCGGCCTCACCTACGAGGGCGCCAGGGCCTATGCGACGCCGCGGCGCCTTACGCTCCACGTCGTGGGCCTGCCGGCGAAGCAGCCGGACCTGCGGGAGGAGAAGAAGGGGCCGCGCGTCGGCTCGCCGGAGGCGGCCGTGCAGGGCTTTCTGAAGAGCGCCGGCCTCGCCTCGATCGACGAGGCAACGATCCAGAGCGACCCGAAGAAGGGCGAGTTCTACGTGGCCGTCGTCGAGCGGCCCGGCCGCGCCACCCCCGCGGTCCTGGCCGAGATCCTGCCCGGGATCATCAAGACCTTCCCCTGGCCGAAGTCGATGCGCTGGGGTGCGGCCTCGGCCGAGCCCGGGGCGTTGCGCTGGGTGCGGCCGTTGCATTCCATCGTCTGCACCTTCGGGCCGGAGACCGAGATCCCCGACGTGGTGCGGTTCGAGGTCGACGGCATCGTCGCCTCCGACTTCACGCGCGGTCACCGCTTCATGTCACCGGACCTCGTCGAGGTGCGCCGCTTCGACGACTATGTCTCCTCGCTCGAGAAGGCGAAGGTCATCCTCGACGCCGACCGCCGCAAGGAGATCATCCGTACCGAGGCGAAGAACCTCGCCTTCGCCCGCGGGCTCGAACTCGTCGAGGATGACGGCCTCCTCGAGGAAGTGGCGGGCCTCGTCGAATGGCCGGTGGTGCTCGTCGGATCTTTCGACGAGGAGTTCCTGGACATTCCGGCGGAGGTCGTCCGTGCGACGATCCGCGCCAACCAGAAGTGCTTCGTCCTGCGCGACCCGGCCACGGGCCGGCTCGCCAACAAGTTCATCCTCGTCGCCAATATCGAGGCGAAGGACGGTGGTGCGGCGATCGCCGCCGGCAACGGCCGCGTCGTGCGCGCCCGTCTGTCGGACGCGAACTTCTTCTGGCAGACGGATCGCAGGCCCCTGCCCGAGTATCACGACCGCCGGGATCTCAAGCCGCTCGATCAGCGGCTGGAGCGCCTGAAGGCGCTCAAGGTCGTCTTCCACGAGAAGCTCGGCACCCAGGGTGAGCGCGTCGCGCGCATCGTCGCGCTTGCGAAGCAGCTCGCGCCCCTCGTCGGCGCCGACGTCGCCCGGGCGGAGCGCGCGGCAAGCCTCGCCAAGGCCGATCTCGCCACCGAGATGGTCGGCGAGTTTCCCGAGCTGCAGGGCCTGATGGGCCGCTACTACGCCGCGCTGCAGGGCGAGGACCCGGCCGTCGCCGCTGCCATCGAGGATCACTACAAGCCGCAGGGCCCGGCGGACCGCGTGCCGACCGATCCGGTCAGCGTGGCGGTGGCGCTCGCCGACAAGCTCGATACGCTCGTCGGCTTCTGGTCCATCGACGAGAAGCCCACCGGCTCGAAGGATCCCTACGCCCTGCGGCGCGCGGCGCTCGGCGTCATCCGCATCCTTCTCGAAGGCTCGATCCGCCTGCCGCTCATGAAGTTCCTCGACGACGCGATCGTCATGGGCAAGCTGACGGACGGCTACAGGCTCCCCGAGATGCCGCGCCCGGCGGTGCTGCGCGATCTCCTCGCCTTCTTCGCCGACCGCCTGAAGGTCTACCTGCGCGACCAGGGCGCGCGCTACGACCTCATCGACGCGGTCTTCGCGCTCGAAGGCCAGGACGATCTTCTGATGATCGTGCGTCGCGTCGAGGCGCTCGGCCGCTTCCTCGCCACGGAGGACGGCGAGCATCTGCTCGTCGGCTATCGTCGCGCCGCCAATATCCTGCGCATCGAGGAAAAGAAGGACGGCGTCACCTACGACGGCACGCCGGACCCGGCCCTTTTCGCCGAGGAGGAGGAGCGGGCGCTCGCGGCGGCTCTGGCCGCCGTCCGGCGCGACGCCTCGGCGGCGATCGCGGCGGAAGATTTCGAGGGCGCCATGCGCGTGCTCGCGACGTTGCGGCCGTCGGTCGACGCCTTCTTCGACAAGGTGACAGTCAATGTCGACGCCGCGGCCCTGCGCGCCAACCGCCTGAAGCTCCTCAACGCCATCCGCGTGGCGACGCGGGAGGTTGCGGATTTCTCGAAGGTGGAAGGTTAGCCGGCGTCCCGGGCGCGGACCGTTGCCTGCTGCCTGCCGGTGGCCGCCCCGCGGCCAGACCGGGGATGGACACCGTGCGACTGTCGTCCGCCTTGCCAAAGGCGGCCGCGCGTGACATTCGCCTTCCGCGCTGCAACATGGCGGCGGCAACCGCGGCCACGATCACGGATGGGATACGGGCGATGACGAAGTGGGTCTACACCTTCGGCGACGGCAAGGCCGAGGGCGAGGCGGGCATGCGCAACCTTCTCGGCGGCAAGGGCGCCAATCTCGCCGAGATGTCGAACCTCGGACTGCCGGTGCCGCCCGGTTTCACCATCACCACCGAGGTCTGCACCTACTTCTACGATCACGGCCGGAGCTATCCGGACGACCTGTCGGCGCAGGTCGAGGCGGCGCTCGCCCATGTCGGCCGGCTGACGGGCAGGACCTTTGGCGATCCCGCCAACCCGCTGCTCGTTTCCGTGCGCTCCGGCGCCCGCGCCTCGATGCCGGGCATGATGGATACGGTGCTCAATCTCGGCCTCAACGACACGACCGTCGAGGCGCTGGCGACCGCGGCGGGCGACGAGCGCTTCGCCTGGGATTCCTACCGCCGCTTCATCACCATGTATTCCAACGTCGTGCTCGACGTCGGCCACCATCATTTCGAGGAGGCGCTCGAGGACTACAAGGAGCGCAAGGGGCTGCACCTCGACACCGAGCTGAAGGCCGCGGACTGGAAGCATCTCGTCGGACGCTACAAGGAAATCGTTGAGAAGGAGCTCGGCAGGCCTTTCCCGCAGGACCCGAAGGAGCAGCTCTGGGGCGCGATCGGCGCTGTCTTCGGCTCCTGGATGAACAACCGCGCCATCAAGTACCGGGAGCTGCACGCCATTCCGGCGAGCTGGGGCACGGCGGTCAACGTGCAGGCCATGGTCTTCGGCAACATGGGCGAGACCTCGGCCACGGGCGTCGCCTTCACGCGCAATCCCTCCACCGGCGAGAAGGAGCTCTACGGCGAGTTCCTGATCAACGCCCAGGGCGAGGACGTGGTGGCCGGCATCCGGACGCCGCAGGACATCACGGAGCGGGCGCGCAAGGCTTCCGGCTCCGACAAGCCTTCCATGGAGAAGGCGATGCCCGAGGCCTATGCCGAGCTCGTGCGCATCTACGACCTGCTCGAGCGCCACTATCGCGACATGCAGGACCTCGAGTTCACGGTCGAGAAGGGCAAGCTCTGGATGTTGCAGACGCGCGGCGGCAAGCGCACGGCCAGGGCCGCGCTGAAGATCGCCGTCGATCTGGCGAACGAGGGGCTCATCAGCAAGGAGGAGGCGGTGACGCGGGTGGAGCCCGCAGCGCTCGACCAGCTCCTGCATCCGACGATCGATCCCAAGGCCGAGCGCAAGGTGCTCGCCGTCGGCCTGCCGGCCTCGCCGGGCGCCGCCTCGGGCGAGATCGTCTTCTCCTCCGACGAGGCGGAGGAGGCGCGCAAGAACGGGCGCAAGGTCATCCTCGTACGGGTCGAGACCTCGCCCGAGGACATCCACGGCATGCATGCGGCCGAGGGCATCCTGACCACGCGTGGCGGCATGACCTCGCACGCGGCGGTGGTCGCGCGCGGCATGGGCAAGCCCTGCGTCTCAGGCGCAGGCACCATCCGCGTCGACTATGCGGCCGGCACCCTGTCGGTCGCCGGTCAGGTGCTCAGGGCCGGTGACGTGCTCACCATCGACGGCACGACCGGCCAGGTGCTTCTTGGCCGGGTGAAGATGCTGGAGCCCGAGCTCTCGGGCGAGTTCGCCACCCTGATGAGCTGGGCGGACGGCGTGCGCCGGATGAAGGTGCGTGCCAATGCCGAGACCCCGCTCGACGCCCGCACGGCGCGGACCTTCGGCGCCGAGGGCATTGGCCTGTGCCGCACGGAGCACATGTTCTTCGAGGGGGATCGCATCGTCGCCGTGCGCGAGATGATCCTCGCCGACGACGAGAAGGGCCGCCGCGCCGCGCTCGCCAAGCTCCTGCCCATGCAGCGCAAGGACTTCGTCGAGCTCTTCACCATCATGCGCGGCCTGCCGGTGACGATCCGGCTGCTCGATCCGCCGCTGCATGAGTTCCTCCCGCATACCGACGAGGAAATCGCCGAAGTGGCGGCCGGGCTCGGCGCCAGCGCAGAGAAGCTCAAGGCCCGCGCCGCCGAACTGCACGAGTTCAACCCGATGCTCGGCTTCCGCGGCTGTCGTCTCGCCATCGCCTATCCGGAGATCGCGGAGATGCAGGCCCGCGCCATCTTCGAGGCGGCGGTGGAGGTCACCAACGGCACCGGCGAGGCTGTGCGGCCAGAGATCATGGTGCCGCTCGTCATGACACGGGCCGAGCTCGATCAGGTGAAGGGCCGCATCGACGCCATGGCCGCGGCCGTGGCGACCGAGACGGGCAGCCCGCTCGCCTACCAGGTCGGCACCATGATCGAGCTGCCGCGCGCGGCCCTGAGGGCGGGGGAGATCGCCGAGAGCGCCGAGTTCTTTTCCTTCGGCACCAACGACCTGACGCAGACGACGCTCGGTATCAGCCGCGACGATGCGGGCTCGTTCCTCGGCGCCTACACCGGCAAGGGGATCCTGCCTGCCGATCCCTTCGTCACCCTCGATCAGGAGGGGGTGGGCGAACTCGTCAAGCTCGCCGCCGAGCGGGGCAAGGCGACCCGCGCCGGCATCAAGCTCGGCATCTGCGGCGAGCACGGCGGCGATCCGGCCTCGATCCGCTTCTGCGAGAGCGCGGGCCTCGACTATGTGTCCTGCTCGCCCTACCGCGTGCCGATCGCCCGCCTCGCGGCGGCGCAGGCGGCGCTCGGCCGGGCGGCGGCGAGCCAGGCCTGAACCAGGCGGCCGGGCGGCACCCGGCCGCCCGTGCCGGATCGGGACGGGAGGTCCGATCCGCGCTTAACCCTCTCTCAACGTTACGACCCGATAACTGTCTGCCAGTGGGTGGGGTGTCTTGGCTGTGGCCCCGCGGCAACGCCGCGTGGCCACGAGGCGCCCGCGCCTCCGCGTCGGAACCGATCCTGCCGGAGCGGGAGCGGCTTCAGGGGAATGGCATCGGGTCGTATGCGTTCGCGCGTCCGTCGGTCGAGATTTGGATGGGTGTGTGCCACCGTGACGCCATGGGCGCTGGCGGCCGGAGCCCTCGTATCCTTCACGGCTTCCGCCGGCCAGGACCCTAGCGCCGGGGCGAGCGCCGCCGCCCGCGTGATCGGCGAGCCGTCGAGCCCCACAGATCTCGTGCCGCGCACCTCCGCCCTCGCCGCGGCCGCCATCAGGCTGCCAGGCGTCGGTCTCGCCAGCGTCGTCCGAAGCGCCAGTCTGTCGTTCGAGGAGCCCATCGGCGACGCCCCCGCCGTTCCCGGCGTGCCGCCGCGCGCCGACCTCAAGAGCTCCGCCCGCGGCTATCCGCAGGTCGACCGCAGCCGCAAGGGCGACCCGATCGTTGCCCTTCGGCCGACGCTGAGCCGCCGCGCGCTCGACGTGCGCGCCGGCCACGGCGACCCGGCACATGTCGTCTTCTCCCGCGACGAGCGCATGCTGCCGCCGACGATCCTGATGCCGGGCTCGGTCGAGATTCCGGCGACGGAGGCGATGTTTGCGCTGGAACCCTGGTCGCGCGACGAGATGACGGCGACGGAAGCGGCGAGTGCGCCCCTGTCGCCGCTGGCGCCGGGTGGGCACGGCACGACGCCCGCGGCCGTCGACGGATCGACGCCTCCCGTCTCGAGGGCGGCCGCGCTCGCCTCGAGCACACCTGCCCCGGCGGATCTGGTGCCGGTGGAGATCGCGGCAGCGCCCGTGTCGCTGCCGCCCGGCGGAGTTCTCGGCAAGGACGGCTACTCGGTCGCCATGAAGGCCGACGAGCGGCCGCGCTATGCCGATCTCATCGATCCGGAGAACATGACGCGCGAACAGCGCTGCCTCGCCGAGGCCGTCTATTTCGAGGCCCGCGGCGAGAACGAGGAAGGGCAGGCGGCCGTTGCACAGGTCGTGCTCAACCGTGTCAAGAGCGGCCTCTACCCGTCAACCGTCTGCGGTGTCGTCTACCAGAACCGGCACCGCTACAAGGCCTGCCAGTTCTCCTTCGCCTGCGAGGGCCGCTCGCTGCGCATCACCGAGCCCGGGCCCTGGCGGGCGGCCGTGCGCATCGCCCGCGAGGTGACAGAGGGCAAGACCTATCTCGCCGAGGTCGGCGGCGCGACGCACTATCACGCCGACTACGTGCGACCCTATTGGGCGAAGCGCCTGAAGAAGATGGACGTCATCGGCCGCCACATCTTCTACAAGCTCCGCCCCGGCCAGACCTGACGCGGCGCGCCCTACGCCTCCGAAGGCTCGCTGTTCTCGTTGGCGCCGACCATCGAAGATGCGTCCCCCTGGCGGCTGCGCTCCCTCGCGGTGCGGGGCCGCAGGGAGGAGCGGTGCCGTACGGGCTGGAAGTAGAAGCGCTTGCGCCACGGGACGCGGGCGGGGGCCGTGCCCGTCGCCGAAAGCCGATGCGCCTCCTCATGAGCTTCGGGAGTGTCACCCCCCGAGGGCGCAGGCGCGATTTCGGCTTCCACCGGGGGCGTTTCGACCACCGGCTCCTCGACTGGCGTGACCTTCTGCTTGCGTGCTTTCGCCATCCCACCCTCCTGAATGCGCCGGGAGCATCTGCTCCCGGCATCCCGGAGTGTCCTGGCGCCGAGCCCGCACCGCGGTGACACGGCGCACGCCGGCAATTGTCCCACTCCGGGACAAACAGCGCTCTCGCGGGAATGTTCCTGCAAGGATGCGGCCAGCGGGCGGCACGCAGGCCCGCACACGTGCGCGGCGCCTCGCCTCAGGCGGTGAGGGTGATGTCGAGCCCGAGGTCGAGGACGCTTGCCGAATGCGTGAGGGCACCGACCGAGATCATGTCGACGCCCGTCTCGGCGATCGCACGCACGGTATCGAGATTGACGCCGCCGGAGGCCTCGAGGAGGAGCCGCCCGGCCGCCAGGCGCACGGCTTCACGCAGCATGTCGGGTGGCATGTTGTCGAGCAGGACGACGTCGGCCCCCTCCTCGACAACTTCGGCGAGCTGGTCGAGCCGGTCCACCTCGATCTCTATCTTGACGAGATGTCCCGCCGCGGCCTTGGCGGCGCGCAGCGCCGCGCGCACGCCACCGGCAACCGCGATGTGGTTGTCCTTGATGAGGATGGCGTCGTCGAGGCCGTAGCGATGGTTCATCCCGCCGCCGCAGCGCACCGCATATTTCTCGAAGGCGCGGAGCGTCGGCGTGGTCTTGCGGGTGTCGCAGATGCGCGCCCGCGTGTGAGCAACGGCGGCGACATAGCGCGCGGTGAGCGAGGCGATGCCGGAGAGGCGGCCGAGGAAATTCAGCCCCACCCGTTCGGCCGAGAGCAGGGAACGCGCGTCGCCGGAGACCCGTGCCACGACGCTCCCCGGCGCGACCGAGGCGCCGTCGTCGACCGCGGCCGAGAAATCCACCGCCGGGTCGATCAGCCGGAAGGCCTCGCGCGCCAGCGCCAGGCCGGCGACGACCCCCTGCTGGCGGGAGGCGATGACGGCTTGCGCGCGGCGCCCGGCCGGAATGCAGGCAAGCGTCGTCAGGTCGCCGGCGCGGCCGAGATCCTCGTCGAGGGCGCGGCGCACCGCGTCCTCGACGCGGAGCGGGTTGAGGAAGGCGGTGGTGGGAGCTGTCGTCATGGGAGCGTCATTGCCGGATGAGGCGGCTCGGGCGACGGGGTCGGTCGCCACGCCGCGACGGAGAGGGATGAAAGGGCCTGCGGCGGCGGTCAGTCGGACGATCGCCTGCGGCTTCCGTCGGGCGCCAGGCATCGCCGCGCGCGCGGGATGGCCGCCCCGGCGACGACCGCCTCGGCGGCGGATAAGGTCGTCATCGTGCGCCGGGCGAAGGCCTCGCTCGGGGCGGGGAAGTCGCTGCGGTGGTGGCCGCCGCGGCTCTCCTCACGCAGCAGCGCCGCGGCCGCGACGATGAAGGCCGTCGTCGCCATGCCGGCGAGCGTGGTGCTCTCGGCCGCCCGGCGGATGGCTCCGATCTCGTCGACCGCCGCGCCGAGCCCTTCGCCGTCGCGCAGGACGCCCACATGGCGCTGCATCAGGGCCCTGAGCCGCGTGATGGCCGAGCGGTCGGAGGGCGTCGGCGGACCCGGGCGATCGTCCCAGGGCGTCGGCACGAGGCCGGCGACGGCGGATGCGGGCGGCGCAGCCTTGATCGCGGCAGCGATGCGTGCACCGAAGACGACGGCCTCGAGCAGGGAATTGGAGGCCAGGCGGTTGGCTCCGTGCACGCCCGTGCAGGCGACTTCGCCTGCCGCCCACAGGCCCGAGAGCGACGTGCGGCCGTCGGCATCCGTGGCGATGCCGCCCATGTGGTAGTGTTCGGCCGGCGCCAGCGGGATCACCGTCGCGACCGGATCGATGCCGGCGGCGATGCAGGCGGCGTGGACGGTCGGGAAGCGACGCGGGAAGTCAGCGCCGACAGCAGCGCGCGCATCGAGGAAGGCGCCGCGGCCCGCCGCGATTTCGGCGAAGACACCGCGGGCGACGACGTCGCGTGGCGCGAGTTCGGCATCCGGATGCAGGTGCTGCATGAAGCGCTCGCCCCGGCCGTTCACCAGCACAGCACCCTCGCCGCGCAATGCCTCGGTGGCGAGGGGGGCGGGGTCGCGGCCGACGTCGATCGCGGTCGGGTGAAACTGCACGAATTCCGGATCGGCGATCACGGCACCTGCCTGAGCCGCCAGGGCGAGGCCAATGCCGTTCGCCTCCGGCGGATTGGTGGTCACCGCGTAGAGATGGCCGATGCCGCCCGTTGCGAGCACGGTGGCACCCGCCAGGAAGAGCCGTGTCGTCGGGGCACTGCCGCCGTCGCCGCGCGCCCTGACGCCGAGCACCCGCCCGCCGGCCCTGACGAGTGCCTCCGCGACAAAGCCTTCGTGCACGGTAATCGAGGGCGTGCGCCGCACGGCGGCGACGAGCGCGGCCATGATGGCCTTGCCGGCCCGGTCGCCGTCGACACGCACGACGCGGTGGCTCGAATGAGCTGCCTCGCGCGAGGCGACGAAGCGTCCTTCGAGCGTCCGGTCGAAGGGCACGCCGTAGGCGAGAAGGTCGTCGACGCGCTCGCGGGCCTCTCGCGCCATGAGCCGCGCCATGGCCTCGTCCACGAGCCCCGCGCCGGCGGTGATGGTATCGGCGGCATGCGCCTCCGGCGTGTCGCCTTCCTCCACGGCGGCGGCGATGCCGCCCTGCGCCCAGGCGGAGGAAGCGCCCTCGCCGAGCGGGCGGGGGCTCAGCACCGTGCAGGGCAGGGGCGCAAGCTTCAGCGCCGTGAACAGTCCGGCGAGACCGCCGCCGACGATGAGCGTGGATGTCATGTCCGCCTCCGTTCGGGGCGCGTCCCGCGCGGGCATGGCTCGCGGGCTCAACTCTTCAGGTTGACCATCCGTTCCACGGCACGGCGTGCGCGCTCGGCAACCTGCGGATCGACGACGACTTCCTCGCTGAGGGTCAGGAGGCTGTCGAGGATCTTGGGCAGGGTGATCCGCTTCATGTGCGGGCAGAGATTGCACGGGCGCACGAATTCGACGCCCGGCGTCTCCGCGGCGACGTTGTCGGCCATGGAGCATTCGGTGACCATGACCACCCTTCGGGGCCGTCGCGTCCTGACCCAATCGATCATATGGGCCGTGGACCCGGTGAAGTCCGCCTCCGCGATCACGTCGGGCGGGCACTCGGGATGGGCGATGATGCTGATCGACGGGTCGGCGTTACGATAGGCGCGCAGTTCCTCGCCCGTGAAGCGCTCGTGGACCTCGCAGGCGCCGTGCCAGGCAATGATGCTGACCGTGGTCTGCGAAGCGACATATCTGGCAAGGTAGCGGTCGGGCAGGAACATGACGCGGTCGCTGCCCAGGCTCTCGACCACCTGCACGGCATTCGACGACGTGCAGCAGATGTCGACTTCCGCCTTCACCTCGGCCGAAGTGTTGACGTAGGCGACCACGGGCACGCCCGGATAGCGCTCGCGCAGGAGCCGCACGTCCGCCCCCGTGATCGAGGCGGCGAGGGAGCAGCCAGCTTCCGCGTCGGGGATGAGAACCGTCTTCTCCGGATTGAGGAGCTTCGACGTCTCGGCCATGAAATGCACGCCGCACTGCACGATGATCTCGGCGTCGACCTTGGTCGCCTGCCTGGCGAGCTGCAGCGAATCACCGACGAAGTCGGCGACGCAATTGTAGATCTCCGGGGTCTGGTAGTTGTGCGCGAGGATGACCGCGTTGCGGGCGGCCTTGAGCTCGTTGATGGCTTTGACGTAGGGAGCGAAGAAGGGCCATTCGACCGGCGGGATGACCGTCTTGACCCGCTCGTAGAGATGGGCGGTGGCGGCCTCGACCTCCGGCGTCCAGGCGAGCTCCGGTTTCGGCAAGGGCGCGGCGCGGCCGCTGCCGCGCGCCGTCGGGCGCAAGGGGCGGACCGTATCGATCCAGTCGCTCATGGCTCCTCCTTATGCTCGCAAGGAGCATATTTCGGTCCAGAAAACACCAACTGTCCTGAGCGGAGCAAGTCAGTATATGCTCATTAAGAGTATAAGTATGCTACCATCATCGGGGCGACTTGCCTAGCCGCTTGAAGCGCGATGTGCAGAATTTTCGGGACCGTGGCGGAGCCGTGGCTGCGATGGTGCCGGTTCGCGCAATCCCGCACGAGGGCGGCCCGGCGCCGGCGGGGAGCAGTCTTCGTGACCGCCGTCCGTTCGCGCCCGGGCAGGGTCGAGGATGTGCCAGGCTACGCCCGGCCTGGCCTTGCGGGCGCGCGCCGCGACCCAGCGTCCGGAGGCGGACGAGTTCCGATCCTCGGTGCGTACCCTGCCACGCCCGCGCCATCGCTCGACCCGGGAGCGAAGCCGCGACAGGGCATCGTCCCACTGGCGCGAAACGAGGTCGAGATACGCCCTCGCTTCGTCGATCGGCTCGGGCCTGAAGGTGAAGGAGCTTTCCCGTCCGACGCGTGTGCCGCATCGGTTCGAGCCGGAACTCGAACTCCATGAGAGTGGGGGGGGCTTCCCCGAGCAGTCGACATCGGGACCAACCGCGTAGGGCGCCAGCTGAACGAGAGCATCCGACGAGGGCGACCGGGAGATGCCGGCCGATCGCGGCCAGCGGGTGGGGAGGGACTATTCCGCGGCAGGCCGCGCGGGCAGCATCTCGTGCTCCACCGCTTGCGCCAGAGCCTCGACGGCAGGGGCACGTGCGCCGAGGTCCGGCGACGTGATCAGCCAGACGGCGAGCTCGGCCTGGAAGTCGGACACGTCGAGCGGCTTGAGGCGCGAGCGCCAGGGGCTCGCCATCAGCATGCGCGCCGGTACGAGGCAGAGGCCCGCCCCGCGTGCCACCAGGGCGAGCTGCATCTCGGTGCCCCAGAGTTCCACGGCGACGTCGACGGAGGCGCCGACGCGGGCGAGCGCTCGATCGAGCTGGGTGCGGAAGCCGCAGCCGTCGGGATTGATGACCCAGGGCTCGTGGGCGAGCTCGGCGAGTGTCGTGCGCGCGTCGATCGGGTGTTCGGCCGGCGCGACGACGATGACCCGCTCACGTGCGATCTGGCGGGCATTGAAGGGGCCTTCGAAGGGAAGGCCGAGGGCACGCACGCCGAGCACGGCATCGAGCTCGTGGGCGACCAGTCGCTTCACGAGGTCCTTGGTATGGTCCACGGCGAGCACGAGGCGCAGATGTGGCGCCGCGTGCCGCACGGCGTCGAGGGCGAGTCCCAGCACGGTGTCGGCGATGCCGTTGCTGATGCCGATCCGCAGCGGCGGGGCTTCACGCTCGCCGGCCATCTCGGCGGCGAAGCTGTTTGCCGCGTTGAGGAGCTTGAGCCCCTGCCGGTAGGCCAGCTCGCCGTCGCGCGTCAGCCGGGCGGGCTTCTGGTCGCGGTCGAGCAGGAGGACGCCGAGGTCCGCCTCGAGCCGCTGGATGCGGCGGGTGACGGCCGGTTGGGTCAGGTTCAGCCGCGTCGCGGCACGGGCCAGCGACCCGGCTTCGGCCACCGCCACAAGGGCGCGCAGGTCATCGAGATTCATGCGTATCGATCATCTTCATGATGATAAAGTTTCAATATCATCATGAATCGAAGACGGCTAGGGTGCGCGCGAAACAGGGCGCTCAGCGCCGTCACTCCTCGCACCACGGACTTGCTGCATGTCGACGCCTTCTCACGCCGCGCCGTCCGCGTCCCGTGCCATAGCGCCCGAGATCATCCTTATCGCCGGTTGCCTCATAGCCCTCGTCACCTTCGGGCCGCGCGCCTCGGCTGGTCTCTTCCAGATCCCCATGACGACGAGCTACGGCTGGGGCCGCGATGTCTTCGGCCTCGCCATCGCCATCCAGAACCTGCTCTGGGGCCTCGGCCAGCCCTTCGCCGGCGCGGTGGCGGATCGCTTCGGCGCCGTGCGCGTCATCTGCTTCGGGGCGCTGCTCTACGCCGCGGGCCTCGTGGTCATGGCCTATGCGACGACACCCGGCCTCCTGCATCTGGGCGCCGGCGTGCTGATCGGCTTCGGCCTGTCGGGCTGCTCGTTCAACCTCGTGCTCGGCGCCTTCGGCAAGCTCCTTCCGGAGAACTGGCGGCCGCTCGCCTTCGGGGCCGGCACGGCCGCGGGCTCCTTCGGCCAGTTCCTGTTTCCCCCGATCGGCAACGTGCTGATCGAGACGCTCGGCTGGCAGCAGGCGCTCGTCGCCTTCGCCGCCAGCCTCCTTGTCGTGCTGCCCCTGTCGCTGACGCTGGCGACGCGCGGCACGGCCGCTGCCGCGGCGGGGAGCGCGGGGCCCGGCCAGTCGATCGGCCAGGCGCTGACGGAGGCCTTCCGCCATCCGAGCTACGTCTTCCTGGTGCTCGGCTTCTTCACCTGCGGCTTCCAGCTTGCCTTCATCACGGCCCACATGCCGGCCTACCTGAAGGACACGGGCCTTCCCGCCTGGGTGGGCGGCTGGACGCTCGCCGTCATCGGCCTCGCCAATGCCGTCGGCTCGCTCTACGCCGGCTGGCTGTCGACGCGCGTGTCCAAGCGCTGGATCCTGTCGGCGATCTATCTCCTGCGTTCGGTCGCCATCACGGCCTTCATCCTCCTGCCCGCCTCGCCCGCGACGGCGATCGCCTTTGGCATCTCGATCGGGCTGCTGTGGCTGTCGACCGTGCCGCCGACCTCATCGCTCGTCATGCTCATGTTCGGCACACGCTACATGGCCATGCTCTACGGCTTCGCCTTCTTCTCGCACCAGGTCGGCGGCTTCCTCGGCGTGTGGCTCGGGGGCGTGCTCTATGAGAGGTCCGGCTCCTACGAAATCGTCTGGTGGCTGTCGGTGGCCCTCGGCATCGCCTCCGCCATCATCAACATTCCGATCAAGGAGCGGCCCGTGGAGCGGGCGGTGCCGCAGCCGGCCTGAGCCCGCCCGGGCCGGCGATTGAACCCGGTCAGGCCTCCGTTGGATTCGATCTGGCCGCCGCGACGCCCGCGCTTGCCGCGGGCGTCGTCGCGCCGCAAGCTCGGTGCGACCGTGGGAGGGCGCGAAGACGGGGGAGATGCCGATGGGAACGTTCAAGGCCATCGTGGTGACGAAGGACGACGGGGGAACCCGGGCGGCCTACGCCGACTTCGACGAGGCCGAGCTGATGGACGGCGACGTCACCGTGCGCGTGACGCATTCCACGCTGAACTACAAGGACGGCCTCGCCATCACCGGCAGGGCGCCTGTGGTGCGACGCTTCCCCATGATTCCCGGCATCGACTTCGCCGGAACGGTCGAGGAATCGCGGCATCCGGACTTCGCACCGGGCGATGCGGTCGTGCTCAACGGCTGGGGCGCCGGCGAGACGCATCTCGGCGCCTACGGCGAGAAGGCACGGGTGAAGGGGGACTGGCTCATCCCCCTGCCGCAGGGGCTCACGGCGGCCGAAGCCATGGCGATCGGCACGGCCGGCTACACGGCCATGCTCGCCGTGCTGGCGCTCGAGCGCCACGGCCTCTCGCCAGCCGACGGGCCCGCCGTGGTGACGGGAGCGGCCGGCGGCGTCGGTTCCGTGGCCATCGCCCTTCTCGCCAAGGCCGGCTGGCACGTCGTCGCCTCGACAGGCCGGACGCAGGAGACCGGCTATCTCGAGGGCCTCGGCGCAGCCGAGGTCATCGACCGCAGCGAACTCGCCGGCCCGGTGCGGCCGCTCGCCAAGGAGCGTTGGAGCGCCGGCATTGACTCGGTGGGCTCGACGACGCTTGCCAATGTCCTGTCCATGACGCGCTATCACGGCGCGATTGCGGCCTGCGGCCTCGCCGGCGGCATGGACCTGCCGTCGTCGGTCGCCCCTTTCATCCTGCGCGGCGTGGCGCTCTTGGGCGTCGATTCCGTCTATTGTCCGAAGCCGCGGCGGCTCGAGGCCTGGGCGCGCATGGCCCGGGACCTCGACAGGGCGAAGCTCGCGGCGATGACGACGACGATCCCCTTCGAGCGCGTCATCGACGTTGCCCCCGACATTCTCGCCGGCAAGGTGCGGGGGCGGATCGTGGTGGACATGGGCTGAGGGCGCTGTTCAGGCGCGGTTCAGCGCCGATCCGTTCCAATGCGCGGGATCATACCTCCACCTTCGACCGCCGGACGGCTGTCCGCGGCGAAGGACATGTCAGGGAGAGCCATATGCGGAAGCTGATTGCCGCAGCCACTTTCCTCGCTCTCGCCGGCGCTGCGGGCTATGCCCAGGCCATGCCGGCCGGGGCGGCGGCTGCCGCCGTCGACGACGGGATCAGGGCCGGCGTGACCATGGTTCACCATCGCCCGGGCCATTGGGGCGGGCCGCCCCATGCACGCCGCTACTACCGGCACGGCCATCACGACGGTTGGTATCGTGGTCACCACTACGGCTGGTACGGCTCCCGGCCGCCGGCCTACTACCGCCCCTACCCGCATTACGACCCCTACGGCCGCTACTACTGGTGAGGGTGGGCGAGCGTGACCCGGTGCCGGGAACCGGCGCCAGGGTGCGCATGACCCGGCGCGCCGTCACCGCGCCGCCGGCGAAAGCTCACGCAGTGCCTCGAAGGGGCGTTCACCCTCGATGGCGGCGCGGTATTTGATGATTTCCGCACCGACGAAGTCGAGGAAGGCGCGCACGCGCGCCGAATGGCGCAGGTCGGGGTGGGTGAGGAGCCACAGCCCGGTCGAAAACTCGACTACGGGTGAGGAGAGCCGCACGAGACCGGGCCGCGGATCGGCGATGAAGCACGGCAGGTAGCCGATGCCGATCCCTGCCTCCACCGCTTCGGTCAGGCCGAGCACCGTGTTGACCCGGAAGCCGATGTTCTGCGCTGCCACATGCTCGCGCACGAAGCGCGAGACGCGGATGCCGGACAGGTTGTCGCCGAGGCTCACCCACTGTCGGTCGTAGAGCGACCGCAGGTCGGCATCGGTCGCGCCGTCGGGAAAGGCGTCGCGTCGACCGTAGAGCGCCCAGTGGATGGTCGCGAGCCGCCTGCCGACGAGCGTTTCCGGCGGATCGTCCGTGGCGCGGACGGCGATGTCGGCATCGCGTTTCGACAGGTTCAGGGCCTGATTGGCGAGCACGATGTCGAGGCGGATATTGGGGAAGCGCGAGCGGAATTCTCCGAGAATTGGAGTGAGCAGGTGCATGAGCAGCGTGTCGTTGGTCGTGACGCGCAGCTCCCCCGACGGCGACAGCTCGCAGCCGGCGAGTTTTCGCGACAGGGTGGCGACTTCATCCTCCATGCGGTCGGCCAACGCCACCATCTCCTCGGCCGGCGGGGTCGGCGCATAGCCGGAGCGGTGCCGCTCGAACAGGCGCACGCCGAGGTTTTCCTCGAGCTGCCCGAGGCGCCGGAAGGCCGTCGAGTGGTTGATGCCCAAGCGTTCGGCGGCGCCGGTCAGCCCCTTGGTGTCGGCGATGGCCTTGACCAGACGAAAATCATCCCACGACATCTGGTGCGTCGGGTGGACGCCCATGGGGCCCGTGCCATCTGTGACCACAGTATCAGTCCTTGCGCAATCGCAATGATCCTCTTGCAAGGATACGTCTCGTCTTGCGCTCGTGGAAGCCTAGATTCACCGCACCTTCCACGGACCCAAGGATTGAACCCGTGATCGACCAGCGTCTCGCCCCCTACGGCGTCCTTCTCCTGCGTGTCGCCCTCGGCGCCATGTTCATCGCCCATGCGCTCTTGAAGTACGTCGTCTTCACGATCCCCGGTTTTGCCGGCTTCATGGCCCAGGTCGGCTTCCCCTCGTTCCTCGCCTGGCCGGTGTTCCTCGCCGAGCTCCTGGGCGGCGTCGCCATCGTGCTGGGCGTCTACAGCCGGCTGGTCGCGGCGCTGCTCGTGCCGGTGCTCCTCGGGGCGCTTCTCGTTCACGTCCCGAACGGCTGGCTGTTCACGGCGCCGAACGGCGGCTGGGAATATCCGGCTTTCCTGGTCATCGCGGCTATCGCGCATGCGCTTGCCGGCGACGGCGCCTTCGCGCTCAAGCCCTCGCCCGATCTCGCCGCGGCCCGCCGGGCCGAGACCGTCCGCGCCTGACCGGCGAGCCGACGACAATGCTCCTTCATCCGCCACCAAGCCTTGCGGCCGGGTGTTCGCGGTCTGCCGTCGGTCCGCGGGCACGGGCTCGGGGCGGCCGCCTCACCGCGGCGCCGCCGCCCGCCGCAGGCGGTCGTTGATCGCCTCGCCGAGGCCCTTGTCGGGAATGGGGACCACGGCGATCGTCGCCGCCCCGCTCGCGTCGAGCGCGTGCAGATGGGCGAAGAGGTGCGCTGCCGCTTCGACGGGATCGCCATGGCGGCTGAGGTTGAGGACGGCGGCGGCAGCATCGAGGCCTCTGGGGCGCCCCGGCCCGAAGAGGAGCACCGCTTCCCCGGCCTCGATCGTGCGGGCATCGAGCCGCACCTTCGCCCGCGGCGCATAGTGGGAGGCGAGCATGCCCGGCGCGAGAACGCTGGCCTCCGTCTCCGACGCGGCGGCCGGGGGCGCCGCAAGCCGCCGGCCGAGCACGCCCTCGATGGCCTCGCGCGGCACGCCGCCCGGTCGCAGCAGGCGGACATGGCCGTCGATGCAGGCGACAATGGTCGACTCGAGGCCGACCTGCGTGCTGCCGCCGTCAATGAGGGCGTCGATGCGGCCGATGAGGTCGGCGAGCACATGATCGGCCTGCGTCGGGCTGATCCGGCCCGACCGGTTGGCCGAAGGTGCGGCGACCGGACGGCCGACGCGCCGCAGGAGATCGTGTGCCAGCGGGTGCGCGGGCACGCGCAGGGCGACCGTATCGAGCCCGGCGCTGACGAGGTCGCAGATGGCCGAGCCCGCCGCCTTCGGCACGACGAGCGTCAGCGGTCCCGGCCAGAAGGCTTCCGCCAGCGCCGTCGCGTCCGCGTCGAAGCGCCCGTGCGCCTGCGCTGCGGCGAGGTCCGGCAGGTGCGAGATCAGCGGGTTGAACGACGGGCGCTCCTTGGCCGCATAGATGCCTGCGACGGCCCTGGCGTTGGTCGCGTCGGCGCCGAGGCCGTAGACCGTCTCCGTCGGAAAGGCGACGGTGCCGCCGCGTCTGAGGAGGTCGGCGGCGCGCGCGATGCCACCCTCGTTCGCCGTGAGCAATTCCGTCACGTGCGTTGCGCGGTTTTCATCGTCTGTCGCCGTTGACCCGTGATTGTTCACGTCTAAACTATCTCCGACCTTGCGAAGGCGGCTTACGCGGGGGCTATGATGCCCGTCAACAGCGGTTGGCCGTCGGACCCGCCGGGAATCGATTCCGGCTCATGGCCTCATCCGCCGGAGCCGGACCGACGACAACGATAGACCGTCTGGAGGAGACGTCGATGAGCTACCGTGCGCCTGTTGCGGATATGGCGTTCACCCTGAAGCACGTGGCCGGCGTGGACCAGGCCATGGCCGAAGGTCTCTACGGCGAGCTGTCGGTCGACCTCCTGGAGACCATTCTGGAGGAGGCGGGCAAGTTCGCCAACGAGCGCATCGCGCCCCTCAACCGGATGGGCGACGAGACGGGCGCGACGATCGTCGACGGCAAGGTTGCGACGCCGCCCGGCTGGAAGGAGGTCTATACCGCCTGGGCCGAGGCCGGCTGGAACGCGCTGCCCTGCGATCCGGAATGGGGCGGTCAGGGTTTGCCGTCGGTCGTGCAGTCGGCCTGCGTCGAGATGTGGAACGCCTCCTCCATGGCCTTCGCCCTCGGGCCGCTGCTCACGGCGGGCGCCGTCGAGGCGATCACTGCCCACGCTTCGCGGGAGCTCAAGGAGACCTACCTGCCCAAGCTCGTCGCCGGCGAGTGGATGGGCACCATGAACCTCACGGAGCCGCAGGCGGGTTCCGACCTCAACGCCGTGCGCACCCGCGCCGAGCCTGCCGGAGACGGCAGCTATCGCATCACGGGACAGAAGATCTTCATCACCTACGGCGAGCACGACCTGACCGAGAACATCGTGCATCTCGTGCTGGCGCGCCTCCCGGACGCCCCGGCCGGCACGCGCGGCATCTCGCTCTTCCTCGTGCCGAAGTTCCTCGTGAACCCGGACGGCACGCTCGGGGCGCGCAACGACCTGCGCTGCCACTCGATCGAGCACAAGATGGGCATCCATGCCTCGCCGACCTGCACGATGGTCTACGGCGACCACGGCGGCGCGATCGGCTACCTCGTCGGCGAGGAGAACCGTGGCCTCAACTGCATGTTCACGATGATGAACAATGCCCGCCTCGCCGTGGGCGTGCAGGGCGTCGCCATCGCCGAGCGCGCCTACCAGCACGCGCTGCACTACGCCCGCGAGCGCCGGCAGGGCCGCGCGCCGGGCGCCGCCGACGGCATGAGCCCCATCGCCGACCATCCCGACGTGCAGCGCATGCTCATGACCATGAAGGCGCAGACGCAAGCCGCGCGCGGCATCTGCTACATGACAGCGGCGGCGCTCGACCGCGGCCACCTGGCGAAGGATGCCGAGGAGCGCCGGCGCAGCCACGAGATGGCATCGCTGCTGACGCCTGTGGCCAAGGCCTATTCGACCGATATCGGCTGCGAGGTCGCCTCGCTCGGCGTGCAGGTGCACGGCGGCATGGGCTTCATCGAGGAGACCGGGGCGGCCCAGTTCATGCGCGACGCGCGCATCGCCCCGATCTACGAGGGCACCAACGGCATCCAAGCGATCGATCTCGTCATGCGCAAGCTGCCGCTCTCTGGCGGCGAGACGGTGCGCGCCGCGCTCGCCGAGATGCGCAAGGTCGCGACGCGCGTCACGCAGGCCAATGACCCTGTCTTCGGCAACACCGCCGCGCGTCTGCGCGGCGCCGTGGACAGCCTCGACCGCGCGACGAGCTACCTCCTGAAAGCGCTTGCCGGCAACGCGCAGCAGGATGCGCTCGCGGCAGCGACGCCCTATCTGCGCCTGTTCGGCGTCGCCCAGGGGGCGGCCGCGCTGGCAAGGGCGGCGCTCGCGGCCCACGAGGCGCGCCGGCAGGGGGACGGCGATCCGGCCCATGCCGGCCGCATCGCGCTCGCCCGCTTCTTCGCCGACAATATCGCGACCGCGGCCGAGGGGCTCGAACAGGCGGTGACGGCCGGGGCGGCGACGCTCGACGATGCCGAACTCGCGCTGGCGAGCTGACGGGGGAACACGCATGACCGCGCCGCTCGCCGGCCGCATCTGCGTCGTCGCCGGCGCCTCGCGCGGGGTCGGCCGCGGCATCGCGCGGGCCCTCGGCGAGGCGGGCGCCACCGTCGTCGTCACGGGCCGCTCCAGCGAGGTCGGGCCGCGCACCGACGGGCGAGCCGAGACGGTGGAGGACACGGCGCGGCTCCTCACGGAGGCCGGGGGCCAGGGCTATCCCTACCATTGCGACCACACGGTTGAGCGCGACGTCGACGCCCTCGCCACCTGGGTGCTGCGCCGCTTCGGCCGGGCCGATCTGGTGGTGGACGCCGTGTGGGGCGGCAACGAAGGCTACGACGGCGAGCGCTACGGTGACGGCTCGGCCTACGGCACGCCCTTCTGGCGCCGACCGCCGGGCCGCCTCGGGCATGTGTTCGAGACTGGCGTCTACGCCCAGCTTCTCCTCGCCAAGGCCTTCGCACCGGCGATGGTGGCGGCGCGGCAGGGGCTCATCGTCACCGTGACCTTCGACGGCGCAGGCGCCTACCTCGGCGATGTGTTCTACGACCTCGCCAAGGCGGCCATGGCGCGGCTCGCCTTCGCCATGGCGGAAGAACTGCGCCCGCATGGCGTCACCTGCCTCGCCCTTTCGCCCGGCTTCGTGCGTACGGAGCGCGTCATCGAGGCAGGGCATGGCGAGGAGACGACGGAAACCCCCCTCTATGCCGGGCGGGCCGTCGCCGCGCTTGCGGCAGATGCGGACGTGCGGCGCTTCGGCGGCCGCGTGCTGCAGGTTGCCGATCTCGCCGACCATTACGGCTTCACCGACGAGGACGGCGGGCGCCCGCGCCGCTTCGTGCTTCCAACCCCTTGATCCTGGCAGAACCCACGAGGAGGTCCGCCGATGTCGCTTGCCGGCAAGACACTGTTCATCACCGGGGCCTCGCGCGGCATCGGCCTCGCGATCGCGCTTCGTGCCGCCCGCGACGGGGCCAATGTCGCGATTGCGGCCAAGACGGCCGAGCCGCATCCCAAGTTGCCGGGCACCATCTTCACCGCTGCCGCGGAGATCGAGGCGGCGGGCGGGCGGGCCCTGCCGCTCGTCGTCGACGTGCGCGAGGAAGAGCAGGTGAGGGAGGCGATCGACAGGACCGTGGAGACCTTCGGCAGCCTCGACATCGTCGTCAACAACGCGAGCGCCATCCAGCTCACGCCGACGACCGAGACGGACATGAAGCGCTTCGATCTGATGCATCAGATCAACACGCGCGGCACCTTCATGGTCTCGAAATACGCCATTGCGCATCTTGAGAAGTCGGACAATCCGCACATCCTCATGCTCTCGCCGCCGCTCGACATGAAGGAGAAGTGGTTTGCGCCGCATCTCGCCTATTCGATCGCAAAATACGGCATGAGCCTGTGCGTCCTGGGGCTCGCCGGCGAGCTGCGCGGCAGGGGCATCGCCGTCAACGCGCTGTGGCCGCGCACCACCATCGCCACGAGCGCGGTGAAGAACCTGCTTGGCGGCGATGCGCTGATGCGCGCGAGCCGCACCCCCGAGATCATGGCCGACGCGGCCTACGTGATCTTCACCAAGCCGGCGAAAAGCTACACCGGCCAGTTCCTGATCGACGATCTCGTGCTCGGCGCAGAGGGGGAAACCGATTTCGAGCGCTATCGCGTCGACCCGACACAGCCCCTGATGCCCGACTTCTTCGTGCCGGACGACACGCCCCCGCCGCCGTCGTCACGTTGACGTCACGGCCTCGCGCGCATAAGCCGGCGCCTGAAGCGGAGGCGCCGGATGCTGATCGTCCACAGACTCGCGAAGGGAACGGCGGATGGGGCGGAGGCGCGCCTCGAGCGGCTCGTGCTCGGGGCCGACGACCCGATCCCGGCCGAGGCGCTGTGGATCGACCTCGTCGCGCCGGCGCGCGAGGAGGATGTGAAGGTCGAGGCCCATCTCGGCATCTTCATCCCGACGCAGGAGGACATGGAGGACATCGAGCCCTCCGAGCTCCTCTACACGGAGAATGGTGCACGCTACCTGACGGCGCGGCTCGTCTTCCGGGCCGATACGGGGGAGCCGGGCATCACCGGCGTGACCTTCATCCTGAAGGGCAACACGCTCGTCACGGTGCGCTACGACGAGCCCAAGGCCTTCGCCATGTTCGCCAACCGGGCGTCCCGCCCGGGCGGCTGCGGTGCGACGGCGGAGGAGGTGCTCGCCGGCCTCTTCGAGACGATCATCGACCGGGCGGCGGAGGTCCTGCAGGCGACAGGCGAGCACATCGACGCCCTGTCGCGCCGGGTGTTCGAGACCGGCAGCGACCCTGCCAGGCGAAACAGCGACCTGCAGGACACGCTGCGCGCCCTCGGCCGCCACGGCGACCTCATCTCGAAGAGCCGCGAAAGCCTCGTGTCGATCGAGCGGGTGCTCCTCTTCCTGTCCGTCGCCTACCGCACGGCCAAGGTGTCGATCGAGCTCCGGGAGCAGGTGCGCACGACCCTGCGCGACCTGCAGTCGCTCGAGGAGCACGCCTCCTTCCAGTCGTCGAAGATCCAGTTCCTGCTCGAAGCGACGCTCGGCCTCGTCAACCTTGAACAGAACAACATCATCAAGCTCTTCTCGGTCATGGCGGTGGTGTTCATGCCGCCGACGCTGATCGCGTCGGTCTACGGCATGAACTTCAAGTTCATGCCGGAACTCGACTGGATAGCCGGCTATCCGATGGCGCTCGGCATGATGCTCGCAGCCGCCATCGCGCCCTATCTCTTCTTCCGGTGGAAGCGCTGGCTGTGAGCGTCGCCGGCGGCCTCACCGGGCCATGAGCTCGTCGATGAGCGCCTGGACCTCGGCAAGGTCGAGGGGCGGCATCGTCGTGCCGTTGGCATTGATGAAGCTCGCGGCCTTGCCGATCAGTCGGCGGAAGGCCGGGGCCGCGACGGCGACGATCGCGGCCCGGTCGTCGGCCGTCGCCGCGTCCGCCAGGGCTGCCGTGGTCGTCAGCGTCAACCCGTCGAGGGTGGCGACGAGCTCGTCGAAAGGCGCCCGGGCGTCCGCCGGCAGCGCGTCGTAGGCGGCGAGCGCCACTGCCGCCTGGCGCAGGGGCGAGGCGGCGAAATGCTCGCGATAGCTCGCCGGCCGCCAGGCGCGCAGGTCCTCGATGCAGGACGGCTCCTGCGCCGAAAGCTCAATGAGCATCAGCGCCTCGTCATAGCGGTTGAGGAAATCGGTCGACAGCCCGCCCGTGGCAGGGCGCGCGTCGCAGGGAGCGGGGGAGGGAACGTCCGCTTCCCGCGCCGCCGCCACCGGTGTCGTCTTCTCGCCCGAAGCTGGCATGGCCCGCTCCTTTTCTTCGACCGGTTGTGGACAAGGCGCCGCCTCTTGTCCATGGCTGGTGCGCGCAATGAGGATCGGGGCAAGAGTCGAGCCATGTGCGGGCGCTTCGCGCTGACCCATACTCCCGAGCAGGTGCGGGCCATGTTCGGCTATGCCAACCACCCGAATTTCCCGCCCCGCTACAACGTCGCGCCGACGCAACCCGTCGGCATCGTCCGCCAGGAGGGCGGCCGCCGGCGCTTCATGCTGGTACGCTGGGGCCTGCTGCCCGCCTGGGTAAAGGATCCGGGCGAGTTCCCGCGCATCATCAACGCCCGCGGCGAGACGGTTGCGGAGAAGCCCGCCTTTCGCGCCAGCATTCGCCATCGCCGCTGCCTCGTGCCGGCGGACGCCTTCTACGAATGGCGGCGCGAGAATGGTGGCCGCCGGGCGCCGTTCATGATCCGCCGGCGCGACAGGGCCCTCATGGCCTTCGCGGCGATCTGGGAGACCTACGCGGCGCCCGACGGCGGCGAGATCGATACCATGGCGATCGTTACCACGACCGCCAGCGGGACGCTGGCTTCCTTGCATGATCGGATGCCTGTGATCCTCGGCGAGACTGCCTTTGGTCCCTGGCTTGACGTCACGTCGACCAGGCTCGAGGAGGCGCTTGCCCTGGTTCGGCCGGCGCCGGATGATCTCCTGGAGGTGATCGCCGTTGGCCCCGCCGTCAACAAGGCGGTGACGGACGATCCTTCCGTTCAGGCGCCCGCCATTCGGGACGGGGACTCTCACGGCGACAGCCCGCGCCCGGCTGGCGTCCCCATCTCCCCGCGCGGCCGCCGGCTTGCTCTGCCGGAACAGGCGAGCCTCTTCGCCTTCGACGATTGAGCGCTCAGTAGGTGCGGCAGACGCGGCGCGGGGCGACATGGGGTGCCGGGCGCACGACGCGGCAGACCCTCACGCCCTCGCGGACGAGGGGCGGTCGCGCGCAGACGCGCTCGCTGCGGCAGACGGTGCGTGCCTCGGCGGGTTGCGCCGCCATGGCGGCGAGGCCGAGAAAGCCGACCAGGGCAGCGCCTGCGAGAAGCGGAGGACCGCACATCGGGATCTCCCTGGTTCGTGTCGCCGCGGCCAGAACAGCAGGTCGAGCCTGAACGGCTCCTGTACGGAAGGTGCCGGCCGCCGGGAGATCGCATCCGTCGCCGGAACCGCTCGTGGATCCTGCGCGACCACCTCGCGACTTCCGGAAGGAGGGGGAGGGGCCATGCTCGCGCCCCCCATGGCAGTTGGCCTGCGCGCGGCGGGCTACAGAACGGCGCCCGGGTTGAGGATGCCGTCCGGATCGAGGGTGCGCTTGAGATCGCGCATGAGGGCGAGGGCCACCGGGTCCTTGACCTCGGGCAGGAGGTGACGCTTCAGCCGGCCGATGCCGTGCTCTGCCGAGATCGAGCCAGCGTAGCGGGCGACGATGCCATGCACGAGGCTGTTCAACTCATCCCAGCGGGCGAGGAAGGCCGCCTTGTCGGCACCGACCGGCTGGCTGACGTTGTAGTGGATGTTGCCGTCGCCGAGATGGCCGAAGGCGACGACGCGGCAACCGGCCATCCAGGCCTCGACCGCCGCTGTCGCCTCGGCAAGGAACGCGGGCACCTCGGCCACGGGCACGGAAACGTCGTGCTTGATGGAGCCGCCCTCGTGGCGCTGGACCTCGGACAGGGCCTCGCGCAGCTTCCAGAAGGCGGCGCGCTGCTCGAGCGAGGAGGCGAGCGCCGCATCCTCCACCGAACCCACCTCGATGGCCTCGCCCAGGATCGCCTCGAGGCTGTCGTCGATGCCGCCGTCGAGCTGCGAGGAAAGCTCGATCAGCACATACCAGCGGTGGGCCGCGGCGAGGGGATCGCGCGTGCCGGGGGCGTGGCGCAGGACGAAGTCGAGGCCGATGCGTGGCATGAGCTCGAAGGTTGTGACCGCGCCGCCGGCACGCCGCTTGGCGAGGGTAAGGAGATCGAGGGCGGCGGCCGGCGAGGCGAGGCCGCAGAAAGCTGTGGCGCGTGAGCGTGGGCGCGGGAAGAGCTTCAGGACGGCGGCCGTGACGATGCCCAGCGTGCCCTCCGAGCCGACGAACAGGTTCTTCAGGTCGTAGCCGGTATTGTCCTTGCGCAGCTTGCCGAGGCCGTTCCAGACCCGCCCGTCGGCGAGCACCACCTCGAGCCCGAGCACCAGATCGCGCGTGTTGCCGTAGGCGATGACGGCGGTGCCGCCGGCATTCGTCGCGATGTTGCCGCCGACGGTGCAGGAGCCCTCGGAGGCGAGCGACAGCGGAAAGAGCCGGCCGGCCTCCTCCGCCGCCTCCTGGGCGCGCTGCAGCGTGACGCCCGCTTCGACCGTCATGGTGTCGGTCAGGGGATCGACCTCGCGCACCCTGTCGAGGCGTTGGAGCGAGAGCACGAGCATGGTGCCGCTCGTGTCGGGGATCTGGCCGCCGACGAGGCCCGTATTGCCGCCCTGGGGCACGACGGGCAGATGCTCGGCCGTGGCGAGGCGCATGATCGCCGCGACTTCCTGCGTCGCGCCGGGCTTGACGACGGCGAGCGCCGCGCCGCGATAGAGGTCGCGCCATTCGCGCAAGTGTGGCGCCATGTCCTCCGTGCGCGTCAGGAGGTGCTGTTCGCCGACGATCTGCGCAAGGCGGGCGATGAGGCTATCGAGGGGCATGTCGGGCGGGCCGTTCGGCGGCGGGAGCGTCGCCGACGATTGCAAGCAGATCTTGCGCCGCCGGTAAACTGCGCCCGGCGCATCGCGGGGCAGGGTGGCATGCGCGGCATGGATCGAGCCGGGCGCTTGCAGCGCGACGGGCAGGGCCGCCCGGCGCCCCGGCGTCATCGCCCGGAACGGATATCGGGCACCGGGTTGGGCTTCTGAAGCAGGGCGGCGACGCCCGAGGCCGGGGTCGGCATGCCGAAGAGCGAGCCCTGCGCCTCGGCGCAGCCGGCGGCGCGCAGCATGGTCAGCTGCTCCTGAGTCTCGACGCCCTCGGCGGTCGTCGTCATCTCCAGGCTGCGCCCGAGGGCGACGATCGTATGCACGATGGTGAGCGAATCCTTATTGGTCGCGACGTCCTGCACGAAGCACTGGTCGATCTTGATCTTGTCGAAGGGAAAGCGCCGGATGTAGTTGAGCGACGAATAGCCGGTGCCGAAGTCGTCCATCGACAGCCTGACGCCGAGGGCTCGCAGGGCATGCAGGCTCGTGAGCGTCTCGTCGCTCTCCTGCAGCAGCACCGTCTCGGTGATCTCGAGCTCCAGTCGGTTCGCCGGCAGGCCGGTTTCGAGCAGTGTCTGCGACACGGTCCGCACGACGTTGCTGCGCTGGAACTGGATCGACGACAGGTTGACCGCGACGCTGATGTCCTCCGGCCAGTGCATGGCCTCGCTGCAGGCCTGACGCAGGATCCACTCGCCGATCGGGACGATGAGACCGATCTCCTCGGCGACCGGGATGAACTCGGATGGAGGGACGAGGCCCCGTTCCGGGTGAGCCCAGCGGACCAGCGCTTCGAAGCAGATGATCTTGCGGCTGGTGAGATTGACCAGCGGCTGGAAGTGCAGCTCGAACTCACCATGCTCCAGGGCGCCGCGCAGGTCGAGCTCCAGCGCGCGACGCGCCTGCAGGCGCTGATCCATCTGCGGCTCGAAGAAGCGATAGGTGCTGCGCCCCTCGGATTTCGCGTCGTAGAGGGCGATGTCGGCATGTTTCATGAGCTGATCGGCGTCCTCGCCGTTCGCCGGGGCGACGGCGATGCCAACGCTCGTGCCGATGAGGACCTGGTGGTCGCCGAGGTCGAAGGGCTGGCTGAGCGCCTCCACGATCCGGCGCGCGAGCTGACCCGCGTCCGCGGGATGCTTGATGGCGAGCTGGACGATTGCAAACTCGTCGCCGCCGAGGCGGGCGATCGTGTCTTCCTCCCTGATGACGCTCCGCAGGCGCTCGGCGACGCTGCGCAGGAGCGCGTCGCCCACGGCATGGCCCAGCGTGTCGTTGACATTCTTGAAGTGGTCGAGATCGAGATAGAGCACGGCGAGCTGGTCACCGTGGCGCCGGGCTCGGGCCAGGGCCTGAGCCACGCGTTCGTGGAAGACGATGCGGTTCGGCAGCTTCGTCAGCGCGTCGTGGCGCGCGAGATAGGCAATGCGCGCCTCGGTGCGCTGGCGCTCGGTGATGTCCTCGTAGGTCGCGACCCAGCCGCCGTCGGGCATGGCGCGCTGGGAAACGGCAATGATGCGGCCGTCGCGCAGGGTGTGAAGGAAGCCGGCCGGCCGTGTCAGGTCGCCGGCAGCCTGATGATTGGTGAAAAGCTCGTCGGCGCCTTCCTGCGAGCAGATGTCGTGCGCGACGATCCGCTCCAGGATCTCCCGCAGGGTCATCCCCGCGCGCAGCTCGCCCGGCGGCAGACCATACATCCAGGCATAGCGCTCGTTGGCGACGATGAGGCGGTGTCCGCCATCGAACATGCACAGGCCCTGTGACATGTTGTTGAGCGCTGCGTCGAAGAGATTGTTCTGCGTGCGCAGCATCTCCTCCTGGTGCCGCAGATTGACCGTCACGGCCCGGAGTTCGTTGTGAGCCCGGGTCAGGAGGCTGTTGTGCGTGAGCAGCAGGACAATGAGCCAGGCGCCGGAGCCGATGAGGCCGGCGACGAGGGCCGAGAACAGCCACTGCAGGCGCAAGAGCTCGGCCTGATCCCGGGCGGCGAGCTGCCCGCCGTACTGGTTGGCCTGGGAGCCGAGGCCGACGAGCCGCGGCTGCAGCGGATCCAGAATGGCAAGGATCTGCCGGCGCGCGCCGGGCTGGTCGATGTCGCGCACGAGCGGCTCGATCTCCCGGTAGGCCCTCTCCAGGTCGGCGACCAGGGCCTCCCGATCGGGGGAGAGGTCCGTGAATTCGCGAAATTCGCTGTCGCGAAAGAGGCGCAGCCGGTTGGAGAGGATGTCATAGCGCAGCTGCACTTCGTCCTTGTCGACGTCGCCATGCGCATAGGCATCGAGGCTGCGCTCGAAGCGGACGAACTCGTTGATCCCCTGGGCGACAGTAAAGGTAATGTTGTACCGTGATATGCTCTCCAGCGCGCGGTGCCGCTCGATTATGAGATAGGAGAGATAGGCCGCGGCAGCGACGAAGACGCCGATGGCGAGCGCCAGGAGCATTTGGACCTTGCGGGGGGCGATTGATCTGACCATGTTACCGACCGCAAGGTCCGTCGTTGGTCCTCGTGTTACTTCACGACGAGGCTTTTCACCTGCCAGACGGAGCGGGCATAGAACTTCTGTGTGTTGAGCTCGGGGTTGCTGTCGTACGGATAGATGATGAACAGCGGACCCTTGTCCTGTACGGGCATGTACTTGCCGTCTCGCTTCAGGGCGAGGATCGCGTTGTAGGCGGTGAAATCCTGTATCGGGATTTCCGCCGAATAGTCGTTGAGGGCGGTGGCGACGACGGTTTGGCCCTCGGCTCCGACCGCCTTCATGAGCTTGGCGAGCGGCACCCCCTCAAACTGCACGGGCTCGGGATACCAGGGCGTCTTGGTCTTGATGGACGCCGTGCCCAGCGCCTCGAGCATCTGACGGTCGAACTGGGCGGCGCCGGTGGCGTTCGTGACCGTGATCTTGCCGGAAATCGTCAGAATCGGTTTCTCGGTCGGCCTGGCCAGCGGCGCGTCCTGCGCGAGTGCGAAGCCAAACGAGAACAGCAATACTGCGACAGAGCCGATGGCGGCTCCAAGAGCGTGCAGGCGGCCCATTGTCGATCCTCCAAGCATACCATGATACGTCACATAGCCTACTCCAAAAATTCAAATGAACAATATACATATGCTTACAATTTGAGATATGTGGGGAACATTTCCTGGCTCTTGCGGGTGAAATGATTTTATTTTGTGATTAATTGCCGCTTTATGCGCACTTGCGTTGAAATTGACACGCGGCTTGCGGGCTCCGATCATGATTTGTTAGGTATGTCCGATCGAATGAAAGGTAGGCCAGTGCTCCCCGGCGGCGTGATCGAGACCTACAAGGAATTCACCTTCGAAGCGGCGCACGCGCTGCCGCCGTTCGCGGGGCTGCACGGACATACCTTCCTGGTGAGGGTCGGCCTGCGTGGCGAGCCCGACCCCACCTTCGGCTGGGCGGCGAACCTCTATGAGGTCGACCGCGAGATCGAGGCGGTGCGAGTCTCGCTCGATCACAAGTATCTGAACGAAATCGAGGGGCTTGCGAATCCCTCGCTCGAGAACATCGCCCGCTGGATCTGGGCGAATCTGGCGCCGAAAATCACCGGTCTCGATCAGGTTGTCGTATCGCGCGGCACGCCCGGCCAGGCTGAAGGCTGCATCTATCGTGGCGGCGCCCCTCGCAGCACGGAGGCGAGCGCGGCGTAAGCGGCGTGGCGGCGGCTGCACGTCTTGCTTCGGCAAGGCCACCGTCGCTGCGGAGCCGAGCCGGAGCCGGGATCATCCGCGCCCCTGCAGGACTTTCCCTCGATCTGCGCCGTCCCGCCAAGGCGCGCGCGTCGTTCGCAGAACGGACAGTGCTGCGGTGAGGAAAGTCACAGCGGGCCGACGCTTCCATGGCTATAGGCAAGGCTGGACCCAGCGGTCCCCTTCCTCGAAAGCTGCCTTGACCTTGCCATATGGCAACGTTCTATGGAGCAAAGCTGGTTCGGGCCGCCGATTCGGAACAACCGTGCAGAAGACGACGCTCATCCTCGGCGCCTTGGTCGCCATGGTACTCGCCGCGCTTGTCGTGGTCCTGGGCGGGGAGTCCATGGCCAGGATGCCGCTCGCGGGCCATGTGCACGGCGCGACTGCGGCCGCGGTCGACTGCAGCGGTGGCAAGGTCGATCCGGCTGCCGGCCGCCATGAGGACGGTGTCCGGCACGGCGACGGTAGCGCGTGTTGCGGAACCTCCGCCTGCCATTTCTTTGCCGAGCTTTTCGGGGAGGCGCCGCTCACGCTGGCGCGCGAGCAGCGCGAACGCGGACCGCTCCTGCTCTCCATGCTGCCGATCGGCCTGCCCTTCGAGCTCGACAGGCCTCCGAGATCGCGCCTGCGCGGATAAGGACGGACCGTCCTTCCGCGGGCTGCGGCTGGCGTCGCGGCCGCGATGGAACACGAGCGTCAATATTCAGTCGGAACGCGTGATCACTGCACGGGAGTGATCCGGCGGCGCGTCACGGGGCCTTGGGCCCGAGAAACGCGCATGCCCCGACGCGTTGGCGCCTTTCAGGTCGAACTTGGAGCTCATTCATGCGGATCGTCGCCGCAATCCTGCTTGCCGCGGGCCTTACGGGCTGCGCCTCCCTGCCATCCGCCGCCCCCCTCGTCGGTCGCGATCCCTCGGATCCGGCGCAGCGCACGTCCGCCGCGAGCTATGCCCCCGTGCTCGGCGGCTACACGCCGCAGAAACCTGTCTCGCCCGGGTCGTGGGAGGAGCAGAACCGGCGCATGGCTCCGGGCGCAGACGACCAGCGGCAATGAGATCGCGCCGCCAGGGATCGCATGGCGCGAGTACGCGCGATCCGGCGGCTGCTCGACAACTTGACGGACACGAACCAATGACAGTCACCCAACCAGCCGTCGTGCGGCGCTCGGGACGGTACTTCTGGGCCGCGAGGCTGCTGACGCATCTGCGCTCGGCGTCGAGGGCCAGGCGGAGCCTCCTCACGTCGGCGGGCGCCGCGCTCATCGTCGGCGGCTGCCAGACCTTTTCCGCCGACGGCGGGCTCGGTCCGACCCAGGCCATCGTGCGCGGCGAACTCGGCAAGGAGACCGTGAAGATCAGCAGCGAGGCCGATGCCGCCGCCGCCCGCGCGCGCGTCGCAGCCTTGCTGCAGAAGCCCCTCACGGCCGACAGCGCCGTGCAGGTCGCGCTTCTCAACAACCGCGGCCTGCAGGCGGCGTACAACGCGCTCGGCATCTCGGAGGCCGAGTTCGTGGCAGCGAGCCTGCCGCCGAACCCCGCCTTCTCCTTCTCGCGGCTCGGCGGCAACCTCGAGCTCGAGATCGAGCGGCGCGTCGTTGCCAATCTCCTCGCGCTCCTGACCCTGCCGGCCCGCAAGGAGATCGCCGAAGGGCTCTTCCGCCAGGCGCAGCTCCGGGCGGCGCAGGAGACGCTGACCGTCGTCGGGGAGGCGCGGCGCAGCTACTACCGGGCGGTGGCCGCCGGCCAGGTCGTCGGCTACCTGCAGCAGGCGCAGCTTTCGGCGGAGGCTGCCTCCGACCTCACGAAGAAGCTCGGCGAAACGGGCGCGGCCAGCAAGCTCGACCAGGCGCGCGAGCATGCCTTCCATGCCGAGGTCGCGGCGCAGCTCGGGCAGGCGCGCCAGCGCCAGAAGGCCGAGCGCGAGCGGTTGACACGCGTGCTCGGACTGTGGGGGAGCGACGTCGCCTTCAGGCTGCCTGCGGCGCTTCCGGCGCTGCCGCGCCGGCCCTGGACGCTGCAGGCGGCAGAGGCGGATGCCGTGCGCAAGCGCGTCGACCTGCAGATAGCCCGCCTCGAGCTCGAGACGCTGGCGAAGGCGTATGGACTCACCAACGCCACGCGCTTCGTCAACGTGCTCGAGCTCGCGGGCCTGAGCAGCTACGAGCGCACGAAGTCGGTGCGCGAGACCGCCGGCGGATCCGAGCCCGAGAAGGACAAGACCTTCCGCCGCGGGTTCGAGATCGGCTTCGAGATCCCGATCTTCGACGGCGGCGAGACGCGCGTGCGTGACGCGCAGGAGCGCTACATGCAGGCGGTCAACCGGCTCGCGGAGAAGGCGGTCAATATCCGGTCCGAAGCGCGTGAGGCCTACCAGCTCTATCGCGGCGCCTACGATCTCGCCGCGCATTATCGCGACCAGGTGCTGCCGCTGCGCAAGACGATCTCGGACGAGAGCCAGCTCCGCTACAACGCCATGATCATCGATGTGTTCGAGCTTCTGGCGGACGCCAGGGCCAGGATCGCCAGCACCGTCACCGCCATCGAAGCCCAGCGCGACTTCTGGATCGCCGACACCGATCTCAGGTCGGCGCTCATCGGCGGCGGCGGGGGCGGGGGCGGCGCGGGCGAAGCGCCGCGCAGCGCCGGCGCGGCGGCCGAGTAAGAGAGGAGATGCCATCATGATGTCGCGTCGAAATTTCCTCGGCACCTCCGGTCTTGCCCTCGTCGGGGCGAGCGTCGTCAGCGGGCGCGCTGCAGCGGCGGGCATTCCCGAAGCCCCGGTGATGAAGGAGGCGGTGATGCAGCCGCCGCTTCACCCGACCAGCGGGCCCGACTACCAGCCGGTGGTCACCCTCAACGGCTGGACACTGCCCTGGCGCATGAACGGCGAGTGGAAGGAGTTCCATCTCGTCGCCGAACCGGTGGTGCGTGAATTCGCGCCCGGCATGAAGGCGCATCTGTGGGGCTACAACGGCCAGTCGCCCGGACCGACCATCGAGGCGGTGGAGGGCGACAAGGTGCGCATCTTCGTCACCAACAAGCTGCCGGAGCACACGACGATCCACTGGCACGGCCAGATCCTGCCGAGCGGCATGGACGGCGTCGGCGGGCTCACCCAGCCGCACATCAAGCCGGGCAAGACCTTTGTCTACGAGTTCCAGCTCAAGAAGAGCGGCACCTTCATGTACCACCCGCATGCGGACGAGATGGTGCAGATGGCCATGGGCATGATGGGCTACTTCGTCGTGCACCCGCGCGACCCGTCCTTCATGCGTGTCGACCGCGACTTCGTCTTCCTGCTCGCCGCCTACGACATCGAGCCCGGGTCCTATGTGCCGAAGGTCGCCGAGATGACGAACTTCAACATGTGGACGTTCAACTCGCGGGTCTTCCCGGGTATCGACCCGCTCGTCGTGCGCAAGAACGACCGGGTGCGCGTGCGCGTCGGCAATCTCACCATGACGAACCACCCGATCCACATGCACGGCTACGACTTCGCCGTGACCTGCACGGACGGCGGCTGGGTGCCGGAGAGTGCGCGCTGGCCGGAGGTGACGGTCGACATCCCCGTCGGCGCGATGCGCGCCTATGAGTTCGACGCGGTGTACGAGGGCGACTGGGCGCTGCACTGCCACAAGTCGCACCACACCATGAACGCCATGGGCCACAACGTGAGGACCTTCATCGGCGTCAACAAGAAGGATGTCGCCAGGAAGATCACCAAGCTCGCGCCCGACTACATGCCCATGGGCAGCGCGGGCATGGCCGACATGGGCGAGATGGAGATGCCACTGCCGGAAAACACCTTGCCGATGATGTCGGGCTTCGCCCAGTTCGGCGCGGTCGAGATGGGCGGCATGTTCACCGTCCTGAAGGTGCGCGATGGGCTGGCGCGCGACGACTACAAGGATCCGGGCTGGTTCAAGCACCCGGAGGGAACGGTGGCCTATGAATACAAGGGCTCCGTTGCCGAAGCTTCCCGCCCGGCGGGGCAAGCAACGACGTCGAAGGACGCGGTCGAAATGAAGGTGGTCAAGCCCGGCTCCTCCAAGGGCGGCCACGGCGGTCAACACTGACGATGGAGACGCAACCTGATGTTTCGCAAGCTGAGCAGTGCGGCGCTCGTCGCCGCGATCACGGCGGCCGGCGGCGCCGCGGCCCTCGCCGTGCCCGGCGCCGCCGGGCACGGCGACGGCTTCGCCTTCGGCGAGCCCGGTGACCCGAAGAAGCCCGCCCGCGTCGTCCAGATCGTCATGAAGGAAGGCGACGGCCAGATGCTCTTCATCCCGGACCGCATCAAGGTGAGGAAGGGCGAGCAGATCCGCTTCGCCATGAAGAACAACGGCGAGAACGAGCACGAGTTCGTCATCGGCACCGTGGAGGAGAACCGCGCCCACGCCGCTCAGATGCAGAAGAACCCGGACATGGAGCACGACGACCCCAACGCCAGGCGCCTGTCGGCCAGGCAGAACGGCGACATCGTCTGGCGCTTCAGCAAGGCCGGCACCTTCGAATACGCCTGCCTCATCCCCGGCCACCTGGAGGCCGGCATGAAGGGCACCATCGTCGTGCGGTGACCCCACCCGCCCGGCACAGGCCAATCCGACAGCAGCCCTCGCAGCAGAAAGAGTCCCCCATGCGCAAGACGATCCTCGCCGCGGCCGTCGCCGCCGCCCCCCTCCTCGCCGCCCTGCCGGTTCCGGCGCTGGCCCAGGCCGCGCCCGTCGACGGCACGGTGCAGAAGGTCGACGAGGGCGCCGGCAAGCTCACCCTCAAGCACGGGCCGATCAGGAACCTCGACATGGACGGCATGACAATGGTCTTCCGCGTCCAGGACCCGGCGCTCCTGAAGACGGTCAAGGCCGGCGACAAGGTCAGGTTCGAGGCCGACCGCGTCAACGGCGCCCTCACCGTCACCAAAATCGAAAGGGTGAAGTAGGCGGCGCAGGGGCCGCCGTCCCGCCGGGTGGCGGCCCTTCAGCCCGTTAGCTCTTGATCGCGGCCCAGTTCCCGGCAGGAAAGCGCGGTCTGTTCCATGTAAATGACGCCTTCCCTTCTTGAGAGTGCGAATTCCCTTTCCATTCCGCTGTCCAGCGTCACGGTGATCGCGCCACGTCCCGCCGTGAAGTGTCCCCCGTTCTTCCACAGACCATCGTAGGCATATTGCCCGTCGCGACCGAAGATGAACTTGGCGCCGGTTCGCGTCGTGCAGACCTTCCCGCCGAGAGCCCGCATGATGTCGCCGACGCTGATCGGCAGATTGGCCGAATGCGGTATGGCCTGCCCCGCGGGGACCGCGAGCATCATGACGCCGAGGCCAATCAATCGGGCAACGGAGACGGTTCTCATTTTTCCCTCCCACCGGCCGATCGGCAGGTGCCGCCGGCTCTTCTGAAATCTGTGCAATGGGTAGGTAGAAGCGCTCGCGCGGCCCGTCCCATCGCCGCGATGAGGGCGGACAGCCGCTCCTTGTCTCTGGCCGCCTCCATTCTCAGAGACGGCCGCAGCCCGCCATGTCATTGGCCGGCAGTTCCATGTGAATATGATCACAGAGCTGCCATTCAGTTTCAACGAAGCTGTCAGGAGCAGGGGGCCGAGCGGCGTCTCCGGCCATTCCTCAGCGCCGCCCGCCCCGGGCGCGGGCATGTGAGTCAGGGCGACGGAAGATGCCGACGATCTCGACGTGCGGCGAGTAGCGGAACTGGTCAACCGGTACGACCTCGACGAGCCGCATGCCGGCATCGACCAGCAGGCGCGCGTCGCGTGTGAAGGTCCCCACGTCGCAGGAGACGCCGACCACCAACGGCACCTTTGAAGCGGCGATCTGACGGGCCTGCGCCTCAGCGCCGGCTCGGGGCGGGTCGAAGACCACGGCGTCGAAACGATCGAGTTCGGGCGGCAGCAGCGGCCGGCGGAAGAGATCGCGGGTTTCCGTCGTGATACGCTTGAGCCCGGGTGTCGCCCGGAAGGCACGGTCGAGCGCGACGAGCGCCTCGGGGGAGCCTTCCACTGCGTGAACCTCGGCCCGTTCGGCGAGGCGCAGGGCGAAGGGCCCGCAGCCGGCGAAGAGATCGACGATGCGCTTGGCCTTGCTGCAGGCGGCGGTGACCCGTTCGGCCAAGGCATCTTCCCCGGCGGCGGTCGCCTGCAGGAAGCCGCCCGCGGGCGGCACGACGACGGCCCGGCCCATGGCGATGGCCGGCGGCCGGCGTTCAACGAGCACCTCTCCGTGCAGGGACAGCCGCGCGAGATCGAGCCGCTCCGCCGCCGTGACGAGGGCCTGGCGCAGGATGTCCTTCACGGCGCCGAGGCCGCGGATGTCGAGATCGAGGCCGGCGGTCGTGGCCGTCACCTGGAAATCGAGCGGCTTGCCGCTTCCTTCGAGCAGGCGGGCGAGCGCCAGCGCGGCGGCTGGCGCCCGCGCGAGGCCGGGGGAGAGCACGGGGCAAGCCTCGATGGGCACGAGGGCGTGGCTGCGCGCCGCCATGAAGCCGATGTGGGTTTCGCCGTCGACGCGGCGGGCATGGAAGGTCACGCGTCGCCGGCCCTCGCCGTGGGCGTCGACGAGGTCGGCCACCGGCGCGTCGAGCCCTGCCCGCTGCAAGGCGACGAGAACGCCGTCGCGCTTCCAGGCGCGGTAGTGCGTCTCGGCCAGATGCTGCATGGCGCAGCCGCCACAGCGGGTGAAGAGGGGGCATTCGGGCTCGCGACGTCCGGGCCCGGCCTCCTCAACGCGGAGGAGGCGGCCGCGCTCGCCGGCGACCTCGGCCGTCACAACCTCGCCGGGCAGGGCGAAGGGCACGTAGACCGTCCATCCGGCTGTCTCGGCGATGCCATCGCCGCGGACGCCGAGGCGCGTGATGGTGAGGCGCTCGGGCACCCGGCCTATTTCTCCCTGCGTGCTGCGATGAGGAACTCGCGATTGCCGTCGCCGCCGGCGATGGGCGATGGGATCACGCCGAGGACGGCGAAGCCCAGCGCGCGCACATGGGCCGCGATGTCGGCGCAGACCGCCTCGTGCACCGCCCTATCCCGGACGATGCCCTTGCGCAGATGGGCGCGGCCGGCCTCGAACTGCGGCTTGATCAGGGCGACGAGCGCCGCCTCCTCGGCACAGAGCCCGAGAACCGGCGGCAGGACGAGCGCGAGCGAAATGAAGCTCACATCGGCAACGACGAGGTCGACGGGGATGGGAATGTCGTCGCGTGTCAGGCGCCGGGCGTCCGTGTCCTCCAGGGCGAGGACGCGCGGATCGGCCGCGACCGACGGGTGCAGCTGGCCGTGGCCGACGTCGACCGCGAAGACACGCGCCGCGCCACGCGACAGGAGTACCTGCGTGAAGCCGCCGGTGGAGGCGCCGAGGTCGAGGCAGGTCCTGCCCGCCGGATCGATGCCGAAGGTGTCGAGGGCGGCAGCGGGCTTGACGCCCCCGCGCGAGACGTAAGGGTGGGCCGGCTCGGCCGTGATGGCGGCCCCGGGAGCGATCTCCTCCGAGGCCTTGCGCACAGGGCGTCCGTCCGCGGTCACGAGACCGGCCGCGATGGCGGCCTGGGCCTTGGCGCGGCTGTCGAAGAAGCCGCGCTCGACGAGGAGGAGATCGGCGCGCTTGCGCATGGCCCCTTATACTCAAGCGGTGAGTGCCGAACGCACGTCCGTCTGCGAGAAGTCGTTGCCCTTATAGAGCAGCGGCGCGTCGAGCGACATGGCGAGGGCGTAGGACGCGCAATCGCCAAGGTTGAGCCTCGCCGGATGGCCGGTGTCCTTGCCGAAGCGTTTGTAGGCGGCGACGGCAATCTCCGCTTGCGCGGTATCGAAGGGGGCCGTTTCAAAGGGAAAGCCGTCGAGAAGTCTGGCGAGATCGTCGAGGAGAGCGGGCTCCTTCGCCGGCCAGATGACGGTGTGTATCTCGAAGAGGGTGAAGGCGGACACGACCAGCAATGATGAACGAGCAAGCGTTTCCGTCAGGGTGTCCGATGTCCCGGTGGGAAGAATAGGTGTGCAAGGAAGAAGCCGCACGAACTCCACCTCGGGACGATCGTTCCCGGCAGCCCACCGCCGGTCGCGGGCCGGCCCCTTCCGCCTCACGCCGTCAAGGCCGCGACCTCGCTGCCGAGCGCGGCGAAAACGGTCGCCACGATGCCGGCCGCGTCGAGCCCGGCCTTGGCGTACATGCGCTCGGGCTTGTCGTGGTCGATGTAGACGTCCGGCAGGACCATGGGGCGCACCTTCAGGCCGCGGTCGAGCACGCCGTTGAGGGCGAGCGCCTGCAACACGAAGCTGCCGAAGCCGCCGACCGACCCCTCCTCGACGGTGACGAGGCATTCGTGTTCGCGCGCGAGGCGCAGCACGAGGTCGAGGTCAAGCGGCTTGGCGAAGCGCGCGTCGGCCACCGTCGTCGAGAGGCCGCGCGCCTCCAGCGTCTCGGCGGCCTTGAGGCATTCAGCGAGCCGCGTGCCGAGGGAAAGGAGCGCCACTCGCGTGCCTTCGCGGACGATGCGCCCCTTGCCGATGGCGAGCGGCCTGCCCTCGGCCGGCATGTCGACGCCCACGCCCTCGCCACGCGGATAGCGGAAGGCGATAGGGCCGTCGTCGTAGGCGGCGGCGGTTGCCACCATATGCACGAGCTCCGCCTCGTCCGCGGCGGCCATCACCACCATCTCCGGCAGGCAACCGAGATAGGCGACGTCGAAGGCTCCGGCGTGCGTCGGCCCGTCGGCACCGACGAGGCCGGCGCGGTCGAGTGCGAAGCGGACCGGCAGCTTCTGGATGGCGACGTCGTGCACCACCTGGTCGTAGGCGCGCTGCAGGAAGGTGGAATAGATGGCGCAGAAGGGCTTGTAGCCCTCGGTGGCCATGCCGGCGGCGAAGGTCACGGCATGCTGCTCGGCGATGCCGACGTCGAAGCAGCGCTTCGGGAACTCCTTGCCGAAATGGTCGAGCCCGGTGCCGGAGGGCATGGCCGCGGTGACGGCGACGATGCGCTCGTCCCTGCGCGCCTGCCTGACGAGTTCTTCGGCAAAGACCTTCGTATAGCTCGGAGCGTTGACCTTCGGCTTCTCCTGCGCCCCGGTGACGACGTCGAAGGTGACGACGCCGTGGTACTTGTCGGCCGAGTTCTCCGCGGGGGCGTAGCCCTTGCCCTTCTGCGTCACGACATGGACGAGGATCGGCCCGGCCTCGGCGTCGCGGGCGTTCTTGAGCACGGGCAGGAGGTGGTCGAGATTGTGCCCGTCCACCGGACCGACATAGTAGAAGCCCAGTTCCTCGAAGAGCGTGCCGCCTGTCCAGAAGCCGCGGGCAAATTCCTCGGCGCGCTGCGCCTTCTCGTAGAAGAACTTCGGCAGGCGCCTGGCGAGCTGCTTGCCCGCCTCGCGCAGCGTCCGGTAGGTGCCGCCGGATACGAGGCGGGCGAGATAGGCCGACATGGCGCCGACCGGCGGCGCGATCGACATGTCGTTGTCGTTGAGGATGACGATGAGCCGCTCGTTGAGCGCGCCGGCGTTGTTCATGGCCTCGTAGGCCATCCCGGCCGACATGGCGCCGTCGCCGATGACGGCGACCACGTTGCGCTTCTCGCCCGCGAGATCGCGCGCCACGGCCATGCCGAGGCCGGCCGAGATCGATGTCGACGAGTGGGCCGCGCCGAAGGGATCGTACTCGCTCTCGCTGCGCTTGGTGAAACCCGAGAGGCCGCCGCCCTTGCGCAGGGTGCGGATGCGGTCGCGCCGCCCGGTGAGGATCTTGTGCGGATAGGCCTGATGCCCGACGTCCCAGATCAGGCGGTCATGCGGCGTGTCGAAGACGTAGTGGAGCGCCACCGTCAGTTCGACGACGCCGAGGCCCGCGCCGAGATGTCCGCCGGTGACGGATACGGCGTCGATCGTCTCCGCGCGCAGCTCGTCGGCAAGCTGCCGCAAGGCATGTTCAGGCAGGCGACGCAGGTCGTCGGGCGTGCCGATCGTATCGAGGAGGGGGGTCGCGACGGGCAAGAGGGTCGTGTCCTCGTCAATGACGCAATCGGAGGGCGCGGACCGATCCCGCCAGCCTCCCTTTGAATTCTTCGGAATAGGAAATACGGCCTTGGCGTCCTCCGGTCAAAGGGCCGGGTCGTCGCGGCCATTCGCGCTCATCGTTGCGGAGGCGGAATGAACTCCGTCCCGCCGGACATCGCCGTAACGCGGCCGGCGGACCAGTCGGGCTTCGCCTGGTAGATGCTCTCCTGGTGCGAGAAGAGGACGATCCACGAGATATGGCGGGGGCCGTCCGTGGGTGCACCGCCGCGCATGAGGAAGCGCGCCGGCCTTTCCGCGCCCACGGTGATGTGCGGTTGCCGGGCTTGAATGCGAGAAGCCGATGCGGCTCAGAACGATCACCGATGAGCAGAGGCTCGTCGGGCAGCCGGTTCATGGCGCATTCCCTGACGCGGCGCGCTGCCGGGTCGGAACCATGGCCCGTTGCCGGGGCGGCTCAGCTCTCGACGTCGAGGGGCTCCGTACCCTTCGGCCGGCCATCCGGGCCGAGGGTGATCTTCTCGATGCGCGCCTCCGCCTTCTTCAGCAGCGCTTCGCAGTGCTTCTTCAGGGCCTCGCCACGCTCGTAGATGGCGATCGATTCCTCGAGCGGCACGTCGCCCCGCTCCAGGCGCGAGACGATCTGCTCGAGCTCGGCGAGCGCCTTCTCGAAGGGCAGGGTGGCAATGTCGGAAGTGTCGATCGTCACGGATTCGGACCTCATGCGCAGGTCGCGCATATGTCGCGCCGCCGGGCGGCGATGACAAGGGCTCTGATCCGAAGCACGGCTCGGCAGGCGAGCCCAGCTACGGGCCAGGCGCCCTGCGCCCTGCGTGCGGGCGGTGCTATCGTGCGGATGATTCCGCCGCGGCGGCGGGTCTCCACGTTGCAGGGCAGCCACGAAACATGCGCCGTTCCATCATCATCGACACCGACCCCGGGCAGGACGACGGTGTCGCCATTCTCCTCGCACTCGCCTCGCCCGAGGAACTCGAGGTGCTCGGCATCACGACGGTCGCCGGCAATGTGCCCCTTTCCCTCACCCAGGTGAACGCGCGCAAGATCGTCGAGCTGTCGGGACGGCGCGACGTGCCGGTCTTCGCCGGCGCCGACCGGCCGCTCGTGCGCCCCCTCGTCACGGCCGAATACGTCCACGGCCGCACGGGGCTCGACGGCTGCGACCTGCCGGAGCCGACGCTGGCTCTCGGCGAGAAGCACGCCGCGGATTTCATCGTCGAGACGGTAATGGGCAGGCCCCAGGGCAGTGTGACGCTCTGTGTGCTCGGCCCGGCCACCAACATCGCGCTCGCCCTTGCCCGGGAGCCGCGCATCGCCGGGCGCCTGCGCGAGATCGTGTGGATGGCCGGGGCGATGTCAGAGGGCGGCAACGTCACGCCCGCGGCCGAGTTCAACGTCTATGTCGACCCGGAGGCCGCGGCGAAGGTGGTCGCCGCCGGCGTCCCTCTCGTCATGATGCCGCTCGACGTGACGCATCTGGCGCTGACGACGGCGGCGCGGCTCGAGCGGCTGCGCGCGCTCGGTACGCCCGTCGCGATGGCGGTGCATGCGCTCCTCAGCTTCGCCAAACGCTTCGACGAGGGCAAGTACGGCACGGACGGCGGCCCGCTGCACGACCCGACGACGGTTGCCTATCTGCTGCAGCCGGAGCTCTTCCAGGGCCGCCATGTCAATGTCGCGATCGAGACGGCGGGCGCGCTCACCGCCGGCATGACGGTGATCGACTGGTGGGGTGTCACCGACCGGCCGAGGAACGCCACCGTCATGCGCGGCATCGACGCCGACGGCTATTACGACCTCATCATCGAGCGGCTCGGGCGCCTGCCGCTCGCCTGAGGCTCCGCTCACACAGGCAGCGCGGTGGTGCGCTTCACCGTGCGCAGGGTCAGTGTCGATTGCACGCGGGTGACGCCGGGGAGCTGCGTCAGGATCTCGGCGTGGATGCGCTCAAGGTCGGCCGAGTCGCGGTAGGCGACGCGCACGAGATAGTCGTGCGCGCCAGCGAGCAGGTGGCATTCGAGGATCTCGGGATGCTTCATCACCTGCCCCTCGAAGGCATCGAGCGAGGCACGCCCCTGCTGGTCGAGGGCGATCATGACGAAGGCGGTACCCGGAAAGCCGGCAGCCTTCGGGTCGAGCTGCATCGTGTAGCCGCGGATGAGGCCGCTCTCCTCGAGCGCGCGCACGCGTCGCAAGCAGGCTGAAGGCGACAGGTGCACGCGCTCGGCGAGCTCGGCATTGGTGATGCGCGCGTTCGCTTGCAGAATCCGCAGAATGGCGCGGTCTCGGTCGTCCTGGATCATGGGTCGCAGACTATGCGGTGAAAAGCTTCGATCGAGACATGATATGCGATTGCTTCGCCGAAGGCAGGTCATCTTTGGCGAGAAAATGCACAGGCCGCGCGCGAAGCTGAGATGTCGAGACAACCCCGAGGAGGAGGCGGCCATGCGCATCGGTGTGCCGAAGGAGATCAAAGACAACGAATATCGCGTCGGGCTCGTGCCCTCGTCCGTGGCCGAGCTCGTCCACCATGGCCACGCGGTTCTGGTGGAACGCGGCGCGGGAGCGGGTGCCGGCCTGACGGACGGTGATTACGAGAGCGCGGGCGCTACCCTCGTCGAAGGCACGGATCGCATCTTCGGCGAAGCCGACATGGTCGTGAAGGTCAAGGAGCCGCTCAGCGAGGAGCGCAAGCGGCTGAAGCCGGGGCAGGTGCTCTTCACCTATCTGCATCTCGCCCCCGACCTTGAACAGACCAAGGACCTGATGGCGAGCGGCGCCACCTGCATCGCCTACGAGACGGTGACGGGCACCAACGGCGGCCTGCCGCTGCTGACGCCCATGTCGGAAGTCGCCGGGCGGCTGGGGCCGCAGGTCGGCGCCCATTGCCTCGAGAAGGCGCAGGGCGGCCGCGGCGTCCTCATCGGCGGCGTGCCGGGCGTGCCGCCGGCGGAGGTCGTGATCCTCGGCGGCGGCGTGTCGGGCACGCATGCGGCGACCATCGCCGTCGGCATGGGGGCGAACGTGACCGTCGTCGACCGCTCGGCCGACGTGCTGCGGCGCCTCGCGGCCCAGTTCGGCGGCCAGGTGCGCACCATCTTCTCCACGCGCGACGCCATCGCCCAGCTCGTCCGGCGCGCCGATCTCGTCATCGGTGCCGTGCTCGTTCCCGGCGCGGCCGCGCCCAAGCTCGTGACCCGCGAGATGCTGAAGACGATGAAGCCCGGAGCTGTCGTCGTCGACATCGCCATCGACCAGGGTGGCTGCTTCGAGACCTCGAAGCCGACGACGCACTCGAACCCGACCTACATGGTCGATGGCATCGTGCACTACTGCGTGGCGAACATGCCCGGCGCCGTCGCCCGCACCTCCACCTTCGCCTTGAACAACGTGACACTGCCCTTCGCCATCGCGCTCGCCGACAAGGGCTGGCGCCAGGCGCTGGCCGACGACCCGCACCTGCGCGCGGGCCTCAACGTCCACGACGGCAGGATCACCTGCAAGCCCGTGGCGGAGGCGCACCATCTCGCCTACACGCCGGCCGAGCAGGTGCTGGGCCTCTGATGGCTCTCCGCCGGCGCCGACCGAGGCGCCGGCGCCTGGCTCACGCGCCCGGTGCGCCCGGGGTCTGCGCGGCCTGATCCGGCCGCCGCGCCAGAAGGCGCTGGTAGGCGAGGCCGATCGCCACCAGCACGAGACCGAGGCCGATGAAGGAGAGGGCGCGCAGCGCCCCCTCCAGATTGGCGAGGTCGAAGAGGAAGACCTTGAGGACGGCCGCGAGGATGTAGGGCGCGGAGGCGAGCCGCAGGAAGCGGTTGCCGCGCAGGAGCCCGACGGCGAGGATGAGGGCGCCGACGACGATGAGCGCCGCCGAATAGGCCCACAGTTCCGCCTGGCCGGTCGGCCGCCAGAGGGCGACCACGTCGCCCTGGAAGAGGCGGCGGATTTCGAGGCCCGTATAGAGAACGTGCAGCGCGAGCGCGACGACGGCGGCCGTGCGCACGTACCACTGTGGGCGCGTCTGCCGCGCGACGAGGGCCAACGCCGCCGCGGCGACGGCCGGGAGGAGGTAGGACACGAGGAGCGAGTTGACGAGCGCTCCGCCCTCAACGGACTCGCCGGTGAACAGGGGATTCTGGCCGGCGGCGAGGCCGAACCCCGCCACGATCAAGGTACAGGCGCCGAAGGCCAGCGATGCCAAGCGGTAGACGACGTCCGGCCGGGCGGCGTCGAGGCGCACCATGGCGAGGGAGAAGAGGAGGCCCGTCGTCGCGAAGAGCCCCGTCTCGACATGGCCGGTGTCCGGCGCAAAGGGGTCGCCGTCGTGCACGAAGTGCCGGATCTCGAAGAACACGAGCAGCGCGGCGAAGAGGATGGCGAGGCTCTCGCAGAGCCGCGTGACGCGGTCGCGTCCATCGCGCGCGAGGATCTGCGCGGCCGACCAGAAGGAGGCCGCCGGCATGCCGTAGCCCCACAGGAGCCAGTTGAGGATCGGCGTCCTGCCGAGGTCGTCCCCCGCGATCGTGGGATCCCAGGCGATCCGGCCGAGAACGACGAGGCCGACGCCGCCCACCGCATGGCGCAAGGCCGGGATCCCGACGCGATTGGCGACAAAGGCGGCGGCGAGCGCCGACAGCGCGAAGGCCACCGTCAGCATGCCCTTGTCGAGCGCGAAGGTGAGGCCGAGCGCCAGCGCCGCGAGCGCGGCGGAGGCGGTCGCGCCGATACCCAGGCGGATCGCCGGCGAGGTGCCGTCGTCGCGCTGCCGCAGGAGGTGCGTCGCGCCGACGAAGGCGAGGGCGAGGAGGCCCGCGGCGAGGCCGAAGGGCACGCTGCGCGAGAAGGCCGTCACGCGCCAATAGACGACAAGCAGCAGGGCGAGGACGCCGGTCGTGGCAGCGGCGGCGTAGAAGGCGGCGGTGACGAGCGGCAGCCTCGGGCCCCTGGCGAGCCGGCGGAGCGCCGCCGCCCCGATGGCCAGGCCGGCGACCGTGGCGAAGCCGAGGTAGAACGTCAGCGCCTCGGGCTGGGGCACGCCGCCCGGGCCCGGCAGCACCGTCGGCTGTTCGGCGGCGGCGAGCCGCGCGACCGGCCAGAGGGCGAGCGCGGCGGCGGTGACGGCCGCTGCGAGGAGTGTCGTCCCCGCCGCGGGGGCGAAGGCGAGCCCGGCGACGAGTTGCAAGGCGGCGACGACCCCGGTGAAGGCCGCGCGCGTGCCGCCGTCCCCGGCGAGGTCGCCGGCGAAGACGGCAAGCGCGGCGAAGGCCGCCATGACGGCGAGGGCGAGAAAGTCCGGCAAGGCGGCATCGTCCGACGTGCCGCGATGCGGGTCGGCGACGAGGAAGGCGGCCGCCAGCGCCGTCTGGGCGATGACGTGCGTCATTGCCGGCAGATGCTCGCCTGTTGCCGCGCCGAGGATGAGGACCACGCCCCACAGGGCGGCGCCCGCGGCGCTCGCCTGCGCCAGCCGGCGCCACAGCCGCAGGCGCGCCAGGCCGTAAGCCGCCGCGACGACGAAGGCGAGGTAGATCACCACCGGCCAGGGCTTCGGCTCGTCGCTGGCGACAAGCAGCGGCGTCGCGAGGGCGGCGACGAGCCCCAGCGGGGCGAGCGCCGGCCCGTGCAGGGCCGCCGCGATCATGGTGGCGACAGCAATCGCACCGAGAAGGGCGAAAGCTGCCGCCGGGCCGAGGAAGCCGTAGAGCGCATGGGCCGCGTAGGCGGTGGCGAAGGCGCTGATCGTACCGGCCGCAGTGAGCACGCCCGGCACGTGGGCGGAGGGCAGGCCGGCGAGCCCGCCGGTTCCTTCCTGTCGGCGAAACCACTCGCCGGCCGTGACGAGGGCGAGGGAGAAGAGCGCCGCGGCTGCGATGCGGGCCCCCGGACCGAACCATCCCTGCTCGATGGAATAGCGCACGAGCAGGATGCCGCCGAGGGCGAGCGCCACTCCGCCAACCCAGACGGCCCAGCGCGACCCGAGCTGCTCCTCGAAATCCGGGGGCGCCGGCGCGGCGTGTGGCGGAGCGGGGCGCAATGCTTCGGCCGGCGGTTCATCGGCGGCCGGCTCCAGGCGCTCCGGCGTCGTTTCCTCTTCCGGCGGCGCGGCCGCCTCTTCGGGTGGGGAGGGGGCTTCCTCAATCCGGGCGGGCGGAACAACTGCAGCTGCGATCTGTGCCTCGAGACGCGTCAGGCGCAGTTCGAGGGCCGCCGTGCGGCGCCGCAGCCCGAGGGCGAGGAGAAGGCCGGCGATGGCGGCGACCGGAAACGCCAGAGCGACCAGGAGGATGAGTGCGATTTCCGTAGCCAACGCGAGCCCCTGAGACCGAAGGACCTGGGAGAGGCAGGAACATACCGGAGGGTCACATCCACCCGATGTTACCCATCCGGGGCGACAAGTAGACTCTCAAAATCGCCGAATGCCATCGGCCCACCCGCCGCGGCGCCACTCAACCGGCCGGGTCGGGGCGGCTTCAGTATCGCCTGCCGCGTGAAGGCGCGTGTTCCATGGTATTTCCTCAATATTATCACCATGTTGCCACACTTGGCGGTTGCAGGCGCCTGGTCGCTTCCCATCTCAGAACGATGATCCCTTTCCAGGGGGCTGGAAGGCGCGGCAGTATCGATCGAGATGATTGCCATGTTGGCAGCGTGAATATTGGCCAATCTGGCTGACTGGTCAGGATATGGCCTCGCCGCGCGATTTCAGTGGAGGCGAAGTCATGAGGAAAGCACTTGTTACCTTGACGTCGGTCGCGGCCATCGCGGCGGCGGCAGCATCGGTTTCGACCGGGGCTTCGGCCTATCCAGCGTGGGTCATCCCGGCGATCGTCGGGGCGGGCATCGGCGGCGTCGGCCTCGGGGCGGCTGCGCAGGCAGCCACCTATCCGCGGACCTATGTCGTCCCGGGCGAGCCGGTTGCGGTCTATCCCGCGCCGACCTACGTGCGCCCGGTCACGGTTGAGCCGAGCTGCTATTTCGTGCGCGAACGGATCCGCGGCGTCATGCGGCGCGTCGAGATCTGCGAGTAGCGTCTCAACGGGGCTGGTGGCCCCTTCGACCTGAGCGTCGCCGGGGCCATCCGCCCGGGGTCGCCGGCGCCTCGGGCCGATGAGGGAAGCGCGCCGGCGCGCGACGCCGGGCTCAGCCACGTGCGCCGAGGCGCAGGCCAGGTGCCGGGCGTTCCTGCAGGACCTCGCGGCGGAAGCGGAAGAGCGCCGCCGGGCGGCCCGCGGTGCCGATCGTCTCGCCCGTCGGCTCGACGAGGGCGGTGCCTTCCACGAGCCGGCGGAAGTTCTGCTTGTGCAGGTGGCGGCCCGAGATCGCCTCGACGGCATGTTGCAGTTCGGTCAGGGTGAAGGCGGCGGGCATCAGCTCGAAGACCACTGGCCGGTACTTGAGCTTGGCGCGCAGGCGGCTGATCGCCGTCGCCAGGATGCGGCGATGGTCGAAGCGCATGGCCTCGCCGAGCGGCGTTGCGGCGTGTCTGGCGAGGGCCGCGCGGCGGCCGTCGCGCGCCGCCTCGGCCACGAGGCCCGCCTCGTAAAGAAGCTCATAGCGCTCGAGCACCTTCTCCTCGTCCCAGGGGCTGCCCTCGGTGCCGAAGCACAGCCGCAGGCGCTCGCGGCGCGAGAGGGCCCGGCGCGGGCGCTCGTCCCGCTCGGCCGCGAGGTCGGCCGCCCAGGCCTCGAGCTCCGGCAGCAGGGCCTTGTCGAGCAGTGGCGGGCGCCCGTTGCGCCAGTCTTCCCAGGGAAAGAAGTGATACCAGGGCTGGAAGCCTGCGCTTGCGGAGAGCTGGCCCTGCTGTGCACCCATGCGCGTCAGGGCGAGATAGCCGACGGAGACGACATGGGGCCCCGTGTCCTCCCGCCGCGCGTGGCGGCCGCGGTCGCCGAATGTGTAGAGCTGTTCGACATAGCCGAGGGAGAGGCTCGTCTGTTCCGCCACCCAGGCCCGCAGGCCGATCTCGAAGGTGCGGTGGGCGAGCGGGTTGAAGGCGCCCGACGGCAGGCCCGGCGTCCGGTCCTCGCCGCCCGGCCGTGCCACGAGGATCTGCGGCTGGTCACCGCGCACAGCGACAATGGCCGCGGCGAGCTCGATCTCGATGGGAGTCCTCGGCGCTTCGGCAGGCATGCGGGATCGGCCCATGGGAGGGAGGCGAAGGGGCATTTCGAGGCCGTGCGACCTCGCGATCGCCCGCTCACGCGAGCGGCAGCATGAACGGCTCACCCTCGAACGCCTCGGCGCCGCGGCCGATGGAGGCGATGGCCGCCACCATGCGCCCGTCCCGGCCGAGGAGCGCATCGGCTGTTGCGACGAGGCGTGGATTGGGCGTCGCCGTCGGCGAGGCGCGGCGCAGGGTTTCGGCGATGGCCTGTTCATCGCGCGTGGGGCTGAGCGCGCAGGCGGTGATGAAGGCGGCCGCCGTCGAGCGGCTGATGCCGGCGTAGCAATGCACGACGAGCGGCTTCTCGCGCTCCCAGCCGTGCACGAAGTCGAGCAGGCGGGTGACGTGCTCCTCGCCGGGCAACACGTGCCCCTCGAGCGGCTCGGTGATGTCGCTCACGCCGATGAAGAGATGTCGGCTGACCGGGATGCTGGCCGGCCGCTCCACCGGTGTGCCCATGTTGATGAGGGTCACGATGTGGCTCGCACCGGTCAGCGCGACCGTCGATGCGAGGCGGGATAGGGGGCAAACGTGCAAGGTCGACATGCGCGGGCTCCGTGCGGTGCCGCGTGAAGCGGACTCTTGCTCCTTATGTAGGGCGATTCGGTGACATTGCCGCGCTCAGGCCGGCGGGCAGAGCTCCTCGAAGCGCGCCAGGAAGCGTGCCTTGGCCTCGTCGGCGCCCCAGGGCGCGAGATAGGCGTCGATCGCCCGGGGCAAGGGCTGCGGCCGGCCGAAGAACCTGAGGGCTTCCTCCCGGGCGAAGCCGGCGAGCCGGGTCGCCTCGAGGAAGGCGGCGATGTGGTCGGCTCTCTTCGTCGTGCGCAGGAGCGCCGCCGGCAGCACGGCCGGCAGGCCGAAGCGAATGTGGATGGCCTCGAGCAGGCGCTGCTCGAAAACCTTGTAGGCGTCGCCGAGCACGACCTTGAAGGGCGAGATCATGTCGCCGATGACGTATTCCGGCGCATCGTGCAGGAGAATGGCGAGCTTTGCCTTGTCCGAGAGCTCCGCGTGCAGGGTGCTGGCGATCGCCTCGACGAGCAGGGAGTGCTGGGCGACCGAGAAGATGTGCGGCCCCGTCGTCTGGCCGTTCCAACGCGCCACCCGGGCAAGGCCGTGGGCGATGTCCTCGATCTCAATGTCGAGCGGCGATGGATCGAGGAGGTCGAGGCGACGCCCGGAGAGCATCCGCTGCCAGGCGCGCGGCTCCTTCGCACGGCCTCCCCTTGGCGTCCTCTTGGGCGATGATCGCTTCCCGTCGGGCGGCGTGTCCGGCGGCATCAGACGTCCCGCGCGAGCGCCGCGCATTCGGCGTGGCGGAAACAGCCGACGAGATGGTCGTTGACCATGCCCACCGCCTGCATGAAGGCATAGACGATGGTCGGCCCGCAGAAGGTGAAGCCCGCCTGTTTCAGCGCCTTCGACATGCGCTCGGCCGCCAGCGTCTCGGTCGGCACCTCGCTCATGGAGCGGAAGCTGTTCTGCATCGTGCGGCCATCCAGGAAATCCCACAGGAAGTTCGCAAAGCCCCGCTTCTCCTGGATGGAGAGATAGGCGCGCGCGCTCGCCACGGTACCGACGATCTTGGCGCGGTTGCGCACGATGCCCGCGTCGGCCATGAGCGCCGCGAGCTTGTGCTCGTCGAAGCGCACGATCGCCTCCGGCTCGAAGCCGGCGAAGGCGCGGCGGAAGTTGTCGCGCTTGCGGAGAATGGTGATCCAGGAAAGGCCGGCCTGGAAGCCGTCGAGGATCAGCTTCTCGAAGAGGGCGCGATCGTCGTACTCGGGCACGCCCCACTCGCTGTCGTGATAGGCGACATAGAGCGGATCGGTCCCCGGCCAGCGGCAGCGAGCCTTGCCGTCGGGATGGACAATGAGATCGCTTGTCATACGGTGCCCTTAATGCCCCGCTCCTGACAACTCCTGGCAGCAGGACAGGCCGCCGTCGTTATGCCGCGGTACGGAAGGACCGGCAAGGGCATCGCCCGCCTGCCGGCGCTCCGCCGTCACGCCTCCGCCGGCGCCGGCACCTCGAACTGCGCGAAAGCAGGCTTCTCGACGATGAGCGCGAGCCCGCCAGCGGTGATCGCCTCGCCGGCGGCGAAGGCGTCCGCCAGGCGGTCGAGGCGCAGCATGGCGAGGGCGCGCCCGTTGGCGGTGGAGCCGACATGGCCCGCGGGCTTGGCCCCGGCGAGCACCTCGGCCCCGTCCTCGCAGACGAAACCGTCGCGGAAGACGACGGGCAGGATACGCGTGCGCGCCGTACCGCGGTGCTGCATGCGCGACACCACCTCCTGACCGACATAGCAGCCCTTGCCGAAGTCGACGCCGCCCAGCGCATCCATCAGAGCCTCATGCGGGAAGGCGTCGCCGTAGGCGAAATCCTTGCCACCCTCCGGCACGCCGAGCGCGATCCGGCGGGCGTGATAGAGAGGGCCAGCCTCCGTGCCCAGTGCCTCGATGCGCATCCGCTCGCCGATGGCCCGTTGGCCGAGCGCCGACAGGCGCGGGTCGGCGAAGACGAGGCCGAAGTCGTCGCCCGGCGTGCCGGGCATGTCCCAGAAGGCGGCGACGGCCAGCACCTCCGACAGGTCTTCGACGATGACCTTGGCGCGCAGCTTGTAGAAGTTGAGGCGCTTGACGAGATCGCCGACAAGGGGGAGCGGCGCGTCGAGCAGAAAGCCGCCGCCGTGACTCTCGGGGGCGGCGACGACGAGGAAGTCGAAGAGGATCTTGCCCTGCGGCGACAGGAGTGCGGCAAGCCTCGCCGCCCCGGCATCGAGCCGGGCGACGTCGCTCGTGACGAGGTTGTGCAGGAAGTGCCGGGCGTCGTCGCCCGCCACTTTCACCACGCCGCGATCCGCAAGATGAGCCGCCGGCATCGTGCCCTCCGCCCGCCAAGATGATTTGCTCCGCCCCGGCGCGTGACATAGGACGCCCGTCGGGCCCTCTCAAGGGCGAAGCGGCCGGTGGTCCGCTCCACCGGTCGCACAGTCCCGCCATTGCCGAAGAACGTCCGGCGGGGGCATGGCTCAATCGGATGATTCGCTTTGGCAACCAGTTGTATATTGGTGCGGGCGCATTCCGATAATGCAGTGGCTGCAATCGAGGTGACGGATGAAGGACGGTCACAGGTCGGGCTGCCCGATCAATCTCACGCTGGAGATCCTGGGGGACAAGTGGAGCCTCCTCATCATCCGGGACATGATCTTCGGCAACCGGCGTCACTTCCGCGAGCTGCTCAACCAATCGGACGAGGGAATTGCCTCCAACATCCTCGCCGACCGTCTGAAGAGGCTTCTCGATCAGGGGATCGTCACGAAGGCGGATGATCCTAGCCACAAGCAGAAGGCGATCTACAGCCTCACCGAACAGGGCATCGAGCTGTTGCCGGTGCTCGCCCAGATGGCGATCTGGGGGCGCAGGTACCTGCCGGTGAGCGAGGAGCTGGACATCCGCGCGCAGCTCCTCGAGGAGGGCGGGCCGACGCTGTGGGAGGCGTTCATGTCCGAGCTGCGCGAGACGCATCTCGGCGCTCCGGCCGGCGCCGGCGCACAGCCGGGCGGCGCATCCGTCGCCGCCCGGATGCAGGCCGCCTACGACGAGGTCGTGGCGCAACGCCGGGCGCAGCAGGGCGCAGCCTGAGCCGGCTATCCCTTGCGCCGGTAGTGCGCCGTCATGAACTCACGCCAGGTGCCGTCCTCTTCCAGCACGCGCGAGGTCATCACCCGGTGATCGTCGCTCACGAGCGTCACCACGTCCTGGTATCTCGCCATCTTGCCGTTGTCGCCGAAACTCGGCCCCTCGGTGTCGAGTGTCAGCACCTTGCCCGACGCGTCGAGCGCCCCGTCATAGATCCACAAGTGCGTCATCATCGAGCCGATGAAGGTGCCGACGAAGCGCTGCTTCTGCGGGTCGTAGCCGAGCGTGATCACCGTACTCGCAGGCCCGCAGCCGGGCATCTCGCCCTGGCCCTCGCCCATCACCCAAAGGCCGCCGAGCGAGCGGACGGTCTCCAGGCCCGTGGCCTTCGCCGGCGGCTGATCCGGGCCCATGACGCACTCGCCCTCGTAGGCCCACTCGCCGACGAATTTGTGCAGCCAGGCATGTTCCTTCCGGGGTTCGCTGTTCATCGTCATCTCCTCGTCAAAATCAACGACATTCAAGAAAATCGCGTGGCCATGCCAACGCCCCCGGGCCCTGGCTCGGAAGGAAGATCCGCAAGACAGGTCGCGCTCCGGCGCCGGCCTTCCTCGATCCATGGGTCCGTCCCAAGGACGAACGGCTGTGCGACGTTCCGACAACGACGCAGGAGGCGCAGCAATCCTCAGCAGTCAGATTTTCGCCCGCGCGTCTTCGCCCGTTGCGCCGGCCATGAGGCGATCGATCTGCAATCTGATATGGGCCGCCTCCGATGCCGTGCGGGCGAGCGTGATGGCCCGGTCGAAGGCGATGCGGGCCTCGTCCGTGCGACCGAGCTGCAGAAGGAGAGCACCCTTCACGCCGAAGAAATGGAAATAGCCGGAGAGTTGCGGCGCGAGCGGCTCGACCATGGCGAGGGCGGCTGCCGCACCGCGGACCTTGGCGACGGCGACGGCACGGTTCAGCGTGATGACGGGCGAGGGCTGCAGGCGCTCGAGCGTGGCGTAGAGCAGGTCGATGCCTGCCCAGTCGGTTTCCGCCGGACGCGCAGCCCGGGCATGCACGGCCGCGATTGCGGCCTGCACCTGATAGGGGCCGGGAGGCCCGTGGCGGATCGCCTCGTCGAGAAGCGCGAGCCCTTCGGCGATCATCCCGCGGTCCCAGAGGCTGCGGTCCTGATCTTCCAGCAGGACGATGTGCCCCGCTGCGTCGAACCGGGCCGGCGCGCGCGCGTGCTGCAGGAGGAGGAGCGCCGCCAGCCCCATGACTTCGGCCTCGCCCGGGAACAGCCTGAGCAGCAGCCGCGCCAGGCGGATCGCCTCCTCGCAGAGCGGCGCGCGCGCGGGCGCCGTGTCTGCCGCCGCCGAATAGCCCTCGTTGAAGACGAGGTAGATCATCGCGGCGACGGCGGCGAGCCGCTCCGCCCGCCCGGTCGGCCCCGGCGCCTCGAAAGGCACGTCGGCGGCCGCGATGCGCGCCTTTGCCCGCGTGATGCGCTGCTCCATGGCGCTCTCGCCGACGAGGAAGGCGCGGGCGATCTGCTTGACCGTGAGGCCCGAGACGATGCGCAGCGCGAGCGCGATCTGCTGGGCTGCGGGCAGCTCCGGATGGCAGCAGATGAAAAGGAGGCGCAGGACATCGTCGCGATAGTGTGCACCGTCAAGCCGCTCGACGATCGCGGCCTCGGCGTCATCGAGGTCGGAGATCGCCTCTTCCGCCGGCAGCGGCTCCTGCCTGTTCCGTCGGCGCACTGCGTCGATGGCGGCGTTGCGCCCGACGAAGACGAGCCAAGCGACAGGGTCGCGCGGCGGACCCTTCTGCGGCCATGTCTGCAACGCCTTCAGGCAGGCGTCCTGCAGGGCCTCCTCGGCCGTGTCGAGGTCGCGGAAATAGCGCAAAAGGGCGGCGAGCGCCTGGGCGCGCGCCGCGGTCAGCGTGGCCTCGATCCATGTGACGACGGTCACGTTGCGCCGCTCCCGGGCTGGAAGAGCGAGACCGGGCGGATCTCATAGGCGCCGCCGGGGTTGGCGCGGGCGAGATCCCGGGCGATGTCTAGCGCCTCCTCGGGCCCCGAGCAGTCGACCACGTAGAAGCCGAGCAACTGCTCCTTGGTCTCGGCGAAGGGGCCGTCGAGCACCAGGGGCGGATCGCGGTCCTTGCGCAGCGTCGTTGCTGCGGTGGTCGGCATCAGGCGCGCGACGGGGCCGAGCTTGCCGTTCATCGCGAGCCTCTCCTGCACGACCGCGAGCCGGGCCATCACCGCCTCATCCTCCTCCTTCGTCCAGGAGCCGACGACGTTCTCGTCGTGGTAGCAGAGGATGGCATAGCGCATGGGGCGTTCCTCGTTCCTGTTCGGCGCGTCTCTACGCCGAGGGGGGGGCAGTCGGCGGCGTACCGGGGCCCGGGCCGGCGATGGCGCACCGGTGGTGGTCCATTGTTCTCCAGATGTCGGACGCGCCTTCCGTTTCGGTGGAATCGGAAGACGACCGCCGCAAGGTCGGACTATGCCCGCAGCCGGCGGGAATGGGTACCGGCCTGCTCAGCCTGCCGCCCGCTCAGCGCCTCACTCGCCCGTGAAGAAATAGTGCCACGTCCCGTCCGGGCCGATGCCGAGGCGCCAGCTGACGTACTTGCCCTTGGCGAGCGACTCCTTGAATTCGCCCGCCCGCAGGATGCGATACACCTCGACGAGCTGCTCCGGGGTCAATGACTGGGGCGGATATTCTGCAAACCACGGCCAGACGTACATCTCTTGCGCCGTGCCGATGCCGATACGCACATAGGGAGCTTCGAGGAGCGCGGTGAGCAGTCCCAGCGTCTCGCGCGCCTCGCCGTCGCCGGAGCGTCTCTTCAGGCCGGCGATCGCATCGCCCTTCTGGCCGCGGGCGAGGACGGGCGGCATTTCGTTCCGTTCGAGGACGAGGCGCAGCTTCTCGGCGTCGCCCGTCGCCGCCGCATCGAGGATCGCCTCGCGCATGGCCGCGACGCGGAGCGGCAGCCGTGCGACATCACGCTCGATCGTCGGCAGTGCCCTGGGCGGGACGTCGGTCGGTTTCGCGGGCGCGGCCGCGGGCGGCGTGGCCCCAGCGCCCTTCGCGTCGGGCTTCGCCTTCTGTGCCGCGGCGGGCGCCGCGACCGCGACTGCGCCGAGCAGGAGAAAGCGTCGCAGCCGAAGGGCGACGTTCATTCCGGCAACCATTGTCATGGCCGGATGATGCCCCGTCGAATGCGGCGAGGCTGCGGCCGGGCAACCATGCCCGGGGCGGCAGCGCGCGCTCAGTGGCGCGGCGCGGTGGAGAAGCCGCCGCCGCGGATACGCTCCGGCAAGCTTTCGGCGAAGCGCGCCACCGCTTCCTCGCCGTAGATGTCCACGAGCTCGTGGAAGGCGGTGAACAGCGCGGCATGCGCAACGCAATCGCCGTCGAGCCCGTCGAGCTGGGCTTCGGCAAAGGCCTCGCTCAGGTAGGTCAGCGCGGCGCGCTTGTCCTCGCTGACGTCGTAGCCTTCGAAAGCGTCGTGCTGTTGATCGTATGTCATGGCGCCGAATCGCGCGGCATCCAGCGCCGCTCACGAATCGAGAATAGCGCGCGGCCCGTGCGACACCAGCCGGTTCTTTCTGGGAGGTTAACGATTTGGGGAGAACTGGCGTTTTTCGGTTAACGTTGCAAATCAGCCACCGAAGCGCCCGGAGATCGCCCGCGACAGCGCCGCGCCCTCGGCCAGATAGCGGTCGATGACGGCCTGCGCCGACGGGGTGCAGGAGCGGTAGGTGAGGGCGAAGCCCTTGTAGCCGCGGTTGTAGGCGCCCGCGAGCCGCTCGCGGCGGGCGGGCGTCGTCGCTTCCGCCTCGAGGAGCGCCGTCATCTCGGCCCGCCACTGCGGTGCATCGCTCCCGCCGCACAGGCCGCGCAGGAAGGCGAGGGCGCCCATGATCTCCGAGAGCCGCAGCATCTCGCGCTCATAGGGCGGCGCGGGTTCGGCCGGCGGCTGCTCGGGCGCGGAATTGGATGAGGGCCCAGGCCTGGCCCCGGGCTTGGCGGCGGCATTGGGCTCGGCCTTCGGCGCGGGTTTCGCCGGGGCGGAGCGCGGGCTCGCCGGCCGCTGCTGCTCCTGCTGCGCAGCGGCGGGCGTGAGCGCGACGGTCGATGCCAGCGCTGCGGCGACGGCTGCGCCGCGTGCCGCGGATCTGAGGTAGGAAGGATGGAAGACGTTCACGCGCTCAGCAGGACCGATTGGGCTTTCGCCACTATAGCCGCGAGGCCGGCGGTGGTGGGAAGGGCGCCGATGTCGGCGGGATCGGCCCAGACGACCGCACCCGTCTCTGCGCTCGGGCAGGGTTCGCCGGCGCGCCAGCGCGCCGCGAAGGCGGCGATGACGAAATGGAACTTCACGCCCCGCTCGTCACGCTCGACGACCTCGACATGGTCGGCGAACCCGATGATCTCGGCCTCGATGCCGACCTCCTCCGCGAGTTCGCGCAACGCGGCTTCGCGCAGTGTCTCGCCCGGCTCGACGAGGCCGCCGGGCAGGCTGAAGCGTCCCGCCATGGGCGGATTGGCCCGCGCCGCGAGGAGCACCCTGCCGTCGCGGAATACGGCGACGCTCGCGGCGAGGAAGGGGCGCGTCGGGTAGAGGCGTGCGTCCGGCATGGCTTCGCTCGCAGGTCGCGGCGGGCGCCCGGCGCCCGTCCGGGCGCCGCGAGGCAGCCGTCCGTTCAGACGTGCTGGCCGCCGTTGATGTGCAGTTCGGCGCCTGTCACGTAGGACGAGGCCTCGGTGCACAGGAAATAGATGGCCTTGGCCACTTCGTCGGGCGTGCCGAGCCGCCGCAGCGGGATCTGCTCGACGAGCTTCTCGGTGCCCGGTGACAGGATGGCGGTGTCGATCTCGCCGGGGGAGATGGCGTTGACGCGGATGCCGAGCGGGCCGAAGTCGGCCGCCATCTCGCGCGTCAGGGCGGCCAGAGCCGCCTTGGATGTGGCGTAGGCCGCGCCAGCGAAGGGATGCACGCGCGAGCCGGCGATGGAGGTGACGTTCACTACCGAGCCCCTGACGCGCTTCAACTCCTCGATGAGGCCGCGCGCCAGCATGATGGAGGCGAAGAAGTTCACCTGGAAGACGTGCTGCCAGTCTTCCACCGTCGTGTCGATGGCGCCGAGGCGGGCACCGCCCGGCCCCTTGGGCGAGATGCCGGCGTTATTGACGAGCGCGTGCAGCACGCCGCCCTCGGGCTCGAGGCGGCGCTTGATCTCGTCGATCGCCGCATAGGTGTTCTCGACGTCGGCGAGATCGACCTGAATGTGGTCCTCCGGCCCCATCTCCCACGGGCATTGCTCGGGGAAGGCGTGGCGCGAGCAGGTGATGACGCGCCAGCCGGCGGCGGAGAAGCGCTTGACAGTGGCGTGGCCGATGCCGCGGCTCGCCCCGGTGAGGAGCATGACGCGGCGGGGCTGATTCGAGGGCGCGGAGGTCGACAAGGCGGGTCTCGCTCGATCGGGGAATGCTGCGGCGCGGCAACCTACGCCGGCTGGCCCGGCCGGTCCACCGGCCGCGATCAGGGATAGAGGCGCTCCGTCGTCCAGGCGGCGTCCGGCGTCTCGCGGCGGAAGACGATGCGGTCGTGCAGCCTGAAGGGACGGTCGTGCCAGAACTCGATGGAGATGGGGCGCACGCGGTAGCCCTTCCAGTATTCGGGCCGCGGAATGTCGCCCACCGGATACTTGGCCGTGTAGTAGGCCACGGCCTTCTCCAGGGCGAAGCGGCTCTCGAGCGGGCGCGACTGCTGCGAGGCCCAGGCGCCGATGCGACTGCCGCGCGGCCGGGAGGCGAAATAGGCGTCCGCCTCCGCCGGCGTCACCAGCTCCACCGGGCCGCGCACGCGCACCTGGCGCGTCAGGCTCTTCCAGTGGAACAGCAGGGCGGCCTTCATGTTGCCGGCGAGCTGGCGGCCCTTGGCGCTCTCGCTGTTCGTGTAGAAGACGAAGCCTTGCGCGTCGAAGCCCTTGAGCAGCACCATGCGCACGTCCGGCAGGCTGTCCGCGTCCACGGTGGCGAGCGCCATCGCGTTCGGATCGTTCGGCTCGGTCTTCGTGGCGTCGGCGAGCCAGCTCTCGAAGAGGGACAAGGGGTCCGTCGCGGTCGAGAAGTCACTGCCCGTTAACGGTTCCAAAGCTTAAATCCTCAAGAATCGAGAGGGATGGCGAGGCAACGCGTGACACGCTCCGGCGAGCGCACGATCTATAGGGCAAAGGACGGCGGAGGCGAAGCGGCGCAACTGCGCCGTGGTGTCGCCGTGGCATGTGCGGCGGTCATCGCCCTCGTCGCGGCCGGTTGCAGCGTCACCTTTCCGATCGGCTCGCTTCTCGACACGGGCGAGGAGCCCCTCGTCACCGGATCGATCAAGCCGATTGACGTGTCGCCCCTGTCGCCCGAGCTCGCTGGCGAGGACTGGCGCCGGGCGAAGAGCGCGCTCGCCGTGGCCCTCGATCCGAAGGGCAACGGCTCCAGCGTCTCCTGGGACAATCCCGAGAGCGGCTTCAAGGGCAGCTTCGTGCCCGTCGGCCGCCCGTTCGTCAGCAATGACGAGATCTGCCGCGTCTTCCTTGCCGACCTCAGTCTGCGCAGCAGCAAGAGCAGCCTGCAGGGTACCGCCTGCCGACCCTCCGGCGGCGAATGGACCGTGAAGGACGTCAAACCCTGGAAGAAGCCCGCCTGACGGGCTAAACCAGACCGGCGGCCGTCCTGAACGGCCGTTGCGTTTCTGCAACATGCGTCCCATATCGGTCAGCGAGAGCCGTCCCGAGACGGGTCTCGGAGACAGGTCCCCATGCGTGATCCCTATACCGTCCTCGGCTTGAGCAAGTCGGCGAGTGAGGCCGATGTGAAGAAGGCGTTCCGGCGCCTCGCCAAGGTCTATCATCCCGATCAGAACAGGGACGATCCGAAGGCCAAGGAGAAGTTCGCCGAGATCAACGCCGCCTACGAGATCCTGGGCGACAAGGACAAACGCTCGCAGTACGACCGCGGCGAGATCGACGCCGAGGGCAAACCGCGCTTCCAGGGCTTCGACGGATTCACCCGCAGCAGCGGGCCGCACGCCGGCGGCTTCGAGGGCTTCAATTTCAGCTTCGGCCGCGGCGGGCGCAGGGGAGGCGGCTTCGACCCGCAGGACCTCTTCGCCGACATCTTCGGCGAGGCGATGGGCGGCCGTGCGGCGGGCGGCGGTGGCGGGCGCGCCCGCGCGCATTACCCGCGCGGCGAGGACGTCACCGTTTCCATGACGATCACGCTCGAGGAGGCGGCCGGCGGCGGCAAGCGCCGCATCACACTGCCGACCGGGCGCGAGGTCGACGTGATGATCCCGACCGGCATCACCGACGGCAAGACCATCCGCCTGCGCGGCCTCGGCGAGCCGAGCCCGTTTGGCGGCGAGCCGGGCGATGCGCTGCTCACCATCCATATCGCGCCGCACGAGCGCTTCACCGTCGAGGGCAAGACGCTGCGGCAGCGCCTGTCCGTGCCGCTTGCCGATGCGGTGCTCGGTGCCAAGGTGCACGTCCCGACACTCGATGGCGTGGTCAGCATGACCATTCCGCCGATGTCGAGCGGCGGCAGAAGCTTCCGGCTGCGCGGCAAGGGCCTGCCGGCCAAGGATGGTGCCGGCGATCTCATCGTCACGATCGACATCGAACTGCCGAAGGGGCCGGATCCTGAGCTCGAAGCCCTCATGCGCAAGCGCCGCGCGACCGCCGAGACGAGCGGGCGCTGACCGCGGGGCTCCGCCGAGGAATGCGCGGGACCCGAGCGGTCAGAGCGAGATCTGCGTGCCCACCTCGACGACGCGGCCCGTCGGGATCTGGAAGAAATCCGTGGCGTCGGCGGCGTTGCGGGCGAGGTTGAGAAACAGGCGGTTCTGCCAGCGCGGCAAGCGCCGGCAGCACGAGGCAGAGCCAGGCCGTGCGGATGGGCCGACGGCCGAAATGGCCGAGGTCGGCGTAGAGCGCCTCCGCCCCCGTGACCGCCAGGAGGACGGCGCCGGTGCTTCCGAGCACCAGGACTCAGAAGCGCGTCTTGGCGCGTCCGGTCCGGTCTCGGCGGCCGGGGTGCCTGCGGCCTCGATGGCCGCCGTGGACATTGACATGGTGAGATGTCGATGTTGCGGCGCAGCATGCGCGGAAGGCGCGGCTTGTATCACCGGCCTTGCGGCTCTTGGTTGCGCCGGGCGCATGGCAGCCCACCTCCGGGGACGGCTGATGGTGCCCGCGTCTCCGGCCTGCTGGACCGTGCCGGAGGCCGGGCCGTGGCCCGACCTCCCTCCTTGTGGCGCTCCAATGGCGCCGTCCGCAACTCAGAATTCCGCCCAGCCGCTGTCGCCGCGCCCGGCCGCCGCCCTGCGGGCTGGCCGTTCGGCCGGTGCGGTCATTGCCTGCAGCCGGCGGTCGGAGGCGTCGTTGGCCGGCGGGGTGCGGTCGGCGAAGGCCTTCCGGGCGAGCGACTGCAGATGCGCGGGAAGGTTCGTCCCGGCGGGTCCCCGCGCGCCGGATGTCACGTTCTGCCTGATGCGAAAGGCCGTGACGAGGTCATTCAGCTCGCGGATGCGATCCGTCAGGGCGGTCGCCGCCGCGGCACTCTCCTCGGCGAGCGCCGCATTCTGCTGGGTCATCTGATCCATCTGGGCGACCACCTGGCTCATCTCATCGATGCCGTTGGCCTGCTCGCTCGAGGCGGAGGAGATCTCCGAGACGGTCCTCGCCACCTTGCGCGAGGCCTCGACGATGCGGCCGAGCGCATCGCCGGCCTCGCGCACGAGCCTGACCCCGGCGGCGACCTCGGCGGCGGAGGATGAGATGAGCTGGGTGATGCCCTTGGCCGCATCGCCCGAGCGCTGCGCGAGCGTGCGCACCTCGGCCGCGACCACGGCGAAGCCGTTGCCGGCGTCTCCGGCACGCGCCGCCTCCACCGCCGCGTTGAGCGCGAGAAGGTTGGTCTGGAAGGCGATCTCGTCGATCATCGAGGTGATGTCCGAGATCTTCTGCGATGCCTGCTCGATGCGGGCCATGGCGGCGATGGCATCGTTGACGATCGCGCCGCCGTTCTCGGCCACTTGCATGGCTTCCTGTGCCAGGCTCGCGGCCTCGTGCGAGGCCTGGGCGCTCGCCTTGACCGAGGCGGTGAGCTCCTCCGTGGTGGCAGCCGTCTCCTCGAGCGACGACGCCTGGTCCTCGGTGCGCTGCGACAGATCCCTGGCGCCGCCGCTGATCTCGCGGGCCGTCGAGGAGACGTCGACAGCAGTCGTCTGGATGGTCGCCACCATCTCGGCGAGGCGCGTGATGGTCTCGTTCACCGCGGTCTTCAGTTCGCCGAAGCGGCCGCGGTAGTCTGTCGTCACCTGGCCCGTGAGGTCGCCCTGCGCGAGGGCGGCGAGCACGGCAGCGAACTCGGTCGTGGCGCTGTCGACCACAGCGTTGATCTCGTTGATGCCTTCGACGAGCTTCGTCAGGGCAGCCTCGCCGCCATTCACCCGGGCACGGGCGCTGAAGTCGCCGTTCACCGCTGCCTCGACCACGACCGAGACCTCCTCGACCACCGCGGCCATGGCTTCGGCGCGGCGCACACGCTCGCCGGCGGCCGTGCGCTCGTCGGCCTCGAGTTCCTTCATGCGCACGGCATTATCCCTGAAGGTCTGCAGCGCGCCGGCCATCTCGCCGATCTCGTCGGGCCGGCCGGCCCCGGCGACAGCAACGTCGAGATTGCCGCCGATGATCTCGCCCATGGCGGTGCGCAGACCGTCTAGCCCCTTCAGGACGCGGCTCGATACGAAGACGCACAGGGCAACGACGGACAGGACGAGGAAAGCTGCGCCGACGAAGGCGAGCGCCGCATAGAGGCTCCTGCGGAATTCCGCTGCCTCGACGGCGCCCTGCGTGCGCTGCTCGAGCTTTACGAAGAACTCGTCGATCGGGCGCATGATCCGCGCCTTGTAGACGTGATAGTCGCGCGAGTGCACGAGGTCGCGCGCCCTGGCCGGATCGGGCGCCGCAAGCGGCTTGCCGGCCTTGTCCTTGCCTTCGACGAGGTTCATCGCCTCGGTCTCGAGGCCGATGAGGGCGTCCGACCGGGCCTTGGCCTCGTCGAGCTTGGCGAATTCGTCCTGGGTGAAACCGGCCTCCTGCATCAGCGTCAGCAGGGGAGCCTGCCGCCCCGCGGGCCGTGGCGACGCCTCGCCGCCGGCGACGAAATCCCAGTAGATGCGGTGGTAGTCGGCCGGCCGCGCCTTCTTGCCGTCGCGGATGTCGACGATGTCCATGTATTGTTTCTTGTAGGACGGGTCGCCGGTGACGACGTAGGTGCGCGCCAGCCGGGTCAAGTCGTCGGAACTCTGCCGGAGCTCGTCGGCGAGGAGATAGGAAGCATATTTGCGCTCCTGGGCCTCGCTCGTTGCGTTGACCGCGCCGCGATAGCCTACGAGCCCGGTCACGAGAAGGACTGCTGAAAGGACATTCAGCAGTACAAGCACAGAGAAGATGCGCTTGACAGTCATCAGCTTGGCCAATCTAGAGATATGTCGCGGTTCCACAATGCCGGTTCGATGAATGTCAATCCATCTCTGGCATCGTGTTGTTCTCTTGTTTCCGCGACGGGGTGAATGGTGGCCGTTAGCGGCATCTGGACTCTATTTCTCCGACATTTAATAATTGGTTGTTCGAATTGTTCGGTAAAATAGTATGAATATGGCCGTCCAGTTCGTTGATTTTTCTGTTGTTTCTCCCTCCCGCTGGGAGGGCGCGGAATGCGTCGGGCCGCATGCGACCCCGCCGACGGGGGGATGAGGCCGCGGTCGAGAGCCCGGCTGTGCGCCGGGGCGGTCGCAAGGCTTGCTTCGGAGATCGCCGGCCGGCGGCCGGCTAGATGGGCGCCCCGGCCGGCGCGTCGAAGGTCTCGTAGACGCGCTTGGCGATACGCAGCAGCTTGTCGCGCTCGGCCGGGCCGCTCAGGGCGCAGGCCGCATCCTTGTCGCGCCAGTAGAAGGCTGCGGTGGTCCCGGCCTGCACGTAGCGGAAGGCGGTTTCGCCGCGCCCGTCCGGGCGGGCGCAGTAGAGCGTCAGCCGTTCGCCGGCGCTGTTCTCGAACATGAGCAGGGCCGCCGGGCCCGCCTCCCCGGCGAGCAGGCGGCCACCGAGCAGGCGATAGCCCTCGGAGGCGAGGTCCGGCACGCGGATGGGATAGGCGAGGCGCTTCGACAGCCATTGCACGAGGTGCGCCTCTTCGGCAGCGGACACCTCGACGGGGTGGCGCACCTCCGCCGCAAAGACCTGGTGGGCGACGAGCGCGCGCTCGGCGAGCTCGTCCGGCCGGCTGGTCGCCACGGTCACCGGCGGGCGGCTGTCCGAAACGAGCTCTACCGTGACGATGCCGCCGACGCCGAGGCCGGCGACGAAGGCGAGCGAGGCCAGGGCGAAGCGCGGGCCGGTCCGCGCCGCAGGCCGGATGGAGCGGCGTGCCGCAAACTCCCTTGCCGGTGACAGGCGGTGGGGCACGGGCTCGGCCGCCACGCGGTCGAAGGCGGCGTGCAGCAGCTCGCCCTGGCGGCGCCACTCGGCAATGAGGGCCGCATCCTCCGGGCTCTCGGCGAGATGGGTCTCCACCGCGGCGCGCCGCTCGGGGGGCAGCTCGTCGTCGAGGAAGGCGTGCAGCTCGTGCTCGTCGATGCGATGGGAGCGCTCGCTCATTTGACGATCCTCAAGCGGGTGGAGGCCGGGCGCTCGCCCCCGAGCGCCGTGCGGAAGGCCGCGCGAGCGCGCGACAGGCGCGACATCACCGTACCGAGCGGGATGCCGAGAACCTCGGCGCCTTCGGCATAGCTCAAGCCTTCGAGGGCCACGAGAAGCAGGATCTCCCTCTGCTCGGTGGTCAGTTGGTCGAGCGCCCGCAGGATGTCGTACATCTCGGCGCTCGGCGCGGGTGCTGCGTGGGCGAGGTCGATCGTCTCCACCTCGGCACGCGGCGGGCGGCGCGCGAGGCCGCGCAGGCGATTGCGGTTGAGGTTCGTCAGAATGGTGAAGAGCCACGTGCGCAAATTGCCGTCCCGCCAGCGCGACTCGGCGCCGAGGGCGCGCAGCAGCGTGTCCTGGACGAGGTCGTCGGCCACGTCGCGGTCGCGCGCCAGCGCTCGCGCATAACGACGCAGGGCCGGGATCTCGGCCTCCAACGCCTGCCTGAACCCCATGCATCGCCTCCCGGCGGACCGACGCTGCCGCCCGTGAGGATAGGACACCGCACGGGGCGCGACTATTCCGCCGGGCGGCGGGCTTCCGTCCGGAGCCCGCCTCGGCTAATGATGCGCAACCTTTCCCGGGGGCCTCGCCCCGTCCATCCACCGAGAAGCGTTCGGATCGCCATGGCAGACACGACAGCGACGCCCGCCCCCCTCATGTCCGGCAAGCGCGGACTCATCATGGGTGTCGCGAACAACCGTTCGATCGCCTGGGGCATCGCCAAGGCCGCCCGCGCCCATGGCGCGGAGCTCGCCTTCACCTATCAGGGCGATGCCCTGAAGAAGAGGGTGGAGCCCCTGGCGGCCGAGCTCGGCGCCGCCGTGGTCGGGCACTGCGACGTCACGGATGCGGCGACGATCGACGCCGTCTTCGCCGAGACGGAGAAGCGGTGGGGCAAGCTCGACTTCGTCGTCCACGCCATCGCCTTCTCCGACAAGGACGAGCTCACGGGCCGCTACGTGGACACGACGCAGGACAACTTCACGAAGAGCCTGCTCATCTCCTGCTACTCCTTCACGGCCGTTGCCCAGCGGGCCGAGAAGCTGATGGCGGACGGCGGCTCGCTGCTCACGCTGACCTACTACGGGGCCGAGAAGTGGATGCCGCACTACAACGTCATGGGCGTCGCCAAGGCGGCGCTCGAGGCGAGCGTACGCTATCTCGCCGCCGACCTCGGCCCGAAGAACGTGCGCGTCAATGCCATCTCGGCCGGGCCGATCAAGACGCTCGCCGCCTCCGGCATCGGCGACTTCCGGTACATCCTGAAGTGGAATGAATACAACTCTCCATTGCGTCGGACGGTGACCACGGAGGAGGTGGGCGACACGGCGGTCTATCTGCTCTCCGACATGTCGCGCGGCGTCACCGGCGAGGTCCACCACGTCGACGCCGGCTACCACGTCGTCGGCATGAAGAATCCGGAAGCGCCCGATATCGTGCTCGGCAAGGAGTGAGCCGCTCGGGTGACGCGTCCGACCGTCTATTTCGTCCGCCACGGCGAGACCGACTGGAACGCCGAGGGCCGCCTGCAGGGCACGCGCGACGTGCCCCTGAACGATGTCGGCCGTGAGCAGGCGGCGCGGGCCGGTGCTCTCCTGCAGAAGCTCGGGCTCGGCTGCGCGGACCTCGACTTCGTTGCCAGCCCGATGCTGCGTACGCGTGAGACCATCGAGGGGCTGCGCGGCGCCATCGGGCTCGATCCTCACGACTACGATGTCGACGAGCGACTGCGCGAAATCGCCTTCGGCCAATGGGAAGGGCTGACCTGGGGGGAGATCCGCGCGCGGGATCCGCAGGGTCACCGCGCCAGCAGGGCGGACCGCTGGCACTACGTGCCCCCGGGTGGTGAGAGCTACGCCATGCTCGCCGAGCGGGTGCGGCCCTTCATGGAGGGCCTGACGCGCGACACGGTCGTCGTGTCGCACGGAGGTGTTGCGCGCGCCCTCCTGGCGCTCTTCGCCGGAGCGCCGAAGGACGAGGCGCCGGGCGTCGACATCTGGCAGGGCCGCATCCTGGTCTTCGCGGGGGGCGCCGCAGAATGGGTGCCCGCAGCGACCTGAGAGCCCCGGGCAGCCGGCGTTCAGATTCGTTCATCGTGGGTTCACGCGTCTCACGGCAATAGGTACTGGAGGCGGGGTGGGTAAATCCGCCTCGCGCCGACCGGGCGACGACGGTTGGGGGCAGCCGGCCCGGGGCGCGGAGTCAGGAACGGGGCAGCACTCGAGGGTCTTGCTGTCGGCTTCGGCCGATGCAGCCCGCGTGGCCGTGAGGTTGTGCGGGAGAGGCTGGCGTGTGCGTCTCCGGCGTGAGGCGCCGATGAACCAGATTGTCACGAACCGATCGCTCCTCGAGGCGGGAGAGGCGGACCCGGCGGCCGGCGCGCGGCTCGAGGCGCGACTCGTGGGCGAGGTCCGCCCCGACCTCCTGCGCGACGAGGTTCTGGCCGACATCTTCTCGACGACGGCACGCCAGCGCGGCTATCGCATCGCCCTCGTCAGCGGCAGCCGCGTCTGGACCTATGCACAGGTCGATGCCGAGGCCGATGCCGTGGCCCGCGGTCTCATTCGCGCCGGCATTCGTCCGGGGGACGTGGTGGGCCTGTGGATGGCGCGCGGCCCCGAGCTGCTCATCGCCCAGATCGCCGTCGCGAAATCGGGCGCGGCCTGGCTGCCCTTCGATGCGGACGCGCCCGTCGAGCGCATCGCCACCTGTCTCGGCGACGCGGGGGCGAGCGGGCTCCTGACGAGCGAGGCCTTCGCCCCGCGGGCCGAGGCGACGGGGCGCACGGTCTGGACGCCGGCGGAGCTCGTCGATCCGACGGACGACCGCCCCGTCAATCCCCGCGCCCGCGGGCTTACCGCCGACCATCCCGCCTATCTCATCTACACCTCGGGCTCCACGGGCACGCCCAAGGGCATCGTCGTCTCCCAGCGCAACATCTGCCATTTCCTGCGGGCGGCGAATGCCGTCTACGGCCTCGTGCCGGAGGACGTCGTCTTCCAGGGTGCCTCGGTCGCCTTCGATCTCTCGATGGAGGAGATCTGGGTGCCCTATCTCGTCGGCGCGACGCTTTTCGTCGCGACGCCGGAGATGATGGGCGACACCGATCGCCTGCCCGACCTGCTGGCCGAAGCGGGTGTCACCGTGCTCGACACCGTGCCGACGCTCCTCGCCATGCTCGCCCGCGACGTGCCGAGCCTGCGTGTCATCATCCTTGGCGGCGAGGCCTGCCCGCCTTCCGTCGCGGCACGCTGGTCGCGTCCCGGCCGGCGCATCTTCAACAGCTACGGACCGACCGAGGCGACGGTGGTCGCGACCGTCGCCGAGGTGCGGCCGGGCGAGGCAGTGACGATCGGCCGGCCGCTTCCGAACTACACGGCCTATGTCGTCGACGACGCGCTGGAACTCCTGCCGCCCGGCGTGCAGGGCGAGCTGCTGATCGGCGGGCCGGGCGTGGCGCAGGGCTATCTCGGCCGCCCGGAGCTGACGGCGGAGAAGTTCATCGTCAATCCGTTCACCTCGGACGCAGGCGATCCGATCCTCTACCGCTCGGGGGACGCCGTCAGCCTCGATCAGGCCGGCAACATCGTCTTTCACGGCCGCATCGACGACCAGGTGAAGATCCGCGGTTTCCGTGTCGAACTTGGGGAAATCGAGGCGAAGCTCGCCGATTTCCCCGGCGTTTCGCAGGCCGCCGTCGTGCTGCGCCAGGACGACGGCCTCGACCGGCTTGTCGCCTTCCTCGTGCCCGACCCGGGCAGGAGCATCGACAGGCTGGGGCTGCGCATGTCGTTGCGCGACAAGCTGCCGTCCTACATGGTACCGGCCCATTTCGAGGTCGTGGACAGCCTGCCGCGCCTCGTCTCCGGCAAGGTCGACCGCAAAGTGCTGAAGGCGGCTGTGCTCACCGTCGCCGAGCGGACGGAGATGCAGGACGAGCCGCGCACGCCGACCGAGGCGGCGCTCCTCGCCGCCGCCCAGGGGGTCTTCCCCGGCCAGGCCCTGCCGCTCGAGGCGGATTTCTTCACCGAGCTCGGTGGCCATTCGCTTCTTGCCGCCCGCTTCGTCTCGGCCGTGCGCGAGAATCCGGCGCTTGCCGGCATCACGCTGCAGGACGTCTACGCCGCGCGCTCGCTCAGGGCGATGGCCGCCCGGCTCGACGAAAGGGCGCCGGCGGAAGGGCTGCCGCCGCAGAACCTCGAATTCGAGCCCCCGCCGCTCCTGCGCCGCTTCCTCTGTGGCCTTGCCCAGGCGGCGGCGCTGCCCGTCATCCTCGGCCTGATGACCGCCCAGTGGCTCGGCGTCTTCGTGAGCTACATGATCATCTCGGGCGAGGGGGCGGGCTTCCTGGTCGAGCTTGCGACGTTGCTCGCCGTCTACATGGCGATCAACGTCATCACGGTCGCTGTCGCCATCGCCGGCAAGTGGCTCGTCATCGGACGGACAAGGCCGGGGCGCTATCCCCTGTGGGGCGTATACTACTATCGCTGGTGGCTGGCACAGCGCCTGACGAGCCTCACCCACCTGAAGTGGTTCCAGGGCTCGCCGATCATGCGCGTCTATCTGCGGGCGCTCGGCGCGAAGGTCGGGGCGGACGCGCTCGTTGCCGAGGTGGAGAGCGGCGCCATTGACCTCGTCAGCATCGGCCGGGGGGCCTCCATCGGCGGCAAGGTCAAGCTCGCGAATGCCGAGGTCGTCGGCAACGAGCTGATCATCGGCGAGATCACGATCGGCGACGACGCCTATGTCGGTACCTCCTGCGTCATCGGGCACGACGTCGTGATCGGGGAGGGCGCCGAGCTCGGCGACCTGACGGCGATCGCCGCCGAGACGCGCGTCGGCGCCTGGGAGAAGTGGGACGGGTCGCCGGGACGCCGCGTCGGCACCGTCCCGAAGGACGAACTGCCGGCCCCTGCCGACGCCTCGCGGGGACGCAAGGCCCTCAACGCCTTCGTCTACATCCTCGCGCTCCTCATCCTGCCGCCGGTGAGCCTGCTGCCGATTTTCCCGGCCTTCTATCTCTTCGACCAGCTCGACACGCTGATCGGTGGGCTGACGCGCCTCGGCTACACCACCTATCTGCCGCTCGTCGCCTGGCCGACGGCCATGGCGCTCGTGGCGGTGACGGTGCTGCTCGTCGCAGCCCTTCGCTGGCTGGTGCTGCCGCGGGTGCGCGAGGGCGTCTACTCCGTCCACTCGGGCTTCTACCTGCGCAAGTGGATCGTCGCGCTCGCCACGGAGGTGACGCTCGACACGCTGTCCTCGCTCTATGCGACGGTCTACATGCGCGGCTGGTATCGCCTGATGGGCGCCAGGATCGGCAAGGACGCCGAGATCTCCTGCAACCTGGCTGGCCGCTACGATCTCACCGAGATCGGTGAGAAGTGCTTCATCGCCGACGAGGTCGTCCTCGGCGACGAGGACGTGCGCCGCGGCTGGATGACCTTGAAGGCGGTGAAGACCGAGGCGCGGGTCTTCGTCGGCAACGACGCCGTCGTGCCGCCCGGCAGCCACATTCCGACGGGCTCGCTCATCGGCATCAAGTCGAAGCCGCCGGCAAACACCCTGATGAGCGCCGGCGATACCTGGTTCGGCTCGCCGCCGATCAAGCTGCCGGTGCGCCAGAGGTTCGACGGCATCGGCGCCAACTGGACCTTCGAGCCCTCGCGGTGGCGCCGTCTCGGCCGGGCCGTCTTCGAGGCCTTCAACCTCTCCCTGCCGACGATGCTGTTCATCACCTTCGGCACGCTCGCCGTCGAGGTGCTGGCACCGTCGATCATCGGGGGCGAATGGTGGACGCTCCTTCCGCTCTTCCTGGCGGCGAGCGTCGTCATCTCCTGCGCCATGGCGCTCGTCGTCATCGGCGTGAAATGGACGCTGATGGGCGTCTACAGGCCGACCATGAAGCCCATGTGGTCCTGGTGGGCGCTGCGCACCGAGGCCGTCGCGGTCATGTACTGGGGCCTCGCCGGCAAGGTGCTGCTTGACCACCTGCGCGGCTCGCCGATGCTGCCTTGGGTGCTGCGCCTCTTCGGCTGCAGGTTCGGCAAGGGCGTCTTCATGGACACGACCGACATCACGGAGTTCGACTGCGTCAAGGTCGGCGATTTCTGCGCCGTCAACGCCCTGTCGGCCCTGCAGACGCATCTCTACGAAGACCGCGTCATGAAGGTCGGCCGCGTCACCGTGGGCGATGGCGTCACCATTGGCGCAGGCTCGACCGTGCTTTACGACACCTTCGTGGGGGACTTCGCACGGCTCGGTCCGCTCACGCTGGTCATGAAGGGTGAATGCATCCCGGCTCACGGCGAGTGGCATGGGGCACCGGCCGAGCGCGCGCCGGCGGCCGAGGCGCGCGCCGTCGTCCACTTCCTGCAGAACGCCGCGTGAGCTTTCCATGCCGGAGGCTGCCCCCCTGACCACGGAGTGCCGGCAACGATCCGCGTCGGCTGCCGAAGCGCGGCCGGGCGAGCGGCGCGGCCGCCCGGAGGTCTCGCGGGGGCTGATCGGGCTCACCTGGACAGTCCATGGCCGCTTCGGCGAAGTGGAGGGGGCTTGGCGCGACCTCGAGGCGCGGTCAGACGCAACTCCCTATCAGCGTTTCGATTTCCTCTCCGCCTGGTTCGAGACCATCGGCGAGCGGATGGGCGCGACGCCTGCGGTCGTCGCTGGCCGAGACGCCGAGGGCGCAGTGGAGATCCTCCTGCCGCTCGCTGTCGCGCGGCGCTTCGGCCTGCGGATCGCCACCTGTCCCGGTGGCCGTCACGCGAATTTCTGCCTGCCGCTCGTCTCTCGCAACCTCGCCGGCGCAATCGACGCGCGTGCGTTGACGCAGGTGCTCGACGAAGCCGTCGTTTCAAGCGGCCTTGCCGACGTTGTCGTGCTGCGCAACCTCCCAGGTCGCTGGCGCGGGCGTGGCAATCCGCTGCTTGGGGGCCGGCCGCTGCCGGCGCCCGACCCGGGCTTCGGCCTGGTGCTCGACGGGCCGGCCGAGGAGGTCGCCGCGCGCATCCTGTCGAAGAGCCGGCGCAAGAAGCTGCGCTACAAGATGCAGGCGCTCGGGCGTCTCGGTGCATTCGGTATCGCGCGCATCGAGCCGGAGCGCGATGCCGCGCGCGTCCTGTCGGCCTTCCTCGCCCAGAAGGCCGAGCGGTTCCGGGAGATGGGGCAACGCAATCCCTTCGCCGAGCCGGGAGCTGAAGCCTTTCTCGCCCGCCTCGCCGCGGCGCGCCGAGGAAGGCCGGCGGCCCTCGAACTCTATGCGCTGCAGCTTGATGCGCGTGTGGTCGCCGTTCTCGGGGGAGCCTCCGACGGGCGGGAGTTCTCGGCGATGTTCCTGTCGTACGAGACGGAGCCGACGGTCGCCGCATTCAGCCCCGGCGACGTCCTGGTGGCAAATGTCATCGCCGATCTGTGCGATCGCGGCTTCCACTGGTTCGACCTCGGCGTGGGCGAGGCCGCATACAAGCACCGCTATTGCCCGGAGCGCATCGAAACCTTCACGCGCGTCGAGGGCCTGACGCTCAAGGGGCGTCTGGCCGCCCTGGTGCTCATGGCCTTGGAGCGCCTGCGTTTCGCCGTGAAGACGCGGCCGCGGCTCCTGCGACTGGCCCTGTCCGTCCAGCGCCGCACCGGCTTCGGGATGGCCTGACGACCGGGGAAACACCAGCCCTCGCCGCGCCTCCTTGCACCCCTTCGGCAGGATGGCGCTTTGCACCCGCGGCTGCGACAACGGGGCGCCGCCGCGTCCCAGCCTGGGTAGCGGGCCGAAACACGGCCAGGACGGTTCTGGCAGGGCAGGCTCGCATTCACCGACCCGCAGCATCCCTGCAGGGGTGCCCCGACGACGGGTACGCCCGTCAGCTACACGCCCGACAAGGCGTTCAGGGGCGAGGACCGGTTCACGGTGAACGAGGTCTATGATTGGGACGATGCCGGGCGTACGTCGACGACGAGCGTCGGCTATGTCGTGACTGTGCAGTGAGATCGCCGCGTTTGACCGGCGCGCCGCTTTGCCTCTAAGACCGCCGCGTCTGCAGCGGCGGTTCCCATGTCCCACAACAGCTTCGGCCACCTCTTCCGCATCACCACCTTCGGCGAGAGCCACGGCCCGGCCATCGGCTGCGTCGTCGACGGCTGTCCGCCGCGCATCCCGCTCACCGAGGCGGACATCCAGGCCGAGCTCGACCGGCGCCGGCCGGGCCAGTCGCGCTTCACGACGCAGCGGCGCGAGCCCGACACGGTCAGGATCGTCTCGGGCGTGTTCACCGACGAGCGGACGGGGAAGCAGGTGACGACCGGCACGCCCATCGGCCTCGTGATCGAGAACGTCGACCAGCGCTCCAAGGACTACGGCGAGATCAAGGACCGCTACCGCCCCGGCCATGCCGACTTCACCTACGACGTGAAATACGGCATCCGAGACTACCGCGGCGGCGGGCGTGCCTCCGCCCGCGAGACGGCGATGCGGGTCGCGGCCGGCGCCATCGCCCGCAAGGTCGTGCCCGGTCTCGTGGTGCGCGGCGCGCTGGTGCAGATCGGCCCGCACAAGATCGACCGCGGCAACTGGGACTGGGAGGAGGTCGGGCGCAATCCCTTCTTCTGCCCCGACGCGAAGGCCGCGGCCTTCTTCGCCGACTATCTCGACGGCATCCGAAAGAACGGCTCGTCCATCGGTGCCGTCATCGAGATCGTGGCCGAGGGCGTGCCCGCCGGGCTCGGGGCCCCTGTCTACGGCAAGCTCGATGCCGATCTCGCGGCGGCACTGATGAGCATCAACGCCGTCAAGGGCGTGGAGATCGGCGAGGGCTTCGAGGCCGCCGCGCTGACGGGCGAGGAGAACGCCGACGAGATGCGCCTTGGCAACGACGGCAAGCCGCTCTTCCTGTCGAACCACGCTGGCGGCATCCTGGGCGGCATCTCCACGGGCCAGCCGGTGGTGGCGCGCTTCGCCGTGAAGCCCACCTCCTCCATCCTCAATCCACGCCTGTCGGTCGATCGTTACGGCCACGAGGCCGACGTGCTCACCAAGGGGCGCCACGACCCCTGCGTCGGCATCCGCGCCGTACCCGTGGGGGAAGCCATGGTCGCTTGTGTGATGGCCGATCACTACCTCCGCCACCGTGGCCAGGTGGGGCAGAGCTCGTCCTGGCCGTTCCCGGCGTGAGTTTCAGTGACAGTAAAATAGCGCTGGACGATCGGCAGCGCATTCACTTGAAATGAATCTGGTGCGGGCGTAGATCAGCGGCATGAAGCTCGCCGACTGGCTCGCCCGCAACCGCATGACGCGCGTGGAATTCGCGCGGCGCCTGGGAATGTCGCCCGGCGCGGTCACCCAGCTGTGCAACAGCGACGGTGCCTGGCTGTCGCGTGAGACGGCCGAGCTCATCCTGCGCGAGACGGGAGGGGCCGTCACGCCCAACGATTTCATCGGCGCGGCCGCGGCCGGCCGCGAGGAGGCCGCCATGCTCAGTTCCGTCACCGAGGCCATCGAGGCGATCGCCCATGGCGAAATCGTCGTCGTCACCGACGACGACGACCGCGAGAACGAGGGGGATCTCGTCTGCGCCGCCTCGCTCTGCACGCCCGAGAAGATGGCCTTCATCATCCGCAACACCTGCGGCATCGTCTGCGCGCCGCTGACGGTCGCCGACGCCAGGCGCCTCAGGCTCGACCCGATGGTGGCCTCGAACGATGCGCCGCTCGGCACGGCCTTCACGGTGAGCGTCGACGTGCGCCACGGGCTGACCACGGGCATCTCGGCCGAGCAGCGCGCCAACACGGTGCGGGCGCTCGCCAACAACAACATGGGCGCAACCGACTTCGTGCGCCCGGGCCACGTCTTCCCGCTCATCGCCAAGGAGGGCGGCGTGCTCATGCGCTCCGGCCACACGGAGGCGGCGGTCGACCTGTGCAGGCTCGCGGGGTTGCCGCCGGTCGGCGTGATCTGTGAGCTCGCCAACGACGACGGCACCGTGATGAAGGGCGCGCAGATCGAGGCCTTCGCCGAGAAGCACCGGCTGAAGCGCATCTCGGTCGCCGATCTCATCGCCTACCGCCAGGCACGTGAGAAGCTCGTCGAGCGCATCGCGACGTTCCCCGTGCAGACGGAGATCGGCGAGCTCACCGGCCACGCCTACATGACGCCCTTCGACACGGTGCACCATTTCGCCTTCGTCTACGGTGCGGTCGGCGACGGGCGCAACGTGCCGACACGGCTGCACCGTGCCAATGTCATTTCCGACGTGTTCTGCGGCGCCAAGGTGCTGCATGCGGCGCTCGCCCGCTTCGCCGCAGAGGGGCGGGGTGTGCTCGTCTATCTGCGCGAGGGCACTGCCGGCGTCCCCGTCATGGGGCTGTCGGAGGAGGCGGCTGCGGATTCCGAGGTCCAGCGCCACCGGCAGTGGCGCGAGGTCGGCCTCGGGGCCCAGATCCTCCGGGATCTCGGCGTCGCCTCGATCCGCAACCTCACCTCGATGTCCCGCGCCTATGTCGGCCTTGCCGGCTTCGGCATCGAGATCGCGGCGACGGAGATCCTCGAGGGCTGAGCGGACCTCAGCCCCTCATGAGCGCCAGGACGTGGGCGGCGGAGGAGGACGCGAGGCCCTCGAGGTCGTAGCCGCCTTCCAGGATCGAGACGATGCGCCCGCCGCACTGCCGGTCGGCGATCGTCATGAGTTCGCGCGTCGCCCAGGCGAAATCGGCTTCCGTCAGATTGATGTTGGCGAGCGGGTCGCGCCAATGGGCATCGAACCCGGCCGAGATGAGGATGAGGTCCGGTCTGAAGGCCGAGATCCGGGGAAAGATCGCGGCCTCCATGGCGTCGCGGAAGACCTCGCCGCCATCCCCGGCCCGCAGCGGCGCATTGACGATCGTGTCGTGCTCCCCGCGCTCGGAGACGGCACCGGTGCCGGGATAGAGCGGCATCTCGTGGGTCGAGCAGTAGAGCACGCTGGCGTCTGACCAGAAGATGTGCTGCGTGCCGTTGCCGTGATGCACGTCCCAGTCGACGATGGCCACGCGTTCGAGCCCGTGCGCCTTCTGGGCATGCCGGGCGGCGACGGCGACGTTGTTGAAGAAGCAGAAACCCATGGCCCGGCGCTGCTCGGCGTGATGGCCGGGCGGGCGGATGGCGCAGAAGGCGTTGGCGGCGCGGCCCGCCACCACCTCGTCCACGGCGAGGGTGCAGGCGCCGACGGCCCTCAGGGCGGCTTCGTAGGTTCCGGGCGACATCGAGGTGTCCGCATCCACGTCGACGAAGCCCGCGCGCGGCACCGATTCGGCAATGGCAGCCGCATAGGCCTGCGGGTGGACGCGCGTGATGGCGTCCAGCCCGCCCCTGGGGGCGGCCTCGCGCACCAGCGCCATGAACTTCTCCTGCTCGAGCGCGCGCTCCACGGCGCGCAGCCGGTCCGGCCGCTCGGGGTGGCCCGCAGGCATCTCATGCTCAAGGCAGGCGGGGTGCGAAACGAGGAGTGTGGTCACTTTGCCGTCCCAGCGTCCGGTGTCGCCGCAACATTCACGTCATGAAAGCGGCTAGAGAGATCGGGTCATGCTCGTTCGTCGAGCGCGCTCGCCGCCCGATCCGCTCGTGGCCGCGGGGGGTGACGCTCGCATGACCGGCACTGTCGCAAGGCGGGAGCGTGGTGTCCATGCCACGCTCGTCCGCCTTTTCGCGCTTGCGCGGATTTCAGACACTACTCGGCGTTGTGCCGACTGGGGGCCTGCACTAAAGCACGCCCGACATTGCGATGGGCGCTCGCCGAGCGAATCAGCGGGCCAGAAGGGGCGACGAGGCGGTGATGCGCCGTGGTGCGACAATCTCGGTTCTGACGGTGGCCGCGGCCCTGCTCGCTGGCTGCACCTTCAAGGGCGTTCCGGACCCGGCGGTTTCCGCGCGCGACAGCGAGTGGATGGCGCTCGTGCCGCAGGCGCCGGTCGATCCGATCTTCGGCCGCTACGAGATCAGCGATCCGACGGGTGAGGCGCCGGGCACCATCGTGGTCGACCAGCGTGAGCGTCAGCTCTACTACGTGCTGCCCAACAAGCGCGCGATCCGCTACGGCGTCGCGGTGGGCGACGAGGCCTACGGCTGGACCGGAACGGCGACCATGGCGCGCAAGGCCGAATGGCCGGACTGGAACCCGCCGGCGGAGATGGTCAAGCGCTGGCCGCACGTCAGGCCGACCAAGGGCGGCCCCAACAATCCGCTCGGCGCCCGCGCCCTCTATCTCTACGACGAGAACGGTCGCGACACGCTCTATCGCATCCACGGCACCAACGAGCCGGAGAAGATCGGGCAGGCCGTGTCCTCGGGCTGCATCCGCATGCGCAACCTCGACGTGATCGACCTGTACAACCGCGTCCAGGTCGGTGCGAAGGTCGTCGTCAAGTAGGCACAGGTCTTGCGGCGGTCTGCTGGCGACCGCCGGCAGGTTTAGGCCAGCGCCGGGGCGCCGCCGAGGCGCACGGTGACGATCTCGGGCGGAACGCCGAGGCGCACGGGCATGATGCTCGTGCCGAGGCCGCCCGAGACGATCATGCTGCGGCCGTCCTCCTGTACGAGGCCGTAGGCGAAGCGGTTGCCGAATTCCGACGGCACAATGGGTGAGTAGCCCAGGATGCGCACCTGGCCGCCGTGGGTGTGGCCGGCGAGCGTCAGCGACACGCGGGCCGGCACGCGCGGAAAGATGTCCGGCTCGTGGGCGAGCAGGATGATGGGGGCATCGTCCGTCACCTTGGCGAGGGTGCCGGGCAGGTCGTCTACGCCGCGGAAGCGGCGCGGCCCGAGCACGTAGGCAATCTGATCGCCGAGGCCGAGCAGCCAGAAGGGGCGACCGTTCTTGGCGAGGCGCAGGGCATCGTTCTCCAGCACGGTGATGCCGGCGGCCTTGAGGGCCTCCCGCACGCCGCGTGCCCCGTCCGGCGGTGCGCCGGGCACCGGTCCGTGCCACCAGTCGTGGTTGCCGAGGACGGAATGGACGCCCAGCGGTGCCTTGAGCAGGCCGAGCACCGGTCCCCACTCGTCGGGCAGCACATGTCGCGTGACGAAGCGGTTCGACGTCATGAAATCGCCGAGGAGCACGATCAGGTCGGCCCCCAGCGCGTTCGTCGTCTCGACGATATGGCGCACGCGCGCGAGTGACATGTGTGGCTCGCTGGCGTGAATGTCGGCGATCACGGCGACGGTCAGCGGCAGATCCCGCGGCCAGCGGTCGGGCGTCAGGGCATAATCCGTGACGACGAGCCGGAAGCCGGGCTCGACCCCGAAGGCATAGGTGGAGAAGGCCACGGCGCCGAGCGCCGCGCCGGTGAGGCCTTTCAGGACGATGCGCCGGTTCGGCATGGGGGATGCGCGTCCGTTCGGTTGGTGGCGGGCGGAGGCCGGCCGTCCCTTGTCGGGGCCGCGGCCCGGCCGCCCGGCCGGTTTCGTGGATGCAAGCATGACCGCTGGGCGTGTCCCGGTCGAGCCTCCTGGTCGTCTTCCCCGCATGCCCCTCGCGGCGACGCCGCCTGCGCGGCACGATGAAGACCGTGGCCTGTCTCGGCGGGCCCGCGCCTTCGTCTCCGCCGCCTGTTTGGCGTGGAGGGCTCGGGGCGGGAGCTGGCCGTCCGGCGGTGCCGCATGCAGGGCATGCATGAGAGGGCCGGGGGTGCGGCTCCCGCCCGCGGTGTTTGAGGCTTGCTCCGTGAACGCTCTGGCGGGCGGGGTGCGTTCGCCCCCGGTCCGTCCGGCCACCGCTCCCGCTGTCGTCAAGCGGTCGCACTCCTGCCGACCCCGCCCCGGGATGACCGGGGGTGTTTCCCGCGCGTTGTCTCAGGCCGCCCGCAGCCTTTCCTTGGCGACCCAGGCCTCGGTGCGATCGAGGGCGCGTCCGAGCATGTCGAACATCTCCTCGACCTCGGCCTCGGTGATGACGAGCGGCGGGCACAGCGCCACCGCGTCGCCCATGGCGCGGGCGATGAGCCCCTCGTCCTGGGCGAAGGCGGCGCAGCGCGCACCGACCCCCTGCTTGGGATCGAAGGCGCGCTTCGTTGCCTTGTCGGCGACGAGCTCGACGGCGCCGACGAAGCCCTTGCCGCGCGCCTCGCCGACGAGCGGATGGTCGGCGAGGGCGCCGAGGCGCTTCTGGAATACGGGGATGAGCTTCCTGACCTTGCCGACGAGGTCGTCGCGCTCGTAGATCTCGAGCGTCTTCAGCGCCACTGCCGCCGTGACGGGATGGCCGGAATAGGTAAAGCCGTGGCCGAAGGTGCCGATCTTGCGGCTTTCGTCCAGCATCGCCTGGTACATCACCTCCGGCACCATGACGCCGCCGATGGGCAGATAGGCGGAGGACAGCGCCTTGGCGATGGAGATGGACTGGGGCTTCATGCCCATGACCGGCGAGCCGAACATCTCGCCGAGCCGGCCGAAGCCGCAAATGACCTCGTCGGCGATGAAGAAGACATCGTACCTGGCGAGAACGGGCGCGATCTTCTCGTAGTAGGTGGCGGGCGGCACGATGACGCCGCCCGCACCCATCACCGGTTCGGCAATGAAGGCGGCGACCGTCTCAGGCCCCTCCGCAAGGATCATCCTCTCGAGCTCGGTGGCGAGGCGGCTCGCAAAATCCTCCTCCGTCTCGCCCGGCTCGGCAAAGCGGTAGTGGTGCGGGCAGGCCGTGTGCAGGATGTTGGCGATGGGCAGATCGAAGTCGCGGTGGTTGTTGACGAGGCCCGTGAGCGACGCCGAGGCCACGGTGACACCGTGATAGGCCTTGATGCGCGAGATGATCTTCTTCTTCTTCGGCCGGCCGAGCGCGTTGTTCATGTACCAGACGAGCTTGACCTGGGTGTCGTTCGCCTCCGATCCAGAATTGCAGAAGAACACCTTGGAAATCGGGACGGGGGCGATCTCCTTCAGCTTCTCGGCGAGCTCGATCGCCGGATCGTGGCTCTTGCCGCCGAAGAGATGGGTGAAGGGGAGCTTCGCCATCTGCTCGCGCGCCACCTCGACGAGCTCGGCATTGCCGTAGCCGAGGGAGGTGCACCAGAGGCCGGCCATGCCCTCGATATAGGCCTTGCCCTCGCTGTCGTAGACGCGCACGCCCTCGCCGCGCTCGAGCACGAGCGGGCCGGTTTCGCGGAAGCCGGCTAGATTGGTGTAGGGGTGGATCAGGGTCTCGACGTCGCGCGTCGCGAGATTGCTGAGCATGATCGCCTTCGTGACTTGGCCCCTCGCGCACCAGTCCGGCTGGCTGACGATCCGGCCGTTGCAGGAACGACAGGATGGTAGGGGCAGGTGGGCGGTTGCGGAAGATGCATCATAATTTCCTCTCCGCGCGCGGCCATGTCCCTATTGCAGGGTCCAGCGGCACAGGCGCAGGCCGTTGCGCCGCGCGGCGAGATCCACGTGCAGGTGCTCCTCGTGGTAGCCGTCGGAGCCGGGGCCGAGCACGGTCGTGAAGCGCGCGCAGGCGCTCTCCCTCCAGGCGACGGCGATGCCTGCGGGTAGGCCGCGCGGCGCGATGCCGAGGACGCGCCCGTCGGCGAGGGTGAGCGAGCGGATGTCGATGGCGTTGCCGCGCCCGTGCTCGCTGAGCTTGGCGCCGTTGACGCGGTTGCGGCCGCGGCAGTCGTAGGCGGCAGCGTTGGCGATGCGGGTGAGCGGCGCGCCGGCTTTCGCCGCGATGGCCGCGAGATCCTGCCGTGCCCAGTCGGCGACGGCTGCGGCGAGCGCGCAGCGCATGACGGGCGCCGGCTCGATGGGAACGCGGCGTCCGTCGTCGAGGACCACCGCCTCGAGCTGCACGGGGTCGGGGATGCCGCAACCGCTGCCGTAGCCCATCGGCTCCAGGCGGCGCGCGACGACGCGGGCGTCGGGGAGAAGGCGGTCGCAGGCATCGGCCTCGGCGGGCGGCTCGCGACCGCCTTCGCTGCCGCTCGGTGCGGCCGGTGTCGCTTCCGTCCCTGCGGGGGCCGTGGCCTCCTCGACCGCCGGCTGCCGGCGCGGATCGGGTGGCGGCAGCGGGGCCGTGCGCGGCAGGCTCACGACACGATCGAGGTCGGCGGGGCGCGGCGGGGGGAGCTGCACGTGAATGGCGAGGGGCGCGGCGTCCGCCACCATTCCGGCAGCCGCCGCGACCCCGGAACCGGCGAGCACCGCCATCGCCGCCAGCACCGGCGGGGCAAGGCGCGCAAGGCGCTGCGGCGGGAAGGGGCGTCGTCGCACCCGGCGATCGCTCATCCGCCCCCATGAGGCCGACAATGCGGCGACGATGTGGCGGCGCCCTGCCGCCGCCGCGCCTGGCGCGTCAGCGCAGCAAGGGCGGCACCCGGTAGCGGCAGCCGAGGGCCTCCAGCATGCCGGCGACCGCGATGGCGGTGCGGTCTGCGCCCTCGGCGGCGACGATCTGCACGCCGAGCGGCAGCCCGCCGGCGGTCTGCGCGACGGGGGCGACGGCGGCCGGCAGATGCGCGCCGCTCGCGAGGGAGGACCACATCAGGAAGTCGAAATAGGGACGCTTCTCGCCGTTTACGTCGAGCGTGCGGGCGTGGAAGTCGGGCGAGTGGTCGTGGGGGATCGCAGGCACGGGTGCTGGCGGCATGAGCACCACGTCCCAATCCCTGAAGAAGGCGTCCCAGGCCGTCTTCAGGGCCTGGCGCCGCTCCTGCAGGGCGACCCAGGTGCCCGCATCGAGCCGCGCGCCGCGCGCCTGCAGGGCGCGATGCGAGAGGTCGCCGGGCGCGTAGTTCACGGCGTCGGCGGCGAGTCTGTCGCGCACCTTCTGCGGCAGGCCGGCGGCGACGATCGCGTGGTTCATCAGGGCATAGACCTCGAAGGCCTCCTCGAAGGCGAAGGCCGGGCGTGCCGCGGCGTCGACCGTTGCGCCGGCGCCGGCGAGCAGCGCCCCCGCACGCTCGACAGCCCCGGACACGGAGGCATCGACCGGCGCGAAGGTCTCGTTCGCCCACAGCGCCACGCGCAGGCCGGCGGGCGTCGTGCGCCGCGGCGGGGCGAGCCGCGGCTTGACCCCGTCGGGGTCGGCCGGGCCGGCGATGACGGAGAGGACGAGATCGAGGTCGGCGGCGGAGCGGGCGAGGGGGCCGGCGGCGACGAGGTCGCCCTCGGCCGTCACGCCGGGCGGCGGCGGCACGTGGCCGCGCGTCGAGACGAGGCCCCAGGTCGGCTTGAGGCCGAAGATGCCGCAGGCATGCGCCGGCCAGCGGATGGAGCCGCCGAGGTCGGAACCGAGCTCGAAGGCGCTCATGCCGGTGGCGACGGCGGCCGCCGCGCCGCCCGACGACCCGCCGGTGGAGCGGCTGCGGTCCCAGGGATTGTTGGTCGCGCCGTAGATCGGATTGTAAGCTTGGAAGTCGCCCGAGAAGGCCGGCACATTGGTCTTGCCGAGGATGACGGCGCCGGCGGCGCGCAGCCTCGCCACCGCCGCGGCGTCCCGCTCGGGCACGCGTTCGCGGTAGGTCGGGGCGCCGGCCGTCGAGACGAGGCCGGCGACGTCGAAGGCGTCCTTGATGGTGATGACAAGGCCGTCGAGCGCCCGGGCCTCGCCCTTCCCCCGCCGCGCATCCGCCGCGTCGGCGGCCGTGCGGGCGGCTTCGGTATCGAGGGCGACGATGGCGTTGAGTGCGGGGTTGACGGCGGCGATGCGCTCCAGCGTCTCGTCGAGCAGTTCGGCGGCCGAGAGCTCTCGCCGGTCGAGCGCGGCAAGGATGGCATGGGCGGGTTCGTTGAGAAGGTCCACGGCGGCAAGGACTCCGCTTGTCTCGGGCTCCGGTCGTTTCCGGCGCGCCGGATCGACACCGCATTCAATAGCGGCACCCCGCGCGGACGCAAAACCGCGACCCGCCAAGGCGGAAGTGCACAATTGCATGCGCCTGCCCGCGATGCGCGGCTCCCCGGCGGGGTGCGGCCCGGCGCGCCGGGACTGATCCCTTCGGCGTCCCAGGATCGATTCAAGCCGACGCCGCGCCCCGGCGGCGTGCGGCGGGCTTCGGGGCAGCATCCTGCGCGCGCAGGATGTCGCGCCAGGCGAGGATGATGCGCTCGAGTTCCTCGAGGTCGCGGTCGGGCAGGCGGCCGAGCGTCTCGGTGACGTAGGCGCGCTGGATGGCGATGCCCTCCTCGGCGAGGGCACGCCCCTTCGGGGTGAGGAAGAGGGCGTGCGAGCGCCTGTCGCCGGCGAGCGCCCGGCGCTCCACGAGGTCGCCCGCCACCAGCCGGTCGACGAGGCCAGAGACGTTGCCCTTGGTCACGTAGAGCCGCTCGGCCAGCTCCTGCTGGCTGATGCCCTCGCGCTCGGTGAGGGTGGAGAGCAGGTCGAACTGCGGGATGGAAAGCCCGATCTCGCGCAGGCGCAGGCCGATGGCCGCAAAGAGCCTGCGCTCCATCCGGATGAAGCGGAACCAGACCCGCAAGAGATTCACGTCCCGCTCAGCCGCCACCGGGGCCTCGGTCACACCCGCCATCATTCCTGCCCGCATCGATCGCCACGCGATGGTTCACATAAAAACCATCTCGTCGAAAAATAGCCTATTTCCGGGAATGGCGCGAGCCGGGAGCGTGAATGCAACCGGCAGGGTCGGACGAGGGCCGGAGCCCCTCGCCTCCGTCATTCCACCCGGCGGGGTGGCTGGCCTATCGGTCGGGCGCCGACCGGCCGTCGGAGGCTCCCTCGCGGGCAGGCACGCCTGCCGGCGAGGGGTCCCGGCGGGCTCCGCATTCGGGAGCCTTCCGCCGCGCCCTTCGCCGCTGTCCCGACCCCTTGGCCGCAGCCGGATTCCGCCTCTATCGTAACGTCAGCCGACAGGTCGCCGCACGTTCTTCGGGAGGGAACGACATGCTGGGGCTGATGCAGGACTGGCCGCTCCTCATTCACCGCATCATCGACCATGCCGCCGTCCAGCACGGGGGACGCGCCGTCGTCTCGCGCTCGGTCGAGGGACCGATGCACCGCACGACCTACCGCGACCTCAGGGCGCGCGCCCTCAAGGTGGCGCAGCGCCTGGCGCGGGACGGCATCGGGCCGGGCGACCGGGTGGCGACGCTTGCCTGGAACACCTGGCGGCATCTCGAAGCCTGGTACGGCATCACCGGCCTCGGCGCCGTCTATCACACCGTCAATCCGCGTCTCTTCGAGGACCAGATCGCCTATATCGTCAACCATGCCGAGGACCGCATCCTCCTCCTCGACCTCACCTTCGTGCCGCTCGTGGAGAAGCTCGCCCCGCGCCTGCCGGCGGTCGAGCGCTACGTCGTGCTGACGGATGCGGCGCACATGCCGGCGACGGCGCTGCGGAACGCCATACCTTACGAGGAGTGGATCGCGGAGGCGGACGGGGATTTCGCCTGGGTGCCGCTCGACGAGAACGCGGCGGCGGGCATGTGCTACACCTCGGGGACCACGGGCCACCCGAAGGGCGTCGTCTATTCGCACCGCTCCAACGTGCTGCATGCGCTCGCCGTCAACATGGCCGACTGCTTCGGCCTGTCGAGCCGTGACATCGCCATGCCCGTGGTGCCGCTGTTCCATGCGAACGGCTGGTCCTTCGCCTTCTCCGCGCCGATGGCGGGGGCGGGCCTCGTGCTGCCCGGCGCGAAGCTCGACGGGGCGTCGATCCATCAGCTGCTCGAAGAGGAGGGCGTGACGGTGACCGCCGCGGTGCCGACCGTATGGCTCGGCCTCCTGCAGCATCTCGAGGCGACGGGGGCGGGGCTCTCGACGCTGAAGCGCGTCGTCATCGGCGGCTCGGCCTGTCCGCGCGCCATGACGGAAAAGTTCGAGCGGGCCTATGGCGTCACCGTCTCCCACGCCTGGGGCATGACGGAGATGAGCCCGCTCGGCTCCTTCTGCTCGCTCAAGCCCGAGGTGGCGGGGCTCGACGGCGAGGCCCTCTTCGACCTCAAGACGAAGCAGGGCTTCGCCCCCTTCATGGTGGAGATGGTCGTCACGGATGATGCCGGGCGGCGCCTGCCCTGGGACGGGGAGACCTTCGGGCGGCTCAAGGTGCGGGGGCCGGCCGTGGCGCGCGCCTATTTCAGGGGCGAGGGCGGGGCGATCCTCGATGCGGAGGGCTTCTTCGACACGGGCGATGTCGCCACCATCGACCCGCACGGCTACATGCGCATCACCGACCGGGCGAAGGACGTCATCAAGTCGGGGGGCGAGTGGATCTCCTCCATCGAACTCGAGAACCTCGCCGTCGGCCACCCGGACGTGGCCGAGGCGGCGGTGATCGGCGTCTCCCATCCCAAATGGGACGAGCGGCCGCTCCTCGTCGTGGTGCCCAAGGCGGGACGTGAGCCCACGCGGGAGGGCCTCCTCGCCTTCATGCGCGGCAAGGTCGCCAAGTGGTGGCTGCCGGACGACGTCGTCTTCGTCGAGGCGATCCCGCATACGGCGACCGGCAAGATCCAGAAGACGGCCCTGCGCGAGCAGTTCCGCGACTACCGCCTGCCGAGCTCCACGGTCTGAGGGCCCACGCCTGCATGACGCAACGGGAGCGGCACGCTAACGTGGCGCATCTCGATTCATTGCGCAGGAGTCTTTTGATGAGCGTCGTGCCGTCGGTTCCGCTGCCGCGGGGGTCCGAGGGAGAGATGGAGCGCCTGAGCTTTGCCGGGGAGAGGGCGCCGTTCCTTCGCCTCGTTGCGCGCGGCAGCCTCCTGCAGCTGCCGACGCTCGGCTTCTACCGCTTCTGGCTCGTCACCGACATCCGCCGGCATCTGTGGGCGCACACGCGCCTCGGCCGCGAAGCCTTCGAATATACGGGGACCGCACGCGAGCTCCTCATCGGCTTCCTTGTCGCGCTCACCGTGCTCGCCCCGATCTACGTCGTCTATTTCCTCGTCGGCCTCGAGGCGGAGCGCCTGGAGGCTTTCGCCAGCCTGCCGCTGTTCGTGGTGCTCTACCTGCTCGGCCAATACGCCTCCTACCGTGCCCGCCGGTATCGTGCGACGCGCACCGTCTTCCGAGGCCTGCGCTTCTGGATGACGGGCTCGGCCTGGGCCTATGCCGGGCGCGCCGCCCTGTGGGATGGCCTCACGCTTCTGACGCTCGGGCTCGCCTATCCCTGGCGGGCGGCGGCGCTCGAACGCTACAAGCTCGCCCATACCCGCTTCGGCGATCTTTCGGGGGATTTCGCGAGCACCGGCTGGGTGTTCTTCAAGCGCGGCGTCTGGCTGTGGCTGGTCGCCGTGCTCACCGCGGTGGTGGCGTTCATCAGCACATTTGCCGCGCAATCGATCGGGCGAGTGGCGGGGCCGCGCGCGGGGGGCTACATCGGCGGATCGATCATCATTCTCATCCTGCTCTTCGCGGCCTTCGTCATCTATCCGCTGTTCCGCGCCATCGAGATGCGCTGGGTGCTGGAAGGCCTGCGCTTCGGCCCGATCACGGTGGCGAGCGATCTCTCCATGCGCAGCGTCTTCGCCTGCTACGCCAGGACGCTCGGTGTCAGCATCGCCTATGCGCTGGTCGGTGCCGGGGGCATCGCGCTCTGCCTGTGGCTTCTCGCCGGGGCGGTGCCCGTGGCGAGCCTCGGAGCCAGCTTGACCGGGACGATCATGGGCGGTGTTGCCACGGGAGCCATCTATCTCCTCTTTCTCCTCGGTTTCGGCATCATCCGGCGCCTCTATCTCGAACGCGGCCTGTGGGCGGCGGCGGTCGCCTCCATCTCCATCGCCAACCTCGCGGCGCTCGACGATGTGGCGGCGCGCGGCACGCCCGCCGGCGCACTGGGCGAAGGGCTCGCCGATGCGCTGGACGTCGGCGGGTTCTAGAAGGCGGAGCCATGGACGGCGAAACCCGCGCGGGCTTCTACGACGGCGCCACGGCGAGGCGGCGCCACGTGACGCTCGCGCTCGACACCGACGCCGTGATGATCAGCGAGGCCGGCGCGCCCCTCGCCCGCTGGCCCTATGCCGAGATCCGACGCATCGAGGGGCCGCCGGGCCTCCTGCGCCTGCGCTGCGGCTCCGCGCCCGAGCTTGCGCGGCTCGAGCTTGCGGACGGGCCGCACGCCGTCGAGGTCGCGCGGCGCTGTCCGCGCCTCGATGAGCAGGAGAGGGCGGCGGGGCGCGCCGTGCCGAAGATCGTCGCCGTCTCGCTGGCGGCGGCCGCCTCGATCATTCTCACCGTCGTCTATCTCGTGCCGCTTGCAGCCGATCGGCTGGCGCCGCTCATTCCGCTCGGGGCCGAACGGCGGCTGGGCCAGGCCGTCGACAGCCAGGTGCGCGAGCTGTTCGGCGCGCGGGCCTGCGCCGGGGCTCCCGGGCGGTGGGCGCTCGACCGCCTCGTCGCCCGCCTCGCTGCCAGGGCGGCACTGCCCATGGAGGTCGAGGTGGCGGTGCTGCCCTCCCAGGTGCCGAACGCCTTCGCCCTGCCGGGCGGGCGGATCTACCTGCTCGACGGTCTCCTGCAGCGGGCGGAGAACGCGGACGAGGTGGGGGCGGTGCTCGCCCACGAGATGGGCCATGTCGCCGGCCGGGACGGGCTGCGCAAGCTCATCCAGACGGGCGGCAGCTCCTTCCTGCTCGGGCTCCTTTTCGGAGACATCAGCGGCAGCGGCGCGCTCGTGCTCGTCGGCCAGGTGCTCGTGGACAGCGCCTATTCCCGCGATGCCGAGCGGGCGGCGGACCGTTTCGCCGCGGATCTGATGACTGGCGTCGGCCGCCCGGCCGAGCCGCTCGGCATCTTCCTGCTGCGGATCACCGGGGAGAAGGCGAGCAGCCTCCCCTTCCTCCAGAGCCACCCCATGAGCGAGGAGCGCATGGCGGCCCTCGCGACGCGGAGACCCGCCGCGACCGGGGCGCCCCTCCTCGACGAGGAGGAGTGGCGGTCGCTCAAGGCGATCTGTAAAGCGAAGTGATGCGCCGCCTGATCCTCGAAGAGCCCGTCACCCGTGCCGCGGTCTGGAGCCGCCGGATCGGCGGGTTCGCGCTCGCCGTTACACTCATCGGTGTCTTTCTGGTACGCCAGCAGCGCGTCGAGATGACGGCCGGGCTCGCCGTCTTCGGCTCAGGGCTCCTTCTCGCACTCGGCGCGGCCGGGCTTGCGGCGATCGCCTTCGCCATGATCTGGCTCGAAGGCCGGCGCGGGCTCGGCCGGGCCGTGCAGGGGCTCGTGCTCGCGCTCGCGGTGCTCGCCTGGCCGGGGTTCCTCGCCTTCAAGGCGGTGCTCCTGCCGAAGCTCAACGACGTCAGCACCGATATCGAGGAGCCGCCGGCCTTCTCGCGCTCGCGCGCGGCGCTCGCCGCGCGCGGCGGCCACGTGCCGGTCGAGGTGGCGCCAGCCACGCGGCGCCGGCAGCGCGAGGCCTATCCCCTCGTCGCGCCGCTGCATCTCGACCTGACGCCGGAGGAGGCCTTTGAGGCGGTGCGCAAGGCGGCGCAGGTCATGGGCTGGGAGATCGTGGAAGCCGCGCCGCCGGGCGGGCGCATCGGCCTCGGCCGGCTCGACGCTGTGGACCGCAGCCTTATCCTGCGCTTTCCCGACGACATCACGGTCCGGCTGCGCCCGCGCGTCGGGGGCACGCGCATCGATGTGCGCTCGGCCTCGCGGTACGGCGCGCATGATTTCGGCGTGAACGCCGCGCGGATCACGGATTTCCTCGAGGAGGTCTCGGCCCAGGCCGAGGCACGCTGAGGGCGCGCAACATCGGAACCGGGAGAGGTCCCGCAGCAGATCCCTTCCGGGCGAGCCTCGGCCGCGGCGCCCCGGATGAGCGTGAGCCCTCGCTCGGCGGCAAGCGTGAGGGAGGTCCTTGGGCGAAGCCCTTGCCCCGCCGACATAAAATCATAGCGTGCAATATCTAATTTTACTCAATTGCTGGTTGCAATACCTTGCTACCTTGCTACCTTGCTACCATTCCGCCGCTCGTTGAGAGCCAGTGCCTTTTCAGGGGAGATGATTATGTCCGCGACGATCCGAACCGCGAATAAATCGAAGCTTTTCAGCAAGTTGCTGTTGGTCGGCTACAAGAATGTACCGGGTGCGCCGCTTCTGCATCTGGCCTTGACCTTCGACGAGCAGACGGACGACGTCCACGGCGTGGCGCGCGTGACGCAGCCCATACCGTACCTCTTCCGCCCCTTCCCGGTCAGGGGGCATTACCATCATACCGGGCTCGGGATGGACAAGATCCTCGTGGGGCTGACCGGTGAAGGCGTCGTCAGCGTCCCGCCGCCGGCGATCGGCACGGCTATCTGGCCGTTCAAGTGCACGATGGCGCTCAATCCCAAGGACTGGGGCGGCAAGGGCAGCTTCCAGTTCGGTCCCATCGACGTCAAGGACGCTCCGGTCGATTGCATCTCGAAGGCCGAGATCGACGTCATCGAGCTCGAGGCGGCCAAGGCGGCTGCAGAGTGAGGTTCTCGGATCGCCCCGGCCCGTCATGCTCCGAAGCTGCGTTCCGCGCCGCGGTTTCGACGGGCATGACGGTCGGCTGCCTGGCCGAACCGGCCTCCGCCTAACCGGAAGGGTTCCAGCCTCGCGCCGGGCCGCCGCCCGGTCAGGCGAGGCGGAAGCGCCCGTCGAGCGCGGGCGGGCCGTCGGCGACGACGAGGCCGCGCGCCACCAGATCTTCGAGATGGGCGAAGACGGAGAGGGCTGCAGCCCCATGCAGGGCCGGGGCGAGGCCCTCGTAGAGCCTCGGCACGATGGCCGCGATCGTCTCGTCGCCGGCGGCGAGGCGGGCGAGGATCGCCGCCTCGCGCTGGCGGCGATGGCCGAGGAGGGCGCGGACGAAGCGCTGTGGCTCGCGCACCGGACCGCCGTGGCCGGGCCAATAGACGGCCTCCCCGCGCCCGCGCAACCTGTCGAGGGAGGCCATGTAGTCCGCCATGGAGCCGTCGGGCGGGGCGACGATCGAGGTCGACCAGGCCATGACGTGGTCGCCCGAAAACAGGGCATTCTCCTCCGGAAGGGCAAAGGCGAGGTGGTTCGCCGTGTGGCCGGGCGTTGCCACGGCGGCGAGGCTCCAGCCCGGGCCGGTCACCGCCTCGCCGTCGTCGAGCACGAGATCGGGCGCATAGTCCCTGTCGGCGCTCGCGTCGAGCGGGTTGATCTCGCCGAGCGCCAGGGGCCGGGCAGGGTGGTGCGGGGCACAACCGGCGATCATCGCGCCGGTCGCCGTCTTCACCACTCCCGCAGCGGGGGAGTGGTCGCGATGGGTGTGGGTGACGACGACATGGCTCACCGTCTCGCCGCGCACGGCATCGAGGATGGCCGCGACATGCGCTCCGTCGTCGGGGCCGGGATCAAGGATCGCCACGGTGCCGCGCCCGATGATGTAGGTGCAGGTGCCCGTATAGGTGAACGGACCCGGATTCGGCACGAGCACGCGCCGCACGAGGGGCGTCAGCACCACGACCGCGCCCGGCTCGGCGGCGAAGTCGCGCTCGAAGGGGATGTCCTCGGCCATGGTCGCTCCATCGCGGCGCCCGGCCCGGCGGCCGGCCTTGTGGGGGCGTTGCCGCTCCCGTATAGAGCCGGGAGCGCGGGACCGGGTGGATGAAAAGCGAGTCCGCCGCCCGGTTCCGCACTCACTTATTGCATCCGGGCGGATTTGCCAGCCGGTCTGGACGAATCCGTTCCAAGGGCGGCGGGCGATGCCGCCCCCTGCCGAGGGAGAGGACCCCATGCCGGACGGCACCGTTCGTAGCGCTTCCCTTTCGACCACACTCGCGGGTGTGCTGTGGCCGCGGCAGGCGGCCGTGGCGGCGGAGCTCCTGCGCGCCGCCGTGCTCGCGCTCGCCGGCACGCTGCTGCTCACCGTTTCCGCCAAGGTGCAGGTGCCCTTCTATCCCGTGCCGATGACCATGCAGACGCTGGTCGTCCTGATGCTCGGCGCTGCCTACGGCTGGCGCCTCGGCACGGCGACCGTCGCCCTCTATCTCGTCGAGGGCGCTTTCGGCCTGCCCGTCTTCGCCGGCACGCCGGAGAAGGGCATCGGCGTGCCCTACATGCTCGGCCCGACGGGCGGGTATCTGATCGGCTTCGTCCTCGGCGCGGCTCTCACGGGCTTCCTCGCCGAGCACGGCTGGGGCCGCTCGGTCGGGCGCGTGTTCGTCGCCATGGCGCTCGGCCACCTTGCCGTGTTCGTCGCGGGCTTTGCCTGGCTCGCCGTGCTCTTCGGCGCCGAGAAGGCCTGGGTCGTCGGCGTTGCTCCCTTCTACTGGGCGACGCTCCTCAAGACGGCGCTGGGCGCGGCCCTCATGCCGGGCCTGTGGAGCATGGCCGCGCGCCGCGGCGCGTGAGGATCACCGGAGCCGGGCTCCGAACAGGCTGCTTTCGCGGGGCCGCGCCGGGCGATCGGTGCGGCCTCGCCGCTTCGAGCCCCTGCTCAGGCGGCGGGGGTGACGACAGGTCGGTCCCATGCCCGAGATGAAGCTCGACCGCATCAATCTGCGCATCCTGGAAGAGCTGCAGAAGAATGCGCGCATCACCAATCAGGACCTCGCCGAACGGGTGAACCTCTCGCCGAGCGCCTGCCTGTCGCGCATGCGCCGACTTGAGGAGGAAGGGCTGATCGGCCGCTATCTCGCCGAGGTCGCCATCGATCGCATCGCCTCGACACTGAAGGCCTTCGTCGAGATCACGCTCGAAAACCACCGGCAGGCGGATTTCCGCCGCTTCGACCAGGCGATCGCCCGGCAGCCGGAGGTGGTGGCGAGCTACAAGGTGAGCGGGCGCTTCGACTATCTGCTCATGGTCGTGGTGCCCGACATGAACAGGTTGCGGCAACTGTCCGACGAACTCATCGAGGCCGAGATCGGCATCGCCAAATTCGTGACGGTGCCGATCATCGAACAGACCAAGCTCTTCGACGGCTATCCCTTGCGCGAGATGATTGCCGGCGCGGGCGGGTAGCGGTGCTCCCGGCACGATGGTGTCGATCGTTCGATGATCGCTTGCGCTCGTCATCCCCGGGCGCGTCCCGCGGATGACGCGCGAAGGAGCGCCGCGCCTGACCGGTTGCGATTGGCCGGGACGCGCCCGGCCGGCGCCCGGCCGGCGGGGAAGTGACGCCCCAGATCCTTGGGTGGAGGGCGTTGACCGCGCCCGTGGCGGTCTAGCGCCCGATGATGCCGAGCGCCTCGACGATGTCGAGAATGGTGTCGACGGCACCCTGTCCCATGTGTTCGAGTTCGGGGGCCTCGAACTCGGTGATCTCGGCCGCGACGATGTCGTGATGCTCGCCGAGTGCGCGGGCGAGGCGCTTCGCAGCGGCGGGCGTGAGGCCGTCGGCCACGCGGTATTCGGCCGGCAGGTAACCGGGATCGATGACGTCGCAATCGAGGTGGAAGACGACCGGCCGGTCGCCCACTGCCCGGCGCACGGCGTCGATGTCGAGCGCGTCGCGCCGGCCCTCGACGAGGGTGATGCCGTGGGCGAGCATCAGGTCCCGCTCGGCGGGGTCGAGATCGCGCCCGCCGACGTGGATGACGCGATCGGGCGTCAGGCCGTTGCCATAACCCGAATCCCACAGGCCGCAGAGCGCGGCGATGACGAGGCCGCCGAGATAGCCCGTCGGCGTGATCTCGGGCGTGTTGTAGTCGCCGTGAGCGTCGCACCAGACGAGGCAGGCGTCCGGATGGTGGCGGACGATCGGCGGCAGGCTGGCGATGCTGGTGCCGCATTTGTTGAGGAGGTTGAGCGGCCGGCTTCCTGCGGCGAGCGCCGCCTCGACCGCCTCCCGCGCCGCATCGAGCGCAGGGCGGGCGCGGGCGAGTGCCCTGTCCCACGGCAGGTCGGCCGGCGGCAGCGGCTCTCCGACGAGATCGACCGGCCGGCCGAAGCGCCTTTCGGCCGCGCGCGCGAGCAGGGCGGCGCCACGCATGCCGCCGCTGGTGCGGTCGCAGGTCCAGCCCTGCACCGCGACGATGCGTGTGCCGCGGGCGTCGGGTGCCGTGCCGATGGCGGCCTTGCCGAGGTGGGAACGCGGGGCGACGTGAGCGGTCATCGCCGTCATGGATGGCTCCGTGGGTCTCATCGTGATGGGCGCGGGCGGCGTCAGGCGGCTGAGGCGCGGTGCAGGGGCGCGACCTCGCTCAAGGCAGCCTGGAAGACGTCGATCGCGTGGTCGATCTCCGCTTCCGTAACGACGAGCGGCGGGGCGAAGCGCACCACCGTCTCGTGCGTCTCCTTGCTCAGGACGCCGCGGCGCATCATGGCGAGGCAGACCTCGCGCGCCGGCGCCTGCGCAGGATCGAGTTCGACGCCCACCCACAGGCCCTTGCCGCGCACGTCGCGGATCGCGCCGTGCCGGACCGCGGCGAGGCGGGCGAGGAGTGTCTCGCCGAGGGCGGCGCTGCGCTCGACGAGCGCCTCGTCGACGAGGGTATCGAGCGCAGCTTCCGCCACGGCGGCGGCGAGGGGATTGCCCCCGAAGGTCGAGCCGTGGCTGCCGGGCTCGAAGACGGCCATGACGTCGGCGCGGGCAAGGAAGGCGGAGACGGGCAGGAGGCCGCCGCCCAGCGCCTTGCCGACGGTGAGCCCGTCCGGCCGGATGCCCTCGTGCTCGAAGCAGAACATGCGGCCCGTGCGCCCGAGGCCCGACTGGATCTCGTCGAGGATGAGGAGCACGTTGTTGCGGTCGCAGATGGCGCGCAGCTCGCCGAGGTAGCCCGCGGGCGGCACGCGGATGCCGGCCTCGCCCTGGATGGGCTCGACGAGGATGGCCGCCGTATGGGCCGTGACGGCTGCGGCCATCGCGGCGGCGTCGCCGAAGGGCACCGTGACGAAGCCCGGGGCGAAGGGTCCGAAGCCCTCGCGGTAGGACGGCTCGCTCGAGAAGCCGACGATGGTGGTGGTGCGGCCGTGGAAATTGCCCTCGGCCACGATGATCTCCGCCTTGCCCTCCGGGATGCCCTTCACCCGGTGGCTCCAGCGGCGGGCGGCCTTGATGGCGGTCTCCACCGCTTCGGCACCCGTGTTCATGGGCAGGCAGCGGTCGAGCCCGGAGAGGGCGCAGAGCTTTTCGAGGAAGCTGCCGAGACGGTCGGAATAATAGGCGCGCGAGACGACGCCGACGCGCGCGAGCTGCGCCTTGGCCGCCGCGACGATGCGCGGGTGCATGTGGCCGTGGCTGACGGCGGAATAGGCGCCCATCATGTCGAGATAGCGCCGTCCCTCCACGTCCCACAGATAGGCCCCCTCGCCGCGTGCGAGCACCACCGGCAGGGGCGCGTAGTTCCGCGCTCCGAAGCGATCTTCGCGCGCGATGAAGTCGCTCGATGACATGATTCCTCCCACAGGCTCGGGCCGGCTGGCGTTGGAGGAATTATGCCGCCGCGGCGGGCGCAGGGGCTGCGGTTCTGCCGTCGTGCCGGCGGAGGTGCTGCAGTTGCCTCCGCCAGCGGGCGCAGATGCTTCGAGGACGGGGGCGGCGCAGCGGCGCGCAGGCCGATCAGGGCGCGAATCCGTCGAGACGGGCCGCGAGTGTGCCGATGGCGACCGCGTCCACATTGGCGAAGGCGACGCGCAGGTGCCCGTCCTGCCCCTCGCCGAAGTAGCTGCCGGGAAGCGCCAGCACACCGCGCTCGACGACGAGCCTTTCCGCCACCTCGCGCGCGGTCGCGTCCGGGAAGGGGTGGCGCAGATAGGCGAAATAGGCGCCGATGGAATCGATGCGCCAGCCCGGCACGGGCGCGAGGGCGGCGCGGAAGGCGGCCACCCGGCGACCGATCTCGGCGCGGTTGTGGGCGCGCCAGTCGCGCAGCGCGGGCACGGCCCAGGCGAGCGCCGCCTGGCCGGGGCGCGCCGCGCAGATCTGCACGCAGTCCATGACCTTGGCGATCTCCTCGATCACCGGTGCAGCGGCCGTAATGGCGCCGAGGCGATGGCCGGGCACGCAATAGGCCTTGGAGAAGCTGTAGAGCTCGATGAGGCTGTCGCCCCAGTGCGGATCGGCGAAGAGGCGATGCGCCGGCTCCACGCCGGAGGCGAGGAAGTCGCGGTAGGTCTCGTCGATGACGAGCCAGCGGCCGCGCTTGCGGCACAGGGCCTGGAAGCGGGCGATGACTTCGGGCGAATAGACCGCACCCGTCGGGTCGTTGGGGGTCACGAGCACGATCGCCTTCACCCGCTCGTCGACCAGTCCCTCGGCGATGTCGGGATCGGGCACGAAACCGCTCTCGGCGGCGCAGGGCAGGGGGCGGGCCTCGATGCCGAGCATGTCGAGCGTCATCTTGTGGTTGAAATACCACGGCGTCGGCAGCATGACGGCGTCGCCCGCCCCGGCAAGGGCGAGCATCGTGACGAAGAAGGCCTGATTGCAGCCGGCGGTGATGGCGACCTCGGCCGCGCGCAACGCGCCGCCGTAGAGCTCGCCGAGATGTTCCGCATAGGCCTCACGCAGGGCAAGATCACCGAGGATGGCGCCGTAGCCGGCATAACGCGGGCTGCCGGCCGCCTCGGCGAGGCGGGCGAGGATGCCCTCGTGCGGCGGGTAGCCGGGGACGGCCTGGGACAGGTCGACGAAGGGCCCGTGCGCGCCCGCGTAGCGGCGCGCCCAGCCCTGCGCTTCCGGGATCGGGGGGCTGCAGGTGTCGACAAGAAGGGGATTGATCCCGGGCATGGGCAGGCTCTGTGACGGAGACAAGGGCTGGGACCGTGCGCGCGGCACGGCGAGCGGATGATTAGCAGGCAATTGCCGTGAGGGCACGCCCGCCATGCGGCCCGCGAGCGCCCGGCGGGGCTGGCGCGCGCCGGCGCCTCGGTTATCGTGGCCGCAGGGACCGCCGTCGGACAGGTCCCGCGAGCGGTCAAGGAGACGAAAGCCGATGGACAGCGAGAACCTCGAACGCCTGCGTCGCAAGTACGGCAGTGTCCACGGCGGCGAGATGTTCGATCCGCGCTTCAAGCGCGTGGCGGAGAAGATCTTCAACGCCCGCGGCACGCGCGTCTCGCCCTATGCGGGCATCCCGACCTTCCTCGCCGCGCCCTATGTGCCGGCGCCGGCCGAGGGCACGGATTTCGGCGACCTGCAGGTCGCCCTCGTCGGCGTGCCGATGGACCTCGGGGTGACGAACCGCAACGGCTCGCGCTTCGGCCCGCGGGCCGTGCGGACGATCGAGCGCATCGGGCCCTACAACCACGTGCTCGACTGCATGCCCCTGGCGGACCTGCGCGCGGCGGACGTGGGGGACGTGCCCTTCCGCAGCCGCTTCAACCTCGAGACGAGCCATGCCGACATCGAGACCTTCTTCGGACGCCTCATCGAGGCGGGCATCGCCACGCTGGCGGTTGGCGGCGACCATTCCGTGACGCATCCGATCCTCAAGGCCGTGGGCAAGAAGCGGCCGGTCGGCATGGTCCACATCGACGCCCATTGCGATACGGGCGGGGAGTTCGACCTGTCGAAGTTCCACCACGGCGGCCCCTTCCGCAACGCGGTGCTTGACGGCGTGCTCGATCCGAAGCGGACGATCCAGATCGGCATTCGCGGTTCGGCCGAATATCTGTGGGAGTTCTCCTACGATTCCGGCATGACGGTGATCCACGCCGAGGAGATCGGACGCATGGGTATCGAGACGATCGTCGCCAAGGCGCGCGAGGTCGTGGGCGAGGGGCCCGTCTATCTCTCCTTCGACATCGACAGCCTCGACCCCGCCTTCGCCCCCGGCACCGGCACGCCGGAGGTCGGCGGGCTGACGACGCGCGAGGCGCTGGCGATCCTGCGCGGGCTCAAGGGGCTCGACATCATCGGCGGCGACGTGGTGGAGGTCGCGCCGCAGTACGACGCGACCACCAACACGGCGCATGCAGGCGCGCAGATGCTCTTCGAGATCCTGAGCCTGATGGTCTTCAGCCCCTCGGTCGGCGGGCGCAAGGACTGAGCGGGGGCCGGCCGTCAGCCCTCGCGTCGCCGCGAGGGAACAAAGCTCACCTCGCGCACCTCGGCGGGCGACCCCACCGCCATGCGCCGGCCGAGCATCTCGGCGAGGAGGCGCCGCGCCCGGGCGAAGAGCCCATGCTCGGCGATCCACGCCGCATAGGCGCGGTAGTCGGGATCGCGCGCGAGGTGCCGTTCCTCGGTCCTGGCGCGCATGAAATAGATGGCGTTGACGCCGAGGAGCATGAGGCACTGGCGCAGCGCCTCGGCAGTCCCGCCCTGCGCGGCGAAGGGCACGGCGATCAGCCACCAGGTCAGGTTCTTGCTGATGTAGGCCGGGTGCTTCGTCCACCGGTAGGGCCCGTTGGTCAGGATGCCACGGTGCGTCAGGTTGGAGAAGCGAATGCCGAAGGCGATCGTCGACCAGGCATAGACCGCAAGGAGCAAGAGGATGGCCACGCCCCACACATGCTTGACCACAGGCGCGTCCGCCAGCCACAGGCCCCAGGGATACCCGGCGTCATAGGCGAAGTAGGAGCGCGAGAGCAGGCCCCAGAAGGGCGCGTAGCAGGCAAGGCAGACCACCCAGCCGAGGAGCGTGGGCTCGGCCGAGCGGATGTGGCCGCCGACGAGGCGCAGGGTCATGAGATAGCCCGCGGCCGCCCAGAACACTTCGATGAAATAGAGGAAGCGGTACGCGAACTCGTACCAGCCGAAGTCGTAGCCTCTCAGGAACCCGCCGATGTCGAGGGCGAGGAACCAGCGCAGGTCCTCGTGCGCCGAGGCGATCATGATGGGCAGGAAGAAGGCCTTCACCAGCCAGCCGAGCGCATATTGGCGCAGGATATCGCGGTTCACCTCGGGCCAGCGGCCGAGTGCCGCGAGGCCCGCCATGTAGCAGCCGTCACGGGGCTCGCCGAGGCGCCGGTCCGCGACCCAGACGTAGAGCGGCGCAACCAGAACCGCGGGCGGCGCGATCATCTGCACGAAGGTGATGAGTACGACCGCCTGTCCGTCGCGATAGAGGGGGAGGAGCCAATAGGCGAAGCCGATCGCGGCATAGGTGGCGAGGAGGCCGACGAGCTTGATCGCGACACGCGCGGGGCGGTCGGGGTCATCGCGGCGGCGGGCCTGCGGCCCGACGGCGCCCGCCCCGGAATGGCGTGTGCACCAGGCTTCGAGCCCGATGATGGGCAATGCCATGGCGACGAGGAGGATGAGGAGGCCCTTGAGCGGATCCGCCCATTGCGCCGCTTTCAGCGCGACGAGGGTCAGGAGCACGACGGCGAGCGCCGTCAGGTTTATCCACTGCCGCGCGGCCGATGCCGGCAAGGCGGGCGCCGCGGTCTGCGGGCGAGGGGGGGCTTGGTCGGGCGCAGGCATCATCGCCCTCGACCGGGTGTCGCCCGGCGCGATGCCGCGCCGGAATGTCGCGCCCCCCGCGTCGCGGGGGCCGCGATCTGACGATCTGCAACGAATTCGCCTGTCCGCGACGGTGCGACAGCGGCCGGGCGCGTGCGACCGATCACTGGCACGTGAATGGTCCGCAATGTCGCGGCCGGTGGCAGCCGGTTGGCAGTGGACAAGCGCGGCGAAGTCTGGCCAAATCCGCCTGCGGGTATTCCGTTACGGTACCCGCCGCCCCACCCGACTCTCCCGCGCGATCGCCATCCCGTGTGTGTCACGGTCGGGTGGGGCACCCGGTCGCCCCGCTGGCGATGGACACCTCCCCCGGTTGCCGGATTCACCTCCGGAACGTCCATTGTGCGCCCCTCGTGGCAGGGCCTTCACGGCGCGCCGACCGGGCATTCACCCGCACGATCGGTGTGAGGCGGGAATGCGGGCGGAGCGGCGGGCGGCACCGAAGCACCGCGCCGTGGGCCCATCGCGTCACAGGACGCGCGCGAGCTTCCAGGCGAGCTCGACCTGGCTCGTCGTGCGCGTCTTCTTGAAGAGGTTGTGCAGATGGACGCGCGCCGTGTTGACGGCGATGCCCATCATCTCCGCGATCTCGCTGAGCTTGTGCCCCTGGCAGAACAGCTCGGCGAACTGGGATTCCTTCTCGGTCAGGGAGAAGAGGATGGCGAGGTCGGAATGGCTCGCCTTCAGCTCGGCGCGCAGGTCGATGATGAAGACATAGGCCGTCGGCACGTCGAGATCGCTGCAGCGGTCACAGGGTGCGATCTTGAGCGCGTAGCGACTCTCGCCATCCGTGCCGGGAACGCCGAGCACGCGCGCAACCTCGTTGACAGCTCCGCCGTCGTCGCCTTCGTGCGCCACATTGGCGATGATCGAATGCAGGACCCGATCGACGGACGACCGCGCAGCCCTCAGGCGGCCGGAACGGATCTCGATGCCGCCGCCCTGGGCCAGCGCACTCTGCGCCCGATGGTTGGAGAAGAGCACATTGGCCTCGTCGTCGACGACGACGTAGCCCCACGGCACGCAGCGGTCGACGACACCCGAGCGCACCCAGTCGAGGTGCGAGACCTCCGGCCGGTCGCGCACGGCGAGTGCCTCGCTCACGCTGTGCAGGAGAGCGGTGAAGGACACTTCCTCGCGATCGGCGCCGAGGGAGCCCGGCATCTGGGGCAACAGGACGCTGACCAGCGCCCGCCGGTTATTGTGCCCGAGAATGGGGATGGAACCGGTCAACAGGTGCCCGTCGCGAAAGGGTTCGCGCTGGATGAGCATGGTATTGGCGCGAGATGCCGCCGCGCTACCGAGGCTCGCGCCGCTGGAACGCAGGCGCATCAGGCAATGCTCGGTGATGTCGGGCGCCGCCTCGCCGCCGATATGCACGATGCCGTAGGAGGCGCCGCTCGTCTCGATGACGACGCTGCTGGTGCAGCCGGACAGGCGGCTGAAGACGTCGATGATGCCGCCCACCAGGTTCTGGTGGGCGCAGGGAACCGCCTCGATCGCCTCCGTTCTCTGGAATACTTCGGTCCTTCTGGACTCGCCGGCATCGTGCGCGGCGCGATGATGGGATTGACCGTCCGGTCCCGCCCCAAGCGAAGGCAGCATGACGCACTCCCCGTCTTTCAGAGGCCTGCCCGTTCTCCTTGTGTCATGGGTAAAACGGCCGCAATTCATGCAGCCGAGATCGCCATCCCATGAGAGATCAAATTTACACGCATTTTTCACAAATTGCAAGAAAGTGCGATGGTTACTTCCGGGGGCAATACATTTGTTTACATATATTTACTGGACAAGAGTTTCATCGGGATTAAAGTTTGATTGTTCTATAGAATCAAATCGTTCAGTTCGAGAAAGTCAATCATGCTGATTGATCTATTCTGGCTTTGTATTCTCTCTCATTAGCTATACGCGAGTATATGAAGTGAATTAATAATCTGTATCTGTGGTTGATCTCGATATGGTTGGCGCGCCTGGGTTGTGCGCCCTGCTTGACAGTCGCCCCGCTGCCGGAGGTCCCCAGTCTAGCGCGCCGCTCCGAACCTGCCGAGCGGCCGTTGCTGCCGGCGCGGGCGCAAGGGACGGAGGATGGGGTCAGCGTTCCCTGAATGCGCGGGTGAAGCTGTCCACCAGTGGCTTGAGCAGATAGGAGAAGAAGGTGCGTTCGCCCGTCCTGATGAAGATCTCGGCGGGCATGCCGGGCGTGGCGCGGAAGCCGGGGAGTTTCGCGGCCTCGGCCTTGTCGAGCGCGATGCGCGCCACATAGGCGCTCGTCGGTGCCGCGCGACCGGCCCTGTCGTCCGGCAGGGCGTCCGCCGATACGTAGACGAGGCGGCCGGGCAGCATGGGCGTCACGCGCTGGTTCAGAGCGGTCAGGCGCACGAGCGCGTCCTGGCCTTGGTGCAGGCGGTCGATGTCCTGGGGCCGCACACGCGCCTCGATAATGAGCTCGTCGTTGATGGGCAGCAGTTCGAGGATGTCCTTGCCCGGTGCGATGACGCCGCCCGGCGTGTGGACCATCATCTTGACCACGATGCCCTTCACGGGTGCATTGATCGACACGCGGCCGCGGACGTTCTCCGCCGTGCGCAGCCGTTCCCTGACGTCGTCGAGCTCGGCCTCGGTGGAGCGCAACTGCTCCGTGGCCGATTGCACGAGCTGCGACCTGACGTGCGTGATCTTCTGCTGCTCGCGCGCGATGCGTTCCTTGGCATCGCTGATGGCGGCCGTGAGCTGGCCGATCTGGCCTTCGAGGCCGGCCCTGGCGCGCTCGAGGGCAAGTACGTCGGGCTTGCGTACGTAGCCCTTCTTCAGGAGCTCGAGCTTGCCGGCGAGTTCCTGCTCCACGAGCTCGAGCTGCAGGCCAACGGCTCTGAGCTGCGCCTGACTGCCCGCGATACCCTCGCGCAGCGCGGCGATCCCCTGTTCCAGGATCGCAACCTCGCTCAGGGCGCGCTCCCGGCGGGCCACGAATTCGTCGCGCTGGCCGGCGATGATCGCCGCCACCTCGCCGTCGGCCGCCCTGCCGACGAGGCCGGCGGGGAAGACGACGTCCGTCCTGCCGTCGATCTCGCTGCGCAGGCGGGCCTGCATGGCCATGAGGCGGTCGTTGCGCAGGGACAGGCGGCGCAGGTTGGCCTGGGGATCCGTCGGGTCGAGGCGGACGAGCGGGGCGCCGGGTTCGACCACGTCGCCCTCGCGCACGAGGATCTCGCTGATGATGCCACCCTCGAGGTGCTGGATGATCTTGTTCTGCCCCGTCGCGACGAAGGTGCCCGGCGCCACCACGGCGCCGTCGATGGGGGCAAGGCTTGCCCATATGCCGAAGCCGGCCAGACCGAAGACGAGCGCGAACAGGCCAATGGCAACCGGGACGCGCGTGCTGCGCGGCACGTCGGCATACCATTCGCCGCCGATGATGAGCGCCTTGTCCATGCCCTGTCTCCGGCGTTGCGTCGCGGGTGCGACAGGCACTGCCCCCGCCTGTGTTCCGCCAGTCTTCCCCTGTCGTCTCAAAGGCCCCCCGGTGTCGTCGCGGGAGAGCGGGCGCGGCTCGCCGTGCCGATCCCGAGTTCGTCCTCGCGCTGTCCCGTCAGGCGCGGCAGGATCTGCTCGCGCTCGCCGAAGGCAGCGACGACGCCTTGCCGGAGCACCAGGATCTTGTCGACGCTCTGCAGGACGGCCGGACGTTGCGTCACGAGTACGACGGTTATGCCCTGCGCCCGCGCGCGAGCGAGGGCTGTGGCCAGGGCCCGCTCACCGACGGTGTCGAGATTGGCGTTCGGTTCGTCGAGGACGATGAGGCGCGGGTCGCCGAAGAAGGCCCGCGCGAGTGCGATCTGCTGCTTCTGGCCGCCGGACAGGGGGCTGCCGTCGACGGCGATCTCCGTCTCGTAGCCGTCCGTGAACTGCGAGATCATCTCATGCACGCCGGCGAGGGCCGCGGCTCGGGCGATGCTCTCGTCCGTGGCGTCCTCCCGCATGCGGGCGATGTTGGCCTTGATGGTGCCGGGGAAGAGCTCGATGTCCTGCGGCAGATAGCCGATACTCTCGCCGAGCTGGCGGCGGTCCCAGTTGCGCAGGTCCATGTAGTCAAGGCGGACGTGACCGGCGGTCGGGAGGATGCATCCGACGAGCATGCGGGCAAGCGTCGACTTGCCGCCGCCGGAGGGCCCGATGACGGCGAGCGAGTCGCCGGGGGCGAGCGAGAAGGTGACGCCGTTGAGCACCGTGCGTTTCGTGCCCGGGGGGATGTAAAGCAACCTCTCGACCGTCAGCCGTCCCTCCGGCTTCGGCAGGATGAGGCGCTCCTGCTCAAGGACCGGGCTGTTGAGGAGGGTCTTGATGCGGTCGTAGGACGTCTTGGCCTGCACGAAGCTGCGCCAACCTTCGATCGCGCCTTCCGCCGGTGCGAGCGCCCGGCTGGCAATGAGCGAGGAGGCGATCATCATGCCGCCGGTCACCTGGGCCTCCAGCGCGAGATATGCTCCCGTGCCGAGGATCGCGATCTGTGTGAGGAGGCGCAGATAGCGGGACAGGCCTGCAAGATAGATGTTGCGATCGCTGGCGAGAACCTGTGCTCGCATCGACGCGGCGTTCTCCCGGCCCCAGAGCTGGATCGCCTCCTCCAGCATGCCCATGGCGCTGATGATCTGGGCGTTGCGCGCCTGCGCCGCCGCCTGCACGGTCGCCCTCATGGCATGGTTGCTGGCGACGCCGTAGTCCTTGGCTGTCATCTCCTCGTTGACCCAGGCGATGAAGAGCAGGATGGCGCCCGCGACGAGGGCGATGAAGCCGAGCGTCGGATGGATGAAGAAGACGGCGGCGAAGTAGAGCGGGGCCATCGGCGCGTCGAACAGGATGAGCACAACCGGCCCGGTGACAAAGGAGCGGACCTGCTGCAGGTCGCGCAGTGCCTGGATGTCGCGCGTGGCGCTCACGTCCGCCGAGCGAAGGGCCGCCGTCATCACCGGAGCGCCGAGCAGGGCTTCCGTCTGCATGGCGACGCGCGTGAGCACGAAGCGGCGCAGCGCATCGAGAACGCACAGCAGCGTCAGGGCACCGACCGCGATGAGCGAGAGCATCAGGAGGGTGTCGGTGCTGCGGCTCGTGAGAACGCGGTCGGATATCTGGAAGAGATAGAGCGGCACCGTCAGCATCAGCAGGTTGATGGCGATGGAGAAGGCGCCCACGTGGAAGAGGCCCTGGCTGCACACGCGCAGGGCCGCGCGCAGGCTCTCCAGTCCCGGACGTTGCGGCCGGCGGGGCCGGGAGTCGCCAGTTGGCTTCGGACGCGGCGGAACGATCTCGTCGCCGCCGCCGCGCCGGCCCGGCAGGTCGAAGGCGAGCGATTGCCCCTCCGTTTCGGCGGCGTGATGCGGGCCGGAGGGCGGGGGCGGGCCGGCTTCGTCCGGCGCGACAGGTTCGAGGGGCGGCCGGGCAGCCACCGGCATGCGCGGCGGCAATTCGGGGCGCCGGCGGCTTGCATCCGGGCGGGCCGGTGCCAGCTCCGAGGTCGGACCGTCGTACATGTCGCCATTCCTCGCGCAGTCGTACGGCATGCCGGGCCGTTCCTCTCCTGTTGGTCGCGAATTCTCCGCGCGGCGTCGGCCCTCCGGCGTCTCGTCAACCGGAGAGGGTGTGCAGCAAGTCGTTGGCGTGATGGTGCAGCGCCGCCTGGTCGATCTCGTCGCCGGCCGGAGCCGGCCGGTGAGCCCGCGCGGCCTCGGCAACGTTCGCATCACCATCCACCAGGATGTTCTCCTGATGAATGACGTTGGTCTCGACGTAGTTGCCGCCCACGATCATCAACTGGAAGCCGCCGTTGTCGTCGATGATCACGGCGTGATTGGCGGTCGCGTTGTGGCCGGTATCCACGAGCTGATCGAAGTCGAGGGTCACAAAGCCGTCGGCTGAAAGGCCGTCACCGTGGGCGTGCGGTGAGCGGCCGCCCCCTTGCGCGCGTGCCGCGTTGATGTCGCCGTCCTTCAGGATGTTGATCTGGACGATCATGTTGACGTCGTAATAGTCGCCGTCGACGAAGAGGGCGCGCAGCGGCCGCCCGAGGTTGTCCTGCATCTCGAGAACGGCGCCCCGCCCGAGGCCCTTGGCGAGATCGACCTGCGGCTCGCCCGGGGCGACCTCTTCGCTCCCGAAGCGGCCGCGGTTCGTCTGTGTGTTGCCGCCGCTCGTCACGAAACTGGCATTCATCGTGGCGAAGAGGCTCTGCGGTCCGAGATCTGCGAGGATGCTGTTGAGATCCCCGTCGCGGATCAGCGATGTCTGCGACGCCAGGAACACCTCGCTGTACTGCCCGCCGACGAGCTGGAGGCCGCCGCCGCTGTTGCTGTCGACGATGGCGGCGTCGTTCGACTGGACGTTGCCGCCGGAGGCGAGGCCCTGCCCCCCTTCGGCCGAGCCTGAGCCGGGCTCGCCGTCCCCGGTGAGGAGCAGTGCGTTCAGATCCTGGTCAATGATTAGGTTTATCTGTATGATTATATTGTATTCGTAGTAATTGCCCATCACTGCGATGATGTCGTATTGCATCCCGGTGTGCAGGATGGCCTCATTGACGAGGCTGTTGGAGCCGCTGACCGTTGCCTGGCCGAGGAGCGCGGCATCAGCGGGATCGAGGAACGCGAGGGCCGCCTGCAGGTTCTGGTCTTCGTCGAACATGATGTTCGACTGCGAGACGTCTACGATGGACGCGTAGTCGCCGGCGATCCTGTCGATCTCCAATCCCGGCGTGTGTCCCGGCTCGGCCAGCGTCCAGAGGTCGGCGGACAGCGCCTGGACGTCGGCGGCCGGCATGGTCGTGTTGCCGAGGGCGGCTCCGTCGAGATGGGGCGCCAGCTGGATGATCAGTTCATTGAGCTGCAGGTTGCCGCCGCTTTGGATCACCTGCGAGATGGGCGCGGGGCCATGCGATGTCACCTGATCGCCGGCGCCCAGGGCGGCGGGCGACTGCCCCTGGGGGGCGGGGGCGTTGATCCCTCTCTCCCAGCCGTCATTTTCCCTTCCGTGTTCGCCCCGCCCCTGCGAGGGCACGAGATGAGGCGGAGAGGAGCCCGCGCCGGGGGCGGGATGCGTGGCGCTCGCGATCGGCTGCGCCAGTTCCCGGCCTGCCGAGACCTGGAAGAAACCCGGCGCGGGAAGGTCGGGCGATCCGGGCAGAAGGTGCAAGCCGTCGAGGAAGGGCTGGGTCTCGATCGCGAGCGGTTCCGGGCCTGTCGGTCCGTCCTCTGCGGTCGCCGGCTTGCTGCTCGGATCGGGGCCGATCTGGACGATTTCCGCCTCTGTCGACGTCCTGTGGGCGGCGCCGTCGTCCGTCGCCTTCGTCATCGCGGGACTGCGCTCGTGCACACGAAGGTAATTCCAGAGGAGTTCGGACAGGCGATCGTGTGGCATGGCTCGGCCCTTATCCGAGAAGGGCGGGCCCGCCGTGCGGCGGGTCCGCTCCGTGCTGCGCGATCTGGCGATCGCGCCTCACCGAACGCCGGCGGATGGGCGCCATCCGCCGGAGTCGGCGTGCCAGGTCAGGCGCCGAGATCGGTAATGGTGCTGACGTTGCCTTGCGTGTTGCCGCCGCTGTCGATGTCCTGGATGAAGCCGGCGAAGTTGCCGAGACCGACCTGGGCGGCGACGGAGGCGTTGGCGTTGGCGTCCTGGTCGTTCAGGTAGTTTGCCTGCGTCACGTCATAGGTGTCGTTGTTGCTGAAGAAGCCGGAGCCTCCCGTGTCGTAGATCGTGGAGGAGTTGCTCTGGCTGTTGCCGCCGCTCCAGATGTCCTGGTCGATGAAGGCCGAGTTGCCGACGCCGAGCTGCGCCACGATGCCGACATTCGTGTTGATGTCGTTGTCGAACATGATGTTCGACTGGCCGACCGTGTAGTGATCGTTGTTGCTCGCGACGCCCCAGCCGAAGCCGAGGTCAGCGATGTTCGACGTGTTGCTCTGGTCGTTGCCGCCGCTCCACGTCACCTGGTCGACGCCGGCGATGTTGCCGATGCCTGCCTGACCGATCAGCCCGATGCTGGTGTTGTGGTCGCTGTCGAGCAGACCGTTGAACTGGTTCACCGCATAGGTGTCATTGCCGTTGCCGAACCCGAAGCCGCCGCCGTAGTCGGCGATCGTCGAGCTGTTGCCCTGACTGTTGCCACCGCTGTCGATGCTCTGCAGGACGCCGGCGAAGTTGTGAATGCCGAACTGGTATATGCCGGCGCCATTGCCGTTGGCATCCTGGTCGAACAGGTTGTTCTGCTGCCCGACATGATAGGAATCATTGCCGTTGAACGCCCCCAGATACAGGCCGCCGTCGTCGATGGTGGAGGTGTTGTTCTGGGTGTTGCCGCCGCTGTCGGTGTCTTGGGCGACCCCGGCCAGATTGGCGAGGCCGATCTGCCCGATCTGCGCGGCATTGATGTTCTGGTCGCTGTCGAGCAGGCCGTTGAACTGGTTGACGTGATAGTCATCGTTGTTGTTCAGGAAACCGAATCCTCCGCCGCTGTCCTCGATGCTCGAGATGTTCGTCTGATCGTTGTTGCCGCTCGTCGTGTGTTGATGAACTCCGGCGAAGTTCACGAAGCCTGCCTGCCCGATATTGGCGAGGTTGAGATTCCCGTCAGCGTCGTTCATCAGGTTCTGCTGGCCGACCTGATAGTCGTCATTGTCGTTCAGCAGGCCGCCGGTCCCTCCCGTGTCAAAGATCGCCGAGGCGTTGCCCTGTGTGTTGCCGCCGCTGTTCACGCCCTGGATGGCGCCGGCGAAGTTGCCGATGCCGAGCTGGGTGACCGTTGCGACGTTGAGGTCGATGTCGGAATCGTTCAGGCCGTTGGCTTGGTTGACGTTGTAGGTGTCGTTGTTGTTCACCGGCATGACGTCCTCCCAAAGCTGGGTTCGAGGGATTATCCGTCCGCGCTGAGGCGCAGTTGGTCGTGAATTGCGACCCGTCGACCAAAGAAATACGCCCGGTGCAGCCGCGCAGAGCGGGCGCATCGGTTGAACGGACCTGGTTATTTTGGAAGCGCCGTATAGTCAGCGACTTCGGAAGCGGAATATTTATAGCGGATATGGTATATGAGGAAGGTCTGTGATTAGTTCGAACTCATTATCGGCGAGCTGGACGCGGTAGCATGTTCAGCGCTTGTGCGGTTCGACCACCGAAAGCCGGGGCGCTGCGGCCGTCAGGCTGCCGGAAATCCAGGCTCCGGACCTGCCCGGTCGCGGCCCAGAATACTTGCCTGTTCAAGAGGATGGCCGGCCTTCGCAACTGCGATGGAAGGGCGGAATAGTCGACTTCCAGTAACGGAAGCGAGATGCACCAGTCGCACTGGCTGCAGAAGGCCTGGAGGACCAGGAACCGGCAAGGGGATACGGCCGGTGCCGGCCGTATCCGCAGTCTGCCGACCGATCGGTCCAAGGACCGCGTTCGGCGAAGGCCGAGAGGCGAGGCGGCTCAAGTCCGGCCGCCGCGCGGCCGTCAGCCCTTGCCGCCGGACCCGCCGCCGTGACCGCCGCCGCCGTGACCGCCGCCGCCGTGACCGCCGCCGCCGTGACCGCCGCCGCCGGAGCCACCGCCGCCGGAGCCACCGCCACCGGAGCCGCCGCCGCCGGAGCCGCCGCCGCCGGAGCCGCCGCCACCGGCTATAGTCCGCGCCGAGCGCGGCGCAAATGCCCGCCGTGCGCGAAAGACCCCGCGCAAGACCGCGCG
>NZ_JASJEV010000037.1 GCF_030067675.1 Chelatococcus albus | reverse complement strand
GTCGCCGGCGAGCAGGTTGATGCCGTTGTAGCTGGCATCCTTCGACAGCTGGTCGATCTGCGTGCGCAGCTCCGCGACCTGGGCGGCGAGGGCCTTGCGGGTGGCGTTCACCTCCGAGGTGCCGCGGGTCACCGCGCCGGCGCTGAGGCCGAGGGCGGTCAGGGTCGCGGCGGTGGAGGTGGCGTCGATGGCGAGCGACTCACCATTGAGCGCCGAAATCGACAGCCTGCCGGTGCCGGCGTCGAGCTCGGCCTTCAGGCCTCCGGCCGCGTTGATCTTGTCGACGATCTGGGCGCCCGTGTCGCCGGCGGCAACCGCCACCGTCTTGTTGGTGCCACCAACGGTGATGACGAGGTTGCCCGCGTCACCGGCCGCAGCGGTGTAGGCGCTGAGGTTGGCCGTGCCGGTCGTCTTGAGGTTCACCGACGCCGACTGGAGCGCCTGGCGGGCGGTGGCCTGCGTGGACTCGACCAGCTTGGTGATGGCGGTGATGCCCTTGTCGGCGGCTTCCAGGACCTTGATGTTCTGGCCCATGGTGTCGAGGAGGTTCGACAGGTCGCTGCCGCGAGCGTTCAGACCGGCGGAGAGGAAGAAGTTCGACGGATTGTCGAGCGCCGAGTTGACCTTCTTGCCCGTCGCCAGACGATTCTGGATC
>NZ_JASJEV010000036.1 GCF_030067675.1 Chelatococcus albus | reverse complement strand
TGACGTTGCCCCTGCGATCTAATCCGGATTGAAGTTCGTTCTGGCCCACTGAGAGGACCAGGACATGAAGCGCAGCCGCTTCTCTGAAGAGCAGATCATCGGAATTCTGAAGGAGCACGAGGCCGGGGTTCCGGTCGCCGGCCTGTGTCGCAAGCACGGGGTCAGCGACGCCTCGATCTACAACTGGAAGGCCCGCTTCGGCGGGATGGACGTCTCAGAGGCGCGCCGGCTGAAGGCGCTGGAGGATGAGAACACGCGGCTGAAGCGTCTGCTGGCCGCCGCCATGCTCGACAATGCGGCGCTGAAGGATCTCGTGGGAAAGAAATGGTGACGTCCGCGGCCAAGCGGAAAGCTGTCGCTCGCCTGAAGGATGCCTTCGGGATGAGCGAACGGCGGGCGTGTAAAGCCATCGGCTGCTGCCGCATGACGGTTCGCTACGAGACCGGCCGTCCGGACGACGGCGAGGTTCGCGAGCGGATGAAGGTAATCGCGCAGGAACGGCGCCGGTTCGGCTACCGGCGTCTCCTCGTGATGCTGAGGCGCGAAGGCCTCGTCGTGAACCACGAGAAGCTGTTCCGGCTCTACCGCGAGGAGAAGCTTGCGGTTCGCCGGCGTGGCGGGCGCAAGCGGGCGATCGGGACCAGGGCGCCGATGCTGGTGCCGC
>NZ_JASJEV010000035.1 GCF_030067675.1 Chelatococcus albus | reverse complement strand
CGGCGGAGAGGAAGAAGTTCGACGGATTGTCGAGCGCCGAGTTGACCTTCTTGCCCGTCGCCAGACGATTCTGGATCGTCTGCATCAGGCCGGAGGTGTTCTGAAGCGAAACGAGCGCGTTGCGGACGCCGACGGCGAGAGTAACGTTCGACATTATAAGCACCTTTCTGGTGATTTGAGCCCTTCTGGCTCGTCTTCAATGTCCTGTTGAAGACGTTGTTAGGCTTAATGCGTAAACGATAACGGGAAGTAAACACCTCACTGCTGGCCGTCTTATGGTAAACGAATGTCAAATTGCCGAGTGCGCCGACATTCCGGGTGCGGGTGGCGGCGAATGAAAGAAAACGGCGGCGGGATGAACCCGCCGCCGTTCTTTCGTGACTGCTTTCGGCTCGAGACCTCAGAAGAGGCGCAGCACCGCCGAGTCGGCCTGGTTGGCGAGCGACATGGCCGTCTGCGAGAGCTGCTGGCGCGTCTGCAGGGCGAGGAGCTTGGCGCCTTCCTCGTTCGGATCGGCGAGAACGAGCGAATCCGCGCCGGTGGTCAGCGTGTTGATGAGGCCCTTGGTGAAGTCCTGGCGGTTCTGCAGCACCGAGAGGTTGGCGCCGAAGGTCGAGGCCTGGGCGCGCAGCGTCTCGGCCGCGCTCTTCAGCTCGGCGAGGGCCGCGTTGATGTCCGAGTCGGCCTGGAAGTC
>NZ_JASJEV010000034.1 GCF_030067675.1 Chelatococcus albus | reverse complement strand
GCGGGCGCGCGCTGTGCGCGGCGACCGTGGGAAGCCCCGCCGATGACCGCATGGCCGCCGCCCGACGGGGCAGTTGCGCGCGCATCATCCATTCCACCGGGAGAGGGCACCATGATCCTGGACCATGTCGATGCTCACCAGATGGCGGGCATGTCGCATCCGATCTTCGTCATCGGCCGCAGCCCGTACGGAAGCTGGGTCGTGAGGGAGGCGGGCGGCCTCGTCGGGGCGACGTTCGCCAATCGCAGCGAGGCGATCCGCTTCGCCAGGCTCGGGAGGGGCTGGCGCCCGGGAGGCATCCTGCTGGCCTCCTATGTCGGGGCACCCGGGGGGCATGGCTGAGACGGGGCGAGGGGGCGTTCGTCACGACCGCGCGTGGTCAGTCCATGAGGAGGGATAGATGACCGATCTGCTGCACGACCTGTTGGGGCCGTCCAAGGCGCTCGCCGTCCAGGCACACAAGGCGAACCGGGTGACGCTCGCGAACCTGGAAAGGCTGACGGCGTTCCAGATGGATGCCCTGCAGGCCTATGTGGACCTCGGCGGCGCACGCCTGAAGGCGGCCATGGACATCCACGACCTCGGCGGGCTCATCACCTTCCAGGCCAATCATCTCCGGCTGCTGATGACGCTCTACGAGAAGCTCATCGCCGATGCCCGCGCCCTGGCCGACCTCGGTGTCGCGTTCAAGGCCGAGCTCGATCGGGCGGGCGAGAATGAGGCCGCGCCGCCACAGACTGCCCAGGCCCCGTCCTCGCGCAAGGCGGCCTGA
>NZ_JASJEV010000033.1 GCF_030067675.1 Chelatococcus albus | reverse complement strand
GGGGCGCGCGGGTTCAGAGTCTCTGGCCGGTGTCGGCGTCGAAGAGGTGGACGAGGGCGGGGTCGGGCTTGAGCGGCAGCGTGTCGCCCGGCCCCACGCCGATGCGCTCGCGGAACACCCCCACCACCTCCTGCCCGCCGAGCCGGGCGAAGACCTGCGTCTCCGACCCCGTCGGCTCCACCACGCTCACCTCTGCCGGCAGCCCCGCCGCCCCGTCGATGACGAAGTGCTCCGGCCGGATGCCGTAGATCGCCGGCCGCCCCGCCGCCCCCGCCGGCACGCCCGCCAGCGGCAGGCGCAGGCCCCCGTCGGTGACAAACTCCGCCGCCCCGTCCGCCGCGATGCGGCCCTTGAGGAAGTTCATCGCCGGCGAGCCGATGAAGCCCGCCACGAACAGGTTCTGCGGCCGGTCGTAGAGGGCCAGCGGCGCCCCCATCTGCTCCACCCGCCCGTCGTGCATGACCACGATCTTGTCGGCCATGGTCATCGCCTCGATCTGGTCGTGCGTGACATAGACCGTCGTCGTCTTCAGCCGCTGGTGCAGCTCCTTGATCTCCGTGCGCATCTGCACCCGGAGCTTGGCGTCGAGGTTCGACAGCGGCTCGTCGAAGAGGAAGACCTGCGGGTCGCGCACGATGGCCCGGCCCATGGCGACGCGCTGGCGCTGGCCGCCCGAGAGCTGGCGCGGGTAGCGCCCGAGCAGCGCCTCCAGCCCCAGGATCGCCGCCGCGCGCCGCACCCGCGCCTCCACCTCCGCCGCCGGCGCCTTGCGCAGCTTCAGCGAGAAGGCCATGTTGTCGGCCACCGTCATGTGCGGGTACAGGGCGTAGTTCTGGAACACCATGGCGATGTCGCGCGCCTTCGGCGGCACGTCGTTCACCACCCGCTCGCCGATGCGGATCTCCCCCGCCGTCACGTTCTCAAGCCCGGCGATCATGCGCAGAAGCGTCGACTTCCCGCAGCCCGACGGACCCACAAGGATCACGAACTCTCCGTCCGCGATGTCAATCGACACCCCGTGCAGGATCTGCGCGGCGCCGAACGCCTTGCG
>NZ_JASJEV010000032.1 GCF_030067675.1 Chelatococcus albus | reverse complement strand
TGACCTGCCCCCTTCCTGATCCCTCGGTTTGAGTGAGAGTCCGTCACCTAGAGGAGACGGACGTGAAGAAGAGCAGGTTCAACGAGGCGCAGATCATCGGCGTGCTGCGGGAGCAGGAGGCCGGAAGCCCGACGGCGGAGGTGTGTCGGCGGCACGGGATCAGCGAGCAGACCTTCTATCGCTGGAAGGCCAAGTACAGCGGCATGAGCGTGTCGGACGCGCAGAAGCTGAAGACGCTTGAGGACGAGAACCGGCGGCTGAAGAAGCTGCTGGCGGAGTCGATGCTGGACGTCTCGGCCCTGAAGGACCTTCTGGGAAAAAACTGACCGGGCCTGCAGCGCGCCGGGAGGCTGTGCTTCGCCTGATGGCGGAGCGCGGCTTCTCGCAGAGGCGCGCCTGCGGGCTGGTCCGGGTCGATCCCAAGACGGTGCGTCGCGTGGCCGATCCAGGCGATGCGGACGTGCGGGAGCGGCTGCGGGGCCTGGCGGCGGAACGACGCCGCTTCGGCTACCGGCGGCTCGGCATCCTGCTCGAGCGTGAAGGCGTCAGCATGAACAAGAAGAAGCTCTTCCGGCTCTATCGCGAAGAGGGCTTGGCGGTGCGAAGGCGGCGTGGCCGCAAGCGCGCGACCGGGACACGGGCGCCGATGGCGCTGCCGGATGGCCCGAACCAGCGCTGGAGCCTGGACTTCGTGGCCGACACCCTGAGCTGGGGCCGGCGCTTCCGGATCCTGTGCATCGTCGACGACTTCACCCGCGAGGCCCTGGCGCTGGTGGTCGACACCTCGATCGGCGGCCATCGCATGGCCCGCGAGCTGGACGTCCTGATCGCCCGGCGGGGGAAGCCGGCGACCATCGTCAGCGACAACGGGACCGAGATGACCAGCCGGGCGATGCTGGAATGGACCAATCGCACCGGCGTCGACTGGCACTACATCGCGCCGGGCAAGCCGCAACAGAACGGCTTCGTGGAGAGCTTCAACGGCAAGCTGCGCGACGAGTGTCTGAACGAGGAGGTCTTCGCCAATCTGGCCGAGGCCCGCGCCGTGATCGAGCGCTGGCGGCTCGACTACAACCACGTGCGCCCACACTCGGCGCACGGCGGGCTTACCCCCGAAGCCGTGCGGCTGAACCCCGCGGCCGGGCGGTTGCGCAACGTAATCAGCTCCACCGCCCGGCCGCTACCGCCGGCGATGGAGATCAGCTACCAAACCCCTGGGCTCTCACAATGAATGAGGGACCGGCGGGGGGCAGGTCA
>NZ_JASJEV010000031.1 GCF_030067675.1 Chelatococcus albus | reverse complement strand
TGTCCAACCCGGACACATGGGTTGCAGAACGTACCTAAGACATGGGTGACAACCTCGGGCCGAACGGGTTGTCGAGGGTTTGCAGGGTCTTCTGCTCCAGATCGATGTAGCCGAGATCGTAGTGCATGAAGCTGACGAGCCATATGCCCTCGTCGACTTCCTTGATGCCGAGCCGCTGGCCGGCGAGCACGGTGGAGATGTTGATCTTCTTACGGTGCATGCACAGCCGCCCGCAGGCGGTGACCATGATGTCGCGGTCGTGCAGCGGATAGCTGAGCTCAGGCAGGCCCAGGTAGGGCCTTGGTGAGGGGGAGTAGACCTCGGCCGGCGGCTTCATCTGCAGCGCCTCGTGCGGCCGCTCGGTGTTGAACTCGCGGACGAAGGCGTCGAAACGGCCCTGCTGCTGCAAGCTGTTGCGGCCCGGCGGGCGGGTGGTCTCCTTCTTCAGGGTCAAGTGCATGCGTTCGTGGCGGCCGTTCTGCTGGGGCCGGCCGGGCTTGATGCGCTCGATCTCGATGCCGAGCCTCAGCCACCAGACCGAGAGCTTGGAAAGTCCGTAGAGGCCGTTGGGGCTGGCGAAGGGCACGCCGTTGTCGGAGCGGATCGCGCCGGGCAGGCCGCGCTCACGGAACAGCTGCTCGAAGGCGGTGATGGCCAGCTCCTCGCGGGTGGACTCCAGCGCCTCGCACAGCAGCAGAAAGCGCGAGGCGTGGTCGGTGACGGTCAGCGGATAGCAGTAGCGGCCGTCGCCCAGCTTGAACTCGCCCTTGAAGTCGGCGCACCAGAGGTCGTTGGGCTCGGCGCCCGGCGAAAGCGCCGTGCCCTGCGCCCGACGACGCGGGCGGCCAGGGACCTTGACCAGGCCATGCCGGTGCAGGACCGCATGGATGGTGTTCTTGGCGGGCACGCGCACGTCGCCGGCCAGCCGGCGCACCAGCAACTCGCGAATCTTGCGCGCGCCCCAGTGCGGCTTGTCCTCCTTGCAGCGGACGATCAGCTGCTCGATCGGCGCCGGCAGCTGGTTGGCGTAGCGCACCGGCCGGCGCGAGCGGTCGCTCAGCGCCTCCAGCCCGTGCTCCCGATAGCGGTTGAAGATCTTGTAGCCGGTTTTCCGCGAGACGCCGAAGTCCCGACAGACCTCGCTCATCCCATCTCCGTCCAACAGCCGGGCGACAAATCGCAGACGCTCGTCCATGACCGAACACTCCTTCCACGGCATCGACACTTCCCCCAGGCGCGCCTGGGGGAAGTGTCACCCATGTGTCCGGTACGTCCTGTCACCCATGTCTCGGACCGCTCA
>NZ_JASJEV010000030.1 GCF_030067675.1 Chelatococcus albus | reverse complement strand
GACTTCGGGGTTCGTGGGGAGATCATCAACGTGCGTCCGGGCCCGGTGGTGACCTTGTACGAGCTGGAGCCGGCGCCGGGGACGAAGTCGTCGCGGGTGATCTCGCTCGCCGACGACATCGCCCGCTCGATGAGCGCGGTGTCGGCGCGCGTCGCCGTCGTCTCCGGGCGCAACGCCATCGGCATCGAGCTGCCCAACGCCCGGCGCGAGACCGTCTACCTGCGCGAGCTCCTCGCCTCGCAGGACTTCGAGCAGACCAAGCTGAAGCTCGCGCTCTGCCTCGGCAAGACCATCGGCGGCGAGCCCGTCATCGCCGAGCTCGCGCGCATGCCCCACCTTCTCGTCGCCGGCACCACCGGCTCGGGCAAGTCGGTGGCCATCAACACCATGATCCTGTCCCTCCTCTACCGGCTGAAGCCCGAGGAGTGCCGCCTCATCATGGTCGACCCGAAGATGCTCGAGCTCTCCGTCTACGACGGCATCCCCCACCTCCTCACCCCCGTCGTCACCGACCCGAAGAAGGCCGTCGTGGCGCTCAAATGGGCCGTGCGCGAGATGGAGGAGCGCTACAAGAAGATGTCCAAGCTCGGCGTGCGCAACATCGACGGCTTCAACGCCCGCGTCGCCGAGGCCAGGATGAAGGGCGAGGTCATCGCCCGCACCGTGCAGACCGGCTTCGACCGCGACACCGGCGAGGCCGTCTACGAGGACGAGATCATGGATCTCGAGCCCCTGCCCTACATCGTCGTCATCGTCGACGAGATGGCCGACCTGATGATGGTCGCCGGCAAGGAGATCGAGGGCGCCATCCAGCGCCTCGCCCAGATGGCGCGCGCCGCCGGCATCCACGTCATCCTCGCCACCCAGCGCCCCTCCGTTGACGTCATCACCGGCACCATCAAGGCCAATTTCCCCACCCGCATCTCCTTCCAGGTGACGTCGAAGATCGACAGCCGCACCATCCTCGGCGAGCAGGGGGCCGAGCAGCTCCTCGGCCAGGGCGACATGCTCTACATGGCCGGCGGCGGGCGCATCATGCGCGTGCACGGCCCCTTCGTCTCCGACGCGGAGGTGGAGAAGATCGTGGCGCATCTGAAGGCCCAGGGCCGGCCGCAGTATCTCGACGCCGTCACCGCCGACGAGGAGGGCGGCGGGGCGGAGGCGGACGCCGGCGCCGTCTTCGACAGCTCGGCCTTCGGCGCCCCCGGCGGCGACCTCTACGACCAGGCGGTCGCCATCGTCCTGCGCGACAGGAAGGCCTCCACCTCCTACATCCAGCGCCGCCTGCAGATCGGCTACAACCGCGCCGCCTCGCTCATGGAGCGCATGGAGCGCGAGGGTATCGTCGGCCCCGCCAACCACGCCGGCAAACGCGACATCCTCCTCGAAACCAGCAGCCACAACGGCGACGACGAGGAATGAGGGGGCAGGAAAAGCGGGCCGC